>CAVWYB010000028.1:0-319340 GCA_963759145.1 uncultured Solirubrobacterales bacterium
GAGACGGCGTCGTACGGAATCACCTTCCGACCGTTCTTCTCACCATCTTCGCCGTCTCGATGCCAACCCGCTCGGCGGCGTCCATGGACAGCACGATCGTGTTGTAGCTCGTGCCCTTGATCGGCTCGACGCTGGCCGGCTCCTCTCCCGCTTCCTCGGCCGGACTATCGGAACAGGCCGAGAGCTGCATGGCGCCGAGACCGGCGACGATCAACAGAACCACGATCCACCTAATGCTGTGCTTTGTCGGTCTCACTCGACCCCTCCTCTACTTGAGCGCCCGAAGCGGCCGGGGCCCGTCCGTGTTCCTCCACCGCGACTTCCTTGGTGCTCTCCGTCACGTCTTCCGCCGTGGGCTGGAGGCCGGCCCAGCGATGCAGCAGCTCGAGCTCGGGCGCCATCGCCGACGGCGCTCCTCCGCCGAAGCGCAGGTACAGCGCCGGCACGACGAACAAGGCAAGCAACGTCGAGGTGACGAGGCCGCCGACCAGCACGATCGCCATCGGGTGCACGAGCTCGTAGCCCGGGCGCGTGCCGAGGACGATCAGCGGCAGCACCGCGAGCGCGGCCGCCGACGCCGTCATCAGGATCGGCACAAGCCGTTCGCGCGCACCGCGCATCACCAGCTCGAGGCCGTGGGTCTCGCCCGCGTGCCGCTCGAGCCGCCGATAGTGGGTGACCGTCGCGATTCCATTGCGCGCCGCGATTGCGAACACGGCCAGGAAGCCGGCGAGCGCGCCAAGTGACACGGTGCCGCCGGCGATTAGTGCTGCGACCTCTCCTCCGACCAGCGCGAGGGGGAGCGTGATGAAGATCAGCGACGCCAGTCGCCAGCTCCCGAATGCGGCCTGGAGCAGGAGGAAGATCCCAGCGGCGGCGGCGAGCCCGAAGAGGATGAAGGTCCCCAGACTCTGCCTCTGGCCGGTGGGGTGGCCAATTACCGCCGCGTGGTACTCGAGCGGGAAACGGACGTCCTGGATGCGGCTCTCGACGTCGTCCTTGACGTCGCCGATTCCGCGTCCACTCACATCCGCGGTGATGTCGATGCGTCGTGAGCTCGACTCCCGCTGAACGTTTGCAAGGTAGGTGCGATCAGCACGTCGGCGACCTTCCCGAGGCGCACGTGCCCGCCACTCGGCGTGTCGATCACCAGGCGGCGCATGTCGGTCAGGCTGCGCCCCAGCCTTGGGCGTGCCGCGGACCACCACGTCGAACACCTTCTGCGCCTGGAACAGGCTTCCGACCTGAATCCCCGCCAGCAGCGTCGCCTCCGCCCGGCGCACGTCGCCCGGCTTGATCCCGTAGCGCTGCGCCTTCTGGAGATCCACTCGGATCGTCACGGTCGGCTCCTCGGGCAGACGCTCGACGCGCGGGTCTTTGACGCCGTCGACGCCGGCCATCAGGCCCCGCATGCGCGCCGCTTGCTGCCGCAGGACGCGCAGGTCCTCGCCGTACACGCGCACTGTCAGCGGCCTGCGGTCGGCGCCGGTCAGCACGTCGAGGTCCGCGCTGTCTGAGGCTGTGCTCGCGCCCTGCCGGTCGTCGAGCGCCGACACTTCCTTGATGCGCTGCTTCTCGTAGGTGACAGTCCGGTGGCTGAGGCCCGGGTAGCCGTCGACGACGTTCTTGACCTCGGCCCGCGCGTCGCCGTAGTTGGTATCGCGATCGAGCCGCACCCACACTTCACTCGAGTTGACGTCCACTACCTGGTCGCCCGTCACGGCCCGGCCAACGTGGCCGGCGACCCCGTCCACACCTGAAACCGACCGCAGCTCGCGGCTCATGCGCGACACGATGCGCTGCATCTCCGGCCGCGACGTGCCCGGCGCGCCGCTCAACTGCACGAGCAGGTCCCTGTCCTGGAACGACGGGATCACCGGTCCCGATAGCGCCGGAATCAGAGCGATGCCGGCGAGCGCGGCCACTCCCGCGCCGATGATCAGCATGCGCGGGCGATCGACCGCCTTCGCCAGCGCTGCGGCATAGCGCCGTTCCGGCCACCGGGCAAGCGGCGACTGGCGGCGGGCGGCGCGCTTCGACAGCAGGAGCAGGCTCAGCGTCGGCGTGAGCGTGAGCGCCACCACCATCGCCGCCAGCAACGCGATCGCATAGGACCGGACGAGCGGCTCGAAGAACGATCCGCTGATGCCATTGATCAAGAACACCGGCAGGGCCGCGAGCAGCAGAATCAGGGTTGCGTACCCCATCGGGCTGCGTATCTCAGCGGCGGCCTCGAGCACGATCGCCGCGCGCGACACCTGGTTCGCCTGCGGACCGCGCTCCTGCAGCCGCCGCCGGATGTTCTCCACAGTGACGACGGATCGTCGATGACCACGACGAGCGCGACCGCGAGGCCGGCGAAGACGATGCGCATCGAACGTTGAACCGAACGCCTAGAGCACGAGCGCTGCGGTGATCATCGAGACGCCGAACGCGAGGAAGCAGACGAGCGCCGCGTCCATCGAAGAGAAGGCCGAACAGACCATGGCGACAGGAGCGACGCCATGATCACGGCCAGCGTGAGGTTGTCGATCGATTGTTCGAGGTACGAAGCCGGCCGGAAGACGCACGAGTCGAAGTTCATGCCGGGCAGGCCGGGCTGCATCTCGTCGATCGCGTCTTCCACGCCTCGGGTGACCTCGAGCGTGTTCGCGCTCGGGGAACTTCTCGATCACGAGCAGGAGGCCGGCCCCTCGTTGACGGTCGCGTCGCCGATCAGCGGCTGGTGGCTCTCGACGACATTGGCCACATCTCCGAGCGCCAGATTCCGGCCGGGCGTGTCCTCGACTCGGACTTTCGCGAGATCGCCTAGGCGTCTGATCGGGGGCAGGTGCCGGATCCCGAGACGCTGGTTCGGCGTGTCGATGAACCCGCCGGTTCCCGGCGTCGAGGCTTCGAGGAAGGTCAGCGGCGACACCAGCAGCGCGTTGCCGGTCGTTTCGATCACCTGATCGAGCGAGACGTTCCGTTCTCCGGAGTTGCTCGGGGTTGACCTGCACCTGCAACTGCTGGTCGCTGCTGGCCCCAGATCGAGACGTTGGCGACGCCGGGTACGCCCACGAGGGCGGGCGCGATCGTCCAGCGCGCGAGCACCGACATCCTTGGTGCGGACACGTTCTTCGACGAGAGTCCGACGATCAGGACGCGGCTCGTCGACGACAGCGGCTGCAGCATCTGAGGCGGCCTGGACACGTTCGGAAGCGCGTGTGCCTGCGTCAGCCGCTCTGCCACCACCTGCCGGGCGCGTAACAGGTTCGTCCCCGGCTCGAAGACGAGGAGAATCGCGACAGCCCGGGAACCGACTGCGACCGGATGTCGTCGAGGCACGCCACCCCGTTCAGGAGGTCCGCCTCGAGCGGAACGGTGACGAGCTGCTCGACCTCTTCGGCGGAGAGACCGAGCGCCTCCGTCTGCACCTCGACGTAAGGCGGAGTGAACTCGGGCAGCACGTCGACCGGCGCGTCGTGCAGCTGCACGATTGCCACCGCGATCACCGCAGCGGCGATGCCCACCACCATGAGGCGGAGGCGAAGGCTGGTTCCGATGATCCAGCGCATCATGGCCGAGACCCTCCGTGCTTCCGTGCAGCCGTGATCGAGCGGACGCGAACCCGCATCCGAACCCCTCCGTCTTGGTGAGAACCCTGCCCACCCGCGAACCGCGGGAGACCCCTCTTGAGCAGTCTCAGAGTGACTTCTTGTCTCTCTCAGACTATTCTCATATTTCGTTTGGCAACAGTAGCGACGGCCTTTCAGTTTTGTCAACCCCCAATTTGCAGACTCGCATCGAAAAGTGCGAGCAGCCGGTGTTTCTGCTGGGATAATCGGTAGGCATGAGGGTGTTGATCGTCGAGGACGACGAGAAGATGGCCGGCCTCCTTCGACGGGGGATGGAAGAGGAGGGAATCGCAGCCGACATCGCCGGGCGGGGCAAGGACGCGCTCCGGATGGCGGCCGCGACTGAGTACGACGCGGTCGTGCTTGATCTGATGCTTCCGGGGATGGACGGCCTCGAAGTCTGCAGGCGCTTGCGCGACGACAGCATCTGGGTGCCGGTGCTGATGCTGACCGCGCTCGACGACATCGAGGACCGCGTGACCGGGCTCGACCAGGGAGGTGACGACTACCTCGTCAAGCCGTTCGCGTTCGCGGAGCCGCTCGCCCGCCTGCGGGCGCTCATGCGGCGGGGCCCCCTGGAAGCGCCGCCCGTACTCAGGTCGGCGACCTGCGTGCTGAACCCCGCGACCCACCGGTGTGGAGGGGAAAGCAGCAGATCGAGCTTTCGCTGAAGGAGTTCTCGCTGCTCGAGACCTTCATGCGCCAACCCGGCGAGGTCGTTCTCGCGTGTAGCGCCTCCTCGAGCACGTCTGGGACGACGGTTACGAGGGCCGCTCGAACGTGATCGAGGTCTACATCCGCTACCTGCGCGAGAAGGTCGACCGGCCCTTCGGCGCGAGGAGCATCGAGACCGTGCGCGGCGTCGGCTACCGCCTGCACCTAAGGGGCGGACGGTGAGCCGGCTACCCCTGAAGCTCAAGCTGACGCTGGCGTTTGCCGCCGCGATGGCGATTCTGCTCGTGGCAACGGGCCTGTTCCTGCGCCTGCGCCTCGAGGCCGAGCTCGACGACTCGATCGACACGCAGCCTCCGCTCGCAGGCGGACCATGTGGCCGCGCTCGTGCACCGGGCCGGCTCGGGGCTACGCGAGCACGGTGGCAGTGGATTGGTCGAACGCGACGAGCGCCTCGCCCAGATCCTCGACGAGCGCGGGCGCGTGATCGACGCCTCGATCGGCAGCGGCGGGCGCACCGTGCTGACGCCCGACGAGGTCGCGCGCGCCAGCACCGAGACGATCTTCGTGGACGAGCGCGAGCTGCTCGGCACCGACAAGCAACCCGCGCGCCTGCTCGCCCACCCCGTGCGCACCTCCGAGGGCACGCGGATCGTGGTGGTGGGGACGGCCGTGCAGGAGCGGGACGAGGCCCTCAGCGATCTCAGCACCCTGCTGCTGATCGGCGGCCCTGTGATGCTGCTGCTCGCATCGCTCGCGGGTTACGCCGTCACTTCCGCCTCGCTCAGGCCGGTGGACTCGATGCGCGCCCGCGCGGCGGCGATCTCCGGCAGGGAACCGGGGAGCCGGCTCCCGGTGCCGCCGACCGACGACGAGATCGGCCGCCTCGGCCACACGCTGAACGACATGCTTGCGCGGCTCGAGGAAGCGCTGAAGCGCGAGCGCACGTTCGTCGCGGACGCAAGCCACGAACTGCGCATGCCGCTCGCGATCCTGAAGAGCGAGCTGGAGCTCGCCCACAAAAAGGGACGCTCGCGCGAGCAACTGGAGGCGGCGGTGGCGTCGGCCTCCGAGGAGACGGACCGCATCGTCCAGTTGGCCGACGACCTGCTGCTGATCGCACGCTCCGACCAGGGGCGGCTGCCGGTGCGAGCGGGCGAGATCGACGCACGGGAGCTGCTCGGCGAGACCAGGGACCGCTTCGAGGTGCGGAGCGCACAGCTCGAGCGCCCGCTCACCGTCGATGCGCCCGCCGGCCTACAGGTCGTCGGTGACCGGCTGCGCCTGAAGCAGGCGCTCGGCAACATGGTTGACAACGCGCTGCGCTACGGGGGCGGCGACGTCGAGCTCTCCGCGCGCGAATCGAACGGTCGCGTGGAGTTGCACGTGCGCGACGAGGGGCCGGGCTTCCCGCCCGAGTTCATCGGCTCGGCATTCGAGCGCTTCACCCGGGCGGAAGAGGGACGCACGCGCGGCGGCACCGGCCTCGGCCTCGCGATCGTCGAGGGCATCGCCCGGGCGCACCGGGGTGACGCGCGGGCCGCCAATCAACCCGGCGGCGGCGCCGACGTGTGGTTGGAGCTCCCCCGCTATCGAGACGAGCCGGAAGCGTGACCGGTCTGAACCGTCCAGATGCCCGCGAGATGGCCTGGACCGGCCGGCACGACCCGGCTGCCGAAGACCTCGTCGACCGCCTGCGCCACGCCCGGATGGTCCGGGTGCCCGTAGTCGTGACCGCATAGGAGCTTCCGCGCCTTGGGCAGCCACGTCTCGATGTCCGCGATCACGGCCTCGTATTCGTGGTCGCCGTCGAGAGAACACCATGTCCACTTCCGGCACCTGCTCGGCGGCGGCGGGCGAAAACTCTCTGATCGCCACCAGGTTGGGAAGTGACCACATTCATCCATGAAGCTCTCGTACCGGTGGCCCGGCCACGGATCGATGCAATAGACAGGGCCCTGGCAGGCGGTCAGAAGTCCGAATGAGCTCCGGCCGTACAGGCTTCCGACTTCTGCCACGCTCTGCATCTGAGCAGCCTGGGCGCTGAGCCAGCCCAGCTGATCGGGGGTCATCCAGCCCCAGACGTGCATGCCTGGGATCGGATGATCGGCGACCGGCTCCGGCCACTCTTGGGTGTGCTCCTGCGAGATCACCCCTGCAGTATCCCGATCTGTCGCCTGACTCGACAAGTATCCGATTGACGCGCGGGAAGTGTCCGTGTCACGATCGCCTGCCGAGGGTCGAAAGGGAAGCGGTTGCGGAACTATGGTCCATCTCCCGCCGCCTCGGTTCTAGCCGTGGCGGCGATTTTGGCCGCAGCCCTCAGTATTTGGTTGGCTGCGTCAACGCCAGGGGGAGCGACACGGCGCGCCCCGGCCGACACCCCCGGCCGGAGCAGTCTCGAGAACGGCGCCCCGAGGCGCACGAGCGAGTACGAGCGAGTGGTCGGACCGGTGAGGACCCTCGCACCGGCGGGCGACCCGTCCGGTGACGACGTTGGCTCCTCCATCGCGTTGTGCCGGTCCGGGAAGGTGGTCATCTCGGGCGGCTACCAAACGGTCCCCGGCGGTGGCGGCGTGTTCTACAGCGGCACGTTGACTGGGGGTCGCGTGGGCTGGGTCGTCGGCGCGGTCAACGACCTTGCACAAGCGGGACGGTGCAAGCGTTTGCGTATTGCGTCAGCTCCGGCCAAGCCGCGACGGCCACCAATGGCCGCAGGCTCACAAGGCAACGCGCCGCCGCCAGACGGGAAACGCAAGCACTTGTCAATCGTTACCGGGTACTTCGCGCCGCGCAGCGATCAGCTGCGGGTGGGCTGTAGAGGGGCGGTCGTGCGAATCGCCGCTCAGAGGTTGAATCTAAGCGCTCGCCGTTGACGGTCGGCGGCCGGATCCACTAACGCGTGTACATCGCCTCGATCTGCGCGGCGTACTTCTCCGCGATCGGCTTGCGCTTCAGCTTCATCGTCGGGCGTCAGCTCGTCGCCGCCCGGCAGCCAGTCCTCGCCGAGGACGGTGAACTTCTTCACGCCCTCGACCTTCGAGACCTGGCTGTTGAGCGTCGTCGACCGCCCTCCTGGATCTCGGCGCAGCACCCGCTCGTCCTCGGCGAGCGCCTCGAGCGAGGTGTCCTCGATCCCCTGCTGCGCCGCCCAGGCGGGCGCCACGTCGGGATCGAGCACGATCAGCGCGCGTCAGGAACGGCCGCTGGTCGCCGATCACGCAGGCCGTGCCGATCAGCGGGTGCGCCTTCAGCTTCGCCTCGAGGTTCGCCGGCGAGATGTTCTTGCCGCCCGCCGTGATGATCAGCTCCTTCTTGCGGTCGACGATCTTCAGGTAGCCGTCGTCGTCGAGCTCGCCGATGTCGCCGGTGTGGAGCCAGCCCTCGGCGTCGATCGCCTCGGCGGTCTTCTCGGGCAGGTTGCGGTAGCCCTTCATGATCTGCGGCGCCGCGGATCAGGACCTCGCCGTCCTCGGCGAGCTTCAGCTCCATGCCGGGCGTCACCTGGCCGACCGTGCCGAGCTTGATCTTGCCCGGGCAGGTTGACCGCGCCGCTGCCGGTGCTCTCGGAGAGGCCCCACAGCTCCGCGACCGGCACGCCGATCGCGTGGAAGAACTCGAGCACGGGCAGCGGCGTCGGCGCGGCGCCGACGTAGACCGCCTCCAGCTCGTCGAGGCCGAGCTGGTCGCGCAGCTTCGACAGCACCAGCTCGTCCGCCTTCTCGTGCTCCGCGGCGAGCTCGCCGGGAACCTGCTCGCCCGGCCTGCTCGAGCGCGCACCTTCTTGTGGCCCGACGTCGAGCGCCCACTTCGAGCGCCCGCTTGCGCTCCGCGTCCTGCTCGGACTCGATCATCGCCTCGAGCCCGGCCTTCAGCTTCTCCCAGATCCGCGGCACCGCGAAGAACCAGGTCGGCCGCACCTCGGGCAGGTAGGCGATCACCTCGCGCGGGTTCGGGCAGCAGGTGACCGTGTGGCCGAGCACGATCGGCAGGTAGTGGCCGGTCGCGCGCTCGGCGATGTGCGCCATCGGCAGGTAGGAGACGACGCGCGCGCCGTCGGGGAAGTCGATCACGTCGTCGAACGTCTTGACCGCGCTCATCATGTTGTGGTGGGTGAGCTGCACGCCCTTCGGCGGCCCGGTCGTGCCGGACGTGTAGATCAGCGTCAGGAGGTCGTCCGGCTCGACCGCCTCGCGCGAGCGCCGCGATCTCCTCCGGGTCGCCCTCGCTCGCGAGCAGGTCGTCGAACGCGATCGTGTCCGCGCTCGCGCCGTCCGGCGTCGACGAGCACGACGTGCCGCAGCCTGCGGACGTCTGCTCCCTGCGCGGCCAGCACCCGCTCGAGGAACGCCGGCTCGGTGACCACGATCTCGGCGCCCGAGTCGTTCAGCTGGTAGGCGATCTGCTCGGGGGTGAGCGTCTGGTAGAGCGAGAACGGCGTCGCGCCGAGGCTGATCGCGGCGGTGTCGGCGATGTGGAACTCGGGCCGGTTGGTGAGCATCAGCGCGATCGTGTCGCCCGCGCTCGAGGCCCGAGCGCCCTCAGGCCCGAGCGCGAAGCGGTCGACCTGCTCGCCGTACTCGCGCCCAGGTGATCTCCTGCTCGCCGCCGCGCGTGCGCAGCGCGACACGGTCGGGGCATGGCCTGCACGGTCGCGCGCGAAGGCGCTCGCCACCGTCGGCGCGTCGCTGAGCCGGCTTCGCCGCGCTTGTGTCTCGAGCCGTTGTGCGTTCCATCGACCTCTCCTCCTCGAGTCGGACCCTCAGTTCCTACGCCTTACCGGGCACTTTGTCAAATCAGCGCGTGTCGAAGCCGCCCCCGGTGAGCCGGCCGATGTCGTTGGAGAGCCCGATGAAGAACAGGAACATCACGAGCACGAAGCCGAGCACGCCCGGCCTGCTCCATGACCCGGAACGGGACCGGCCGGCCCCTGACCTTCTCGACCAGGCTCCAGAAGATGTGGCCGCCGTCGAGCGGCAGGAACGGGAACAGGTTGATGATCGCCAGCGAGAGGCTGATCACGGCCAGCAGCGCAGCGCCCGCCGGACGTCGTCGAACGCGAAGCCTGCCGCGTCACCTCGTAGCTGCCGACGACGCCCGAGATCTGCTCGCGCTGCTCGGGGTTGAAGATCCGCGACGATCGCCTCGACGGTGCCCTTCGTGACGGCCCACATCTGGTCGACCGACGAGGTCGGCCGCCTCGAGCACGGTCGGGTTGCGCGGCTCGCCGAACGAGAACCCGACGAGCGTGCGCTTCGCTCGGCGTCGTAGCGCGGCCTGACCCGCACCGTGACGATGCGCGCCGTCGCGCTCGACCGTGAAGCACGACCGGCGTCGCGCGCCAGGCAGCCGTCGCACCTGGCCTGCCGGCGCAGTGGTGGCTCGAGATCTGGCCGCGGAACGTCGTCAGCTGATCCTCGACGTCGCTTCGCGCGCCCGCTTGCCGTCGACGGCGAGGATCCGGTCGCCCGGCTGCAGCTGGCCCTCGGCCGGAGCGTCGTTGGCGACCTCGACCACCTTCGTGGAGATCTTGCGACGCGCCGAACGCGAGGCCGAACAGGATCAGGAACGCGATCAGCAGGTTCATCAGCCGGACCGGCGCCGATCACGACGATCCGCTTCCAGACCGGCTGGTGGTAGTAGGCGCGCGGCGCGACGTCCGGAGGCAGCTCCTCCTCCGGGTTCATGCCGGTGATCTTCACGTAGCCGCCGAGCGGGATCGCGCCGATCCCGTACTCGGTCTCGCCCGTCCGCATCTTGACGATCAGCGGCGGGAAGAAGAGCGCGAAGCGCTCGACCCGCATGCCGGTCTTCTTCGCCGCGATGAAGTGGCCGAACTCGTGCAGGATGATCAGCACCGCGAAGCCGACGAACGCGAGGAACGTAGCGTCACGATGCAGCGCTCACGCTGACCGCCAGGCGCTCGACCAGCTCGGCGCGCTCGGCGGCGCGCCTCGGCGTCCGCCTCGTAGAGGTCGTCGAAGCTGCGCACCGGCTGCGTGCTCGAGCGGCCTCGAGCGTGCCCTCGATCACGCGCGGCGATGTCGAGGAACGCGAGCCGGCCGGCGAGGAAGGCGTGCACGGCGACCTCGTTGGCGGCGTTCAGGACGCAGGGCGCGGTGCCGCCCGCCGTCGGCCGCGTCGCGGGCGAGCGCGAGGCAGCGGAAAGCGTCTCGAGGTCGGGCGCCTCGAAGGTGAGCTTGCCCGACCGCCGCGAGGTCGAGCGGACGCGACCGGCGACGTCCGCCCGCTCCGGGATAGTGGAGCGCGTAGGAGATCGGCACCCGCATGTCCGGATAGCCGAGGTGCGCGAGCGAGGCGCCGTCGTTGAGCTGGACGACCGCGTGGACGATCGACTCCGGGTGCACGACGACGTCGATGCGCTCGTAGGGGAAGCCGAACAGGTGATGGGCCTCGATCAGCTCGAGGCCCTTGTTCATGAGCGTGGCCGAGTCGATCGTGATCTTGCCGCCCATGTCCCAGGTCGGGTGCGCGAGCGCCGCCTCGACGTCCGACGTCCTGCAGCGCCTCGCTGCGTCATGCCGCGGAACGGCCCGCCGGAGGCGGTCAGCACCAGCCGCTCGACGGTGCCGGCGCCGCCTCCGTGTGCCTCGCCCAGGAGCAGCTGGAAGAGGGCGGAGTGCTCGGAGTCGACCGGGATCACGCGCGCGCCGGTCGCCTCGGCGAGCTGCATCACGAGCTCGCCGCCGACGACCAGGCTCTCCTTGTTGGCGAGCGCGAGGTCGATGCCCTCGCCGAGCGCCGCGACCGTCGGGCCGAGCCCGGCCGAGCCGACGAGGCCGTTCAGCACGAGGTCGGCGCCGGACTCGACGATCAGGCGCGTCGAGCCCCTCCGGCCCGGCGAGCACCTCTCCCCCGGTCCAGGCCTCGCTGCGCGCGCGCCGGCCGCCTCGGGTCCGACGAGCGCGACCCGCGTCGACGCCGTGCTCGACGGCCTGCGCGAGCAGCCGCTCCCAGCGAGTCCGCCGCCGCGAGCCCAACGACCTCGAGCTCGTCGCTGTCGCGCGACGACCTCGAGCGCCTGCGTGCCGATCGACCCGGTCGACGCCGAGGATCACGAGCTTTCGCATGCAGGGTCCAGTCTAGGCGAAGGCGGCGCAGCGGCTCCGGGCTCAGCCGTGCAGCGACTGTGACGCGCTACAAGACAGCGCGCTACGGCCGACGTAGTAGCCGACCACGACCGTGAAGAAGGCCGCGTCGAGGCGGTCGAGCACGCCGCCGTGCTCGCCGAAGAAGCGGCCGCGTGTCCTTCACGCCCAGGTCGCGCTTGATCAGCGACTCGAACAGGTCTCCGAGCGGCGCGGCGAGCGGCGACGCAGGCGCCGATCGCGAGCGCCTCCGTCGCCGAGAGCCAGTCCTGGTAGAGGCCCGCGAACCAGAAGGCGAGCGTGCCCGGCCAGCGAAGCCCGCGAGCAGCCCCTCGACCGTCTTGGCCGGCGAGATCCGCGGCGCGAGCGGGCGCGTGCCCCACGTGCGGCCGCCGAAGTAGGCGCCGGTGTCGCCGATGAAGGTCGCGATCAGCGACGTCCACGATCAGGCCGTCCGCCGTGGTCGAGCTCGCGCAGCAGCACCGCGTGCGCGAGCGCCAGCCCGACCCAGAAGACGCCCGAGCAGCGTCGCCGCGATCGCGAGCGTCACGTGCCGCGCGGTCGCGGCGGGTCAGCGCGAGCAGGAAGGTCGAGCAGCAACGCGACGCACCGACGCCAGCACCATCTGGAACTGGTCGCCGTAGGCGGCGGCGAGGATCAGGCCCGCCGAGCCCGGCGAAGCCGGCCAGCGCGATCGGCCGCACCGGCGCGAGCATCCGGTAGAGCTCGTGCAGGCCGACGATGCCGAGGCCGATCAGCGCGACCGCGAAGACGGTGCCGCCGAAGACGATGATCAGGATCGCGAACGCGACCCACGGGATCGCGACCAGCGACCCGCGCGCGCGGTCGAGGTCCCGGCGCGCCGGCGCCGGCGGCGCCGCGCCGCTGGCGCGCGTCGGCGCCGCTCACCGGCCCCCGTAGCGGTACTCGCCGGCGCGCGCGAACGCGTCGCAGCGCCCGCTCGAGCTCCTCGCGGTCGAAGTCCGGCCACAGCCGGTCCGAGAAGTACAGCTCCGAGTAGGCGGACTGCCAGAGCAGGAAGTTGGAGAGCCGCAGCTCGCCGCTGGTGCGGATGATCAGCTCCGGGTCCTCATGTCGGGAGCGTAGAGGTGGCGGCGGAACTCCTCCTCCCCCCCGCCGCCGTAGCGCTCGGCCGCATCGAGGATCTCCGCACGGCCGCCGTAGTCGAAGGCGACGAACAGCGTGCGCGCGGTGTGGCGCGCGGTCAGCTGCTCGGCCCAGTCGATCTCCTCGGCGACCTGCGGCGCGATGCGGTCGCGGCGGCCGATGAAGCGCAGCCGCATCCCCTCCTCGTGCAGCTCCGGCACCTCGCGACTCGATCAGCTCGGCGAAGAGCTCCATGAGGCCGGTGACCTCCGGCGGCGGCCGCGCCCAGTTCTCGGTCGAGAACGCGTAGACGGTCAGCTGCTCGATGCCCGAGCTCGCCGCGCGAGCTCGCACCGTGCGCTTGAGCGCGTCGGCGCCCGCCCGGTGGCCCTCGAGTGACGCGGCAGCCCCTGCTCGCGTCGCCCAGCGGGCGTTCCCGTCCATGATGATCGCCACGAAACGGGGCGCGATCGGCCTTCATCTCGCGCAGGATCTCTTCTTCCTTGCCCTTCAGGAGCTCTTCGATCTCCGCGATCTTGCGCGTCGGTGAGCTTCTGGAGCTCGTCCTCCGCGCGGTGCTCCTCGTCCTTGCCGACCTCGCCCTCCTGCTTGCAGCTCGCGCAGGTCGTGCATGCAGTCGCGGCGGATGTTGCGCACCGCGACCCGGCCCTCCTCGGCGATGCCGTGGACCACCTTGACCAGCTCCTTGCGGCGCTCCTCGGTCAGCTCGGGGATCGTGAGGCGGATCAGGTTGCCGTCGTTGGAGGGCGTCAGCCCGAGGTCGGACTCCAGGATCGCCTTCTCCATCTGCTTGATCGCCGACTTGTCGTAGGGCGTGATCGTCAGCAGCCGCGCCTCGGTCGCGGCGACGTTCGCGAGCTGCTTGAGCGGCGTGCTGGTGCCGTAGTAGTCGACGTTGACGCGGTCGAGCAGGTGCGGCGAGGCGCGGCCGGTGCGCACCGTCGCGAGCTCGTGGCGGGTGGCCTCGATCGACTTGCCCATGCGCTCGCGCGCGTCCTTGAGCAGGTCGTCGATCACGTCGCCACCAGCGTGCCGACGCGCTCGCCGCAGACGATGCGGTCGATGTTGCGCTCGTCCGCCATGTTGAACACGTAGATCGGGAGCCCGTTGTCCTTGCAGAGCGACAGCGCGGTCGAGTCCATCACCTTGAGGTCCCGCTCGATCGCCTCGCCGTGCGTGATGTTGGGCAGGAACGTCGCGTCGGCGTGCTCGCTCGGGTCCATGTCGTACACGCCCTCGACGTTGTTCTTGGCCATCAGGATCGCCTCGGCGTGGATCTCGAGCGCGCGCAGGCCGGCCGCGGTGTCGGTCGTGAAGAACGGGTTGCCGGTGCCGCCGGCGAAGATCACGACCCGGCCCTTCTCCAGGTGGCGCATCGCGCGCCGGCGGATGTAGGGCTCGCAGACCTCCGAGATCGTGATCGCGGACTGGACCCGCGTGATCGACGCCCTCGTGCTCGAGCGCGTCCTGAAGCGCGAGCGCGTTCAGCACGGTCGCCAGCATTCCCATGTAGTCGGCGCTCGCCCGGTCCATGCCCTGCGCCGTGCCCTCCAGCCCGCGGTAGATGTTGCCGCCGCCGACCACGATCGCGACCTCGACCCCGCGGTCGTGGACGCGCCTCACCGTGCGGGCGATGCGCGTGGATGCGGTCGGGGTCGATCCCGTAGGTCGCGCGGGCCCATGAGCGCCTCGCCCGAGAGCTTCAGGAGGATGCGGCGAAAGGCGGGCTTGCCGTCACCGTCGACCGTCGCTCGGACACGGCGAAAAATAACCGAATGACGGCCTAGCTACTCGCCGACCTGGAAGCGGGCGAAGCGCCTGATGACCACGTTCTCGCCCGTCTTGGCCGAGATCTCGGCCCGCAGCTGCTCGATCGTGCGCCCTTCGTGCTTGTCGGCGTTGCACGTGCTTCTGGTTCAGCAGCACGACCTCCTCGAGCCACTTGCGCAGGCGGCCTTCGGCGATCTTCTGCTGCACCTCGGGCGGCTTGCTGCTCGTCGGCCTGCTGCTCGAGGACCGCGCGCTCCCGCTCGCGCTCCTCCTCCGGCACGTCGTCCTCGGAGACCCAGCGCGGCGCAGCGGCCGCGACGTGGATCGCGATGTCGCGGGCGAACTGCGAGAACTCCTCGTTGCGGGCCACGAAGTCGGTCTCGCAGTTGACCTCGACGAGCACGCCGATGCGGTCGTTGAAGTGGACGTAGCTCGAGATCACGCCCTCGGCCGCCTCGCGCTCGCCGCGCTTGGCCGCCTTGGCCTGGCCCTTGACGCGCAGGATCTCGACGCGCCTTCTCGGCGTCGCCGTCGGCTTCCTCGAGCGCCCGCTTGCACTCCATCATGCCGGCGCCGGTGCGGTCACGCAGCGCCTTGACGTCCGTGGCGGTGATGCTCATTGGCCGTTCCCCGACCTGCTCGGCCTGAGGCGTCTCGCCGTTCGGCCTGGTCGGCCGGCCTGCTCGCCCGGGGTGACCTGCCGCGGGCGCCGCCTGCTGCTTCCGCCTGCGCGCTCCTCGGCCTCGCGGCGCGCCTGCTCCTCGGCCTCCTTGCGTGCGCGCTCCTCGGCCTCCTGCCGCTGGCGTCTCCTCCGCCTCGTCGCTCGGCCTCCTCGGCCTCCCGGCGTGCCTGCTCCTGCTGCAGCCAGCGTCGACGCGGCCTCGGCGGCGGCGCCGCCGATCGCCTTGATGATCACGTCGTTCGAGCGGATCGCGTCGTCGTTGCCGGGGATCACGTAGTCGACCGGCTCCGGGTCGCAGTTCGTGTCGACCAGCCCGATCGTCGGGATGTCGAGGCGCGCGGCCTCCCGCACGCCGATCTCCTCGACCTTGAGGTCGGTCACGAACACGCGCGTCCGGGAGGCGCTGCATGTCGCGCCACGCCGCTGAGGTTCGTCTCGAGCTTGCGCAGCTCGGCCTCCATCGACATGCGCTCCTTCGTCGGGAGCAGCTCGAGCTGGCCCTCCTCGGACTGCCGCCGGAGCTCGTGCAGCCGCTCGATCCGCTTCTTCGATCGTGTTGAAGTTGGTCAGCAGGCCGCCGAGCCAGCGCTCGTTCACGTACGGCATGCCGGCCGTCCTCGGCGACCGCCTTGATCGTGTCCTTGGCCTGCTTCTTGGTGCCGACGAAGAGGATCACGCCGCCCTTCGACGCGAGGTCCTCGGCGAAGGCCCGCGCCCGCTCGAGCAGGTCGACCGTCTGCATCAGGTCGATGATGTAGATGCCGTCGCGCTCGCCGAAGATGTAGCGGCGCATCTTCGGGTGCCAGCGGCGCGTCTGGTGGCCGAAATGGACGCCGGCCTCCAGCAGCTCCTTGATGCCTACTTGTGGTTCTGCCAATGGATTCCCTTTTCTGAGCGTTGGAAAGCCGGCCTGACGGGCACACGAGACCCGGCGTGGACGCCGGGCAGGGATCGTGGTCGCCGGACCGGGAGGTTGGTGCTGACCCGGCCAGTTTACGCAAAGCGGTCGCGCCTCCTGGTGGCGGGGCGCCCGCCGAGACCGGCTGGGCAAGGGGTGGTGTCGTGTGACGCGGTCGTTTGTCCTAGGAGCGCATGGCGCTCGTCGGGCACGCCCCCTCGAGGCCACTCGGATTTGAGGGGCATATCCCACTAATCCGAGTGGGTAGGCGGCGGGTGGGAAACCCGGCCGCCGGCGCCTCACTCCCCCGCCTGCTCCAGCGCCTCGGCGAGATCCGCGGGCAGCGGTGAGCGCTCCTCCACGCCGCCGGGCGCTCCCGAGTATTCGAACGCGATGCGCGCGCTGTGCAGGAACTGCCGCTCCAGCCCGAGCACGCGCTGCCCGCCGTAGGCGCGATCGCCGGCCAGCGGGTGGCCGATCGCCGCGAAGTGGGCCCTGATCTGATGCGTGCGCCCGGTGTCGAGCCGCGCCCGCACGAGCGTGAAGTCTTCGAGGAACCGCTCCACCTCGAAATGCGTACGCGCCTCGCGGGCCCGAGCTCCCCCGACGGCCATGCGAGTCCGGTCGCGCGCGTCCCGCCCGATCGGCGCTTCGATCGTTCCGGAACGGGAGCCGAGGCGTGCCCTCGGCCAGCGCCAGGTACTCGCGCACCAGGCCGCGAGCGCGGATCAGCTGCTGGAGCTCGTCTCTGATCTCGGGCCGCTTGGCGACCAGCATCAGACCCGAGGTGTCCCGGTCGAGCCGGTGCACGGCCAGCGGCTCCCAGGCCGTGCCCGCGTCGCGGGCGAGGAGCTCCACGAGCGTCGCGCCGGTGTGTCCCGGTGCCGGATGGACCACGAGGCCGGCGGGCTTGTCGATGACCAGCAGGTCGTCGTTCTGCCATGCGATGCGCGGCGCGGGGCCGGCGGGCGAAGGTCGCGGCTCGGCGGCGCGCTCGGCGACCTCGATCCGCTCGCCGCCCTGCAGGCGATGCCGCTTCGGGCGCGGCACGCCGTCGACGAGCACGGCTGCGGCGTCGATCAGGTTCGCGGCCTGGGTGCGCGAGAGCCCCGGCCGCGCCGCGGCAAGCCACGCATCGAGCCGCTCTCCCGCGGCCTCCGCGGGCACTTCGAGCTCATCCGGCGGCATCGTGCTCGGGTCGGGGCTCGGGCGAAAGCAGTATCAGGGCAAGCCACGCCACGCCTCCCACGATCGCGACGTCGGCCAGGTTGAACGCGGGCCACACCGGGGGGTCGATGAAGTCGATCGCCGCTCCGATCCGGACCCGGTCGGCGAGGTTTCCGAGCGCCCCGCCCACCACCAGCCCGACCACCAGCCAGAGCCCCGGGCGGGTCGCGTGGATCGCGAAGTAGACGAGCAGCAGCGGCGATCGTGGCGACGGTGATGGCGACCACGAGGTCGCCGCCGCCGCCGAGCAGGCCGAAGGCCACGCCGCGGTTGCGGACGTTCGTGAGCTCGATGCCGAAGATGATCTCCTTCGGATGGCCCGGGTCGACCACGGCGATCGCGGCCTGCTTCGTGATCTGGTCGAGGGCCACGACCACCGCCGCGCAGGCGAGGGTCCACCCCCATGCCCTCATTGCGGCCCGGCTCACCCGGGGTCGATCGCGCCCACCACGATCGCGCGCACGATGATGAGAACGAAGATCGCGATGATCGGACTCAGGTCGAGCGCGAAGCCGCCGCCTCCCACGGGCGGCAGGATGCGGCGAAAGAGGTTCAGGTACGGGTCGGTCACTTCGTGGATGAAGTTGATGATCGCGGCCAGCGTCGGGTTGTATGGCATGCGCGGGATCCAGCTGAGCAGGATCCGGACGAAGATCAGGATCATGTAGACGAGGAAGAGCGCGTTGACGTAGCTCGCGATGTCGGACCGGCTGACCGCCAGGACGAGGCTCATCGGGACCCACTCCCCGCCGGCGGTTCCTGAGCCGCCTCCGCCCGGGACACGACCGCATCGACTGCATCCGCGAACGCGGCGCGCACGCCGGCTCGCTCGAGCGCCGCAAGCCCCGCCGCCGTCACGCCGCCCGGGGACGTCACCTGGCGCCTCACCGAAGGCCCGTCGTCCCGGCGCGCCGCCAGGAGAGCCGCGGAGCCGCCCATCGTGCTCACGGCGAGCCTCGCGGCCTGGGCCGCCGTCAACCCGTGCTCGACGCCGGCGTCGGTGAGCGCCTCGGCAACGAGCGCCATGAAAGCCGGCCCGCAGCCCGAGATCGCGGTGGCCACGTCCATGAGCCGCTCCTCCACGGGCACCAGCTCGCCCGAGTAGCCCGAACAGGTCGAGCAGGTCGTGCGCGGTGCGCGCGTCGAGCGCCATGCCCTGGGCGTAGCAGAACGTGCCCTGGCGGACCTCGGCGGCCACGTTCGGCATGAACCGCAGGACCGCGGTGCCCGGCCCGAGCGCCTGCTCGAGCGCGGCGATGCTCGTTGCGCCCAGGATCGAGACCACGGGAACGTGGCGCTCCGCGACCGGCACCCGCACTTCTTGCGCGACCGGTCCAAGCGCGTTCGGCTTCATCGCCAGCACGATCGTGTCAGCGGCCTCGGCGAGGTCGCGATTGGAGGCAACCGCCCGCCCGCCGACCTCGTCCGCCAAGCGCTTGGAACGCTCCTCCTCGGCATCGCTGAAGACCATCTCGTCAGGCCCGGCAGCAGCTGCTGCCCACCCGCGCGCCAGCGCGCTCGCCATGTTGCCTGCGCCGATCATCCCGACGATCACGGTAGGCGCGGCCTCGGGACTCTCAACTCTGGTTGAAGAAGCCCTTTTCGAGGAGCCGGGCGCGTTCCTCGGCGGAGACCTCGACATTGCGCGGAGTCAGCAGGAACACCTTGTCGGCGATCCGCTGCATGCCGCCGTCGAGCGCGTAGGTGAGACCGCTCGCGAAGTCGATCAGGCGCTTGGAGAGATCGGTGTCGGCGCCCTGGAGGTTCAGGATCACGGGAATCGAGTCCTTGAACTTGTCCGCGATCTGCTGGGCGTCGTTGAAGTTCTTCGGCACCACGAGGTGCACGCGCACCTGCTCGCCGGCACGTCCGTTGCCCACCGGGCGCAGCACGCGCGTCTGCGCACCGCCGCCCGCGGGAGCGTCGTCGGCGAAGATGTCGTCGATCTCGTCACGCCGGCGGCCTGTGACCCGGCGCACCTGCTCGCGGTTGCGGTAGCGCTCCTCGAGCTCGGCTTCGGGCTCGAAGTCGCCGCCGTCGTCGTCCACGTACTGCTCGTCCTCGGCGAGGCCGAAGTACTGGAGCGCGCGGTGCCAGGTGTCGCGGAAGGCCATGTCAGTGATCGCCCATCAGAATCAGCAAAAAAGGCTCTGCTGCGGCGGTGTTCGGCCAGCCTGCAGGAAATCCTTCAGTTTGCGGCTTCTATTCAATCACTGCGGAGCACTCGAAGGCCACGCCTCAGGCGTATAGGACGCTTCCCAGGCGGCAGATCGTGGCCCCCTCCTCGACCGCGACCTCGTAGTCCTGGCTCGTCCCCATCGACAGCACCGAGAACTCGTGTGGCGGCGCAGTCGTGCGGTCGAGGCGCTCTGACAGCTCCCGCAGGGCGGCGAAGTACGGGCGGGCCTCCTCTGGATCCCGCACGAGCGGGGGCATCGTCATGAGCCCGGCGAAGCGGACAGCCTCGTACTGCGCGGCCGACTCCAGGAAGCCATCGACGTCATCCGGGCGAACGCCGTGCTTGGACTCCTCGCCGGCCACGTTCACCTCGAGCAGGACACGTGCGGGGGAGGTCGCGTGACGCTCGATCTGGCGCATCACCGATTCGCTATCCACGGAGTGGATCAGGCGTACGCGGGGCAGCACAGCTTTCGTCTTCCGGCTCTGGAGGTGGCCGATGAAGTCCCACGTGAAACGGTCTCCCCAGAGCTCGTGCTTCGCCTCCAGGTCCGCCGCCGTGTTCTCGCCCACGAGGCTCAGGCCGGCCTCCGCCAGCGCCCCGAGGGCGTCCGCGGGCACGTACTTGACGGCGGCCAGAAGCTCGACCTCGCCGGCCGAGCGGCCCGCCCGCCCGCAGGCGGCCGCGATGCGCTCCTCCACCTCCTCGAGCCGCGCGCGCACCCGCTGTGGGTCGAGGTCCCTTACGAGCTCAGCCATGCAAGGCCGGCCTGGCGCCCGGTGAGGCCGCGATCGCGCCGGTGGGAGAAGAACAGCTCTGCGCTGCAGCTGGTGCAGAGGCCGCAGGCATGGACCCGATCGGAGCCCACGCCGAGCCGCTCGAGCTCGCCGCGAACCGCGAGCGCCAGGTCGAGGCGCCCGTCGGCCAACACGTCACGGCCGTGGCCGCGGGCGCGAAACGCCTCCCGGACCTCGTCCCCGACCTGGTAGCAGCAGGCGCCGATGCCGGGCCCGAGCGCCGCGTGAACCTCCCCTGGCGCTCGGCGGCAGCGCCGCGAGGGCTCGCTCGACGACTCCGGCCGCGACCCCGCGCCAACCGCAATGGACTGCCGCGACGGCGCCGGGTGAGGAGAGCGCCAGCGGCACGCAGTCGGCCACGAGCACGAGCGGCGTGAGCTCGCGCGCCGCCGTGACCTGGGCATCCGCCTCGCGGAGCGGCGAGTCCGGCACGGGCGCGGCCCCTGCATGCACCTCGCGGATCTGCACGGCTGTTCCGTGTACCTGTCGCCCCATCACGATCGAGGCCGCATCGCGCCCCAGCGCACGTGCGAGCGCCTGGCGGTTGGCAACCACCCGGTCGCGGACGTCATCGGTGAGGACCCCGAGGTTGAGGGAGCGGTAGGAACCCTCGCTCACGCCCCCGAGCCGGGTGCTGAAGGCGGCGGTCGCCGCACCCAGCGACGACTCGAGCCAGACCAGGTCCCCGGACCGGCGCCATTCGAATGCGCCACCCACCTCCGGCAGGCCGTCCGTCGTGACCGCCTTCAATGGATCTTCAGCTCGACGCCCTCGAGCGGCGCCCGCTGCGCATACTCGAAGTGTGCGCGACCGTCCGCGTGCAGCTCGTCCACCTGCGTCCAGCTGCGTGACACCCGGCGAAAGACCTCGAGCCGCATGTCGGCGACCTCGGTGTTGTAGCAGTAGGCCAGCTCGCCGTCTGGATCGTGGTAGGTAACGCCCACGAGGTCCTCTGGACGCGCTGTCACATCGCCCTTCACACGGACGTCACGGCTCCTGGCCTCGAACCGCCAGCCGCCCAGGTCGAACTCGCTCGGATTCCGCGTGACCGCCAGCGGGCCCGTCGAGTAGAGGTCTGTGCCGTCCACCCGCCCGACGAAGGGCGTGTTGGGCCCCAGCTCACGGCCGAAGCGAGGGACGAACACGCTCACTCCGTCCACGAACGAACCGACGGGCGCAGTGCCGCGGTCCGCGGTGAAATCGTTGCAGTGCACCCACGCCCAGCGCGATGCGTGCTTGGAGCCCCACAGGTGCGCCTGGCCGCCGCGCGCGCCCGACACCTCGATCCTCCTGTCGCCCAGATAGACGGTGCCGGAGACCTCGAGGTCGGGGTGCGGCAGAGAAGAGCACGGTCTTCGCGAGCCGGGCCGCGCGAAGCAGCGGATGCACGTGCCCGTAGGCCTCCAGGCGGGGGGTCCATTCGAGATCCCACGAGTACCGCGCCGCCGTCCTGCTCGATCGCCCCGGCCATGCCCTGGTCGCTCATCCACGCGTCGCCGATGTGGAGGTGGAACGGGTTCGTGCGAGCGGTGAGCGAGGCGACCGGCAGGCTCGACTTGACGCCCGACGTTCCGGGCCGGGTCGGCAGGGTCCATCGCGCACAGCCACAGCGAACACGTGGCGTCCTCGCCGGTATCGGCGAGCGGCGCGACCATCGTGTAGCGGATCCAGAAGCCGATCCCCGTGGCCGGCTCGGTGAACGTGAGGTAGTAGACCTCGTAGTGGCCGGGCTTGCCGTCCCACTGCAGGTCGTTCCAGCGCTTGGTCATCGGCTGGATGCTACGGGGCCGCGCGGGCCTGGCGGCCGGGCCTGGTTCCGCTGAAAATCGGGCTAGGTAAGAGGTTGAGAGTCGGGGCGCTTCGTGGTCCTGGCGGCCGCGGCCGGTCGTCGAACGCTAGCCGAAACCCTGCGATGTCTCGCGTCAACTGCTGCGCCAGGTACACGGCAAGGTCTGACTAGGTGCCCTGGCGAGTAATGCGTATTGCCAGCTATCAGGCCATTTACCAGGCGATATCCTGGTAGATCCGAGTGGCCTCATCGCCGATGGCTCGAATCGCGACCTCACGTAAGCACGGAGCACGGAAGAGCGCTGCGCGAACCACCCGGATTCGTGTCCCTCTGTAACGCCCCTGCGAACGACCCATACCCAGCCGGTTTTGCAGGGCTCGGGACCGACTCAGCCCCGGCCGAGAAGCCGGAGCGCCGTGCGCCAGCTCTTCGTCGCGCCCGTCCACGAATCCGTCGAGCTTCAGCGCGAGCGTCTCCTTCAGCGCGCGGCCGATCGCCGGCGATTCCGGGGCGCCGGCCGCCTTCAGGTCGTCGCCGGTGATCTCCAGCTTCGTGTGCTGCACGCGCTCGAGGTACGCGCGCACGCGCTCCTCCACGAGCTCCGGGTCGCGCGCATGGAGGATCGCCACCAGCAGCGCCTCCAGCGGGATCCCGTCGAGCGCCTCGCGCAGCTCCGAGGGTGCCGGCGGCGGCTCACGGTCGAGCCGCTCGGCGATCGAGGTCGCGAGTGTCGCGGCCGCCGCGACCACGTCCTGGTCGCGGCGGCGGAGCTTCAGCTTCGAGAGCCAGTCGTAGATCTCGCTGGCGCCCATCCGGCGGCAGAGGAGCGCGAGGCGCACCAGCGTCGGGCGCACGGCTCCCGTGAACGGCTCGTGCGCGGCCACGCCCGGTGGCACGCTCGATCAGGGAACGTGTTTCCTCGCCGGCGTCGAGCCCGGGGTGTAGCGCGTGGTCCAGGCCGATGTCCGCCATCCGGGCGAGCGCCGCCAGCACCTGCTGCTCGGAGAGCAGGTCGACCAGCTCGTCGCGGAGGCGAGCCGAGGCGAGGTCACCCACCAGGCGCATCTCGATGCAGCCGCGCGCCAGCGAGAGCGTGTGCCGGTCCATCGCGAATCCGAGGCGGGTCTCGTATCGCACCGCGCGCAGGAGGCGGGTCGGGTCCTCGACGAAGCTGAGGTTGTGGAGCACGCGCACGGTCCGGCCCCGGAGATCGCGAAAGCCGCCGTAGAAGTCGTAGGTGGCTCCGAGGTCGTCAGCCCGCAGCGAGGTGGCCATCGCGTTGATCGTGAAGTCGCGCCGCGCCATGTCGTGGCGCAGCGTCGAGCGCTCCACCTCCGGCAGCGCCCCGGGCGCGCCGTAGACCTCGGTGCGCGCCGTGGCCACGTCGATGCGGATGTCGTGACCGGCGCTGTCGCGACCCTTCACGACCGCGGTCTGGAACTTCTCGTGCGGATGGCAGGTCACGCCGAGCTCGCCGGCCAGCGCGCGTGCGAAGGCGAGCGCGTCGCCTTCGACCATCAGGTCCAGGTCGAGGCTCTGCTCGCCCAGCAGGACGTCGCGCACGGCGCCCCCCACGAGGTACACCGGGTCGTGAGCGGCCGCGACGCGCTCGACGGCGGGCAGCACCTGCTGGAGGCGGGTGATCTCGCCGAGGCGCTGGCGCACCGCGGCGGTCGCCTCCGGATCGGGCAGCGGCTGCTCGCGCACCTCGGGCTCGTGCAGGGCGCGCAGCAGGTCGCCCCGCGTGACGACGCCTTCGGCCGCCCCGACCGGCACCTGCGACGCCGACCGGTAGGGACCCTCTCCGACGACCACCAGCCGCCCCGCCCGCCCTGTCGCGAGCAGGTCGCGCAGGTCGCCGAGCGTGGCGTCGGCCCCGATCACCGGCACGCCCGAGCTCATCACGCCCTTCACGGGAGCGTGGCTGAGGCCGTGTCGCACGGCGCGGTCGAGGTCCTCACGCGAGACCGTCCCCGTCAGGTGCCCGTTCTCGGAGATCTGGATCCCGCTCAGCCCCAGACGCTGGCATTCCACCAAGGTGGCCGAGATCTCCTCGCTGCTCGCGACCGAGTGGACCGGACGCGACATCACCTCGCGGGCGCGCAGCGGGGCGCGCGCGACCCGGGGGATCTCGGCCAGCGCCCGCTCGAGGACTCCCTGGGCATCGCTCGCGTGCACGAACGCGGAGGCGGCCTGCGCGTGGCCCCCGCCCCCGAGCGGGGCGAGCACCTCGTCCACGGACAGGGCGCTGGTGCGGCTGCGGCCCACGACCAGCACTCGTTCCCCCATCTCGACCGACAGCAGGAGCGCGTCCCAGTCCGAGACCTCGCCCACGCGGGAGGCCAGCGTGGAGACGTCTTCGACGTAGGAGTCGACCTTCGCCCAGGCCGACACCACCCGCAGGCCCGCGACCTCGCGCTCGGACCGGTTCGCCGAGAGCAGGCGCAGGACGTTTCTCTGCTCCGGCTGCAAGGGCCCGCGCAGGTATCTCCCGAGCAGCTCCTGATTGGCGCCCAGCCGCAGGCAGGCGGAGAGCGCCTCGGTGTCGCGAAAGGTCGTGGACGCGTACGTGAGCGAGCCGGTGTCCTCGTGGATCCCGAGCGCGAACGCGGTCGCGTGCATGGGCGAGACGTCGATCCCGCGCTCGAGCAGCGACCTTGAGCATCGAGGTGACGACGCTGCCGTCGCGGCCCACGAGCGCCGCACCCTCCTCGATGTCGCTCCCCGCTTCGGCGTCGCTGTGATGGTCGAACGCGATCACCTCGACGTCCTCGCGCTCGAAGAGCGGTGCGAACTCGCCGAGCCGGTCGGCGTGCGTCACCTCCACGACCACGAGCCGGCGGACGGATTCGCGGTCGACCGCGGACGGGTCGATGCTGGGGATCTGGTCGGCATGGAGGTTGTAGAACTCGCGCACGTTCCGGTTCACGCCGCCGTGCAGGCAGACGCGCGCGCCCGGATAAAGCAGTTGCGCGGCGAGCATCCCCGCGAACGCGTCGAAGTCGACGTTCGCGTGCGAGAGGATCAGCGTATGGACCGGCACGGTGGCGGTCATGGCCTCCCGGTCGATTGTAGAGTCGACGTGCCGGGCGGTCAGCCGCCGGTGGCCGTGGCGGGCCGGCAGGCGGCGCTCGCGTGCACGGGCCGAACCGCCCCGCGCGAAGAGCGCGGTGCAGAGAGAGAGGGCAAAGGGCACGGTCGCGACGAGATAGACGGCATTGCGCAGATCGACCGTGTCGAACATCGTCGCCTTGTAGATCGCGAACCAGACCGCCAGCGACGCCAGCAGTGCGAGCAGCGGCGGTCGCTTCCAGGCGAGCCCCTCCCAGAAGGCCAGCGCCAGCACGAATGGCACGTGGTAGTAGGCGTTGTCGACCGGGTCCAGCAGGCAGCGGAGCAGGAAGAGCAGGGCCAGCAGCGAGAACACGTCCTCGACGCGAAGCCGCCTGCGCACCATGAGCGCGGCCGCCGTCAACGGGATCGCGAGCGCCACGATCGCGGGATGCAGGAGGTGCGCGATCCAGGTCGGGATCACGCGCACGGTCACGACCGACATCTCGTCGCCGACGGAGATCACGCGGTCCTCGGTGGGCGCCAGCGGATACACGGCGTTGAACGGGTAAACGCGCTCGCCGGCCCAACCCGCCTGGCGGGTGGCGCCGTAGAAGCCCTCGGTGTCGCCGATCACGGCCGGCAGGGTGAGCGCGGCGGCGATCACGACTGCGATCGCCCCCAGCCTGATCCGGTGTGCCGGCGCGACCGCGAGCACGGGCAGCACGGCGATCGCGGCCCACTGCTTGGTCGCGAGCGCGAGGCCGAGCGTCATGCCGGCGGCCAGCGAGCGTTCCTGGGCTGCGTAGAGGGCGGCGAGCACGACGAGCGCAGCCCCGAGCAGCTCCTCGGGGTGCCCCAGCCGGAGTGCCTCCCAGGTGAGCGGGTTGACCAGGCAGATCGCGGCCGCCGACAGGCATGCGGCCCGCCCGGCGCCGGCGCGCGCCATCGCGCGGGCGAGCTCCAGCCCGGCGAAGCCGAGCACGAGCAGGCACGGGATGCAGCCCAGCCGGTAGATGGCCAGCTCTCCCCCGCCCGTCAACTCCGCGAGCGCCGCGAACGGCAGTCGCACGAGCACCGACAGCGATCCCATGATCGGCTGGGTGGCCAGCGCCTGCCCGAAGTGCCCGTCCAGGAGCGCGTGGATCGTGGGCCCGGCGTCCGATGTGTAGTCGCCGGTCGACCCGTTCGCGTACGCGAGCACGACACTCACCGCGGCGACTGCCGCGCCGGCTGCCGCGAGCCTGTGGACGCGCGTCATGGGACCTGTATCGGCAGGCCCATCGCCCTCAATAACATTGCGTCCCCGCGACCGATCGAGGAGGCAGCCATGTCGGTGGAAGTCGGTTCCCAAGCACCTGACTTCACGCTCAGGAACGAGAACGGCGAGGAGGTGACGCTCTCGTCGCTGCGAGGTCAGAACGTCGTGCTGGTCTTCTATCCCTTCGCGTTCAGCTCGATGTGCACGAAGGAGCTCCACGACGTCACCGGCCTCGAGCAGAAGTTCGGCGACGCGCACGCTCAGGTGTTCGGCGTATCCGTGGACAGCCCGTTCACCCTGAAGGCGTTCAGAAAGCAGGAGAACCTCACGCCTCACCTGCTGTCCGACTTCGAGCCGAAGGGCGCGGTCGCGCAGCAGTACGGCGCCTACCTGGACGGCCTCGGGTTCGCGACGCGCGCCACGTTCGTGATCGACAAGGACGGCAAGGTCGCCTGGAAGCAGGTCAACTCCCCCGGCGAAGCGCGCGATCAGGAGCAGGCGGTCGAGGCCCTGGCGGCCTGTCCCGTTTGATTCAGCGGGATCGCAGGCGATACACCGGCCCGTTGAGCGAGACCGCATAGACGCGTCCGCGTGCGTCCTCGCCGAACGAGCTGAGCTCCGGGACGTCGAGGCCGGTCCGGCGGTCGCCTGTGGCCTTGCCGTTCACGATGCGGAAGCTGCGAATCACCCCGGTGCAGTAATCGCCGTAGATGTAACGACCCGCCAGCCCCGGGACCTGAGGATCGCGCACGACCACGCCGCCGGTAACCGAGCATTCGCCACCGCCCCGGCCGTAGTCGAGCACCGGCGGCGTCGCGTTCGGCGCAGCTGCGCGAGCTGTCGTACCGGCGCTTGCCCTCGAAGCAGCTCCAGCCGTAGTTCCGCCCCGCCGCGCCACCGCGGGGCGCGTAGTCGATCTCCTCGCGCGCGTTCTGTCCCACGTCGCCGATGTAGATGGTCGCCGGTCTTGCGGTCGAACGAGAAGCGCCAGGGGTTCCGCAGGCCGTACGAGTAGATCTCATCGCGCCCCGCGCGCCCCACGAACGGGTTCGACGGCGGCGAGAGGGCAGCCCCGGGCCGGGGATCGATCCGCAGCATCTTGCCGAGCAGGCTGTCCAGGTTCTGCGCGCGGTTCTCCGGATCGCCGCCGGCGCCGCCGTCGCCCATGCCGACATAGAGATAGCCGTCGGGGCCGAACAGCACGAGCCCGCCGTTGTGGTTCGGATAGGGCTGATTGACGAACAGGATCGCCCGCCGCGAGGCCCGGTTGGCACGGTTCGGGTTCCCCTTCGAACGCTGGAACTCCTGGACCCGGGTGTCCCCGTTGCGGTCCGTGAAATTGACGTAGAACCTCCCGGTCTTCGCGTAGTCGGGCGCGAACGCCATCGACAGGAGGCCCTGCTCGCCGCCGAAGGTGACGTCGCGCCTCAGGTCGAGGAACGGCTTCGACCGCCGCTTGCCGCCGACGAGCACGCGGATCCGGCCGGTCTGCTCGACCACGAACAGGCGCCGCTTGTCGCCGGGCGGCGCCGTCACGTACACGGGGTTGTCGAACCGCCCGACGCTCACCAGGCGCACTCCCCGCGTTCGCCGAGGACTCCGAGTCCGGCGCAGCCGCGCCCTGCGCCGGAACCGCCGTTGACGCGCTGCTCCACCTCCGACCCGCCGCTCTTCAACACGATCACCAGCCCCACCAGCAGCGCCGTGGGGACGCCCGAGCAGCAGGAAGAACATGCTCCAGCGCATCGGCCGATTCTGCCAGGGGGCGCCGGGGGCGGTGACGGGTCCCACGGCACGGAGGCTATAACCGGCGGGTCCAGCCCGCCTCACCTCTACCCTCCGCACGAATGTTCATCTCCGAGCGCCACCGTCGGCGCCGCCTCCCGCGGGCGCTGATCGGATTGGCCGTTGTGCTCGTCGGCCTCGCGGTCGCCGCTTACGTCGTCCTCGCCAATCGCAACGAGGACGTCCACCGCGGCGACGAGGTCGAGTTCAACGCGGCCAAGCCGCCAAAGCCCAAGGACGACGGCACGACGCCGTGGCCCTTCTACCACTACGACCTCGCGCACACCTCGTACCTGCGCGCCGACCTGAAGCCGCCCTACAAGCGCCGGTGGCTCTTCCGCGGCCGGGTGCTGATGGAGTTCCCCACCTCGGTGGTGGACGGCAGCGTCTACTTCATCCGGAACGACGGCAGCGCCTACCGGCTCGACGCCGACACCGGACGACGAAAGTGGAAGCGCAAGCTCGGCAGCCTGGCCGCGTCCACGCCGGCGTACTGGAACGGCCGGGTCTTCTACACGACGCTCTCGCCGGGCCGGATCGTGGCGCTGCGCGCCTCGAACGGCAAGCGCCTGTGGTCGAAGGTGCTGCCGAGCCGGACGGAGTCCTCGCCGATCGTGCACAAGGGGGTGCTCTACTTCGGCAGCGAGGGCGGCGGCCTCTACGCGCTGTACGCGAAGACCGGGCGCGTGAAATGGCGGGCCGAGCTCAGTGGCGCGGTCAAGGGCTCGCCCGCGCTCGTCGGCAGCACGCTCTACATCGGCGACTACAGCGGCCGGATGCACGCGATCTGGGCGCGCACCGGCCGCGAGCGCTGGTCCACCGGCACCTCCGGCAGCAAGTTCGGCTTCGCCTCGGGCCGGTTCTACTCCACGCCCGCCGTGGGCTTCGGGCGCGTGTTCGCAGGGAACACCGACGGGAAGGTCTACTCCTTCGGCGCGAAGTCGGGCGAGCTGGCATGGAGCAAGTCGACGGGCGGATACGTCTACTCCTCGCCCGCGATCGTGAACGTCGACGGCGTCGGGCCGACCGTCTATGCCGGCTCCTACGACGGCACCATGTACGCGCTCGACGCACGCACAGGGTCGACGCGCTGGACCCAGCAGCCGGGCGGGCGCATCTCGGGCGGCGTATCCGTCGTCGGGCGGATCGCGTACTGGTCCGACCTCGACTCGAAGTCAACGTTCGGCGCGGACGTGCGCTCCGGGAAGCTCGTCTTCCGCCGCCGCGGCGGCGCTTACAACCCGGTCGTCTCCGACGGGAAGACGATCTACCTCACGGGATACAACACGATCGGCGCGTACGAGCCGCTCAAGCGCAAGAAGCAACGCGCACAGCGCTAGGACTCTTAACACCATCTTCATCGACTTCCCGGGGCCTCAGGTGTTCCAACAGGTAACCGCCCCGACAAGGAGGTTCAAATGAGGAAGAGGAGTCAAATCGGCATCGTCGGCTTTGCGGTCGCGCTGGTCACGGCGGGGGCCCTGGCCTCGGTCGCGCTCGCGCAGCCGTTCTTCGGAACCGGCGGCGACGACGTGATCACGGGCACCGACCGCCACGACTACATCACCGGGCGCAAGGGCAACGACACCCTGAATGCGCTGGGCCGGGCGGACCTGGTGCTGGGCGGACGGGGCAACGACACCGTCAACACCGGCGACGGGAACGACCTGGCCTTCGGCGGCTACGACGACGACTCGGTGAACGGCGAGCTCGGCAACGACCGGGTCTTCGCGAACCGGGGCGTCGACACCGTGACCGGAGGGCCCGGCAACGACCAACTGTGGGCACGCGCGCCCGCCGACGTGACCGGTGAGCCGAACGAGCCCGCCGACACGCTCGATGGTGGCGAGGGCAACGACGTGTTCCACGTCCGCGACGGCGAGGCCGACAACGTCACCTGCGGCGCGGGCTACGACGTCGTGCGGGCCGACCGCAAGGACGTCGTGACGGCCGACTGCGAGGTCGTGAAGCGCCACGGGCCACGGTTCAACGCGCGGCCACAAGAGGGACCGCGACGAGCTAAGAGCCTGTTCTAAAGCCGCACCGGGATGCCGGCCCGCGCAGGTGCTCCTTCGCCTCGCGGACGCTGAAGGTGCCGTAGTGGAAGATCGACGCGCAGAGCACCGCGTCGGCGCCGGCCTCGTCGATCGCCTCGCTGAGGTGCTCGAGCCGGCCCGCGCCGCCTGAGGCGATCACCGGGATGTCGACGGCCTCCGCCACGGCGCGCGTCAGCTCGAGCTCGTAGCCGTCCTCGGTGCCGTCGCGGTCCATGCTCGTGAGCAGGATCTCCCCCGCTCCCCGCTCGGCGCCTTCGCGCGCCCACTCGACCGCGTCGCGCCCGGTCGCGACGCGGCCGCCGTTCACGAACACCTCGAATCCGCTCCGCCGGGTCGTCGGCACGTCGCTTGGCGTCGATCGCGAGCACCACGCACTGGGCGCCGAAGGTCTCGGCCAGCTCGGACATCAGCTCGGGCCGCGCGACGGCGGCGGAGTTGACCGAGACCTTGTCGGCGCCCGCGTCGAGCACCGCCTGCGCGTCCTCGCGCGAACGGATCCCGCCGCCGATCGTGAACGGGATGAAGACGTTGTCCGCCGTGCGCCGCGCAAGCTCCACGATCGTGTCGCGCGCCTCGTGCGAGGCCGTGATGTCGAGGAACACGAGCTCGTCGGCGCCCTCGGCGTCGTAGCGCTCGGCCAGCTCGACCGGGTCGCCCGCGTCGCGCAGCCCGACGAAGTTCGTGCCCTTCACGACCCGTCCCTTGTCCACGTCGAGGCAGGGGATGACGCGCTTCAGACACGCTCACACGGACCTCCAGACGCCTCCTCCACCGTGAACCGGCGCTTCGTAGAGCGCCTTGCCGACGATCACGCCCTCGAGGTCGAGCTCCGCGAGGCGCGCGAAGGTCCTCGAGCGACCCGATGCCGCCCGAGTAGATGATGCGCGTCGCCGTCCGCCGCGGTCGGCGATCCGCGTCGCCACCGGCAGGTCGGCTCCCTGCAGCATGCCGTCCCGGTCGACGTTCGTGTAGACGATCGTCGTCACGCCGCGCTCGCGAGCCGCTCGACGGCACTCGGCGGGCGTCAGCTCGGTGCGCTCCTGCCAGCCCTGGATCGCGACCCGACCGCCCTTGCACGTCGAGCGCCGACCGCGATCCGGTCGCCATGAGCGCTCGACCATCTCTTCGAGCAGCGTCGGGGTCCGGGAAAGCCGCGGTGCCGAGCACGACGCGCGTCGCGCCGCCGTCGATGCGCGGCCTCGACAGCGTCAGCCGAACGCAGGCCGCCGCCGTACTGGACCGGCACGCCGCAGACCCGCGATGCGCTCGAAGCGCGTCGAGGTTGACCGGCCGCCCGTCGCGCGCGCCGTCGAGGTCGACCACGTGCAGCCGCCGCGCGCCGGCCTCGACCCAGCGCCGGCGGCGTCGAGCGGATCGTCCGCGTACTCCGTCTTGCGCGTCGAAGTCGCCCTGCGTCGAGCCGCACCGCCTTGCCGCCGAGGATGTCGACGGCCGGGTAGAGGTCCACCTCGAGTCGAGCCCTTAGGAGGCTGCGCCGACCGCGGCGCAGATGCCGGCGAAGTTCTCGAGCAGCCGCAGGCCGTGCGCGCTCGACTTCTCCGGGTGGAACTGCACGCCGTAGAGCGGCTCGCGCTCGACCGCGCAGACGAACGCGCTCGCCGTACTCGGCGGTGCCGAGCACGTCCTCCTCGGCGACGCCGACCGGCGCGAAGGAGTGCACGAAGTAGAACGGGCACTCGTCCGGAAGCTCGGCGGTGAGGCGCGACTGCTTGCTCCAGCGCACCGCGTTCCAGCCGATCAGCGGGACCTTCAGGCCCGGCGCCGGCAGCCGCTCGACGCGGCCCTGCAGCAGGCCGAGGCCCCAGGCGCCCTCGTTCTCGCTCGAGGACTCGAACAGCAGCTGCAGGCCGAGGCAGATGCCGAGCGTCGGCACTCCCGCCGACAGGCGATCGCCGATCAGCACGTCGAGCCCGAGCTCGCGCAGGTTCCGCATCGCCTTCGGGAACGCGCCGACGCCGGGCAGCACCACGCCGTCCGCCTGCGCGGATCGAGGTCGTGGTCGCGCGTGACGACGGGCACGGCGCCGACGCGCTCGAGCGCCTTCTCGACCGAGCGCAGGTTGCCCATGCCGTAGTCGAGGATCGCGATCCGCGGCGCCGCTCACAGCACGCCCTTCGTCGACGGGACGCCCGGTCTCGGACTCGTCCACGGCGACCGCCTCGCGCAGCGCCCGGGCGAACGCCTTGAAGCAGGCCTCGATCATGTGGTGCGCGTTCGAGCCCTCGAGCACGCGCAGGTGGAGCGTGAGCTTGGCGTTGTTGGCGACCGCGCGGAAGAACTCCTCGGCGAGCTCGGTGTCGAAGCCCGCGATCGACGTCGGCCGGCAGCTCCGCCTCGAAGGAGCAGTACGGCCGGCCGCTGATGTCGATCGCGCAGGTGCCGAGCGCCTCGTCCATCGGCACCGTCGCGTCGCCGTAGCGCGCGATGCCGCTGCGGTCGCCGAGCGCCTGGTCGAGCGCCTGGCCGAGCACGATGCCGACGTCCTCGGTCGTGTGGTGCGCGCCGGTCTCGAGATCGCCGGTCGCCTGCACGCGCAGGTCGAGGCGCGCCGTGCCGCGCGAGCAGGTCGAGCATGTGGTCGAGGAAGCCGACGCCGGTCGAGACTCGGCGCGTGCCGGAGCCGTCGAGCGCGAGGTCGAGCCTGATCTGCGTCTCCTTGGTGGAGCGCTCGACCGAGCGCCGCGCGGTGGTGTGGTCGTTGCCATCTGTTCATCCGTGCTCAGGCTGCTCTGGCCTCGGCCGACTCGGCGTGAACGGGGAAGCCCTCCGCGCGGGCGAGGTTGCTCACGTGCGGCGCGAGCTGCTCGCGCCGCCCCGTCGGGCAACGATACCAGCGCCTGCCGGCGCCGAAACGTGCTCGCGCCGAGCGGTCCGGCGAAGCGCGCCGCGCCGCCGGTCGGCAGCACGTGGTTCGAGCCGGCCACGTAGTCGCCGAAGGCCGCGCCGCCGTTGCGGCCGACGAACACGCATCCGCTCGCGCGCACGCGTCGGCGCCAGCACGCTCGGCGTCGGCGCAGGCCAGCTCGAGGTGCTCGGGCGCGATCGCGTTGGCGAGCTCGACGGCCGCCTCGAGGCTCGGTGACGCGCACCAGCGCGAGCGGCGCGTCCGACGCGCTCGGCGCGCTCCGACGAGCCGCCCGGCCTCGGCCTCGACCGCGTCGAGCAGCGCCGCGCTCGGCGCTGGCGAGCACCAGCAGGCGTGTCCGGCGCCGTGCTCGGCCTGCGCGGCGAGGTCGAGCGCGACGAGCGCGGCGTCGGCCTCCTCGTCGGCGATCACGACCAGCTCGCTCGGGCCCGCGATGCCGTCGATGCCGACGGCGCCCGACGACCTGGCGCTTGGCCTCCTGCACGTAGTGCGTTGCCCGGGCCCGACGATCACGTCGACCGGCTCGATCGTCTCGGTCCCGAAGGCGAGCGCGGCGATCGCCTGGGCGCCGCCGATCGACGTACACCTCGTCGCACGCCGCAGAGCGCGCAGGCGGCGAGGACCACCGGGTTCGGCTCGCCGTCGGGCCGGGCGGCGTCGCGACCGCGACCTCCTCGACGCCGGCGACCCGCGCCGGCACGCAGCACATCACGCACGGTCGAGGGATAGGCGGCGCGCCCGCCCGGGCACGTAGGCGCCGGCCCGGCCGACCGGCAGTCTCTGCGAGCTCCACCGGCTGGCCCTGCGGGCAGCGTCGACGCGGACGTCGTCCGCGCAGCTCGGCCTCGGCGACCGCTCGCACGTTCTCGATCGCCGAGCTCGAGGCCGGCGCGCACTTCCGGGTCGAGCGCCTCGAGCGCTGCTGCGAGCCGCTCCGGCGGCACGCGCAGCCGCCTCGGCGCCGTCGCGCTGTCGAAGCGCGCGGTGAGCTCGAGCACGCGCCGCGTCTCCCCGGCGGCGGACCGTCGCTCGAGGATCTCCGCGCACCGCCGTCGCCGAGCGTCCGGCGGCGCCGGCGCGCAGCGCGCGGATCGCTGCGCGCCAGGGCTCGCGCCGCCGGGAAGCTCGAGCCTGACGCTAGCGCGCACCGATCCGCTCCACGAGGGCGTCGATCTCGCTCTGCCGCAGCTTGTGCGCGACGCGGTTCGCGACCAGGCGCGCGGTGCAGTCGGCGATCACCTCGCGGACCTCGAGCGCGTTCTCGCGCAGCGTGCGGCCGGTCGCCGTCAGGTCCACGATGCCGTCCGCGAGCCCGGCAGATCGGCGCCAGCTCGACCGAGCCCTTCACCTCGATCACCTCGGCCTGCCGGCCGCTCTGCTCGAAGTAGCGGGCGGCGATGCGCGGGTACTTGGTCGCGATCCGGATCGCGCCCAGGCGGCGCTCGAGCTCGTCGGCGAAGCGGTCGCCCGCCCTGCGTCGCGACGACCATCCGGCAGTGGCCGTAGCCGAGGTCGAGCAGCTCGTAGACGACGCGCTCCTGCTGCTCCATCAGCACGTCCTTGCCGGTGATGCCGAGGTCGACCGCGCCGGCCTCGACGTAGGTGGGGACGTCGCTCGGGCGCATCGTGACGAGCGTCACCTCCTCGCCCGGGAACAGCAGCGAGCGCGAGTCGGAGCGCAGCGGCGAGCTGTCGACGCCGATCGCGTCGAGCAGGTCGAGCGTCTCCTCGAACAGCGCGCCCCGCGGGACCGCGATGCGCAGCGGCTCGCTCATCCGTCGCCTCGCGCGGCGCTCCTCCTCGGCCTGCGCGACGTGCAGCCGCTCCACGAACAGCGCGAAGCCGCAGGCCGGCAGCGGCGCGGCCGAAGCGCCCGAGCAGGTCGTCGTAGCGCCCGCCGCCGCCGATCACGTGGCCGAGCGCGGGGTCGTAGACCTCGAAGATCGCGCCCGTGTAGTAGCCGAGGTCGCGCACCAGGCCGAGGTCGAAGATCACGCGCTCGGCGATGCCCGCGCGCGTCGATCGCCGTCGGCGACGTCGCGCAGCCGCGAGGTCGGCGCTGCTCGACGTCCGTCGCCGCCGAGCTCGACCGCGCGGTCGATCACCTCGGCGCCGCCGCGCAGCTGCGGCAGCGCGACGAGCGCGTCGCGCTTGCGCTCGTCGCGACGCCGAGCTCGCCGACGCGCTGCCTCGAGCGCGACGAAGTCGTGGCGCTCGAGCGCCTCGCAGCACCGCGCTCCGCGCCGTCGCGCTCGACGCCCATCGCCCTCGAGCAGGCCTGCGGAACAGGCCCGGCGTCGCCGAGCCCGATGCGGGCGCGCGGCAGGCCGGCCGCGTCGAGCGCCGCGCACAGCACCTCGAGCACCTCGACCGTGCCCTCGGGCGCCTCGGCGCCGATCAGCTCGATGCCGGCCTGCAGGAACTCGCGCTGCTGGCCGCGCTGCGGCCGCACGGCGCGGTAGGCGTGCGAGAGGTAGCAGAGGCGCAGCGGCGGCTCGGCGTCCGCGATAGCGCGTCGGCGACCAGGCGCGCGATCGGGATCGTCATGTCGGAGCGCAGCGCGAGCACCTGGCCGTGCTCGTCGAACAGCCGGTAGCTCGGCCCCGGCCGCGCGCTCGTCGCCCTGCACGAGCACGTCCTCGTACTCCATCGTCGGCGTCCAGACCTCGCCGTAGCCGAAGCGCTCGAAGGTCTCGAGCAGCGCGCGTCGACAGCGCGCGCAGCTCCCGCATCTCGTCGGGCAGGATGTCGCGCGTCCCCGGCGGGATCGGATAGGTCATGGCGCGGCCTTCGAGCTCGGCGCGCTGCGGCGCGACGCTCAGTCTGTCGGGACGCGATCGGCCGAGACGCGCTCGATGCGCGCGCCGAGCTCGCGCAGGCGCTCGTCGATCCGCTCGTAGCCGCGGTCGATCTGGCCGACGTTGCCGATCTCCGACACGCCCTCCGCGCAGAGGCTCGCGATGAGCATCGCCATGCCGGCCCGGATGTCGGGGCTGTCCATGCGCTCGCCATGAAGACGGCTCGGACCGCTGACGATCGCCCTGTGAGGGTCACAGAGCACGATCCGAGCGCCCATTGAGGTCGAGCTTGTCGACGAAGAAGAGGCGGTTCTCGAACATCTTCTCGAAGATCAGCACGGTGCCCTCGGCCTGCGTCGCGACCGCGAGCGCGATGCTGGTGAGGTCGGCCGGGAAGGCCGGCCAGGGCCCGTCGTCGATCTTCGGGATCGCGTCGCCGACGTCGTCCTTGCACGCGCAGCCGCTGCTCCGGCGGGACGATCAGGTCGTCGCCGTCGTGGTGGGACGTCAGGCCGAGCCGCTCGAACACCATCCGGATCATCTGCAGGTCGTCCGGGCACCGTGTCCTTGATGCGCAGCTCGCCCGCCGGTGACGGCGGCGAGCGCCATGAAGCTCGCCGACCTCGATGTGGTCCGGGGCGATCGACGTGGCGCGCGCCGCCCAGCCGCTCGCGGCCGTGCACGGTCAGGACGTTCGAGCCGATGCCGTCGATCCGCGCGCCCATCGAGACCAGCAGGCGCGCGAGGTCCTGCACGTGCGGCTCGGAGGCGGCGTTGCGGATCGTCGTCGTGCCCGGGCGTGAGCGCGGCCGCCATCAGGGCGTTCTCGGTCGCCATCACGCTCGCCTCGTCCATGAAGAAGTCGCAGGCGCGCAGGCCGTCGCGGCGCCCACATCGCGGTAGCCGCGGTCGACCTCGATCCTGCGCGCCGAGCGCGCGCAGCGCGTCGAGGTGCGGATCGAGCCGGCGGCGGCCGATGAAGTCGCCGCCCGGCGGCGGCATGCGCGCCTCGCCGATGCGCGCGAGCAGCGGCCCGGCGAGCAGGAAGGAGGCCCGGATCCGGCTCGCCGAGCTCGGCGTCGACCGTCGGTGCTCGTGATCGAGTCGGCGCGCAGCGACGACCTCGTGGTCGTCGCGCCACAGCGACGCTCACGCCGAGGTCCTCGAGCAGCGCGAGCATCGACTCGACGTCGCGGATGCGCGGGACGTTGCCGATCACGAGCTCCTCCTCGGTGAGCAGCGAGGCCGCCAGGATCGGCAGCGCGGCGTTCTTGTTGCCGGCCGGCACGACCGTGCCGGAGAGCGGATAGCCGCCTTCGATTACGAACTTGTCCATGGCTCGAGCGGCACCACGCGCTCGACGCGCTCCGCGCAAGGGTAACAGTCAGCGCGGTCTGCGGCCGTCCGACGCCTCATACGGCCGGGGCTAGCGACAGTCGCCTCCAGTCTCGCCAGCGGCCCCCTGCCTTCGCCCACTCCAGCAGGTGGTCGACCGAGCAGAAGCCGTCGGGGATCCGGTGCTCGCCGCGGTGGCGGACCAGCAGCAGGTGGGCCTCGCCGAGCTCGGCGCCGCAGTGCGCGCAGTCCGCGGCGCTCGTCGCGTGCCCGGCGGCTCGAGCGGCTCGCCCGCCTCCCAGTGCGCGCCCTGCATCGCCCACGGCACCACGTGCTCGAGGCGGCAGAAGACCGCGCCGCGATCGCCCGCGTGCTCGCGCCGAGCCGGAAGCCGTCGTCGGGCTCCACCGGATTGCCGCACCAGGTGCACTTGGCGAGCCGTCTCGGCCTCGGGCATGTCCGCGCTTGCCTCCTCTCGGATAGATTCCGCGCCGATGCCGGACGCGACCCCGCATTATCGTCCTCGAGGGGGACCAGACCGGCCAGGAGCTGCTCGAGCAGGCGCTGCGCGCTGCTCGACCCGACGTCTGCCGGCGTCGACGCTCGAGCTCGAGCACTACGACCTCTCGCTCGAGAACCGGCGCACGCACCGACAACGAGGTCGTGCTGCGCCGCGGCGCAGCGCGATGCGCGAGGCCGGCTACGGGATCAAGGCGGCGACGATCACGCCCGAGGGCGCGGACGACGTCGGCAGCCCGAACACGATCCTGCGCGAGGCAGATCGACGGCAAGGTGATCATCCGCACCGGCCGCCGCATCCCCGGCGTGCACGCCGGTGGCCGGCGTCCACCACCCGATCGCGGTCGTGCGGATGGCGGTCGAGGACGCCTACGGCGCCGAGGAGCGCCGCGAGCCGCGAGAACGGCGACGAGGTCGCGTTCCGGACCGAGCGGATCGCACCGCTCGATCTGCCGCGCGGTCGCCGAGTACTCGTTCCGCACCGCCGAGCGCATGCACGCGCGTGTCTACGGCGGGCCGAAGTGGACCGTCAGCCCGATCTACGAGGGGATGCTGAAGGAGGAGCTCGACGCCGCCGCCGAGCGCCATCCGGACGTGCCCTACCAGCCGCAGCTGATCGACGTCGACCTACGCGGGGCTGGTCGGCGGCGCGGCGCCGATGCGCCGCTCGTGATCCCCGCGCTGAACCGCGACGGCGACTGCCTGTCGGAGCTCGTGCTGCGGCCTGTTCGGCTCGATCGCGGGCGCCGAGTCGGTGCTGCTCTCGTTCGACGAGGACTACCGCACCCGGGTCGTGATGACCGAGGCGCCGCACGGCACCGCGCCCGCGCTGGAGGGCAAGGACATCGCGAACCCGATGGCGATGATCCTCGCGGTCGGCGGCGCTGCTGCGCTACGTCGGCGAGCGCGGCGGCTCGCCGGAGGCCGGCGACGCGCCTCGCGGGCCGTCTACGAGGCGGTGCTGGAGGCGGCGGCGGCCGGCGTGCGCACGCCCGACCTCGGCGGGCACGCGACGACCACGCGAGTTCACCGACGAGGTGATCGCGCGCGTGCGCACGAAGCTCGAGATCTGGTCGAGCCTCCGAGAGCCGACGTCTGCCGGACGGCGGTCGCTCGGCGGCGTCTCGCTGGCGTCGAGGAGCGCCGGTCGACGGCTCGGCGCGGCGACGCCGATCGTGCTCGCGCACGGGCTGACGGCGACGCGGCGCTACGTGGTGCACGGCTCGCGGCTGCTGGAGCGCTCCGGGCTACCGCGTCGTGTCCTACGACGCCCGCGGGCACGGCGAGTCCGACCCGGCGCCCGATCCGCAGCGCCTACGAGTACGCCGACCTGGTCGGCCGACCTCGAGGCGCGTGCTGGACGAGCGCGGGCTCGACGCGCGCCGTGCTCGTCGGGCGCGTCGATGGGCGCCGCGACGACGCTCGCGTTCGCGCTGCGCGCATCCGGAGCGGGTCGCGCGCGCTGGTGCAGATCACGCCCGGCGCATCTCGGGCGTGCGCGGACGGCGACCCGCGACGAGCTGGCGCGCTGGGACGCGCTCGCGGACGGGCTCGAGCGCGACGGCGTCGAGGGGTTCATGCGCGCCTACGGCGACCCGCCCGTCGAGCCGAGCGCTTCCGGGGCTGATCGTGCGAGGCGATCCGCCAGCGGATCGAGCGCCACCGCCATCCGGAGGCGGTCGCCGCACGCGCTGCGCGTGGTGCCGCGCTCGCAGCGCCTTCGACGGGCTCGAGGAGCTCGAGCGGGTCGCGGTGCCCGACGCTGGTCGTGGCCAGCCGCGACGAGCTCGACCCCGAGCACCCCTACGCGGTCGCCGAGGCGTACGCGCGAGCGCATCCCGGGCGCCGAGCTGGTCAGCGAGGAGCCCGGCGCGTCGCCGCTCGCCTGGCGCGGCGCGCAGCTCTCGCGGGCGATCGTGGGCTTCCTCGAGCGGCATTGGAGCGAGCCGTGAGCTGCACGCCGCTGCACATATGTGAGACCGTTTCACGGCGGACGGCTGCAAGCGTCCTTGCAGAACACATGTTCTGTCCGACCCGATTCCTAGCCTGGGCGAACCTATGTTCTGGAGCCACGAAAACCAAGACCCGGCCGAGTCGATCGGCCGCTACCTGCGAGAAGAGCTCCGCGCTGCGACTCCGCGTCGCCGCCGACTTCGCCACGCTGGGCGCCTACGAGCTCCTGGAGGACGGAAGCGCCCGGTCGACGCGGCGTCGCTCACCGCAGGCGCCGCCCGAAGCGCGTGCTCCTGTTCGCGAAGGTCGGCGCCGCGTTTGCCCCCACTGCCCGCCCGGTCGGGCCCGCCTGCAAGCGGCGTTCCGCCCTGCGCTCGGCGGCCGCGAACCGGGCAGATGACGCGGCATCGAGGCGGATCCGCGCGTGCACCCGAGCAGCCGTGCCTGTGCTCGGCCGCGCAGCCGCGCGGACGCCTAAGCGGTTCGGGTCGAGCTCGCGCAGCAGCTCGCGCCCGGTTTCGAGCGCGCGCGCGACCGCCTCTGGCGCGATGTTCTCGTACGTGTCGGTCGGCCAGGTGGTAGTTCGGGATCCCATGCTCCCTGGGCGAGGAACGTGATCGCCTCCCAGCCGCGCGCGCGGAATACGGTGGCGTCGGTCGGGAGCCCCGGCGTCGTCGGCGCCGGGCGCGAGGCCGAGCTCGGGCCGCCGGCGCGCGATCGCCTCGGCGAGCTCGACGAGGCGCGGCGAGGCCGGCCAGAACCGCGCCGGGCCGCCCTCGTGCAGGATGTACGTGAGCGGGACGTCGCCGCCGACGGTGTCGAAGTTGACGAACGTGGTCCCGGCCGCGTCCTGGCCGTGGGCGCGGGCGTAGGCCTGAGCGCCGAGCAGCCCCGACTCCTCGCAGCTCGTCACGAGCAGGTCGACCTCGGTGTGCTCGAGCGGATGCGCCGCGCACTCGGCCGCGAGCTGGGCGGCGACGCCGCGCCCGAGGCGTTGTCGTTCGCGCCGGGGACGTCCTGGCCGCGCAGCTCGCGCTCGGCGAGCAGGGCGAGCGACACCGCCATCCCGAGGAACCCGGCGTTTTGCAGGGCTTTCCGCCGGGCAGGCGGCGCAGGAGCGGCCCGGCCGCGAGCAGGGCGCCGGAGATCGCCGGGAGCTGGAGCAGCGCGCGAGGTGCCGGACCGCACGCGGGATGGAAGATCAGGCCCGAGCGGGTGGTGTCGAGATGGCCGACCAGGCAGACCGTGCGGCGTCGCTCCCCGGCGGCCGGCACGTGCGCCGACGCACGTTGACGCTGGGCCGGCGCGCGAGCAGATCCGACACGGGGTGAAGCGCAGGTCGCCCTCGAGCGCCGCCACCGCGAGGCCGGCCAGGGGAAGCGAGGTCGCCGAGCCGGTGGCCGCGGCGCTGGAGCAGCCCGCCGGCGAGCGCCGCTCCGAGGATCAGGCCGTAGGGATGCCCGAACGACGCGTAGCCGCGGAAGTGCTCGCGACGACCGGCCACATCGCGTTCGGCCAGCCACCGCTCGAGCACCTCCGCGGCCCGCTTCTCCTCGTCCGAGCACGGCCGCCGGGGCCCGATGTCGACGGACAGCGACCGGATGAGGCCGAGCGCCTCATCGGTGCCGGCCTTCGTGTCCGCGGGAGAGCATCGTCTGAGTCATCGAATCTGGTCGCTCACACTATCCGTCTCCACAACGAAAAACGGGCCGCCCCGAGGGACGGCCCGCTAGGTAAAACCGGCGGCGACCTACTCTCCCAGGCCCTTTCGGGCCAAGTACCATCGGCGCTGAGGGGCTTAACTTCTCTGTTCGGAATGGGAAGAGGTGTTTCCCCCTCGCTATAGCCACCGAAACTGGTGACTGGACCACGGCGTCTCGCCGGGCCCTGAAAACTGCACAGGTGGCCTCACACCAACGAGTGGAAAAATATCCGTCAAGCCCTCGACCCATTAGTACCGGTCTGCTGAGTGCATTACTGCGCTTACACAGCCGGCCTATCAACCTGGTGGTCTACCAGGGGTCTTACTCCCTCAAGGGGATGGGAGAGCTCATCTCGAGGTGGGCTTCCCGCTTAGATGCCTTCAGCGGTTATCCCGTCCGGACGTAGCTAACCTGCAGTGCCCTTGGCAGGACAACAGATACACCAGAGGTCCGTTCGTCCCGGTCCTCTCGTACTAGGGACGACTCCTCTCAACTCTCCAACGCGCACGGCAGATAGGGACCGAACTGTCTCACGACGTTCTGAACCCAGCTCGCGTACCGCTTTAATGGGCGAACAGCCCAACCCTTGGGACCTGCTTCAGCCCCAGGATGCGACGAGCCGACATCGAGGTGCCAAACCGGGCCGTCGATGTGGACTCTTGGGCCCGATAAGCCTGTTATCCCCGGAGTACCTTTTATCCGTTGAGCGACGGCGCTTCCACTTGCTACCGCCGGATCACTAAGCCCTACTTTCGTACCTGCTCGACCTGTCAGTCTCGCAGTCAAGCTCCCTTATACCTTTACGCTCTGCGCACGATTTCCAACCGTGCTGAGGGAACCTTTGGGCGCCTCCGTTACATTTTGGGAGGCGACCGCCCCAGTCAAACTGCCCACCTGACACTGTTCACCCCCCGGCTTACGGCGGGGTGTTAGAAGCCCAGAACATCAAGGGTGGTATCTCAAGGTTGGCTCCACAGGGGCCGCAGCCCCTGCTTCACAGCCTCCCACCTATCCTGAGCGAGATGTCCCGAACTCCAATATCAAGTTGCAGTAAAGGTTCACGGGGTCTTTCCGTCTGGCCGCGCGTACTCGGCATCTTCACCGAGACTACAATTTCACCGAGCCCCTCGTTGAGACAGCGCCCAAGTCGTTACGCCATTCGTGCAGGTCGGAACTTCGCTCGATCCCGCGTTTCCGCGAGCGCAGACTATCCCTTCACCTCACCAGTCGCCCTGTAGGAGCGTGTCGCGACTCTCGTCCGTTCGCTTCTCCGTAGGCGTCCTATTCGACTGCAGATGAGGGCCGGCGTGTTGTACGGCGCATGGATTTGCGAGGGGTTGGTCTCGCAGGGCGCCGCACCTCTCCTTTCGGATCAGTCGTTACGGGGTCACTAGGACTTCCCTCGGGATTACCCGCTGTCGATGGCAGGGAGGGCTTCCCCGATATGAGCCGGTGTGCGCCACTCCTCGCGGAGCGGCAGGGCAAGATTTCCTTACCCGACAAGGAATTTCGCTACTTAGCCTTACCTGCGTTTCACACGAGGCGGACAGACGCTTCCTTTCTGACCGTCGTCTCTGCATGTCGCCATGCAGATCGGACCATCTCTTCACCCCGATGTCCAGGGTGTTCGGCGTATGGCCTCTGAGGATTCTGATCGAGTAGTCCTGCCTGGGCTTTCCGCCGATGGTTCATCGTCTGGGCAATCTGGGCAATCTCGACGAGCCCATCACGGGTCAGATGACGACCGGCTCGACATCAGCTCCACGCACTGCGCGAAGCTCTCGAAGTCGTCGCTGCTTCGAGGACGACAGCGGATGAGCTCTGGAAGAACGGAACGATCGCGCTCGATCAAGTGATCCCTTCGGCCTACGCAGTACTGATGCAGGTGCTCACGATGGTTGTCGTTGCCGGGCGTTCGTGACAGACCCGCCCGACTCCGAAGATACTGCCTGAGCTCTTCCGAGGAGCGCCAGCCTGCTCGCGCCCTGCGTACACGACAGAATCCGACTGGAAGCACCTGATAGCCGGTCGTGTAGCCGCGTCGGCTCACGCCGGTTTGGTTGCCGGCACGAAGCCGATTGAGAAGCAGCCTTCTCCGTCTACAGAAACCGATAACCCAGCCAGTCCTGATCAGCCTTTCCTGCTGATTTCCGCACCGATCGGATTGTCACTGCCCATGGCCCCTCCTTGGTCCAGGAGGTCACCATAAGGCGAGTACCGGTCGGATACTCGGGTTTTCCAGCATATAGCCGAATGCACTTGTCACATTACTGTGACAAGGGGCAACGATTCAATTACCTTAGGACCGTTATAGTTACGGCCGCCGTTTACCGGGGCTTAGCTTCACTGCTTCGCCACCCCGAAGGGTGGCTAACAACTCCGCGTAACCTTCCGGCACCGGGCAGGCGTCAGCCCCTATACGTCGTCTTGCGACTTAGCAGAGGCCTGTGTTTTTGGTAAACAGTCGCTTGGGCCTTTTCACTGCGGCCCCCTCGGGCTCCGCCAGCTAGTGGCTTCACCCTACCGGGGCGCCCCTTCTCCCGAAGTTACGGGGCAATTTTGCCGAGTTCCTTAACGAGGGTTATCTCGATCACCTTGGCATTCTCTGCCTGTCCACCTGTGTCGGTTTTGGTACGGGCACGCACATCCTCCCTAGAGGCTTTTCTTGGAGGTATGGGTTCGGGGACTCGCCGGCCTTACGGCCAGCTGGCATCGCGCCTCGCATCAACACGCCCGCGGATTTGCCTACGGGCGCTAGCTACGCGCTTGCCCCAGGACGACCATCGCCTGGGTTCCCCTACCCTTCCTCGTCCCCCCATCGGTCAAACGGATGTGACGTGGTACAGGAATATCAACCCGTTAGCCATCGACTACGCCTTTCGGCCTCGCCTTAGGTCCCGACTAACCCTGAGCAGACGAACTTTACTCAGGAACCCTTGGACAATCGGCGGAGAGGATTCTCACCTCTCTTTCGTTACTCATGCCGGCATTCTCACTTCTCAAGCCTCCACGGCTGGCTTACGCCGCCGCTTCGCTGGCCAGAGAACGCTCTCCTACCGCTCAAGCGATCCGAAGATCGCCTGAACCCACAGCTTCGGTGACTAGCTTGAGCCCCGTTACATTGTCCGCGCCCGAACACTTGACCAGTGAGCTGTTACGCACTCTTTCAAGGGTGGCTGCTTCTAAGCCAACCTCCTGGTTGTCTCGGCATTCGAACATCGTTTCCCACTTAGCTAGTACTTAGGGACCTTAGCTGGTGGTCTGGGTTGTTTCCCTCTCGACCGTGAAGCTTATCCCCCACGGACTGACTCCCCGGGTAAACATGTTGGTCTTCGGAGTTTGCCTGAAGTCGGTAACCGGGTAAGGCCCCTAGTCCAAGCAGTGCTCTACGGCCAACATGCAATTCACCGGAGGCTATACCTAAATATATTTCGGAGAGAACCAGATATCTCCGAGCTTGATTAGCCTTTCACTCCGACCCACAGGTCATCCGCCCAGTTTTCAACCTAGGTCGGTTCGGTCCTCCACGGGGTCTTACCCCCGCTTCAACCTGCCCATGGGTAGCTCGCTCGGTTTCGGGTCTACCGCCTGCGACTAAATCGCCCTGTTCGGACTCGCTTTCGCTACGGCTCCGCTCATCGCTTAACCTCGCCACAAACGCGTAACTCGCCGGCTCGTTCTGCAAAAAGCACGCCGTCACAACCGAAGTTGCTCCGACCGCTTGTAGGCACACGGTTTCAGGTACTATTTCACTCCCCTTCCGGGGTACTTTTCACCTTTCCCTCACGGTACTAGTCCGCTATCGGTCACCAGGTAGTACTTAGCCTTGGAGGGTGGTCCCCCCAGGTTCAGACCGCGTTTCACGGGTGCGGTCCTACTCAGGAACAACTCCGGGAGGCCGCGCGTTTTCGCCTACGGGACGATTGCCCTCTTTGGTGCACGGTTCCACGTGCTTCGGCTAACGCATGACTTTGTAACTCCCGCCGAGTCGGGCACGGCTCGGAAAAGATGTCCTACAACCCCCAACAGGCAACGCGTGCCCGCTTACACCTGCCGGGTTTGGGCTCTTCCCCTTTCGCTCGCCACTACTCAGGGAGTCTCGGTTGATTTCCTTTCCTCGGGGTACTGAGATGTGTCACTTCCCCCGCTTACCTTCCTGCGCCTATGTGTTCAACGCAGGATGACGCCGCATTACCGGCGCCGGGTTTCCCCATTCGGAAATCCGCGGGTCAAAGGCTGTTCAGCGCCTCACCGCGGCTTATCGCAGCCGTCCACGTCCTTCTTCGGCTCCTGGTGCCAAGGCATCCACCACATGCCCTTAATATCTTGACGGTGATCAATTCGCTCAAAGCAATTGCAGTCACTTTGAGCGAAACCACTCGGTGTTTTGGCCAACTGTGCAGTTTTCAAGGTCCGGCGAGAAGACGCCTGACGCGGCCAAAGCCGCGCCCGGTCTCTCAAAACTAAACAGCATGCAGGCTTGCGCCACTTCCAAGTCCGGTCGACTTTTCGGGACGCGCCGGCCGAGCTCGAGAGCTCGAACGAACGCGGACCCTCGCCTGCCGATCGCGGCGTACCGTGACCGGTGGCTTTAGGGCTCCCTAGAAAGGAGGTGATCCAGCCGCACCTTCCGGTACGGCTACCTTGTTACGACTTCACCCCAATCGCCGGCCCCACCTTCGACGGCTCCCTCCCTTGCGGGTTAGGCCACCGGCTTCGGGTGTTGCCGACTTTCGTGGTGTGACGGGCGGTGTGTACAAGACCCGGGAACGTATTCACCGCAGCATTGCTGATCTGCGATTACTAGCAACTCCACCTTCATGGAGGCGAGTTTCAGCCTCCAATCCGAACCGAGACCGCCTTTTTGGGATTCGCTCCACCTCGCGGTATCGCAACCCTCTGTAGCGGCCAATGTAGCACGTGTGTAGCCCTGGACATAAGGGGCATGATGACTTGACGTCGTCCCCACCTTCCTCCGGTTTGTCACCGGCAGTCTTCTATGAGTCCCCGGCCGAACCGCTGGCAACATAGAACGGGGGTTGCGCTCGTTGCGGGACTTAACCCAACACCTCACGGCACGAGCTGACGACAGCCATGCACCACCTGTGAAGGTGCCCCGAAGGGAGACCGTGTTTCCACGGCTGTCACCTACATGTCAAGCCCAGGTAAGGTTCTTCGCGTTGCGTCGAATTGAACCACATGCTCCGCTGCTTGTGCGGGTCCCCGTCAATTCCTTTGAGTTTTAGCCTTGCGGCCGTACTCCCCAGGCGGGGCACTTAATGCGTTAGCTTCGGCACAGGAGGAGTCGACACCTCCCACACCTAGTGCCCATCGTTTACAGCGTGGACTACCAGGGTATCTAATCCTGTTCGCTCCCCACGCTTTCGCGCCTCAGCGTCAGTACCGTTCCAGCGAGCTGCCTTCGCCATTGGTGTTCCTCCTGATATCTGCGCATTTCACCGCTACACCAGGAATTCCACTCGCCCCTTCCGGACTCAAGTCAGCCAGTTTCCAGCGGCATTCAAAGGTTGAGCCTTTGACTTTCACACCAGACTTAACTGACAGCCTACGCGCGCTTTACGCCCAATGATTCCGGACAACGCTAGCCCCCTACGTATTACCGCGGCTGCTGGCACGTAGTTAGCCGGGGCTTCTTCGTGAGGTACCGTCACCCCGGAGAGCTATTCACTCCCGGGGCTTCGTCCCTCCTGAAAGGGGTTTACGACCCGAAGGCCTTCTTCCCCCACGCGGCGTTGCTGCGTCACGCTTTCGCGCATTGCGCAAGATTCCCCACTGCTGCCTCCCGTAGGAGTCTGGGCCGTGTCTCAGTCCCAGTGTGGCTGATCGTCCTCTCAGACCAGCTACCCATCGAAGCCTTGGTGAGCCGTTACCTCACCAACAAGCTAATGGGCCGCGGGCCCCTCCCGAAGCGGAGGCCGAAGCTTCCTTTGCTCATCGTCCGTATGGACGGTGACCACATCCGGTATTAGCCCGAGTTTCCTCGGGTTGTCCCGGTCTTCGGGGCAGGTTACCCACGTGTTACTCACCCGTTCGCGGCTTTGCCCCAGGCCGAAGCCTGGTTCGTCGCTCCACTTGCATGTGTTAGGCACGCCGCCAGCGTTCGTCCTGAGCCAGGATCAAACTCTCCGTGAAAGAGTTTCGAGTCATCCTCGAGCTCGACCCGAAGGCCTTACTCGAGACTCCTCTGTCATGAAGAGTGTCAACGCTGACATTCCGGCACTCGCACACAAGGAGCGCCGGACGTTGACGGAGATTTAATGAGTCATCACGACAGCCGGCGCCCGCAAAGCAGGCGCCAACGCCCGAGATGACCTCGAACTTGGACGCGTTCCGGCCGAAGCCGGAGCGCACATGCTGTTTAGTTTTCAAAGACCGAGCGCCCTTCTCGAGCGCTCTCCAGTCAGGTACCGGGCGAAACAAAGGCCTCTCGTTCGGAGAGGCCCACTATCGAGCCGCTGTGTGCGGCGATCGGTAGTCGACATCTCCTTGCTCGAGCTTCAGCTCCTTCCAGTGCCTCTGGAGGCAACCAGTAAGTATAGCGCGGTTTCGCGCGTCCTTACGGCCGCCGAAAGCCCTTGAAAACCGGCCTCTCGTGCGGCGTGACGCGCAGTATAGCCACGTCGCCGACGGCCACCCCGGTGTTGGTCAGGCCTCGCGGCGCAGGCGCCTGAACTGGCGCCGGCCCACCTGCAGCACCGCCCCATCCAGCCGTTCCGGGTCGAGATCGAGGTCGTCCGCGTCGAGCGGCTCCCCGTCCAGGCGGACCCCGCCCTGGCCGAGCCGGCGCCTGGCCTCGGAGCGCGAGATCCCGAAGCGCGTCCGCGATCACGGCCGGCAGATGCACCTTGCCGTCGCTCATGTGGCCCGCCGAGATCTCGAGCTCCTCCATCTCCTCGGGCGGCAGGTGCCGCTTGTGGACACGGTCGAAGTGGGCTTCGGCCTCGGCGGCCGCATCCGGGCCCCAGAAGCGCTCCACGATCCGCCTCCCGAGCATGCGCTTGGCATCGACCGCCGGGAGCGAGGAATCGCGCTCGGAGCCGAGCAGCAGCTCGTAGTAGGTGCCCATGACCGAGTCCGGCAGGCTCATCAGCTTGCCGAACATCTCGTCAGGCGGGTCCGTCACGCCCACGTAGTTGCCGAGCGACTTGCTCATGCGCCGCTCGCCGTCCAGCCCGGGCAGGATCGGCATCGTGAGAACCGCCTGCGGTGGCTGGTCGTAGGCCTGCTGGACGTCGCGTCCGAGCAGCAGGTTGAACTTCTGGTCCGTGCCCCCCAGCTCCACATCCGAGCGGATCGCGACCGAGTCATAGCCCTGGGTGACGGGATAGAGCAGCTCCAGGAGCGAGATCGGGCGCCCCTGCTCGACGCGCTGGGTGAAGTCGTCGCGCTCCATCACGCGGGCCACGGTCACCTGGCGCAGCAGGCGCAGCAGGTCCGCCATCGGCATGTCGAGCCATTCGCTGTTTCGCCGGACCTCGGTGCGCTCCCGGTCGAGCACGCGGAAGGCCTGGTCCTGGAAGGTCTCGGCGTTGCGGTCGATCTCCTCCGGCGCGAGCATCGGCCGCAGCACCGACTGGCCGGACGGGTCCCCGATCCGCGCAGTGAAGTCGCCGATGATCAGGACCACCGTGTGGCCGGCGTCCTGAAACTCGCGCAGCTTCTGCAGGACGACCACGTGGCCCAGGTGGATGTCGGGCGCGGTGGGGTCGATCCCGAGCTTCGCGCGCAGCGGCCGGCCTTCGGTCGCGGCCCGCTCGAGCTGCTCCGCGAGGCCGCCCGCGGGCAGGGCGTCGACCGCGTTCCGCTCGAGGAACGCGGCCTGGGAGGCCCAATCAGAGGCCGGGCGGGTCGGGCACGGGCCGAATGCTAGACTCCTCCACTTCTGTGGGCGGGGCGATGCGCGCCTTCGGTGCTGCCCGGCTCGGCCGGGACGGCCTCGCCAGACCGGCTTGGAACAGCAAAAGCCCGCCGCGCGAGCGTGCGTTCAGCCCTTGGCCGGTAGCTTCCGTAATGCCGGACGACCAGCGTAGAAGAGAACAGCGGCCCGAAAGAGGGCCGAAGGAGCCGCGAAAGCGGCGTGCCGGCGTACGCCGCGGTCATCTCGCGGCGGTTCCGGATGGCGGCGGCGCATCGCGCCTCCGGCTCAACAAGCTGCGCTTGGGCCTCACGCTCTTCCTGCTCTCGATCCTGGCCGTGGTCTCGACCGTGTTCGGGATGATGATGGCCGTCGCCCAGGACCTCCCGAAGCTCGAGTCCCAGAACGAGTTCAAGGCCGCGAAGAACTCCGTGCTGCTGGACGCGAGCGGCAAGCACCAGCTGGCGGTGCTGACCGGCGAGAGCAACCGCATCCTCGTCCGCAGCGGATTCATCTCCTCCGACGTGAAGAAGGCCGTGATCGCGATCGAGGACCGGCGCTTCTACAAACACAAGGGCGTCGACTACCGGGGAATCGCGCGAGCGCTGTGGGCCGACGTACGCCGCCGGCGCGCCGTGCAGGGCGCCTCCACGATCACGCAGCAGTTCGTGAAGAACGCGCTGCTCGCGCAGCAGAACCGCTCGATCTTCCAGAAGCTCAGGGAGGCGGCGCTCGCGTACCAGCTGGAGCGCAAGTGGACCAAGGACAAGATCCTCACCGAGTATCTGAACACCGTCTACTTCGGGTCCGGCGCCTACGGGATCGAGTCGGCTGCGCGCGTGTATTTCGCCTGGAACCACCCCGGCTGCCAGCCGCACTGCGCCGCGGTGCTCGAGCCGGCGGAGGCGGCGCTGCTGGCCGGCATGATCGCCTCGCCCACCGCGTACAGCCCGGTCGACAACCCGGCCGCAGCGCTCCAGCGCCGCGACCTGGTGCTGCAAAACATGCGCGACACCTATGCGCTCGCGCCGAGCGAATACGAGACCGCCGTACGCGAAGCGCTGCCGCCGCGGAACCGCATCGAGCCGCCGCGGAAGGTGAGCAAGGCGCCGTACTTCAGCTCGTGGGTCGAGGACCACCTCGTGAACCGCTACGGCACCGGCAACACGTTCGGCGGTGGCTTGAAGATCCGGACCACGCTCGACCTCGAGTTCCAGGCGGCCGCCGAGCAGGCGATCAACGGCCGGCTCGTCCGGCGTGGGGCCGAGCGCGGCGCTGGTCGCGATCGACAACAAGACCGGCGGAGTGCGGGCGATGGTGGGGGGCGCGGACTTCCAGGAGCGGCCGTTCAACCTCGCCACCCAGGGCCTGCGACAGCCCGGCTCGGCGTTCAAGCCGTTCACCCTGATCGCGGCCCTCGAGAAGGGCATCTCGCCCGGTCGCACCTTCACCTCGGCGCCGAAGGTGCTGGAGGGTCCGCGCGGCGAGTTCAAGGTCGAGAACTACAACGACAACTACGCCGGCGTGACGACCCTGGCTGGGGCGACGGCGACGTCCGACAACTCGGTGTACGCCGAGGTCGGCTACCAGCTCGTGGGCACGCCCTCGGTCGCCCGCGTCGCGCGCCGCATGGGTGTGCGGACGCCGATCTCGAGGAACCCGGCGATGGTGCTCGGCGGCCTGAAGGTGGGCGTGACGCCGGTCGAGATGGCGAAGGCCTACGAGACGCTCGGCGCATCGGGGCGAGAGCGTGACGGGATCGCTGGCCCCCTACGACGGCGGACCGGTCACCTACACCAAGGTCACCGGCCCGGGCGTCGAGGACAAGAACAAGGTGAAGACCAAGCAGGTCGTTCCCGAGAGCGTCGCCGACCAGGCCACCTCGATCCTGCAGAGCGTGGTCACCAGCGGCACCGGCCGGAGCGCCCAGATCGGCGAGTTCGCCGCCGGCAAGACCGGCACCACCGAGAACTACCAGGACGCCTGGTTCGTGGGATTCAACGACCTGCTGACGGTGGCCGTCTGGGTCGGCTATCCGGAGGGCGCGAAGCCGATGGAGACCGAGTACCACGGCCAGCCCGTGGCGGGCGGGACCTACCCGGCCGAGATCTGGCACGACTTCATGCTGACCGTGAAGAACATCCGCGACACGCGGGCCCTGGCGGACGGCGAGGGCACCACGGGCCCCACCGGTGCGACCGGCGTGCCCGCCGTGCCGGTGGCCCCGGCGACCCCCGAGCCCGCGCCCGACGAGGCGAAGCCGAAGGGCAAGGGCCAGGACGCACCGGGCACGGGTGGCGGCGCCCCTGATGAAGGAAACGGCCAGCAGCCCGTTCCCGAGCCGGCGCCCGAGCCACCCGTCCAGCCGCCCGCGCAGCCGCCCCAGCCCCCGACCGACCCCGGCGGCACGGGCGGAGCCGGCGGTGGCGGCGCCGCGCCGCCCCCTCCTGGCCCCGGCCAGTAGCGCGCACCTCAACCATCTAGTCTTCGCCGCCATGGCGAACTACACGAAGGTCAACCTGAAGGACGTCGAGGACCAGGCCCCGAGCGGCGGCCTCTCCCCCGGCCTCAAGGCGCACTTCGCGCGCGCGCCGCTCGAGCTCGAGAAGTCCGGGATCAGCTACTTCCGCATCGCGCCCAACTTCCGGATCCCGTTCGGTCACAAGCACAGCGAGCAGGAAGAGGTGTACCTGGTCGTCGACGGGAGCGCGCGGGCGCGGGTGGACGACGACGTGGTCGAGCTCGAAGCCATGGGACGCGATTCGCATTCCCACTGGTGCGATGCGTGGCCTCGAAGCCGGGCCGGAGGGCGCCGAGGTGATCGCGTTCGGCGCGCCGAATACCGAGAACGCCGACGTCGAGATGACGCCGGGCTGGTGGACCGACTGAAGCGACGGTGGAGCGGGTCACCGGAATCGGTGGGGTGTTCTTCCGGGCCCGCGATCCCGAGGCGCTGAAGAGCTGGTACGAGCAGCACCTCGGCGTCGAGGCGCCGCCAGCCCACCTACGACGAGCCGCCGTGGTGGCAGGATGCCGGCCCCACCGTGTTCGCGCCGTTCCGGCTCGACTCGGGGTTCTTCGGCAGCCCGGAGCAGCAATGGTCGGTCAACTTCCGTGTGCGGGACCTCGACGCGATGGCGGCTCAGCTCCGCGGCGCGGGGATCGAGGTCGAGATCGACCCGGAGGTGTATCCCAACGGCCGCTTCGCCGGCACGGCGGACCCCGAGGGCAATCCGATCCAGCTGTGGGAGCCGACGCCCGAGGAGCTCAGGGACCCGCGCGGCGACTGAGCATCACGCGGGCGCCGGCTCCCGCGGACGGGGCCGGGACACGAAGCGGCTGTTCGCGGCCGCGAAGCGCCAGGGCAGCTCCGTCGCCTTCGTGATTCCGATCCGGGGCCCGGTCACGACCGCTGGTCTGCGCCATTCGCCCTCACGCGGCAGCACCCGGATCGGACCGTCGGTGAGCGGCACGCCGTTCAGATCGAGCCCGACCCCGAGCGCCTGCGTGAGCTTCCCGGGGCCCGAGCAGAGCTCCTCCGCGCGCTCGACGCCGCGCCGCTCGCGCATGATTTCGATGCCCTCCACCGGCTCCAGCGCCCGGATCAGCACGGCGGCCGCCTGGCCCTCCGGCTCGGCGACGAAGTTGAGCAGGCTGTGGACGCCGTAGGACAGGTACACGTACGCGTGGGCCGGCGGCCCGAAGAGCACGCGGTTGCGCGCCGTCAGCCCGACGTAGGCGTGACAGGCCTCGTCGTCGGCGTGGTAGCTCTCGGTCTCGACGATCACCCCGGCCGTCTGGCCGTGGGCAACGGTGCAGCCGATCAGGTCGTGCGCGACCTCGTGGACCGAGCGGTCGTAGAACCTCGTCGGGAGCTCGGGCATCAGCGTGAGCGTAGCCCGATGAAGTCGACCACCCGGCGGGCGGCGGCCTCCAGGGTGTCCGCCCGCACCTGCTCCAGGCCGGCCTGCGTGAGTCGCCGCCGCAGATCGGGATCCCCGGCGAGCCGCTCGAGCGCGCGGGCCGCGGCCTCCGCGTCTCCGGGCGGGACGAGCAGAGCGGCTTCGCCGACGGCGGCGGGAATGCCCCCGACCGCCGTCGCGACGACCGGCAGCCGCGTCGCGAACGCCTCGAGGATCGTCTGCGGAAAGCCCTCCGTCCATGCCACATGGAGGAACAGGTGGCTCTCCCGGTACACGTCGAGCAGGCCGCGGTCGATCGGCACGTATCCGCGGAGTGAGGCGAGCCCTTCCACCCCGAGCTCCGCCAGCCGCGCACGCAGCGCAGCCTCCAGCGGGCCCTCGCCGCATACGACCAGGCGCCAGCGAGGGTCACCTGCACCGAGTCGGGCGAGCACTTCGGCCAGCAGCAGCGGGTTCTTCTCCGCCTCCAGGCGCCCGACCGCGAGGACCTGCAGGACGCCGTCGTAGGCGCGATCCTCCACCCCACCGGGCCCCGCCAGCTCCTCCTCGCTCACGAGCGAGACCGAAATCGGCAGCAGCGCCCGGGCGTGCCGGTAGCTCTGGGCCAAGTCGGGTCCCACGACCACCACCGGGAGCCGCCGCGCGAGCATCCGGAAGGCCCGCTCGAGGAGCCGGGCGGCGAGCTGGATCCAGCGGCGCCCGGGATGCCGGCTCGCGACATAGCTGGGCAGGTCCTGCCTCACGCCGAGCACCACCGGCTTCCGCCTCAGGATGGCGAGCAATGCGAACGCGATCGCGAGCATGTGCGGCCCCAGCAGCCAGGCCGCGTCGACCTCGTCGAGCGTCCTCCAGAAGCGCGCCAGCGAGCGGGGCACGGCCGAGATCGCCTTCGCCGGGTGAGCGAGGCTCGGGTAGTGCGGCAGCGGCACGAACCGCAGCTCCGGAGGAAGGCGGTAGTGCGATCGACCGGGCCGGGGGTTGGTGCGTCCGAGCAGGACGAGACGGTCGAGGGACCGCTCCATCTCGATCAGGAACTTCACGAATGCGCGCTCGGCGTAGATCCCGTCGTGATCGCGCCAGTAGGCGTAGTCCGTGTAGACGGCCAGGCGCAAGCGCGATTCGAGGTCGCGGGCGCTCAGCGCCCGGGCGAACGGCCGGCGAGCCGGCGAAGCGCCTCGAGCGGGGGGCCGAAGCGAACACAGGCGGCGAAGAAGCCCGCGCCCCAAGCGAGATGCATGATCGCGAGCACGACCGGCATCCGCGTCGCCTCGGCGACCTCCGCCTCGCCGAGCTGGGCTGCCCGCACCGAGACGCCGAAGATCGCCGTTAGGTACACGGCCATCAGCGCCTGGGCCGCACGCCTGATCCGGCGTGGCGCCGCCACGCTCGCGAAGAGGGCCACCAGCAGCGCGGGAATCAGGACGTGCGAGCGCCGCATCGAGGTCGGATGCTGGCGGCTCGTCTTCGTTCGGTAGTAGCCGTAGCGCCAGTACTGGCGCGCGAGCCCCTTCGGGCTGTCCCGCGGGCTGTAGGAGGCAGCCAGCTCCGGGAGGCACACGATCCTGCCTCCCCGCTCGAACACCCGGGCCGCCAGCTCGGAGTCCTGGTTGACCGGCCACCCCTCGTCCCATCTGCCGATCTCCTCGAGGTACGAGCGCCGCCAGATACCGGTGAACACGCCGGTATCGAGCTCGACCTCGCCGGCTCCCGGCGCCCATTTTCGAGAGCCGCCCTGTCCGAGCGGCGTCTTGAGCGCCGCGGAGACCGGCGCCGACCAGCGGCCGGTGCCCTCCGCGATCGCCGGGCCGCTGACCCACTCGACATCGCCTTCGAGCAGCCGGTCGACGCCCCGCGCGACGTAGTTGTCCGGATACATGGAATGGGCGTCCATGCGGACGACGAACTCGCCCTGGGCGTGCTCGAGCCCGATGTTCAGGGCGGCGGTCGTCTGACGCCGGGGGTTCGGCAGGATGCGGATCCGGTTGTCGACCTCGGCGAGGGCTTCCAGGATCGCAAGTGACCCGTCGGTCGACCCACCGTCGATGAAGAGGAACTCGATCTTCCCCTCGAAGCGCTGGCCCAGCATCGGGGGCACCGTCTCGGGCAGGTGCGCCTCCTCGTTCAGCACCGGGACGAGCACACTGGCCGTCAGGTCGGCGGGCTTGGCTCGCGTACCGAACCGGCCACGCCGCAAGGCTTGGGCTTCGTCCCTGAGCACTGTCAAAGCGATACCTCCCCGGGAGATCCACATCGTTCGCGCCGGGGGCCGACAGACTATTGGATCGGCAGGCCGGTACGGGATACTGCGCGGGCGATGTCGCAGGAGAACGTGGACCTTGTGCGGCGCATCTACTCCTTGCTTGACCAAGGGGACGAGGCAGTTTGGGACCTGGCCCCGCCCGAAGTTGTTTTCGACTTCTCGCGGCGTCTCATAGACCCGGTGCTTCTGCGTGGTCGCGACCAGGTGCGGGCCTGGGCTGACCGCGAGGGGGAGATGTGGGAAGGGCGGCGCACCCGCTGGCAACCCGAAGAATTGATCGACGCAGGTGACAAGGTGGTCGCGTTCATCCGGACGGGCGGTCGGGGAAAGGCGAGCGGCGCTGAGGTTGAGGCTTACGTCTGGAACGTGTGGACATTCCGCGACGGCAAACCCGTCGAGTGGACGTACTTCGGAGAAGACCGAGCGGCGGCCCTCGAAGCCGCGGGGCTGTCGGAGTAGGCGGTGTCGCAGGAGAACGTGGAGATCGTGCGGGCCGCGATCGACGCCTGGAACCGTGGTGACTGGGACGCCACGCTCAAAGATGCGGCTCCGAGCTTCGAGTTCGACTTCTCGCGGTCGATGGGTCCTGGGCGAGGCATCTACAGCCTCGACCAAATGGGGACAGTACTTCCGCGAAATCACGGAGGCGTGGCAGTCTCGTCGGCTCGAGCCAGACGAGATCATCGAAGCCGGCGAGCAGGTGGTGACGCCCAACACCCTTTACGTCCAAGGTCGCGACGGGATCAAACTCCAAGGCTCGAGCTCCGCCTGGGTATGGACACTGCGCGATGGGCGGGTAGCCCACATTTGTTCTACCAGGGACGACGGGAAGCGCTCGAAGCCGTGGGCCTCTCGGAATAGGCGATGTCGCAGGAGAACGTGAAGAGGCGCGCAAGCGTGGACGCCTTCAACCGGCACGACGTCGATGCCTTCGAGCGGTGACCTGTGGGACCTGGCGGTCGCAGTTCCGACTTGCGCGGCCACGGCGCCGGTACGCGGCCACGAAATCACGGCTACGGTCGGCCCTCGCGAGCGCCGTCGCTCTCAGGGATGGCTTCGAGGACGGCGCTGCTCCCGGGGACCTCGGAGCTCGCAGGGCCACGCACGTCGTCCCGTCCTCGACCGGGGCGGCCTGTTTTTTTGGGGCTCATTATGCCGTTCGTCCCTTCGCCTCGTTCTTCCGAACGGCCTCTCTCTTCGCCGCGTGGAGAACTCGTCGCCATAAACTAGTAAAGGTCGGGTTTACCGCGGCTAGACCAACTAGGCGCGGGCCTTCTTCTGCGGGATGCTGCGCTAAAGCCCTCGAAGCCGTGGGGCTGTCGGAGCAAGACGCTCCTGCCGACTCCTGAGCCTGCGGGATACTGCGCGGGCGATGTCTCAGGAGAACGTCGAGTTGGTTCGCCGCGGAGTTTGAAAGCGTGGACGCCTTCTGGGTCGATGCTTGACGAGTACGTCGTCTGGGACCCCCGCGAGTATCCGATGCTGGACCTCGACTCCGTGTACGTCGGGCGCGATGCATTGTACAAGGCTTCTCGCCATTACTGGGGCACCTGGCGACGACTTACCGCCTCGATGCGGAGGAACTTTGGGATGCGGGATCGAGCGTTGTCGTTGTCGTGCGCGAACGAGGCCGCGGAAAGGGCAGCGGCGCTCCATTCGACCGGGCGGTTCGCGCAGGTCATGGACTTTCAGCCGAGGCCGGGTGAGTCCGGTAGGACGTTTTCCCTGACGCGGCCCGTCGCCCTCGAAGCCGTGGGGCTGTCGGAGCAAGACGCTCACGCCGACCCCTGAGCCTGCGGGATACTGCGCGGGCGATGTCCCAGGAGAACGTCGAAGTTGTGCGGAATCGGTTGGAGGGCCGCTGGAAGGACGACCGTTTCGAAGTGCTCGACTACATCGACGCTGGCTCCGAATTTGTCATGGTTCCGTTCTGTCTCGTGCACAGCGTCACGAAGCCGGTCTTCTGGCTTGTCTTTCGGGTCGATGAAGGCAAGATCGTCGATTGGCATTCCTTCGCAAATGAAGAGACAGCCCGCCGAGCAGCCAGGCGGGTGCGGGCCGCCCTAACGCTGCCGCCTGAGCCGCCGCCGTTTTTGCCAGCCGCGCTGGGCGGCTGAGCCTGCGGGATACTGCCCGGGCAATGACGAACCGAGATGCGGAGATCGTCGCGGAGGTGCGGCGAGCATTCGACGCCTTCAATCGCGGCGATCTCGATGCCGCCATGAAGAACATCCATCCGGAGGCCGAGCTGGTCACGACTGACGGCCAGACGCTCAAAGGTGCTGCGCGGGTTCGCGCATGGATGGAACCGGACGCCTTCGAGTCCCAGGTGGTTGAACCGCTGGATTTTCGCGTTGTCGCAAAAAACAGGGTTCTGGTTAGGGCACGCAGCCACATCAAAGGCGCGGGAAGCGGTATCGAGGTCGATGCCCTGGGCTGGATGGTCTGGACCTACGACGAGGCTGGGCTCGCGACACGACTCGAGCTCTACCTCGGCCATCAGGAAGCGGAAGCTCTCCAAGCCGTCGGCCTGTCGGAGCAAGACGCTCACGCCGACTCCTAGCCCTGGGCGATATGCGCGGCGATCCCAAGCGCGTCGGGGCGAATCCACCGAAAGCCTGAGTGGTCACCCGGCCTTCAGCCGGACCAGTAGCCTTACACAGCGCGGTCCCTAGCCGGGCGAGCGCGGCCAATTCCGCTCCCAGAGCGAAACGTTCGGGAGGGCTCGCTAGAAGATCGTGTCCTGGTCGCCGCGGCCGGACCGCCGCCGGCGCTGGGGAATGCCGGCGGCCTCGACCAGGGCGGCCTCCACGTCGGCAAGGATCGCCCGCTCCGAGCGGGACGCGACGATCGGCGTCTCCAGGCCTTCCACGTGCACATACGTCCGCCGCCCGTCGCCGCGCTCGGCGGGGTCGAGCGGGACCAGTGCATAGATGCGATCGGCCTTCACGAACTTCCCGTAGCCCAGCGAGACCATGCGGGCGTCGCGCTTAGGCATGCGTCCCTTCGAGCACCGCGCGTGCCCGCTCGAGCTGCTCGCGCACGCGCGCGGAGGAGGTGCCGCCCTCGGACACCTTCGACTCGAGCCACGAGCCGTTCGCGAGCACCTCGTAGTACTCGTCGTCGAGCCTGTCGGAGAAGCCGGCGAGCTCGTCGCGGCTGAGCTCGGAGAGCCGCTTGTTCCCGTCGAGGGCGTGGCGGACGAGCCCGGCGACGATGCCGTGGGACTCGCGGAAGGGCACGCCCCGCCGGACCAGCAGGTCGGCGATGTCGGTCGCGGCCAGGAACTCGTCACCGGCGGCCTCCGCCAGGCGCTCGCGACGAAAGCGTCGCGGTCCGCAGCATCCCGGCTGCGGCCTCCAGGCAGAGCTCGATCGTGTCGACCGAGTCGAATAGGTGCTCCTTGTCCTCCTGCATGTCCTTGTTGTAGGCGAGGGGCAGCGCGTGCATCACGCCGAGCAGCGCGCCGAAATGCGCGGCCACTCGCGGCGCCTTCGCGCGCAGCAGCTCGGCCGCATCGGGGTTCTTCTTCTGCGGCATGATGCTCGAGCCGGAGGTGAACGAGTCGCCGAGCTCGAGGAACCCGAACTCCTCGCTCGACCACAGCACGATCTCGGCCCCGAGGCGGGAGAGGTGCATTGCGCAGATGGACGCGGCGCTCAGGTAGTCGAGCACGAAGTCGCGGTTCGAGACCGCGTCGAGCGAGTTCTCCACGACACCGTCGAAGCCGAGGTCGCGCGCGACGTGCGCTCGGCTCGTGTTCCAGTTGACGCCCGCCAGCGCGCCGGCGCCGAGCGGCAGGTCCGCGGTCGGAGTTGACGGCGCAGGCGAACCGGTCGACGTCGCGCCGGAACATCCAGAAGTACGCGAGCAGGTGGTGCGAGAGATACACGGGCTGGGCCCGCTGAAGGTGGGTGTAGCCGGGCATCGGCCAGTCGATGTGCCGCTCGGCCAGATCCGCGACCTCGCGCATCAGCTCCATCAGGAGCTCGCGGGCGCGCGTGGACCGCTCCCGCACGAAGAGCGCCATGTCGGTCGCGACCTGATCGTTTCGCGAGCGCGCGGTGTGGAGCTTTCCCCCGACCGGCCCGACGATCTCGGTGAGCCGCCGTTCGACGGCCATGTGGACGTCCTCATCGCCCTCGTCGAAGCTGAAGCTGCCGGACTCGAGCTCCGCGCCGACAGCGTCCAGGCCCCGCAGCAGCTCGGCGGCCTCGGCGTCCGTGAGCACGTCCGTCTCGGCCAGCATCCGCACGTGTGCCCGCGACTGCTGGACGTCGTGCGGAGCCAGCCTGCGGTCGAACGCGAGCGACGCGTTCAGGCGCTGGAAGACAGGATCCTGAGCGTCCCGAAACCTGGACACAGCAGGGAGTTTAGGAGCCTTGCCCGACTACCAGCCGGCGGCGATCGCGCCGATCTGGATCACGAGCACGGCGCCGAGCAGGTAGAGGCTGATTCCCCAGCCGGCGAGCGCTCCCCGGCTGCGCGGGTACAGACGGCTGTCCGGATTTCGGCCGATCGACAGGGCGACCGGAATCGCCGCCAGCAGGCCGAGCGCCATCAGCGCGAAGCCGCTCGCCCCAAAGGCGATGTAGCCGGCGTCCAGCCTGAAGTTGCTGAAGACCTGGCCGAGCAGGTCCTTGTAGAGGATCGCCGGGAGGGCGCCGGCTGCGACCAGCCCGATCAGGGCGATGAACCGCTCGCCGCGCCGCGACGGGGCCGGCCGGTGGGTGTGCACCCGAGGTGCCACAGACCATGTCAGGGTACAACGCGCTCGCTTCGCGCGGCGGCCGGGACGAGCTCGCTGAGCGTCTCGCACACGCGATCCACCTGCTCCTCGGTCATGCGCGTGAAGAAGGGCAGCGCCAGCGACCGGGCCGCGACCTGCTCGGCCACCGGGAACTCACCGCCGCGGTAGCCGAAGCGCTCCCGGTAAAACGGCTGGAGGTGGATGCACGGGAGATAGGCCTTGGAGGCGATCCCGCGCTCGGCGAGCGCCCGGATGACGCTGTCGCGGTCGACCCCGAGCGGGAGCTGAACGACGTAGACGAACCAGCTGCGGCGTGCGAGACCGGTGTCGGGGCAGGGCAGCTCGAGCCCCTCGATCGCCGCTCAGGCGCTCGGCGTACCAGGCCGCGACGCGGCGCCGCGTCGGCCAGCAGCTCCTCGACGCGCGCCAGCTGCGCGACCCCGATCGCCGCGGCGATGTCCGACAGCCGGTAGTTGAACCCGAGGCGGTCGTGGGCGAGCCAGTCCATGTCCTCGGCCCGCCCCTGGTTTCGCTCGCTTCGCACCCGCTCCCGCACGGAGGCGTCGCCGGCCGTCAGCATGCCGCCCTCGCCGGTGGTGAGCTGCTTGTTGGCATAGAAGGCGAACGCCGCCGGGCTGCCACGGGCGCCGAGCTTGACGCCCTGAGCGTCGACCGCGCCCAACGCCTCGCAGGCGTCCTCCAGCACGCCGAGCCCCTGTGCGGCGGCAGTGCGGCCGAGCGATTCCAGGTCGGCCGGGTAGCCGAAGATGTGGACCGGCAGCACGCCGACCGTCCGCGACCCGCAGGCTGCCTCGGCCGCTTGCGGATCCATGTTCAACGTGACCGGATCGATGTCGCAGAACACCGGCGTCACGTCCTCGTAGAGCAGGCAGTTGGCCGAGGCGACGAAGCTGAACGGCGACGTCACGACCTCGTCGCCCCTCGTCCACCCGAGCGCTCGCACGCCGAGGTGAAGCGCCGCGGTCCCGCTGGAGACGGCGACCGCGCCCTCGGACCCGATCCAGGCCGCGAACTCGCGCTCGAAGCGCTCGAGCATCGGGCCCAGCGAGAGGCGGCCCGAGCGCATCACCTCCAGCACCAGCTGCTCCTCGCCCGCGCCGACGTCGGGACGGGCCAGGGGGATCGGGGCGCCGGTCAACGAGGGGCGGCCGGCTCGGCGTGCGCGGCTGCGTCTTCGGTCGCCGGACGCACCTGCGTGGCGTATTCGAGCGAGTCCACGAGCGCCTCCCAGCTGGCTTCGATGATGTTCTCCGAGACGCCGATCGTGCCCCACGTCTCGTCGCCGTCGGATGCGTCGATCAGCACCCGCGTGACGGCGCCGGTGCCCTTGTGCTCGTCGATGATCCGCACCTTGTAGTTGACGAGGTCGATGTCGCGCAGGCGAGGGTAGGTGTCCGCGATCGCGTCGCGCAGCGCCCGGTCGAGCGCGTTCACCGGGCCGTTGCCCTCGGCGGTGCGGACGAGGCGCTCGCCACCGGCCCAGATCTTGATCGTGGCCTCGGTCTGGACCTTGCCGTCCTCTCGCTTCTCGGTGATGACCCGGAAGCTCTCCAGCCGGAAGAGCGGCTCGTAGTCGCCGGCCTCCTTGCGGAGCAGCAGGTCGAAGGACGCGTCCGCGGCCTCGAAGTGGTACCCGCGGTGCTCGAGCGCCTTGAGCCGCTCGACCGCGCGCACCGCGGCGCCCGAGTCGAGCGGAATCCCGGAAGCCTCCGCGCGCGATAGCACGGTGCCCTTGCCGGAAAGCTCCGACACCAGCACCGCGCGGCGGTTGCCGACCACCTCCGGCTCCACGTGCTCGAACGTGCGCGCGTCGGAGCGGACGCCGGCGACGTGCATGCCGCCCTTGTGCGCGAACGCGTTGCGCCCGACGTAGGGCTGGTTCGGGTCCGGCGTCAGGTTGCAGATCTCGTCCAGCAGGTGAGAGGTCTTGGTGAGCGACGCGAGCTGCTCTGGCGACACGCAGTTGTAGCCGAGCTTCAGCTGGAGCGACGGCAGGATCGAGACCAGGTTGGCGTTGCCGCAGCGCTCGCCGAGGCCGTTCATCGTGCCCTGGACGAGGCTCGAGCCCTCTTCCACCGCGGCGATCGAGTTGGCGACGCCGCACTCGGCGTCGTTGTGGGTATGGATGCCGATCCGCTCGCCGCCGAAGCGGTCCACGACGGCCCCGACGGCCTGCGCCACCTGCCCGGGCAGGCTGGAGCCGTTGGTGTCGCAGATCGTCACGTTCTCCGCGCCCGCGTCGATCGCCGCCGCGAGACAGCGCAGGGCGTAATCGGGATCGTCTCGATATGCGTCGAAGAAGTGCTCGGCGTCGTAGATCACGCGCTTTCCCTGGGCCGCCAGGAACGCGACTGATTCGGTGATGAGCTGGAGGTTCTCGACTGGGTCGGTCCGGGTCACCTTCTCGAGGTGCAGCTTCCACGTCTTGCCGACCAGCGTGCAGACCGGCGCGAAGCAGCTCGCCAGCAGCGTCAGGGACGGATCTTCGGCGGCCGCCAGGTCCTTGCGGCGCGTCATGCCAAAGGCGCAGATCTCGGCGTTCTCGAACTGCTCTTGCGCGAGCAGCTCGAACAGCGCCTCCTCCTTCGGGTTCGAGCTGGGGAAGCCGGCCTCGATGAAATGGATCCCGAGCGCGTCGAGCGCGTGCGCGACGCGGAGCTTCTCGTCCGGGGAGAGCGACATGCCCTCGCCCTGCATGCCGTCGCGAAGGGTCGTGTCGTATAGCTGGATCTGCCTGGTCACTGCTTGTTCCTTTCGGTCGGAGGACGGCGAGCGAAGTGCGGCGCGCGAAAAGCGCTAGCGCGCCGCGCGCTTAATTCGCCCCGTGTCCACGACCGAAACGGTCATGCCGTGCCGACCTGCTCCTGAGCGACTGCGCTGTCGCCCACGTCGACGAAGTCCAGCCACTCGAGGTACTCCTCGCGCTGGCCTTTGATCGCCTCGAAGAAGCGGCTCTGGATCGCCTGGGTGAGCTCGCCCGGAGGGCCGAGCGAGATGTCGTCGACCTCGCGCACCGGCACGATCTCCGCCGCGGTGCCCGTCAGGAAGACCTCGTCGGCCTGGTAGAGCTCGCCGCGCGAGATGTGGCGCTCCACGACCTGGAATCCGAGGTCGGAGGCGATCTGCTTGACCGACCGGGCGCGTGATGCCCTCGAGGATCGAGCAACTCAGGTCGGGCGTCGAGATCGCTCCGTCTCGCACGACGAAGACGTTCTCACCGGAGCCCTCGGAGACGTTGCCCTTGTCGTCGAGCATGATCGCCTCGTCGTAGCCCGCCTTTGCGCTCTCGACCTTGGCGAGGATCGAGTTCACGTACTGGCCGGTGGCCTTCGCCTGCGGGATGAAGCTGTCCGACGACATCCGCCGCCAGGAGGCGACCTTCACGCGGATGCCGTGCTTCTGGCCCTCCTCGCCGAGATAGGCGCCCCAGGGCCAGACCGCGATCACGACTTCGACCGGCGTGTTCAGCGGGAAGAGCCCCATCTCGCCATAACCGCGGAACGCGATCGGGCGGATGTAGCAGCTGCGCAAATTGTTCTTCCGGATCAGCTCGTGCGTCGCCTCGCGGAGCTTCTCGAGCGTGAAGGGCAGGTCCATGTAGTAGAGCTCGCCCGAGCGCTTGAGCCGCGCGAGATGGTCCTGGTGGCGGAACACGGCCGTGCCGCGCTCGGTCTCGTAGGCGCGAATGCCCTCGAATACACCGGAGCCGTAGTGCAGGGCGTGAGTCAGGACGTGTACGCGGGCGTCTTCCCAGCGGACGATCTCGCCGTTCATCCAGATGAAGTCCGCCTCGTTCATGCCGTTCCTTTCCGCAGCTCTGGACTGAGCTCGTCGATGACCGCCGCGGTCATCTCCTCGGTGCCTACCTCGCTCTCCTCCGAGCGACCTGTTGCCAGATCGGGCGTTCGCAGACCATGCTCGAGAACCCGATCAATAGCCGATTCTACAGCGGCCGCCGCGTCCTCCATTCCGAGTGAGTGCCGCAACATCAGCGCCACGGAGCCGAAGGTCGCGAGCGGATTGGCGACGCCCTGACCGGCGATGTCCGGCGCCGATCCGTGGACCGGCTCGTAGAGGCCGGGACCACCGGCCCCCAGGCTTGCCGACGCCAGCAGCCCGATCGAGCCCGCGATCATCGCGGCCTCGTCCGAGAGGATGTCGCCGAACATGTTCTCGGTCAGGATGACGTCGAAGTCGGCGGGCCGGGAGACGAGCTGCATCGCGGCGTTGTCGACCAGCATGTGGTCGAGGACCACGCCCTCATGCCGCTGTGCGACCTCCTCCACGGTCTCCCTCCAGAGGCGCGAGGTCTCGAGGATGTTGGCCTTGTCGACCGAGGTCACACGCCCTCCGCGCGCAGGGCCCGCGGCCAGCTGGAACGCGAGCTCGGCGATGCGCTCTATCTCCTCGGTCGAGTAGACGCAGGTGTCGTGTGCGACGCCGTTGCGGCGGCCCCGGTCGCCGAAGTAGATCCCGCCGGTGAGCTCCCGCACGATCAGCAGATCCGCATCCCTGACCCGTTCCTCCCGCAGAGGGCTGGCATGGATGAGCGACGGGACCACGCGCACGGGCCGGAGGTTCGCGAACAGCTCGAGGCCCTTGCGCAACCCGAGCAGCCCCTGCTCCGGGCGCGGCGCGTCGGGATCGGTCGAGTCCCACTTCGGGCCGCCCACGGCGCCCAGCAGCACGGCATCTGCCGCGCGGCAGCGTTCGAGCACCTCCGGGAGCAGGGGCGTGCCGTGCTCGTCGATCGAGATGCCGCCGACCGGCAACTCCTCGATCGCGAACTGGACCTCGAAGCGGTCGCCCACCGCATCGAGCAGCGCCCGGCCGGCCGCCACCACCTCGGGGCCGATCCCGTCGCCCGGCAGGGCAACGAGGCTTGAGCGTGCGCTCATCGCCTAGGGGCCGCCTGCCGACTGCTGCTCCAGCGCGGTCTCGACCTGGTCCACGCGGTCAGTCAGGTCCGTCAGGTCGCTCTGCAGCTTCTCCACGTTCGTGTTGGTCTTCTCCTGAGCGTCCGAGACCGTCGTGATGCGCTGGTCGATCCTGTCCAGCCGGGTCTCGGATCTTGCTCAGCTGGTCGCTGACGTCGGCGGCCGAGGACGACTGCTCCTTCAACGAAGCAACGTCGCTCTGGAGCGAGTCGACGTCACGCTGGAGGCCGGCATTGCTGTCCTGCTTGGCGTCGTCCTTGGCCTGGAGGGCGATGATCAGGGCGATCACGCCGATGATCGCGGCGAGCGTCGCGGCGACGGCGCCGAAGTTGGCCCAGAAGCGGGCGCGATCGATGCGCTCGACGAGATCGCTCTCGTAGACGACCTCGGCCGCGGCGGGCGTCGCGGCCGGCCGGGGTCTCCCCGGCTGCGGGGATCCTGCGGGTCGGATCCGTCGGCGGAGGATCGCTTGGCGGTGGCTGGGGCGGTTGCTGCATCGATCCTCCTGTTCGGTGTCAGACGGCTGTCGTAAGCGACCCCGTCTCCAGACGCTCTTGCTCGAAGCGCTCGATCTCGCCGAGCTGCTCGAGCGTGAGCGCTATGTCGTCGAGACCGGCGAGCAGGCGCTCCCGGATCTCGGGGTTGATCTCGAACGGTACATCGCGGCCGTCGAAAGAGACCATCTGGCGCTCGAGGTCGACCGCCGCCTCGTCCGCCTGCATCAGCGCCTGCACCTCCTCCTCGGGCAGCACGACCGGCAGCACGCCGATCTTGGTGCAGTTGGCGTAGAAGATGTCGGCGAAGCTCGGTGCCACCACCGCCTTGTAGCCGAAGTCCTCGAGCGCCCACACCGCGTGCTCGCGCGAGGAGCCGCAGCCGAAGTTGCGGCCGGCGACCAGGATCGGGCGGCCCGGGCTCGAGCTCGAGGCCCTCGCGGCGCCAGTCGTAGAAGAGAAACTCACCGAAGCCGCTGCGCTCGATCCGCTTGAGGAACTGCTTCGGGACGATCTGGTCGGTGTCCACGTCGGCCCGGTCGAGCGCCTGCACCCTGCCCTCGACTCTCTTCACCGGCTCCATCAGCCTCCCTTCGGCCTGGCGCCGCCGAAGATGGCGAGCCCCGGCAGCTTGAAGTACACGTCCACCTTCTCGAACCCGATCTCGCGCAGCCAGTCGCACTGGCTCTCGGGGTCGCGCAGGATGTCGTCGTCCGTCGCGTCGTCGTACGAGGCGCACCACCTCTTCTGCCGGCCGCGGGTGCTCGTGCTCCTGCTCGGCCTCCACCATGCGCTCGCGGAAGAACTCGTCGAAGAGACCCTCCGCGAGGCCGGCCGTCTCGACGTGCTCCCAGTTCAGGAAGATGCCGCCGGGCCGGAGCAGCTCGTACGCCTCGCGGTAGAGCGTCTGCTTGCGCTCGTCGGGAAGATGGTGGATCGCGAGCCGGGACACGACCGCGTCGAAGCGCTCGCCCTGCCGGCAGGCCGTCGCGCCAGGCCGGGCGCGCGAGGTCCGCCTCGATGATCTCCCAGCGGCCGTGCTTGGCCGCCAGGCGCTCGCGGGCGGCCGCCAGCATCGGCTCGGAGAAGTCGACCAGCACGCCGCTGGACTCGGGATACAGGTCCAGCAGCAGCTCGGCGAAGCCGCCGTCGCCGGCGCCGAGATCGACGAAGCGCGTCGACCGCGCGGTCGCCGCGCGTGATCAGCCGCTTCGCGAGCTCCTCCTGCACGTCGAACAGCGGGATCAGCTTGCGGCGCTCGTCGATGAAACCCGTGACGACGTCCTCCTGCTGCCAGACGCCGCCGGGCGTCGCTCATGTCCACTCCCGGATGTCCACGAAGTGCCCCTCGATCGCGGCCGCCGCGGCCATCTGCGGGCTCACGAGGTGGGTGCGCCCGCCGCGGCCCTGGCGGCCCTCGAAGTTCCGGTTCGAGGTCGAGGCGCAGCGCTCGCCCGGCTGCAGGATGTCCGGGTTCATGCCGAGGCACATCGAGCAGCCGGCCTCCCGCCACTCGAAGCCCGGCCCGCTTGAAGACGGCGTCGAGGCCCTCCTCCTCCGCCTGCGCCTTCACCTGCATCGATCCGGGCACGACCATCGCGCGGACGCTCGACGCCACCGTCCGCCCGTTCACGACGGCGGCGGCCGCGCGCAGGTCCTCGATCCGGGAGTTCGTGCACGACCCGATGAAGACCCGGTCGAGCGAAATGTCCTCGATCGCGGTCCCCGGCTCGAGCGCCATGTACGCGAGCGCTCGCTCGGCGGCCTCCTGGTCGGCGGGCCCCTCCAGCGAGGCCGGGTCGGGCACCCGCCCGGTGACCGGCGCGACCATGCCGGGATTGGTGCCCCAGGTCACCTGCGGGCTGAGCGCCGACGTGTCGACGGTCACCTCCGCGTCGAAGGCGGCGCCGTCGTCGGTGTGCAGCTCCCGCCAGCGCTCCACCGCGGCCTCGAAGTCCTCGGGCGCGGCCGGGCCGTCCCTCCACGTAGGCGAAGGTGACGTCGTCCGGCGCGATCAGGCCCGCGCGTGCGCCGGCCTCGATCGACATGTTGCAGATCGTCATGCGGCCCTCGACCGACAGCGCCTCGATCGGCTCGCCGGCGTACTCGACCACGTGGCCGGTCGCCCCGGCGGCGCCGATCTGGCCGATCGTGCCGAGGATCAGGTCCTTGGCGGTGACGCCGAAGCCCGGCTCGCCCTGGTAGGTGATCCGCATGGTCTTGCGGCTTCGCCTGCACCAGGCACTGCGTCGCCAGCACGTGCTCGACCTCGGAGGTGCCGACCGGCATCGCAAGCGCGCCGAGCGCGCCGTGGGTGGAGGTGTGGGAGTCCCCGCACGCGATCGTGATGCCGGGCTGGGAGAGGCCGAGCTCCGGGCCGATCACGTGGACGATGCCCTGCCGCGCGCTGCGCATGCCGTAGTAGCGGGATGCCGAACTCCTCGCAGTTGCGCTCGAGCGCCTGCACCTGCGCGCGCGAGAGGTGGTCGGCGATCGCGTCCAGCGCCGTGCGCTCGGCGGGATCGGTGGGCACGTTGTGATCGGCGGTCGCGAGCGTGCGGTCCGGCCGCCGGACCTTGCGTCCCGCGAGGCGCAGGCTCTCGAACGCCTGCGCGGAGGTCACCTCGTGGACGAGGTGGAGGTCGACGTAGATCAGCGACGCGCCGCCCTCGCGCTCGGGCCGGCGGACTTCGTGCGCCTCCCAGATCTTCTGGAACAGGGTCTTGGGCATCTGGCTAGCTCCTTCTCAGGCCTGCAGCGATCACTGACATGAACCGGGTCTCGCGCCGACCCGGGTTCTCGAAGTGGTGTGGCAGGTCGGCGTCGAACGTGACCGCGTCGCCGGTGGCGAGGTCGTGCGCGACGCCGTCGCAGACGAGCCGCAGCGCGCCCTCCAGCACGACCGCGGTCTCGCGGCTGCCGGCCTCGTGAATCGGCGGGTCACCCGGCCCGCCGGTGGCGGACCCGGGGCCAGCGTGTGCTGTGACACCTCGGCGCGCTGGCCGGGCACGGGCGGCGTCAGCACCTCGTAGCGGTGACCGTCCGCGTGGCCGCCCAGCAGCCGTTCACCGGCGCGCACGACGCTGACGCCGTCCCCCTCGTCGAGGCGAAGCAGCTGCGACAGCGAGAGCTCCAGGCCGCGCGGCGATCTTCGCCGCGACGGACAGGGTCGGGCTGGTCTCGCCCCGCTCGACCTGCGACAGCATCGGCGCGGACACGCCGCTGCGCTCCGCCAGGTCACGGAGCGAGAGGCCCATGCCCTCCCGGAGCGCGCGTACGCGCGGGCCGACTGCCAGCGCCTCGGTGGTCGCGGTCGCCATGCGCGTACGTTATCACGTACGTCCGTATGCAGCTACGGCACGAAGCTCAGGTTGCTCTAGACGCGCGATGATTGATGATGTTGAGAAGTGGTTGAACGATCGAGTCGCCGACGCGACCACGGCATCGGCTCGAGCCTTGCTGCGTTGCGGAACCAGCTTCGAGAAGCCGCTGCGGTGGGCGGCGACCCAGCCGTAGAGCGGCAACAGGAGCCATCGAGCGCGCGCGCAACAGGCGCCAGTAAGCGCCCGCCCGGCAGCTCCTCCAGCAGCGGCGCGAATGCGTGGCCGCCGCTCCAGCGCCCGTCGTCGCGCACCAGGTGCCAGCTCTCGAGGCGCGCCTCACCGAGATCGCCGAGCTCCCGGTCTCCGTCAGGGCTCTCGATCGGGACCGGTCGTAGGCGCCGTCGCCGGTCCCACCGCAGCACCCAAGCGAGGGTCCAGCGGCAGAAGCCGCAGTCGTGGTCGTAATAGAGGCGCGGCCGCGTCATGAACGCGGCCGCGCCAGGCTCGCCTCGTCAGCGGCTCGACTCAGCGATTCGAGCGCCGCTGCGTCAAGCCCCTGAGAAGCACTTCGATCGGTGAGTCCCGAGCGTCCTTCTTCCCCCTTCCGCTCTGGACTTCCATGCTCACGTCTCCGACTCCCATTCGGAAGCCGGCCTTGCCGATCTCCTTGCCCACCTCCTGCACCTCGTGGGCCACGGATTTGAACATTCCTCCGCGCATGTTCGGCAACGGCATCTTGCTCGTCGTCCGGTTGCGCGACAGTGCCCTCAAACCGAGGGCGCCCCCCACCATGCCGGCCGCCGCGGCGGTCCCGACGAGTGCGGGCACCTTCACCTTGTCGGCCACGGTGCTGACGGTCCCCCCGACCTTCTCCGCAGCCGATCCGACGGAGTCCCCGACTCCGTTCAGCATGCCGCTCACTGCGTTGCTCGATTGACGAGCAGTAGTGGATGCGCGCTTTCTGCGTGAACTGCTCGAACGCGGAGACGAGCGTGTAGTGCGACTCGCGCCTTGCGAGCGTGTAGTTCGTTTCGCGCTTTGCGAGCGTGTAGTTCGTTTCGCGCCTTGCGAGCGTGTAGTTCGTTTCGCACCTTGCGATCGTGTCGTGCCGCTCGCTGTGCGCCTCGTCGACGCGCTTCTGCCGCGAGCGGGCGTGCTGCCGTTGCGCCCGCGAGCGGGCGTGCTGGCGTTTCGCCCGCGAGCGGGCGTGCTGCCGTTGCGCCGGGCCGATCCCGATCGCCGGGCAGCAGGGCGTGTTGCTTGGGCCATGTGGACCCACCTCCCTCAATGTTGCTAGGACCCTGCCTTGGGTGAAGTTAACTTACCCACCGGGTCTCATTTGAATCGGGCCGGTGGTTCTCTGTCAGAGAGCGCGCTCGAGGACCTCTGTGAGTTCCTCGGCGCCGGGAGGGTCGGGCGTGTTGCGGAGCGCCGGATGTTGCAACGCGGCTTCGACCACGTCGCCCAACGCGGACTGCTCGACGCCCACTTCCGCCAGCCGTGTCACTTCCGCCTGTGACGAGAGCGCTGTCACCGTGTCGGACGGCGGCACGTCCTTGTTGCCCAGCGCGGCGGCTACCAGTTCCATCTCGCGCGGTGCACGTGACTCCATCATGCGCACGAAATGCGGAAGCATCACCGCGTTGGTTGGGCGCATGCGGGCTCCCGGTGACGCGCACGATCGTCTGACACACGGCGTGATGCACGGCGAAGCCGGCCGAGCCGGCCGCATAGCCCGCCAGGATCGCACCGAGCGCAAGTGTGCGGGTGCCGATCGTGAGCCCGAGAGCGATCTGCGTGATCGCGCGCAGGGCCGCATCCTCGGCGACCGGGTTCGAAAGCGGTGTGTAGAGCGCTTCGATCGCATGTGCGAGCGCGTTGATCGCGCTGGCCGCGAGTCCCGGCATCGGCTGCGAGGTCATCAACCCCGGCTCCGCGATCACCAGGGAAGGACGCACGAGATTCCACTCGTCGACGCCCGCCGGCATGCGATGGAACGGGGTCATCTCCGCCCCCGAGAGCGTGGTCGGGATCGCCGCGACCCGGAGGCTGTCGGCACCTCCGATCGCCTTGGCGGAATCGATCACGCGACCGCCGCCGAGGGCCACGATCGGCCGGCCCCCCACCTCTCCCCGCACCGCGGCCGAGACCTCGGGCACCGCGCCACCGGCGACGTTCAGCACCGCGCCGGCGCCATCCACGACTGCCGGCGCAGACCTGGCGGCCCGCTCGGTCGTGAGCAGCGCGTAGTCGTCGAAACCGCGCGAGGCGAGCAGGCCCGGCGCCTCATCCAGCGCGGCGGGCCCGAACCGGATCAGGCGTTCCCCGTCGCGCCAGATGAAGTCGTCGTCCGCTACGGCCGCGCTCCGGCTTCCGCTTCTGCGGGAAGCGGCGCCCCTCCGGAAACCCCCGCGAGCGCATTCGAGAGCGCGCGCAGGTACGCCCGACCGGAGGCCTCCAGCGTGTCGGTCGAGACGCCCTGGCCCGAGACAAGGCGGCCTTCGTGCTCGACCAGCACCGCGACCTCGCCGAGCGCATCGGTGTCGGCCGTCACCGCGGCCACGTGGTACTCCTTGAGCACGCCCGCGATCCCCGTCGCCGCGTTGATCGCCTGGAGCAGCGCATCGACGGGGCCGTCCCCGGTGCCTTCGCCGTGCACCGTCTCCCCGGCCGGGGTCGTGACCTCCACCTTGGCCGTGGGCGGCGTCCCGGATGCGTCGTGCAGCTCGAAGGACTTCAGGTTGTAGGCCTCGGCCTGCTCGCGCACCTCGTCGGACACGATCGCCTCCAGGTCGAGCGCGGTCACGTGCTTCTTGCGGTCCGCGATCTCCTTGAAGCGCTTGAAGGCGGTGTTGAGCGCCTGGCCGTCGACGCGTACCCCGAGGTCCTCGAGCGCCTTGCGGAGCGCGTGACGCCCGGAGTGCTTGCCCAGCACGATCGAGTTCGTCTGCAGCCCGATCGTGGTCGCGTCCATGATCTCGTAGGTGGTGCGGTCCTTCAGGACCCCGTCCTGATGGATGCCGGCCTCGTGCGCGAACGCGTTGCGCCCCACGATCGCCTTGTTCGGCTGCACGGGGTAGCCGGTGAGGCGCGACACGAGGCGGCTGGTGCGTGCGATCTCCTGGGTGTTGATCGCGGTGTCCAGCTCCACGCTCGAGCGACGGGTCCGCAGCAGCATCACGATCTCCTCGAGCGAGGCGTTGCCGGCGCGCTCGCCGATGCCGTTGACCGCGCACTCGACCTGGCGAGCGCCGGCGGTCAGCCCCGCGAACGAGTTCGCGACCGCGAGCCCCAGGTCGTCGTGACAGTGGACGGAGACCACCACGTTCTTCAGCTCGGGCACCAGCCGGTAGAGCTCGCGGAAGATCTCGGCGTACTCGTGCGGCATCGTGTAGCCGACGGTGTCGGGGATGTTGATCGTGGTCGCGCCCGCCTCGATCGCGGCGCTCACGACCTCCGCCATGAACTCGACGTCGGAGCGGCTGCCGTCCTCCGGGGAGAACTCGACGTCGTCGCAGTACTGCTTGGCGTGTGCGACGGCCGCGCGCGCCTGGCCGAGCACGTCCTCGCGGGTCGTCTGCAGCTTGCGCTCGATGTGGATGTCCGACGTCGCGATGAACGTGTGGATGCGAGGCCGCTCGGAGTGCTTCACGGCATTCCAGGCGGCGTCGATGTCCGGCGCGGCGGTGCGCGCCAGGCCGCAGATCACCGGCCCCTCGACCGCCTTCGCGATCGCCGCCACCGCCTCCGCGTCCCCGGGTGAGGTGATCGGGAACCCGGCCTCGATGATGTCGACGCCGAGCCTCGCGAGCTGGTGGGCGATCTCCAGCTTCTCCTGCACGTTGAGCGAGATGCCGGGCGACTGCTCGCCGTCGCGGAGCGTGGTGTCGAAGATGTAAACCTGGTCCGCGGGCTTCCCGTTACCAGCCGTTGGATGTTTCTGCTGCCCCTTGGCGGGCGTCATCTGTTGCCTCCTTCTCCTGATCTTCTCCTATTCCTGTTGCGCTGTGCGGGCCGGGCCCGCAGCCTTTCGGCTTGCTTCTATTCCCCCCGAAGGGGGAGGAGAAGAAGGAGCCCGAGCAGCGGCAGGAGCGAGGCGCTCCTGTTCGAAATTGCGCTGCGCGGACGGCGACTCATCGAGCGGCCATCGTACTACACGCTGTTGGTCTAGCATCGAAGCGATGAGCAGCCGCCTCGAGGACTTCGTTCCGCCCCAGGAACTGTTCGTCCAGCGCGAGAACTATGCCGTCGTCGCCCGGACGCTGTTCGACGCACTCGTCGAGGTCAGCGGGCTGCAGGCGGGCGAGCGGGTGCTGGACGTCGGCTGCGGCGCGGGCCGCGTCGCTGCTCCGCTGCTCGACCATCTCGGCCCCGACGGGAGCTATGAGGGGTTCGACCGCAACGCCGCGCGGATCGATTGGTGCAACGAGCACATCGCGCCACTCCACCCCCGGTTTCGCTTCCAGGCCGTGGACGTCTTCAACAGCGACAAGCAGAAGGGCGCGAAGCGCGCCGCCGAGCTGACGTTCCCCTACCCGGACGCGGAGTTCGACCTGGTGTTCCTCTTCTCCGTGTTCACGCACATGGTGGACGACGGGGTGGCGCACTACCTGGAGGAGATCGCGCGGGTCCTGAAGCCGGGCGGACGCACCGTGATCACGTGGCTGCTCCTCAACGACGAGTCGCTGCGCGCGCTCGAGGAGCAGCGCGACCAGCGCCGCAACCTGGCCTCCAGAGCGGCGAAGCCGCTTTCAGTCACGACTGCGGCGTGTACAGGGTGTCCGACCGGGGCCACCCGGAGGCGGTGGTGGCGTTCGACGAGCAGTTCGCGCTCGAGAACTACGAGCGCAACGGCCTCGAAGTGGAGCATCCGATCCGGTACGGCAGCTGGACCGGGCGCGAGGACGCGCTGCTCAGGCAGGACGTCGTCCTCGCCCGGAAGCGCTGACTCGGTCAGGGCGTCAGCACGACCTTGCCGACGTTCCTGCGCTCCTGGATGTAGCGGTGTGCGTCCGCCGCGCGCTCGAACGGGAACGTCTCGGCCACCACGGGCTTGATCACCCCGCGCTCGACCAGCTCGCCCAGCGGACCCGTCACCTCCTCCAGGGAGCCGCGGTCGTCCCACCAATGGAGCAGGTTCATCCCCATCACGGACTTGTTGTCGTTCATCAGCTTGATCGCGTTGAAGCGCGGCATCGCGGCCACCGCCCTGAGCGTCTTGAGGATGTTGCGCTTGTCGCCCGTGAGCAGCTGTGAGGCGCCGTACATCACCAGCCGACCGCCGGGCCGGAGGATCCGGTAGCTCTGGCGGAAGCTCCCGAGCGCGTCCAGCACCACGTCCACGCCCTGACCCTGAGTGATGCGCTTGACCTCGGCCGGCACGTCCTGCGTGCGGTAGTCGATCACGTGCGCGGCGCCCTGCGCGCGCACCGCGTCGTGCTTCGCGGCGGAGGCGGTTCCGATCACCTCGGCGCCGCGGTCGCGCAGGATCTGCAGCGCGGCGATGCCGACGCCGCCCGCGGCGGCGTGGACCAGCACGGTCTCCCCGGGCGCGGACGTTCGCGAGCAGCACGATCGCCGCGTAGGCGGTCCCGAAGACGACCGGAATCGCGGCTGCCTCCTCGAACGACATGCCGTCCGGGATCGGCAGGACGTTGCGAACCTCGGCCGTGACCAGCTCGGCGAAGCCGTTGAACCGCGTGCCGGCGACCACGCGCTGGCCCGGCTCGAAGCCGTTGGCGCCGGGGCCCACCGACTCGATCTCGCCCGCGGCCTCGTAGCCCATCACGTGGCGGCTTGGGCGCGTCCGGGTAGAGGCCGACGCGCGCCAGCGACGTCCGCGAAGTTGAGGCCGGCGGCGCGCAACCCGGATCCTGACCTGGCCGGGCCCGACCGGCGGGTCCGGCCGCTCCTGCACGGCGAAGCATTCATCCGGAGCTCCGTGCTTGGCGAGGACCAGCGCGCGCATCACGCTGAACCTAACAGGCCGGCGACCAGCTCGGGCATCTCCCGCGCCATGCGGGAACGGGGGACAACGAGGTCGAAGCCGGCCTGCTGCGCGCGCGTGCGCGTCTCGGTCTCGACGTGTGAGTAGAAGCCGAGGCTCGGCGTGCCGGAGGGCCTCTCGACGTCCGTGCCCGCGGCGTCGAGGTCGACGATCACGAGATCGGCTTCCAGCGGCGCGCCCGCCGGCACGACCACCACATCGTGCCCCGCGGCCGTCAGCGTCTCCTTCACCTTCGAGGCGAAGAAGAGGTCGGGCACGATCGCGGCTACCCGCGCCATCGCCGCGCCTACAGCGTGACGGCGCGGCCGCTCTCGAAGCCGTCGAGCGCGGTGATCGCGCCGATCACCTCCGCCGGGACCGGCGAGTCGACGGTCACCACCATCACGGCGTGGCGGCCGGTGCCGCCGCCCGCGGGCGCGTCCGGCTCGTGGTCGGGCGCCCGCCCGACCGCGGTCGAGGCGATGTTGATCCCGTGCTCGCCGAACACCGTGCCGACCTTGCCGATCATCCCGGGCAGGTCCGAGTAGCGGAAGATCGCGAGGTTGCGCTCCAGCTCGATGTTGAAGCTCTGGCCGTAGACGGACACGAGGTGCGGCACGTTCCGCGGGCCGAAGGTCGTGCCGGCTGCCTCGAAGCGCTCGCCGTCCGCGAGCACCGCCACGGCGACGAGGTTCGCGTAGTCGCGGGACTGGCTCTCGCTCGACTCCGCCACGTGGATGCCCGCGCTCCTCCGCGATCGCCGGCGCGTTCACGAAGTTGACGTGCTCCTCGACCCGTCCCTCGAACGCGCCGTTCAGCACCGCGAGCGTCAGCAGGCGCGTGTCGAAATCCGCCAGGTGGCCGCGGTAGGCGACCTCGATCCGGTCCACCGACGGATGCTCCGCAAGTGACATCGCGAGGCGGCCGAGCTGCGCGCAGAGCGGCAGGTAGGGCTCGAGCACGGCGAGGTCGTCGCTGCCGACCTTGGGGATGTTGACCGCGTTCGAGACGAGATCGCCGTTGAGCGCGGCGACCACCTGCTCCGCCGTGATCACGCCCGCGCGGTCCTGGGCCTCGGCCGTCGAAGCGCCCAGATGCGGCGTCACGACCACGTTGTCGTACGCGAACAGGGAATGCTCGGTGACGGGCTCGCCCGGGAACACGTCGAGGCTCGCGCCGGCGACCTTCCCGGACTTGATCGCATCCTCGAGCGCCGCGAGGTCGATCAGCTCGCCGCGAGCGCAGTTCACGATCCGCACGCCGTCCTTCATCTGGGCGAACGCTTCGGCATTCACGTAGTCGATCGTGTCCGGGGTCTTCGGCAGGTGGACCGTGATCACGTCGGACCGCGCGTAGAGGTCTTCGGGGCTGTCGGCCCGCTCGACGCCCAGCTCGCGATAGCGCTCCGCCGCCACGTACGGGTCGTAGGCGAGCAGGTTCATGCCGAAGGCCCTGGCGCGCTCGGCGACCAGCTGCCCGATGCGGCCGAATCCGAGGATGCCGAGCGTCTTCTCGTACACCTCCACCCCGCCGAACTTGCTCCGCTCCCACTTGCCGTCCTTGAGCGAGGCGTCCGCCTGCGGGATGTTGCGGACCTGGGCGAGCATCATCGCGATCGTGTGCTCGGCCGCGGCGATGATGTTGGATTCCGGCGCGTTCGCGACGATGATGCCGCGCTTGGTGGCGGCCGGCACGTCCACGTTGTCGACGCCGATGCCGGCGCGGCCGATCACCTTGAGGCGGTCCGCGCGGTCGATCACGTCCGCGGTCAGCTTGGTGGCGGAGCGGATCACGATCGCGTCGTAGGAGCCGATCGCCGCCGGCAGATCCTCCTCGCCCATGTCGGTGAGCACGTCCACGTCGAAGTGGCGCCGCAGCAGGTCGACGCCCGCATCGGCGATCTTCTCCTTGACGAGGACGCGGTAGCCGTTTTCGGACATGGCTAGATGGTCGATTCCACGGCGGCGTGGCCGCAGGGTCGGCTCCATGCTGGTTGCATGGGCGAACCCGAGGACGCAGATCCCGGGTGGCGCGTACGCGCCGTCGGATGACCCTACGCGGGTGCCGCGGGCAGGCCGGAGCGGGCGAAGACTTCCTCGGCCCGCGCGACGCCGGCGCCGAAGGTGACGTCCGCCCCCAGCCGGTCCAGCGTCATCTCGAGTGCCGAGACCGTGCTCAGGATGTCGAACGCCCCGTAGTAGCCGCAGTGCGCGACCCGGATGATCTTGCCCTTGAGGTGGCCCTGGCCGCCGGCGATCGTGACGCCGAAGGTGTCCCGCATCGTCTTGGGGATCTTCGGCGCCGTCGACGCCTTCGGGCACGCGCACCGCCGTGACCACGTTGGCGTTCTCGTCCTCCGGCCCGAAGATCTCGAGTCCGAGCCCCTTGACGGCCTCGCGCGCGGCGCGGCCGAGGATCGCGTGGCGCTCGAAGACGTGCTCGAGCGTCTCCTGCTCGATCAGCTCGAGCGCGACGTCGAGCGCCCGGAAGAGCGTGACGGCCGGCGTGAACGGGCTGTCCGGCGGGTCCTTGAGCTGGCCCTTGCGGGTCTTCTGCCCAGTCGAAGTAGTAGGCGCGGGCGCCTCGTCCTCGTGCCTCTTCGGCGACCGCGAGCGCGCGCTCCGAGACGGAGGCGAACGCGAGGCCGGGCGGGCACATCAGCGCCTTCTGCGAGCCGGAGACCACGACGTCGACGCCCCACTCGTCGGTCGGCAGGTCCACCACGCCGAGGCCGGAGACGGCGTCGATCGCGATCACCGCGCCGTGGGCATGCGCGACCTCGGTGAGCGCCTGGATGTCGTTGACGACCCCCGTGGACGTCTCGGACTGCGTCGTGAAGAGCGCCTTCGCCCTGCCGCCCGCGGATGCGAGCGCCTCGTCCACGCGGCCACGATCGATCTTCTCGCCCCACTCGGTCTCGAGGTGCACGGTCTCGGCGCCATAGGCGTCGCACAGCTCGGCCCACCGCTCCCCGAACTTGCCGCAGGAGGCGACCACCGCGACGTCGCCGGGCGCGATCAGGTTCGCGACCGCCGACTCCATCGCGCCGGAGCCCGAGGCCGCGAACGAGAGGACTTCGTTGTTCGTCTGGTAGACGTGCTTCAGCCGCTCCAGCACGCGGGCGTAGATCTCCACGAACGCGGGCGCGCGGTGGTACAGGATCGGCTCGGCCATCACCTGCGACACCGCCGGCGGCAGCGGCGTCGGGCCGGCCGTCATCAGGTATTGCTTGTTGAACACCATGGGGCGCCGAGATTAACAGGCGTGTTCTCGGACCCCGTGAGCCGCTACTTCAGGCTGAACGGCGGGTAGCGATCGGTCACGAGCCAATACCCGTAGGCGTTCACACGGATGCTCCACCGCAGCACACCCGTCACGAAGTCGAACATGCCGCGCGGGTACCGACCGGTGAACAGGATTGCGAAGAAAGCGATGAAGACCACCACGGTGGCGGCGATCGCAAGGAACGTCAGCACGATCAGGTGAGGCAGGGCCAGCAGCCACTTCACGAAGATCTGCCAGCGCGAGAGGTTCTCGTCGTAGTCGACGTCGAGCAGCACCGGATAGGCGTTGGCCTCGCCGGTGAACGGCGGGTACTCGTCCCGCTCGAGCGTGACCGCGTAGACCGTCACGTTCATGGTCCACCGCTGGATCTGGATCATGAAGTCGAACAGGCCGCGCGGCCACTTCTTCGTGAAGAGGATCGAGAAGAACGCGATCAGGACCAGCACTCCTGCCACGAGCTGGAGCAGGTAGACGATGATGAAGTGCGGGATCGCGAGCAGCCACTTGACGAAGATCTTCCATCGGGACAGGCCCTCCGGGTACTCGACGTCGAAGCGGACGGGGTAGTCGGCCGCGACGCGTCGCGACGGGTGGCGCTGAAGCTTCCATCGGGCTTACCTCCGATCGGATGACGGTGGTGCTCCGCGCACCCTATCCGCGTCACCGGCCGCCTTCACGCCGCTGCCAGGCCGCTGTCATCTCGATGCGCTCCATGACCGGCGGGTGGGTGCCGAAGAGGACCTTGTCCCATTCAGGGGGGTCGGGCTCGCTCAGGCTGGTGGTGGCGAGCCGGCGGAAGCCGCTGGTCGCGGCGGCCGGGTCGCGGGCGCTCTGGAGGGCGATCCAGTCGGCCTCCCGCTCGACGTGGCGCGAGACGATGTTCTGCAGCGGCGTGGTCGCGACCTGCAGCGCGATCAGCACGAACAGCGCCAGCGGCACCGCCTCCGGCCGGTAGATGCCGCCCTTGGAACGGGTGACGGCGGCGATCAGGATCGCGGCCGGCACCAGGAACAGCGCGAACCAGCCCACGCCCTTGAGCACGTGGTTGCGCGAGATGTGTCCCAGCTCGTGGGCGAGCACCACGCGCACCTCGCGGTCGCTTGAAGCGCCCGTCCAGCAGCGTGTCCCAGAGGATCACGCGCCGCGAGGGGCCGATGCCGACCGCCATCGCATTCGCCGCGGTCGTGAACTTCTTGCACCTCGTCGACCTTGACCGGGACCGGCTCGATGCCCTGCTTGCGCGCCAGCTCCCGGCTCTCCTGCACGATCTGGCTCTTGGGCTTGTTGAGGTCGCCCAAGCAGATATGGCTGGACGAACGAGTAGCCGGCCACGAGCGCCACGAACACCGGCGCGCCGAGGATCCACCAGCGGTTCTTCAGCCAGGCCGCCAGCCCCATCACGATCCCGATCCCCGCGCAGATGAACAGGAACTGCCCGCCGAGACCGAGGAAGCTTCCGGTGATCACCTCGAAGTAGCCCTGCTTGGAGATGCCGTGCCGCCGCTCCCACCAGAGCGCCGCGACGCTGAACGGCAGCTGGGCGAGCCAGACGATCGCGAAGCCCAGCATCCCGAGCAACATCCCGGTGCCGACGCGACCGGCGGCCGACTCGCGCGTGAAGCGCTCCCCTTTGGCCGCCCAGATCCCGAGCACGACCAGCAGCACGACCGTCGCGAGCAGGAAGTCGATGCGGAGGAATCGCTCGTAGTCGCGCGGCCTTCTCGAGCTGGGCCGGCGTGAAGAAGTCGCGCTCGTCGAGGCTGCGGCAGGGTGAGGTTGTCGGGCACCACCGAGGACGACCACAGCCGCACGGCCGTGAACACCCATGCGGCGATCAGCGAGGACGCCGACCGGCGCCCAGATCAGCGCAGTCAGGCGGTGCGCGGGCTGCGGTTCCGGCGGCTCGAGGCTCAGCTGCCATCCGGCGGTCGGGCCCGTGTAGGGTAGCGGTCGGTGAGCAGGGCCGCGTAGCCGACGGTTTGCGCGTTGTACCGGAGGTAGAACGCGCCGAGGTTACGGAGGCCCCGGGGCGCACTGGCCGCGAACGAGCGCATAGAACCAGATGTAGACCGCCGCCAGAAAGGCCGACGCCGCCGATCGCGCCCGCGATGAAGAACGCCGGGATCGCGAGGATCGAGGCGAAAGCCGGTGACGAGCCGAGACTGCGGCGCCGGGCTCCGGGATCTCGACGTCGACCGGGTAGGTACCGAGGCGGCCGGTGAAGCCGGGAAACGGGTTCGCGACCAGCTGGGCGAACGCGTAGACGTGGGTCTGGTAGCGGATGTAGCGGGCCACGAAGCGATGGATCGCGCTTCGCACGGGCCGCCCCTGAAGACCAGCACGAACCAGTTCCAGATCAGGGCGAAGAACGACGGGGATGCCCCAGAGCATCATCCAGACGAAGTGCGGGATCGCGAGCGGCAGGCGGAAGAACGTCGTCAGTCGCGAGCGCCGGAGGTCGTCCTCCACCGGTCAGACGGATCGGATCGTCGCGGATCACGTTGCGCCGACTCGTACACGGCCGGGTCGCTGTTCGGGTAGCGGTCGGTCAGCAGGAGCACGTAGCCGTTCGCCTGCGCCGAGTAGCCGATCGCGTAGGCGAGCACGTCGCGAAAGCCCTGCGGCATGCGCCCCTGGCCGAGGCAGACGAACCAGGCGAGGAACGCGACGGTCGACGCGATGCCGCCGGCCTGGGTCGCGCCGCCGCCGCGGCCGCCGAGGTGCCGACGCCGACCATCGAGGTCGGCCAGCAGCAGCGCGGGCAGCGCGAGGAACAGGCGGAAGCCCGGTCACCCAGCGGTTCTGGGGGCCCGGCGGGTCGATGTCGACGTCGATCGGGTAGCTGCCCGGCCGGCCGGCGAAGCCCGGGTACGGGTCCGCCGCGAGGGTCACGTACGAGACCACGTGCACGGCGTAGCGGACGTAGGCGGCGACGAAGCGATGGAGCATCGGGGACGGCGACCCCTGGATCAGGGTCGCGATCCAGTTCGCGATCGTGACCGGCACGACCGCGAGCGAGAACCAGCCCACGAGCCAGATGAGGTGCGGGATCGCGAGGATCAGCCGGAACGCGACCGTCAGGCGCGAGCGGTGACAGGTCCGGGTCCGCGAACGTGAAGCCGGACCGCGCGGGCGCTCACCGGACGCCAATCCCCGACGCCTCTATTCTTTGATCCAGGGCATCATCGCGCGCAGCTCGGCGCCGACCTTCTCGACCTGGTGGCCCTGCTGCTCGGTGCGCATGCGCTGGAAGTTCTCCTGGCCGGCGCGGTTCTCGGCGATCCACTCCTTCGCGAACTCACCCGACTGGATGTCGGCCAGGATCTGCTTCATCGCCTCACGGACCTCCGGGCCGATCACCCGGGGGCCGCGTGTGAGGTCGCCGTACTCGGCCGTGTTCGAGATCGACTCGCGCATGCCCGTGATGCCCTTCTCGTACATCAGGTCGACGATCAGCTTCAGCTCGTGCAGGCACTCGAAGTAGGCCAGGCGAGGGTCGTAGCCGGCGTCGACCAGCGTCTCGAATCCGGCTCGGACGAGCTCGGTCGCGCCCCCGCACAGGACGGACTGCTCGCCGAACAGGTCGGTCTCGGCCTCGTCCTTGAAGGTCGTCTCGATCACGCCCGCGCGCATGCAGCCGATGCCCTTGGCGTAGGCGAGCGTGAGGTCCTTCGCGTTGCCGCTCGCGTCCTGGTGGACCGCGATCAGCCCCGGGACGCCGCGGCCCTCGGCGAACTGCCTCCGGACCAGGTGGCCCGGTCCCTTGGGCGCGACCATCGCGACGTCCACGCCGGGCGGCGGCTCGATCTGCCCGAAGTGGATCGTGAAGCCGTGCGCGAACAGGAGGAGGTTCCCGGGCGCGATGCCGTCGCTGATCTCGGCCGCCCACACCTCGGCCTGCTTCTCGTCGGGCAGCAGGATCATCACGACGTCGCCCGCGCTCGCCGCGTCGGCCACGTCGAGCACCCGCAGGCCCTCGGCCTCCGCCTCGGCACGGCTCTTCGAATCGGGCCGCAGCCCGACCACCACGTCCACGCCCGACTCCTTCAGGTTGAGCGCGTGCGCGTGCCCCTGCGAGCCGTAGCCGATCACGGCCACGGTCTTGCCCTCGAGCTTCGAGAGGTCGCCGTCGTTCTCGTAGAAGACGTCCGTCATCCGGTGGGCGAGGGTATCAACCGGCGTTCATCGGCCGCGGAAGGCGCGCAAAGAGCGGTGATCCGGGCGGCGGTGGCGGGATGGAAAAGCGGGCAGGTAAGGGAGGCGGGATCGCGGTGCCGGTGGCGGTCAGGAAAGCGGTGCGAACTGTCGTGAGCGGTCTCGACACGAACCACGTGCCGTGTCGTGTGGTGTCACGGAACAGTGACGTTGCGGATTGAGCGCCGACATAGGGGCTCAACTCCGCAACGTGCTCTTACGGCCCACCTTCCGGCCGTCCCCTCGCTCCGAGCACGAGCGACCCCTGAGGACCCTACGTCCCACCCAGCTCCCGCCGCAGCAGCTTGCCCTGCGCGTTGCGCGGCAGCTCGGTCACGAACGTGATCGCCTTCGGCACCTTGAAGCCGGCCAGGCGCTCGCGGCAGAAGTCGCGCAGCTCCGCCTCGGTCACCTCGCGCCCGTCGCCCAGCACGACGCGGGCGACCACCGCCTGCTGCCACTCGGGGTCCTCCGTCGCCGCGACGCCGGCGTCCGACGACCGCCGGGTGTTCGAGCAGCACGTCCTCGACCTCCTCGGGCGAGACGTTCTCGCCTCCGCTCACGATCACCTCGTCCGCGCGGCCGAGCACGTACAGATAGCCGTCGTCGTCGAGCCGGCCGACGTCGTTCGTGCGCAGCCAGCCCTCCTCGCCCACGACTTTCGGCGCCACGCTCGGGCCCCGCACGCAGATCACGCCGTCGTCGGCGATCCGCACCTCCGTCGTCAGGATCGGCGGTCCCACCGAGCCGGGCTTGCTCCGCACCTCGCCGGGGGACATGGTCGCGACCTGGGATGCGGCCTCGGTGAGGCCATAGGTGGGCGTCACCGGTGCGCCCGCCTCGAGCGCGCGGTCGATCAGCGCCTGCGGCGCCGGCCCGCCGCCGAGCAGGAGGCAGCGCAACGCCCCGACGTCGGCTTCCGCGTCGAGCAGGCGGCTCAGCATGGTCGGGACGAGCGAGATGGTCGTGACCGGGTGCGCGGAGAGGCGCTCTCCGATGAGCTCCGGGCTCGAAACGCTCGAGCAGGATCCCGGTCCGGTAGAGCGCGCTCCTCATCACGATCGCGAGGCCGCCGATGTGATGGAGGGGCAGGCAGCAAAGCCAGAGGTCCGTCGGCGCGACGCCGATCCGCACCCCGGATCCGATCGCGTTCCACATCTGATTTCCGTAGGTGAGCTCGACCGGCTTGGGTGGCCCAGCCGACCCCGAGGTGTGGATCACGCAGTGGACGGCGTCGGTCTCGGTGGTCTCGTCGAGCTCGACGTCGGCCGCGGGAGGCGCTTCGAGCGCCTCGGCCGGATCGCCGAGCACCAGGCGCGGCTCGAGTCCCTCGAGGAGGCCGTCGCGCTCGCTGTCCGTCAAGCGCGGGTCCACGGGAGCAGCGACGGCGCCGAGCTTCACCAGCGCGTGCAGCAGCACGACGTAGTCCGCGGAGGGCTCGAGTGCCAGCGCGACGCGATCCTCGCGCCGCACGCCGAGCCCGGCCAGCCGGCGTGCCGCCTCGCGGGCGCGGCGGTCGAGCTCGCCGTAGGTGATGGACTCGTCGCCCGCGATCAGCGCGACGTGCTCGGGCACGGCCTCCGCGGCCGTTGACAGCCATCCGTCGATCTTCACGTGAGGGTCGCCTCCAGCGAATGTTTATCTTTGCCGGGCATGTCGATCAGCTGGAACTCAGCCGGAAACTACACCGACATACGCTACGAGACCGGCGCGGATGATGCGGAGGGGATCGCCAAGATCACGATCGCGCGGCCCGAGGTTCGCAACGCGTTCCGTCCCGAGACGCTGATCGAGCTCTCGGACGCGCTCACGCGGGCCCGCGAGGACACGTCGACCGGGGTGATCGTCCTGACGGGCGAGGGGCCCGACGCGTTCTGCTCCGGGGGTGACCAGCGGGTGCGGGGCGACTCCGGCTATGTCGAGGGCGGCGCATCGGTCGGAAGGTTCCACGTGACCGACGTGCATATGCAGATCCGCCGGCTGCCGAAGCCGGTGGTCGCGATGGTGGCCGGGTATGCGATCGGCGGCGGTCACGTGCTGCACGTGGTCTGCGACCTCACGATCGCCGCCGACAACGCGCGCTTCGGGCAGACCGGTCCCCGCGTCGGCAGCTTCGACGGCGGGTTCGGCGCCTCCCTCCTCGCGAGCCAGGTCGGGCAGAAGAAGGCGAAGGAGATCTGGTTCCTCTGCCGGCAGTACTCGGCGCAGCAGGCTCTCGAGATGGGACTGGTCAACACCGTCGTCCCGCTCGACGCGCTCGAGGACGAGACGGTGAGCTGGTGCCGCGAGATGCTGAAGCTGTCGCCCTTCGCATTGCGACTCCTGAAAGCCAGCTTCAACGCCACCGAGGACGGCCTGGCGGGCATCCAGCAGCTCGCCCACGATGCCAACCTGCTCTTCTACATGAGCGAGGAGGCGCAGGAAGGGCGGGACGCATACAAGGAGAAGCGCGAGCCCGACTTCTCGAAGTTCCCCCGCCGGCCGTGACCGTCGCGGCGCCCGCGCGCTCGCGGGCAGCGGCCGGATCCCGCTGCGCATCTGGCTGATGGCAGCGCGCCCGCGGACGCTCCCCGCGGCGATCGCGCCGGTGCTCGTGGGAACGGCCCTGGCCGGCTCCGAGGGCGAGTTCAGGCCGCTCGCGTTCGCCGCAGCGCTGGTCGGCAGCGTCTTCATCCAGATCGGGACGAACCTCTCGAACGACTATTCGGACGCGCGCCGCGGAGCGGACACGGAGGAGCGGCTCGGGCCGGTGCGCGTCACGGCGGGCGGGCTCGTGCCCCCGCGCAAGGTGCTCGTGGCGACGTGGCTCGCGTTCGGGATCGCGGTCGCGGCGGGCGCTTACCTGATCGCGATCGCGGGGTGGCAGCTGCTGGTCGTCGGGATCGCCGCGATCGCGGCGGGCGTGCTCTACACCGGTGGCCCTCGCCCGCTACGGCTACGAGGGCCTCGGCGAGCTGTTCGTGTTCGGGTTCTTCGGAATCGTGGCCGTTGTCGGCTCCTACTACGTGCAGACCGAGGAGCTCCGCGGTCTCGCGTTCACGCTCGCGGTTCCGGTCGGGCTGCTCGCGTCCGCGATCCTGATGGTGAACAACATCCGCGACATCGAGACGGACCGGAGGGCCGGCAAGCGGACGCTGGCCGTGCGGCTCGGCAGACATCGGGCGCGCCGGGTGTTCGCCGCGATGGTCTACCTCCCGTTCCTCTGGACCGCGGTCGTCGCGATCGCGGCCGGCAAGCCCGGCCGCTGCTCCTGATGTGGCTCTCGTTCGCGTTTGCGCCCGGCCTCGTGCGGACGGTCGCGAGCCGCACGGACGGGCCGTCGCTGAACCGCGCCCTGGCCCAGGCCGGGCGCCTGCTGGCGGCATTCTCGGTGCTGGTCTCGGCCGGGCTGCTCCTGTGCCTAGTGGAGATCGAGCGCCTCGAGGTGGTGCCGTACGCGCTGCCGTTCAGGGAGCCGTACGTGACGGCGCGCGGGCGCCTCGAGCGGCGCGCGCTGGTGCTCGTGCGCCTGCACGCCGGCGGCCTGGTGGGGCTCGGCGAGACCACGGCCCTCTCGCTGCGCGGCGGCGACGCGTTCACGCGCATCGTGGATGAGCTGCGGACCGCGGCCCATGCACTGGCGGCCGGCGGCGCCCAGCGCAGCGGGGGCGTCTCGATGCAGACGCTCGCGGCGATCGAGATCGCGCTGCTGGACCTCAAAGGCAAGGCATCGCGCCTGCCGGTCTGGCGGGTGCTCGGCGCGGCGGCGGCGCGCCCGATCGAGTGCAACGCGACGCTGACCGCGGGCGCGCCCGCGGATGTCGCGCGTCAGGCGGTCACGTGGGCGGAGCGCGGCTTCAGGACGTTCAAGCTCAAGGTCGGCATGGACGGTGACCTCGACCAGCTGTCGGCCGCCCGCGCGGCGCTGCCGGAAGACGCGGTGCTGCGCATCGACGCGAACGGGGCCTGGAGCGTCGACGAGGCGGCCGCCCGCCTGGCCGCAATGCGCCCGCTGGAGCTGGCCGAGCAGCCCGTCGCAACCGCGCCCGAGCTGCATGACGCTGCACGGTCGGACAGATGTGCCGCTGGCCGCGGATGAGAGCGTCGTGACGCGCGACGATGCCGCTCGGGCTGGCGCGCGCCTGCCGGTACGCGACCGTGAAGCTCGCCAAGGTGGGTGGCCCGAGCCCCGGCGGCGGCGATCGCGGAGGAGCTGCCCGTGTATCTGTCCAGCAGCCTGGAAGGTCCGGTCGGCATCGCCGCCGCCGCCCACGTGGCGCAGGCGATCCCCGACGCCGGGATCGCGCACGGCCTCGCCACCTCGCTGCTCTTCTCGGAGACGATCGGCCGCGGCGCCGAGCTGGAGGGCCCGATGCTGCACGTGCCCGATGCCCCCGGACTGGGAGTCGAGCTGGACGAGGACGCGCTCGCGCGGCTGGCGCTCGAGGACTAGGTTCCAGGGACAGTGGACCCCACGAACCGCAACACCGCCTTCGCCTCGGCGCTCGCCGACGAGCTCGCGCGCGCCGGGGTGCGGCACGCCTGCGTCTCGCCCGGGTCGCGCTCGGCGCCGCTCGCGCTGGCGCTCTGGAAGGAGCCGGGCATCCGGGTGTGGGTCCACGTGGACGAGCGCTGCTCGGGCTTCTTCGCGCTCGGGCTCGCGCAGCAGACCGGGCAGCCCGTCGCGGTGCTCACGACGTCCGGCACCGCCACCGCCAACCTGCACCCCGCCGTCGCCGAGGCGTCCGAGTCGCGGGCGCCGCTGGTCGTGATCACGGCCGATCGGCCGCCCGAGCTGCGCGACCGCGGCGCGGGCCAGACGATCGACCAGCTGAAGCTCTACGGCTCCGCGGTGCGCTGGTTCTGCGAGGTCGGCGTGCAGCCCGCGACCGAGGACGGGATCCTGCACGCCCGCTCGACGGCCGCGCGCGCCGTGGCGGAGTCGCTGGGCGCGCCCCCCGGCCCCGTCCATCTGAACGTCGCGCTCACGGAGCCGCTGGCGCCGGACCTGGTCGAGGGCGACGTGCCCGCAAGAGCCGTCGGTGGCGCTCGACGGACGATCCGGCGAGCGGCCGATCACGAAGGTCTCGCGGCCCGCGTTGGTGCCGACGCTCGACCTCGTCTCCGAGTTCGCCGAGCTGATCACCGCCGGCCGGCGCGGCGTGATCCTGGCCGGCCGCCAGCACGACCCAGGGATCGCGGCGGCCGTCGCGGCCCTCTCGGATGCCTGCGGCTACCCCGTCCTACCCGAGCCGACCTCGCAACTGCGCGCGGGCACCCACAGCCTCGAGAACGTGGTCGCGCACTACGACGCGATCTTCCGCGCGCTGCCCGACCGGCTCGCGCCCGAGCTGGTGGTGCGGGTCGGTGACATGGTCACGTCGAAGGCGGTCCGCACGTGGCTCACCGCCCATCGCGAGTGCCGCCAGGTGGTGGTCGATCCCACGGACGCCTGGAACGAGCCGACGGCGAGCGCCGACCTGATCGCGCGCGCCGAGCCAGGCCTGCTGTTCGAGTCGTTCGCCGAGCAGATGGACAGGCGCCCGGACCGCAGCTGGCTCGAGGCATGGCGCGACGCCGACCGTGCCGCCGGCGCAGGCGATCGACGAATTCCTGGACAGGCTCGGCGACGAGCCCTTCGAGCCGCGCGTCCACCGCCGTCTGGCGGCGGCGCTGCCCGCGATGAGCACCGTCTACGTGGCCTCCAGCATGCCGGTGCGAGATCTGGAGAGCTTCCTGCCGCCGGTGGACCGGCCGTTGCGGTTTCTCGCCAACCGGGGCGCGAACGGGATCGATGGGCTGGTCTCATCCGGCCTCGGGGCGGCTGCCGTCGCGCCCGGGCGGACGTTCGTGCTGCTCGGCGATCTCGCGCTCTACCACGACATGAACGGCCTGCTGGCCTACGGGCAGCCCGGCGTCGAAGCGACGCTCGTGGTGCTCAACAACGGCGGGGGCGGGATCTTCGACTTCCTGCCGGTCGCAAAGCATCGGGAGGGCTATGAGGAGCTCTTCGGAACGCCCACCGGCCTCGATCTGGAGAAGGTCGCGGCCCTTTACGGCCTGCCGTTCACGCGCGTGGCGTCACATCCGGAGCTCGACGCGGCGCTGGAGCGGCCCGGAATGGTGGAAGTCGTTCTGGACCGCCCGCGCAACGTAGAGCTCCATGGGCAGGTCTTCGAGCGGGTCGCCGCAGGCCGTCGCTCAGACGCGATAGTGGGCGACCGCGGCCGCGGCGTCGTCCACGATCAGGCAGTCGACTCCCGCCGCCAGCAAGATGTCGCCCTGCGGCGGCTTCGGACACCAGGCGACCACCTGCAGGCCCGCCTCGTGGGCGACCCGGACCGAATCGACCGGCTCTCGCTCGACCCGCTCGGCGGCGGCCTGGTCGAGCTTGAACGACCCCACCTGCACCGCGACCACGTCCGCACCCAGGTGGACCGCGGCCGGGATCGCCTTGCGAAGCGGGAACCCGCCCCAGGTCAGCAGGCCGATCGGGACGCGCGGCGCGCGCTCGCTGACGATCGCGATCGCGGCCGGGTCGAAGCTGCTCACCAGCAGCGGGCGGCGTCCCTGCTCGCGGAGCACCAGCTCCCCCACCGCCGCCGCGGTGGTTCGCTCCCGTGGGCGCAGGGCGTCCTCGAGCGCGGTCTTGACCTCTACATTGACGCCGACATGAGTGGGCAGCTCCGCGAACAGGTCCGCAACGCGCATCAGGCCGAGCTCATCGGTCTGCTCGGCCGTGAGATCGGCGATGAAACGACGATCCGCGGTGATGGGATCGTGCCGTGCGACGAGCACGCCGTCCGCGGTCGCACGGGCATCGACCTCGACCCATCGCAGGCCCGCCCCGACCGCCGCCAGGTGCGATTCGAGCGTGTTCTCGGCGTGTCCGTCGACGACTCCCCGGCCGCTCCCGCGGTGTCCGCACAGCTCGGGGGTGTCGACGAAAACCTGTGTGCCCAGGGCGCAACCTCGGATCGAGTAGCTTGACACGAATGCCCCGGCTCAGCCTCGCCGTCGTCGTGCACCGCGAGCAGGGCTATCTGGAGACGCTGATGGCGTCGATCCTCGATCAAGCGCCTCCCGACGTGGAGGTGGTCGCGATCGACGACGCGTCGCCCGACCACGCTCCGGCACTGCTGGACGCGCTGGCGGCGGCGGACCCGCGCGTCCGCGTGCGGCACCTGCCGAGCCGTGTCGGGCTCAGGCGAGGGCCGCAACCTCGCGCTGGACATGGCCAACGGCGACTACGTCTGGTTCGTGCGGACCACCGACCTGGTGGCTCCCGGAGCCCTCTCGGCCGCCCTTGATCGGCTGGACGAGGTGCGGCCCGACGTACTGCTCGTTCAGCACGCACGGGCAGGCACGACCGGCGAGCGGCGGCCCGGACCACACCTCGAGCTGCTGGCGAGCATCGCCGAGACGGGCCCGGTCACGCTCGACCAGCGGCCGGAGCTGGTCCAGGTCGTGCCCAACCTGTGGAGCAAGCTCTTCCGGCGCGAGTTCCTGCGCACGCTGGGCGTGCGCTTCGGCCCCGGCATCCCCGGCGAGCTGGCCGTGACCTGGCCCGCGCTCCTGGGCGCGGACCGGATCGCCGCCACGCAGGTCGAGAGCTACATCCGCCGTACGCCGCCGAACGCGGTCCGGGACGAGCACGTGGAAGGATCGCCATTCGACGTCTTCGCGCAGTACGAGCAGGTCTTCGCGTTCATCGACTCCCGCCCCGGCCTACCGCGCGCACGCGCCAGGCTGGTGGCGCCGGCGATGCTGCGGCATGAGATCTCGTTGATGAAGCGCGTGCCCGAGCCGGAGCGCAGGGCGTTCTTCGATCAGATCTCCGAGAGCTACCGGCGCCACCACGGAGGCGAGCGGCCCTCCGGGTTGCGCGAGCGGATCGTCGCGCGCGGCCACCACGGCGCTTTCCGGCTCCTCGAGCGCGGCGGCGCGGCGCGGCGCGCGCTCCGGCGAACGCCGCGCGCACTCGCCGGGCGGCTGCGCCGGCGCGCTGCGAAGGCACGGGCCCAATGAGCTCGACCGGTACTACCGCGCACGCCTGCGAGAACCGGTCGATCCGAACCTCGCGGCGTTCGCGGCCTACTGGTTCCGCGGCTATTCCTGCAACCCGCGGGCGATCTACGAGCGGGCCCGCGAGTTGCTGCCCGAGCAGCGCGGAGTCTGGGTGGTCAACGCCGACGCGGCTGACACCATGCCCGCCGGAGTCGAGTACGTCGTGGCGGGCACGCGCGAGTACTACGACCTGATCGCGAGAGCCGCGTACTTCGTGAACAACGTCAACTGGCCCAACCACTTCGTGAAGCGTGCGGGCACGACCCATGTGATGACGCATCACGGCACGCCGGTGAAGCGCATGGGTCTCGATCTGCTGGACACGCCCGGCGCCGACTCGCGGGTGGGCTTCGCGGGGCTGCTGCGGCGGTGCTCGCGCTGGGACTTCAGCGTCACCCAGAACGCCTTCACGACCGTCGCCTGGGAGCGAGCCTTCCCGACGCGTCACGAGTCGCTCGAGGTGGGCTACCCGCGCAACGACGTGCTCGCGAGGGCGACGGACGACGACGTCCTCCGGATCCGCGCCGAGCTCGGCATTCGCCCGGACCAGCAGGTCGTGCTCTACGCGCCCACGCACCGCGAGTACCTGCCCGACTACGAGCCGATGCTCGACCTCGCCGCGGTCGCCGAGGGACTTGGCCCCGACTACGTCGTGATGGCGCGACTGCACTACCTGTACGGCGAGGACCCGCACCTTCGCGAGCTGCACCGCCAGGGCCGGATCCGCGACGTCGCGTCCCATCCGTCGGTGGAGGAGCTGTGCCTGGCGGCGGACGTGCTCGTCACGGACTACTCCTCGATCATGTTCGACTACGCCGTGCTGGACCGCCCGATCGTGATCCATGCCCCCGACTGGGAGGACTACCGGGCGCGACGGGGCACCTACTTCGACCTCCTCGCGGAAGCGCCGGGAGTCGTCACCAGGACCGACCGGGACCTGATCGACGCATTCCGCTCCGGAAGCGTCTGGGACGACGACGCGCGCCGCGCGCGGGCCGCATTTCGTGCGCGGTTCTGCTCGCTGGACGACGGCCATGCGGCCGAGCGCGTGATCAGGCGGGTGTGGCTGGGCGAGCGCGAGGTCGCCGCACCCGCGGCGGCAGCGGCCGCGCGATGAACGCGGGGAGCGATCGGCGACTGGTGCTCGTCTTCGGCGTGGGCCGCAGCGGCACCAGTCTCGTCACGGGCATCCTGGGGCAGCTCGGATTCCACATCCCCCAGCCCGAGATCAAGGCCGACGAGACCAATCCGCGCGGCTTCGGCGAGCCGGAGTGGGTCGTGGAGTTCCACCAGCGCCTGATGCGGAAGCTGCCGCGTGACCGTCTTCGACGCACGGCCCGCGGCGTGGGAGATCACCGGCCGCGTCGCGAGCGATCCCGCGATCCAGGCCGAGCTCCGCGACTGGCTCGCGGGAGAGCTCGACCACGCGCAGGCGGTGGTCGTGAAGGACCCGCGCATCGGGTGGTTCGTGCCGCTCTGGACCGGATGCTCGGACGACCTCGGCGTCCCCCACTCGCACCTCATGATGCTCCGCCACCCGGCCGAGATCCTGGCCAGCGCCCGGCGGTGGTACGGCGACTGGCAGACCGATGCAAGCCGGGCCGCGGCCTGGCTCAACGTGATGCTCGAGACCGAGCGCTCGACCCGCGGCGGCGCGGCGCGTGTTCGTCCCCTACGAGGACCTGCTGACCGACTGGCGCGGCGAGGTCGATCGGATCGGCGAGACGCTGGACCTGCCGCTCCTGCGCGCGCCTCGACCGCGAGCGGCTCGCCAAGGTGGGCGAGTTCGTGGACCCGTCACTGCGCCGCAGCCGCGTCGGGTGGGAAGAGCTCGACGTGCCGGCGTCGGTGCGGGACATGGCCGAGGACGTCTGGGGCCGCCTGCAACAGCTCGCGGCGCCGAGCGGCGAGCCGCCAGGACGTGCATGCCGCGCTGGACGCCGCGCGGTCCGCGTACGTATCCCTGTACCGCGACGCCGAGGCGATCGCACAGTCGTCGGTGACGGCGGTCAAGCCGCGCAAGGCTCCGCGGACATCGTGCGCCCGCGCCCGCCACGCTGCGCGTGCGCCTCGCGCGCCGGTTGCCGGAGCGCTACCGGCGGCGGCTGCGCCGCGCCGCCACCTCGCTGCGCCGCTCGAGCTAGGCGCGACCCGTCGGCGGCATCGCACCTCGGCTCTAGAGTCCCTCCGATGCCGCTGATCAGCGTCGTCATACCGATTCACAACGTCGAGGCGTATCTCCTGGAGTGCCTGCAGTCCGTCGCGCGGCAGACGGTGGGCGACCTCGAGGTGATCATGGTCGACGACGGCTCGACCGACGGCAGCGCCGCGATCGCGGAGGACGTTCGCCGCACGCGACCCCCGTTTCCGACTGATCAGCCAGCCGAACGGAGGGCTCGGCCAGGCCAGGAACACGGGCGCGGACGCCGCCACCGGGGAGTACCTCGCGTTCGTGGACGGCGACGACGTGCTGCCCCGCAACGCCTACGAGCTGCTGCTCGAGCCCCTGCGCAAGACCGGCTCGGACTTCGCGACCGGCAACGTCTTCCGGCTCGCGAGCGTCGGCACCACGCCGGCCCGCTTCCTCGCCAAGGTGTTCGTGCAGACGAGGCTGAAGACGCACGTCACCAGGTTCCGGCCACTGCTGGCGGACCGGATCGTCCCCAACAAGCTGTGGCGACGGTCGTTCTGGGACGCGCACGGCTACCGGTTTCCCGAGGGCGTGGCCCACGAGGACATCCCGGTGGTGCTGCCCGCGCAGTTCGCCGCGCGCTCGGTCGACGTGATCGCGGAGCCGGTCTACCTCTACCGCATCCGCGAGGGCATCGACGTGTCCGACCAGTCGATCACGCAGCGCCGGCTCGACCGGCAGGTGCTGCTCGATCGCATCGCGGCCGTCGAGCACGTGCTGGATCACCTCGGCCGCGAGGGCCCTCGCAAGGCCAGGCGCTGGTACGAGCAGAGTGTCGTGGCGGAGGACCTCATGTACTTCCTGAACGTGCTCGACAACGCGGACGAGGAATACCGCGCCACGTTCCTGGACCGCGTGAACGCCGTCCTCGACCAGGCCGGCAGGCACGCCTACGACGAGCTGCTCGCGATCGACCGGCTGAAGTGGCACCTCGTCCGGCGCCGGCTGATGCCCGAGCTGCTCGACGTCCTGCGGTTTCAGCGCGAGCGCATGCGCGACACGCCGCCCGTGCGAGTCGGGAGGAAGTGGTACGGCGACTATCCCTTTCGGACCGATCGGCGCCTCGGCATCCCTCGTTCGGTCTACCGGCTGGAGAAGGAGCTCGCGGCCACTCCGCACGTGGACCGCCTGGAGTGGGACGGCGGGCAGCTCCGCGTAGAGGGCTACATGTACGTGAGCGGCATCGGGGCGCCGCGCCGGGACTCGCAGCGGGTGAGCGTCACGGCCGTCCGCGAGGGGAGGCTGCCGCAGCTGCGCCAGAGACTTCTGCCCGTGAGGCTGAAGACCGCGCCCGCCCACCGCCCGGACGCGACGGCGAACTCGCGGCAGGCGCTGTGCGACCTCGAATGGTCCGGGTTCACGGCAACCTGGACCCGCGCACGCTGCGCCGGCTGGGCCGGTGGCGAGAGGGCACGTGGGAGCTCTACGTGACGGTCCGGGCGGGCGGCGTGACCCGGCGGCGGGTCAGGTTCGGGCTCGACGCGATCCGCGCCATACGGGCGCTCGAGCGACGGATGCCCGGCGATGCCGTCGTGCGGCCGACCGCGACCCCGAACAACAAGGTGGCCGTGAACGTCCGCCGGCAGTGGGCGACGATCGACGGCCATGCAAACGACGAGGACGCGGCCGAGCTCTCCGGCGAGCTGTTCGGAGCCGGCCTTGCCCGAAACCCGGGGCTGAAGCTGCGGATGGTGGGTCCTGGTACGTCGCGCAAGCTCGGCGCCCCGCTCGACGTACAGGGCGAACGGTTCACGGCGGAAGTGCCCGTGGCAGACCTGAGCGCGCAGGCGGGAGCCGATCGCCACGACGAGGCGACCGTCTGGGATCTATACGTGGCCGGCGAGGGGCGCCGCCACCGGGTCTCGGTGGCCCCCGATCTGGCCGAGGCACGCTGGTCCGCGGGCGATCGGGAGCTCGCGCTCGTGCGCGACCAGCAAGGTGACGCATCGCTCGTCATGCGCCCGCCGCATGCGGTTGTGACCGAGGCGCGCTGGACCGAGGGCGGTGAGCTCGAGATGCGGGGCGACTTTGCGGGACACCGGCCGCCGTACGAGCTGGTCCTGTTCAGCAGGTACCGGCTCGAGCAGCACGTGTTCCCGCTGGCGAGCGATTCGGACTCCGGCCGCTTCGAGGCACGGGTCTCGCCGGCACGCATCGCCACGCTGGCCGGGGAGCTGCCGCTGCGCGAGGGGACCTGGGGAATGTACGTACGGGCCGTGGGAGGTTCGGAGCTGGTCCCGGTCATCCTGGCGCAGGCGTGCTACGACAGCCTGCCGCTCCGGACGTTCGTCGGCCACAAGACGTTCGCGCTGGGGATGTCGCCCGAGCAGCAGGCCACGCTCGTCGCGCATCGCGACCTCGACGACGACGAGCGGGGAGGTTTTCATCAGCGCCGGCTGCGCGAGGCCGTCTACGCCCCGCGCCGTGCCGAGCCGCTCCGAGACGCCGTCGTCTATTCCAGCTTCGACGGTCGCCAGTACTCGTGCAACCCGCGCGCCGTCCACGAAGAGCTCCTACGGCGGCAGGCGCCGCTCGAGCACCTGTGGGTGGTCCGGGACGGTATGTGCGAAGTGCCCTCGAGCGCGAGCGTGCTCCGGATGGGCAGCCGCGAGCACTACGAGGCACTCGCCCGTTCCCGCTTCGTCGTCGCCAACGACCATCTCCCGGAATGGTTCGAGCGCCGGCCCGACCAAATCTGCGTTCAGACGTGGCACGGCACTCCCTTGAAGCGGCTGGGGCTGGACCTGCTCGAGGTCAGACCGGGGATCAGCCGGGCCGCACAGCGCTGGAGCCGGCAGGCCGAGAACTGGCAGTACCTGGTGTCCCCGAACCACTACTCGACCGCGATTCTCCAGCGCGCCTACTCGGTCACCGGCGAGGTGCTCGAGACGGGCTATCCCCGCGACGACGCGCTCGCTGGAGGCGACCGCGACCGGGCGACGCGCCGGGTCCGGGACCGGCTCGGCCTGTCGCCCGACACGCGGGTGGTGCTCTACGCGCCCACCTTCCGTGACCACGTCAGGGACAGCCGCGGCCGCTACCGCCTGAACCTGCAGCTCGACCTCGAGCGGCTCAGAGGCGCAATCGGCCAAGACACGGTGCTCCTGATTCGCAAGCACCACCGCGTCGCGGAGGTGATCCCGCAGACCAACGGCTTCGTTCGCGACGTCTCGACCTATCCCGACGGCACGGAGCTGCTGCTCGCCGCGGACGTGCTCGTGACCGACTACTCGTCGATGATGTTCGACTTCGCGAACACGGGCCGGCCGATGCTGTTCTTCACGTACGACCTGGACGCCTACCGCGACCAGGTCCGCGGCCTCTACCTCGACCTCGCTACGCGGCCCCCGGGCCGTTGCTGCGCACCACCGACGAGCTGGCCGCGGCCCTGACCGACATCGACGCGGTGCGGGCCGACTACGCCGCCCGCTACGCCGAGTTCGCCGCCACCTTCTGCGAGCTCGACGACGGGGGCGCCGCGGCGCGCGTGGTCGATCGGGTCTTCAGCTGGTGAGGAGCTACGCGCGGCAGGTGCTCGCGGCGTGGCCGTCCAGCACGTCCAGCGCGCGGCCCGCCTCGACCCGGAAGGCGAGCTCCACGCGGCCGGCGCGCGGCGTCTCGATCACAGTCATCCCGTCCCGGCCGCGGCCGACGCAGCCCGCGCTCGCCTGCCAGTAGGGCGAGTAGCGCACGGCCACGCGGTAGGCGCCCGGCCTGCCCACGGCCAGCACCAGGCCGCCTTCCGAGAGGCGGATCACCCGGGCGCGGCCCGGGCCGGTCACGAGCGGGCGCGGCGCGGGCACACTCAGCACCGTCAGGTGCCGCGTCCGCAGCACCGGGCGCAGGCCCGATCCTCCGCCGGCGATCAGCGCCGCCTCGCGCTTGGCCGAGTAGTCCGGACGTGAGTCGGTCAGCACCACGTACTGCACGCCGAGCGAGCGCAGCCAGTGCAGATACTTGTCCGCCGTCAGCTCGCCGTACAGCAGCTTGTTCTGCGGAAAGTCGTCCTGGCGGAACCAGCCGCGCGTGAGCGGGATCCCCGCCTCCGGCAGGTACACCGCCTCCCAGTGGCGGGCGGTGCCGACGACCTCGACCCGGTACGAGGGGTCGAGACGGCCTTCCAGGAACTGGACCGCGGGCGCCCAGTAGGAAGCCTGCGCGGCGGGGTCGCCGATGCCGTGCTTGAGGCTGTTCGCGAGCGGATAGACGTTCCACCACACGACCAGGGGCAGCACCACCGCGCTCAGCGCGAGCGGCCGCCAGCGCCGCAGGGAGAGCGCCAGTACGGCGATCGGGATCGATACCAGGCGGAAGCGGTCGATGTTGTGCCCGATCGCCGAGGGCACGATGAAGGCCGCGACACAGGCCGCGCCGAGCGCGAGGAAGATGAACCGCAGCACGCGCGCGCGCTCCACCCGCCAGGTGATCAGCACGATCGAGGCGCAGAAGCCGGCCGAGAAGATCAGCTCCTCGACGCTGAACGAGGCGCGCCCGCCGCTCGGGAAGAGGCGCCACAGGGCCACCTCGAGGGTGCCGAGTGCGGCCACCGTGACCGCCGGCAGCCACAGCCCGCGGCCCTCGGCGCGGCCCGAGACCGCGATTCCGCCCAGCACGAGCGCCAGCAGCAGGAAGGCGAGCGGGCTGGCCGTCAGGCAGAGCGCGCACCACACCGCGAACAGGGCACGCGAGCCGTTCTGCAGGGCCGACAGCGCCAGGAGCGCGAGCGCCAGGCCGAGCGCGAACGGGAAGGCGCCGGTCAGCACGAACGCGCCCCACACGACCGCGAAGGCGGCGCTCGACCATCGGGCAGCGGGCCCCCACTCCCGCCCCAGCACGGTCGCGAACGCATACGTGCCCGCCATCACGGTCACGACCGCGAGCAGGCGGATCCCGAGCAGGGCGGCGAGCGGGTAGTAGAGGACGCTGTAGGTGACGAAGCTGTAGTGCCCGGAGTACCAGAGGTTGTTCCACAGCTGGAAGCCGTGCTCCATGAACACCGCGCGCTGGTAGTCGTGGGCGGCGAAGTCCGTGCCGGCGGGCGCCGCCCAGCACAGGACCGCCGCCAGAGAACCAGCGAACGCGGCGAACAGCAGGGCTTCGCCGGTGGTCCCGGCCGCAGGTCTTACGGCAGGGGCGAATGCACGAGGCGTGGGCACGACCGCCTGAAACGTAGCGTGCCGGTCGCACAGACCGGACGGGCCGTTCACGATTGAATGCCCTTATGGCGTTCAGAACCCTTGCTGCCACGGTGCTGATCGCCGCCCTTTCCCCCGCGCCGGCGGGCGCGGCGGCGACCGTGGCGAGCTTCGCGGTCACGCCCTCGACCACGCAGGCCGGCGCCAATCCCAACCTGGTGGCGGCGTTCTCCTTCACCGAGCCGGCCACGGGCGTGAAGACGATCGCGCTCGGGCTTCCGGCCGGCTTCACCGCGCAGGCGCATGCGATCCAGTTCTGCGCCCGCAAGAACCTCGCGCGCAACCTCTGCCAGCCCCGCACGAAGGCGGGGTCGCTGTCGGTCACGGCGATCGCCTACGGGTTCGACCTCGCGGTCACCAGGGAGATCTACAACGTCAGGCCGCTCCGGGCAGAGCGCCTACGGCTCGGCGTACCGATCACCGGCTCCTACAGCCATCCTGGCATCGCCGCGGAAGTGGCGTTCGTCGCGCGCCCGAGCGACGGCGGTCTCGACATGACGCTCACGGGGCTACCCACCGAGGTCGCGAACGTCCCCGTGCGGATCAAGGACGTGAAGCTGCGCCTGCGTGGCACGGGCCGCGTGAAGGTCGGAAAGAAGGTGCGACGCCAGCCGTTCCTCACCAACCCGGCCTCGTGCGCGCCGGCGACCTCCTCGCTTCAGCTGACGCTCTACGAGGCCCCGACCGCGCCGCTCACGAGCTTCTCCTCCTTCACGCCGACGGGCTGTTGAGGCTCAGCTGCCGGTGAGCGCCGGCAGCACCGCCTGGAGCTTCACCTCGGTCTCGGCCAGCTCGGCCTCCGGGTCCGAGTCGGCCACGATCCCGACGCCCGCGTAGCAGTGGGCGACGGTCCCGGTCAGCAGCGCGCAGCGCAGGGCGACGCACAACTCGCCGTCCTCGGTCGCGTCCATCCATCCCACCGGCGCCGCATACCAGCCGCGGTCGAGCCGCTCCAGCGCGCCGATCAGCGCGCGCGCGCGCTCCCACGGCTCGCCGCCGACCGCGGACGTCGGGTGCAGCGCGCCCGGCCAGCTCGAGCGCGCTGCGCGGCTCGGCGAGCTGCGCGCGGATCGGCGTGGCGAGGTGCTGGATGTTCGCGACCTTGACAGGGACGGCTCGTCGGCCGGCGTCACCCAGACCGAGTGGCGGGCTCGAGCGCACGCTCGATCGTGCGCACCACGATGCCGTGCTCGACCAGGTCCTTGGAGCTGTGCAGCAGCCGCTCGCCGAGATGGTCGTCGACCGCGGGGTCGGCGCTGCGGCGGGTGGAGCCGGCCAGCGCGACCGTGCTGACGACCGCTCCCGACCGGCGCACCAGCAGCTCCGGGCTGGCGCCCAGGAAGGCGGCGTCCGGAGTGCCCGACGCAGAAGCAGTAACAGCTCGGGTAGCCGCTCCGCAGGGCGTCGAACACGGCCGCGGGCTTGAACGGCGTGCCGGCCGACACCGTCACCTCGCGCGCGAGCACGAGCTTGCGCACGTCACCGGCCGCGACCGCGCGGGCAGCCTCCCCGACCGCGCGCTCGAACTCCTCGGGCGGGCGCACGCTGTGCAGCTCGTATCCGCCGATCGGATCGGGGTCGACCAGCGGGATCGGGTCGTGGCGCAGCGCCGGCGACCGCGCGCGCATGCCGCTCGGCGACCTCGTCCGCGTCGTCTCCAGGCCGGCAGAGCGCAGTGGCCGTGGCGGTGACCGCGTCGCCGCGCCGCACGAGCGTCAGCTCGGGCAGCACGAGCAGCGCGGGCGGGTAGGAGCGCCATTCCGGAGTCTGGCCGCCGTCGGGCGCGAACGCGAAGCCGCCGACCCACAGCGGCCCCGCGGCCGGCAGTGAGAGGTCTGCCTCGATCACGGCGTCGCGCATCGCCTCGTTCGCCTGCGCCGAGGCCGACGCAAACCGGTCCCGCCCGCCGGTGGCGTCGATCGTGACCGCGCTGCCGAGCGCTCCGATCGCGAATCGGTCGCGGTCGGGCTGCTCCCATACGAAGTAGCGCTCCTCCGCGCCCCTGCTCGCGAACGACGCACGCCGCCACGTCGATGTCCGGGTCGATCTCGACCGTCGCGCTCGCAACGACCGGCCGTCGCCGGCTCGCCGCGCGCGCAAGCGCCTCCGCAACGCAAGCTCGCGCGGAGGTGCCGATGTCCGCCATCAGGTCTGGGTCTTGCCTCGCGCGATCGCGATCTCGCCGGTGCGCACCATCTCGACCAGGCCGAACGGGCGCACCATCTGCTCGAACGCCTCGATCTTGTCCGCCGCACCGGTCACCTCGATCGTGACCGTGCGCCCGGAGACGTCGATGATCCGCGCGCGGAAGATGTCCGCGAGCTGCATGATCTCGCCGCGGCTGTTGCCGTCGGCCGAGACCTTGAAGAGCGCCATCTCGCGCGCGATCGTCTCCTTCGGCTCGAGATCCCGGATCTTGATCACGTTCACGAGCTTGTGCAGCTGCTTGGTGACCTGGTCGATCGGGTGCGCGGCGCCGTCGAGCACGATCGTCATGCGCGAGACCGACTCGTCCTCGGTCGGCCCCACCGCGAGCGTGTCGATGTTGAACCCGCGGCGTGCGAAGAGGCCGGCGATCCTGGTCAGGACACCCGCCTTGTTCTCGACCAGCACCGACAGCACGTGCTTGCGACCGGTATGGATGTTGCCCGCCGCCTCGAGGTCCTCGAGGCGCAGGACTTCCTTTGTGCCCGGTTCACCCATGGATCAGCCCACCATGTCCCGCGCGGCGGCGCCGGCCGGGATCATCGGATAGCAGTTCTCCTCGCGGCGCACGCGCACGTCGAGCACCACCGGCCCGTCGGTGTCGATCGCCTCGCGCATCGCGTCGTCCATCTCGTCGTCCGCCTCGACGCGCATGCCGGTGGCGCCGAACGCCTCGGCGAGCTTCACCCAGTCGGGGCTCTTGCCCATGTCGACGGCGCGAGTAGCGCTTGTCCCAGAAGAGCTCCTGCCACTGGCGCACCATGCCGAGGTAGCCGTTGTTCATGATGAACACCTTCACGGGGATGTCGTGCTCGACCGCGGTGGCCAGCTCCTGGCAGTTCATGACGAGGCTGCCGTCGCCCGCGAGGCAGACCACCAGCTCGTCCGGGCAGGCGACCTTGGCCCCGATCGCCGAAGGCAGCCCGAATCCCATCGTGCCGAGGCCGCCCGAGTTGATCCAGCGGCGCGGCTTCGCGAAGTGGTACCACTGGGCCGTCCACATCTGGTGCTGGCCGACGTCGGAGGTGACGATCGCGTTGCCGCCGGTCACCTCGTACATCGCCTGCACCATCCGCTGCGGCGGGATCTCACCCTCCTTGGAGGGCTCGTACTTGAGCGGGTACTGGTCCTGCCACTCGCGCAGCTGCCGCCACCAATCGTCCATCCGCGTGCGGTCGGCCTCCAGCGCGCGGTACTCGGCCGTGAGCTTCGGCAGGATCCGCTTGCAGTCGCCCACGATCGGGATGTGCGCCGGCACGTTCTTGGAGATCTCGGCCGGATCGACGTCGATGTGCACGAACTTCGCCTTGCGGCGCGAACTCGGAGAGCTTGCCCGTGATGCGGTCGTCGAAGCGCGCGCCCACGGACACGATCAGGTCGGCGTTGTCCATCGCGTAGTTGGCCGTGCGGGTGCCGTGCATGCCGAGCATCCCGAGCCACTGGTCGTGCGGGGCCGGGAAGCCGCCGAGACCCATCACCGTGCAGGTGATCGGAAAGCCGCCCGTGACGACGAGGTCGGTGAGCTCCGCCGCGGCGTTGCCGTTGATGACGCCGCCGCCCGCGTAGATCACGGGTCGCCGGGCGTTCGCGAGCGCCTTGGCCGCGAGCCGGATCTGCTTGGCGTTGCCCTCGACGAAGTTCTTGTAGCCGGGCAGGTCGACCTTCTGGGCCTCCGAGGGGTCATACGGGATGTCGGCGCGCGAGACGTCCTGCGGCACGTCCACGAGCACGGGCCCCGGCCGCCCCGTGCGGGCGACGTGGAACGCCTCGTGGATCACATGCGGGATCTCGCGCGGGTCCAGCACCTGGAAGGAGTGCTTCACGACCGGCATCGTGATGCCGACCGTGTCGGCCTCCTGGAAGCCGTCGGTGCCCATCAGGTCGGTGCGCACCTGGCCCGTCAGGAACACGGTCGGCACCGAGTCGAGCATCGCGTCGGCGATCGCCGTGACGAGGTTGGTCGCGCCGGGGCCCGAGGTGGCGAGGGCGACCCCGACCTTCCCGGACGCCTTCGCGTAGCCCTCGGCCGCGTGGCCCGCGCCCTGCTCGTGGCGGCACAGGATGTTGCGGATGCCCGCGTCGTAGAGCGCGTCGTAGGTCGGCAGGTTCGCGCCGCCGGGGATCCCGAATACGGAATCGACGCCCTCCGCCTTCAGACATTCCATGATCGCGTCGACTGCCCGCATTCGGCTTCCTCCTTCCTCTGCTCGAGAGGCTGTGTTGAACTATTCGTCAGGGACGCAAAAACCCCGCAATCGGGGCAAAAGAACCTGCAAGCTGCAAGGTTTTCGCGCCCTGCGCCGTGACCCGTGAGTGTACCACCGGGTTTCGGGGCCCGGCGATGGTAATGGGTCAGCCCGCCGCCGTCCCGAGAACCAACCGGTCCCGTCGGACACGTTCGCCCCGGGCGTTGGCGTGCGACGAAAAAAGGCAGGCTGGGTAAGGGGTCGAGGGTCTCGGGCGTGCGGCGGTTCCCACGCAAGGCCCAAGTCGTGCAGATTGACCGATACCGGTTGGAAAAGTCGTGCGGGTGCCCCTGAGCCATGCTGACTTTGAGTCCTCCTGCAGGGCCAAGACAGGAACGCTCTGAAGGACCGGTCACGTATTCCGGCCATGAGCCCTTAATCAACCCTTCCGCCCGACTCACCGCACAAACGGCGCGGTTCCTCATCGACTTCCAACCGCCCCACGGGCCCCACTCCCCTACAGTGCCCGGTTTTAAAGGCCCCCCGAGCCGAGCAGACCCCCCATCCCACCCACGACCGCATCGCAGGTAGTGGAAACTGGCCCGCCGCCGAGCGAGGAGCTAGGCCCTTAACGCCGCGGCGCCGCCGCCGGCACGACCTCGTCCGGCTCCGGCCAGTCCATGTCCTCGCCGCAGTGGATGCAGACCTGGTCGGCGATCGGGCGCACCGAGCCGCAGCGCGGGCACCGGCGCCGCGGCTCCTGGCGCTCCCAGCGGTAGAGGATCGCGGCGATCAGGCCGACGACCGGCAGGCAGAAGCCGATCAGGAACCACACGAGGAACGAGCTGCCCTTGATCTTGCCCACGACGCCCGCCGCGAGGCCGAAGAAGAAGAGCAGGACGAGGAACTCCACCTTCGCCTACCCCGTCCGGGACCGGCTCGTCTGCCATGCGCGGTAGGCCGCGACCCCGATCAGCACGATCAGAGCGAAGAAGACGAGCTTGAAGACGACGCCGATGATCTGGAAGGCGAGCCAGACCGCCACGATCAAAGCGAGCACCGCGACCGCGAAGTACAGGCCCGGATGGTCCACGGCGATTACGTTATCTCAGCGAGGCGGGAGCACCTGCGAGGTGAAGCAGCAGCGCCCGAGTCGCGATGCGCCCCCCTGCTCTCGGAGTGCACGGCGTACCTCGTAGAGGCCCCCGATGGCCGCCTCGAGGTCGCCGACTGAGGCGCAGGTGGATCCGCCGGCCGCCGAGACGGCCGGTGATCAGGTCACGGCCAAGGCGGAGCGTCACTCGCCCGCGCGCCGCCCGCCGGCCGCCCACCCGCAGCCGAAGCCGCCCTGCCGACAGGTCGCCCAGCCGGCCCGACACCCAGACCCCCGGCACGTAGGAGTACCGGTCGAGCCGCAGTTGCGGCCTTCGGGCGCATACGCGCGACCAGGCGGCCGCCGCGCAGGCCTCCGATCCTGATCACGCGCTCGCCGCCCCCGAAGCTGCTGCCGACCAACGACAGGATCGAGTCGAAGAAGGTCAGCTCCACCGCCCGCACCGTGCGCCCGGGACGACCCGGCACACGCCTCGGGGTGCCGAGCTGCGCAACCGAGCGGGGTGCGATCGGGGTCGGCGTGAAGAAGGCGCCGAGCAGGTCCTGAACGCGGCGGCTCGCCACCGAGCAAACCGGCGGCACCGGCTTGTCGGCGAAGAAGAGCCGCGGTGGCGTCGTCCGCGCAGCCGGAGAGATCGCTGTCGAGCACCGAGTGGCCTGCGTAGGGCACCACGACCGTGCTCGCGCGCGGCAGCCTCGTCGCCAGCCGCTGGATGTTCTCGACCGGAGTCCGCAGGTCGGTGGCGCCGCCGAGGATCAGGGTCGGGACGTCCGGCAGCGCGAGACTTGGGCGGAATCAGCGGCCCGCTGGCCGGCCACGGGGCGCAGAGGCGGAGAGTGTCGTTCGCGCGTGCAAGGCCGCGGTCGAACGGAGAGAAGGCGCTGTCCGGGAACGTGCCCGCCAGCGAGAAGACGCGTTTCCACCGGTCCCCGAACGACAGCGCCGGCTCCCACGGCAGCGGTCCCTCCTCGCAGGTCGTGGCCGTGTAGAGGGCGGGGCTGAAGTCCGAAACGACGGTCGGGGAAGTAGTCGTTGACCTGAGCCTTCCGCGCGAGCCGCAGCATCGGTGCAGAGTCCCCGGCCAGGGCCGAGCGCACCGCGGCAGGGAACTCGGCCCGCAGCGACGGATCGCCGTCCCCTTCGAGCAGGACGCCGTAGATCGCGGTCCGCCCCACCTTGCGCGCCCGCCGCTTCCCGTCGCCGCCCACGATGACCCCGTGCCGCGGCCGCAGCGCGAGCTGCTTGACGAGCGCGGCTAGGTCTCCGACGGGGTCCGGCGTGATGCCCATGCAGGCCGTCCGGCCGCAGAGCTCCCGCAGGATCCGCGGAATCGCCTGGAAGGTGTCCCGCGAGAACGGATCCGGACCGTCGAGGTCGACGAGCGAGTCGAGCACCAGCCGCTCGGTCCGCTGCGGGTAGCGCTGCGCGTAGACCAGCGCGACCTTGGTCCCGTACGACGTCCCGTAGGGAACGACCTTGTCGACGCCCGCCGCTGCGCGCACCGCCTCGATGTCGTCGGCCGAGTCGCGGGACGTGTAGAACGCGCGGGCGGCGCCCAGCTGCGTCGCGCACCCGTTCACCGCCTTGATGCGGTCGCCGATCGGCCGCCGCTCGAGGTCGCGGCAGCGCAGGAGGCCCGAGACGCCGGTGCCGCGCTGGTCGAATACGAGCAGGTCGCGGGTCGCCAGAGCCGACGAGATGGTCGTGTAGAAGCTCTCGATCAGCGGGATCGCCGACTGTCCCGGCCCGCCCGCGAGGCCCACGACGGCGCTGCGCGGCGTGCCCGGCGGAGGCGGGCGCTCGGCCTTCACGCGCAGGACGTGCAGCGGGACCGTGCCGGGCACCCGGCCGGTGCGGTCGAGCGGGACCCGCACGATCGCGCAGTCGACGGGCGCGCCCGGAGCGCAGCGCCGGAAGGGCGAGGCCGACTCGGCGGTCGCGGGCATGAGCGCCAGCGCCAGCGAGGCGGCCACGGCAGCTCGCACGAGCGCAGGCGCTCAATCGAGCCCGAGCTTCTGCCTGATGAGGCGGTTGACCTCGGCGCCGTCGGCCCGGCCCTTCGTCTCCTTCATGACGGCGCCGACGATCGCGCCGGCGGCCTGCGCCTTGCCGCCGCGGATCTGCTCGACCGCGGCGGCGTTCTGCTCGATCGCGCGCTCGACGATCGCCTCCAGCTCGCCGCTGTCGGCGATCGGCGCGAGGCCCTTCGCCTCCACGATCGCCGGCGGGCTCGCCCCCGGACCGCGTGAGCTCGGCGAGCACCTCCTTGGCGGCCGACTGGGAGAGCGCACGGCCCTCGACCATCACCACCAGCTCCGCGAGCGCGCGCGGCGACAGCTTCGACTCGCGCGGGTCCTCGAGCGCCCTGCTCGCGCAGCCGCGCGACCAGCTCGCCGGTCGTCCAGCGGGCGAGCGTCGCGGCGTCGAGCCCGTCCTCGGACACGGCCGCGAGCGCCTCCTCGAAGAAGCTGCCGAGCTCCGCCCAGCCGACCAGCACCGCCGCCGCCTCCGGCCGGCAGGCCGTACTCGGCCTCGTAGCGCTCGAGCCGGGCGGCCGGCAGCTCGGGCAGCGCGTGCGCGCGCCGCTCGAGCATCTCCTCGGTCGGGCACGAGCGGCACGAGGTCGGGCTCGGGGAAGTAGCGGTAGTCGTGCACCTCCTCCTTCGAGCGCAGCGGCCGTGAGCGATCCGCTCACGGGGTCGAAGTGGAGCGTCTCCTGCACGACCGTGCCGCCCGAGCGCCCAGATCTCGATCTGCCGCTCGATCTCGGCCTCGATGCCGCGCTCGACGAAGCGGAAGCTGTTCATGTTCTTCAGCTCGGTCTTCGTGCGGAAGCCCTGCTCGCCGACCTCGCGCACGGACACGTTCGCGTCGCAGCGCAGCGAGCCCTCCTCCATGTTCACGTCGGACACGCCGATCTGCTTGAGCGTCGTGCGCAGCAGCTGCAGGAACTCGCGCGCGTCCGCCGCCGAGCGCAGGTCGGGCTCGGTGACGATCTCGACCAGCGGCGTGCCGCCGCGGTTGAAGTCGACGACCGACGCGCCGGCGCCGTGGATGCGGCCCGACTCGCCCAGGTGGATCAGCTTGGCGGCGTCCTCCTCGAGGTGCGCGCGGTGGATGCGCACCGTCGGGCCGTCGCCGGGCACGGCCAGCGTGCCGCTCGACGCCAGCGGGATGTCGTACTGGCTGATCTGGTAGCCCTTCGGCAGGTCGGGATAGAAGTAGTTCTTGCGGTGGAAGATCGACCGCGGCGCGATCTCGCAGCCGAGCGCGAGCGCGATCATCAGGCCGTAGTGGACCGCCTGCGCGTTCAGCGTCGGGAGCGTGCCGGGGTGGCCGAGGCAGACGGGGCAGGTGCGCGTGTTCGGCTCCTCGCCGAAGGACAGCGCGCAGCCGCAGAACATCTTCGTGCGCGTCTGCAGCTGCACGTGGATCTCGAGCCCGATGACCGGCTCGAACTCGATCGCTCAGTCAGACGAACGCCCTCGTGGTGTCGAAGCCGATCGCCTGCTCGAGCGCGTAGGCGGCGTCGAGCATCCGTTCTCGGAGAACGCCGGCCCGGCGATCTGGAAGCCCACCGGCAGGCCCTCGGCCGGGCCACCGCCGTCGGCGGGCTTGGCGAGCCCCGCCGGAATCGAGATCGCGGGGATGCCGGCCAGCGGCATCGGCACCGTGCAGTAGTCGGACAGGTACATCGCGAGCGGGTCGCCCGTGCGCTCGCCGAGCTCGAACGCGACCGTCGGCGAGGTCGGCGTCACGACGAAGTCGCAGCGCTCGAACGCGTCGCGGAAGTCGTCCGCGATCTTCGTGCGCACGCGCTGCGCGCGGCCGTAGTAGGCCTCGTAGTAGCCGGCCGACAGCGCGAACGTGCCGAGCATGATGCGGCGCTTGACCTCGGCGCCGAAGCCCTGCCGCGCGCGTGCGCTCGTACAGGTCGAGCAGGGTGCCGTTGCCGGCGCGCAGGCCGTAGCGCACGCCGTCGTAGCGGGCGAGGTTGGAGGACGCCTCCGCGGGCGCGATCACGTAGTAGGCGGAGATCCCGTGCGGCGCGTGCGGCAGCGTCGACCTCCTCGACCTCGCCGCCGAGCTCGCTCGATCAGCTCGAGCGGTGCGGTCGAACACCTCCGCGACGCCCGGCCTCGATGCCCTCGGCCTCCGGCCCGAGCTCCGCGCGGCACGCCGAAGCGCAGGCCCTTCAGGTCCGTTCGGCGCGGGCAGCGCGCACCTCCTCGGGCAGGCCGAGCGAGGTCGAGTCGCAGGGGTCGCGGCCGACCAGGTGCCGCAGCAGCAGCGCGGCGTCGGTGACGTCGCGCGTGAGCGGGCCGCACTGGTCGAGCGACGACGCGAACGCCACCATGCCGTAGCGCGAGACCGCGCCGTAGGTCGGCTTCAGGCCGACGATGCCGCAGAGCGCCGCCGGCTGGCGGATCGAGCCGCCGGTGTCGGTGCCGATCGCCCACGGCGCGAGGCCGGCCGCGACCGCCGCCGCCGAGCCGCCGCTCGAGCCGCCCGGCACGCGCTCGCGGTCCCACGGGTTGCGCACCGGGCCGTAGCCGGAGTTCTCGTTCGACGAGCCCATCGCGAACTCGTCCATGTTGGTCTTGCCGAGCATCGGCGCCCCGGCCTCGACCAGCCTGCGCACCGCCGTCGCCGTGTAGAGCGGGCGGTGCCCTCGAGGATGCGCGAGCCCGCCGTGGTCGGCACGCCCTCCGTGCAGAAGAGGTCCTTGACGGCCAGCGGCACGCCGCGCCAGCGGCGCGTCCGGGTCGACCTCGGGCGCCGTCGTCGGCCGTCCACAGGAAAGCGCCGAGCTCGGCGTCGAGGCTCGTCGATGCGCTCCGCGTAGGCGTCGAACAGCTCACCGCGCCGACAGCTCGCCGGCGCGGACGCGCGCGATCGCCTCCGCGGCCGACAGCGCGAGCAGCTCCGTGCTCACTGGCCGGGCGTCGGGACGCGGAAGCCGCCGGCCGCCGACGTCGGGCGCGCTCCGCGAGCACGCGCTCCGGGGCCAGCTCGGGCGCGGCTCGTCCGGCCGCAGCACGTTCTCGACCTCGACCACATGCGACGTCGGCGGCACGCCGTCGAGGTCGAGCTCGGAGATCTTCTCGATGTGGTCGAGCACGGTCGAGAGCTCGCGCGACATGCGGTCGATCTCGTCGTCGGCGAGGCGCAGGCGCGCGAGGCGCGCGACGTGCAGGACCTGGTCGCGGTCGATCACGTCGGGATGTTAGTCGCGGATTCAGTTCGATCGTAGTCGCTTTCGTCGAGTCCCAGAAAGAAAGAGCCCCTCGTACGGAGGGGCCCCAAAGTGGCTATATGACTCGCTCTGGTGAACTCAGGCGAGGCTGAACCTCCGACGCCTGAAGCCCCTTAGGGCCCTCGGTGATCTCGAACGACACACGCTGTCCCTGCTCGAGCGTCTTGTAGCCGTCCTGGTCGATCTGCGAGAAGTGCACGAACACGTCGTCGCCCTCTTCGCGCTCGATGAATCCGAAGCCCTTCTCGTTGCTGAACCACTTGACGGTGCCCTCTGGCACTGCCCCTCCTAACGTGCAAACCGCGCGGCTCGAACGCGCCTCGAGCCCGCGGGTCTCTCCTACAACGGCGCAAGCCTACCGCAGAGCGCCGGCGGCGCGAGCGGCCTGCTCTCGCCGCGTCGTCGCTGCGGCCCGGCGGCGCCGGCTCGGTCGGAGCGCGGCGGCTGCGGCGCAGTCCTCGGCTGGCGGCGCGCGGCGCGGCGGGCGTCCAGCGGCGACTGCAGCTGGTCGCCGCGCGCTGTCGAACGTCGTGCCCTCCTCCTCATGCTCTGCCAGCCGCCGTAGGCGACGATCAGCGGCGCCGATCAGCGCGAGGAGGATGCCGAACTTGCAGGTCGACGAGCTCGTTCGGGCCGGGCTGGAAGATCATGCGCAGCAGCACCATCACGACGGCGCGCGATGCCGAGCCCGGCGGTGATCGCGCTGGCCGCGACCGGCAGCGCGACCGTGCGCGAGGTCGCGGTCAGGATCGCGAGCACCGACCGCCGACAGCGCGGCGGCGAGGATCACGAGGTTGGCGATGAGTCCCAGGAAGCCCTGGCCGTCCCAGGCCCCGAAGTCGCCCGCGACGTTGACCGTGGTCGCCGAGCGGCAGCGTCGACGGACGCGCCGGCGCTGTACCAGTCGAAGAGGAACAGCGCGATCAGCAGCAGCAAGCCGCCGACCGCCGCGATCAGCTCCCCGCGTCCTGAGCTTGCTCGAGTTCCATGCGCGCTCCTCGAATGCTGCCTACGACCGACCGGACCGACGCCTGCATGCCCGCTGCGCGCCTGCAGCGTGTTCCGGAGCAGCATCGCGATCGTCATCGGCCCCACCCCGCCGGGCACCGGGGTGATCGCCCGCGCCCGCTCCGCGGCCGACTCGAAGTCGACGTCCCCGACGAGGCCGTCGTCGGTGCGGTTCATGCCCACGTCGATCACGGTCGCGCCGGGCTTCACCATGTCGCCCGTGATCAGGCGCGGGCGGCCCACGGCCGCGACCAGCACGTCCGCCGCGCCGGCAGACCTCGGCGAGGTCGCGCGTGCGCGAGTGGCAGATCGTCACGGTCGCGTTCTCGGCGAGCAGCAGCGAGGCCGACCGGCCTGCCGACCAGGTCGCTGCGCCCGACGACGACCGCCTCGGCTCCCTCGAGCGGCGTGTCCGCACGCGCGCAGCAGCTCCATCACGCCGGAGGGCGTGGCGGGCACGAGCGCCGTCGCGGCCCTGCAGCGAGCAGCCCGCGTTGGTCGGCGTGAGCCCGTCCACGTCCTTGCGCGGGTCGATCGCGCCGATCACGCGCGCCGGCGTCGATGTGGCTCGGGCAGCGGCAGCTGCACGATGATGCCGTTGACCGCGCGGTCGGCGTTCAGCTCCGCGACCAGCTCGAGCAGCTCGTCCTGCGGGGTGCTCGGCCGGCAGGTCGTGGCCGATCGAGCGGATGCCGACCTCGTCGCAGGCCTGTGCTTGCCGCCGACGTAGATCTGCGAGGCCGGGTCGTCGCCGACCAGCACGGTGGCGAGGCCGGGCGCCTCGCCGCGCGCTCACATGCTGCTCGACCTCCCGCGCGACCTCGCGCGCGGACGCGCGCGGCGATCGCCTTGCCGTCGATGATCTGGGCGCGCCATCGTCGGTCGTCTACCGGCGCCGCAGCGGCGCGTAGTCGGCCATCAGCTGGCGCTCGGACCCGTCGGCGGCGAAGCGCACCGTCACCACCCCGCCCTGCTGCGATCCCGGTCACGACGCCCTCGCCGAAGCGTGGCGTGCACCACGTCGTCGCCCACCCGGAACGGGAGCGGCGCGTTCGCGGGGTCGCCGGTGCCCGCTTTCCCAGACGTCGGCCGGCGGCGCCTCGTCGGTATCGGTCAGCTCGGCCGGCAGCTCGTCGAGGAAGCGCGAGGGCATGTTGTACGAGCGCGAGCCGTACAGCGAGCGCGTGCTGCGCGTACGTCATGTAGAGCTTCTGCTCGCGCGCGCGTGATGCCCGACGTAGCAGAGGCGCCGCTCCTCCTCGAGGTTGCCCTCCTCGATCGAGCGCGAGTGCGGGAACACGCCCTCCTCGCAGCCGATGATGAACACGACCGGGTACTCGAGCCCCTTGGCGTTGTGCAGCGTCATCAGCGTCACGAGCTCGTCGCGCGTCGCGCAGCGCGTCCTGCTCCGAGTAGAGCGAGAGCTGCTGGAGGAACTCGGCCAGCGCCGGCGAGCCCGTGCTCGCCCTCCCAGTTGGCGTCGAACTCGCGCGCCACGCCGACCAGCTCCTGGAGGTTCTCGAGCCGCCCCTGCGCCTCGATCGTGCGCTCGGCCTCGAGCGCCTCGACGTAGCCGGTCTCCTGCAGCACGCTCTCGAGCAGGTCGCCGACCGACGTGTGCTCGGCCAGCTCGCGCAGCCGCTCCACGATCGACGCGAAGCGGTCGAGCGCCTTCACCGCCGCCGGACCCGAGCCCGGGCACGACCTCGGGCACCGCGGCGATCTCCAGCACCGGCTCGCCCATCGTGTTCGCGTGCGCGAGCACGCGGCCCTGACGTCGTCTGGCCGATGCCGCGCTTGGGCGAGTTCACGATGCGCGCGAACGAGACCGTGTCGCTGCGGGTTGACGAGCAGCGTCAGGTACGCGAGCGCGTCCTTGATCTCGGCGCGCTCGTAGAACTTGGTGCCGCCGATCACCTGGTAGGAGACGCCGAAGCGCACGAGCGTGTCCTCGAGCACGCGGCTCTGCGCGTTGGTGCGGTAGAAGACCGCGACCTCGCTCGCGCGCGATGCCCTCCTCGTCGCGCAGCCGCTCGATCTCGGCGGCGACGAAGCGCGCCTCGCGCGTGCTCGTCGTCGAGCTCGCGCGACGTGCACCGGCTCGCCCTCGCCGAGGTCGGTCCACAGCTCCTTCGGCTTGCGGCCCTCGTTGTGCGACGACGACCGCGTTCGCGGCCGACAGGATCGTCTGCGTGGAGCGGTAGTTCTGCTCGAGCTTGACGACCGTGCGCGCCCGGGAAGTCGCGCTCGAAGTCGAGGATGTTGCGGATGTCCGCGCCGCGGAAGCCGTAGATCGACTGGTCGTCGTCGCCGACCACGCAGACGTTGCGCTCCTCGCCGGCGAGCAGCTGCAGCAGCCGGTACTGCGCGTGGTTCGTGTCCTGGTACTCGTCCACGAGGATCCAGCGGAACGTGCTGCCGGTAGCGCTCGGCCACGTCGGGGAACAGCTCGAGCACGTTGACCGTGCGGAACAGCAGGTCGTCGAAGTCGACCGCGTTCATCTCGTGGATGCGCTTCTCGTAGAGCTCGTACGACGTCGGCGGCGGTCTGCTCGAAGAAGGAGCCGACCTGCTCGCGGTAGGCGGCGGCGTCCTCGAGCTGGTTCTTCGCGCGCGAGATCTGCGACTTGATCGCGCGCGGCGCGAACCGCTTCGGGTCGATGCTGAGCTCGTCCAGGCAGCGCCGCACGAGGCGCACCGAGTCGGCCTCGTCGTAGATCGAGAAGCGGCTTCGTGTAGCCGAGCCGCTCGGCCTCGGCGCGCAGGATGCGCGCGCAGGCGGAGTGGAAGGTCATCACCCACATGACGCCGCACCATCCGCCCGACGAGCCCCTCGACGCGCTCGCGCATCTCGCCCGCGGCCTTGTTCGTGAACGTGATCGCGAGGATCTCGGACGGCTTGGCCTGGCCGGTCGCGACGAGGTGCGCGACGCGGTGCGTCAGCACGCGCGTCTTGCCCGAGCCCGCGCCCGGCCAGCACCAGCAGCGGGCCCGCCGCCGTGCGTGACCGCCTCGCGCTGCGGCGGGTTGAGGCCCTCGAGCAGCCGCTCGGCGCGCTCGGCCGCGTCGCGCGCGCGTGCGCGCCTCGCTGGTCTTCGGCGGCCATCGTAGACCACCTACCTAACCGCCGGCCGGGTTCTGGCCCTCGTCCGCGGCGCAGCGGCGGACCTCGGCGGGCTGCTTGGGCTCGGTGCCCGTCAGGTCGGCGACCAGGTGCTCGAGCTCGCGCGATCCGCTCGGCCAGGCCCTTGAGCGCGTCCGCGACCGGGTCGGGCAGGTGCAGCCAGTCCGTGTCGGGACCCTCCGGGCGGCGGCCGTCGACGCGCACCGGATGGCCCGGGTTGCCGACCACCGTCGAGTTGGGCGGCACGTCGTGGATCACGACCGAGTTGGCGCCGACCTTGGCGCCGTGGCCGACCGTGATCGGGCCGAGCAGCTTCGCGCCCGAGCCGATCGTGACGTTGTCCTGCGACGGTCGGGTGGCGCTTGCCGCGCGGCGAAGCCGGTGCCGCCGAGCGTGACGCCCTGGTAGAGCGTGACGCGGTCGCCGATCTCGGCGGTCTCGCCGATCACCACGCCGGCGCCGTGGTCGATGAAGAAGTCCGCGCCGATCTTCGCGGCGGGATGGATCTCGATGCCCGTGGCACGTGCGGCTGGCGTTGGAGAGCACGCGCGGCAGCACCGGTATCCCGGCCGCGTGCAGCGCATGGGAGATGCGGTGGGCGAGGAGCGCGTGCACGCCCGGATAGGTGGCGAGGATCTCGAAGGTGCCGATCGCCCCGCGCGGCCGGGTCGCGGTCGCGCGCGGCCGCGACGTCCTCGCGGAGCTCGCGCGCCACGCGTGCGATCGCCCGGAGCCCCCTCACGTGAGCGCCTCGGCGCCGGGGCGGGACAGCGCGCTCAGGGCCTCCGCCCCCAGCGCGGCGCCGGCCGCGGCTGCGGCCGCGCGCGCGTCCGGAGGGCCTCAGCACTACCACTCCCGTGCCGTCCAGCGCTGCCACGCTCGCCGCGTCGCGGCGTGCAGTCGAGCACCAGGTCGTGCTCCGCGACGATCGCGGCCGCATTTTGCTCGTCGAGCTGGACCGGATAGCTGTCGACCTGGACTTCGGGATTCAGCAGGCCGAGCTTCGCCGCCAGCGTGTCCGCCTTGCTCTGCCCCACGTCCGGCGTGTAGTACATCGCCTGCCCGGTGAGGTCTGCGAGCCCCACGTTCGCGCCGTCCACGACGGCCACGTAGCCGACGCCGCACGAGACCAGCTCGGCGGCGGCGGCCGAGCCCACCGCACCGGCGCCGATCACGATCGCGCGCGACCGCCTTGAGCCGCAGCTGGCCGTCGAGGCCGAGGTCGCCCTCGACCTGGCCGCGGTAGCGCTCCAGCTCGGAATCCGACAGGTCTGAATGCCCTTGGGTCACGTGCCAAGGGTACGCGACGGCCCACCCGTCCCCGGACGCGTTGAGAGCCTCTAGGGAGCGAAGAAGGGCGTCGAGATGTAGCGCTCGCCCGAGTCCGGAAGCATCACCACGATGCGCTTGCCACGCCATTCCGGCCGCCCGGCGAGCTCCAGCGCCGCCCAGGTCGCCGCGCCGGCCGAGATGCCGGCCGAGACGCCCTCGCGGCTCGCCAGGGCGCGCGCGGTGTCGATCGCGTCCTCGTCGGTGACGGGAACGATCTCGTCGATCACCTCGACGGTTCAGGATCTGCGGCACGAAGCCCGGCCCGATGCCGTCGATCCGGTGCGGCCCGGGCTTGCCGCCCGAGAGCACCGGCGAGCCGGCGGGCTCGACCGCGACGATGTGAACTCCGGGCTTGCGCTCCTTCAGGACCTCGCCCACGCCCGTGATCGTGCCGCCGGTGCCGACCCCGGCCACGAACACGTCGACGTCGCCGTCGAGGTCCGTCCAGATCTCCTCGGCCGTGGTGCGGCGGTGTATCTCCGGGTTGGCGGGGTTCTTGAACTGCTGGGGCACGAACGAGTTCGTCGTCTCGCGCGCGAGGCGGTCCGCCTCGTCGACCGCCTCGTGCATGCCGCCCATCGACTCGGTCACGATCACCTCCGCGCCGTACAGGCGCAGCAGGGCCTCGCGCTCGCGGCTCATCCCCTGCGGCATCGTGAGGATCAGCCGGTAGCCCTTCGCCGCGCAGACGAACGCGAGCGCGATGCCGGTGTTGCCCGACGTCGACTCGATCACCGTCGTGCGGCCGGGCTCGATCCGGCCCTCCGCCTCCGCCGCCTCGATCATCGCGACGCCGATCCGGTCCTTGACCGAGCCGGCCGGGTTGTACGCCTCGAGCTTGCCGATCACCTCGGCGTCGAGTCCTTCGCCGAGCCGGCCGAAACGCACCATCGGCGTGCGGCCGACCAGCTCGGCGTGGTTCGAAGGAATTTCGATCCGCTTTACGGCCATTGGGCGGACGATAGCCGCTGATGCGGCCAGGTCAGTGCCGCCGCGAGCCGCGCGACCAGCGCCTCCGGCGCGGGGGAGCGCGCAACGGCGCCACTCACGCCGCGCGCCAAAAAGAGACGGCCCGCCGAAGCGGGCCGTCAACGGTGCTACGTGATGCGTTGGAGCGTTACTTCTTGCACTTCTGGCTGAAGGGCGCGACAACCTTCTCACCGGTGGTGAACGAGAAAGTCGCGCTCGACTTCCAGCTGCCCTTGCACTTCTTCGGCGTGACGACCATGCCGATCTTCTTCCCGCCCTTCTTGATGCTCTTGGCGGGGTTGTTGGTCTTGACGGTGCCGACAGATGCGTCAGGCGCGCTCGGCAGCGTCTTGATCGGCGGGATCTGGCAGTCGAGGTTGTAGCCGCCCACGATCTTGCAGGGCGTCACGAACGTCGGACCGAGGTCCGGGAACGCGTACACGAGGATCGTGGTTGCCGCCGTTGAAGATCGTCAGCTTCGCCTTCACGGGGTCGGTCACGACCGGCTTGGCGTAGCCGACGCCGTTACCCGTACCGATCTTCGACCCGGACGGGCAGCCCGTCGGGCCCTTCGAGTTCAGGGTGTTGATGCTGCACTTCGGGAACTTGGGGCCGTTCCACTTACCGCCGGCCGGGAACTTGATCTGGATCCGGTTCATGATCGGCGGCTGCTCGGCGGCCGGGTCACTCGACTCGATGCTGACCGCGACCGCGGCGGTCTTGTTCGCCTTGGTCGGGCTGAACGAGTAACTGGCCTTGACTCCGACGGCGGCCAGCGCCGTGTTCGTTGCTAGGGCGAGCGCGGCGAACGCCGCGAGCCCGATGATTAGTTTCTTAAGCAAAGTCCCTCCTATGGCACGTGCAGGTTTTCAGGGCGGTCATACCTACTTCTTGCACTTCTGGGTGATGGGCGACTTGACGTCTCACCCGTTACGAAGTGGAAGTTGCCCTCGGCCTTCCAGGTGCCCTTGCACTTCTTGGGCGTCACGATCAGCGAGATCTTCTTCTTGCCCTTCTTGACGAACTTCTTCGGTGTGTTGGTGTCGACCGTCCCCACCGAGGCGTCAGGCGCGCTGGGCAGCGTCTTGATCGGCGGGATCTTGAAGTCGAGCGTGTAGTCGTACGGCCCGTCCTTCTTGTGAATCACGTTCCCGACCGTCACGAACGTCGGACCGAGGTCCGGGAACACGTACACGAAGATCTTGTTCCCGCCGTTGAAGATCGTCAGCTTCGCCTTGACCGGGTCGGTCACGACCGGCTTGGCGTAGCCGACACCGTTCCCTGAGCCGATCTTCGATCCGGACGGACAGCCGGTCGGGCCCTTCGAGTTCAGCGTGTTGAGGCTGCACTTCGGGAACTTGCTGCCGTTGTACTGCCCGCCGGCGTTCAGCTTGATCGTGATCCGATCCATGATCGGCGGCTGCTCGGCGGCCGGATCGGACGAGACGAACTTCACCTTCAGCCCCGCCGGAGCGTTCGTCTTGTTGGGGCTGACGGACATGGTGAAGGCGACCTGTACGGCCCCATACGCGACACTCGCGAGCGCCAGACAGGCGACGCCCACGATGGACGCTCCCATCAATGACTTACGCAATCGAATCCTCCTCCTCTGGCGAGGACTTGCCGCGGACTCCGAGCAGGAACCGACGGGCCCTTGAGGGTCACTCCCGCGGCAAGCCTAGCCAATCGCACTTTGCTGTGCGTTGATTGGAGGTTGAGCCGAGATTAAGGTTGCGGCTCCCGCGGCACGGACGCCTCGGAGCCGCACGCGTGCCGCAGCGAGTCGAGCGACTGCTCCAGCCAGCGCCGGTAGTAGCCGCTGCCCGGCGAGACGGTCGAAGACACGGTGCTTCATCTCGGCGGGGTCCATCCCGAACTCCACGTCCAGGAACGTGCCGCCGCGCACCGGCGTGAGCACCCACCGCATGTAGGTGCCCGTGTCGAGACACCGGATCTTGATCTCGCTGCAGTCCTCGAGACGTTCGAGCAGCACCGTCTCCTCCGCCGTTCCCACAGGGCCCTTCGCCACCCAGCGATACTCGCAGCCCTGCTCGATGCCGTCGCACTTGGCCTCGATCACGCGCGGCCACCACTCCGGGTGCCGGTTGGGGTCGCCGACGAGGGCCCACACGTGCTCGACGGGAGCGTCGATCTGGGCCTGTCGCCTGACGTTCGACACCGCTAGCTGGAATCAACCATCCTGGCCGGGATCTGCCTCGTCGCGTGGCCGACGGGAGCGGGCGCGCGCCAGGCCGCCCATGAACTCGTCGAGCCGCGGACCGGGCTCCTCGCCCTCTGCGTCGCCGGCCTGCCGCGTCCCCGCGCGCGGCACGGTCCTGCTCCATCAGAGCCCGCCACGACTCGTTGCTGAACGCGCGCCACGCGGTCGCGACCGCCTGGGCCGCGACCTCCGAGACCCGGCGGGAGGACGCGAACGGCTCGCGCACGCGCGCCAATGCCCAAGCGACGCCGTATCCGAAGCTCAGCTCGCTGAGCGACGCCTCCAGCTCGGAGAACGAATCGAACCCTTCCGGCGCCTCCTTCTCGAGTCCCTGCAGCGGCTGCGCGGCCTCGTCCTCGAGCGCGTCGTAAACGTGTCGCGCGAGGTCTCCCTCACGATCGAGCGGCAGGCTCACCATCGCCCCTTCAATGTACGCCGGCCGACGCCACGGCCTGATGCTAGCCGCGTGGGCGCGCCGAGGCTACTCGCCGATGCCGGCGGCATCGAGAGCGACGCCCCGATCGACGTATAGCCGCAGCTGCACGATGTTGCCGTCCTCGAGGGTGAAGACGTCTGCCATCTCCTCCTCGATCTCGAACCGGCTGCCCTTGCCGCGGGCGCGCAGCTTCACCATCACGACCACCTGCTCGCCGGCGTCGATGAACTCCTGCGGCCTCGGCACATAGGTGTCCCAGCTGTCGAACCAGCCGCGCAGGTAGTTGGCGACCTCCTTGTGCCCCCGAGGCGGCAGCGCAGCCACCACGTCGGGGTTCAGGTAGACGCGCACGTCGGGGTCGCATAGCTGCACCGCGGTATCGACGTCGTCGCGGTTCAGGGCATCGTAGAAATCGCGTAGAAGATCAGCGTGCGCTTGGTCCATGGGTTGCACATCGGCCTGCAGGCAGAGAACTTGAATCTCGCCGCCCGGACCCCACGGGCCTCCTAAGATCGATCACGTGCCAGAGCTTCCCGAAGTCGAGATCACCGCGCGCCGGATCGGCGGCGCGATCGCCGGCGCGACCGTGGAGTCGGCGCTCGCTCCCGGCATCAACGTGCTGAAGACGCACGATCCGCCGCTCGGCGCGCTGGCCGGACGCAAGGTGACCGGCGTGCGGCGCCGCGGCAAGCACCTGATCGTCGAGTTCGACGGGTTTGAGCTCCTGATCCATCTGATGTCGGCTGGGCGCCTGCAGCTATGGGACAAGCGGGCCGGCCCGCGGGACCGCACCTCGCGGCTGCTCGTCCGCCTCGAAGATGGCCGGGAGCTGCGCCTGCGCGAGTTCGGCACCAAGCAGCGCGCATGGGTCAAGCTCGGGGAGACCGGCAGCGCGGACGAGGACGAGGCCGTGGCGACGCTGGGCCCCGAGGCGTGGCCCGCACCGCCGCCGCTCGCGGAGCTGCTCGACGCGCCCCGCCCGCTCCACACGCTGCTGCGCGATCAGCGCGTGATCGCGGGCATCGGACGCTCGTGGGCCGACGAGATCCTGCACGCGGCGCGACTCTCGCCGTTCAAGCGCGGATCCGACCTGAGCGAGGACGAGGCCGAGAACACTCCGGGAGACGATCCGGGTCGTGCTGGACTCGGCGATCGAGCACTACGAGGGCACCGTGGCGCTGCCGATCCCGGACAAGATGCCGATGCCGCTCACGGTCCACCGCCACGAGGGCGAGCCCTGCCCGCGCTGCCAGACGACGCTGGAGCGCGTGTTCTTCGAGGACTACGTGATCGCCTACTGCCCGGCCTGCCAGACCGACGGCCGGGTGCTGAAGGACCGCCGCCTCTCGCGTCTTCTGAAGTGAACTCCTGAAGTAAGGCTGCCGCTAGGCCGCGGGCCGGTAAACGGTCACGACCGCCGCGCCACCGAGGCCGATGTTGTGCTGCAGCGCCACCTTCGCTCCGTCGACCTGCCGTTTCTCCGAGTCGCCGCGCAGCTGCCAGGTGAGCTCGGTGCACTGCGCCAGCCCGGTCGCGCCCAGCGGGTGTCCCTTCGAGATCAGGCCGCCCGACGGGTTCACGACCCACCGGCCGCCATACGTCGTGTCCTCGGACTCGACGAGCTTGTGGCCCTCGCCCTCTTCGGCGAGGCCGAGCGCCTCGTAGGTGATCAGCTCGTTCGCCGAGAAGCAGTCGTGCAGCTCGATCACGTCCACGTCCTCAGGTCCGACCTCGGCCTGCTCGTATGCCTGCCGTGCAGCTTCCTTTGACATGTCGAAGCCGACGATCTTGATCGACGAGCGCTCGTTGAAGGTCGAGGACATGTCGGTCACCATCGCCTGCCCGGCGATCTCGATGGCCCGCTCCCACAGGTCGTGCTCGTCGACGAACCGCTCGCTTGCGATCACCGCCGCACCGGATCCATCGGAGGTCGGCGAGCACTGCAGCTTGGTCAGGGGCTCGTGGATCATCTTCGCGCTCTTGATCTCGTCGAGCGTGTACTCGTCCTGGAACTGCGCGTTCGGGTTGTTGACCGAGTGCTTGTGGTTCTTCCAGCCGATCCAGGCGTAGTGGTCCGGCTCCGAGCCGTACTTCTCGATGTGCTCGCGGCCGGCGTTGCCGAACATCTGCGGCGCGAACGGCGACTGCTCGGGCTCGCGCACCTCGAACATCGTCATCAGGTGCCTGTCGATCGGGTTCGTACGATCCGTGTACTTGACGCCGAGCGAGCCCTTCTCCATCTTCTCGAACCCAAGCGCGAGCGCGCAGTCGGTGATCCCGCCGGCGACCGCCTGGCGCGCCATGAAGAGCGCGGTGGAGCCCGGTCGAGCAGTTGTTGTTGACGTTGACGATCGGGATGCCGCTCAGGCCCAGGCCGTATACGGCCCGCTGACCGGACGTCGACTCGCCGTAGCAGTAGCCGACGAACGCCTGCTCGATGGAGTCGTACGGAACCCCGGCGTCATCGAGCGCCTTCGAGCCGGACTCGAGCGCCATGTCGGGATAGTCCCAGTCACGCGCGCCCGGCTTCTCGAACTTGGTCATGCCGACGCCGATCACGTACGCCTTGCCGCTCGCCTTCTGGTTCATGTCGCTCCTCGTCCGGTTGCTTCGTCCGGACGGAGGTTAACCGGCAGCGCTGCCGGGCTGGATCAGCCCTGCGCGCTGTCGACCTTGACCGCGAGGATCTTCGAGTCGGTGGCGGTCCACTGGCCGTCGGTCGTCCTGCACGCGAGCGTGATCGCGCCGGGTCCCGCGAACGTGGTGGCAGCCTGCATGTTCAGCGCCTCGGAGGTGCCGTTCGAGCGCAGGCCTCGCGTGACGATGTCGACCTTGGCACCCGCGACGAGCTGGCACTTGCCCGCATCGAGCTGAGCGCTCATCAGGTTGGTCTTCGCGTTTACCACGTACGAACCCGGAGGCACGTTCAGCGTCGCGACGGTGACGTAGTCGCCCGGGGAGACCCCGGCGGGGCCGCCGTCGCGCTCGGCCTGGTAGCCGATCGAGTTGAGGGGCGTGGCCTTCGAGGACTCGAGCAGTCCCTTGCGGAGGTCAGCCTTGCCGAGCGAGAAGTTCTTGATGTCCGCGCCCGTGACCGACTCGTTCTTGATCTTCTTGCCGGTTACCTGCAGAGCGGCATATGAAGTCCCGCCCAGCGCTGCGAACAGGGCGACGGTGACGAATACGTTCGTGAACGACAACCGGATGCGGCCGTTGCGGCGCATGGGGGGTCCCTCCCTTGCTGGTCTTCCGTGACGAGGGGCTCAAGACCCGGGGGCCAAGCCTTGATTCGACTATAGGCACGTCGCGGCGCCCGCGCCACTCGAATCTCGCGGTCTCATGGGGACGTCTTTGAGAGCGCTCTGAGAGCGTCAGAAATTGGTACATCACATCCCGAAACTGCGGGTAGAAATCAAACAGTGGACCTGGACACAGACAGAGACGAATTCAGCCGCCTGATGGAGATGGTGCTCGCGGCCCAGGACTTCGGCCTTGGCCAGGCGGAGGCCCGGGCGATCGCCACAGAAGCCATCGAGCGCACGGACTCGCTCTCCGATTCGTGCGACTGGGCGGCCGCCGTTCTCGCCGAGCGCGTGCTCGTGACGGCGCGGGACGAGGGTGCGCAACAGCCTTACCAGCCTCGCTGGTAGCGCCCCGATCACGCTGCTCCGAGGTTCGCGATGGACTGCTCGTAGGGCGGCTCCAGCACGCGGACCTCGGTGAAGATCGCCGTCACCAGCTCCGCCGGGGTCACGTCGAATGCGGGATTGAACGCTGCTCCGTCCGCCGTCACCTCGGCTGGGTCGCGCTCCTCGATGGGGATGCCGCGACCGTCGGGCGTGTGCGGATCGATCGTCGAGACGGGCGCCGCCACGTAGAAGGGGATCTCGTGGCGCGCCGCGAGCACCGCCAGCGGGTAGGTGCCGATCTTGTTTGCCACGTCGCCGTTGGCGGCGATCCGGTCCGCTCCCACCACCACGCGGTCCACGAGGCCGCCCGCCATCAGGCCGCCGGCCGCGGAGTCGGCCACGACCCGGAAGGGAATGCCGGCCCGCCGCAGCTCCCACGCCGTCAGCCGCGCGCCTTGAAGCAGCGGGCGGGTCTCGTCCACCCACACCTCCGCCAGCCGGTCCCGCTCCCAGGCGGCGCGTAGCACGCCGCCGGCGGTGCCGAATCCGCCCGTCGCGAGCGGGCCGGTGTTGCAGTGCGTGAGCGCCCGGTCGCCCCGCTGGAAGCGCTCCGCGCCGAGCTCCGACAGCCGCCGGTCGGCCTCGATCTGCTCACGATGCAGCCGCTGGGCCAACTCGAGGGGGTCGTCGGCTGCGAGCGCCTGATCCACCGCCCAACCGAGGTTGACGGCTGTCGGCCGCGCCCCGCGGAGCAGGTCGGCGGCGTCGTTCGCGTCCTCGGCCCCGCGTGCCGCGAGCGCCATGCCGTACGCCGCGGCCAGCCCGATCGCCGGCGCGCCGCGGACCGCCAGCGTGCGTATGCAATCGGCCACCTGCTCCGGGGTATCGCAGCGCAGCCACACCTCCTCGGCGGGCAAGCGGCGCTGGTCGAGCACCATCAGCGCCCGTCTTCCCAGCGCAGGGGGCCCCGTCTGTGGTCATTGGAGGCACGCTACTGGCGAACGGACGCCGCATGCACTCGGTCGACGTGCTGTTCGAAGAATCCTCCGGCTGAGATTCGGCTCGCGCAATCCGACGGACACGCCTACGCTGAAACCGTCCCTTTTCCGGGGACCGTGAAGCAGCATCGTGAGGCGGCCGCGACGGATTGCGGCCGCCTCTTTTTTGTCTAGCCCGACTGCGGGATACTGCACGGGCGATGTCGCAGCAGAACGTTGCGCTTGTACGGCGCTTCGAGAAAAGTTGGGCCAGGCAGGATCTCGATGGTGCCTTGGAATGCGTTCACGACGAGCTCGAGTTCGACTGGTCAGATTCCATGGGCCCGTTCGTGGGCACATACAGGGGCCAGAACGGATTGACACGGTTTTGGACCGACATGCTCGAGGCCTGGGAACAGTTCAGCCCCGAGATCATTGAGGTCGTCGAGTGCGGGCCTGGGCGATTGATCACGATCGACGTCGTTCGGGCACGGGGCAAAGGAAGCGGCATCGACATGGAAGCGCGGGGGGCGATGCTCTGGACCGTGCGGGAGGGCAAGATCGTCGGGGCCAAGATGTTCCAAACCAAGGCAGAGGCCCTCGAAGCCGTCGGCCTCCCGGAATAGGCGATGTCGCAGGAGAACGTAGAGGTTGTGCGATCCGGGATGGAGGCATGGAATGCACGCGACATGGATGCTCTGCGAGCGACCTACGCCGAGGACGTCGTTACGTGGCCTCCAACGGGTTGGCCGGAGGCGGGCCCATTCGTCGGCCGCGACATCGTCATGGGCCAGTGGGAGCGCATGCGCGAGTCGTGGAACGACGACGAGATCGAGATGCTTGCGGATTACATTGACGCAGCCGACCGCGTCGCCGTTCGGATGATGTGGCGCGAGCGGGGACATGGCCCCGAGGCGGACGCGGAGGCAACCGCCATCTTCACCATCCGCGACGGGAAGATCCGTGTCGCCGAGTTCTTCTGGGATCACGCGGAAGCCCTCGAAGTCCTGGGGCTGTCGGCGCAAGACGCTCACGCCGGCTAGTTCATGCGGTCGAGAGCGGTGCGCTTCCGCATTCGAAAGCGGAGTGCGGCTCTAGACCGGGGCGGGTTTCAGATGTAGTGCATCCGTGGCCGCCCGCTTGCCAGAGCGTCATTGCGCTCTAGCAAGCCAAATCACAACCGCTCTCGACCGCGCTCGACCGCATGAAAGCGGTGTGGGTTTTCCCACGGTTTTCCCACGGGGGACGCGGTGAGGCGTCCCTGCCTGGGCTGCCGGGTGCTCATCCCGAAGGGCAGCTACTGCCGCACCTGTCAGCGCGAGCGCCGCGGCACCAGCGCCGAGCAGGCCGCCTATCGGCGCAGGGTGCTTGCGATCACGGACGGCGTCTGCGCGGCGTGCGGCGCGACCGAGTCCGTGCAGGCGCACCACGTGGACCCGATCGGCCAGGGCGGCGACAAGAACGGGCCCGGCGTGCCACTGTGCGGCGCGTGCCACCGGCTTGCCCACCGCTCGCCGTGAGGGGAGATACTGCGCGGGCGATGTCGCAGGAGAACGTGGAACTCCACTACCAGGCAATGGACGCCTACAACTGGCGCGACCTCGATGCCTATCTGGCGCTGATGCGATCATGATTTAGAGGGGCATCCCGCGCATCGGCTGGCTATGCGAAGGCAGCTATCACGGGCACGAAGGAATGCGGCGCTGGTGGACGGCCGTGCTCGACACCTGGCTCGGACCACACCATCGATTTGCTGGAAGTGCGCGATTTTGGAGACCTGACAGTCGCCGCCGTGCGTGCTCGCGGCCACGGCGCAGGTGGTGACACTTCGCCTCGACGAGACGCCATGGCAGGTAGCCCGGTGGCGACGTGGGAAATGCGTGCTGATGCGCATGTGCAACACCGAAGCCGAAGCGCTCGAAGCCGTGGGGCTGTCGGAGCAAGACGCTCACGCCGACTCCTGAGCCTGCGGGATACTGCGCGGGCGATGTCGCAGGAGAACGTGGAGATCGTGCGAGCCTTTATCGACGCTTTCAACCAGGGGGACTTGGAGGCCGCGTTCAAGCACATGGATTCGGACTTCGAGCTCGACGCCTCGCGGACAATCGGCCTTGCGGGTGGCGTCCTCAAACTTGATCAGATGCGCCCCGCCTTGGACGAGTTCCTCGGGCTGTGGGAAGCCGTTCGCTTCGAGCTAGACAAGTTCGTCGAAGTCGGCGACCAGGTAGCGATTTCGCTCGCCAACTACCACCGTGGCCGGGATGGAATCGAGGTCAAGGCGCGCCCTTGCTTTGTGTGGACGATGCGCAACGGGCGCATCGTGCATGGCTGTTTTTATCAAGAGTGGCAGGAAGCCCTCGAAGCCGTGGGGCTGTCGGAGCAAGACGCTCACGCCGATTCCTGAGCCTGCGGGTGCCGGATACTTTTTGCGGCGGAGACCGTTTTTGCGCGGCGCGGTAGGGGAACCCCCACCGCAACGGTCCTCAAAGAAGGGCTACGGGATGAAGACGCCCTGCACCGCGAACACCGTGTTGTCGGCGGTGGTGGAGCCGTCGGCGTCTGAGCCGCCGTCGAACACGCGCACCTGGCCGAGTTGCCATACCGCGCGGCGGCCGTCCGCGTGGAGTGCCGGGCGCGAGTGCGTTCATGGAGGTGGTGAGCGCGCAGTCGGAGCCCGTGGTGGGGCCGGGGTCGGCCGCGCAGGGGATCGTGAAGCCGTAGAGGAAGGGCTGGGTGGTGGCGGCGCCGGGGCCGCCCGGGTGGGGGGTGTTGAGCTTGTCTGTGATGCGCACCGGCATCGTGGCGCGCAGGCTGCCGGTGTAGTCGGAGAGGTCGGTGTTTGCGACGTCGTTCAGGTGCGCCGCGATCTGCACGTCGCCGGTAGTGGTGACCTTGAGCGTGAGCGCGGCGTTCATGCGCACGGCGCGGCCGTTGGCGTCGGGGGTGCCGGTGGTGAGGTAGTCGGAGGCGGGCTGGGGCGGCGTGCAGGACGAGAAGGACAGCGGCGCGCCGTGGGTGGAGTTGGGGGCCGTGCAGGGCGTCGTAGGCGGGCACCAGCGATGACCTGCATCGGGCTCGCGCCCTTGGGGCGGGGGTAGGCGTTGATGGGGAGCGGCTGCCAGTCGGGGTTGTGGCCCGCGGCGATCTGGGTCTCGCCGGTCCCGTCTGCGTTCATGATCCTGATGCAGTAAATACAGGTTCCAGGAGGAGCATCAGTTGGAGCGAACACGACCACGATCTTGGAGCCATCGGGGGACCAGCGCCCCGCGACCCCGCCTTGATACCCGTCCTTCACGAGTTCGAGGCCGGTGCCGTCCCGCCTGATCGTGTAGAGGGCAGCGGTGCGCGAGCCCGGGAGGGAGCGCATGAAGAGGATTCGCTGGGCATCCGGAGACCCGACGGAGCCGAGTCGTAATAGGGAAGATCGCGATTCATGCCGCCGGGGCCTTCGCACGTGGTGGGACTCGTCACCGGTGTTCGCGTGGCATTCGCGGTGGGAGCCATCATCCCGATGTAACTGCCGCTGCCGTGGTATGGAGTGCTGCCCCCTCCTGCAAGGCAATCGTGCGCGTACGCGATCGCCTGGCCGTCCGGCGACCAGTCCACCGACAACCCAGCGCCCGGCTCGCCGGGCAGCTGCTGGTAGTTCGAGCCGTCGGCGGGCGTCTTGAAGTAGTTGCCCGAAATCAGGAACGCGATCTCGGTGCCGTCGGGCGACCAGGCCGGGGAGCGGTCGCGTGTGACGCCGTTGCCGATGTTCGTCTTGCCCGATCCGTCCGCGTTCATGACGGAGAGCTCGGGAAAACCGCCCGCTGGGGGGAGCGTGTCGACGTAGGCGATCTTGGTCCCGTCGGGCGACCAGGCCGGGTCCTCTCCATATACGTTGTCGCCAAGCACACCGGTGAGAATCCTCTGATCGCTGCCGTCCGGATTCATCGTCGCGATCTCAATAGTGCGCTCGGGCGCGAAGGCGATCCTGCCGTTCTTGCCAGGGAAGGTGGCATCAGCCGGGGCCGCCAAGCTGAGAAGAGCGAAACAACTTGCGAGGACTGCGATTCTCAGGCGTGCGATGCGGCTCCCCCTCTTAGGACTCGACCGAGCATAGCCCCCGATGGTCGGCCGAGCAAACGCATCGGCTTGGGCATTTGCTCGCCTTGCTTCAAGCCGCCCGCCCTCCGGTCTTGTCGCGATTCGCCCGTTCCCTTTGCCGCCTCGAAAACTCGTCGTCATAGAGCCCTTCGAAGCCCGGAGGGATAGCTTCGGCCTCCCTCTCGGCCTCTTCCTCGGCCTTGGCAGCCCTTTCAAACTCCCTCAGAGCTCTGAGTGCCGCCACCTGGGCAGTTGGAGGTCCATTGCGGGCCAGGTTTTCGAGGATTTGCCTCGCCTCAGTTTGGTCTAGCTGTTTCTCTGTCATGCGGCTCCCCCGGTTTTCAAGTTGGGATTTTCAGCGGTTTGAAATTCCAGAGCGGTTTTTTTGAGAGGAAGCTGCTCGGCGGTAGTTGCCGCTCTCGCGCTGACGCCGGCACCCTCCCACTCCCCCTTGCCTCGCCTTCCTGCCTAGGGGGATACTGCGCGGGCGATGAATCTTTCCGACGCTGAGAAATTGTTCGTCGAAGAAATGGTCCGCGTTGGCAGCGTGGACGTGCCGAGGCCGCCGTGGATGCAGCCGCACCGCTACAGGCTCGTGCAGAACGAGGCGCGGCATCACATCGACGCACTGCCTCCGCCCCCTGGGCCCCGCGCTGGTCCGGACCTACCACGCCGAGCGGCGTGTGACCGGCGTGCCGGTTGGCAGGTACGCGATCCACGAGAGCGACGGCGATCTGCCGATTTGTCAGCTCGGGGGGTGGTTCGCCGAGAAGAACATCCCTCGGGAACAGTTGGGTCCCGGCCAGGTGGACTGCGGTCACTGCGCGTATATGAATGCCTAGGGTCCCTCTGCGATATGAGGCAGGCTGAGCAAGACGCTAACGCCGACTCCTGACCCTGCGGGATACTGCGCGGGCGATGTCGCAGGAGAACGTGGAGATCGCGCGAGCCACCTTCGATGCATGGAACGCCGGAGACATGGATGCCCTTCGTGAGCTGTACGAACCCGACGTCGTCCTGCGAACGGCGGAGGGCTGGCCGGAGCCGGGACCGCACGTTGGTCGCGACGCGGTCATGCGCCACTTTGAGCAGGTTCGTGACGCGTGGGACGACCAAGCGCTCGAACCGATTGAAGACTTCATCGACGTCGCGGACCATGTGCTCGTAAGGCACCTCTACCGGGGGGTTGGCAGCGGCCCAGAGTCGAGGATGGAGCTGACCGTCGTCTACACGATTCGCAACGGCCGCGTTTCGCTGCAAGAGTTCTTCTGGAACCACAGGGAAGCCCTTGACGCCGTTGGCCTTTCGGAGTAGGCGATGTCGCAGGAGAACGTGGAGATAATGAGGACTCTCTTCGACGCCTTTTCCAAGCGATGCTTTGACTCCGGACCTGGCCCTGCGCCTGGTGTCGACCCCGAGAGTCGTCGTGATGCAGCGCACCGAGATGCCTGACACGACGACTCGCCACGGATATGCGGGAGTGATGGAAGCCATCGCTGCGTGGCCTGATCAGATGGGATGACTACCGGCTTGAGCTCGTTCGAAATCGGTGACGCAGGCGATCATGTGGTTGTCAAGACCGCACCGAGCATGGAGTCGGGAAAGGCAGCGGGGTCAAAGCTTGGAAGACGTGATCTGGTTCGTCTTCGGGTTCCGCAACGGCAAGGTCGCGGAGTGGCGGATGTTCGGTGCCGAACACGAGGCCCTCGAAGCCGTGGGGCTGTCGGAGCAAGACGCTCACGCCGACTCCTGAGCCTGCGGGATACTGCGCGGGCGATGTCGCAGGAGAACGTGGAGACTCGCCCGCCGCATGGCGGAGGCGTTCAACAGGCAGCGACATAGAGGCTGTTCATCTCGTGCCTCGATCCGAGCGTCGAGTACCACTCGGTGATGACGGTGCCGGGCGGTGCGGCCTACCACGGGCACGATGGTGTGCGACAGGTACTTTCGGGACTTCGGAGACGCATGGGGGAACGAGTTTCGCGTCGAGCCTGAGGCGTTCTTCGATCTCGGCCAGGACACGCTCTTGTTCTACGTGGTGCATGGTCGCGGGCAGCGGAGCGGCGCGGAGGTCGCGATGCCGGGGGCACAGGTGTGCAAGTGGCGCGACGGCCTCGTCGTCTACGCCAAGGCCTATGTCCACAGAGAGGACGCGCTCAGGGACCTCGGCGTCTCCGAGGATGCGCTCGAGCCGATTGCCCCCTGACCGACGTCCTTCCGCCTGCGGGATACTGCGCGGGCGATGTCGCAGGAGAACGTGGAGTGTCGTGCAGCCGCTCTATGAGGCGTGGAAGCGTGGCGACTATCGAGTCCGGTCTCGAAGGGCTCGCATCCGGACATAGATTGCGACTGCCGCAGCCGATATGCCCCGGGCGGAGACCGTATATGCCACGGCCGAGAAGCGGTCAGAGCCTTCTCATCGAGCTGGAGAGACGCGTGGTGCGACGTACCGCGATCGAGCTCGGCGAGTTCATCGAACTGGCGACCTCGATGACCAAGTCGCTCGTCTAGGCCCATGAGTCGCGGCCGGGGAAGACCAGCGGAGTGCAAGTGCGGACCGAGTTTGCCCAGCGTCTGGACGATCCGCGACGGCCAAGCCGTGCGACTGCAGGAGTTCTACGAGACCGGCACGAGGCCCTCGAAGCCGTGGGGCTGTCGGAGTAGGCGATGTCGCAGGAGAACGTGGAACTTTCCGCCGAGGCGCTGACGCTTTCAACCGACGCGACCTCGACACATATCTGGCACTCACAGACGATGACGTGGAGGTCATCCCACGCGCGGTTGCCATGGAGGGCGGAAATCACTATCGCGGCCACGACGGAGTCCGCCGCTGGTGGAAGGACCTGTTTGACGTCTTTCCTGACTTCACCGTCAAGGTTGTCGAAGTGCACGACCTTGGAGACGTGACGCTCGCGCTCCTGCGCCAACGCGCCCGCGGCGCTGGTAGCGAAACCCCTACCGAGGAGTCGATCTGCAACGCAACCCGGTGGCGACACGACAAGGTCGTCTGGTGGCGCACATTCGACACGCGGGCCGAAGCCCTCGCAGCCGTGGGGCTGTCGGAGTAGACGCTCACGCCGGCTCCTGACCTTTCTCAGCCGCCCACCATCTGTTTTTCTCGCGGTGGCTTGGGGGCTGTCCGCCTCAGGGGGAGTCGCCATGATTGCTCCCGCCCCCTTGCCCTCGTGCGGCCCGCCATTCGAGCGGCTCAGACCCTGACGCTCGGTCAGCTTGCGCCCGTCGTGCCGCCGCCTTCCATCGAGCTTTCTTTCGCTGCCGCTCGCGCCGCTGCTCCCACTTCGTTGACGTGCGGTAGTCGACTAGCGGATCAGCGTCCGCACACGCGATGCAGAGCGTGACCTTGCCGTTGTGCCGATAGACCATGTCGTCGCCGGACCGCAGCCGGCATCCACGAGCTGAGCATTGACAGGGCCGCTTCGTGATCGTCAGGTAGTACCGAGTCGCCATCGCGTCGCCGTGCTCGCGCTTCGCCTTCGTGACCGCGATCTTGAGTTGTCGCTTCTTCTGTCTGCTTCTGTAGCTCACGACTCTCCTTTCCTATCTCTGGTCCTGCGCGGGCAAGGACAACTGCCACTAGGGGGTGTGGTTTTCAAAGAACTGCTCGCTCTGTCGCAGTCTCCGGCTCCCATACCGACCGGAACCGAGGGGGCGAGCGTGTTGCTCGCGCTGCCTAGGTCCGGTGCCGGCGGTGGCTCTTCAAATGCACTCAGGAATCTGCCTCAAGGTGCCCACCGCTTCCATGCGCCCGCCGGGCTATTTGCGGCGGCTTCCTTCCCGCCACGGTGATTGCGACAGTGAAGACCGGGCTCCCGGCCGGGTACGCGGCTATCCGATGGCAGCTCCGTGCGGGACAGCCTGTGGGACAGTCGAGTGCCCCGCAGAGCGGTTAGTAGCGGTTGAGAGCGGTTGTACTTTCGCTCTAGCAAGCGCCGCGCCCATGGGAGCGCGACCGCTTCTAGATGTAGTACATCTGCGCGCCGGCCGCCTCGGCCTCGCCCTGCACGACGTCGGCGATCGTGGTGTTGCTGAGCACCTCGCGCAGCGCCGTGACCGCGCGTCACCCAGACGTCGTGTGCCTCCGCCGAGCCGCCGGCAGCTTCGGCCTCGAACTCGCCGTCGAGGAGCTGGACGACCTCGCAGCACGGTCAGCTCCGACGGATCCCTCACGAACGTGTAGCCGCCCTTCACGCCGCGCTGGCTCTGCAGCATCCCGGCGCGTCGCAGCGTCGCGAACAGCTGCTCCAGGAACTGGAGCGGGATGTCGCGCCGGCGGGCCAGCTCTGCGATCGGCACCGGCTGGCCGCCGGGCAGCGCGCCCAGCCGCGCGAGCTCCGTCAGCGCCCTGACCGCGTACCGGGACTTCGAGGTGATCGTGATCAAGCTGTCACCATCGCGTGCCGAGGACCAAGTCTAGTGTCAGCCTCCACAGCCACGAGAACCCCTCTTTCGGCCGCGCGCCTCGCATCGCTGCTGCTGCCGCCGCTGCTGGTGATGGCGGTGCATCTTCTTCCTCTCCGCCCAGCCGAGCAGCGGCGACCACGGCACGGTGGACCTCCTGCTGCGCAAGCTCGGACACGTGACCGAGTACGCGGTGCTGACGCTCTGCTGGTGGCGTGCGCTGCGCGGCCTCGGGGCGGCGCGGGACGGGCGCACGGCGATCGCGCTCGCCGTTGCGATCGCGCTCGCGTTACGCCGATCAGCGACGAGTTCCACCAGACCTTCGTCGACGGCCGCCACGGCACGCCGGTGGACATCCTGATCGACGGGATCGGGATCGATCGCCTGGCGCTGCGCGTCTACGCGCGGCGCCGCACCCTCGGCCCTTCGCGGCCGAGCGCGGCGTAGGCGAGCGACTCGAGCGAGCGCGACAGACGCGACAGCTCCTGGAGCGCGACCGGCAGCGTCTCCAGCATCGCGAGCCGGCTGCTGGATCGTCTCGAGCTCGTCCGCGATCCGGCGCAGCTCCTCGTAGAGCAGGTCGAACTGCTTCTCCTGAAGCTGCTGCTCCGGCATCGGCTGATCTGCGCGGTAGGCTTAGAGCCAGCCGCGCTCGGAGGCGATCAGTACCGCCTGGGCGCGGTCGACGGCGCCGAGCTTCCCGTAGACGTTGTGCAGGTGCGTGCGCACGGTGCTGGTCGAGAGGCCGAGCTCGAGCGCGATCTGCTTGTAGACCTTGCCCTCGGCGAGCCGCTTCAGCACCTCGAGCTCGCGGCCCGAGAGCGGGCACGGCGTGGTCGAGCGCTTGCGGTCGGGCGGCGGGCCGGGCAGCTCGAAGAGCACCTCGCGCAGGTCCTGCGGGCCGAGGCCGATCCGGCGCGCGACCGCGAGCAGCTGGTCGGGCGCGACCGCCTGGCCCTGCGCGTAGTGCGCAAGCATGTCGGCGAGCCGCACGAGCGCGGCCTCGCCGCTCACGTCCTCGGCGTGGTGGTGCTCGATCGCGGCGGCGAGCTGCTGCGGCAGGCCCCAGCGGCGCGCCATCACGCCGCCGACCAGCGCGTGGTCGATGCCGAGCTCGCGGCGCTCGGCGTGGATGCGCTGCTCGGGCGTGCGGGCGGTCGTGTGGATCTGACCCGGGTAGCCGGGGTAGGCCTGGACGAGCACGAGCTTGCCGATGTCGTGCAGCAGCGAGGAGATCAGGAGCTCGTCGCGGTCGGGGAACTCGATCCGCGAGGCTGAGCCGGTCGGCCGCGCGCTGCGTCGCGACCGCGTGCAGGCGGAAGCGCTCCGGCGCGGCGTCCCAGATCGGGCGTGCGCTCGAAGAAGTCGAAGGTCTTGGTGGCGCCGATCAGCGCCTCGACGCCGGCGGGCGTCAGCACCTCGATCGCCTGCGGGACGGTGCGGATCCTTCCGCGCGCCTCGGGCTGCTTGTTGGCGAGCCGCATGACGGCGATCACCAGCGCCACGTCGGACTCGATCGCCGTCGACCATGTCGGCGACCGAGGGCTGGTCCTGGCTCACGAGGCGCAGCACCCGCTTGCGCGACTCGGCGAGCGCGGGGAACGCCTCGAGCGCCTCGAAAGCCGCCGTCAGGCGGCGGCCGTGGCCCTCGTTGTGCTGCTTGGCTCCGGGGAGCGTGGTCGGCTGGCGCCGGACCGTTGATAGCGGCCCCTGAGTTGCGCTGTTGCGCCACGCGCTTCCCTGCGTGCTGGTAGACATCGGCAACTCACGTATCGGCAGAAAGGCGCGAGAGGTTGACATCTCGCGTCGATTCGGCTTGCAGCCCGGCCTCCGGTTGGATCTACAGGCGCGCCAGCGCGGCGTCGATCCGGGCCAGCGACTCGTCCTTGCCGAGCAGCGCCAGGCTCTCGAAGATGCCCGCCGAGACCGTCTTGCCCGTGATCGCGACGCGGAGCGGCTGAAAGACCGCGCCCGGCTTTGCCCCGAGCTCCTCGACGACCGTCCGCAGCGCCGCCTCGACCTGCTGCTCGTCGAAGGGCTCCGCCTCCGCGAGCGCCGCGCGCGCGCGCGCCAGCTTGTCCCCGGCGCCGTCCTTCGCCATCACCTTCTCCCAGGCGCCTCGTCGATCTCGAGCGGCCCGAAGGCGAACCCGACCAGGTCGCGGAACTCGGCCAGCGTCGAGACCTTCTCCTGGACCGCCGCCACGGCCTGCTCGAGGCGCGGGTCGTCGGCGCCCGGCAGGCCCTCGCGGTCCATCCACAGCCGCAGGCGGCTCGGCGAGCTCGGCCGGCGTCCAGCTCGCGGATGTAGTGCCCGTTCATCCAGCGCGAGCTTCTGCTCGTCGAACACGGCCGGCGAGCGCGAGACGCGCTCGAGCGAGAACTTCTCGATCAGCTCCTCGGTCGTGAAGAAGGTCGTCGTCTCGTCGTAGCCCCAGCCGAGCAGCGCGAGGTAGTTGCGCACCGCCTCGGGCAGGTAGCCGGCGTCCCGCAGCTCCTGCACCGAGGCGGCGCCGTGGCGCTTCGACAGCGGCTTGCCGTCGGTGCCGTGCAGCAGCGGCAGGTGCGCGTAGAGCGGCGCTCGCGGCGCCCAGCGCGCGCAGCACGAGCAGCTGGCGCGGGCGTGTTCGAGAGGTGGTCCTCGCCGCGCACGACGTGCGTGATCCCCATGTCGGGGTCGTCCACGGCGACCGCGAAGTTGTAGAGCGGCGTGCGGTCGGCGCGCGCGATCACGAAGTCGTCGAGCAGGCGGTTCTCGAACGCCGACGCTGCCGCGGATCACGTCCTCGACGACCGTCTCGCCCTCGTCGGGCACGCGCAGCCGGACCGCCGCGCCCGGCGTGCCCTCCGGCACCGGCCGTGCCGCGGTAGCCCGGCGCCGCCGGCCGCCTCCTTCGCCCGCTTGACCTCCTCGGCGGTCGGCCACGTCCCAGTAGGCGGCGCCCGATCGCGAGCAGCTCCTCGAGGCGCTCCGCGTAGCGATCCGAGCGCTCGGTCTGCCGGTAGCGGGCCCTCGTCCCAGTCGAGCTCGAGCCACTCCAGCGCGTCGAGGATCTGGTCGATCGCCTCGTCGGTCGAGCGCTCGCGGTCGGTGTCCTCGAGCCGCAGCACGAGCGCGGTCGCTCGGGCGACTTGCGGGCCAGCAGCCAGTTGTAGAGTGCCGTCCTCGCGCCGCCGATGTGCAGGAAGCCGGTCGGGCTCGGCGCGAACCGGAAGCGATGTGCGGACACCGCCCGAGATGCTAATCGGCGCCCACGTCTCGTCAGCGGGCGGCCTCGTTCGCGCGCTCGAGCGTGCCGAGGAGCGCTGGGCGCCGAGACGATGCAGATCTTCAACCAGAGCCCGCGCGCGTGGCGGCCGACCAAGTACACGGAGGCCGACTTCGCGGCCTTCCGCGAGCGCCTCGCGGGGAGCCCGGTCGAGTCGATCTACATCCACGCCGTCTACCTGATCAACGTCGCAAGCGACGACGCCGAGGTGCGCCGCAAGTCGCTCGAGTCGCTCACGCACGCGCTCGCGGTCGGGCGACGCGATCGGCGCCGGCGGCGTGATCGTGCACCCGGGCAGCGGCAAGGGCCAGACAGCCGGGACCGACGTTCAAGCATGATCGGGAAGGCGTTCAAGGAGGCGCTCGCAGCGACCGAGCGCGTGCCCGCTGCTGTTCGAGAACACGGCCGGCGCCGGCTTCACGATCGGCCGCACGTTCGAGGAGCTGGCGCGCGTGATCGAGGTCTCCGGCGCGCGGCGAGCGGCTCGGCGTGTGCCTCGACTCGTGCCACCTGCTCGCGTCCGGCTACGAGGTGCGCGAGCGCGAAGGCGTTCAAGGCCGTGGTCGACGAGTACGACGCGGTCGTCGGCCTCGACCGGCTGCGCGCGCTGCACCTGAACGACTCGAAGACGCCGCTCGGCTCGAACCGCGACCGCCACGCCAACCTCGGCGAGGGCGAGCTGGGCGAGGAGGGCATCCGCGTGTTCCTGGGCGAGAAGCGCTTCAAGGGACTGCCCGTGCTGCTCGAGGTGCCGGGCCCGGACGGCCACGGCCCCGACAAGCGGCAGGTCGACATCGCGAAGCGGTTGCGCGAAGGAGGCACGCGCGCCCGGCGGCCGCGAGGCGCGCAGCCCGGTCGATGACCGATCCGCCCGTGACGTGGCAGGTGAAGGTCACGCTCAGCACGACCGCGGCGACATCGGGCGTCTGTGAAGCGAGCGCGCTCGATGTCCGCCGGACTGTCGTCACGGTGGGCCGGCGGCGCGCTCGCTGCTGCTGCGGCGTACACACACGATGGAGCAGGGCGAGGAAATCGCCGAGCAGTTGCGACGCGCTGCCGATGCCGCCCGTCGAACTGAACGTCGAGAAGGTCAGCGCCGCGTGGAGCGACGCTGCATGGATGGTTCCAGGGCGGCGCGACTGCGGGTGGGCCTGATCTGCGGCGACACCCCCTGCCAGCTGGAGCGACGGCGGCGGTGAAGGTATTCGGCGACGGAGACGGCGGCGGCGCCGCCTACAGCGGTCCAGCGAAACTCGCGTGCTCGGGGAGCGATTCGGCGTCGCAGGCGTCGAGCGAGGCCGCGCCTAGACGCGCTCGCGCAGGTCGAACGCGCGGTAGCCGCCCGGGTCCGACTCGGTCGCGTCGAAGAAGCGCGGGTTGACGCAGTCGAACGCGGCGCCCGTGCCCTCGTAGGAGCGCTCGACGCTGAAGGGGCACATCGGCAGCGGCTCGCGCACCGCCTTCACGCCGCCGTAGCCCGCGCGCGTGCGCTCGGCCTTCTCGAACATGTCGACGTCGATCTCGACGCCGAACACCTTCTGCAGGCAGCCCATGTAGCTGCGTCCGGAGTTCTCGTCCTCGTACGTGTAGAGGAACGGGCAGTTCATCTCGATGCAGCCGCGCGGCTCGATCGTCTTGTCGCAGAACGCGCAGCACTGCCGGCATTCGGTTGCCTGCGTGGTCTTCGCCCGGACTGCCATGCGCGCAAGTGTACCCACGTTCGCGCCGTCGCCCAACGTGTCCGGCGAGTCGTCGAGCGCTAGGCGACCAGCGCGTCGGGGCCGAGCAGATGCGTCGAGCTCCGCGCGCAGGGCCACCGAGGGGCTGACGCGGTATCCGGAGCCGAAGCGCAGGCGCGCCGGCCCGCGCTCGTCTCCATCTCGAGCAGAACTCGGTCTCCCCGGGGAAGTGCTCGAGCAGCGCCTTCAGGTCGCCGATCAGCGTCTCGTCGCAGGCGCGTGCGTCGACCTTCAGCACGACGGGCTCGACGCCGCGCCGCGCCGCGGCGAACGCGGCGTCCTCGCGACCAGTCTCGGGCGGCGGCTCGCCGGCGGCCGCGATCTCCTCGGGCGTCGGCTCGAACGGCTCGATCTCCTGCACGACGAGCTTCGTCTCGCCGCGCTCCTTGTGGTCGACGCGGCCGCGCACGATCACGCGCTTGTCGACGTCCGCCTTGCGACTCGTTCGCCGCGTAGGCGGAGTTGAAGATCAGCATCTCGACCTGGCCGTCGAGGTCGTCGAGCGTCGCGAACATCATCGGCTCGCCGGACTTCGTGCGGATGCGCTTCGCCTGCGTGATCAGGCCGCCGACCGTGACCCACGCGCCGTCCGGCTTCGACGACGAGCTCCGCCAGCGAGCAGTCGACGCGCGCGCGCAGCAGGTGGCGCACGTCGGCGAGCGGATGGCTCGAGAGGAAGATGCCGAGCGTCTCCTTCTCCACCGCCAGCAGCTCGACGCGCGTCGAACTCGTCCGCGGGCAGCGGCGGGTAGTGCGCGGCCGCGGCGCGGCCGCGGCGCCGCGCGGGTCGTCGCCAGGTCGAAGATCGAGCCCTGGCCGGAGAGCGCGTCCTCCTGCGCCTTCTGCGCCGGCGCCCTGCGCCTGGCCGCAGCACCGCGAGCATTCCCTTGCGGGTCGCGCCGGTCGAGTCGAGCGCGCCGCACTTGATCAGGCTCTCGATCGCCTTCTTGTTGACGGTGCGCGCAGTCGACGCGCGCGCAGAAGTCCCAGATCGACGTGAACGGGCCGCCGCTCTCGCGCGCCTCGAGGATCTTCTCGACCGCCGCGTAGCCGACGTTCTTGACCGCGTCGAGGCCGAAGCGGATGTCGCCCTCGACGACGACGAAGTCGTGGCCGGACGCGTTCACGTCCGGCGGCAGCACGCTGATCCCCATCTCCTCGCAGCGCGAGACGAAGAACGGCACCTTGTCCTTGGTCGACATCACGCTCGAGATCAGCGCCGCCATGTACTCGGCCGGGTAGTTCGCCTTCAGGTAGGCGGTGCGGTAGGCGATCAGCCCGTAGCAGGCGGCGTGGGACTTGTTGAAGGAGTAGTCGGCGGCAGCCTCCATCAGGCCCCACAGCTGGTTCGCGACCGCGGTGCTCGTGCCCGCTCGCCTTGCAGCCGTCGACGAAGTCCTGCTTGAGCGTCGCCATCAGCGTCGCGCTTCTTCTTGCCGATCGCGCGGCGCAGCGTGTCCGCCTTCGGGCCCGGGAAGCCGGCGATGTCGCGCGCGATCTGCATCAGCTGCTCCTGGTAGACCGCGATCCCGTAGGTGGGCTCGGTGATCGCGCGCAGGCGCTCGTCGATGTAGCGGACCGATCGACGGGTCGCGCTTGCCGCGCGCGTAGTCCTTGATGAAGCGCATCGGGCCCGGGCGGTAGAGCGCGACCAGCGCGACGATGTCGTCGAACTCCGTCGGGCCGCACCTCGCGCAGCGCCTCCTGCATGCCCTCGGACTCGAGCTGGAACACGCCGACCGAGTCGCCGCGCGCGAGCATCTCGTAGGTCTTGCGGTCGTCGAGCGGCAGGTTCGTCGAGGTCGATCCGCTCGCCGCCGGAGCGCTCGATGATCGCGACCGCGTTCTCGAGCACGTCGAGCGTGCGCAATCCCAGGAAGTCCATCTTCAGCAGGCCGATCTCCTCGATCGGCTTCATCGAGTACTGCGTCACCGTCTTGTAGACGCGCTCGGGCTTGCCGCCGTTGCCGTTCGCCGTTCCGTCGGCCTCCGCCGCGCCGCGGTCCTCGGCGAGCTGCAGCGGCACGATCTCGGTCAGCGGCCGGTCGGCGATCACGACCGCGGCCGCGTGGATCGAGTTGTTGCGCACGATGCCCTCGAGGCCCGCGCGCGACGTCGACGATCTGCTTCGCCTGCGGCGTCGGAGTCGTAGGCCTTGCGCAGCTCGGTGCCCGGCGCCAGGCAGTCCTCGAAGCTCGGGTTGCGGCCCATGATCGGCTCGGGGATCAGCTTCGCGAGCCGGTCGCCGGTCGCGTAGTCGACGCCCGAGCACGCGCGCGGCGTCGCGCGTCGCGGCGCGCGGCTTCATCTTGCCGAAGGTGATGATCTGCGCGACCGCGTCGCGCGCCGTACTTCTCCTGCACGTAGCGGATCACGCGCTCGCGGCCGCGGATCGAGAAGTCGATGTCGATGTCCGGCATCGTCTTGCGCTCGGGGTTCAGGAAGCGCTCGAACATCAGGTCCGACGGCGAGCGGGTCGACGTCGGTGATGCGCAGCGACGTAGCTGACGATCGAGCCGGCCGCCGAGCCGCGGCCCGGGCCGACCGCGATGCCGTTGTCCTTCGCGTACTTGACGAAGTCCCAGACGATCAGGAAGTAGGACTCGAAGCCCATGTCCTCGATCACGCGCAGCTCGGTCTCGAGCCGCTCGACGCGCCGCGGCGGGCGGCGGGTCGCCGTAGCGCTCGCGCAGGCCCTCCTCGGTCAGGCGGCGCAGGTAGGCGGTCGGCGTCCGAGCCGTCGGGCGTCGGGTAGCGTCGGCAGCAGCATGCTGCCGAGCTCCAGCTCGATGTCGCAGCGCTCGGCGATCTCGAGCGTGGTCGGCACCGCCTCCGGCCACTGCGCGAACGACTCCGCCATCTCCTCCGGGCTCTTCAGATAGAACTCGTTCGTGTCGAAGCGCAGCTTCGGCTGGGCGAGCGTCGACTTGGTCTGCACGCACAGCAGCGCGGAGTGGCGTCGAGTAGTCCTCGCGGCGCAGGTAGTGGACGTCGGCGGTGCCGACCAGCGGCCGCCCGAGCTCGCGCGCGATCCGCACGATCCCCTCGTTGGCGCGGTCCTGCTCGGGGATCTTGTTGTTCTGGACCTCGAAGTAGACGTTCTCGGCGCCGAACACGCCGATCAGCTCGTCGGCGTGGGCGCGCGCCTCGCTGCTCGCGCTCCTGGACGAGCCGCTGGCAGAAGCGCGACTGCAGGCAGCCGGTGAGCGCGATCACGCCCTCCGAGTGGCGCTCGAGCAGCTCCATGTCGACGTTCGCCTGGCCGCGGCGGAAGCCCTCCAGGTAGCCCAGCCGAGGAGAGCTTGATCAGGTTCTGGAAGCCCGGCGCTCGTCGCGGGCCAGGAGCGTCAGGTGGTTGCGCTCGTAGCGTGACCTTCTCGCGCTCGTGGCGGTCGTCGCACGAGGTAGGCCTCGAGGCCCAGGATCGGCTTCACGTCGTGCTTGCGGCAGGCCTTGTAGAACTCGACCGCGCCGTTCAGGACGCCGTGGTCGGTGAGGCCGAGGGCGGGCATGCCGAGCTCCGCGCAGCGGGCCGCGAGCGCCTCGATCTTGCAGGCGCCGTCGAGCAGCGAGTACTCGGAGTGGACGTGGAGGTGGACGGCCGCGGGCGTGCTCACGGAGGCCAGTGTAGGGGCGAGGGGTGACGCCAGAGATGTTGCATTTCCGCGCTTTGCGTTGAGTTCCCGTTAGGAATCGGCCCCCTCGAGAGTCGCGGGCGCGACTCCCCCAAGGCGGACGGTTTGTCGGGTTAACCCGAGGTATGGGCACACACGAACGTCCTACCTACTTAAGGCAGACCACCCATGCCTCAACGATCCAGGAGGAGCCAGACATGTCGAAGGGAACCGGCCGCTATCTCGTCGCCAGCAGCCTCGTGCTGGCACTTTTCGTGGCGCCGCTCGCAGTTGCGCGAACCGGCGACACGATCCGCGGCGGAGAGCGCAATCCGATTCGCGGCGACTTCACCCGCGAAACGCAGATCATCGCCAAGAACGGCACCTACGGCACCCGCCAGTCGAACACCACGAGCGGCGACGGCGGCGGCGCGATCTACGGCTGCCGGAGCGCACTCGGCAAGGAGCCGTGCATCCGCGCCAACAACCTGACAGCGGGCCGCGCGTTCGAGTTCGCGAGCCGCAGCGGCACCGAGGGCGGCGAGATCGAGGTCGGGAGCGGCAACGCGAACACGAAGGCGGTCCCGTTCCGCACCAACGCCGCCGGCAGGGTGGCGAACCTGAACGCCGACAAGGTCGACGACCTGAGCTCGAGCAGATCGTCGCCGAGGCAAAGCCACTGTGGGCGGTCGTGACCGCCACCGGTGGGGTCGTGCGCAACAACGGGGCCACCAGCGCGACCCAACTCGCGACGGGCGAATACCAGGTCGTCTTCGCCCGGGACGTCACCAAGTGCGCCTACGAGGCCACGGTCGGATCGCCGGATGCGACCGACCCGGTCGCGGGCGAGATTGGCGTGGCTCAGCAGGCCGGCAATGCGGCAGCAGTGCGCGTCGTGACGCGCGCCAGCGGCGGCGCGCTCGCCGACCGCGCGTTCCACCTCACGGTCAACTGCTGAGCGCAGCTGGCGGGCGGGAATCCCGACGGGCCGTCTCCGGGCGGCCCGTCCCCTACTTGGCGCACTCCCAGTTGCCGGCGCCCCGGCCGCCCGCCCAGAGCTTCGCGGCGAGCTGGTCCTGCTCCCACTTGGGCGCCTTGTGGGGCGATCCGTACTTGCCGCCGAGCCCCTCGTAGGTCGAGGGCAGGAACTGGTAGGCGCCGCCGGCGCCGCTCGACGGGTTGAGCGCGCCGTAGTTGCCGCCGGACTCGCACATCACGATCGACTTCGGGATCGCGAAGTCGCCGAACCACTGCTGGACGGTCTGGCCCGCGGACCCGCCCTGGCCCATCGCCGCCTGCAGCTCGGCCACCTGGGCGGTCCAGCCGGCGATCCGCGAGCGCAGGTCCGACAGCGAGCTCTGGGCGGCGGCCTGGGCCTGGCGCGCGGCGGCGGCCTTCGACACGGCCGCGACCCGCACCTGGGCCGCCTGCGCGCGGGCGGCCGCGAGCCGGTCGACCTCCGCCTGTGCCGCGGCGCGCAGCACCTTCACCCGTGCAAGCGCGGCGCGGACGCCGTTGCGGAGCTGCTTGACGCGGGTGACGAGCGCGTGGTCGGCCTCGTTGATGCGTTGCAGGTAGGACTCGCGCGTGAGCAGGTCGCTGAAGCTGGTGGCGTCGAGCAGCAGGCTCGTGATGTCCGGCGTGCCGCTCTTGTAGATCGCCACGAGCCGCCCGGCGAGCTTGTCCTGCGCGCGGCGGAAGCGGCGCTGGGCGACCTGCAGCCGCGCGGTCGCGATCTCGACCCGGCGGCGGATCGCGGCGAGACGCGCCTGCCCGTTCGCGAGCGCGTCCTGGACGGCCGCGAGCCGCTGGGCGGCGGCGGCCGCATCCGCGGCGGCGGCCTGGAACTGGGCGTTGCGGATCTCGACCGTGGAGGCGAGCTGGCGCGCCTCCGCGCGCCCGCTGTCGACGCGCGCCTGCAGGGTGCCGATGCTGGTCGCGCCTGCGGGAGCGGCCAGGGCCAGCACCGCTGCGCGCCACGAGCACGGCCGGCACGACTGTCGAACGAACACCGCGAACCACGAACTGCCTCCTTCTGCGCCTGCGGAGTTAGCTGACGGGCTCGCGTCGAAGGAGTGACGCTACGCCGCTGCGATGCGGCGATTCGCCCCCGGCGGCCGCTCTGATCGAGCCGGCCACCGAGCGGTTCCCCCGCTCCCCGGCGCGCGCGCCGGGGATTCGGCTGTTGCCTACGACCCACCCCCCGAATGGGGTGGGTTCTTCGGGCGGCGGCACTGTAGCAACGATTTGGGCCCCGGGAGCGTCGCGGTGGCGGACGAAATCCCTGCTTTGACACACATTTTTCAGCAAGACGGCGGGGCCCAGGCGTTTCGGGGCTCGATCACAGCTGCCCAAACAAAACCAGCTGGTAAGGGAGTGGTGTTGTGTGACGGAGTCGTGCGTCCGCGAAGCGGAAGCGCGTTTCTTGGTCGCAGTCAGATCGAGGCCACTCGGATTTACTGCATATATGCCATCAAATCCGAGTGATCACCGGGTGGCGGGGATCAACCGGGAGTTCGGGTGCCTCTAGCGCGACTTTCTCGGGGTTGGACGAAATCGCCGAGGGAAGACGATCGAAAGGCACCCGGGGGCGCCGAAAGGCACACGGAAGCCCCGGAGTCATGGCTTCGCCACGCCTCACGCGGCGAAACGGCGCGTGCAGCACGCACAAGGCTGCGATGCTCCTGCGATGGCCGATGCGCTATCGGATGAGGTACGCGCGTTCCTGCTCGAGGGCACCCGCACCGGCAAGCTGGGGACGCTCACGCCGAGCGGCTGGCCGCACGTGATCCCGATCTGGTTCGTGCTCGACGGCGACGAGATCGTGTTCTCCACCGGCCGCGACACGGTCAAGGGCCGCTACCTGCGGCGCGACGACCGCGTGTCGATGTGCGTCGATGACGAACGGCCGCCCTACGCGTACGTCCACATCCGCGGCCGGGCGACGATCGACGAGGAGTCCGACCTGCTCGAGTGGACCACGCGGATCGCCGAGCGCTACGTGGGTGCGGACCAGGCGGAGGCCTACGGCCGCCGCAACGCCGTGCCCACCGAGATGCTCGTGCGGGTCCGCCCCGAGCGCGTGATCGCCGAGTTCGATGTGGCGGCCTGGTAGCGGATAGGCTCAAACGCGATGGCGACCGTGGCACAGCCGCAGGCTCCCCCCGCCCCCGGCGGCGACTACGAGCGCTTCGAGCGCGCTCTCGCCGGAATCGAGGCGCCGTTCGCGCTCGTCGACATGGACGCGTTCTGGCAGAACGGCGAGGACATGCTCCGCGCGCGCCGGCGGCAAGCCGATCCGGGTCGCGAGCAAGTCGGTGCGCTGCCGGCCGCTGCTGGAGCGGATCCTCGCGCGCGATCCCGGCTTCCGGGGTCTTCTGACCTACACGCTGCCGGAGACGCTCTGGCTCGCGGAGCAGGGCTTCGACGACCTGCTGGTCGCCTATCCGACCACCGACCGCACCGCGATCGCCGAGCCTCGCGCGGCTGACCGCCGAGCGGCCGGATCGGCGCCCACGCTGATGGTCGACTCCACCGCGCACCTCGACCTGATCGAGTCGGCCATCGATGACTCCTCCACCCCGGTCCGCGTCGCGATCGAGCTGGACGTCAACTACTGGGCGCTCGGCGGGCGCGTGAAGATCGGGCCGAAGCGCTCCGCGATCCGCACGCCGGACCAGGCGGTCGCGCTCGCCCGCGAGATCGAGCGCCGGCCGGGCGTGCGGCTCGTCGGGATGATGGCCTACGAGGGACACATCGCCGGCCTCGGCGACCGGCCGCCCGGCAAGCGCCTCCAGGCGCGCGTGATCGAGCAGATGCAGCGCCGCTCGGCCGCCGAGATCCGGGAGCGGCGCGCGGCGGTCGTGGCCGCCGTGTCCCAGATCGCCCCGCTCGAGTTCGTGAACGGCGGCGGCACCGGCAGCCTCCACACGACCGCGACCGAGCCGGCCGTGACGGAGCTGGCCGCGGGCTCGGGCTTCTACGCGCCCACGCTCTTCGACGCCTACAGCGCCTTCACGCTGCGGCCGGCCGCGATGTTCGCGCTGGCGATCGTCCGCAAGCCCGCCCCTTCGATCGCGACTGCGCTCGGCGGCGGCTACCTCGCCTCCGGGCCCGCCGACGCGAGCCGCCTCCCCTCCCCGTACCTCCCCGCCGGACTGCGCCTCGACCGCTTCGAGGGCGCCGGCGAGGTGCAGACGCCGCTGCTCGGCGAGGCCGCGCGCGCGCTTGCGGTGGGCGATCGCGTCTACTTGCGCCACACGAAGGCGGGCGAGCTGTGCGAGCGCTTCAACAGCCTCCACCTCGTCGAGGGCGACCGCGTCGTGGACGAGGTCCCCACCTACCGCGGCGAGGGCCGCGCGTTCCTTTAGGCCGCGGTTTCGGCCACCGCCCCGACCGGGCCGAGCACACGCTTCGTGTAGTCGTTCTGGAACACGCCCGCCGGGTCGAGCCGCGCCCGCGCGGCCTGGAAGGCATCCCACTCGGGATAGCGGGGTGCGAGCGTCGCGGCAGACTGGAAGTGGCGCTTGCCCCAGTGCGGGCGGCCCTCGTAGTCGTCCATGATCGCCTCGACCGCGCGGAAGTACGGCTCCCACGCCATGCCCCGGTACATGTGCACCGCGATGTAGACGGTGTCGCGCCCGTACGCGGTGCTCAGGTAGGCGTCGTCCGGCGCCACCACTCTGAACTCGATCGGGAACGGCACCGCGAAGCCGCGGCGCTCGATCACGTCGAGCACGCGCCGCAGCGCCTCCGGGCCGGCCTCGCGCGGCACCGCGTACTCCATCTCGGTGAAGCGCACGAGGCGCGTGGTGGAGAAGACGCGGTAGCTGCGGTCCGTCTTGAGAGAACTGCCGGCCAGGCGAGGGATGAGCCGGTTGATGCTCGGGATCGCCGACGGGAAGCGCCGCCCGATGTTGCACAGCAGCCAGAACGTGCGGTTTTCCAGCACGTTCTCGAGCAGGTACTCCTTCACGCGGCCGCGCGGCTCGGGCGGTGCGTCGATGTGCCGGCTCTCGCGACACAGCGCCACGTCCGTGTGCGGGAACACGTAGAACTCGAAGTGGTCGTTCCGCGCCGCGAGCTCGTCCAGGGACGCGAGCGTCTCATCCAGCGGCAGCGTGTGGTCGTGGCGGCGGATCGTGAACGCCGGCACGCTGCGCAGCGTCAGCGACGCGATCACGCCGACGCTGCCGACGCCGACGCGCGCGGCCCGCCAGAGCTCGGGGTCCGAGTCGCGCGAGCACTCCACCAACGACCCGTCAGCCGTGACCAGCTCCATCGCCTCGACCTGGCTCGAGATGTTCTGGAAGCGCTCGCCGGTGCCGTGCGTGGCGGTCGAGATCGCGCCGGAGATCGTCTGCACGTCGATGTCGCCCAGGTTCTCGAGCGCGCGGCCACGCTCGTACAGCGCCTCGCTGAGGTCACGGATCACGATGCCGCCCTCGACCTTTGCGAGACCGGCGCGCGGGGTCGACATCGAGCACGCGGTTCATGCGGTCGAGCCGCACCATCACCCCGTCGGTGCAGGCGGTGTCCGTGAACGAGTGTCCCGAGGCGGCGGCGCGCACCTGCCCACCGCGCGCGGCGGCGCGGCTCACGACCTCCTGCAGCTCCTCGACCGTCCCCGGCCGCTCGACCGCCGCCGGCACGCATTGCTGATCGCCCGCCCAGTTGCGCCACAACTCGCCCATCGGCCCAAGCCTATCCAGCAGGGGCTGCGCCGGCTCAGGTGACCGCGTCGAAGGCAGCTGCATAGGTGACCAGTCCCTGGGCGTCCGGCCGGTAGGCCGGCAGGCGGCGGACCATCCATGCCTCGGCGGGCACTTCCCATGGAGCCTCGATGCCATAGGCGTCGGCGCGCTCGAATCCGAAGCGGGGGTAGTACTCCGGGTGCCCCACCACCACGACGAGCGCGAACTCCGTCTTCGAGGCGAGCCGGAGGCTCTCCTCCACGAGACGCGAGCCCACGCCTTGTCGCTGTCGCGCCGGCAGCACGGCCATCGGTGCGAGCGCGAGCACGTCGTCGCCTGACGCAAGACGTGCCCGGGTGAAGAAGATGTGCCCGATCAGCTCGTCGCCGTCCGCCGCGACCAGACACAGCTCCGCGACGTGCGCATTCTCTGCGCGAAGGGCATCGACGAGATCAGCCTCCACGGAGCCGGGGCCGAAGGCGAGCTGGAGGACCCTCCGAGCACCGTCGTAGTCGGTGGGCTCCTCGGGCCTGATTGCCGGCAACTACTCGCGCGACTTCGCGGCCGTGTACCCGGCCACACCTACGGCGAGGGCGATCAAGGCCACGGTGGCGCGCAGCTGGCGCCCGTAGTTCTGCCGCACATATCCGCTGGCGAACTTCCAGACCACCATGCCAAGCAGTTTGTAGAACATCGAATCTCCTTATCCCCGCGAATCGCGGTTTCGCACCTGATAAGCCATTCGGCTCTGCAGCGACCAGAGCTCGATGAAGCCCGGGCTCGACTGCTGGCTGAAGAGGCCGCCCGACTCGCCGAAGCCTGCCAGCGCCGCGTCGTAGAGCGCGTGCGGCGACTCCCGCGTGATCACGTCCGCATTGCCCTTGTAGAGCCGCATCCGCACCTTGCCCGTGACCCACCCGTTGACCGAGTCCATGAACGCGTTCAGGTCGCCCATCAGCGGCTCGTGCCAGAGGCCGGCGTAGGCGAGGAACGCCCAGTGCCGGTCGAGGTTGGGCTTGAAGTTGTTCTGGTGGATCGTGCCGACCAGCTTCTCGAGCTCGCGGTGGGCCGGCAGGATCACGGCGGCGGCGGGCACCTCGTAGATGTCGCGCACCTTGAGCCCCACGATCCGGTCCTCGATGTGGTCGACGATGCCGACGCCGTTGCGGGCGGCGATCTCGGCCACGCGCTCGATCAGCTCGACGAGGCCGAGCCGCTCGCCGTCGAGCGCCACGGGGCAACCCTCCTCGAACTCGAGCTCGATCTCCTCAGGCTCGTCGGGAGCGCTCTCCGGCGGGGTCACGAGCTCGAAGACGTCACGGCGCGGGGGCTCGCTCAGGTCCTCGATCGGGCCGCCCTCGGAGGAGCGGCCCCAGATGTTGTCGTCCACGGAGTACGGCGGCGCCTCGGTGCCGCCCTTGATCGGGATCCCGTGCTCGCGCGCGTAGGCGATCTCCTCCTCGCGCCCCATCTGCCAGCCGCGCACCGGCGCGATGATCTTCATGTCCGGATCGAGCGTCGTGACCGTGGCCTCGATGCGGACCTGGTCGTTGCCCTTGCCGGTGCAGCCGTGCGCGATCGTGTCGCAGCCGTGTCGCGCGGGCCTTCTCGACCGCGAGCTTCGCGATCAGCGGGCGGCCCAGCGCGGTGAAGAGCGGATAGCCGCCGCCGTAGAGCGCGTTCGCCTTGATCGCCGGCAGCACGTAGTCGCGCGCGAACTCCTCCTTCGCGTCCACGACCAGCGCGTCCACCGCGCCCAGCCGCAGCGCCTTGTCGCGCACGATCTCGAAGTCCTCGCCGGGCTGGCCGAGGTCGACCGTGAGCGCCACGATCTCGGCGCCGTAGGCATCCTGGATCCACTTCAGCATCACGGAGGTGTCGAGCCCGCCCGAGTAGAGCAGCAGCACGCGCCCGACCTCCTCCGGCCGCGCCTCGTAGGAGGCCGTCACCGCGGCCGGCGCGCACGCTCCGCGCTCAAAGTAGCTCCTCCATGACTGCCAGCACCCGGTCCACGTGCTCCTCGGCGATGATCAGCGGCGGCAGGAAGCGGACCGTGTCGGGCCCGGTCGCGTTCAGCACGATCCGGTTCTCGAGCGCCTGGGCAACCACCGCCGGCGCCTCACCCGACCGCTCCGCGGGAAGGTCGACGCCCACCATCAGCCCCCGCGCGCGTACGTCGGCGAGGCGTCCCTCGCCGCGCAGGCGCTCGAGCCCTGCGCGCAGACGGTCGCCCAGCACCCGCACCCGCGCGTGCAACGCATCGTCGTCGAGCACGTCGAGCGTCGCGAGCGCCGCCGTCGAGACCAGCGGGCCCGCGCCGAAGGTGGTGCCGTGGTCGCCGGCGCTCAGGACCTCGGCCGCGTCGCCACCGGCCACGCAGGCGCCGATCGGCAGTCCGCTGGCGAGCGCCTTCGCGACCGTGAACACATCGGGCCGCACACCGGTCAGCTCGAACGCCCAAAGCGTCCCCGTGCGGCCCATGCCGCACTGGATCTCGTCGAACACGAGCAGGGCGCCGGCCCGGTCGCAGGCCTCGCGTGCCGCGGTCAGCATCTCCTCGGAGATCGGCCAGACACCACATTCGCCCTGGACGGGCTCGATCATGACCGCCGCGGTCCGCTCGCTCACGGCGTTGCCTGAGCGCCTCGGGGTCGTTGCGGGGCACGACCACGAAGCCTGGCACGAGCGGCTCGAACGGCTCCTGCTTCGCGCGCTGGGGCGTGGCGGACAGCGCTCCCATCGTGCGGCCGTGAAAGGCCTCCTCGAGCACGACGATCTCGCCGCCGTGGCGGTGCTTGCGCGCAAGCTTGATCGCGGCCTCGTTCGCCTCCGCGCCTGAGTTGCACAGGAACGTGCGCGCGTCCGGCTGAAAGCTGTCCGCGAGGCGCTCGGCCAGCCGCACCCCGGGCTCCGTGTAGAAGAGGTTGGAGGCGTGGAAGAGGCGCGTCGCCTGCTGGCGCACGGCCTCGACCACGTGCGGGTGACAGTGGCCGGCGTTGCACACCGAGATCCCCGCCAGGAAGTCGAGGTAGGCCTCGCCGTCGCGGTCGTAGAGCGTCGCTCCCTCGCCGAGCACGAACTCGACCGGCGACCGCTTGTAGGTCTGCATCACGTAGCGCTCTTCCAGCGTCGTCACCTCGCTCATCCCCTCACCTTGGTTCCGATCCCGGCGTCCGTGAAGAGCTCCAGCAGCAGCGAGTGCGGCACGCGCCCGTCGACGATGTGCGCAGCGCCGACGCCGTGCTCGACCGCACCGGCGCAGGCCTCCAGCTTGGGCAGCATCCCGCCGGCCACGCGACCCTCCGAGATGCCGCGGCGGATCTCCTCCACGTCCGTCTCCGAGACGAGGGTGGACTCGTCCGCGGGATCGGCGAGCCAGCCGGCCACGTCGGTCAGGAAGATCACCTTGTAGGCGCCCAGCGCCGAGGCGACCACGCCCGCCGCCTCGTCGGCGTTGACGTTGTAGGAGCGGCCCTCGTCGTCCGCGCCGACGGAGGCGACCACCGGGATGTAGTCCTCGGCGATGTGGTTCAGCACGTCCACGTCGACGCGCTCGATCGGCCCACGAAGCCGAGGTCGTGGGTCTTGCCGTCGTCGCCCGGCAGCAGCCGCTTGGTCACGCCGAAGAGCGAGCCGTCGTCGCCGCACAGCCCGACGGCGGACTGGCCACGCCGGTTGAGGCGGAGCACGATGTCCTTGTTGAGCTTGCCGACGAGCACCATCTTCGCGACCTCGACCGTCTGCTCGTCGGAGACCCGCAGCCCCTGCACGAACTTCACCTCGAGCCCGAGCCGCTCCATGTACTTGGTGATCTCCTTCCCGCCGCCGTGGACGATCACCGGGTTCAGACCGACGTACTTCAGCAGCACGACGTCGGTCGCGAACGCCTCGCGCAGCGACTCCTCAGCCATCGCCGAGCCGCCGTACTTGATCACGACCGTCTTCCCGAAGAACTCGCGGATGTAGGGCAGCGACTCGAGAAGAGTCGCGATCTGGGGACGCTCGTGCGCCGTGGCGGCCTTCTTGTTCAAGTTGCGGCCTTCAAGTTGTGTACTCCGAGTTGAAGCGCACGTACTCCTCCGACAGGTCGCAGAAGAAGAGCTCGCTTTCGGCGTCGCCGCCCGGCAGGCCGAGCTCGATCTCGACTTCGTGACCGCGCATCGCCTGGTCGAGCTCGCGCTGCCGTGCCTCGGACAGGGTCATCTCCTCGCCGGCGCTCACGACGGCCACGCCTTCGATCGCGAGATCCATCTCCCCGGTCCGGATCTCGAACGCCTGCCCGGCCGCCTGCAGAATGCGTCCGAAGTTCGGGTCGCCCCCGTGCAGCGCACACTTGACGAGCATCGAGTCGCCGACGGCGCGCGCAACCGGCTCGATCGCGTCCGCCGGTCCGCGCACGACCAGCCTGGCAACGCGGGTGGCGCCCTCGCCGTCGGCGACGATCTCGAGCGCGAGCTGGCGAAGCAGGGCATCGAGCGCTCCCGCGAAGAGCAGCTCGTCGTCGCTTCCCGGCCGAGACCGCGTGGCCTGACGCTCCGCTCGCGAACACGAACAGGCTGTCGCTCGTGGACAGCTGGCCGTCCACGGTGATGCGCTCGAACGAGCGCGCCGTGGAGCCGCGCACGTGCGCCTCGAGCGTGCCGGGATCGAGGGCGGCGTCGGTCTCGACGAAGCACAGCATCGTTGCGAACAGCGGCGAGATCATGCCCGCACCCTTGCACTGTGCGCTGAGCAGGACCGGGCCCTCCGAGAGCGCCACCTCCAGGCAGGCGCGCTTGGGCCCCCGATCGCTGGTCAGGATCGCCTCCGAGAAGGCTCCTCCTCCATCCGCGCCGAGCTGCCGGACGGCCTGCTCGACGCCACCGACGATCCGGTCGCGCTCCAGCTGGATGCCGATCACGCCGGTGGATGCCACGCCGACCCGGGCGTATTCCACGTCGAGGGCGGCGGCCACGCTGCGGGTCATCGCCTCGGCGACCTCGACCCCGCGCGCGCCGGTCCCGACGTTCGCGTTGCCGGCGTTCACCGCCACGCCGCGGAGCCTGTCGAGCTGCGCGTCGCGCGACACCTTGACGGGCGCGCCCACGACCGCGTTGCTCGTGAACAGCGCGGTCGTGACCGCGTCGTCGTGATCGCAGACGAGCACGCCCACGTCCCGCCGCCCGGAGGGCTTCGAACCCGTAGCGACGGCGCCGGCCCGGAAGCCGGCAGGCAGGCGCGTCGGCTCGAGCTCGGTCACGCCCTCGGGACGCGAGACCCAGCGCGAGCGGAAGAAGGTCTCGACGCCGGTCGTCACCGCAGGCCCGCGCCTTCGTCGAGGCCCAGCATCACGTTCAGGTTCTGGACCGCCTGGCCCGCGGCGCCCTTCCAGAGGTTGTCGATCGCGCAGAAGACGAGCACGCGCCCACCCGGCTCGACCAGCGCGTGAATCCGGGCGAGGTTCGTGTCGCGCACGTCCCGTACGCCGGGTGGCGCGCCGGCGAGCTCGACGAAGCGCTCGTCGTCGTAGGCATCGTGAAACAGATCCGCGACATCTTCGTTCGTGACCGCCCGCGCCGGGGTGACGTAACAGGTGGCGAGCAGCCCCTGGTCGAGCGGCACCAGGTGCGGCGTGAAGGTCGGGTGCACGTCGCAGCCGAGCGCCGCCAGCTCCTGGTCGATCTCCGGCCCGTGCCGGTGGCCCCGCTCGCCGTATGGCGTGACGTTCTCGTCGACCGAAACGAAGTGCGTGGTGTCGGTGGCGGCGCGTCCGGCGCCGGACACGCCGCTCTTCGCGTCCACGATCGCGTCGGCGATCAGCTCCTCGCGCGCGAGCGGGGCGAGCGCCAGGATCCCGGCGGTCGAGTAGCAGCCCGGGTTCGCGACCAGCGACGAACGCGCGATCTCTTCGCGGTGGAGCTCGGTCAGGCCGAACACCGCCTCGGCCTGCAGCGCGGGCGCTCCGTGTTCGCCGTACCAGCGCTCGCGCAGCGCGAGGTCATGGAGACGAAAGTCGGCCGAGAGGTCCACGACCCGCATCCCGAGCGCGCGCAGCTCGGCCACCACGGTGGCCGCGGCTCCGTGCGGATACGAGACGAACGCGACCTCGGCGCGCTCCGCCAGGCGCTCGGCGTCATAAGGCTCGAGCTCGAGCGGCACGCGGTGGCGCGGGTAGAGGTCGTCGAGCCGGCGGCCGACATCGCTGCGCGCGGTCACCGCCTCGAGCGCGATGTGAGGATGACCCCAGGTGATGGCCGCCGTGAGTGCGCCCGCGAAGCCGGAGGCGCCGACCACACAGGCCCGTGCGGTGGGCGTGCCTTCGAGCGGCTGCTGCCACGTCGTGCGCCTCGGCGCGCGTCCTAGGCACGGAGCGTCCCTCCCACTTCCTGAGCCAGCCGCTTCTCGATCCGGGCCCGGATCGCGGCCACGTCCTCGTCCGTGAGCGTGCGCTCGGGCGACTGGAACTCGAGCCTCAGGGCGAGCGACTTCTTGCCCTCGCCGACCTGCTCGCCGCGGTAGAGATCGAAGATCCTGACCGAGCGCAGCTCGGAGCCCGCGGCGGCGCGCACGCAGTCCAGCACCGTTTGGGCCTCGACCGCGTCGTCGACCACCACCGCGATGTCCTGGTAGACCGGCGGATAGGTGATCAGGTCGACGAAGCGGCGCTCGGCCTTCTCGGCGGCGGCGAGCGCGAGGCCGAGGTCGATCTCGAACACGGCCGGCGGGTGGTCGAGCTCGTCCAGGCCGAAGTCGCGGGCCACCGACGGGTGCACCTCGCCGAGGTAGCCGGCGTCGTGCGCGTCGATCAGGACCTCGGCGGCCCGGCCGGGATGCAGGAAGGCCGGCCCGCCGTCCACCAGGCGCCAGTTGACGCCGAGCGCCTCGAGCACGCCGGCGAGCAGTCCCTTCACGACGTAGAAGTCCGTCTGCTTGGCCTCCGAGCGCCACGTCTTCGGGGTCAGCTCGCCGGCCAGCATCACACCGAGGTGCACCCGCTCCTCGGGCTGCATGTCCGGACCGTTCGAGAGGAACACCCGTCCGGTCTCGAACAGCGCAAGGGACGACTGGTCGCGCGCCACGTTGCGCTGCGCGGTCCCGAGCAGGCCGGGCAGGAGCATCGTGCGCATCGCCGACAGCTCCTCGCTCAGCGGGTTGTTGATCAGGAGCACGCGCGTACGGTCGTCGTCCGGAGGCAGGCGAAGCTTGGCGGTCACTCCCGGCGAGACGAAGCTGAAGGTGATCGCCTCGCTCAATCCGCGGCCGCGAAGGAGGTCGACCGCCGTGCGGCGGAGCTTCTGAGCCTGGGTCAGTCCGCCGACCGCACGCTCGCGCGCGGGCAGCGTGCTCGGCAGCCGGTCGAGGCCGTGGACGCGCGCCACCTCCTCGATCAGGTCCGCCTCGCGCTGGACGTCGCCGTCGCGGAAGTAGGGCACCTCGACGTCGAGATCGCCCCCTTCCTCCGTCGCCTCGAAGCCGAGCCGGCCCAGGATCGCCGCCGACTCGCTCGGCTCGATCTGCTGGCCCAGCAGGCCCTCGACCCGGGCCGAGCGCAGCCTCAACCGGCGGGGCGCGCGGCACGGGCTCGCGCCACGTCGATCGTGCCGGGCACCATGCGAGCGCCGCAGAGCTCGACCATCAGACGCGCGGCGAGCCGTTGCGCCGCCACGGCGAGCTCGGGATGGAGCTGGCGCTCGAAGCGTGCGCTCGCTTCGGTGCGAAGGCCGAGCTTGGTCGAGGTCCGAAGGATGTTGGGACCGTTCCAGGTGGCGGCCTCCATCGCCACGCGCGTGGTCGCGTCGGAGACCTCGCTGGCCGCCCCGCCCATGATCCCGCCGATGCCGGTGGGCCCACTCGCGTCACATACGAGCACGGCGTCCGCGTCGAGCACGCGCTCCTCGCCGTCGAGGGTCGTGATCCGCTCGCCGTGCCGGGCCCTGCGGACGTCGATCGCGGGGCCGGCGACCCGGTCGAGGTCGTAGGCGTGCATCGGCTGGCCGAGCAGCATCATCACGTAGTTGGTGATGTCGACGACGTTGTTGATCGGCCGCTGGCCGATCGCCGTCAGGCGTGCCTTCAGCCAGAGCGGCGACGGGGCGACCGTTACGTCCGTGAACACGCGCACGGTGAAACGCGGGCAAAGCTCCGGGTCGGTGACCGTCACCGGAAGCAGCTCCGAGGCGCGGCCTTCGCCCTCCGCGGGCGCGTCCTCGGCGGCGGGGTCTGGAGCGAGCGGCGCCTCGGTGACGGCGTGCAGCTCGCGGGCGATCCCGTAGACGCACATGTTGTCGGGGCGGTTCGGGCTCACCTCGAACTCGAGCACGTCGTCGCCGAGCGTCACGTAGCGGCCCGCCTCCTCGCCCACCTCGAGCGAGTCCGGAAGGACCATGATGCCGCCGCTGTCGGGACCGAGCTGGACCTCGGTCTCCGAGAGGATCATGCCGTCCGACTCGACGCCGCGGAGCTTTGCGCGGCCGAGCTTGCGTGCCGTCCGGCAAGACGGCTCCGGGCAGCGCGACCACGACGGTCTCGCCCGCCGCGACGTTCGGCGCGCCGCAGACGATCGTGCGCATGTCCGAGCCGGCGAGCTGCACGGCGCAGACGTTCAGGCGGTCCGCGTCGGGATGCGGATCGGCGCTCATCACCTTGCCGATCCGGAAGAAGCCCGCGTTGCCGTCCCCGGCCGGCACGCCCACGCGCAGGATCCGCTCGAGCTCGGTGCCGCTCAGCGACAGGCGCGCGCCGACCTGCTCGGCCGACAGACCGGGGTCGCAGTACTCCTTGAGCCAGGTCAGGGGCACGCGCATCAGAATTGCTCCAGGAAGCGCAGGTCGTTCTCGAAGAAGAGCCGCAGGTCGGGCACGCCGTGCTTGAGCATCGCGATCCGCTCGACTCCCATGCCGAACGCGAAACCCTGCACCCGCTCGGGGTCGTAGCCGTTGTCGCCCACGAAGCCGAACACGTTCGGGTCGACCATGCCCGCGCCCATGATCTCGATCCAGCCCGACCCCTTGCAGAGGGAGCAGAGCGAGCCGTCGCGCTTGCGCCCGGCCGCGTTGCACGCGAAGCAGGACACGTCGACCTCGACACTCGGCTCGGTGAAGGGGAAGTAGCCGGCGCGCAGGCGCACCCGCTGGCGCTCGCCGAACGTCGCGCGCGCGAACTCGAGCAGAGTGCCCTGGAGGTCGGCCAGCGTGATGTCCTCATCCACCGCGAGGCCCTCCACCTGCGTGAACATCGGCGTGTGCGTGGCGTCGGAGTCGCGCCGGTAGACGACACCCGGCACGACGATGTAGATCGGCGGCCCCTGCGCCTCCATCGCCCGGATCTGCATCGGCGAGGTGTGCGTCCGAAGCAGCATCTCGTTCGAGAAGTAGAAGGTGTCGTGGTCCCGCCGGGCCGGGTGGCCGGGCGGGATGTTGAGCGCCGTGAAGTTGTAGTAGTCGGTCTCGACCTCGGGACCCTCGACCACCCGGTAGCCCATCCCGACGAAGAAGTCCTCGATCTCCCGACGGGTCTGGGTCAGCAGGTGCAGGTGGCCGGGCTCGAGCGGATCGCCGGGCAGCGTGACGTCGATGCGCTCGGTCCGGAGCCGCTCCTCGAGCGCCCGGCTGCCGAGCGCGTCCCGCCGCTCCGAGATCTGGGTCTCCAGCGAGCGGCGCACCTCGTTCCCCCGCTTGCCGACCGCCGCCCGCTCCTCGCCCGGCAGATTGGGCAGCGAGCGCAGGATCTGCGTGAGCTCGGCCTTCCGGCCCAGGTAGCGCACGCGCAGATCCTCTACTTCGTCCGGCGAGCCGGCCTCGAACACGGCCCGCTCGGCCTCCTCGGCGAGGCGGTCGAGGCGCTCGAGCGCCTGCCCGGGCTCCATGTTCGGGGACTCAGCCATCAGACGGCGACAGTCTATGGACGGCGCTTTCGTATAGGCAGAGGGTGGCCGTCATCGCGACGTTCAGGGAATCGGCCCCGCCCGGTGCCGAGCGGTACGTGGGCGACCTCGTCGCAGGCCGCCAGCACGCTCTCGGGCAGGCCCGAGCGCTCCGCGCCCAGCACGAACAGCGCGGGCGCGGCGAGGTCCAGCTCGCGCAGCGGCCGGCCGGCGTTCGGGCGCGAGCGCGATCGCCCGCAGGCCGAGCGCCGCCCGCGCATCCTCGACGCCCGCCCGGGCGACGGGGACGGCGAAGAGCGCGCCCATGCTCGCGCGCACGGCCTTGGGCCCGAACGGGTCGGCGGTCCGCTCGCTCAGGACGACCGTGTCGGCGGCGAAGGCATGTGCTGCGCGCAGCACCGTGCCGACGTTGCCCGGGTCGGCCACGTCATGCAGGTATACCGCGCTCGCGGTGGCGGGCTCGAGCTCCCGGGCCTCGGGCACCGGGAAGACCCCGATCACGCGCGAGCCCGAGCCCAGCGAGCTCACCGCGCTCAGGGCTTCCGCGCTCGCCTCCACGTGCTCGACCGCCTCCGGTAGCGAGAACGGGAGCCCCGCACCCTTCACGGAGAACACCGTCTGAGGCACGGTGCCGTGGCGCAGTGCCTCCGCGACCAGGTCCTCGCCCTCGGCCACGAACAGCCCGTGCTCGCGCCGGTACTTGCGCTGCTGCAGGCGCTTGAGCTCCCGTAGGCGCTGGTTCCTGCTGCTTGTGATCGGGTCGGTGGTCATCTGAGTGTCATAAAAAAGGGCGGAACCCTGAGGTCCGCCCGGAGAACTTTGCACGTGATCCTGGGTTCAGGATCCGGCGGTCGTCACCCCCCGGGCTTCCTTGGCTCGCTCGGCAAATCGCCGGAAGGTCTCCGGGTCGCGGACGGCGACATCCGCGAGCATCTTCCGGTTCAGCTCGATCCCGCTCTCGCGCAGACCGGCCATCAGCTGGCTGTACGAAAGCCCTCCTGGCGTGCGGCGGCGTTGATGCGGACGATCCACAGGGAGCGGAAGTCGCGCTTGCGCGCCCGGCGGTCGCGGTACGCGTAGGAGTCGGACTTCATGACCTGCTCCTTGGCGCGCCGGTAGCTCGAGTGCTTCTCGCCCCGATAGCCCTTCGCGCGCGCGAGCACCGCGCGACGCTTCTTGCGTGCATGGACGGAGCGCTTGACCCGCGTCACTGCTTCCGCCCTCCACCGGCGAGCAGGCGCTCGACCTCGTGCCGGTCACCCTTTGCGATCTCGAACCCGCGGCCGAGCCGGCGCTTGCGCTTCGCGGCCTTCTTGCCCAGGTTGTGCGATGTGAACGCGTGCCGCGCCCGCACCTTTCCGGTGCCGGTCTTGCGGAAGCGCTTCTTCGCGCCGGAGTGAGTCTTCACCTTCGGCATGACCGGTTATTGAAGCAGATGCCCGCCGGCTGGTCGTGGCGGCTCAGGTGGTTTGAACAACCGGCGAGCCATCGTCCGTGCCGCCCGAAGGCCAAAGCTATGCTCACGCGCGATGAACGACCCGAAGGTGCTGCGACCAGACCTCGAGTCCGGTTACTTCGAGGAGCTGGACTACGGCTCCACTCCATGGAAGGGACGCGGGAGGTTCCGGTTCCAGGCGCAGGCACGACGCCGGATCGACAAGCGCGTGCTCTCGCGCGCGGAGGTCGATCAGCTCATGGCGGCCTCCTACGAGACGCCGCAGCGGGTGGGAATCGAGGGCGACCGCCGCCACTGGTGGGCCTTCGAGGGCTACTGGTACATCACACGTGCCGATCTCGGCGAATCCGACGTCGTGGGACTGGTGCAGGAGCGATACCAGGAGGAGCTGGCGGCCTGGGGCGTTTCTCCGTCGCCGGCGCCGCCGCGGCCACCGGCCCGCGAGCACGGCTCCTATCTCGCAGTGTGCTCGATGTTCCTGAACGAGGAGCGGTACCTCGCGGAGTGGATCGAGTTTCACCTGCTGGCGGGGGTCGAGCGCTTCTACCTGTACGACCACGAGAGCACGGACGGCAGCCGCGAGGTGCTGGCTCCGTACGTCGAGGAAGGCACCGTGATCGTCTACGACTGGCCCGTCTACCCGGGCCAGCGGGAGGCGTTCGACGACTGCGTCGAGCGGCACCGCGGGATTCCCGCTGGATCGCGTTCTTCGACCTCGACGAGTTCCTCTTCTCCGGAACGGGCCGCCCGCTGCCTGACGTTCTCCGCCCGTTCGAGCCGTGGCCCGGGGTGTTCGTCAACCGGCTCGCGTTCGGCTCGGCCGGCAGGGAAGCGATGCCGTCGGGTCTCGTGACCGAGAGCTATCCGCTGCGCTCGAACATCAGCCGCCGCAACCGTGCCGGGAAGTCGATCGCCGACCCGATGCGCGTCGCAAGCTGCGGAGGCGGTCATCACTTCACCTACACCGGGTCCCACGCGGTGGACGAGCTGCTGCGGCCGGCGCCGACCTCCAGGAGCCTGTCCGTGTCGTTCTCGCAGCTGCGCCTCAACCACTACGCCGTCCGATCGCGAGAGGAGTTCGAGGCCAAGCTCGCGACACCCAGGGCCGACACCGGGACGCTACGCGAGGGCACCTCGTTCGAATCGATCAACGAGGCGCTGAACGACGTCACCGACCTGGCAGCCGCCGCCTGGGCGCCGGCCCTGAAGGAGGCGCTTCGGCGCAAGCAAGCGACGCTTGGGTGACCGGGGGCGGCTATGGTCCGGGCTCCGCAGGAGGCGGATCGGAGGAGGATCGCGATGAGCAATGTCAAGCGGGTGGGCGCCGCGCCCGCCATCATGCTGGTGGCGCTGGCGTTGATGGACGCGGCGGGGTTCGCCGCACGAATCGCCGGCACCAACGGCAGCGACACGATACGCGGCACCAACGCGAATGACGTGATCCGGGCCCGCGGCGGCGATGACCGCGTGAGTGCCCGGAACGGCGAAGACGTCGTGTCCGGGGGCCGCGGTGCCGACCGGGTCACCGGCGGCAGCGGGGACGACTCGATCAGCGGGGGATCGGGTGCCGACGCGGACGCGCTCTCCGGCAATCGTGGCGAGGACCTGCTGCGGGGCGGCGCCGGCGACGACACGTTGAGCGGCGGCACGGGCGAGGACCAGCTCTTCGGCAACCTCGGCAACGACACGGTCGACGGCTACCTGGGCACCGATTTCATCGCCGGCAACGACGGTGACGACACCTTGAGCGGCGGCGATCCCGGCCCCGATCAGATCTTCGCCGGGCGCGGCACCGACACCGTGCGGGGCGGCGGTGGCGGCGACCGCCTGCACGGCGGCGAGGGTATCGACGAGGTACGCGGCAACAGCGGCCGAGACCAGATCTCCGGCGGCACCGGCGACGACAAGCTGCTCGGCGACTCCGACGGCGACACGATCTACGGGAACGTCGGCGTCGACGAGCTGTTCGGCGGCCGCGGCAACGACTCGCTGTGGGCCCTGGCCGGCGTGGATGCCTCTCTACCCGGCGCCGACCTGGTGCACGGCGAGAGCGGCAACGACACGATCCACACGCGCGACAACGAGCCGGACACGGTGGACTGCGGCTCCGGCAGGGACACCGCCCTGCTGGATCCGGTGGACCTGATCTTCGGGGCCACCCCGGCGAAGCCGAAGGGGTCCTGCGAGACCGTCAGGCGCGCCGCGCCGAAATCTCGAGAGGACGCCCAGGAGAACAGCCGCGAGTCGCCGCCCGAGGACGCCCGGCAGAGCTAGTCCCGGCGCACGGTGCCTTTGGCAGGGGTGTCGGGTGCCGGCGCGGCCTCGAGGGTGTAGACCTCGAACTCCTCGACACGGCCGCGGAACGGGAGCAGCCGCGCTCCCGCCGGCGTGAATCCCGCCCTGCGGGCGACCGCGTGGGAAGCGGCATTCGCCGGCAGCACGTGGAGCTCGAGCACGGGCAGGGCGAGCGGGCCGAGGCCCCAGCTCGCAAGGAGCCGCACCGCCCGCGTCGCCACGCCTCGGCGCCGTGCGCCGGCCGCGACCCAGTAGCCCACCTCCCCGTGCGCCCGGCCGCCGTAGAGGCCCGGCGTCTCGTGCACCTCGAGGCCGACGGAACCCAGCCGGGCTCCATCGGTCACGGCGGCGATCACCAGGTGATACGCGGTGCCGGCGCGGCCCATGCTGTCGGCGAGCGCCACCCAGGCAAACGCGTCGTCCTTCGTGTAGGGGGTGGGCACCCTGGTCCAGCGTGGGATCTCGGGATCCGAGACCGCATCGGCGATCCAGCCCGCGTCGGCCTCCGCCGGAGGGCGCAGCCTCACGACACCGTCGCTCAGTCCCTCGCGCGGGAAGGCGATCGTGCCGCCCCCTGGCTATTCGACAGGTGCCGGCTTCTCGGGCGCCGGCTGTGCGGCGCCGTCCGAGCCGTTGCCTTCCGGGGCGGGCGCCTCGGCCGGCGGCTGTGCGGCCGCGGGGGTCGGGCGGCGGCTCTGCGGCTGCGGCAGGCGCTTCGGCCGTGCGCCGCGTCGGCCGCGGGCCTGGCGACGGGCGGCTTGGGCGGAGCCGCCTTCACCGGAGCGAGCATCATCGTCATGTTGCGCCCCTCCTGGTTCGGCTGCTGCTCGATCGTCGCGAGCTCCGCAACCTCCCCGGCGAGCTTCCGCAGCAGCGCCTCGCCGCGCTCGGGGTGCGCCTGCTCGCGGCCGCGGAACATGATCGTGACCTTGACCTTGTTCTGGTCCTTCAGGAACCGGAGGATGTGGCCCTTCTTGGTCTCGTAGTCGTGCGTCGCGATCTTCGGACGCAGCTTCATCTCGCGGATCGTCACCTGCTGCTGGTGCTTGCGCGCGGCCTTCTTGCGCTGCTCCTGCTCGTACTTGTACTTCGAGTAGTCGAGGATGCGCACGACCGGCGGCTTGGCCGTCGGTGCGATCTCGACGAGGTCGAGATCGCGGTCGCGTGCGCGGTCGAGCGCCTGGCCGGTCGGCACCACGCCGACCTGTTCGCCGTTCTCGTCGATGAGCCGCACCTCGGCCACCCGAATCCGATCGTTGATGCGAGTCGTGTCCCGCTCAGGCGGGCGCCGATCGAACCTGCGCGGGATCGGCACTAGCTGATCACGTTCGACAGACTGCTGGGACCGAAAAGAGGAAAGCCAAGAAAAGAGAGGGGCACGCGCGCGACTGTTAGCGCTCCTGCGGTGAGTGACTGCCCGTCATCCGGCGCGAGTATAGCGAGGCTCGGACCCTGCACTAAGAATTCGATCGGCAATATCGGCGAGCGACATTAGACCCAGGTCGCCCTCGCCGTGACGGCGCACGGAGACGCCCGCGGCGCGCTCCTCCTCGTCGCCCACGACCAGCATGAAGGGCACCTTTTCCAGCTCTGCATCGCGGATCTTGCGGCCCACCGACTCCGAGCGCTCGTCGATCTCGGCCCGCACGCCGGCGCGGCGGAGTTCGCCCGCGATGCCGGCGGCGTAATCGGCGTGGCGATCGGCGATCGGCAGCACCCGGGCCTGCACCGGTGCCAGCCACAGCGGGAACTCGCCCGCGTGGTGCTCGATCAGGATTCCGAGAAAGCGCTCGATCGAGCCCAGCAGCGCGCGATGGATCATCACCGGCGCCCGCTGCTCGTCGTCGGCGGTCGTGTAGACGAGGTCGAAGCGCTGCGGCATGAAGAAGTCGAGCTGACACGTACCGCACTGCCACGAGCGTCCCAGCGCGTCGGTGATGTGGAAGTCGATCTTCGGCCCGTAGAAAGCGCCGTCACCTTCGTTCAGCTGGTACTCGCGTCCCATCTCCTCGAGCGCCTGCGTGAGCGCCGCCTCCGCCGCGTGCCATTGCTCATCGGTGCCGATCGACTTCTCCGGCCGGGTCGAGAGCTCGACGCGCACGTCGTCGAACCCGAACCGCTCGTAGAGCTCGTCGATCGCCTCCGTGATGTCGCGCACCTCGGCGACGATCTGGTCCTCGGTGCAGTACACGTGGGCGTCGTCCTGGGTGAACGCGCGCACGCGCAGCAGGCCGTGCAGCACGCCCTCGCGCTCGTTGCGCGTGCACAGGCCGAACTCGGCGAGCCGCAGCGGCAGGTCGCGGTAGGAGTGGCGCTCCGAGCCGAACACCAGACAGGCGCCCGGGCAGTTCATCGGCTTGAGCGCGTACTGCCGGTGCTCGTCGCCGGTGAAGAACATGTTCTCGCGGTAGTTGTCGCAGTGGCCGGAGCGGTGCCAGAGCTCGACGTCGAGCAGGTTCGGGGTCTTGATCTCCTGGTAGCCGCGCTTGTCGAGCTGCTCGCGGACCGCGCGCTGGATCTCGTTCACGACCACCACTCCGTTCGGCAGGTAGAACGGCATGCCGGGCGACTCCGGGCGCAGCATGAAGAGCCCGAGCTGCGGGCCGAGCCGGCGGTGGTCGCGTGCGCGCGCCTGCTCGAGCGCCTCGAGGTGGCGTTTCAGATCGTGCTCGGAGAAGAACGCGGTCCCGTAGATCCGCGTCAGCATCTTGTTGTGCTCGTCGCCGCGCCAGTACGCACCCGCGAGCGACAGGAGCTTGAACGCCTTGATGCGGCCGGTCGAGGGCGCGTGCGGGCCGCGGCAGAGATCGGTGAACGGGCCGTTCCTGTAGAGCGACACGGTGCGCGTGCCGTTCTGGGATGCGAGGTCGCGAATCAGCTCGACCTTGTAGTCCTGGCCCTCCTCGGCGAAGCGCCGCTCGGCCTCCTCGACCGACAGGTCCGTGCGCTCGAACGGCTCGTCGGCCGCGACGTGCTCGCGCATCCGCTCCTCGATCCGCTCGAGGTCGGCGTCGGTGACCTTCACGCCCTCCGGAAACTCGAAGTCGTAGTAGAAGCCCGACTCGATCGGCGGCCCGATCGAGAACTTGGTGCCCGGATAGAGCTCCATCACGGCGGTCGCCATCACGTGTGCGGCGTCGTGCCTGATCAGCTCCAGCGCATCCGGCGCGCCGTCCGTGAGGATCGCGATCTCGGCGCCGTCCGGCACCGGCGCGGAGAGGTCCCGGAGCTCGCCGTCGGTCCGGATCGCAAGCGCCGCCTTCGCGAGCCCAGGGCCGATCGCAGCGGCCACGTCACGCCCGGTGGCGCCGTCCGGCAGCTCGAGCGCCGCCCCGTCTGGAAGCACGACCTTCATTGGGCGCTGATGCTAACGCGTGCCTGAGCGGGAGCCCGCGTGAGCGGCCGGGCTCCGCATGGCCAAGATGCGAGCTTAACCAAGACGGCCGATTAGGTCGGTCGACCTGTACCCACGAAGCCAAAGGCCACTCGGATTTAGCGGGATATCCCTTGTAAATCCGAGTGGTTGCAATACGCATCAGGGCCTCCGCGGCTATGAGTTGACCATCCCGTCACGCAGCCGCGATGAAGCACCCTCTTCAGTGCCGGTTTTGTTCGGGCCCCGCCGAGGGGCCCGTCACCGAGTCGCAGCGAAGCCGCCGGCGACCAGCCCGTTGTGTGACTTCGGTCACTTATTGACGCATAGTCAACCGGTCGCTGCTAGCTTCGTTGATTGACCAATCGGTCAGAGGGGTACGCGATCGGCGACGTCAAGTCCCCGCGACCCCAACACCCCCGGCCGACAGGGCGAACGACTCGTGTTTGCCGGCCCGCGGGGCTTCGAACGGAAACGACGCGGCAACGCCTTTGGGCAGACGTGCGCGGTAACGAACCGCGCTCCGTGCTGGATGTCCATCGGACTGTCGCACGAAGGAGGTGCCTGACTGGCGAACGCTGCGCGAGGGAGAGAGGCCGACCACTGACCAACGACATGAGGAGGACCTTTGAAGGCCCCCCTGATTGCCGTAATCAGCGTCGGCATCGCAGCAGCGGCACCAGCAGTTGCGATTTCGGCCATGGAGCCGAGCAGCGCCCAGAGCCCAGGAACGGCTCGAGGCGCTGTGACTGACACTCATCAGCCCATCGGGGCTGTACCGATCGATGAAACGGCAAATGCAGACGAACAGAAAAAGCACCAACGACTCGTGAAGCGCTACGTAAGGCTTCGCAACCGACTGAACCGCCTGATCGCCAAGCGCGAGGGGCGCCGTCAGCCGAAGCTTGTCCGCGACCTCAGCGCGAAGAAGGCGCAGTGGCCGGACCGCAAGCTCCTGAAGGCGACTCGGCAGCTGCGCAAGCGGATCCGCGCGGGTGCGGAGCCACATCCGCGCCACCGCCTCGGTGCGAGGCGTGCTGGACCGGATCGCCGCCTGCGAGTCGCACGGGAATCCCCGTGCGATCGGCGGCGGAGGAGCGTTCCGCGGCAAGTACCAGTTCACCTACGGGACCTGGGCTTCCGTGGGCGGCAGGGTGATCCCGCCGCCGCTCCCGAGCACGAGCAGGACCGTCGCGCCGCGATTCTGCTGCAGCGCACGGGCGGCTCAGCCTGGCCCGTCTGCGGCTAGACGCAAGAAGCCGATCGAAGCATGAGAAACGGGCCGCGCCCATGGGCGCGGCCCGTTCTCGTTCCTGGGTTACGATCGCGCGCCTGGACTTCGAGCGCTTCCGAGCCGAGTTTCCCGTGCTGGCGTCGCGCGCCTATCTGAACGCGGGCACCGACGGCCCGCTCCCGGCCCGGGCGGTCGAGGCCGCACGCGCGCGCTTCGAGCACGAGCTCCGCGAGGGACGCAGCGGCCGGGTCCACTGGGACGGGCTCGACGCGCTTTGCGAGACCACGCGCAGCCGGCTCGCGGCGCTGATGGGCGCCTCCCCCGACGAGGTGGCGCTGACGCGGTCCGCGACCGATGCGATCAACCTCGTGCTTGCGGGCCTCAGGCTCGGGCCCGGGCGACGAGGTGCTGACCACGCGACGAGGAGCACCCGGGCCTGCTGGCGCCGCTGGCCGCGCTCCGGCGCAGGACCGGTGTCGCGGTCCGCGTCGCGCCGTTCGACCAGGTCGCCGAGGCGGTCGGCGACCGCACCAGGCTGATCGCCGTCTCCCACGTCTCCTGGATGACCGGCCGGCGCGCGGCCGTCGAGTCGCTGCGCGAGACCGGCATCCCGCTGCTGCTCGACGGCGCCCAGGGCCTGGGCGCCGTGCCGGTCGACGTCCGTGCGCTCGGCTGCGACTTCTATGCGGCGGCCGGGCAGAAGTGGCTCTGCGGCCCCGACGGCACCGGCGTCCTGTTCGTGCGCACGCGAGTGGATCGAGCGGCTCGGGATGCCGCGGCCCGGCTATGGAACGGTTCGCGAGGCGAGCGACCCGCTCGCGCTCGAGCCGCGGGCGGGCGCCCGCTGCTTCGACACCGGCTCGCCCTCGGCCCGGCCTGGCCGCCGGCCTGGCTGCGCTGGACGTGCTCGAGGAGGCGGCTGGGACGCGGTCTTCGAGCGAGCCGGCGGCGGCGCCGCAGCGTCTGCGCCGCGAGCTCGGCGAGCTGCTCGCGTCGCCCTCCGCGGGCCGACGCCGCTCGTGACCTGGCGTACCGGCTCGAGACGCCTGCGGAGCAGGTCGACCGCCTCGCCGCGCGACGGTGTGATCGTGCGCGCGATCCCGGGCCGGCCGTGGCTGCGCGCGTCGGTCGGCGCCTGGAACTCCGAGGACGACCTCGAGCGCCTGCTCGCCGCCCTGTGAGCCGACGCGGCGGCGCCGGAGGTCAGGCTGCGGATGACGCCGGCCGTGATGTCCGGCCGCGAGACCGCGCCCGTCTTCGACCTCGAGCACGTGCGCCTCCGGCAGGATCTCGTGCGTCTGCCGCGCGACCTCGATCGGGAACCAGGGTTGGTGCCGTCCTCGAGCATCCAGAGGCGGTCACCGACCGCGCGCGCCTCCTCGGTCACCTCGTCGTCGATCCAGTTCTTCATGCGCGCGGACGCGCGGCCTCCTGCGGCAGCACCTCGACGGTCGGCCGCCACCCGGTCGCGACGCTCTGCGTCGTCCCAGTCCGGGTTGGCGGTCGCGAACATCGTGCGGAGCGCGCCGCGGTAGTCGGTGCTCATCATGCCGACCAGCGCCTCCAGCACCGAGCCGCGAGGCGACGAGCGCGTCCGTGCCCTGGACCGCCGCGCGCCCGACCGGGTTGCCGGCCGGGCTCACGATCGCGCTCACGAGTCGGGCCGCCGGCGGCCACCCGCACGGCACGGTTGCAGCCGTCGGCCAACGCGATCAGCGACAGCCGGCTCGCCCTGGAGCTCGAGCAGCGGCCGCCAGATCGTCGGCGTCGGTCTCGATGTCGTAGGGCCCGCGGCGCGTCGACTCGCCGATGCCGCGCGGGTCGTAGGTGACAACCCGGTGGTCGCGCGTCGAGGTCGTCGATCAGGCGCATCGAACGTCTCCGGCCGGCCGAAGAACTGGTTCGCGAGCACGACGAGCGGTCCCTCGCCGCGCTCCTCCCAGGCGAGCTCGACTCCGTCGGGGCGCTCGAGGAGCGGCATCGCGGACTAGACGAGCGGCGCGCGCCCACGCGGGCGAGGTGAGTCGACCCCGAGCCGCTCGAACTCGGACGCCGCGCTTCTCGAGCAGCTCGTCCGCGTCGGGCTCCTCGGCGTGCGCGAGGATGGTGGCCCAGCAGCAGGTCGCAGATCGCGGCGTCGAGCGGGCGGCCGAGCCCGTGCCACAGCTCGCGCGCCTCGCGCGGTCTGGCTCGGCACTCCTCGACGTTCTCGGCGGTCGTGGCCAGCGCCTCGAGCGCGGCGGCCTGGCCCACCGGGTAGTGGAGGCGCTCGGCCAGGTGGCCGGCCTCCTCGGCGGCCTCGCGCGCCTGCTCGACCCTGCCGGCGATCGCGAGCGTGATCGCCCGCGCCGACATCGCCTCGATCGACTGCGCGATCAGGCCCGCCCGCTCGCAGACGTCGAGCGCCCGGTCGAGCTCGGTCACGGCGGCGCGCGTGGTCGCCGCGGTCGCGGAGCGTGCGGCCGAGCCAGTAGAGCGCCGCGAACGCGACCTCCGACCAGCCGACCTGGTCGGCCAGCTCGTGGGCGCGCCGGCACCAGCGCCTCGGCGTCGTCCCAGTCGCCCTCGCGCCAGGCGAGCACGCCGCGCAGCACGTACGGGAAGCAGAGCTTGCCGACCAGGCCCTCGCGCTCGGCCAGGTCGGCGCTCGCCTCGGCGGCGCGCGCGACCTGCGTCCCAGTCGGCCCGGTAGACGGCGACCTGCGCGAGCGACGACTGAAGCTCGACCTGGGCCGGCAGGTCGCCGATCTGCTGCGCCAGCGCGAGCGCCTCGCCGTAGGCCTGGCTCGGCGCCGCCGTAGTCGGCCTCGGAGACCTCGAGGTGATGGCCGAGCGTCAGCAGCGCGCGGATCGTCTCGCCCTCGTCGGAGTCGCGCGCCGAGCTCGACCGAGCGCTCGAGGTTCTCGCGCGCCTTGGCGGTGTCGCCGATGCGCCCGAACACGCGCCCGAAGATGCCGTGCGCGCGGCTCGCGGCGCGCGTCTCCCCGAGCCGCTCGGCGAGCCGCAGCGCCTTCTCGGAGGCGTAGATCGCGAGCATGTTGTCGCCCGCGTGCATGTAGAGCGAGGCCGCCTCCTCGTAGAGGCGCACCAGCTCGAGGCACGGCGGGCCGTCCTTCAGCAGGTTGATGCCCTTCTGGTAGCGCTCGATCGCCTGCTTGCGCTCGCCCTTGTGCCAGAGGCCGGCGCCGATCTTGCGGTGCAGGTCGGCGACGCGCGTTCAGGTCCTCCTGGCGGCGGTGGTACTCGAGGCACTCCTCCCAGACCTCGACCGCGGCGTCCACGCGGCCCATGCGGAACGCGACGTCGCCCTGCTTCTCGATCACGCGCGCGATCGTGGCCGGGTCGTGCTGGCACTCGATCCGGCGCGCCGCCTCGTAGTGGTCGAAGGCCTCGGGGTTCGAGTAGAGCGCGGCGGCGGCGTCGCCCGCCGCCTCGAGGAAGTGCAGCGCCTTCGTCGTGGATCGGCTCGATCTCGCCGTGGTCGAGGCCCGCCTCGTCGCCGAGCGTCGCGGCGCGGCCGTAGTGCTCGGCGAGCAGCGGCACGACCTCGTCGGTGCGCTCGCCCGCGCGCTCCTCGATGAACTGGCCGATCTCGAAGTGCTTCCGGCAGCGGACGCTCTTCGGCAGCATCCCGTAGGCGACGTCGCGGATCAGCACGTGCTTGAACGCGTACTCGCGCTCGCCCGCGAGCCGCATCGCCGGCGTCGGGCACGATGATGTCCTTCTCCTGGAGGCGCGGCAGCGCCTGCCGGAGCTCTGCGCTCGTCGGGCACGCGCGACTCGCGAGCGAGCCCTCCCAGAACGTGCGGCCGACGACCGCCGCGTGCTGGACCAGCCGCCGCTCGAGCGGCTCGAGCGAGTCGAGCCGGGCCGCGAGCAGCGCCTGGACGGTGTCCGGAAGCTCGACCATCCCTCCGCCGCCGCTCGCTCGTCCGCGAGCCGCCGCGCCATCTCCTCGGCGAAGAACGGGTTGCCGCCCGCGCGCTCGGCGATCGCCTTGACGGCGCCGTCGTCGGAGGCGCCCGCGGGCAGCAGCGCGCTGACGAGCTCGCGCGTCTCGCTCACGGTGAGCGGGTCGAGCAGGATCGAGGTCGCGTCGCGCCGGCCTCCACCCCAGCCCGCTGCGGCGCTCGAGCAGCTCGTCACGCGCCAGGCAGAGCAGCATCAGCGGCCCGCGCACCCACTGGGCGAGGTACTCGATCAGGTCCAGCATTCCGTGGTCGGCCCAGTGGATGTCCTCGAACGCCAGGACCAGCGGGTTCGCGCCGGGCCATCGCCTCGATCACCGAGCGCACGGCCGAGAAGAAGCTCTCGCGCATGCGCTGCGGGTCGTCGCCGTCGAGTCTGGGACAGCTCGACCGGCGCCTCGATGCCGAGCAGCCGGCCGATCATCGCCGCCTGGCGCTCCGCCGGCTCCGACTGCTCGTTGCCCGAGTACACCATGAGCGCGTCGATCGGCCGTGAGCAGCTTGTCCCAGGCCACGTCGCCGCTGTCGCCGTCCACGATCCCGGCCTCGGCGCGGATCACCTCGCCGAGCGCCCAGTAGACGATTCCCGAGCCGTACGGGAGGCAGCGGCCCTCGCGGAAGGTCGGGCGGCGGGTGGCGCTCGCACAGCCGCGTTCGAGCTCGAGCAGCAGGCGCGACTTGCCGACGCCGGCCTGCCCGATCACCGTCACCAGGTGCGGGCGGCGCTCGCGCGTCGACCCGCTCGTAGAGCGACTCGCAGCAGCTCCAGCTTGTCGTCGCGGCCGACGAGCGGGGTCTCGCCGCGCGCGCGACGCGGCGGACCGGCTGTGCGGCGAGCACGCCGACCGCCTCCCAGGCCGGCACCGGCTCGGCCTTGCCCTTCAGCGTCAGCGGCTCCAGCTCGCGGTACTCGATCGCCTCGCGGGTCGCGCGGTAGGTGCGCTCGCCGACCGTGACGCTGCCCGGGCTGGGCGGCGCGCCTGAAGGCGCGCGGCGACGTTGACGGTGTCGCCGATCACGGTGTAGCCGTCGCCGACCGCGCCGGCCACCACCTCGCCCGTGTTGACGCCGACGCGCAGCGCGAAGTTGACGCCGTGGTCCGCGCCGAGCCGCTCGTTGATCTCGCCCATCGCGTCCTGCATGCCGAGCGCCGCGCGCACGGCGCGCTCGGCGTCGTCCTCGTGGGCGACCGGGGCGCCGAAGACGGCCATCACGTTGTCGCCGATGTACTTGTCGACGGTGCCGCCGTAGCGGTCGACCTCCTCCCCGAGCCGGCGCAGGCGCGGTCGACGAGGCTCTTGACCGCTTCCGGGTCCATGCGCTCGGCGACCGCCGTGTAGCCGGAGAGGTCCGCGAACAGCACCGTCACCTGGCGCCGCTCCTCGGGTGGCAGCTCGATCGAGGACGGGCTGGGCGCGGGAGCTGGGCGCCGGTGGTGCATCACCGGCGAGCGCGGTTCCGCACGACATGCAGAACTTCGCCTCCGCCGGGTTGACCGTGCTGCACGACGGGCAGGCGTTCTCCAGCACGTTCCCGCACGACATGCAGAACCGGGCCTGCTCCGGATTCTCCGTGCCGCAGTTCTGGCAGACCCGTCCAGCCATCTCACATCAGGTTACGGCATGCCGTACCCGTGCTCCCGGGGCCGACCGGTGGGTCAGCGCCGGCGGATCAGTGAACCTGGCGGCGAGCCTCGAGCAAGAGCGCCGCGAGCGCGCCCGAGAGCATCACGGCAATGATCATGAGCACCGAGAGCGAGGCCTGCTCCGGGCCGTCGGGCAGGCTCGCGAGCCGCTGGGCGAAAGAGGTGCTGGCGAGGCTCACCCCGCCCGACCCGGGCTCGGAGCGCGAGACCGGCGGGACGCCGGGGGTCACGAATCCGACCGGGCCGAATGGGCCGCCGATGAATGCGGTGAGCGCGTTTGCCGGAGCGCCGGACCCGACAGGCATGCACCCGTCGCTGCCGGCCGCCGCACGCAGCTGGCCGAGCGCGCCCCGCTCGGTCTGGCCGACCGCCGCCGGCGTAGTGCCCAGGAGGGCGGCGACCTGCGGACGTGTGAGCGGCTGGCGCCCGTCGATGCCGGTCCGCACGGTCAGCACCTGCTGCTCGAACGGGGAAAGCGCATAGAAGCAACCGGCGAGCGAGCCGACCGCCGCCGCGAACGCGGTCACGCCGCCGGTGCCGCTCGCGATCCGCGGGATGCCGAGCGCGAACACGGGCGAGCCGGGGCCGCCGGCGAACCCGCCTGGACCGGCAAAGCCCGAGTAACCGCCCGGCCCGGCGAAACCGCCACCGCCCGGGCCTCCGGGGGTGCCCGCCGAGAATCGGCGCGACTGCCTGATTACCGGCGCCGGGAGCGGAGTACCCGCCACCCGCGACGCCACTCGTGACCTTCCCGGCCGGTCCGCCTGTAGAGCCACCGCCGAGCCCGCCGGACGATCCCGACGGAAGCGATTGGCGCACGCCGTTGACGATCCCGCCGACAGGTCCGCCGCCGCCTCCCCCACCACCGCCGCCGCCGAGATTCGGCACGACGCTCTTCGGGGCCGGCGAGTTGGGCGTGCCCTTGGGGTGTTGACCTTCGGCGCCGTGACCGTCGGGACGCTCGCCTTCGGAGGCGTGACCTTGGGCGGCGACACCTGGGGCGCTCCGCCCCCAGAGGGCGTGGAGACCGACGGGGTCGTGGCCTTCGGCGCGGTCGCGGACGGCACGGTCACGCTCGGTGTGGTGACGACGGGCGTGCTGACCGGCGGCACCGTCACGGTCGGCGTGGTGACCGTCGGAGTGGTGACGGCCGGCACGCTCAGCGCAGGCGCGCTCGCGGCTTCCGCGATCGTCGCGACGACCGTGATTGCCAAGACTGCTGCGATCCGCCTTCCCTGGACCATCCAGGAAGGGTCCTACCTGGATGCGCGCATGCCGAAACCTGGCAACGGCGAAAGCTCGCTGCGGTGAGGTGAAGGGAGCGCGCGCGCCTAAGCGGCCTGCGTGGGCACCAGCTGTGCGTGCTCGGCGTGCTGCCGTGCGCCGCGCCACCGGTAGACCGCCAGCGAGTTGCCGAGCCGCTCGTGCAGCAGCGCCTCGAGCGAGTGTCCGGGCGGCAGAGCCTGAGCAATCCGCCTCACGAGGAAGATGCCTCGCGCGACCAGCTGCTCACGCTCGTCCGACGCGATATATGGGGAGATGTGCCCGACGGTCTCGCGCACGTAGGACTCGACGTCCTGCACGTCGCGTTCCGCATAAGGCTGGGAGAGCATACGGGGCATGGGCTGGAACTTACTCCGTGGTTAGGACGAGAATCGGGGGGAATCCTTCTGCGTCTGGTTCACGCAGTGTCAAAGGTTCCCTGCCTCGGGAATCTCGAAACGTCCAACTCGGCCAGTGGCGCTTGTGCGTTCAGGCGGGTCGGTCGGCTGAGGTAGCTGTAAAGGCGGGTGATGGGCGCAACTGGGCTCGAACCAGTGACCTCCAGCTTGTCGAGCTGGCGCTCTCCCAACTGAGCTATGCGCCCGGGAGAGGCCGATTCTACGCTCCGCAGTCCGAAAGCGCCGATTACCAGCACCGGCCCCGAGCTCGGCGGTTAACGCGCGCTTCGCGCATCTCTAAGCCAACCCTAAGGTTCGGCTCCTACATTCCCCCTTGCGAATCCTCCTCCCCCGGACGGAAACGACATCGAGAACGGCCACCCCCAAGGTGGCCGTTACTCGTTCCGGCGCCGCTCAGCGAGGGCTCAGGCGACCGGCACCGAGGGTGGCGACGGGACCGGCGTCGTCTCAGCAGCGTCCGCGAGGATGCCCTTCGCGCGCATCGTGATCTCGAACGTCTCGCGGCTCGTGTAACGGGGAGTCCAGTCGAGCTCGGCCTTGATCTTCTCGTTCGAGGCGATCCAGGGATACAGCATGAAGTCGATCGAGCCGGGCGGCGCCTCGACGTTGGGCAGGTGCAGCGCCCAGGCTGTCTTGGTGATCCGGCGGTACAGGCGGGTCGAGAGGGACCGGGTCTTCAGGCCGGCGAGGCGGGCAGCCTCGGAGAGCTTGATCGTGCCGTCGGCGGTGAGGTTGAAGATCCCGGGCCGCTTCTCCATCAGCAGGCGCGAGATCGCCTCCACCACGTCGTCCTCGTGCACGAACTGCCAGTCCGGGTCCCGGCCGTCGAGCAGCGGGAAGAAGGGGCTGTTCGACCACGACCGGACGAGGTAGTTGTCGACGTTCGGGCCGAACACGATCGTGGGCCGGACGATCGTCATCAGGCGCTCCGGGTGCTGGGCGGCCCACAGCTGGCAGAGGCGGTCGATCTCGGTCTTGTCGCGCGCGTACTCATAGCCGGGCACGCCCGCGCACCGGATGCTCCTCGGTGAGCGGCACGGGGTTGTCCGGAAAGGCGCCGTAGGCGGTCGTGCTCGAGGCGACCAGCAATTGCTGAACGCCGGCCGCGGCGGCCGCGTCGAGGACGTTCTGCGTCCCGTTCACGTCGATGTCGTACATCTTGTACTCGTCGCGGATCGGGTTCAGCACGAAGGCCAGGTGCACGAGCGCGTCGGGCCGCTCGGTCTCCAGCAGCGTGCGGATGCCAGGGTCGCGGACATCCATGCGGACGAAGCGGGTGCGCGGGCGCGGCACGGCGGGCGGGCGCAGGTCGAGGATCACGACCTCGGTGTCCTCGCGCTGGGTGAGCAGGTCGATCAGCCGGCCACCGATGTACCCGGATCCCCCGGTAATCACGTACTTCATGCTCGCCTCCTCGCTTGCGTCTTGCCGGAGCGCCGTCAGCGCGCCGCCAAACTTAACCGAAACTCAAACTGCAGCCTGCAACACTCGGCTTGGAGAGGCGTTAAGACAAGCGGCTGTATCTCCGATACAGATACGCGAGAGAACCGACGGGCCGGGCGACAGCTTCGATTCCCGGTGGCACGTTCTTTCGCAGCGCGGCGGGCCCCCGGAATTGGGGGCCTGCTTCGTTCCGGGGGTCCGATCCCGTCCCGGCTATGGCGCGATCACGAAGTGATTCGCGCTGTCCACGCTCAGGATGTTCAGGAAGGGGAGCTTCGTCCGGTAGCCGGTAGCCGGGTCGATCGTGGTCGTGCCCGTCTGCCCGCGGAATCCCTTCGTGTGCTTCAGCCGGTTCAGCACGCGTGCGAAGCCGGTACCACGGGCCTGCGCGATCGCCCGGAAGAGGATCCTGGCGGAGTCGTAGGTGAAAACGCCCCACACCCCCGGCTCCCGCTTGAAGGTCTTGCGGTATCGGCGCACGAAGCTTGTCGCCGAGGGCAGTTGAGGCGCGGCCGGCACGCCGCTGAAGACGCAGCGCCGGCTCGGCGCGAGACCGGCCGAGAGGAACCCCGGATCGACGTTGGCCAGGCCCATCAGGCACCTGGGCGCGGTCCCGGCCGCGGCAAGCGCCTTGGCGATCTCGGCACCCTCGGGGAAATAGGTGCTGACGTAGAGCAGATCCGGCTGCGCGGCGAGCGCCTCCGCGACCTGGGCACCGTAGTAACCGGCCGGCACCTTGTCGGCCAGCTCCTTGATCGAGATGCGGGACACCGCGATGCCGTCCGCCGCCAGGCGCTGCTGGAGGCGATCGGCCATGCCCACGGTGAACGCGCCGTTGGGGGTGTCGTCGACCAGCATCGCGACCTTCCTGGCGCCTGCGGAGCGCACATAGGCCTCCTCGACAGGCGCGATCTGGCTGTTCTTCGGCTGGATCGTGATGCCCTCGCCCTTGGTGTCGTCGGTGGAGGTGAGGTGCACCGGCACGACCCGGTTCCTCAGGTAGATGGGGAGGTTGACGATCCCCACCGAGGAGTTGTACGGGCCGATCACCGCGGCGACGTTCTTCTTGATCGCGCGTCGTGCGGCCCGCTTCGCGTTCGCGCGGTCGCCCTTGTCGTCGGCCTTGACGATCTGGACCCGCCGCCCAAGCACCCTCTTGCCGGCGTTCACCTCCCGGACGGCGAGCTGCACGCCGCGCAGCATGTCGAGGCCGGTGGAGGACTGGGAGCCGGTCAAAGGCGCCTCGACCGCGATCTTGATGGGCGGACAGCGCCGACGCATCGGAGACGGCGCCGAGTACGAACGCCTGCGCGAGCAGCGCGAAGGCGACGGCGAATACGGTGCGAGCCACGTCTAGGCATGCAACCCTCCGGAGGACCAGGGACCAGGCGACCCTACCAGCCCGGGTGGCACGCGCTGTCACCGCTAGAGGCGACGACCGGAATCGAACCGGTGTAAAGGGCTTTGCAGGCCCCCGCGTAAGCCACTCCGCCACGTCGCCGAGGCGGCTCAAGGTTAGCGTTCGCCCCATCGCTCCATGGCGCGGGCTCATCGTCCGGTCAGGCGTTCGAGCGCCGGGGCGAACCCGTCCGCGTCGAGTGACGTGTACGTCAGCCGCCGCGTCGGCCCGCCGTGGCGAGCGACGAAGAAGGTCGGCGTCGAATTGACCTGGAGCCGCCTCGCCCGGTTCTCGTTGGCGGCGATCTCGCGCTCCACCGGCGGCGCGTCGAGGTCGCGCATCAGGCGGTCGGCGTCCAGGCCGGGCACTGCCCGAGCGACGTCTCGGATGAACGCCTCGTCGACGTATCCGGAGTTCTCGGCGCCCTGGTTGGCATAGAAGACCTCCGAGAACTCCCACATCTTGTCCTGCAGAGCCGCCGCTGCCGCGGCGCGCGCGGCCGGATCGGAATCCGGTCCCAGGGCCCTCACGAGGTTCAGCTCCATCCGGACGTGACCCGGACGCACGTAGCGCCGGACCAGCTCGGGCAGCGCAGCGTGCGCGTACCGGGCGCAGAACGGACATTGGAGGTCGGCGAACTCGGACATGGTCACATCCGCACGTCCGGCGGCCGAGGAGCTTGCCGTCCTGCGGGATGCCGGCGAAGAGCGCGGCGGCCTCCGGCGCCGCCCCCGAGCCCCTTTCCATCCCCGCTGGACCGGGTGACCGCGATCAGCACCACCACGATGAAGATCGCCGCGACCGAGGCGATCACCAGCTGTTTCCCGGTCGCTTTGCCGCTCATGTTCAAGCGGGAAACTATCCGCCGCAGGCGGAGATCTGAGCCTCTCTACCGGCGAGCGGCCGGGGCTATACTCAGGCGCTCACGCGGATGTAGCTCAGTTGGCTAGAGCGTCTGCTTGCCATGCAGAAGGTCGTGGGTTCGAGTCCCATCATCCGCTTCCACAAAGCCCCCACTGACGATGGGGGTTTCCGCATTAGAAGGTGATGCTTCAAGCCAGTAGCGCTGCGGGTACTGCTCGCGGGTACCGAACTGTCCGACAGCCCGGCGAACGTCGAGGGCCTCATCGAGACGCGACTACGAGTACTGCGATTTGGCCACCCGGACTTCATAGATCCAGGTGGACTCGTCCTCGATCCGGATTCCGTGGTGCATCCGATGTCCCACTCGGTTCGGGACTGAGCAGCAGATCTCCACCTCGATGAAGCCCCGCGGCGCGCTGTAGAACTCACTGAATGGCTCCAACCACTCGCGAAACGCGTGGATCACGGCCGCCCTGCACTGGAAGACGTGGGAGCTGGAGCGCCCAGGAATATCTCAGCTCGATCTGGGCGACCAGAACCGTTCGGTCATCTCCCGGATCGCCTCATCATCCCAGTCGATCGCCGGGTTGTCCGTCCTCGAACGGCTCCCACGGGAATTCCCGAATCGAGATCCACGTTCTGCTGCAGGCATGGCCCGCGCAGTATCCCGAGGTCAGGAGTCGGCGTGAGGGTCTTGCTAGGAAAGTCCGAGCTGCTTCGCGAGCGTGGAGGAAGCCCTCAAAGCCGTGGGGCTGGCGGAGCAAGACGCTCTCGCCGACTCTTGACCTCCTAGCCGCACGGAGGCCCTGCGCCAAGGCAGGGCCTTCGCGGTAGGGCGTCACTCAGAAGCCGAGCGACTTGCCCGTCTCGAGCAGCGTCTTCAGGTCGCTGAGGATGAAGCTCCAGCCACCGCCGGCAGCGGGGTCCTTGCCGGCGACCAGGTCCGCGGTCTTCGGGGCGCCCTCGAGCTCGTGGGTCACGGTCAACTTCGTGGTGCCGCCGTCGGACGCCAGGGTCTCCCATGTCACCCGCGTGAACCCTTCGGCCGTGACCTCCTGATCCCACAGGACGCGCCAGGTCTGGACGAGCCTGTGCGGAGGATCGGCCTCCACGATCTCTCCGTCGATGATCACGTCGGGCGCGCCCGCCGCCTTCATCTCCTCGCTCCCGAACACCTGGTACGCGCCGCCCGGGCGCAGGTCGTATTCGGAGTGGCCCGGGTACCCGTACCTCTCCGTCCATTCTGGCGTCGTGATCGCATCCCAGATCGCCTCGGGGGTGGCCTTGATGAACACCTGGTAGATCTGAGTGGTCACGTTCGTTTCGGTCATGGTTGTCATGCAGTTTCCTCCAGTTCGGTCTTGAGGTCCGCGAGCGCCGATACCTGGCGCTCCGTGTACTTGTCGATCCACCGGTCGTGGATCAGCCGGATCGGGACCGGGTTCAGGAAGTGCAGCTTCTCCCGGCCCGCGCGGCGCGCGACGACGAGGCCCGCGTCTTCGAGGACGCGCAGGTGCTTCATCACGCCGAAGCGCGTCATGTCCAGCTCGGACTCGAGCTCGGTGAGCGTGCGGCCGTCACGCGCGAAGAGCCGGTCGAGGAGGAAGCGCCGCGTTGGATCTGCGAGCGCCTTGAACACGCGGTCGTCGTCGGTCATGGCCCGGATGATACGTGACCAAACGGTCACATGTCAAGGCGACCGAAAACGAGGCCGATTGATTCCCGGGGATGGACGCGGCATCACGACAGGAAGTGGCATTCCTCAGGGCTTTCACCACGACACTCCTGGTGCTGGGCATGGTGGGCCTGCTGCTCTGGACATTCGTGAGCGCCCTGCTCGCCGGCGAGAACGAGGGAGAGTCCTGCGCCGATGCGCCCCGCCGATGCAACGACACCGCCGAGTTCATCGGGCTCGGGCTGCCGGTCTGGATCGCGTTCGCCCTGATCGCGGCGGCCTGCGTCCTCGCCTACCGAAGGCACTCGCGGCCGGCGTGGCTATTGATCCTCGCCTCCTTCGCGCCGCTGGTGCTGATCCCCCTTCCCCACGCCGACTATGCGGTCAACTCCTATCTCTTGACGGCGTGGTTCCTGGCCGCGGTGCTGGCGGGTGCGGTCGGCGCGCTGGTCCTGGCCCTGCTCTCCCGGCGCTAGGCGCCCAGGCGCAGAGCGATCGCGGCCGCTTCCTCCGCCGTGGCCGCCGGCGCGATCCCGATCCCGAACGAGAGCTCCGACCACCGGGAAGGTGGCGCGAGCCGCACCGCGATGCTCGGCCCGGGCCGCGGGTTGGAGTTCTGGCTCGACACGCGCAGCACGTACGCAAAGGCCCCCGGCGGGTAGCCGCGCGGAACCGCCACGTACCCGCTTTCGCTGCCGCCCCCGTCTATGTAGAGCCAGCGCACCGCGGCGAGGTCGACCTTCGTGCGGTCCGGCGGGTTGCCCAGCTTCATCTGCTGCCCGTTCTTCAGAACGACGTTGAGGATCGACTTACCCCAGCTCGGGAGCATCGCCTCGGCCGAGAGCGCGTCGGTCCGGTCGCGGGTGACTCTCCACCGGATCTCGATCGCGTGCGCCGTGAACCGGTAGCGCGAATGGAAGTGGATCCCTTCCTGTTTCGCGAAGCCGTCCGCCTCGAGCGCCGTGAAGCGCCCGGCGTAGGGCCGGGGTGGATACCGCCGCCCCGTCCGCACCGGTCCTTGCGGAGACTGCGTCAGCCGGATCGGGCGCCGCCCGGGGCGCAGGTTCTTCAGCGGGCGCTGAGAAGCCCCGACGATCGCGCTGTCGGGCGCGCGCACGATCAGCCCGAACCCCGCCGGCGCGCGGCCGCCGATATGCGAGACGACGCGCTGGCTCGAGTCGTAGAGGCGCGCGAGCTCGATGCCGCCGTATGGAAAAGCTCCGTTGCTGACGGCCACCAGCGCGGTGTTGTAGGTCGGCGTCGTGACCGTCAGGCGCCCGATCAGGGGATCGAAGGCGTAGAGCGGCGGCGGCTCCTCCGACTCGCGGTCGCCCAGCCCGCGCAGCACCGCCTCCGCGGCCAGCGCCTGGAAGCGGGCGAGCTCGAAGTGGCGACCCTCGCTGAACTTGGTCGTGATCCCGTAGAGGCTGCTGCCCGGCTCGCGGCGATCGTCTTCCCAGCGCTCGCAATGGCGCACGTACAGGGCCAGCGAGCGGTCGAAGATGTGCTTCGCCCAGCGCCGCTCATTGGCGTTCACGAAGTTCTGCGAGCTGGCGATCGCCAGCAATCCCTGGCCGGACCATGCCCAGTAGCGCGACAGGTGCCACCGGTAGAGGTACAGGCCGGTGTCCCAGTTGAGATAGCCGCTGTGGGTCCAGTAGGCGGCCAGCGCGCGGCTCACGAAGGCGCGCAGCGTACGTGCGTTGCGCTTCGAGATCGGCGCCATCCCCGCCCGCCGCGCCTGCTCGTAGTAGTAGATGACGTCGAGCACGATGTTGGCGTACTCGGCCGACTCGATGTTCTGGCGGGTCCGTGAGCTCTGGAACGGATTCCGGTGGAAGTTGTAGCTGGGCCCGAGGTTCGGGATCCGCCACGGCCGCACGGGTCGCTTCGCCCCGTTCAGGAACCGCGTGAGCTGCTTGCGGTAGTCGCGGCGCAGCAGCGTCGAGTCGCCGGTCATGCTGGCCGCGCAGGCGTGCAGCTCGGCGGCGAAGTTGATCTGGTTGAGCCGGATGTTGGGATAGCGAAAGAAGGGCGCGTAGGCGACCGATCGCACGCACTGCACGATCCGCGCGACGGTCGCGGGGGGCAGGTCCAGCTCCTTGCGCGCGCGCCACGCGTAGTAGAGGGCCCGCGCCACCTTCGGATCGACCGTGATGTGCTGGACGCTGCCCGCGTGCGTGATGTTGCTGACGAACCCGGGTGCGTGGCGCTGGCTCTCCGAGCGCGGGTTCGCGTGCCGGGTCGGCCCTGCCGCGGGGGTGGGCCTGTAGGGCGGCGACTCGCAGAGCCGGCGCGCGAGCTGCCGGGCGCGCTCGTCCCGCCGGCAGGCGCCTTCATGTCCCACGCAGCGCGGCGACCGCGTGCGTCACGAGTGCGGATGCGTTGATCCGGGCGTCGTGCGTGTAGGCGGTCTCGGCATCGCTCCAGATCTGATCCATGGCGGGCTGCAGCCAGTCCGCGAACGCCCAGTAGTCGGCGTCATGCAGGGGTGGGCTGCCGACCGCGAGCTGCGCCGAGGCCGCAGCGGAAGCGGCAACCGCAGTGGAGCCGGCGAACGGCCACGTGAGGTCGGCGACCGCGGCGCCCAACGCGGCCGATGTGGCGGTGACCAGAAATGACCGGCGGGTCCGCCCCGCCTTTCGATTCGTCTCCCTGTCCACCGTTTCTCGCCCAAACACGGCTGATACGGGAGGTTGCGCCGGAGCAGCCGGTTCTAGACTGAGGAAGCGTGGCACTCGACGGGGACAGGAGCGGGCCGTACCTGTCGGTCTTCGTGATCTACCACAACGAGGCCAACTACCTGCGCGAGTGGATCGAGTTCCACAAGCTCGTCGGCTTCGAGCGCTTCTTCCTCTACAACAACTTCAGCACCGACCACCACCGTGAGGTGCTGGCCCCTTACATCGCCGACGGCACGGTGGTGCACCGGGAATGGCCGGTCGAGCCCGCTCAGATGGCCGGTTACCGCGACGTGCTCGAGCGCCACCGCCACGACACCCACTGGCTGGGGCTGTTCGACATCGACGAGTTCCTGTTCTCGCCGACCGGCGCAAAGGTGTCGGAGGTGCTGCGCGGCTTCGAGGAGTTTCCCGGCGTGGGCGTGAACGAGATCACGTTCGGCACGTCCGGCCACTTGACCAGGCAGCCAGGCCTTGCGATCGAGCACTACGTGCGCAGGTGCGAGCTCGACAGGCCCCGCAACCGCATCATCAAGAGCATCATCCAGCCGATGCGGGTGGCCGACCTCGGCAGCGACCCGCACTACTTTCGGTACGTCGACGGACAGCGCGGCGTGACCGAGAACAAGGAGCCGATCCGTGGGTCGATAACGCAATCGGTATCGGTCGAGCTCCTGCGCATCAACCACTACATGACCCGCTCGCAGGAAGAGCGCGAGATCAAGAATGCCGGTCCCGACGTCCTCAGAGGTGGTCGGCGGCACCTACCGAAGGCGAAAGAGCGCGACAGGATGCTGAACTCGGAAGAGGACACGACGATCCTCCGTTATGCGCCCGCGCTGCGGGAGGCGATGGGCATGTCTCCCGAGGAAGCCGGACCGCGCCCGGCGTCGCTGGCGACTCGCTAGTTGTTCTTCGAGCTTTTCTTCTTTTTCGTCTTCGTGCCCTTGCCGTTCGCCCCCGACGCACCGGATGCGCCGGTCGCGCCGGTCGCGCCGACCTTGGGCTTGGGCAGGCGGACCGACACCTGGTACCCGCGGCGTGATGTACTTGATCGGGATCGGCTGAACGCGGCGCTTGCCCGGTGGCACCGACAGCGTCCCGTAGACCGTCAGGCGGGCGTCCTTGAACCGATAGGCGTCGTAGAACCCGGCAGTCGGGTCGCCGGGCTCGGTGAGGTCCAGCGGCTGGATGTCGATCGGCCCGGACGCGCCCTGGTAGTCGATCTCCTTGCCTGCCTCGAGCGCTTTGATCGCAGCCGGGAGTTGCTGCCAGCTGTATTTGGTGCCAGGGGGCGAGCTCACCCTTCGGACCCACTTTCTGATGTTCGAACCGTTGGTGGATCCCGCCGCGACCGCGGACAGGTAGCACAACACGGTGGCGTCGAACGCCTGGGTGTCGAAGGGTTGCTGGTACCGGGGAGCGCCCTCGGCGAGCCAGAGCCGCTCGAAAGCCTTTGCGGCGGGACCGATCCTCGGCGCGCTCGGGGCGACGCCGCGCAAACCCTCTACCGTCACGCCCCCGCTCTGCCCGAGCGTGCTGATCGCCAGCGAGTCGCTGGCAAAGCTCCGGCTCGCCTTCCACTTCTTCGTTTTGATCAGCTCTGTCGCGACCCGCGTGTAGGTCTGTAAAAAGTCGAAGAACACGAACGCGTCCGGGTTCGGGGCGACGAGCTCGCGCGCCTGCTTCTTGTAGTCGGGCAGGTTCTGCTCGTAGAACACACGCGCAGCGACCTTGCCGCCGCGCTCCCGCCATGCCGCGGTGAAACTCTTGACGAGGTCGTTGCCGTAGAGGTTCTGCAGCGCCCCGATGCTGACCTTCTTCTTCTTGGGGCTGCCGAGCTCGCGCGCGATCAAGGTCGCGAGCGCCTTTCCCTGAAGGCTCGCCGGCGGGATCGTACGAGTCACGTAACCGCCGATCGAAAGGGTCCTGAGGGCATCGTTTCCGGCCGCGGGGGTGATCGTGACGACCTTCTTCTGCGGGGCCACCTCGGTCCCGATGGGAATCACGGACGACGTGCTCCAGGGTCCCACGAGGCAGCTCTTGCCCCCTCGAATGAGCCTGCTCGCCAGGTCCTGCGCCAGCTTGGGCTCCGAGCGGTAGTTCTGATGGTCGATCGAGACGGTGTGGTCCGACTTCGTCTCCTTGATTGCGTTACGGATCTCGGTCACCGCCAGGTCGGTCGCCTTCTGACCGGTCGCGCCGAACGGCTCCTCGACGCCCGAGAGCGGCACGAGATTCCCGATCTCCAGGTCGAGCGTTTTCTGGCCGCCGGGCTGGCTCGAGTCGCTCGAGCATCCGGCTACCGCGATCGTGGTCGCCAGCACCAAGCGAAGCCGCGAGGATTCGTTTGCGCGTGAGGACACTCAAAGAGCGCCTGCCGTCACCGATCGCCGCTCGCCCAGGGTCTCGCCCAGGGCCCAGAGCAGACGATCGGTCGCGTACTCGTCGCGCACCGCCGCGCGCACCCAGCGCTCGTCTCCGAGCGGGCCGCCCTGCGCCACGCGCACGCGCGCCTGCTCGAGCCGCGCGGCCAGCTCCGCGCCGCCGGCTTCCTCGGCGCGCAGCCACACGAAGTTGGCCTGGCTCGGCACGACTTCGACGGGCAGCGCCGCGAGGCCCTCATACAGACGCGCGCGCTGCTCGATCACGACCGCGCGCCGGCTGCGCCAGGTCACGGTCGCCGATCTTCAGGGCCTGGAGCACCGCCGCCTGGGTCAGAGCGTTGACGCCGAGCATCGGCGCCAGCGAAGCGGCGAACGACGCCCCCGCCGGCGACGCGACCACATAGCCGGCTCGCAGGCCGGACAGCCCGTAGGCCTTGGAGAAGGTGCGGAACACGAGCAGTCGCGGGAAGAGCTCGACCAGCCGCAGGCAGGCGTCCTCGTCCTCCACGTCCTGGAAGTGGACGTAGGCCTCATCGAGGAAGAGATGGACGTGCTCCGGCAGCCGCGACGCGAGATCCGCGACTCGGGCGGAGTCCAGGTAGGACCCGGTGGGGTCGTTCGGGTTGCACAGCACCATTACGCGCGTGCGGTCCGTGACGGCGGCCAGCAGCGCCTCCGGGTTGGCGGCGCCGCCGTCGAGCTCGACCTCGACCGTGTGCGCGCCCGCGCGCGCGGCGATCGAGGGAATCAGGCTGTGCGAAGGCCACGGGGTGACCAGCTCGGTGCCCTCGGAGAGCAGCAGGTAGGCGGCCGTCTTGATCAGGTCCGAGGCACCGTTCCCGAACACGATCTGCTCGCCGCGGATGTAGTGGCGCTCGGCCAGCACGCGCCTGACCCCGGTCGCGTAGTGATCGGGGTATCCGTTCAGCCGCCCGCGCGCCTGGTAGACGGACGCGCCGACGACGTCGGCGTGCGGGGACTCGGGCCACTCCGTGCCCGAGAGGTCGAGCACCGGCACGCGCTCCATTGCGAGGGCCTTCTCGCGCGCGCGCCGCGCGCGCAGCTCGCGGTTCACCTCGGACTGGTCCATGTCCTCGAATTGCCGGTAGTAGTCGAGCAGTCCCATCAGCGTGGCGGTCGGCGCGGGAGCGTCTAGCCCTGAGTGGGAGAGAGATCCGAGCCCGGTCCGTGGATCACGAGGAACCAGACGAAGAACGCGATGCCGGCGATCACCATGCTGATCACGAAGATCCGCTCGAGCGCGCCCTTCTCCTGCTCGTGGCCGCTCGCCCTGCGCACGAGCTTCCAGGTCCGGTCGAGGGCCATCGCGGCTTTGAGCGTAACCAGGATCGTGAACAGCATCCCGAGGAACGCGATCAGGATCCCGAGGCCCACGGAGTCGGTCTCGTGGAAGATCTGCGAGCCGATCCACAGCCAGGCCGCCGGCTGCGGTCCCCAAAGCGTCGTCAGCAGCAGGGTCTCGACCATCAGGATGCCGGCCGCGAGGACTGCGTCGGCGCGGCGGCGGGTGCCGCCCCCGGTCGTAGGCGTGCCGCGATAGCGCAGCGGAGCCGTGCCGGGGCGGCGACCGATGAAGAGGCCGCCGGTTTCGGTGGGGTCGTTTCCTGCCATTCGCGTAAGCCCGCGGCCGACCGGCCGCGTTTTCCAAGTGTAAGGGCAGGCGCTCCCCAAGCCGGACGCTACCTGCGGCGAGGCGCTAGCCGGTGGTTGACTCCCGCGCGTCGATCGCCTCGTTCACGAGCGCGTCGGCGACCTCGTTCTTCTCCCGCGGGACGGAGCGGACGGACCAGTGCTCGAACTCGCGCAGGGCCCGCCGCGCCTGGTCGTGCAGGAGCTTGAGGTCCTCGTTCTTGACGCGGTACTCGCCGGTCAGCTGGCGCGCCACGAGCTGGGAGTCGTTCACGATCTCGAGGTCTCGCACGCCCAGCTCGCGTGCGCGCTCGAGGCCCAGAAGCAGCGCCCGGTATTCGGCCACGTTGTTGGTCGCCTCGCCGATGTACGCATTGGCACGGGCGAGCTCGTTGCCGGCGTCGTCTTCGAGCACCGCGCCCACGCCGGCCGGCCCGGGGTTGCCGCGAGCGCCGCCGTCCACGTAGAGGACGGCCACGGCCGCGGCGCGGCTCAGGACGGAACGGTCGTGCTGAGGAACGTGCCCGGGCGCCGGCGACGGCGGTCGCGGAGCTCGCGCTTGCCCCCGCCGGTGGAGCCGCGCTCGCGACGTTCGGACTTGCGCCGGTCGACGATCACCTCGACGTTGGGGTCATCCTGGTAGTACTTCGAGAGCTTCTCGAGGAGCTCGCCCGCGAGCGGCTCGGGTATCACGCAATAGATCATCCGACGAGGATAGGAGCTAAGGCAGCTCTTCGCCACCCGACTTGGAGGTGGCAGCCGCTGGGACCGGCACGCTCTCTTCGTCTGAATCCGACGTGGGCGGGGACAGCCTGCCCTCGGCGTCGGCTTCGAGATTCCACGATCGTGCCGCGTCGCCGAGCTCGCGCAGCTCCTGGCCCTGAGCACGTAGCTGTACCGGCTCACGCGGGTCCGACAGGTCGACCGTGAACTGGTACCAGGAGAGCTCCCAGGCAACAGTCAGCACGACCTCGGCGGCAGAGGCCTCCGAGGTCAACGCGCTCGCATGCGGCGCGCCGAGCGTGCGCGCGAGGCCGGCGATCGTGCGCGGATGCTCGGAGCGGTTGAAGAGGTCCAGCGCGCGGTCGATCTTGAGCTGCGCATTGGTCGGGACGGCGCGCACATGGCGAGGCTTGCGCGGGGCGGCGACCTGCTTTCGCAGTCGCGTGAACACCGGCTCGCCGGGCACGTTCTCGGGTCCGCTCGGGTCCCCGTGATCGTCACGACGACCCTGGCCGTTCTCGGGCTCCGCCTCCACCGGCGGTGCCTCTGAGAACGATGGCGCCGTCTCGCGGCGGCGACCGAAGCGCCGCAGAAGGCCACGCCGCTCGGGCGGCCGCTGCGGCTGAGCGGGTGCGTTCGGGGCGGCCGACTCGCGGATCCACGCCTCGCGCTGCGCGTGCGGCGCGCAGAGCTCGCATACGAGCCGACGCTCGCGAGACGGCGTCAGATAAGGCTCGGCCCACTCCCCTTTGAGCATCGTGCGATGGCATACGTCGCACGCGTTGTGCTCCTCTATCTGCGGCAGCCTGTTCATTTGCAGCACATAACTGTAGGGATCCGAGCGTCCGTACGTTGCCCGAAGCGCGGCCTGAGAGCAAATTGAAACGTAAATTGAAAGGCAGGCTTCAGGCCTTCGCGGCCGGCTCCTCCTCCTGGTTCGCGGCGGAGATCACCTTCCCCGCCAGATGCGCCGGAACTTCCTCGTAGCGGGCGAATTCCATCGTGTACTCGCCTCGCCCGCCGGTGATCGAGCGCAGATCCGGTGCGTAGTTCAGCATCTCGGCCATCGGCACCTCGGCCTTGATCTCGGTCATGGTGCCCTTCGGCTCCATCCCGAGCGGTCGGCCGCGGCGGCCGTTGAGATCGCCGATCACGTCGCCGACGGCGTCCTCCGGCACCGTGACCTGCACCAGCATGATCGGCTCGAGCAGCGTCGGCCGCGCCTGCTCGGCGGCCTTCTTGAAAGCCATCGAGCCGGCGATCTTGAACGCCATCTCGGAGGAGTCCACCGTGTGGTAGGAGCCGTCGTAGAGGCGGATGCGAACGTCGCGCAGCGGGTAGCCGGCGACCACGCCCTCCTGCATCGCCTCGCGGATGCCCTTCTCGACCGCGGGGATGAAGCCCGACGGGATCACGCCGCCCTTGATCTGGTTGACGAACTCGAATCCGCCGCCCTGCTCCATCGGCTCGATCTCGATGTGGCAGTCCCCGAACTGGCCGCGGCCACCGGTCTGCTTCTTGTAGCGGCCCTGGGCCTTGGCGCTCGACTTGATCGTCTCCTGATACGGGACGCGCGGTGGCTTCAGAGTGACCTCGGCGCCGAAGCGGCGCTTCATGCGCTCCACGATCACCTCGACGTGGACCTGCGAAAGGCCCGCGACGATCTGCTCGCCGGTCTGGGGGTCGCGATGGAAGTCGAGGGTCGGATCCTCCTCCTGGAGGCGGCGCAGGGCGCTCCCGACCTTCTCCTCGTCGCCCTTCGCCTTCGCCTCGATCGCGAACGCCATCACCGCTCCGGGCAGGCCGATCGGCGGGAACGAGATGCCGCTGTCCTTCGTGGCGAGCACGTCACCCGAGTGCGTCTCCTTCAGCTTCGCGACAGCGCCGATGTCGCCGGGACCGAACTCGTCCGCGTGCCCCATCTCCTTGCCCTGGGGCACGAGCAGCTGGCCGAGCCGCTCCTTGTGGCGGGCACGCACGTTCGTGAGCTGGGAGTCGTGCTTCACGAGCCCGGAGTAGACGCGAATCAGGTTGATGCGCCCGACGAAGGGGTCGGCGAGCGTCTTGAACACGTACGCGACCGTGTCGGCGGACTCGTCCGGCTCGATCTCGATGTCGTTGCCCTCCGCGTCCCGCGCCGATCACCGCGCCCTTCTTGGCCGGGGACGGAAGGTCGCTGACGAGCGCGTCCAGCAGCCGGTCGGTGCCGAGGTTCTTGGTCGCCACGCCGCAGGTCACCGGAAAGATGGTGCCGGCGGTGACGCCGTCCTTGAGCGCGTTGACGATCTCGTCGTGCGAGATCTCGTCGCCCTCGAGATAGCGCTCCATCAGGTCGTCCGAGTTCTCGGCGACCTCGTCCATCAGCTTCTCGCGGTACTCCTGCGCCTGGTCCGCGACTTCGTCCGGGATCGGGATCTCGGTCGCGTTGCCCTTGCCGGCGCCGGAGTACTCGAAGGCCTTCATGTCGATCAGGTCCACGATGCCGCGCAGCTCGTGCTCGGCGCCGATCGGGATCTCGGTCGCGACCACGTGCGGGCCGAAGGCGTCCTTCAGGGAATCGAGCGTGCGGAAGAAGTCGGCGCGCTCACGGTCGAGCATGTTCACGAACACGAGCCGCGCGAGCTCGCGGTCCTTCGCGCGCTGCCACAGCCGGTCGGTGGAGACCTCGACGCCCATCACGCCGTTGACCACGAACACCGCGCTCTCGCATACGCCGAGCGCCGCCAGCGAGTCGGCGATGAAGCTCGGGTCGCCGGGAGTGTCGATCAGGTTGATCTTGCGATCGTCGTGCTCGAAGGAGGACAGGGAGGCGGAGATCGACATCTCGCGCTCCTGCTCGTCGGGCTCCGAGTCCGAGACCGTGGTGCCGTCCCCGACGGTGCCGAGCCGGTTGACCACGCCGGCCTCGAAAAGGATCGCCTCGTTCAGCGACGTCTTCCCGGAACCCCTGTGTCCGACGATCGCGATGTTCCTGATGCGCTGTGCGCCTTTGTGCGCCATACAGCTGCCTCCTCTCCTCGTAGTCCTTGCCGGCCAGGGATTCTAGGGGGCGCCTTCGCACCGAAGGGGGGCGAAACAGGGCCCGCTGGACCATTTAGCCGGTTGTGGCCGGTCAAATAGACCACTCGGCAGCCAAAGCGGCGTGGAGCCTTGCGAAGAGCCAACATGGCGTGGTGAGCCGAGCTCAACTGCTCGAGCTCGGCTTCACCCGGCATGCGATCAATCACAGACTGGCACGCGGCCGTCTACACCCGGTCGCGTTCGGTGTCTATGCGGTCGGGCGGCCCCTTCTCCCCCGGCATGGGCGCTGGATGGCCGCCGTCCTGAGCTGCGGTCCCGGAGCAGTGCTGAGCCACGACAGCGCGGCTGGACTTTGGAGGATCCTCGAGCCCGCACCAAGCCCCATTCACGTATCGGTCCCCCTCACGAGACGCCGCCGGCCTGGAGTCGTGGTACACCGTTGCTTGGGCGTTGTGGACGCGTGCAGAGTTCACGAAGGCATCCCAGTCACCAGCCTGATATGCACCCTGATCGACCTTGCCGCGCGGCTACCCCGGCACGAGGTCGAAGCCGCGATCAACGAGGCGGACAAGCACGACCTCATAACCCCTGACCGGCTCCGCGCGGCCCTCGACTATGTGCTGCCCCGCCCGGGCGTTCGGAAGCTCCGGACCATCCTCGACCGCCGCACGTTCGTCCTCACCGAATCCGAGCTGGAGCGGCGCTTCCTTCCGCTCGCCCGGCGGGCGGGCCTCTCGAAACCGGAGACCGGCGTCTACGTGAACGCCTTCAAGGTCGACTTCAACTGGCCTGACCTCGGCCTGGTCGTCGAGACCGACAGCCTGCGCTACCACCGCACCCCGGCCCAGCAGGCCACCGACCGGCTACGCGACCAAACGCACGTCGCCGCAGGCCTGACCCCGATCCGCTTCACCCACGGACAGATCCGCTACGAGCAGGACCACGTGTGTGCGGTCCTGCGCGAGGTGGCACAACGCCTGCGAGCCTGAGCTCACGGGACGAAAACGCCCTGCACCGCCAGCAGTTCGTTGTCGGCGGTGCTGTTCGCATCCCCGTCCGTTCCGCCGTCGAACACGCTCACCTGTCCCAGCTCCCAGACCGCCCGGGCACCCTCCCGAGTCGTGCCCGGCACGAGCGTGTTCGCGGTCGTGGTCAGCTCGCAGCGCGAGCCGGACGGCGTGCTCGGAGTACAGGGAATGGTGATCGTCAGGCTGGCGTCGACCGCGGTCGCGTCCTCGGTCCCCGACGGCCCGTTGCTCCCGTCGGATGCCCGGAGCGATGACTCGAGCCGCAGCTCGCCCTCGTAGGGGCCCGGCGGGCTCTGGCGGCGCACGTCGGTGAGGTCTAACCGGTAGGCGATGTCGCTTTCATCAGGCAGTGGTGTCGGGATCGCCCGCGAGCGGCTTCGCGAAGAAGCTCCCGATCGAGCGTTGTCCGACCGTCACCCGGCTCGATCTCTGGACCGGCGGTCCGCAGGAGTCGTATGCCATGGGACCACCGTGCTGGGTGTTCGGATCGATGCAGTCCGCGAACGCCGGCACCAGCGAGAGGCGGATCGGCGAGGCGCCGCGCGGCCGCGGATAGCCGTCGAATCCGACGACCGGCTGCCAGCCCGGCTCGGCCGCGTCGCTGAAGACCTTGTACAGGAAGGACCCACCGCCGTCGACCTCCCACAACTCGTCCCGGCGGGGGACGCCGATTCCGCCGCCGGCCACATGCGCCTCGACCAGGATGTCGCGGCCGTCCGGCGCCCACGCGGGGTTGCCGAACACGCTTCCCGCCGGCGTGATCAGCCTGCGCCCCGCCCCGGTCGAGCCGATCGTGTGCACCTCGTAGTCGAACACCCCGATGCATGTCTCCGGATCCGGGCAATGCGTGTTCTCGAAAGCGACGAGGCTGCCGTCTGGGGACCAGTCGGGCTCGAAGAAGTATGAGTCGTTCGCCCGATCGTGCGCCGTTATCTGGACTGGCCCGGCGCCGTTCGCACCGATCGTCCAGATGTCCTGCGGCCCGAGACCCGCCTCTTCATCGACAGGCCCGTCGCTGAACGCGATCCGCGCGCCGTCGGGAGACCACGACGGGTGCCGGCCGCTGTGCAGTTCGCTGACGTTGGAGCCGTTCGCGTGCATGACATGGATCGTGCTTGACACGCCATCCCGCCGCTCGAAGGCGATCCTGGTGCCGTCCGGGGACCAGGCCGGATGCCCGGCGTCCGCACCTGAGGTGACCTGTGTCTGTCTGGTGCCGTCGGCGCTCATCGTCCAGATCTCCCGTGGACCGTTCGGCGTGGGTTCGACGGAAAACGCGATCTGCGCGCCGTCGGCCGACCAGGCCGGGTCGGCGGCGCGCGTGAAGTTGGTCAGGCGGGTGCGGCCGCCGCCTTCATATGCAGTGAACACATTGCCGACCGTCGGCAGCGAAACCCGGTCGACGTCGGTGAGGGCGATCTTCCCGCGCTGACCCGGAAAGGCGCCATGGGCCGCACCTCCTCCCAACGAAAGCAGGAGCGCGATCACTGCCGCCGCAGCGCCGAAGCGAGCAGCTCTCCCCATGGATGGAACCTACCTGAGCGCGGGCCGCGTTTCAATCAGTCTGCGGGGACTTCGACCTCGGTCTGAAGCCGCGACTTCAGCCGCAGGACGGCCTTCGTGTGGAGCTGCGAGACGCGGGATTCGGTCACGCCGAGCACCTCGCCGATCTCTCGGAGAGTCAGGTTCTCGTAGTAGTAGAGCGCGATCACGAGCTTCTCGCGTTCGGGCAGCCGCGAGATCGCGTTTGCGAGGCGGTCCTTCAGCTCGCTGACGCCGAGCTCACGCGCCGGGTCGACCGCGTTCGGGTCCTTCATCGTGTCGAGCAGCGAGACCTGGTCGCCGCTCGAGTCGGACACGGTCCACAGCTCGTCGAGCGCCACCACGGTCGAGTTCGAGATCTGGAGCAGGCTCTCCTGGAAGTCGTCGATCGTCATCTCGAGGGCGTCCGCGACCTCCTGGTCGGACGGCACCCGGCCGAGCTCGTGCTCCAGCTTGGTCTGGGTCGACTCGATCTCGCGCGCCTTCGCGCGCACCGAGCGCGGGACCCAGTCGAGCGAGCGGAGCTCGTCGATGATCGAGCCCTTGATCCGCGAGACGGCAAAGGTCTCGAACTTGATCTCGCGCTGCGGATCGAACCGCTCGATCGCCCCGATCAGGCCCAGGAGGCCATAGGAGATCAGGTCGGACTCCTCGATGTGGGCGGGCAGGCCGCTCGACATCCGGCCCGCTACGAACTTGACGAGCGGCGAATACGCGAGCACCAGCTGCTCGCGTGCCTTCTCGTCGCCGGTCTTCTTGTAGCTAGACCAAACGTCTTTCATGTCGGTCTGGCGCATTACTGGCTCCAAAAATGAATAGGGCGAAGCTCGTAAAAGCTACGCCCGCGGGTGGCTCCTTGCGTACTGACGTCGCAACCGGCCCGACTCTACCCGAGTGTAGAGCTGTGTCGTTGACAAACTGGCGTGGCCCAGCAGCTCCTGGATCGTGCGCAGGTCCGCGCCGCCCTCGAGCAGGTGGGTGGCGAAAGAGTGTCGCAGGACGTGCGGCGAGATCCCGCCCGCGAGGCTGGCGGCCCGCAGCCAGAGCCGCAGGCGGCGGCGCACGTCCGAGGCGGACAGCCGGCGGCCCGTCTTCGACACGAACAATGCGGGCTCCCGCTCGGTCCCTCTGCAGAGTGGGCCTGGCAGTGGCGAGATAGCGCTCGAGCGCGGCCTGAGCCGGCTCACCGACCGGCACGAGGCGGGTCTTCGAGCCCTTGCCGAGCACGCGCAGCTCCTCGGCGTCGAAATCGACCGAGTCGAGGTCGAGGTTGACGAGCTCCTCACAGCGCAGGCCGCACGAGTAGGCGATCTCGAACAAGGCGCGGTCACGGGTCTCGAGCGGCGTGCGGGCCGGAATCCGGTCGAGCAGGCGCGCGACCTCGTCGGCGCGCATGGCCCGCGGCAGCCCCCGCGGGCGCCGTGGCGAGGGAACCAGGTCGGCCGGGTTCTGGTCGAGGGCTCCGCGCTCGACCATGTGCCCGTAGAAGGACCGGATCGCCGCGAGCTTCCGCGCGACGGTCTGATGCGAAAGGGCCCGACCGCCTTCGCGCCGGGCGGCGGCGAGATGAGCCGCGTACCGGCGCAGCACGCGGTGACCGACGCCATCGGGCGACACCCCGGCCCCGTCGGCCCAGACCGCCAGCTCCCCGACGTCGAGGCCGTAGGCACGACGCGTCTTCTCGGCCATCCCGCGGGTCCTGAGCGAGCGGTCGAAGGCGCCGAGCTGCTCCCGCCAGGCGCCCGACAGGACCGGCGAAGGGCCGGGCTCCGTGGCGTTACTAGGATCTTCGGCTGTGGCGGGGTTCTTCATCAACGTCGAGGACGGCCGGGTTGCCACGCACGCGCAGCTGATCGAAGCGGGCGAGTCCTCCGACCGCCTGCCACCCGAGCTCCCCTGGCATCCGCTGCAGGGCCCGAGCGACGCCTCGACCGCCTTCTACGCGGTGCTGAGAAAGAAGGTTCGAGGCCGCGACCGTGAGACCTGGATCGGCCTGCTCTGTTTTCGTCACGGCCCTCGCCAGGCCTCCCTCGAGGAGGAGGGCTGGGAGGAGGTGGCGGTGGCCGACATCGGGGTCCGCCCGGACGGTGCCGGAAGCGTGACGCCGTGGCCTCCAGAGGGTCTCGATCCGCGGTGATATCGCATGCGATATCGCCCCTGATATGGGCCCGCCGGCGGTACGTATCCGAGGCGCTTTGTCGGGCTGTCCGCACAGAGCCGCTCCGAGCAGGCGGCTGGCGCTACTGAATAAAGACAGGCGCCTGCACAGGCACCTGGTCATACAGCTGCTCGACATCGGGAATCGCCATGCGGATGCACCCGTGCGAGGCGGCGGTCCCCAGGGAGCCGACGTCGCTGGTGCCGTGGATGCCGGCGCCGTCGAAGATCCCCATCCAGCGAGCCTTGATCGGGTTCTCGGGCCCGCGGCGGAATCACCTGCCCGGCGAGGCTCGCCGGCCCAGGCGCTGTCCGGCACGTGCCACGACGGGTTCACGGTCTTGTTCTGCACGTGGTAGATCCCCGCCGGTGTCTCGAGGCCCGCCTGGCCGACGGCGATCTTGTAGCTCTTCACCAGCTTCAGCCGCTTGAACAGGCGCAGCGTGAACGCCGGGCGATCGACCGTCACGACCACGGGGTACTTCTTCGCCAGCTCCGCCGTCGTGATCTTCGGCTCGCGTGACCTTCACGTCGACGCGCACGAGGCGACCGTGGCCGATCTGGTTCAGCGCTCCCGTCACCAGGCGCAGCGTCCGCCTGTAGCTCAGCCGTAGGCCCGTCTCGGACGGGATCGCGGGCAGGCTCGCAAGCCGGAACTCCACGTCCGCATCGCGGGGCTTCCTGTCCACGGATCGCTTGACGCGCCGCACGAAGCGGCGGACCGAGACGTCGGAGTAGCTCACACGCGCCGGGAGCTCGGCGTCCACGGCCGAGCCGGTGATGCCGCGCCAGACGCGCCCGGGCAGGCCGCCCGAGCGGCTGCGGTCGAGTGCCTCGTCGAGCATCCCGTCCACGTCGACCGCGAGGCTCGCGCTCTCGGGCGTGAGCCGGAACAGGCGCCCGGCGGCCTTGACGCGGACCGGCCGGTCGAGGCGGCGCGTGAGCTCGGCCCGCAGCTTCCGCTCCGCGGCGGAGGCCTTCATGCCGCCGATGTCCACGCCGGCCACCTTCACGCCGTCAGCGACCTGGTCGTCGCGCGAGCTGTCATAGGCATACGCGGCCACGCTCAACCCCACGACCACCGCCGCAGAGATCGCAACCACAAGTGTCACCCGCTCGCGAGTCATAGCCCTCATTTGGGACTTGTTTCGACTTCTAGGGCGGAATCCCGCCTGAACAAGGTTTACCGCGTCAGCGCGGCTGCGAAGCCTCTTCCCTCGCGGCCTGGGCCGCCGGCGCAGGCGGGAAGTACCGTGGAGGGCGATCGTGGAGCGCGCGATCGCGCACGCTCGGGCTCCAGCGGAGGAAGTCCTCGACCTCCTTCTCGTACCGGTAGGGCTCCTTCACGCCCCGCAGCACCGAGCGCAGCCGCAGGTGCTCGCCGAACTTCATCACCGTCTCGCGGGTGGTGTGCCGGAACCGGAACCCGGTCGCCTTCAGCTTGCGATTGTCGAGGCCGCGGCCGAACCGGAGCTGAATCAGCATCTCGGGCGGGATCTGGAAGCCGACGCGCTTCAACGCCGAGCGCGCCAGGCCCGTCCCCCACGGTGGGAGCACCGGCAGCGCCCGCTTGCCGAGCAGGCCGATCACCTCGGACAGCGCCAGCACGCCGTCGGGAGCGCCGTTGTAGACCCCGGGCAGTTCGTGATCGACGGCGTACTCGAGCGCGTTCACGACGTCGTCCGCGTGGATGAACTGGTAGCGAGGATCGAAGCCGAGGATCATCGGCACGACCGGCAGGCTCAGCATCCGCGCATGCGAGGTCATGATGTCCGGCCCCAGCACGTTGCAGAAGCGCAGCGTGGTGACGGTCACCTGCGGGTTCTTCTCGCTGAAGTCGGCGACCGCCGCCTCCGCCTCCACGATGTCGCGCTTGAGCGAGGTGCGCGGCTCGTGCATGCGGCGCATGTCCTCGGTCCAGAAGGCGGGGTCGTCGCGGCCGGTCCCGTAGTAGTGCGCGGAGCTCTTGAAGACGAGCTTTCGCACCGGTGAGTCCGGGTTCGAGCAGGCGGCCAGGATGTTGAGGGTGCCGATCACGTTGTTCTCGTGCGCGAGGCGGGGCGAGGTGACGGCGGAGTCGACCACCAGGCGGCTGTCCACCACCGTGTCGATCTCGGCCGCCTTGACGATCCGCCGGATCAGCGTGTGCTGGTTCGACACGCGCACGAACTCGGTGCGCTCGAGCTCGCGCGTGGGGTCCTCGGAGTCGACGCCGATGATCGCCTCGACCGACGGGTTCCGCTCGAGGGTCTGCGCCAGCCGGCCGCCCCAGTAAGTGGACAGGCCCGTGATCAGGATGCGCTTGCCGGGCATCGAGTGGGCGATTCTCCCACATGGCGGACACGGGAACCCGAAACTCGCCAAACGAGACACCAGGGTGTCGTATAGACTCGCGCGTCAAGTCACCATCGGGGGAGGATGAGATGAACGCCTGGGTCACGTATTTTCGGTCGCGCGCGCGCCCGCGCGGCGCTGTTCATGGCCGTCCTGGCGGCGCGTCGTCGTGGTCAGCGCGCAGCCCGCCCACGCCGCGCAGCGAACGATCACCGGCGGTGAGACACGCCTCGAGGTGAACGTCGCGACCTTCGTCACGATGCTCAGCGACGGCATCTTCGTGACTCCGATCGCGCCCGCGACGCTCGAGTTCGGCGGCCAGCCGGCCGCGATCTTCCCGGTCGCAGCCACCCGGCGCGGTCGACACCGAGAACACGCTTGCCGCAGTGGTGCACCAGGGGGGCCTGCGGCTCGAGAAGCAGAGCATCGGGTTCGCGCTCGACACCACCAACTACACGATCCAGTGCACGGCCTCACGTCATGCCGGCTGCTCGCCACCGCCAACGTCGCGCTGCCGACCGAGGTGGCGGAGATCGTGAATCCGCAGCTGACCGACAACGAGGCCGGCACGGTCACGATCACCGGCATCGCACAGCTCAGCGAAGCCAGCGCGCTCGTGCTGAACACCCTGTTCCAGACGGACATCTTCTACGCCGGGTTCCAGCTCGGCTTCATTCGCTCGACGCTCACAGTACGACGTCCAGACCGATCCCAGCGCATACCTGCGTCCCAAGGGCGCGACGCCGCTGCGGGCCTCGCTCGTCCCGGCCTACCAGGAATGCGCGACGCCGAACAGCACCCACGGCGCCCCGCTCGACTCACCATCGTGCGTGCCACCGCAACAGAGCTCGCCGAACGTGACCGTCGGGACGCCGGACGCGAACGGCCTGCCCGTGAGCTCGTTCGGCAGCGTGCTCTACAAGGTCCTCGTCGGCAACCCCTCGAACATGGTGGACGACGCCGACGTCCGCATCGACGTGTCCAGCACCGACGTTCGGTGGCGCTCGGACCTGACCGACTACACGGGCGAGCTGCAGGCCGTCGTCCAGGTGCGGATCACCGACCAGCTCAACTCGATCGCGCCACCGATCTTCCCGGCGGACATGACCGGGACCGTGCAGGACACACCGCTTTCCATCCCGGTCCCGTGCACGGCCACGGCCACGACCGACCGGCTCCATCTGTGCCGCCGCCACGACCGCGGACGCGGTCGTGCCCGGGATCGTGGTCGAGAACAGCCGCTCGGTCTGGGAGTTCGACCGCGTGAACCTGTTCGACGGCGGCCCGGACGGCAGCCTCGCGACGCAGGACAGCTCGCTGTTCGCGACGCAGGGCGTGTTCGTTCCCTGAGCGCCCGCGCAGCCGTGGATTAGGCGGCTGAGCGGATGGTTAGGATGAATTCGTGAGGTCCAAGCAGGCGATCCGGCGATCCGTGTGGGATGCGATGGACCGCGAAGGGGTCTCACGGTTTCCCGGGGCGCACGAGCGCATCCCGAATTTCGCGAACGCGCGCGCCGCCGCCGAGCGGCTCGCGCGGCACCCGGCCTGGACGCGCGCGAAGACGATCAAGGCGAACCCGGACGCGCCCCAGACCCACTCGCGCCGGCTGGCGCTCGAGCAGGGCAAGACGCTGATCATGGCGGTGCCGCGGCTGCGCGATGCGCACCCGTTCCGCCTGCTCGATCCGGCCAAGCTCTCGGCGAAGAAGCGCCGCGAGGCGGCCACGATCAAGGGCGCCCTGCGGCACGGCGAGGTGATCGACGTGGAGCAGGTGCCCAAGCTCGACCTGATCCTCACCGGCTCCGTCGCCGTGAACCTGAAGGGCGCGCGGATCGGCAAGGGCGGCGGCTTCAGCGACCTCGAGTACGCGCTGCTGGCCGAGGCCGGCATGGTGTCGGCCAAGACCACCGTCGCGACCACGGTCCACCCGATTCAGATCCTGCGCGAGAACCTGCCCGTGACGGGGCACGACATCCCCGTCGACCTGATCGCCACGCCCCGTGCGGCGATCGAGGTCGAGCGCGCCTTCGAGCGCCCGGCCGGCATCCTCTGGGATCATCTCCAGCCACCCCAGATCCACGAGATCCCGGTGCTGGAGCGGATGGGATATGCATAGCATGCACGCCCGATGACTACACTGACGCATGACACGACCGCACGGCCAGGCACCACGAACTTCCTCGGCCCTCAGCCCGAGTTCGACGGGTACGGGGTGGCAGGGCGCTCGGAGTGGCTCGACATCGACTGGCAGCAGCATCTTCGCTCGTGCCCCGTCCACGGCTCGCGCGTCAACTACGTCGAGATGGGCGAGGGCCCACCGCTGGTCTTCATCCATGGCCTTTCGGGCTGCTGGCAGAACTGGCTGGAGAACATTCCCCACATGGCGCGCCGTCACCGGGTGGTGGCACTCGACCTCGCCGGGTTCGGCGAGTCCGAGCTGCCGCAGGAGGAGATCAGCATTCCCGGGTACGGCCGTTTCGTGGACGACTTCCTGGGCGAGATCGGGGTCGAGCGAGCAGCACTCGTGGGCAACTCGATGGGCGGCTTCATCGCCGCCGAGACCGCGATCACCCATGCGAGCCGTGTCAGCAAGCTGGTGCTGGTGTCGGCCGCGGGGCTGGTGCGGGTGGGGAACCGGCGCCTGGCCGCACTCGAGCGCGCCGCCCGGCTGGTCCACCCCGCGACGGCTGCCGTGCTCGCGCGCAGGGACTACCTGGTCAAGCGGCCCAAGCTGCGGCGCAGGATGCTTTACGGGATCGTGCGCTATCCGGAGCGGATCGCACCCGAGCTCGTGTACGAGGTCGCGAGCGGCGCAGGCAAGCCTGGCTTCCTCGACGCGCTGAACGCGATCATGGACTACGACTTCCGCGACCGGCTACCCCAGATCTCGGACCCGACCTTGATCATCTGGGGCCGCAACGACATGATCGTGCCGGTCTCGGGCGCCTACGAGTACGAGCAGCTGATCCCGGACACCCGCCGCGTGATCCTCGAGAACACCGGCCACGTGCCGATGCTGGAACGGCCGGCGCGCTTCAACCAGCTGGTCGAAGAGTTCCTGACGTCCTAGAGGAACAACTACTTCTGCCTTTGGCAAACCTTGCTCAGTGGATGAGTCTCACTCGTTGATGAAGCGTCACGTCGTGACGATGCTGATGCTGCACTCCGGCACGCCGCGCGATCAGCAGGCGCGTGCGGACCTCGCATCTGCGCTGCCCGACGCGAAAGTCGGGGAACCCGACGACGTCGGCGTGTTCGAGATCGAGCTGGAGGCCGAGGATCTGGAGGACGCGCTGCGGACCGTGTGGGATGCGGTCGCGGCCTCGGGCACGGACGATCACATCGTGTTCCTGGAGCACCCGCAGCTGCCGGAGCATTGGCGCCCTTTCAGCGGGCGGCCTGCAGCAGACCGAGAGCACTCTAGCGCGTGATCGCGCCCTCGGAGGCCGACGACACCGAGCGCGCGTACTTGGCCAGCACGCCCTTCTCGTACTTCGGCGGCGGCGGCGTCCACTCCGCGATGCGGCGGTCGATCTCGTCCTGGGGCAGGTCCAGCTCGAGGCGGCGGTTGGGGATGTCGAACTCGATCTGGTCGCCGTCGCGCACGGCCGCGATCGGGCCGCCGTGCGGCGCCTCCGGCGCCACGTGGCCCGCCATCAGGCCGTGGGTCGCGCCCGAGAAGCGGCCGTCGGTGAGCAGCGCGACCGAGTCGCCGAGCCCCTCCCCCACCAGCGCCGCGGTGACCGCCAGCATCTCCCGCATGCCGGGGCCGCCCGCAGGTCCCTCGTTCCGGATCACGACCACGTCGCCCGACTCGATCCGGCCGGCCGTGACCGCGTCCATCGCGTCCTCCTCGCATTCGAACACGCGCGCGGGGCCGCGATGGCCGGTGCGCTCCTCGCCCGCGACCTTCACCACGCAGCCGCCCGGGGCGAGGTTGCCGCGCAGGATCACGAGTCCGCCGGTGGGCTTGAGCGGATCGTCGAGCGGCCGGACCACCTCTTGGCCGGGCGTCTCCTCGGCCTCGCGCGCCTCGTCGCCGATCGTGCGGCCGGTGACGGTGATCTCGTCCTCGTTCAGGACGCCGGCATCGAGCAGCCGCTGGGCCACGAGCCGCACGCCCCCGGCCCGGTAGAGATCGACCGCCACGAAGCGGCCGCCCGGCTTGAGGTCGGCCAGCAGCGGCGTCTGGGCGCTGATGCGGTCGAAGTCCTCGAGGCTCAGCTCCACGCCCGCCTCGTATGCGACCGCGAGCAGATGCAGGACGCCGTTGGTCGAGCCGCCGGTCGCGGCCACGGCCGCGATCGCGTTCTCGAGCGAGCCCTTGGTGATGATCGAGCTGGGCCTGAGGTCCTGCTCGAGCAGCGTCATGACGAGCTTTCCCGCCTCGACGCAGACCTCGTCCTTGCGAGGGTCCATCGCGGGCACGGAGCCACTGTCCATCGGCGAGATGCCCATCACCTCGAACGCGGTCGCCATCGTGTTGGCGGTGAACTGGCCGCCGCAGGCGCCCGGCCCCGGGCAGGCCGCGTGCTCGAGCGCCGACAGCTCCTCGTCGTCGATCTTGCCGGCCGCGCGCGCGCCGACGGCCTCGAACACGTCCTGGATCGTCACGTCGTGCCCGTTGAAGCGGCCCGGCATGATCGAGCCGCCGTAGATCATCAGCGACGGGACGTCGAGGCGCGCCAGCGCCATCACGGTCCCGGGGATCGTCTTGTCGCAGCCCGAGAGCGTGACGACGGCGTCGAACAGGTGCCCGCGGGCGACCAGCTCGATCGAGTCCGCGATCACCTCGCGGCTGACGAGCGAGGTCTTCATCCCCTCCGTGCCCATCGTGATGCCGTCGGAGATCGCGATCGTGTTGTACTCGAGCGGAGTGCCGCCGGCGGCGCGGATCCCCTCCATCACCTTCGCCGACAGGCGGCGCAGGTGGAAGTTGCACGGCATCGTCCCGATCCACGTGTTCGCGACGCCCACGATGGGCTTGCGCAGGTCGTCGTCGCTGAGCCCGATCGAGTACAGGTAGGACCGGGCCGCGGCGCGGTCGGCGCCCTCCACGATCGCGCGGCTGCGATGCCGGGTGTCGAGGGTCACGCGGCGCTTGCCTTGGACGCCGCGTGCGCGTTCCCACTCGGCCAGGCGCCACAGGTCGCGCCGGACGCGCTGCGGATCGACCTGGCGCCCCGGCAGGTGCATGTTCGCCCCGCGCAGCAGGCGCTCCTCGTCGGCCTGGATCAGCATCCACTTCGCCAGCACGTCGTCCGAGTCCGGCAGCTTCGGCCCGTAGAGGCGCTCGCTGCGGTCGGGGAACTCGACGCAGTACTCGCTCAGCAGGCTGTTCGAGCCGGGCAGGTAGGCGACGATCGGCTTGTGCGGATAGATCAAGAAGGAAAAGCCGTCAGTCGGCAAGCCCGATGCCGGGTCTCGCTGCGGGTCCGCCGCTCTCTGGCGCTGGGTCCCCTGCCGACGACCCGGATGAAGCCCAGGTCGCGGTACATCTCCCATTCCTCGGGATTCACGATCGACGCGCAAGAGCGCACGCGCCTTCAGCTCGGCGCGCCGCTCGACGCCCGGGTCGAAGCGCTGCTGAGGCCGCGTCGCCGGGCGGTCGCGGCGGCGCCGCTCACGAGCGGCGCGGATCTCGCCCGACGCGACGTAGCCGCCGAGCGCGAGCGCCACCAGCGCCAGGACGACGAACGCGGAGCCCGACACGACTGGAGGTCAGCCGCCCGCTGCGCGCGGAAAGAAGATCACGCGTTCGGTGCCCGGCGGGATCTCGGTGAAGTCCTGCACCATGATCGCCTCGCGCCGCCCGGACGCGCCTTCGGTGACCGGCACCGCGGCCCACATGCCCGAGTCGAGCTGCCGGCGGAACTCCTCGACGAGGCGCTCCTCGTCCTCCGACAGCTGAGGGTCACCCTCGGCCAATACGACCTCGCCCTTGCCCGGCATCAACCGCAGAAACTTCATGGGCCGGATTCTACTCAGGCGCGGTCTTCCGCAAACCGAGCACGTCGACAGGGCCCGGGCCCGTCCCGATCTCGCTGAGCCCGTCCCGCACCGCCTCGGCCGCGATCCGCTTGGCCGCACGGGCCGCGTCGAGTGGCTCGAGCCCGAGCGCGAGGTGCGCCGCGAGGGCCGACGAATGGGTGCATCCGGAGCCATGTGCGGCACCCGCCTCGTACCGCTCGCCGCCGATCCGCTCGACCCGCTCGCCGTCGAAGAACACGTCGACCGCGTCGCCGTGGCCGCCGGTCACGACCACGAACCGAGGCCCCAGCCGATGAACGGCACGGGCGAGCTCCTCGGCGCCTTCGCCCGCCGCCACGCCGGCGGTGTCCAGCAGGGCGCGCGCCTCCGCCAGGTTCGGCGTGACCACCATGGCCCGCGGCAGGAGCGCGACGAGTGCCTCGCGTGCGTCCGGCTCGAGCAGGTGGGCGCCGCTCTCCGCGACCATCACCGGATCGAGCACGACGGGGGCGTCGCCGACCAGGTCGAGCGCGCGTCGCGACCGCCGCGATCGCCTCGACGGTGCCGAGCATGCCGATCTTGACCGCGTCGACCCCGATGTCCTCGACGACCGCCTTGACCTGGCCGACGATCGCGTCCGGCGGGATCGGCGTGACGCCCTCGACCGCGACCGTGTTCTGCCACGTGACCGCCGTGATCGCGGTCATGCCGTGGACGCCACAGCGCGCGAACGCCTTCAGGTCGGCCTGGATCCCGGCACCGCCGCCCGAGTCGGAGCCGGCGATCGAAAGCACGCGCGGAATGCGGTGGGCAGGCCATCGGCGACAGAGGATAGGAGGCGTGCTCAGGCCGACCGGATGTAGCGTCCGCCGGCCGCCCGGCGTACGAGCCCGAGCAGCTCCAGCTCGCTGAGCCCGGCGAGCACCTCGGCGGCCTCTTCCGGCCCCGATGCGAGCGTGTCCGGCGACCCCTCCCCGCGCTCCACCGCCTCCAGCAGCGCCGCGAGCCGCGGCTCCACCACGGACGGCTCGATCCGCGCCCGCGGGCCGCGCCCCTGCTCCGTACAGCGTGTCCAGCACGTCCGCCGCCGAGCGGACGACCGAGGCGCCCTCCGCCACCAGGGCGTTGGGACCGGCGGCCAGCGCGGAGGTGACATGGCCCGGCACGGCTCCGACGTCCCGCCCGAGGTCCTGTGCGAAGCCCGCCGTGATCAGGGACCCGGAGCTCACCGTGCCCTCCACCACCACCGTCATCTCGGCGAGACCGGCCATGATGCGGTTCCGGGCCGGAAACGACCAGCGCATGGGCCGGGCGCCGGGAGGAAGCTCCGACACGACAAGGCCCGCTTCCGCGATCCGGCGGTGAAGGCCCAGGCGCGAGCGAGGGTACGCATAGTCGGCACCGCCGGCGAGCACCGCGACGGTGAGTCCGCCCGCCTCGAGCGCGCCTTCGTGGGCGACCGAGTCGATCCCCAGTGCCATGCCGCTCACGACCGGAACGCCGGCGACCGCCAGCTCGCGGCCAAGGCTGCGCGCCACCTCGATCCCGTAGGCGGACGCGCGGCGCGCGCCCACGAGCGCCACCGGCCGCTCCGCCGCGAGCGTCTCCAGCCATCCCGGGTCGCCCAACAGCCACAGGGCGGCCACCGCGTCGGGACCCTCGCGCAGGCGTGCCGGGAAACCGTCCTCGTGCGGGCACACGGTGGAGAGGCCCGCCGCGTCCGCCTGCGCCCGCGCCGCGCCGGCGTCGAAGCGCGCCAGCCACGCGTCGATCTCGCCGCGGTTGCGGCCGCAGACGGCGGCGATCAGCTCGTCGTCCGGGAGCGCGAGCACGGCCGGCAGCCGGCGGCGCTCGATCGAGCGCCCGCGCGATCCACGGCACCAGCGTGGCCAGCAGCGCGCCGCGGCGAAGGCAGCGGTCGCAGGCCTTCATACGACCGCCGCCAGCAGGTCCGCCGGGCGGATCTCCCGGTAGCCGACGGCCTGCGCGATGTCGCGCCGGGCGATTCGGTCGCGGCCGTCGAGATCGGCGAGCGTGCGCGCCACCCGCAGTACCCGGTCGTGCCCGCGGACGCTGAGCCGCAGGCGTTCGTGCGCCGCATAGAGCGCCGAACGGGCCGCCGGCTCGAGCGGGCAGAGCCGCCGCACCTGCGCCGGGCCGAGCTCGCCGTTGCATCGCGAAGCCGTGCCCGCAAGCCGTTGCAGCTGGCGCGCGCGGGCCGCGCTGACGCGCTCGCGCATCGCCGGGGACTCGGGCGCGGCCTCGTCGCCCATCAGGTCCTCCCGCGGCGGCGACTCGACCCTCACGATCATGTCGATCCGGTCGACCAGCGGCCCGCTCAGCTTCGCCGAGTATCGCTGGAGCGTCGCGTTCGGGCACGAGCATTGGCGGCGCTCGTCGCCCGCGTGCCCGCACGGACACGGGTTCATCGCCCCCACCAGCATGAAGCGGGCGGGGAACGTGACGCTGCGCTGTGCGCGGGTGATGCGGATCGAACCCTCCTCGAGCGGCTGGCGCAGCGCCTCGAGCGCCGGCCGCGAGAACTCCGCGAGCTCGTCGAGAAACAGCACGCCGTGCTGAGCGAGGCGTCGCCTCGCCGGGGCTCGGCGTCGGGCCGCCGCCCACCAGGCCGGCGCTCGAGACGGTGTGGTGCGGCGCGCGGAAGGGACGCCGCGCGACCAGCGGCTCGGCGCGGAGGAGCCCCGCGACGCTGTGGACCCGCGTCACCTCGAGCGCCTCCTGGACTGTCAGCGGCGGCATGATCGACGGCAGGCGGCGTGCGGCCATCGACTTGCCGCTCCCCGGCGGCCCCACCATCAGGAGGTTGTGGCCGCCGGCCGCGGCCACCTCCAGCGCACGCTTGAGCGCGTGGTGGCCACGCACCTGGGCGAAGTCGATGCCGTCGTCGGGCGTGCGCTTCAGGATCGCGCCCGCATCGACCGCGGGCGCCGGCGGGCGATCTCCGCCCGCCAGGAATGCGGCCAGCGAACGGAGCGAGCCGACCGCCACGACGTCGATCGCCCCTGGTAGCGAAGCCTCGCCCCCGCACGCCTCCGGCACCACGATTCCGTGCAGGCCGGCACGGGCGCAGGCGTCCGCCATCGCGAGCGCGCCGCGCACCGGGCGTACGCGCCCGTCGAGCCCGAGCTCGCCGCTCAGCGCGTACGTGCCGAGCGCCTCGCCGGGAAGCTGACCCGAAGCCACCAGCAGCGCGGCGGCCAGCGCGAGGTCGAAGCCCGGGCCGGCCTTGCGCATGTCGGCCGGCGCCAGGTTGACGGTGATCCGGCGCAGCGGGAACTCGAAGCCGGAGTTCACGAGCGCCGCCCGCACCCGCTCCCGCGACTCCTGCACGGCGGCGTCGGGAAGCCCGACGATCGTGAAGGACGGCAGGCCGGGATGGATGTCGGCCTCGACGGTGACCTTCAGGGCGTCGACTCCGACCAGCGCGAAGGTGACGGCACGGGCGAGCACCGCCACCACGCTAGGCCGCCTGGGCTTGCCACTGAAGACGCCCCTGTGCCGGAACCGTCACGCAGTCGGCGCAAACGGGGCACAACGGGTGCGCGGTGGGCGCCTACGGTCCCGTGCGTGTCACCAGATCCCCGCCGCGCCACCGGTCGGCGCGGCGAGAAAGTCGCCGCCAAGCTCCTCCAGCGCCAGGGCTACGTGATCCTCGAGCGCAATGTCCGCACGCGCGAGGGCGAGATCGACCTGATCGCAGTGCGCGACGGCACGCTCGTGTTCTGCGAGGTCAAGGCGCTGGTCGCGAGACCGGGCGGCCCGGCGGCGGGACCGGCCACGCCGCTCGAGGCGCTGGGGCCGGCCAAGCGCGTGCAGGTCCGCCGCCTCGCCCGGGCCTGGCTCGCGGACCAGCGCGAGCATGGGCCGTCACGCGGCTGGGGCGTACTCCGCTTCGACGCGATCGGCGTCCTGCTGTCGCCCGCGGGCGAGCTGCTGCGCGTGGACCACGTCGAGGGCGCTTTCTAGCCGACCTGTCCCCCGGCCTCGAGAATCCCGAGCTGCTGATAGGCGATCGACTGGAACGAGCGGCGGTGCAGGTCGCTGATCCCGCGTTCCTGGATCGCGGCGCGGTGCTCGGGCGTGGAATAGCCGACGTTCGTGTGGAAATGCCAGCCGGGCAGCTGCCTCGGCGGCCCGGAGCATGTAGCGGTCGCGCGTCACCTTCGCGACGACCGAGGCGGCCGCGATCACCGCGCTGCGCGCGTCGCCGTCGATCACGTGCTCCTGCTGGTGGCCGCAGTCGGGCACCCGGAAGCCGTCCACCAGGCACAGGCACCCGGGCACGGCGACCTTCGCGAGGCAGTCGCTGCAGCGCGCTCAGGTTGGTCACGTGCAGACCCCGATCGTCGATGCCGCGCACGCAGCGCGAAGTGATCGCGACCCTCACGGCCGCCTTCATCACGAGCGGATAGAGCGCCTCGCGCGCCTCGAGGTCGTGGACCTTGGAGTCGTCCAGCCGGGTCAGCGAGCGGACTTCGCGCAGGCCCAGTCGCTCGTAGTCGAACAGCACCGCGGCCGCCACCAGCGGTCCCGCCAGGCTGCCACGGCCGGCCTCGTCGGCCCCGGCCACGTAGCGCCGCTCATAACCGCGGTCGAACTTGAACAGGCGTCGTGGCCGTTCGACGCTTCTTAGAGGATGCCGATGCGGTCGGGAGGCCAGTAGGTGAAGAAGGCCTGTCCGATGATCCATTTTTCTGGGACTGGGCCCCAGAAGCGGCTGTCGTCGCTCGCCCCACGATTGTCGCCCATCATAAAAAAGTGACCCGGCGGAATCTTGATCGGCCGGGGGAAATTGCAGGTGCCGGGCGCACAAGGTCTCGTAAAGTCGTCCTTTTGCCGCTGGCCGTTCACGATCGCGTGTCCTTCGCGAATCGAAAGCGTGTCGCCCGGGCCGGCGACGATGCGCTTGATGAAGTTCACGCTGTCCCGCTCGGCGGTCGGCTTCGGGCACGCCTGGTCCGGTGACTTCTCGGCGCCGCAGGTGTTGCTGTCGGCTCCCTTCGGCGGGTGGAAGACCACGACGTCGAGCTTGTCCGGGTCGCTGAAGTGGTAGTTGAAGCGGCTCACGAGGACTCGCTGGCCGACGTCGAGGGTCGGCTCCATCGACTCGCTCGGAATCCGGTACGGCTTCAGCAGGAAGGCCTGGATCAGGAGCGCGAGCCCGATCGCGATCGCCACGATCACGATCAGCTCGAGCAGCGAATGATGGCCGCGCTGCGGAACCAGCTTGCGCGGAGCGGACGTCAACCCGACTTGTCCTCTTGCTGGCCCCCCTCGGACTCGTCCGGATCGGCTTCCCCGGATCCCTCCGCTGCCGCTGGTTCTGCCGCTGGTTCTTCCTCTGCTTCTTCCGCTGCTTCCTGCGCGGGCTCCTCGGCGGCAGGCTCCTCGGCGGCTTCCGGTGCGGCCTCCTCAGCGGCCTCCTCGGCGACCTCGTGGCCCGTCTCCTCGGCACCCTCGGCGGCGGCTTCTTCGACCGCCCTCGGCCGCGCGCGGCGCCGTCCTGCTCCACGGCCTCCGCCTCCGGAACCGTGGTCATGGTGACGTCCTCGGGCCGGAAGTCGCGGCTCTCCCGCACGCGCGCGCGCCGGCCGATGCGCCCGCGCAGGTAGTAGAGCTTGGCCCGGCGCACCTCGCCGCGCGCCATGACCTCGATCTGCTCGATCTTGGGGGAATGCACCGGAAACGTACGCTCGACCCCGACGCCGAAGGACAGCTTGCGGACGGTGAAGGTGCGGCGCGCGCCCTTGCCCTGCTCCTTGAGCACGACGCCCTCGAACACCTGGGTGCGCCGGCGGGTGCCTTCCACGACCTGGAAATGGACCCGTACGCGATCGCCGACCCGGAACTTGGGCACCTGCCGCAGCTGACGGCGCTCGACACTCTGGATCAGCTCGTTCATGGATGAGGGGCCGCCCTGTCCGAACGGGCGGCGAGCGCCGGACGGTCGCGGAGGGGCGTGATGTTAGCGAACCGACGCTAGTTTCCCTGTCGCTTGGCGGCCGTCTCACGCCGCCACCGGCGGACCTCCTCGTGGTGCCCGGAGAGCAGCACGTCGGGCACCTCCCACCCGCGGTAGGAGGCGGGCCGGGTGTAGTGCGGGTACTCCGGCCCCCCGTCGAGGGCCCGCGAGAAGGACTCCTCCAGCGCGCTCTCCTCGTGCCCGAGCGTGCCCGGGCAGCTTGCGCACGACCACGTCCGTCACGACCATCGCCGCGAGCTCGCCGCCCGACAGGACGTAGGGGCCGATCGAGAGGGAGTCGTTCGCGAGGTGCGACGTCACCCGCTCGTCGATTCCCTCGTAGCGGCCGCAGAGCAGCGTGAGCGCGTCGAGCCCCGCCAGCTCCTCCGCGACGGCGTCGTCGAGCCGGCGCCCGGACGCGGCGAGCACGGCCACGCGCCGGCTCGCCAGCAGCGCGTCGGTATCGGGGCCGTAGACCGCCTGCAGCGCGGCATCCACGACGTCCACCCGGATCACCATGCCGGCCCCGCCGCCATAGGGGCTGTCGTCCACCTGGCCGGCGCTCAGCGGCGTCGTGTCGCGGTAGTTGAAGAGACGGACGTCGTGTCCCAGCCGCAGCGCGTTGCGCACGTGTCGCTGACCGAGGAACCAGTCGAACCACTCGGGGAACAGGGTGAAGATGTCAATCTGCATTTACGAAGGCGAGGTCGATCTCGATGCGGCCGGCCTCGACCTCGACGGATCGCACGGCGTCGCCGACCAGTGGCACGAGCAGCGCGTCCCCCTCGTCCCGCTCCACCTCGAGCAGGTCGGCCGACGGCATCAGCAGCACGTCCTTCACCCGGCCGATCCGGCGCGCGCCGTCCATGACCTCGGCGCCGATCAGGTCGTCCACCAGGAACTCGTCCGCGCCCAGCGGCCCGACGGCTGCCCGCGGCACCGTGATGGCCTCGCCGCGCAGCTCGTCTGCCGCGCCCCGGCCGTCGGCGCCCTCGAGCTTCAGCAGCGGCCGCTCCGGCGTACCCCTACGCCACTCGACGGTCCGCGAGGCGCCGCCGATCGTGACGCTGCGGGTCGGGTCGAGCAGCTCGATGCGCTCCGTCGGATGCACCACCACGAACGCGCCCTCTTTGCCGTGCGGACGCCCCACCACTCCAACCCGGAGGTGGCCGTCAGTCGACGATCTCGACGAGGACTCGCTTTCCATCCTTGATCCCTCCGGCCTTCATGATCCCGCGGAGAGCCTTGGCGGTCCTGCCCTGGCGGCCGATCACCTTGCCGCGGTCCTCTTCCGCGACGCTCAGCTCGAGCACCACGGTCTCCTCATCCTCCTCGAACTCCGTGACCTCGACCTGGTCGGGATGATCGACCAGCGTGCGCGCCAGGTACTCGAGCAGCTCCTTCAGCCGCGGATGCCCTTCGCCTTCAGCAGGTTCTTGACCGTGTTGCTCGGCTGGGCGCCGCGCGAGAGCCAATCCCGCACGCGCGTCTCGTCGAGCTCGATCGTGGAGGGATCGGTCTGCGGGTTGTAGTGGCCGAGCACCTCGATGAAGCGCCCGTCGCGCGGCGAGCGCTGGTCGGTCGCGACCACGCGCCAGATCGGGTTGTTCCTCGCGCCGACCCGCGTGAGCCTGATCTTTACTGCCAAGTGCTGCCTTCTCACTGGTTGCCTTTCTCCGAAGGATAGGGAAGCAGCTCGGCAACTAGACCGGCCGCTGCGGCCGACGCCGGCGTTCTACATGCCGCCGCGCATCAGCTGCTCCATCGAGGGCATCTTGCCCTGCTGGAGCGCGCGCATCATCTTCTGCATCTGCGCGAACTGCTTGACGAGCTGGTTGACGGCCTGGACCGACGTCCCCGAGCCGATCGCGATCCGCTTGCGGCGCGACCCGTCGATGATCTTCGGGTTCCGGCGCTCGGCGAGGGTCATCGAGGTCACGATCGCCTCGATCCGGTCGAGCTCGCGCTCGTCCACCTTGGCGTTCTTGAGCTGCTTCATCTGGCCGAACCCCGGGAGCATCCCGATCAGCCCGCTGATCGGCCCCATGCGGCGGACCTGCTTCATCTGGTCGAGGAAGTCGTCCAGCCCGAACTCCTGCTTGCGGATCTTGCGCTCGAGCTCGGCCGCGCGGTCGGCGTCGACCGTCTTCTCGGCCTTCTCGATGAACGACAGCACGTCGCCCATGCCGAGAATCCGCGAGGCCATGCGGTCGGGATGAAACGGCTCGAAGTCGGCGAGCTTCTCGCCGGTCGAGGCATAGAGGATCGGCTTGCCGGTGACGGCCTTGATCGAGAGCGCCGCGCCGCCGCGCGCGTCGCCGTCCAGCTTCGTCATGACGACGCCGTCGAACTCCGCCACCTCCGAGAACTGCTCGGCCACGTTCACCGCGTCCTGCCCCGTCATCGCATCCACGACCAGCAGCACGTTGTGGGGCTTCGTGCGCTTCTTGATGTCGGCGAGCTCCTTCATCAGGTCCTGGTCGATGTGGAGCCGGCCCGAGGTGTCGACGATCACGACGTCGCGGCCGTCGCGCTTGGCCTGGTCGACCGCCCAGGCGGCGATGTCCCGCGGGTCGCGGTCGGTGCCCTGCTCGTAGACCGTCGCGCCTGCCTGGGCGCCGACCTTGACGAGCTGGTCGACGGCGGCCGGGCGGTAGACGTCGCAGGCCGCCAGCGCGACGTCCTTCCCGTCCTCCTTCAGCATCCGGGCGAGCTTCCCGCAGGCAGTCGTCTTGCCCGAGCCCTGGAGACCCGCCATGAGAATCACCGTGGGCGGCGTCGGCGACAGCGTGATCTGGCGGGAGGACTCGCCCATCAGCTTGGTCAGCTCCTCGTTCACGACCTTCACGACCTGCTGGCCGGGGTTCAGGCTCTCCAGCACCTCGTGACCGAGCGCGCGTTCCTTCACCGCGTTCGTGAACTGCTTCACGACTTTGAAGTTGACGTCGGCCTCGAGCAGCGCGAGGCGGATCTCGCGCATCGCCTTGTTGACGTCGTCCTCGTTCAGCTTGCCGCGCGCACGGACGTCGGAGAGGGCCGCCTGGAGCTTGTCGGAGAGAACGTCGAACATCGTTCGCTACAGGATAGGCGCCTTATTCAGGGGGCCGGTCGCGCGCGTCGACCTGCTTGCTCTTCCAGTGATCGAGCAGGCCGGCCCGCCTGGAGGCGACCATCCCGAACCGGCCGGTGCCCGGCTTGTACTCCCGGGCCCAGCGCATCACGTGGAACTCGACGAAGCCCGCCCACTCGAGGATGCGGATCACCGTCTCGGGGCCGGTCGGATGCCAGTTCAGGCCATCCACGCCCAGCATCAGGGCCTCGACGCCCTCCTCCTCGAGCGCCAGCAGCCCGTCCGGCATGCCCGCGCGCGAATTGGTGTCGAGGATCATCGCCTCCTTCGTGAGATCGGCGGCAATCTTCAATCCCCGCATGGGGTCGGCCAGGTGGTAGAAGATGCCCTTGAAGATCGTCAGGTCGAAGGGCTCGAGCCCGCGCTCCGGCAGGTCGTAGAGGTCCATCACCTCGAACTGCATGTCCTCGGCGTCCGGACGGTGCTCCTGGATGAATCGGGCCTGGCGGATCCAGTGCTCGCGCACGTCGAAGCCGAAGCAGGAGCCGGCGCCGAGCTCCCGCGACCAGAACAGATAGCCGCCGCTGTTGCACGCGCAGTCGAGCACCGTGCGGCCGTTCATGCCGTCCGGGTAGAGGTTCTTCAGGTGGACGCGGTGCTCGCCCCGGATGTCCTGGAACGACACGGGTCCGAAGGACTCGCGTAGGTGCCGGGCGGCGCCTCCAGCGAGACCCGCGTGGTCAGGCCCTCCGCGACCTTGATGTCGAAATGCCACGGCCCGAGCCGGATGATTTCCTCTCGCAGCGCGGCCTCGTCCATCGGCCGGAGGTTACTCAGCGCGGACGCGCTGCCAGCCGTTCGAGGAACGGCTCGAGCCAGCCCCGGTCACGCAGCTCGCGCACCAGGAGGTGGCTGTCCCAGTCGAACCCGTGCAGGGTCACGCTGTCGAGATCGCCCAGGTGCTCGGCGTGGACCGTGTCCAGCCGGTGGCTGGTCGCGAAGTAGACGTGGAGGGGCGCCTGCGAGCGTTCCACGAGCGGCCGGAGGTCCGCGTAGCGCATGTCCATGTCGGCGCCCAGGCCCTCCATCTGGCGGGCGAAGCGCTTGTCGCGGTGCTTGCGGCGCAGCCCGGGATCGATGAAGACCTGCGGCGAGAAGACGTGCGTCTCGAACCCCAGCAGGGAGCCGAACAGGACCGCCGCGTAGCCGCCGGAGGACGTCCCGAACATCACCACCTCGTCCGCGTTGCGGGCGAAGCTCGCGTAGGAACGCCGCCACCTCGTCGATGCCGTCGCCGACCCCCATGACGCCGCGGTGGTACCAGCACTCCCAGTGGTCGCGCAGGAAGGCCGCCTTCACGTCGATCTCGGCCAGCATCGTCATGAGCGCGAACGGCCGCACCGCGAGCCGCCCCGGAAAGGCGGCGAACGTCACGATCATCCGCCGGGAATCCGGCTCGAGGTCGCAGATCATGCCGAGCGACTCGTCGCCCGCCTGCTGCCAGTAGGTGTCGCTCCGCATGGCGGCGAATTATCCGGCGCGACCGCGGCGGCCCGGCGAAATACCCTAAATCCGCCCGGCTTTTTGCTATATTCGCTCGACTGGAAGCCTCTCCCGGAGGAAGTGCATGGAGCCATCAGTCGAGACCAAGCCCAAGGGCACAGCAACGAAAGGGCCGCGGCTCGATCGAGAACCCCGAGGTCTACGACAACGTACCGGGCCACGTGATCCCGATCATCGAGCGCGAGTTCGACGACTTCGACACGGAGTCGACGAGGTTCCTCGCGGGGGAGATCCCCGAGGACAAGTTCATCGGGTTCCGCCTGAAGCAGGGCGTCTACGGCCAGCGCCAGCCCGACGTCCAGATGATCCGCGTGAAGCTGCCGTACGGCGGCATCACGCCGGAGCAGATCGAGGCGTTCGCGGACCTGGCCGAGCAGTTCACGCCGCTCCAGAAGGGTCACATCACGACCCGCCAGAACTTCCAGTTCCACCACATCCCGCTTCCCGACGCGGCCAAGGCGATCCGCATGATCTCCGAGGCGGGCCTCTCCAGCCGCGAGGCCTGCGGCAACACCGTGCGCAACGTGACCGGCGACCCGTGGGCGGGCGTCAGCGCCGACGAGGCCTTCGACCCGACCCCGTACGTCGGGCGCGTTCGTCCGCTACTTCGTGCGCAACGAGGTCTGCCAGCTGCTCCCCCGCAAGTTCAAGGTCGCCTTCACGGCCGACGACGAGGACGTCGCGATCACCAAGATCCACGACCTCGGCTTCCTGCCCCGGATCCGCGAGATCGACGGCAAGCCCGTCAAGGGCTTCGAGATTCGCACGGGCGGCGGCACCTCGATCATGGCGCGCGTCGGCGGCACGTTCTGGGACTTCGCCACCGTCGACGACGGCGAGTACCTGAAGGTGTCCGAGGCGGTGCTCCGGATCTTCGACCGCCAGGAGGACCTGCGCGCGAACCGCGCCCGTGCCCGCATCAAGTTCCTGATCGATCGCGTCGGGATCGATGAGTTCCGCCGCATGGTGGAGGAGGAGCTGAAGGGCGACTGGGTCCACGAGCGCGACTTCGACCCCACGCCGCTGCTCTTCACCGACGACGAGCAGGCCAATGCGCCCGCGCCCGCCGCTCAACCCTTCGAGCCCCAACGGCGACAGCCGCGAGTTCGACGCGTTCGTGGCGGCCAACGTGCGGCCCCAGAAGCAGGACGGCTTCTCGACCGTCGAGGTCAAGGTCACGCGCGGCGACCTGACGCCCGAGCAGATGCGCGGGCTTGCCGCGCTGATGCGCGACTTCACGGGCGGGTACGCCCGCACCAGCGTGCAACAGAACCTCGTGCTGCGCTGGGTCCGCGACGAGAGCGTCTACGACGTCTGGCTCCGCCTGCAGGAGCTCGGCCTCGCCGACGCCGGCGCCCACCAGATCACCGACGTCGTGAGCTGCCCCGGGACGGACAGCTGCAAGCTCGGCATCACCAGCTCGATGGGCCTGAACACGGCCGTCCAGGATCGCCTCGAGGAGATGCAGATCGAGGACGAGCTGACCCGCAAGATCCACGTCAAGATGAGCGGCTGCCCGAACGGGTGCTCACAGCACCACGTTGCGAACATCGGCTTCTACGGCGCCGCGATGAAGGTCAACGGCCACCAGCTGCCGGCCTACATCCCCCATCTCGCGGGCCACTACGAGGGCGGCGACGTGGTGATGGGCCACCGCCTGAAATCACGAATCCCTGCCAAGCGTGTGCCTGACGCCGTGGAGCGCTGGGTTCGCCACTACGAGTCGAATCGCCAGGACGGCGAGCTCTTCAACGACTTCGTCGAGCGCGTCGGCACCGAGGAGTTCGAGGGCCTCATCAAGGACCTGTCGATGCCGGTCGAGTTCGGCCCGGAGCACATCACGCACTTCATCGACTGGAACCGCAAGGACCTCTACCAGGTGATCCGCGGCGAAGGCGAGTGCGCCGTATGAGCCGCAGCCGCAGCCTTCTCCTAGGGGGACGCCTCCCCCCAAAACCCCGAGAGCGCCGTCCGGAAGGGCGGCGCTTTTGGTTGGCTACTGCGGGAGCGGCCCGATGTGGGCCTCGATCTTGGCCTGCACCTCGCCGCAGAGCTTCTTGAGCTCGGCGGGCTGCACGGTGGCGTTCGTGAGGATCAGGCGCAGGAACGCCATCTCCTCGAGCGTCAGCTCGACCGTGAAGATCTGAGGTGTGACGTCGGAATCTGCGGCCTGCTTGTCGGTGGACGCCATCGCCAGAACGAAGTCTACGGCGGGCTGACGTCCGTCGTGACGGCGGGCGCAGCGGGGTACGGTCCGGAGCTGTCCAGCGGGATCGTCGTGTAGAGGACTTGCTGACCCGTTGTTCCACTGGACCACGAGCTTCGCGCCCTTCACGTACATGCGCGCCTGCGCGGCCGCCGTCGGAGCGGGCGGGTTGGCCAGTCGCACCGAGATCGTGACCGACTGATGTGCCAGCAGCGTGCGGACCTCGAGGCCGCCCGCTGTCGCCAGCATCTGGCGGGCCGAGCGGTAGAGACTCGCATCGGATCCGATCATCAGCCCGGCCTGCGGACCCGGCACCGGTAGGTCCAGGCGCCCGTCCGCCGTCAGCACGAGGCGTTCCGAGCCCGGCCCACCGTTGCGGATGTTGAGCAGCGGTCCGGTGGTGGCGATGCCGGCGTCGTTCCCGATGTAGATGCCCTGTGCCGCCGTGCCGTTGCCGATCAGGCAGATCGAGAGCGCGGAGGCGTTCGCATCCGGACCGGCCGGCTTCTCGTGCGTGATCTTGACCGTTCCCCTGCCCTCCTCGCGCCCGTGGACGCCGACGGTCGTGTCGAGCGGGTTCGTGGAGACCACGTCGAGCGCCTCGGCGGTCGGGTCGCCGGCGCCGCCCGCCGGGTCGTGGTAGATCGACACCGTGTGGGCCAGGCCGGCGTTCTGGATCCGCACGGCGTGCTGCGGGTTGGCCGGCGTTGTTCTGGTTCACGACCAGCAGTCGCCCGAGCTGCGTCCGCGCCCGCGGTCGGAATAGAGGACTGCGCCGGCGCCGGTCGAGGCGGAGTTGTCGAGGTTCATCGCGCCCCCGAGCGACGAGGACGACGGCACTCCGCCCGAAGGCCTGAGCTTCAGGGCCGCGTCGCCCGCAGGCGGGACGAGGTCCATCGTCTCGGCCACGGTCTGGGCGCGGGCGGGTCCTGCGCCGTGCAGGATCGCGACGCCGACGCCCCCGGCCACCAGGCCGGTGCGTGCAAGCAAGGAGCGACGCGTGCGCGGCGCAGATTCAAGCTGCTGTGAAACCACTCCCCCCTACCCAGAGGCGGCCGACCACGCCGCGGGAGATTGATCGAGTCGGCCGAATCCTACCCCTGGATCGGGAACTGATGCCTATTTAGTTGCCCTTTGTTCCGGCTACACCTCGAGCAGCGCGCGGGCGTAGTCGTCCGCGTCGAACGGGCGCAGGTCCTCGAGCGACTCGCCGATCCCGATCAGCTTCACCGGCAGGCCGAGCTCCTCGGCGATCGCGAGCGCGATCCCGCCCTTCGCGGTGCCGTCGAGCTTCGTCAGCACGATGCCTGTGACGTCGACGGTCTCCTGGAAGAGCTTCGCCTGCCGCAGGCCGTTCTGGCCCGTGGTCGCGTCGACGGTCAGGAGCGTCTCGTGCGGCGCCCCGGGTAGCTGCTTCTCGATCACGCGCCGCACCTTCGAGAGCTCCTCCATCAGCGGCACCTGCGTGTGCAGCCGCCCCGCGGTGTCGGCGATCACGACGTCGTGTCCTCGCGCACGAGCCGCTTCGATCGCGTCGTACACGACCGCGCCGGGGTCGGATCCCGGCGTCGCGCTGACGATGTCGCACCCGGCGCGCTCGGCCCACTGCGCGAGCTGCTCCTGAGCCGCGGCCCGGTAGGTGTCGGCGGCCGCCATCACGACCGAGAGCCCGGCCTCCTTCTGGAGGTGCCAGGCGACCTTGCCGATCGTGGTCGTCTTTCCCGTCCCGTTCACGCCCACGGTCAGGATCACGGAGGGCTCGTGCGAGACGTCGATGTGGTCGTCCCCGGTCCGCGCGAGCTCCGCGAGCGTCTCCTGGAGCCGCCGCGAGAGCTCCTGGCCGCCTTCGAGGCCGCCCTCCTCCGCCTCGCGCTCGAGCCGCTCGACCACCTTCGCGGTCGTGCGCGCCCCGACGTCGGCGTAGATCAGGGTCTCCTCGAGGCGCTCCCAGGTCTCGTCGTCGAGCGGGCCGGTGAAGGTGGCCCGCAGCTCGCCCCCGAGCGCCTCGCGGCTCTTCGAGAGGTTCGCGCGCAGGCGCTTGAGGAACCCTTTGCGCTCGCCCTCGGGCTCGGCCTGCGGGCGCGGCCGGGCCGCCGCCGTTCGGGGTCTGGAACACCTCTTGCCACGTCTTCGCCACGGCGGCGATTGTAGGGCGCGCGCTCGAGCTAGCAGCCGCAGGCACGTGCACGTGCTCGCGGCAGAACATCTCGAGCACGCCGGCGAACTCCGGGCTGGTGCTCGGCTTGTCGTTGAGCCGCTCGGCCTGGGCGTGCGGGAGCGCCTCGACGGCGTCCTCGAACCCCTCGTCGGTGTACATCAGGCACCCTTGTGCTGCGCCAGCAGCATCGGCACCGAGGCTCCGCGAAGCTGCTCTCCGATGTGCTCGCCCTCCTCGGGCCGCGCGTCCCAGAACGGCACCATCAGCTCGACCGGGACGCGCTCAGGAACGCATCGACCATGCTGTCCTTGTAGCCGCCCTCCATCGTCTCGCCGCCGGTCATCCTGAACAGCTGCCGGACGAACGTGCGCGGGTCGGCGCGCATCAAGGTGCCGAGACCCGCGTACACCTCCCGGTTCAGCGCCGCCCGCTCGCCGTCCAGCGCGTTCGACAGGCGCGCATGCCCGACGGCGATGGCCTGCACCGCGTGGGGGGCCAGCGCCAGCAGGTGGGCCGCGCCGGCCACGCCGAACTCGTCGGCCACGACCACACACGACTCCCAGCCTCGACGATCGAGCTCCTCGAGACCGCGCTCGCGCAACCGCCCTCGAGCTGAACTGCTCCGCCCCCGGCTCGTCGCCGACGCCGGGGGCGTCGTAGCTGGCGACCTCTGCCCACTCCTCGAGCAGCGGCTTGATCACCCACTCGAGCTCGGTCAGCTGTGGCACCAGCAGGAGGCGCGGGCGTTCCATCGCGCTCACAGGATGTCGCCCACCGCCGCGGCGCGCAAGCCGCGGCGCTCGATCTCGTCGAGCAGGATCGCGGTGGCACCGGTGACCGGCTCTGGGTCCATCGGCTTCGCGCGGCGGGCGTCGTGCAGCAGCACGATCGTGCCCGGCCCGAGGTCGGCGAGCACGCGGTCGGCGACCGAGCGGGGCGTGGCCTCCTCCTCCCAGTCGAAGCCCAGGGCGCTCCAGAGGACGCACGTCCAGTCTCGGCGCTCCGCCTCGGCGGCGGTCTCGGGAACGAAGTGCCCGTACGGCGCGCGGTAGAGGCGGGGCTCGAAGCCCAGCACGCCGGCGATCGCCTCGGCGCCGGCGACCATGTCGGCGACCGCCTCGTGCGGCGCCACCGCCTGATGGTCGAGGTGCGAGAACGTGTGCGAGCCGACCTCGTGCCCGGCGGCCACCACCCGGCGCGCCATGTGCGGGAACGCGCTCCGCCTGCGAGCCGACCATGAAGAACGTCGCGTGGGCGTCGTGCCGTTCGAGGAGCGTCCAGGATCTCCTCGGTGCTGCGCCCGGGGCCGTCGTCGAAAGTAAGCGCGACGGAGTTGCCCTCGCGTGCCCCGTGTGCGACGACTCCGCTGACCCCGGCGGCTTCCATCGGCGGGATGCTAGTCGGACAAGCCTAGGCGGCGGCCTGAGCTTGCGCCTGGTCCGGCTCCTGCGCCGCCCCGAGCCGGCGCGACACGACCTTCGAGACGCCGTCCTTGCCCATGCTCACGCCGTAGAGCACGTCGGCCGCCTCCATCGTGCGGCGCTGGTGCGTGACGATGATGAACTGGGCGCGCTCGGCATACGCGCGCACGAGCGACAGGAAGCGGTCGATGTTGGCGTCGTCGAGCGCGGCCTCGACCTCGTCGAGGATGTAGAACGGGCACGGCCGCGCGAGGAACACGGCGAACATGAACGCCAGCGCGACGAGCGACTTCTCGCCACCGGAGAGCAGCGACAGGCGCCTGGTCGTCTTGCCCGCGGGCGTGACCTCGATCTCGATGCCGGGCGTGTCGTGATCGAGCGGCGCCATCTCCTCCGGCTCCGCCGGCGCTCTCCCCCGGCTCGCCCGCGGGCCGCTGCCCGAAGCCGGCGTCCTCAGGCGCTTCCTGCTCGTCCTCGCCGCCCAGCACCGGCCGGGGGCCGCGCGGTGAGCTGACGCGGCGCAGGACTCCGCGGCCGCCGGGGAACAGCCGCTGGATCACGTCCTCGAAGTTCTTCGCGGCTGCCTCGAACGTCTCTGAGAAGCTCTCGCGGATCAGCCGGTCGGTCTCGCGGATCAGGCCCTGGAGCTCGGTGAGCGCCGACTCGAGGTCCTTGCGCTGTGATTCGAGCTCCTCGACGTGGGCGACGGCCTCCTCGTACTCGCGCTCGGCGAGCGGGTTCACGGGCCCGAGCCGTTCGCGACGGCGCTCGAGGCGCTCCAGCCGCGCCGAGAGCTCGTTCCGCTCCTCTTCGCCAAGACGATCGGCCGGGGTCTCGACCGGGAGCCCCAGGCGCCGTGCCAGATCAGAAAGCTCACCGCAGACGGCGGCCTCGCGGTCCCGGATCTGGGCGACGCGGACCTCTTCATGGGTGAGCGCCTCAGCGGCCTCGCGCAGCTGCGCCTGCAACTCGTACTCGCGTGTCGCGAGCTCACGGAGCTTCGCGGCCACGCGCTCCCCCACCGCCTCGTCCGCGGACAGCTCCTGTTCGAGCGCCTCACGGCCGGCGGTGACGGCGGCGCGCGCCTCCGCGATCGCGGCGACCAGCCGCTCGGCCGCGGGCACGAGGGCGCGGTCGTGGACGGCCAGCGCCTCGAGCCGGCGCCGGCGCGCGGCGCGCTCTGAGCGCTCGCGCTCGAGCTGCTCGAACAGACGCCGCTCGGCGGTGATCTCGCCACTCAGCTCCGCCCGCCTCGCGTCCTCGGGGCCGACGCCGTGCTCCCGGCGCTGTTCGATCAGCCAGGCACAGCGGCGGGCGGTCTCGACGGCCTCCGACTGGCGGCGCCCGAGCTCGCGCAGCTCGCTCTCGAGCACGTCGCGCCGTTCCTCGGCCTCGCGCTCGGCGAGCGTCGCCCGGTCGGTCTCCTCTTGAAGGCGGCGGCGATCGGCGCGCCGCCCGCTCGAGCAAGGTGTGAAGCTCCTCGCGCCTGGCGCGTTCCGCGATCGCCCGCTCGGCGCCGCCCTCCGGCACCCGCCACGCCTCGCGCGAGGCTCCGTCGTATGCGACGCCGGCGCGTGTGACGGCGATCCCGGCGAAGTCGTCGGGCACGTCGGCGATCCGCTCCACCACCCACGCCCGCGCCAGGAGCCGGTCGACGACCGCCCGCAGCTCGGATGCGGGGCGCACGCGGTCACTCAACCGCTCCGCGCCGTGCGCGGGAGGGGCGCCGGGCTCGGCCTCTGTCGGCGACCCGCCGCTCACCAGTGCGCGCGTGCCGCCGTCCCCGGCGCGCTCGACCGCGGCAGCCGCCTCCGCGACGCTCGCCACCACGCGCGCGCCGAGGCGCCCGCCGAGCGCGGCCGCCAGCGCCGTCTCGTAGCCGCGGTCGACCTCGATGCGGTCGGCGAGCCGCCATCCGCCCTCGCGTGCCTCCTCGCCGGCGAGCCGCAGGCGCTCCTCGATCGCCTCCAGCTCGAGCTCGAGCTTGGCCTGCCGGCGCGCCTGCTCCTGTGTTTGCTGGAGCAGTCCCCGACCCGTCTCCACGGCCGCCAGCGCGGTCTGCCTCGACCTCGCCGATCCGTGTGCCGAGCGCCTCGATGCGCTCGCCGAGGTCGGCGGCACTCTGCTCTGCCTGCACGCGCTCGGCCTCCACCTCGGAGAGCTCGTTCTCCAACCGTGAGGCACGCTCGCGCTCGACCCGCTCGAGCTCGGACTCGAGCTCCGCGAGCCGCCCTCCGTCGGGCTCCTGGGCGTCCCCGGGCGGTTGCTCGGCGAGCGCGCGCTCGGAGCGCTCGAGCCGCGCCCGTGTGGCGTCGAGCGTCTGGCGTGTGGACTCGAGCCGGATCTCGAGGCGATCCGCGGCCGAGCGTGCGGTGAAGACCCTGCCGGCGAGCTCCTCACGGGCGCGCCCGTGCTCGGCGAAGCTGCGCTCGGTCTGCTCGCGGGCCTGCGCGACCTCCATCAGGTCGCGCTCGAAGCCCGTCGCGGCGCGCCCGCGCGGCCGCCGACGACCGCTCGGCCTCCGCCAGCTCCGCGCGCAGTCCGAGGAGGTCGTCGCCCATCAGGCCGGAGCGCGCCTCGAGGCTCTGGCGCTCGAGCCGAGCGTGCAGCTCGGCGGCCTCCGCCTGGCGCTTCAGCGGCCGCAGGCGCGAGCGCGCCTCGCGCTCGACGTCCAGCGCGCGATCGAGGTTGTCCTGGGTCCGGCGCAGCTTGAGCTGGGCGCGGTGGCGGCGCTTGCGGTGCTTCGTGAGGCCGGCGGCCTCCTCGATCATCGCGGTGCGGTCCTCCGGCTTCGAGTGCACGATCGCCTCGACCTTGCCCTGGCTGATCACCGAGTGCATCTCCTTGCCGAGCCCGGAGTCGGAGAGCACCTCGAGCAGGTCGACGAGCGGCAGCGCGCTCCGTTCAGCCGGTACGTGCCCTCGCCCGAGCGGTCGACCTCGCGCGAGATCGCGATCTCGGCGAACTCCGACTGCAGGCGCCCGGCCGAGTTGTCGATCACGATCTCGACCTGCGCGGACGAGCGGCCCTTCACGCCCTGGCCTCCGGCGAACACCATGTCCTGCATCGAATGGCCGCGCACGGCCAGCGGGCTCTGTTCACCGAGCGCCCACAGCACGGCGTCCGTGACGTTGGACTTGCCGCTGCCGTTCGGCCCCACGATCACGCTCACGCCCGGCCCGAACTCGAGCCGCGTACGGTCGGGGAACGACTTGAAGCCCTTGAGCGTGATCGACTTCAGGTACATACGAGCGTCATCCGCCGTCGTTGTCCACTTCCAGCTCCTCCAGAGCCTCTCTTGCCGCTTCCTGCTCCGACTCCTTCTTGCTGCGCCCGGTTCCCCGCCCCACCAGCCGGCCGTCCACCTCGGCGACCGTCTCGAAGCGCCGCTCGTGCGGCGGGCCGTCCTCGCTCACCACGCGGTAGGCGACGAACTCGCCGCGCTGGGCGAGCCGCTCCTGCAGCTCGCTCTTGAAGTCCGTCATGTTGGCGATCGCGTCCGAGATCTGCGGCTCGAACGCCTCCGCGACAGCGTCCGCCGTCTGCTCGAACCCGTACTCCAGAAAGCACGCGCCGATACCCGCCTCGACGGCCTCCGCGAGCACGCTGTCCGACTCCACCAGGCGCTGGGCCTGGTGCTCGAAGCCGGGCGGCGCCGCGGCCAGCACGCGGTCGTGCACGCCGAGCGCCTGCGCGACCTCCACGCACGACCGGCGACTCACCGCCTGCGCGCGGATCTTCGTCAGCCGGCCGGCGCTCGAGCGCTCGAAGCGCGGGAACACGGCGCGCGAGACCGCGATGTTGAGCACGCTGTCGCCGAGGAAGGCGAGCCGCTCGTAGGACTGCGAGCGGTCCTCCACCCAGGACGCATGCGAGAACGCCTGCGCAGTGAGGCTCTGCGGGAGCTTTTCGAATAGCGCTAGAAGCTTCTTCTCGGGAGCGGTCAGGACGCGGGGTGCGCGGAAGCGTGCGAGATCACGAAGTCGACCGCCTGTCCAACCGTCTTGATCCGCTCGGCTTCGTCCTCGGCGATCCGGATTCCGTAGCCGTCCTCGAGCTCCATGACGAGCTCGAAGAGGTCGAGCGAGCTGGCTTCCAGATCCTCCTTGAACCTGCTCTCCTCCCGGATCACTGCGACGTCCATGCCGAGCTCGTCCGACAGGTGCGATCGGATTCGCTCCAGCACCTCTTCGCGCGAGAGTGCCATCACTGCGAAGTGACGCTATCAGCGGCCACGGACGAGGCATCGACGGTCTCTCGACGGCGCAGGACGCCGGCGGCCGCGAGCGAGTCGGCGGTCCGCCGCACGACCTCCTCCTCCACCCCGCGCTCGGCGAGCGCGATCGCGTTCGCGATCGCGCGCCGGGTCGAGTTGCCGTGGCAGACCACCACCAGCCCGCGCAGGCCGAGCAGGTAGGCGCCGCCCACGGATTCCTGGCTGAAGCTCTCTCGCAGCGGCGTGAGCTTGTGGCGCACGAGCAGGCCGCCCAGCTTCGAGACGGTGCCCGAGCGGATCGCGTCGCGGATCGCGCCGACCACGGTCTTGGCCGTCGCCTCCAGTGTCTTGAGCGCGACATTGCCGGTGAAGCCGTCGGTCACGACCACGTCGACCTCTCCGCGCGCGAGGTCGAAGCCCTCCACGTTGCCGGCGAACTCGAACGGCGCGCCGGCCAGCGAGCCGAGCCGCTCGTGCGCGGCCACCACGTCCTCGGTGCCCTTGCCCGCCTCCTCGCCGATCGAGAGCAGGCCGACCCGTGGCCGCGGCACGCCGAGCACGCCGTGGCTGAACGCCGCGCCCATGAAGGCGAACTGGGCGAGGTGCTCGGGCCGCACCTCGACGTTCGCGCCCACGTCGAGCAGCAGCAGCCGGCGACCCGGCACGGGCACCACCACCGCGAGCGCCGGGCGATAGACGCCGCGCAGGCGTTTCACGTGGACCAGCGACGCCGCCAGCGCGGCGCCGGTCGATCCGGTCGTGACGACCGCGTCGGCTCTGCCTTCGCCGAGCGCCCGCGCGGCCTGCGCGATCGAGGCGCCGGGCTTGGACCGGACCGCCTGGACGGGATCGTCGAAGTTGGTGATCTCGTCGGGTGCGTCGACCACCTCGATGCCGGCGGCCGCACCGCCGAGCGCCGCGCGGATCTGGTCCGCCGGCCCGAACAGAATGCACTGCGTGCCCCGGGTGGCCGCGTCGGCGGCCGCCGCAGTCACCTCAGCGAGGCCGCGATCGGCGCCGAGCGTGTCTACCGCGACTGTTGCGACGAGCCCTCCGAGGAGTCGCCGTCAGCGACCACCTTGCGCCCGCCGTAGAAGCCGCATTCGGGGCAAACTCTGTGAGGGCGCCGCGGCGAGTGGCACTGCGGGCACGAGTTCCATGCGGGCGCCTCCACCTTGTGCTGGGAGCGACGCTTGTTCGTGCGCGAGTGCGACTGTTTTTGTTTCGGGACAGCCATGAGGACCCGGTGATGCTAGCGAACCGGTGTTCTTACAGCTTGAGCTCGCGGAGCTTCGACCAGCGCGGGTCGCCGCCCTCGTCGTGGCGATGCTCCTCCGGATCGGCCGTGTTCAGGTCGGCGCCGCAGATCGAACAGAGGCCGAGGCAATCCTCGCGACAAAGGACCTTGGGCGGAAGCGCGAGCACGAGCGCGTCGTGTGCCCAGTCCGCAAGCCGCAGCACGCCGTCCTCTAGATAGGGGCTGTGGAGCTCCTCGACATCGCCCGGCTGGTCGACCTCCCGAGCGTCCACCGCGATCACCGGCCGCGCGTCGGCCATGCACCGCACGCACACCCCCTCGAGCGGGGCATCGAAGCGAAGCCGGAGCGCGTACCCCGCGAGCGTGCGGGAGACGTCGAGGCGCGCGTCCACGGCGCCGCCGGTCACGTCGTACGGCTGGCCGCCGAGCGAGAGCCCGTCGAGGCGCACGCGCGCGTCGATGCTCCGCCCGTCACCGGGGCGGAGGCTGAGCGTGTCGAGATCGAAGAGGTCGAAGAGCTGTGGCATGGACTCTCGAATGGTAGCCCTGGCTCCAAGGTCTCGACAGGATCCGGGTCGTTCCTAGTCGCTCGCGCGCCGCAGGCCGCGAAGCGCGAACGCGACGACCACCAGCGGTGAGGCCCACGAGCGACACGAGTCCCTTCCAGGTCGTGGCCCAGGTGACGTCTCCCACGAACCCCTGCCGCGCCGCCTCGACGATGAAGCGCACCGGGTTGTATGTGGCGACCGTGTGCAGCCAGCCGGTCAGCAGGGCGAGGGGTGCGTACGCCGAGGTGAACAGCACCGCCATGAAGATCCCGGCCTGCATCAGCGGCGCGGCCGACTGCGTCTTGAACCGCAGCGCGAGCGTGATCCCCCAGGAGGCGGCCGCCGCCGCGAACCCCGCCGCCAGCAGCACGGCGAGCAGCAGGCCGTCGAGGCCGGGGAAGTGGACGCCGAACGAGAACCCGACGATCAGCAGGAAGGTCATGGGGATCAGCGCGCGCATGCTGGCCGAGAGCACCAGCCCTGCCAGCAGGGCGGATCGCGCCGGCGGCGCCACGATCAGCCGGTCGAACCAGCCGAGCTCGATGTCGCGGGCCAGGTTCACGCCCGTCGCCGCGCCCGTGAAGCCCGCCCCCTGCAGCAGGCTGACCGCGATCAGGAAGCTCATGAAGTCGTCGCTCGTGAAGCCCGGGCAGCAGCGTGAGATTGCCGAACACGGACGTGAGGCCGAGCATGAAGATCGTGGGCGCGAGCACACCCGGGAATCGCCGCGCCCGGCACCCGGACGAGCTCGTTCAGCGCGCGGCGCATCAGCGCCCAGACGGTTCTGAGCTCGGCGGCGGCGGTCATCCGACCGCCAGCCTCCGGCGCATCGCGCTCGCGCTCCAAAGGGCGCCGATCGCCATGAAGATCGCGATCCCGGCCAGGCCCTTCCCGAGCGCCGACCAGGAAAGCCCGTAGATGATCGGGTCCCTGATGCCCTCGACCACGAGGCTCATCGGGTTCCAGTCCGCGATCGTCCGCGCGGGCTCGAGCAGCAGGTTGCGCGGGAAGTACGCAGACGAGAGGAACATGATCACGAACACGAGCGGGAAGATGCCCTGCACGACGCTCGGCGATCCGGCCCTGAAGGCGAGCGCCGCGCCCAGCGCTCCGAACGCCCCCGCGCCCAGCGCCGAGAGCAGCACGACCAGCAGGAATCCCGCCACGCCGCCTTCGATGTGCGCGCCGAAGATCAGCCCGATCGTGAGGAACCAGACGCCCGAGAGGGCGCCGAGCACCGCGGTCGCCGAGAGCCTTCCGATCACGATCGCGGCCCGCGAGATGGGCGAGACGATCAGGCGGTCGATGAAGCCGACCTCGATGTCGAGCGCCAACGCGATCCCCGCGGACACGCCCGCGAGCATGGTCGACTGCGTCATCGAGCCGGCGAGCTGAAAGTCGAGGAAGCCGTGCACCTGCGGGAACGCCGGCAGGTCCACCGCCCGGCCGGCGCCGCCGGTGTTGACGGCGAGGAAGAGCGTGGGAAAGACGATGATCGGCGCGAGGAACTGCGGGCGCCGGAAGGCCTGCTTGATCGATCGCCTGCTGAGCGCCGCCACCACCCGCGCCTGCCATGCGAGGCGGGCTCATCACGCGGCGGGCGCCTCTGCCTCTCTTTTGCTCTCCTGGGGCTGCTGCTCCTCGCCGGCGCCTTCGAGATGGCGACCGGTCTTGGCGACGAACACGTCGTCGAGCGTGGGCTTCACGAGCTCGAGGGCCTCGACACACAGGCCGGCGTCGTCGAGTGCGCGCACGATCGGTGCCACGTCGGGGGCGCCATGTTCGAGTCGCACCATCAGGACGCCGTCACGCGACGGCATCGGGTCGCCGAACCGGGCGAGGATCTCGAGCGCCTGACCGCCCCCGCCTTCGGCGATCGTGACCTCCAGGTGTGAGCGCCCGATCTGGGCCTTCAGCGTCGTCGGCGTGCCCTCGGCCGCCATGCGCCCCTCGTCGATGATCCCGACGCGGTCGGCGAGCTGGTCCGCCTCCTCCAGGTACTGGGTCGTGAGGAACACGGTCGTGCCCTCGTCGTTCAGCTTGCGCACCTCCTCCCAGATCGTGATGCGGCTGACCGGGTCGAGTCCCGTGGTGGGCTCGTCGAGGAACAGCACCTTGGGGTCGTGCACGAGCGCGCTCGCGAGGTCGAGCCGGCGGCGCATGCCGCCCGAGTAGGTGCCCACGCGGCGGTCGGCGGCCTCCATCAGGCCGACCCGGTTGAGCAGCTTGTCGCCGCGCCGCTTCGACTCGTCACGCGTGAGCCCGTGGAGAGTCGCCTGCAGCTGCATCAGCTCGCGCCCGGTCATGAGCGGGTCGAGCGCGGCCTCCTGGAGTGCGACGCCGATCGAGCGGCGCACGCTCGCCTGTTCGCGCACGACGTCGAAGCCCGCCACGCGGGCGGTTCCGCCCGTGGGCTTGAGCAGCGTCGTCAGCATCCGCACGGTGGTCGTCTTGCCCGCCCCGTTCGGCCCGAGGAACGCGTAGATCTCCTGTTCGGCCACCTCCAGATCGATCCCGGCGACCGCGAGTACGTCGTCCGAGAACTGGCGTTGGAGCTGCTCGACTTCGATCGCGGGCACGATCGAGGATGCTAAACGGTGGCCTTGGGCGGCCAGTGTGCGCGGCGTTACTGTTCCGGCATGGCCACTCCCGTCCGCCTCGGAGCGCGCGTCGGGCTATCCGACGATCCGACGCCGGCCGGGCTGACGTTTTACGACGTCGACACCCTGGGGCAGCGCCAGACGTTGCCGGGAGGGCCGGTGGTCAATCTCGACGTCACGCCTTTCGTGGAACTGGACGACCAACGGCGGATCGACACCGAAGCGTTCGGGCTGTCGATCGGTCTCCGCGATCGCGGAGACCTCGAGGCCGAGGTCCGGGAATCGATCTTCGAAGATGAGCTCCGGGAAGTCGCTGCTTTCGACGCCGCGGTGGCGGAGATGGTGCCGGAGCTCGACGAGATCGCGGCGGCGCTCGAGAGAACAAGGCGTGGACACGGATGCCGGCGGCTGCGGGCCCTGCCGTTCGTGGTCGAGCTCGACGCGGCGGTCGAGGCTCGCTTCGGGGAACCCGGCGGTTAGCTGTAGCTGCGAACCACGTTGTGTCATCCGGGCCCCCTGGAGGCTGAGGGTGTCAAAGCACTCAGTCCCAAGGAGGACACGCGGATGAAGCTCCACGCGTAACGCCTCGCACCTGCCCGAACAGCCGCGCCGATGATCGCGCAGAGGGTGCTCGTGAGGAGGGCTAGTCGCTCGCGGCGGCGGCCGCGGCCGCCGGTGTGAGCGATCCGACCGTGCGCAAGTGGGTCAAGCGCGCTCGCGCGGGGCGAGTCGCTCGAGGACCGCTCGTCGCGCCCGCGCCGCAGCCCCGCGCGGCTCGCCGAGCGCCTGGTCGAGGCGATCGAGGCGCTGCGGCGCCTGTGGATGACGGCGGCTGAGATCGCCGAGATCCTCGGGCTGGCGCTCTCGACCGTGTCGTTGTGGCTGAGGCGGATCGGGCTCGGCAAGCGCTCGCGGCTTGGAGCCGTCCGAGCCGCCCAACCGCTACGAGCGCCGCCATCCCGGGCGAGCTCGTGCACGTCGACATCAAGCAGCTCGGGCGGATCTCCGCGCGCGGTGCCGGCCACCGCATGCTCGGGCACCGAGAAAGCCAGTCAAGCCGCCGCGACGGTGCGCAAGGCCGCGGCGCTGACCGGCCACGAGTACGTGCACGTGATGGTCGACGACCACTCGCGGCTCGCCTACGCCGAGGTGCTCGAAGGTCTCACCGCCGGGTGCGCGGTCGCGTTCCTGCGCCGCGCGGTCGCCTGGTTCGCCGAGCGCCGGCGTCACGATCCGGGCGGTGATGACCGACAACGGCTCCTGCTACGTCGCTTACACGCCACCGGGCAGCGCTGCGCAGAGCTCGGGCTGCGCCACCTGCGGATCAGGCCCGGCCGCCCGCGCACCAACGGCAAGGCCGAGCGCTTGATCCAGACGCTGCTCGAACGAGTGGGCCTTCGTCCGCATCTACGGCAGCTCAGCCGAGCGCACAGCGGCGTTGCCGCTCTTCCTCGAGCGCTACAACTTCAGACGTCCACACGGCTCCCTCGGCAAGCAAGCTCCGGCCACGAGGGTGAAAGCCTCGGTGGGAACACAGCTAGCCGACTTCGGCGGGCTCTTGCTCGCGGCCGGCGAGCCGGTCGCGACCGCGCTGCACGGCCGCGGTGAACTTCTGGAGGTTGACCTCGAGCGTGTTGAGGATCTCGTCCGCGTAGTCCTCGGCGCCCAGCCGGATCTCGCGGGCGCGCGTGTTCGCGTCCTCCACGATCTCCTCGGCGGCGCGCTCGGCCTGCCGCGTGATCTCCTCCTGCGACACGAGCCGCTGCTGCTGGTCGCGCGCCTCCTTCACGATCCGCTCCGCCTCGCGCTTGGCCTCGGCGAGCATCTCCTGGCGCTCCTTCACGATCCAGCGGGCCTGCTTGATCTCCTCCGGGATCGTCGCGCGCATCTGGTCGAGGAGGTCGTAGATCTCCTCGCGATCCACGCGCACCTGATCCGTCAGGGGCACAGGCTTGGCGTTGTGCACCAAGTCGTCGAGCTTGTCAATCAGTACGAGAACGTCCACTGGCGAGGCCTCCGGCCGTTAGGAAGATTAAGCGGTAAATCGGGAAAGTGTCCTAGCTCGCGTCCCTCGACAAGCGATCGTGCAAAGCCTCCGCCACGTACGGCGGGACCAGATCTTCGATCTCCGCGCCGAACGTCGCCAGCTCCTTGATGCCGCTGGAGCTGAGGAAGCTGTACTCGGGCGATGCCATGAGATAAACGCTTTCGATGTCAGCCGCCAGCTTGCGGTTCAGCTGGTTCATCTCGAACTCGTATTCGAAGTCCGAGATCGCCCGAAGGCCCTTCACCAGCGCCCCCGCACCGTGCTTGCGGGCAAAATCGACGAGGAGCGTATCAAAGACCTCTACTTTGACGTTCGCCGAATTTTTCCGTCGCTTGCAGGAGAAAATCCCTCCGCTCGGCCGCCGTGAAGAGGGGCGTGGCCTTGCGCACGGGCTGGTTCACGACGCCCACCACGACCGTGTCGAAGACACGTGACGCCCGCTCGATGATGTCCAGGTGCCCGTAGGTGACCGGGTCGTACGAGCCGGGGCAGATCGCGACCCCGCCGTTTTGCTCAGCCACGGCTATACACGGCTATCCGCGTGTCTCCGTAGCGCCGCTCCTTTTCGAGCGGCAGGTCCAGTTCGAGGGGCTGTCGATGCGAGCTCTCGCACACCACGCGCGCCCCGGGTGCGAGGACCGGCTCGAGCATGCGGCTGAGCGGCTCGCCGAGGCGCGTGGCGAGTCTATAAGGCGGGTCGCAGAAGGCCAAGTCCCAGCGCTCGCCCTGCCGGGCGGCGTTGCGCAGGAAGGCGAGCGCGTCCGACCTGGCGACGCGGGCGCCCTCGGCGCGCGTGCGCTCGAGGTTCTGGCGGATCGCGGCGACGGCGGCGGCATCGGAGTCGACGAACGTCGCGCTCGCGGCGCCGCGCGAGAGCGCCTCGATGCCGAGCGCGCCCGAGCCCGCGTAGAGGTCGAGCACGGCCAGCTCATCGAGTGGGCCCAGCATGCTGAAGACCGCCTCGCGCACGCGGTCGAGCGTCGGGCGGGTGGTACGGCGCGGTGAGCGAAGCGGATGTCCCTTGAACTGGCCGGCAACGACCCGCACTCAGGCGGCGATCCGGTCGCGCTCGAATGCGCCGAAGCGGCCCTCGAGCGCGGCCCGCAGCACCTCGTGCTCGGGGTCTGCGAGATCGGGGTCCTCGCGAAGCAGCTCGATCGACGCACGGCGGGCGCGCTCGAGCAGCTCGGCGTCCTCGGGCAGCCTGGCGACCTTGAACTCCGGCAACCCGGACTGCTTCGTGCCAAGCAGGTCGCCCTCGCCGCGAAGCGTCAGATCGACCTCCGCGAGGCGGAAGCCGTCGCGCTCGGCCGCGACCGCGTCGAGCCGCCGCCGCGCCAGCTCGCTCTGCGATTCCGAGAACAGGAGGCAGCACGACTCGTGCTCGCCGCGCCCGACGCGACCGCGGAGCTGGTGGAGCTGCGAGATCCCGTAGCGCTCGGCCTCCTCGATCACCATCACGGTTGCATTCGGGACGTCGATGCCGACCTCGATCACGCTCGTCGCCACGAGCACGTCCACCTCTCCCGCGGCGAAGCGCGCCATCGCATCGCGCTTCTCCTTCGTGCGCATCTGACCGTGCATCACGGCGACCCGGAAGTCGCGGAACTCGCGTGGCCCCGAGTCGCTCGCCCTCGCGGGTCGCCGCGCGGGCCTGGAGCTGCTCCGACTCCTCCACGAGCGGGCACACGACGAAGCACTGGCGCCCTTCGCGCAGCAGCCCGCGGATGAACTCGTACGCGCCGGGCCGCCGGTCCTCCGGCACCACCCACGTCTTGACCGGTTGCCGGCCGCGCGGCAGCTCGCGCAGGGCGGTCGTGTGGAGATCGCCGTAGAGCGTCAGTGACAGCGTGCGCGGGATCGGCGTCGCGGTCATGTGCAGGATGTGGGGCGCGAGGCCCGTGCGGGCCTTGAGGTCGAGCGCCGTGCGCTGCCGCACGCCGAAGCGGTGCTGCTCGTCGACCACCGCGAGCGCCAGCCGCTCGAAGCCGACGGTCTCCTGGATCAGGGCGTGGGTGCCGACGAGCAGGCGAAGCTCGCCGGCGGCGAGCCGCTCCAGCACGTCGCGGCGCTCACGGGCCGGGGTCGAGCCGGTCAGGAGCCCGATCGGAGGGCCCATCCGGGTCGCATCGGCGCCCGCGAACAGATCGGCGGGCACGAGGCTCTCGACCGTCGCGTAGTGCTGCTCGGCGAGCGTCTCCGTGGGAGCCATCGAGCGCGGCCTGCATGCCCGCCTCTGCCACGCGGAGCATCGCGTAGAGGGCGACGACCGTCTTGCCGGAGCCCACCTCGCCCATCAGCAGCCTCTGCATCGGCCGGCCCGTGACGAGGTCCTCGTCGACGTCTCGCAGAGCCTCGCGCTGGCCCGTCGTGAGCTCGAACGGCAGTGCGTCGAGCCAGCGCTCGACCAGGCCGCCGGGCTCGCCCAGCTGCTCAGCCCGGCGCGCCTCCTGGCGCGTGCGGCGGCGGCCCACGAGCGCGAGCTGGAACAGGAACAGCTCCTCGAACGCGAGCCGGCGCCGGGCCGGCGGCACCTCCTCGGCGGTGTCGGGCCAATGCGCGCCATGAAGCGCGTCGGCACGGGCGGGCAGGCGCTCGCGGGCCCGCAGCCGCGCGGGCAGCGGCTCGATCGCGTTGCGCTCCTCGCCGCGCAGGCTCCACGCGAGCTCGCGGATGCGGCGGGCCGAGAGTCCCTCGGTGGCGGGATACACCGGCACGAGGCCGGTCGTGTGCCGGCCCATCGAATCGTCGCCCGCGCGCGCGATCTCGTGCTCGCTGACCCGGAACGTGGGGCCGTCGCGCCCGCTCTCGAGCTTCCCGCGGAGCAGCACGATCGTGCCCTCCTTCAGCTGGTCCACCAGGTAGGCCTGGTTGAACCACAGTGCGCGCAGCGGGCCGGTCTCGTCGGCCACCTGCGCCTCCACGATCTGGAGCCGCCGGCGCCGCGTGGGGCGCACGCGGCAGCTGCGCACCTGCACCAGCACGGTCGCCTCCTCTCCGATCGCGAGCTGCGCGACCGTCCGCCGCTCCTCGTAGTCGCGGTGGTCGAACGGCAGGTGCTCGAGCAGGTCCTGCGCGGTCTCGATGCCGAGCTTCGCGAGCCGCTTCGCGGCTGCCGGCCCGACCCCCGCCAGTCCCGACACGGGACGTCGCAGCCCGCTCGGCCGAGGGACCGAGCGCAGCGGCACGCCGCCTAGCTGCTCACGCGACTGGGGGGCGCCGTCGCCGATTCCGCGCGGCGGCGCGGGGTCGTCCTGCTTCATCACTCCTCAGATTAAGCGCGCTCTGGCGGACGGGAAGCGGATTACTCGGCGGCCAGCAGCCACCAGTAGTGCGCCTGGCCACCCTCGAGGCACTCGACCTCGACGTGCGGGGCCGCCTCCTGCCCGATGGCTGCGATCTCGTCCTCGCCGAGCGGCGCCCCGTCGCCGCCGATGCAGGTCACGACCTCCGTGCCGCTGCCGAGGCGGGTGAGCACTTCTCCGAGCGTCTGGCCCGGTTCACCCCACGCCACGATCTCGTCGCCGACGAAGCCCACCGCATCGCCCTCGCGGAAGCGCTCCTGCCTGTCCCCACGTGCGGCCGGCGCGACGGCGCCGACCTTGATCTCTTCGAGCGCGGCCGACATCCTGAGCGCGTTCTCCTCCGCGGTGAGGTCGGGGTTGTGCGCGACCAGGCATGCGAGCCCGGCCTGCGGCCAGCGCGACTCCACGACCGCGACCGTCTTCTCCGACAGCTCGGCCGCGCGGTCGGCGGCCATGATCACGTTCGAGCTGTTCGGCAGCACGATCACCTCCTCGGCGGGCACTCCGTGGATGCCGGCGAGCAGCTCGAAGGTGCTGGGGTTGAGGCTGGAGCCGCCCTCGACCACGTTCGCGCCGAGGTCGCGGTAGAGGCGCTTCATGCCCTCCCCCGCGGCCACCGCGACGACCCCGCAGGTGGTCGCCGTGAGCGGGCTGCCGGTGCTGGGCGAGACGAGGCGGGCCGTCCGCTCCTGCTGTTGCTCGTGCATGTCGGCGACGTCGAGCCGCTCGACCATTCCGACGCCGTCGAAGAGCGCCACGGCGCGGTCGGGATCGTCCGTGTGCACGTGCACGCGCAGCGTCCTGCGATCGCCGACGACGAGCACGGAGTCGCCCAGCTCCTCGAGCGGCGGGATCAAGGTCGGCCCGTCGGCCAGGTCGTTCCCCGACACGATGAAGTTCGTGCAGTAGCGGTACTCGCTCTCTTCGTGCTGCAGCCCGTGGGGCGCAAGGGTCGGCCTCCTGATGCGCGATCTCGGGGAGCTCCGTGTGCTCGCCGCGCAGGCCGGCGAGCACCCCGGCCACGAGCAGCATCACGCCGTAGCCGCCCGCGTCGACGACGCCGTGCTCGCGCAGTACGGGGAGCAGCTCGGGCCCGCGCTCCACCGAACGCTGGGCGGCGGCGAGCGCCTTCTCGACCACCTCGGCCAGCACCGCGTCCTGCTCCTCGGCGGTCGCGTCGTGGCCGAGCCGCGGCTTGCTCATGTGGGCCAGCTCGGTCGCCACGCGGTGCGCCATCTCGCGCACGACCGTGATCATCGTGCCCTCGGCCGGGTCGCGCACCGACGCATAGGCCGCGTCGGCGGCCCGCGCCATCGCGGCCGAGACGAGCACCGGGTCGACCAGCTCGCCCGGCCGGCTGGAAAGCTCCTCGGCCGCGCCGCGCACGACCTGCGAGAGGATCACGCCGCTGTTGCCGCGCGCGCCGAGCAGCGCCGCACGTGCGACCGCCTGCACGATCTCGTCACGTCCGATCTCGTCCACCATCTGACCGTTCAGGCGGTTGAGCTCGGACATCACGGAGCGCAGCGTCTGCACCATGTTGTCGCCGGTGTCCCCGTCGGCGACCGGGAACACGTTCAGGTCGTTGACCTCCTGGCGGCGCGCCTCGAGCTGGGCGCAGGCCGAGGCGACCACCTTCCGGAAGCGCTCGATTGAGGGATCGGCCACGGGGCGAGCCTTACGGCTACGCGGCCTTGGCTACCTTGCCCGCCTTGAGGCAGCGGGTGCAGACGTACACGCGCCGCGGCGTGCCGCCGTCATCGATCCTGACCTTCTGGAGGTTGGGGTTGAATCGCCGCTTGGTGGCGACCATCGAGTGGCTGCGACTGTGCCCGAACGCAGGGCCCTTGCCGCAGGAGTGACAGACCTTGGCCATAGCCGGGGCATCTTAGAGCGCTGAGCGACGGAGGATGGCCCGGAGGTCGGTTGCGAGCTCCTGGGCGTCGGATTGCAACTGATGCCACGTGATCCGGACGGTCTGCCAGCCGGCCGCCTGCAGCGAGCGATCGCGGGCGCGGTCGCGCTCGAAGGCGGCTCGGGTGCCGTGCGTGGCGCGGCCGTCGAGCTCGGCGATCACGCCCTGCGGGCGCCACAGGCAGTCGCATTCGAGCCATTGGTCGCGGATGTGGAGCCAAGCGTTGGTCTCGGGTAGCGGGAGCTCGGCGGCTCGCAGAAACTCTCGAAACCTCGCCTCGAGCTCGCTGCGAGTGATGTGGGCGCCAGACTCGAGCCTGCTCCAGTATGGCCCTGACGGCGCGGGTGCCGGGCGCGGCCGGGGTAGTCGGTCCAACAACTGCGGCAATGAAAGAGGGTCTGTCAGGGGGCGCATCTCGGCCTCGTTGATCATGCGTTCGAGTTGGTGTGGTGGGAGGACGGTGGCCAGGTCGAGGAGGGTGCGCGGGACTGTGGTCACGGGGATGCCGGAAGCGGTGGTGATCTCGTCAGGGCGTAGTTCACGAGCGGTGGATCCGGATGACCGCCGTTTGGGCCTGTCTGACCTTTCACCGTCACCTCGAGATGCGCGACTCGAGGACAAGCCAGAGCGCACCGGCCGACCTGTGGCTGAGCGACGGCACCGGGCCCGCGAGCGAGAACCGCCGCCAATCCAGCGACCCTCGGCAGTAAGGGTCACGTGACCGAACGCGTACACGCCCCGGTGCAGGCTCGCAACACCCGGCGCTCGAGCCGGCGGTCGATGCGCACGTGCGGCGCCGCCTTCGATGAGCTGTCGTCGGGCTACGACTCCGAACTGACGCTCTGCCAGCGCAGCGATCAGGCTGCAGATCCTCGTTACGTTCGCCTCGCATGGAGAGGCAAACGTCACGGGCGTCGCGCATCGGCCCATGCTGGCGGCGAGACCGTTACTGCTTACGCGCGGGGTGTGGCGATTTCTTTGAGCAGGCGTGACATCCGGACTACTACCTGGGCCGCGTTGTAGCCCTGGTCGCGCTTGTCGCCGCCCGAGCGGGCCAGGGCCTGGTCGAGGTTCTCGACGGTCAGGACTCCGAAGGCGCATGGGACGCCGGTCTGGACCTGGACCAACTCGATCCCGTGGGCGGCGGCCGAGCACACCCAGTCGTAGTGGTCGGTCTCGCCCCGGATCACGGCGCCGAGGCAGGCGACGCCCGCGTACCCGCCCCCCTCCGCGCAGGCCTTCGCGGCCAGAGGCAGCTCGAACGCACCCGGGACGTCGAAGACGTCCACGCCGGACTCCTCGACCCCCTCCTCCTTGAACCCCTTCAGTGCCCCGTCCGTGAGCCGCTGCGCCAAGTCCTCGTAGAACGTCGCGCGAACGATCGCGTATCTACTCATCTACGAGGTCGCGCTGCTCCACGAGCCCCGCCACCAGGCGCGACTCGACTTCCTTCTTGCGCCGGTCGGCCTCGCGCTCGGCGCGGAACAGGTCCTCGTCGAGCGGCAGGCCCTGGTGGTGCAGGGCGTGGCCGAGCTTGTCGCGCTTGGCCTTCAGGTAGTCGCGGTTGTGCTGGCCCGGAACCTGCTCGATCGGGATCTGGTCGGTCACCTCGAGGCCGTAGCCCTCCATCCCGACGATCTTCTTCGGGTTGTTGGTCAGGATCCGGATCGACCGGAGGCCGAGGTCGACCAGGATCTGCGCACCGATGCCGTAGTCACGCAGGTCCGCCGGCAGGCCGAGCTCGATGTTCGCGTCGACGGTGTCGAGGCCGCTCTCCTGGAGCTTGTAGGCGCGGAGCTTGTTCAACAGCCCGATCCCGCGCCCTTCCTGGGCGAGATACAGGAGCACGCCCAGCCCCTCGGACTCGATTCGCCCGAGCGCGTCGGCGAGCTGCTGGCCGCAGTCGCAACGCAGCGAGTGGAAGACGTCGCCCGTGAGGCATTCGGAGTGGACGCGCACCATCACGGACTCGCCCTCCTCCGCCGCCTTCGCGACATCGCCCTTGACGAGCGCTACGTGGTGCTTGTCGTCGAGCAGGGAGCGGTAGCCGACCACGCGAAAGTCGCCGTACTCGGTCGGGAGCTCCGCTTCGGCGACGCGGTCCACGAGCTTCTCGGTGCGGCGGCGGTACTTGATCAGGTCGCCGACCGTGATCATCTTCAGTCCGTGGCGCTCGCAGTACGGGATCAGGTCCCGGACGCGGGCCATCGTGCCGTCGTCGTTCATGATCTCGCAGATCACGGCCGCCGGAATCAGCCCGGCCAGACGGGCGAGATCGACGCCGGCCTCGGTCTGACCGGTGCGCTCGAGCACACCTCCGGAACGAGCCTTCAGCGGGAAGACATGCCCCGGCTGCACCAGGTCCATCGGCTGCGAGCGGGGGTCGATCGCGACCTGGATGGTATGCGCGCGGTCATGTGCGGAGATTCCCGTCGTGACGCCTTCGCGGGCCTCGACCGAGATCGTGAAGGCGGTCTCGAAGGCCGACTCGTTCTTGGCCGCCATCAGGTCGAGCCCGAGCTCGTCGCAGCGCTCGGCGGTCAGCGCCAGGCAGATCAGCCCACGGGCCTCGCGCGCCATGAAGTTGATGTTCTCGGGCGTCGCGAACTGGGCGGCCAGGGTGATGTCACCCTCGTTCTCGCGGTCCTCGGCGTCGCAGACCACGACCATCTTCCCGGCCCGGATGTCCTCGATCGCCTCCTCGACGGTGGCGAAGGCGCGATCCTCGCTCACCGGCTGTCGCCCCCGGGTTTGACCAGCTTTTCCACGTATTTCGCAATCACGTCCACCTCAAGGTTAACCCGGCGTCCCGGCGCAACGTCTGTGAGAGTCGTCCGCTCGAGCGTCTCGGGGATCAGCGAGACCTCGAAGCCGCGCTCGTCGACCCGCGTGACGGTGAGGCTCACGCCGTCGACCGCGACGGAGCCTTTCTCGACCACGTAGCGCAGAAGCTCAGCGGGGGCCTCGAACCGGACCTCCCGCGAGAGGCCGGCCTCGCGCACTTCGGCGACCGTGCCGAGGCCGTCGACGTGGCCCTGCACGATGTGTCCGCCGAGCCGGTCGGTCGGCCTGACCGCCAACTCGAGATTGACGTAGTCGTCGGCTCCGAGTGCGCCGAGCGAGGTCCGGGCAAGCGTTTCCGCGCTCAGGTCGGCGCCGAACTCGCGGCGCCCGAGCTCCGTCGCCGTCAGGCAGACGCCGCTCACCAGCACCGAGTCTCCCTCCGTCAGCTCCGCCGCGCAGCCGGCCTCGATCCGCAGGCGAGCCCCGCCGTCCTGCGGCAAGGCCTCGACGATGCGGCCGAGCTCCTGCACCAATCCCGTGAACAAGGTGCGCGCGGCTACCACTCGCGAAGACGCGCCTGGATCAGCACGTCTTCGTCGATCATGCTCACGTCCACCGAGAGCGCCTGCTGAGCGTCCGCGACCGTCCCCGAGCCCTCGCCCTCCAGGGGCACGCGCGCGGCGCGGCCGCCGATCGCGATCGGGGCCAGGAAGAGCCGCATCTCGTCGATCTCTCCTGCGTCGAGGAAAGAGCCCGCGAGCCGCGGGCCGCCCTCGAGCAGCAGGCTGTGGAGCCCGAGGCCACCCAGCTTGTCGAGTCCGTCGATCACCCGCTCGCGCTCGGTGCCGCCGGCCGCCGCCACGACCCCGGCACCGGCCGCGCGCAACGCCTCCGCCCGCCCCCGGTCCGCGGCCCGCGAGGCGACGATCACCAGCGGGACCTCGGGCGCGGTGCGCACCAGGTTGCTCTCCAGCGGGAGCCGCGCCTCCGAGTCGAACACGACCCGTGTCGGCTGGCGCGTGACGCCCTCGGTCCGCGCGGTGAGCAGCGGGTCGTCGGCGAGCGCAGTGCCGATTCCGACGCAGATCGCGTCCACGTCCGCCCGCCACCGATGCACGAGCTGGCGGCTGCGCTCGTTCGAGATCCATTTCGAGTCGCCGGTCTGGGTGGCGACCTTGCCGTCGAGGCTCATCGCCGTCTTGAAGATGACCAGCGGGCGGCCGGTACGGGCGAACTTCCGGAACGGCTGGTTCAGCAGGCGCGCGGCGTGCGAGACCTCGCCATCGACCGTCTGCACGTCGATCCCCTCGTCACGCAGGATCCCGAGACCTCGGCCGGATGCCTTGTCGGTCGGGTCGTCGGAGGCGACCACCACGCGCTTGATGCCGGCCGCGACGATCGCGTCCGTGCACGGCGGGGTCTGGCCGTGGTGACAGCAGGGCTCGAGCGTCACGTACATGGTGGCGCCGATCGGGTCCGCCGAGCACGCGCTGAGGGCCGCGACCTCGGCGTGGGCCGAGCCGTAGGCGGCGTGATACCCCTCGCCCAGCACTTCCTCGTCGCGCACGACGAGCGCGCCCACGAGCGGATTGGGGCTCGTGTGGCCACGGCCAAGTTCGGCGAGCTCGAATCGCCCTTTTCATGTGCGCCAGGTCCTGCGTTGTCAAGAATGCCCCTCCGGCGGCCTGCGGAGGGAGCCCGGCGTCCTGCGACGAGGGACTGACCCAACCAGGCCAGCCGCAATCGCGATTCTACTGCCGCTGGGCCGATTCGCCGGTGAGACCGCCCCCGCAGCGCCCTCCGTGCAAGCGGTAGACCGCGACCGACGGGCCCGGCCGCTCGTAGGCCCGCGGGTAGTAGTCGAAGCTCCAATCGAAGTTGAACTCGACCGGTCCGTCGCCCGATCCGTACGGGGAGCTGCGGAAGACCAGGCGGCCGCGGCGTGCGAGCTGCCTGTAGTACGCGATCGCCTCCGGGACCTCTTGCGGGTCGACGAGCGCCCGGCCGTACTGGGTCGACCCGACCACCACCCAGCAATAGCCGCCCCGCTCATACGAGCCGACCAGCGACGGGCCGCGAGCGTGCGCTCGTAGCTCTCCACGCTCACGAACCGGGGCCGGCCGCGGCCACCCGGCTTGGCCGGGTCGAAGGTGGTGCGCGCGGTCGCGAACTTGATCCACCGCCGGCCTGAGCGCGCGGCGCCCTCCCGCACGGACGCCTCCAGCGCGGCGCGCCCGCCCACGTCCGTGAACCATGCGTCGGGGACGATCGGCTCGACCACCACCTTCGAGCCGGCGGGCACGTTCGCCGTCATCCAGTCGCGCACGATGTTGCGGGTGTCGGCGCGCGAGAGCACCCGATCCACGTGAACCGAGTAGACGAGCCCCTGGGCCACGAGCGCCGTGCTCACGGCCGCCAGCGCGAGCGCGGCGCGTGCCCGGGGCGCGCAGCCGGTCGACCAGCCACACGCCGCCCACTGCCGCGAGCAGCGCCAGCGCCGGGAATGCCGGCAGCAGCCACCGGCCGAAGAAGCGGTCCTGCAGCCCCATGTAGAGCGTGAACACCACCGGCCACGGGACCAGCATCAACCCCCGCCACGCGTCCCGCCGAAGCGCAACCACCGCGCCGAGCGCGGCGGCCGCAAGCGGTATCCAGCCGAGCCCCCACGTGAAGGTCCACAGGTAGTAGACGATCCCCGAGTCGTAGCTGAGGCCGAGCTTCCCGAAGCCGGAGGCCGCGTCCTGCTGGCGCCGCAAGTCGTCCCAGAACTCGTCGAAGGAAAGCACCGCATGTGGGTTGGCGGCGATGAACACGGCAACCGCCAGCGCGGCTGCGAGCCCGGCGCCGCCGAGGACCCTGCGCCGGTCGGCCGGCACGCTCACCGCACGGCCCACGATTGCGGCAGCGAGCGGCAGCACCGCGATCCCGGCCGTGTACTTGGTGGCCGCGGCGAGGCCGAGACCGGCGGCGGCGATCGCGTAGTCGCGCCGCCGTCCATGCACCAGCACGCCCGCGCTGCCGTATACCGAGACAGCCAGCGGCAACAGCGCGGGCACGTCGTTCAGCGCCAGGTGCGAGTAGAAGACCGCGAGGAACGACGACCGCCATCACCGCGCCCGCGAGGAGGCCGACGCGCCGGTCGTACAGGCGCGCGCCGGCCAGATAGACGAAGCCGACGGCCGCCGTGCCGAGCACCGCCGCGGTCGCGCGCGCCACCGTGAAGGTCGCGGTCGGGTCGGTCGCGAAGGCGTGGGCCACATCGCGCTGGTCGCCGAACCACACGCCGAACACCGCGTACAGCAGATAGGAGAAGCCCGGCGGATTGACGAAGTAGTGCGGGTTCCAGCTGTCCGTGAAGTGGAAGCCGATTGCGGTCGGCACGAAGTTCGAGGCTTCGTCCACGTTGTAGACGTACGGCAGCCCCTGCTTCACGCCCCAGAGGCGCAATGCGAGCGCCCCGGCCAGCAGCGCGACCAGGCCAAGCGGCCACCAGATCCTGCCGCCCTGGCGCTCAGGCACCCGGCGGGCAGCGCACGTAGGCCGCGTAGTAGCGGCCGACCACGGCGCGCTCGAATCCGGGCGGCGGCAACGCGACCCACGACTTCGGCCGTCTCGGTGAAGACGTTCCGCACCACGTTCTGACGCGAGGTCGGCACCAGCGCCACGCCGTACCGCATCCGCTTACGCGCGGCGGGCGACGTCTGCGAGCGCGACAGCACGCGGCGCTCGGGCAGATCCAGGATCCAGCGCGAGTCGGGGATCATCCGGTGGGTCGGGAGCGACAGAGGCCCGCACCGAAGGCCGTTCTTGACCGCCGGCGTCTCGAGCACCGCATACAGGCTCTGGCCCGACTCGCCCCGGAACACGAGCTCGTTGTCGAACCGCACGAAGCTCGGTGGGTGAAACGCCGTCCAGGCGAGCCCCAGCACCACCGCGACGCCCGCGCCCACTTCCCAGAGCCGCCGCCCACGTGAGCCACGCGGCAACATCGTGAACCCGCCCACCGCGACCGCCGCGAAGAGGCTCATCATCACGCCGGGCACGAGCAGGTACCGCACGATCACCGACAGCCCCACGAGCCCGGTCGCGACGAACGTGAACGTTCCCGCGCAGAACAGCACGAACGGGATCACGCTGCGCGTCGGATATCGCCAGAGCGCGATCACGATGCCCGCCAGGCCTGCGAAGAAGACCGGCGTCTTGACCGTGATGCGGAGGTCGCTGGGCAAGGCGGCGAGCACGCCGGAACCCGACTTCGTGCGCTCCAGCGCGGCGGCGAGGTCCTGGGTCGAGGTGAGCGAGAACAGCGGGTTGCCGGTGACGATGAAGTCGGTCGCCATCCAGCCGAGCGGTGCGATCGCCGCGAGCAGCGCGTAGCCGACCCGGGCACGCGTGGAGGCGTGCCAGCCCATCCAGAGGAAGTAGAGCCCTGACAGGAGCCATGCCTCCGGTCGCATCAGACCGGCCGCCGCGAGGAGCAGGAACACGAGCACCCCGCGCCGGGGGCGCGCGGCCTCGAGCGCCCCCGCCCACACGACCGTGGCCATGAACGGGATGTCGATGTAGCCGCGCACGGCGAGCGACGGGAAGTCGAAGCGCGTCAGGATCAGGAACGTCGCGACGGCGCCCACGAAGGGTGTGAAGCACAGCCGGCCGAGGCGGTACGTGCCCGCCGCGAGCGCCACGAACGAGAGCAGCGTGAGCAGCACGAAGAGCCGGTCCGCGTGCTGGCCGAAGAGCGACAGGACGGCGCCGAACGCCACCGCCAGCGGGTGCTCGGTGGGGGCGCGGAAGGCCTCGAAGCTCGGAAGCTGACCGTTCGCCGCCTCGCGGCCCCAGACGAGCGAGTAGTAGCTGTCGTAGTTCGGGTAGGTGACGCGGACGAAGAACCCGACGATTGCAAGGATCGTGAGGGCCACGAACGCCCAGAGGGCGATCACATCGGCGGGCAGGGCGCGCACTCGAGTGGCGAGGCCCGCGTAGCCCGACGCGCGGCGTTGAACGGTTGCGCTTTCCACGTCGGCGAGAGTGAAATGCCCGGTAATCGGCGGCAAGAGCCAAGGGAGCCCTCCTGCCCTTGCGCGATAATGGGCGCCGCCAGTGTACGCAATACCCCTGCCGTGAAACTCATCATCCAGATCCCCTGCCTGAACGAGGAGCAGACGCTGCCCGCGACGCTTGCCGACCTCCCGCGGAGCGTTCCGGGCTTCGACGCGGTCGAGTGGCTCGTGATCGACGACGGCTCGACCGACAAGACGGTCGAGGTCGCGCGGGCGCACGGCGTCGAGCACGTCGTGCGCCTCACCAACAACAAAGGCCTCGCGCAGGCATTCCAGGCGGGGGTCGACGCCGCCCTCAAGCTCGGCGCCGACGTGATCGTCAACACCGACGCCGACAACCAGTACAGCGCGGCCGACATCCCGAAGCTCGTCGCGCCGATCGTGCGCGGTGATGCCGACATGGTGATCGGGGACCGCGAGGTGATGACGATCGACCACTTCTCGGGCGTGAAGAAGCTGCTCCAGCGGCTCGGCAGCTGGGTCGTCCGGCAGGCGTCCGACACGACCGTGCCGGACACCACCTCCGGCTTTCGCGCATACAACCGCGAGGCCGCGCTCCAGGTGCAGGTGGTCTCGCGCTTCACATACACGCTCGAGACCGTGATCCAGGCGGGCAAGATGCTGGTCGCCATCGACCACGTCCCGATCCGGACGAATCCCAAGACGCGCGAGTCGCGTCTCTTCAGCTCGACGTGGTCGTACGTGCGCTCGAACGCTGCATCGATCTTCAGGATCTACTCGCAGTACGAGCCCCTGCGCGTCTTCCTTGCCGCGGCCGCCGTCGTCGGCCTTGCCGCGCTGATCGTGTGGGGCCGCTTCGCGGTGCTGTTCATCACGGGCAACGGCCAGGGTCACGTGCAGTCGGTGGTGCTCGGCTCGATGCTGTTCGTGGTCGCGGTGCAGCTGGCGGCACTCGGTGTGATCGGCGACCTGCTGGCGGCCAACCGCGTGCTGATCCAGCGCACCATGGAGCGCACGCGCCGCATCGAGCTGAAGCTCGGCGTGGAGCCCTCGCATTACCAGCCGGGCGAGCGGCGGCAGGAGCCACGGACGGAGGGCCGAGACCCGAACCCGAGGCAGACCCGGTCGCCGGCTTACCGAGGAGCACGACGTTGTTTCCGCAGGGGGCGGCCGGTGACCAGCGGCGGTACGTCGGCGACCGTCGAGGCGGTGCCGACCGGCAACACCTACGACAAGTACGGCTCCACCAACCCGCTCGTGCGCCGGCTGATGGCCCGCTTCGAGCGCGACATGGCCGAGCTCCTGGAGGTGGCGCGGCCGGGCTCGATCCTCGACGTAGGCTGCGGCGAGGGCGTGCTCACCGAGCAATGGGCGCGTGCGATCGACGGGCGCGTCGTCGGTATCGACCTCGACGACCCCAAGCTGCGCGAGGAATGGGTGCGGCGCTCCCTGCCGAATCTCGAGTTCCGGACCGGGCTGGGCGACTCGCTTCCCTATCGCGAAGGCGAGTTCGAGGCCGTGACCGCGATGGAGGTGCTGGAGCACGTCCCCGACCCGGAGGCGGTACTGGCCGAGATGGCTCGCGTGACGTCGCGCTGGCTGCTGGTGAGCGTGCCGCGAGAGCCGCTCTGGCGAGGGCTCAACCTGGCGCGGGGCGCCTACCTGCGAGCGCTCGGCAACACTCCCGGTCACCTGAACCACTGGTCCAGGCGAAGCTTCGCCCGGCTGCTCGGCCGCCACGGGGAGATCGTGGAGCTCCGCTCGCCGCTGCCCTGGACGATGGCGCTCGTGCGGACCCGTTGAGCGCCGGCCGGGGGAACTCGGGCACCGACAGCTCACCGCCGCCCGAGGGCGGCATGTCGTACGGACGCGGGGCGACCCTGCTCTCCGCGCTGATCGGCGTCACCGGCCTCTTCACGTACGCATTCCACTCGCTCGCCGCGCACTCGCTCGGACGCGACGGCTACGGCGTGATCGGCGTGCTGTGGGCGGCCGTCTTCCTCACCGCGTCCGTGATCTACAGGCCCGTCGAGCAGCTGCTCTCGCGGACGATCGCGGAGCGGCAGGCCCGCGACCGCTCGATCGGCTCGGCGCTGCGCGTCGCGGCCACGATCCAGCTCGCGCTGTCGGCGCTCTTCGCTGCCGCCGCGCTGCTGCTACGGGACACGATCGAGGACGAGCTCTTCTCCGGCAACGAGACGCTCTACTGGTGCCTGGTCGCGGCGGTCATGTTCTACGCGGCCAGCTACTTCGCGCGCGGGTTCCTCGCCGGAGAGCGCCGCTTCGCCCTGTACGGCGGGCTCGTGCTGATGGAGTCGGCGTCACGCGTGGTGTTCGGCGTGCTGCTGGCGGTGGGAGTGCTGAACGGCGCGGATGCCGCCGGGATCGCGATCGCGGCGGCGCCGCTGCTCAGCCTGATCGTGGTGCCCTGGGCACTCGGGAGCCACGTCCGGCGCGTGACCGCATCGCGCGGGGAGCGCAGCGAGGCCGCGGAGCCCGAGTTCACGCTCGCGCACGGCGTCGGCTTCGCCAGCGCGGTGCTCGTGATCATGGTGTCGGAGCAGGCGATCCTCAACTCCGGTGTGCTGATCGTGAAGGTCGACACCGGCAGCGACTCGCTCGCGGCCCTGATCTTCGCCGTGCTGATGATCGCGCGCGCGCCGCTGCAGCTCTTCCAGGCCGTCTCGACCACGCTTCTCCCTCACCTCACCCGGTTGATCGTGACCGAGGAGGGCGACGCCCATGCCGGCGACTTCGGCCGCAGTGTGCGTCTGACGGTGGCCGCCTGCCTGGCGTTCGGCGGGCTGACCGTGATCGGAGTGCTGGCCGTGGGGCCCGCGGTGATGCGGCTCCTGTTCGGATCGGAATTCGATTACGACCGCGAAGGGCTCGCGATGGTGGCGGCCGGCATGGGCCTCTACCTGGCCGCGACGACCCTGAACCAAGCGGTGCTCGCGCAGGGCCGTGCGCGCGTAGCCTCGGGCTCGTGGGCGGCGTCGGCCACCTTCTTCGTCGCTTTCCTGCTGATCGTGGACATGGAGCAGGTGCGCGAGGTGGAGGTCGCGTTCCTGGCGACCGCGGCGCTGCTCTCGGCCCTGCTCTACGTCGCCTATCGCAGGCCGGTCAGCACTTCTGAGGCCCGCATCCGGCCGGGTTCGCCCGAGGAGGCGGAGGTGGTGCTGGCGGCGCTGGACGAGGGGACCTAGTGACTGGGACGACGGCGTGTGGTTCTCCGCCGACAACTTCGTCCTGACGGTCGCCCAGGCCGCCTGCATCGCACTGCCGGCGGCCGGGCTGCCGGCATGGGCGCAGCGGTTCCGAACGGGCGTGTGGGCGCTCGTGTTGCCGCTGTCGATCGCGGTCGTGGTGGCCGCGATCGAACTGCTCCCCTCGACCGCAGACGTGCTGACGTGGGTTGCGCTGCTGCTCGTACCTCCGGGATGCGCGCTCGCACTCGGTTGGGCTGCGCGGGGAGCGCGGCCGTGGCTCGGCCTGCTCGCGGCGCCGCTGCTGGCGATCGCCTGGGTCCTGCCCGACGACCGCATCGGGCAGCTGGCGGCCACGATCCTGATCGCGGGCTCGGCGGTCACGCTCGGACGGTTGCTCGGTGGCGCGGCGCCCCTGTCGTTGCTCAAGGTCGGCGTCGTCGCGATGGCGGTCGTGGACGCGATCCTCGTGTTCTCGAACAACCTGCAGGAGCCGAACGCGGTGCTCGTGGCGGCATCCCCCGGCGGTGGGCTCCCGCAGCTGCAGTCCGCCTCGTTCGGCGACGCCGGCCTTGGCTATGGCGACTTCTTCGCGGCCGCGGTCGTCGGCGGAATCCTCGCGGCCGAGCGCGGTCCACAGCTCGTGGCCGCCGCCGCGATGGTCGTCGTCGCGCTCGCCTGGGACCAGCTCTTCCTGATCTACGACGTGCTGCCGGCAACGATCCCGCCGGCGCTGGTTCTGCTCGGTGTGGAGGCCTGGCGCCGGCGGGCGGCTCAGGCGGGCGGCCGCAGGCGGCGAGCCGCCAGGGCGGCAAGCGCGTAGCCCACGATCTCAGCATGCTCGATCGGCGGCTGCCGACGCTCCAGCAGGCCGCGCACGTGCACGAGCGACAGCAGCCATGTGGCGCACTCCAACACCAGAAACAGCGTGCGGTGCTTGGCCGGCTCGCGCGAGGCCATGAGGGCGTTTGCGGTAATCGCGGTCGCGACCGCGCCAAGGCAGCGGCCGAAGTAGAGGCCGACATCGGTCTCGGGCTCCTTCCGCCATCCGAACGCGCGAGCCCAGCCGTAGGGGTGCAGCAGCAGCGGCAGCGCGAACACGATCAGGAAGAACAGGCCCGTGCCACGCAGGAATATTCGAGCCGCGCGATCGGGGTCCGCATGCGCCATCAGGCCACCACCGCGGCGATCTCGCGGTAGGCGGCCCCGGGATCGGGCGTGTGGAAGATCTGCGAGCCAGAGACGAACAGCGTCGCGCCCTCGCGCTTCACGCTCGGAGCGGTCTCGGCCGAGATGCCGCCGTCGACCTGGATCGGAACGTCCGGGCCGAGCACCTTGCGTAGCTGCCGCACCTTCGCCGGCGAGCGCTCGATGAACGCCTGTCCCCCCCACCCCGGGTTCACGGTCATGCACAGCACGAGGTCGACGACGCCCACGACCGACGACACAGCCTCCGGAGGCGTGCCGGGATTGATCGCCAGGCCCGCGAGGCACCCGTGCTCGCGTATCTGCATCAGCGCATAGTGCACGTTGGGCGTCGCCTCGAGCTGGATCGTGATCGAGTCGGCTCCGGCCTTCGCGAACTCCGCCACCTGGCGCTCGGGCCGCTCGATCATAAGGTGGCAGTCGAGCATTCCCCCGGCCTCGTGAACCTGGTCGCGGATCGACTCGACGATCACGGTGCCGATCGTGATGGGCGGGACGAAGTGGCCGTCCATGACGTCGACGTGGATTCCCCGCGCGCCGGCCTCCATGACCGTGCCCACCTGCTCGCCGAGGCGTGCGTAATCGGCCGACAGGATCGACGGCTCGACGAGCTTTTCCTTGATCAGCTGGGCGGGGCCCATGGGCAAGTGGAGCAGTCTGACACCATGGGCGGCATGAACACTCGAACCCTCGGCAACCAAGGCTTGACAGTCTCGGAAATCGGGCTCGGCTGCATGGGCATGTCCGAGTTCTACGGCGCGCGAGACGACGAAGAGTCGATCGCCACCATCCACCGCGCGCTCGAGCTCGGCGTGACGCTGCTCGACACCGCGGACGTGTACGGGCCCCACACCAACGAGCAGCTCGTGGGCCGCGCGATCGCGGGCCGCCGCGACGACGTCGTGCTGGCCACGAAATTCGGGTTCGTGCGGGACCCGGAGAATCCACAGGCGCGCGGCATCAGCGGCCGGCCGGAATACGTGAAGCAGTCCTGCGATGCCTCGCTTCGCCGGCTCGGAATCGACCACATCGACCTCTACTACCAGCACCGCGTCGATCCCAAGACGCCGATCGAGGAGACGGTCGGCGCGATGTCCGAGTTGGTGGACGAGGGCAAGGTCCGGTTCGTCGGCCTGAGCGAGGCGGGCGCCGACACGATCCGCCGCGCGCACGAGATCCATCCGATCACGGCGGTCCAGAGCGAGTACTCGCTCTGGTCGCGCGACATCGAGGACGAGGTGATCCCGGCGCTGCGCGAGCTCGGGATCGGGCTCGTCGCGTACTCGCCGCTCGGGCGGGGTTTCCTGTCCGGTCAGATCAAGTCGATCGACGACCTCGAGGCCGACGACTACCGGCGGCACTCGCCGCGCTTCCAGGGCGACAACTTCGACACGCAACCTGGAGCTCGTGGGCCAGATCGAGGAGCTGGCGGCCGAGAAAGGAGTGACGCCCTCGCAGCTCGCGCTGGCATGGGTGCTGAACAGGGGCGACGACATCGTGCCGATCCCGGGCACGAAGCGCCGCCGCTACCTCGAGGAGAACGTGGCCGCGACCGAGATCGAGCTGACCGAGGACGAGGTCGAGCGGATCGCAGCGGCGTTGCCGGAGCCGTCGGGCCAGCGGTACGCGGAGGAGATGATGCGCTCGGTCGGGCGCTAGGGGGTAAAGCGGGACAGCTTGATCGCGCCTGCGGTGTCCGGCGGTTCTTCTCGCCAGACGGCTGTCACGACGCCATTGGCGTCCGAAAACAGCCTCGGGGCGGCAAAGTCGCAGCCGCCGCCAAGGCAGCCACCCGAGGCGAAGGTCTCGATCGCCCCCAAGAAGCCGTCCCGCCCGATTCGGCGGGCCTGGAGAGCCCAGCCGCCGATCTGGGGAGGAGGCCCGATCCGGCGTGCCCACGAAACCGTCTGATTTCCCGCCCGGTCGATCGTGGACTGGAACGTGGGGGCGTCGGCAATCGGGGACGAGACGTTCGTGCGCGGGCTCAGCTTCCCGTACGCATCTATCCGGCGTGACTCGACCACTGCATAGGTGAAGCCATAGTCCGAGTACTCCGCGAACACCCATGTCACCGTGGCACTGCGGGCGGCGCCGAGGGCGAGGCTGGGCTCGTACACCTCGGCGTTCGTGCTCGTCGCAATGACTCGGATCGGCCCCAGCGACCCATCGGCTCCGACACGCCGGATGAAGACCGTGTCCAGACGACCGGGGCACCAGGCGACGACCAGGTTGCCGCTCGCGTCGACCGTCAGGTCGGTGCTGAAGGCCGCCTCCGCGTCCGTCACGTCAATGACGCGCCCAAGGCCCCCGCGGCGGCTGATCGTGGCGACGTGGATCGCGTACGAGTCTTCAACCGTCCATGCCACGATCGCGCGACCCGAGGGCGTTACCTCCACCCGTGAGCGGATGGCTCCCCCGCCGCCCGGCGTCACCTCGATCCTGGGCCCGAGCGTGCCGTCCCGGCTCAGGCGGCGCGCGTAAACCCCGACTCCCTCGATGGGGATCCCCGCGTTGCTCTCGGTCGACCGCGTGGACCAGATGATCGTCGCATCGCCGCGCGCGTCGACCCCCACGTCCACCGTGACCTGGCCGCCCGAAACAGGCCGGCCAACTCTGTGCGCACGTCCGAGCTTCCCGCCGGCCGTCATACGACGGGCACGGATCACCTTCCCGGAACCGGACCACACCGCCACGGTGGCGCCGGAGGGACCAACGGCAACGGACGTCGTCGTCGTCGCGTCGGCAAGGAGCCGTCTGGGCCCAAGCGTGCCGTCGCGGCGGACCCGGCGCGCTAGCAACGCGTCGTACGGCGGGTCAATCCATGTCACCGTCGATCCGTTCCGCGGCGAGCCTTCAAGCACCGGGTCGCCAAGTGACACGAATGAACCCTGCGCGACGGTCACCGGAGGTGACCACGCGGCGTCGGCGCTTGCAGACGATGTTGCTGCGACTGCCGCAGTCACCGCCGCCGTTCGCCAAAGAATGTTCCAACGCACCTTCGCCCCCTTCACAAAGGGAACACGTTGTGGCTGCTCCCGATGCGGTCGAGCGCTAGACCGGCTTCAGCATCGACCCGCCGCAGCGCACGCAGGTGAGCTCCTCGGTGTCGCTCATCCGCATGATCGTCGAGTGCTCGCCGCAGGACGTGCAGTACGACATCAGCTGGAAGCGCTGCAGGCAGTAGACGCAGCGGTAGCGGCCCGGCAGCTGCGTGGGGCGCAGCCACGGCTCGCTGCAGATGGGCAGGTGGGCCCGAGGTCTAGCGACTCCGTCGTCGTCATGGTGCTCCAGCCGTGCTCGCTCAAGCGATCACTCCGTCCGCTCGAGCGCCGCGATGAAGAACCCGTCGGTTCCGTCGCGGTGGGGCAGAGTTTGAAGGAATCCGGCCGGGGCCGTACCGGCGGTCGGAGCGGCGAGCTTCGGCTGCCAGTTGGTCAGATTGCATACGCGGAAGTTCGCGTTCGCCGCCGAGGAAATCCTGCACCTGCTCCTGGTTCTCGGCGGCGCTGATCGTGCACGTGGAGTACACGAGGCGGCCGCCGGGCCGCACCGCCGTCGCGGCCGCGGCCAGGATCCGCCGCTGCAGCACGCGCAGCTCGTCCACCTGCGCGGCGGACTTTCGCCACCGTGCGTCGGGGCGGGACTGAAGCGTGCCGAGATCGCTAGCAGGGCGGATCGACGAGCACGCGGTCGTAGTCGCCGCCGAAGGAGGGCTCCGAGCATCGCCCGACGCGCACCTCGCACGGACGACGCGCCGAGCCGCGGCGCATTCTCGGCGATCGCCTCGGCTCGCGCAGCGTCGGCCTCGACTGCGACGACCTCGCCCTCGTCCTGCATCAGCGCGGCCAGGTGAGTCGTCTTCGCGCCCGGCGCGGCGCAGAGGTCGAGCACCCGCTCGCCAGGCCTCGGGTCGAGAGCGCGCGCGACCAGCATCGAGGCGCGTGACTGCGGCATCACGAGCCCCTCGCGCGAAGAGCGGAGACGCGTGCACGTCGTAGGGGGCGTCGAGCACGACCGCCTCGGGCGCGAGCGCGTCCGTGTGCGCCTGCCACCCCCTCGCGCAGCCAGCCGCGTCACGATCGTGGCGGCGTCGGTGCGCAGCGGTTCGCCCGCATCGCGCTCTCGGCCGGCTCGTTGTCACGGACCATCAGCGCCCGGGCATCGTCGGCGCCGAGCTCGGCGAACCACCGCTCGGCTACCCACAGCGGGTGCGACAGCGCGAGCGCCGCGCCGGCCGGCGTCGAGGCGTCGAGCCCCGCCAGCAGCGCCGGCGCCTCACGGGTGGCGCGGCGCAGGACCGCGTTCACGAACGCGTGGGCCGGCGGAGTCGTGGCCTTCACGAGCTCCACGCTCTCGCCCACGGCGGCACGGTCGGGCGTGCTCATGAAGAGCAGCTCGTACAACCCGAGCCGCAGCGCCGCGAGCACCGGGGGGTCGAGCTTCTCGAGGGGCCGCCGTGCCAGCGACTCCAGCACCCAGTCGAGCGTCGCCTTCATCTGCACGGTGCCGTAGGCGAGCCGCATCGCGAATGCGCGGTCGCGCGGTTCGAGCCCCGCCCGCTGGGCCTCGCCCCGGAACGCGCGGTCCGCGTACGCGTCCTGCTCGAATACGCGCCGCACGACCGCGTACGCGCACTGGCGGGCCGGTGTGGCGCTCACTCTGGTGAAACGGCCGCGTTCGGGCAGGCGGTGGCCGCGCAGGTAGTCGGCGGCGCTCATCACGCGCTTGGCGGCGGCTTCACGCGGACCAGTTCGAGCGCGCCCTCGCCGCAGCCGAGGATCAGCCGGGCGCCGCTGGGCGACAGCCGCCCCGGCGGCAGCTGCCCGTCCACGACGCGCGCCTCCTCCACGCCGAGGCGCTCGCCGTCCTCCAGGTGTAGGTGCGCCCCGATCCCGGGCGTCAGCGCGCGCACGATGCGCTCCAGCTCGATCGCCGGGCGCCGCGGGATCGAGCCGGCGCTCCGCCGGGTCGATCTTGTCCGCGTAGGTGACGCCGTCCTCGGGCTGCGGGGTCAGCTCCAGCGCTCCGGCCTCGGCCTGGTCGAGGGCCTCGATCATGAGGTGCGCGCCGAGCGCGCGCGAGGCGCGCGGCGAGCGTGCCGGACGTGTCGTCGGGCTGGATCGGCTCGTGCCGCACCAGAGCGATCGGGCCGGAGTCGAGCCCGGCCGTGATCTGGAAGATCGTCACGCCGGTGACCTCGTCGCCGGCCATGATCGCGCGCTCGATCGGGGCCGCGCCGCGCCAGCGGGGAAGCACCGACGGATGCACGTTCAGCATCGTGAACCGCGACAGCAGCGGCTCCTTGATCAGCTGGCCGAACTGGCAGACGGCGATCATGTCCGGCGCCGCCTCCTCGATGCGCGCGAGCGACGCCTCGTCGTTGACGGTCTCCGCCTGGTGCAGCTCGAGGCCGAGATCGCGGGCGGCGAGGGCGACCGGGGGCGGCGACACCTTGCGCCCGCGCCCCGCCGGGCGGTCGGGGGGCGTCACGACCAGCTGCGGCCGGTGCGGAGACGTCGCCAGCGCACCGAGCACGTCGACCGCGAAGGTCGAGGTGCCGAGGTAGACCGTGCGCATCTGGCCGCGCTAGCCGGTCGCGACGCGGTCGCCGTCGCGGCTTTCGTCACGCCGACTGACAGAACGCGGCTCGAGCATCTCGCCGCCCTCGCGCAGGACCCTGAGCGCCTCCCGGCGCTGGTCCTTCGGAACGCGATCGATGATCAGCACGCCGTCGAGGTGGTCCATCTCGTGCTGGAGGACACGCGCCTCGAGGCCGGACGCCTCGATCAGGATGCTCTCGCCGCGGCCGTCCTGCGCGCGGATGCGTGCATGCACCGGCCGCTCCACGTCGACGGCCACGCCGGGCAGGCTCAGACATCCCTCTTCCGCGGCCTCCTGCTCGTCGGAGGTCCATTCGAGCCGGGGATTGACGACCGCCACCAGCGGTGCGTCCTGGCCCACGCGGTAGACGAGCACGCGATGCATCACGCCCACCTGCGTCGCGGCGAGCCCGAGCCCGATCGCATCGTCCATCAGCTCGCCCATGCGGCGGATCTCCTCGGCCAGCTTGTCGTCGAAGCGGCTCACCTCGAGCGCCTTGCTGCGCAGCGAGGGATCGCCGAAGGTCCGGATCAGGGCAAGGGCACGGCGCCGCTTCTCCCGGGTCTCGGGATCGAGCGCCGGACGCTCCTCGCTGCTCCTCGACTTCAGGCTGGTGCTGGTCTTCGGCCATGCGATTCGAGTCTAGTTAGTCCGCTACTGAGGATCGACGTCGACCGCGAAGCTCACGCCGCGGAGACCCCGGTCCGCCGCCGCGTCGTTGACGGCCTTGCCGATCGCCTCCACGTCCACGTCCCTCCACCGGCCCCTTCATCAAGAGCACGAAGCGGTGGCGGTCCTTCAGCCGGAAGAGCGGCGCGGGCCCCGAGCAGCTCGAGGCCTGGTGTCTGCTCGAGCGCGGCCCGGACGCGCGCGGCCGCGCGCTCGGCGGCCGCCTCGTCGCGGGAGCCGGTGACCACCCGCACCAGTCGCGAGAAGGGCGGATACCGCAGCACCCGGCGCCGGGCGATCTCGTCCTCGAGGAAGGCCTCGGCGTCGTGGGCCGCGGCGTGGCGCAGGCACCGGGACTCGGGCACCAGCGACTGCACGATCACGCGCCCGCCGCGCGGCCCGCGGCCACTGCGGCCGGCGAGCTGCGAGACCAGCGCAAACGTGCGCTCCTCGGCGCGGAAGTCGGGGAAGCGCAGCGCGGCATCCGCGTCCTGAACGATCGCGAGCTCGACCTCGGGGAAGTCGTGTCCCTGGGCCACCATCTGCGTTCCCACGAGCACGCCCGCGCGGGACGACTCGAACGCCTCCAGCACGGCCGCGATCCCGTGCTTGCGGCGGGCCGCGTCGGCGTCCAGCCGGAAGACCGGCAACGGCGCGAGCGCCTCGTCGAGCTCGGCCTCGATCCGCTGGGTGCCCGCCCCCTGGCGGGCGATCGTCGTCGAGCGGCACTCGGTGCAGACGCGCGGCACCTGCTCCCCGTGACCGCAGTGATGGCACACGAGCGCCTCCGTGCCGGCCGTGCGATGAAGCGTGAGCGTCACGTCGCAGCGCGGGCAGCTCCACGCATGGCCGCACGAGCGGCACACGCAGTAGGCGGCCCATCCGCGGCGGCTCACGAGCACGATCGCCTTCCCCCGCGCCGCCTTCACCTCTTCGAGTGCGGCCCGCGCTCGCGGGTGGAGCGACATGGCGAAGCCCACGCATGTCGAGCAGCTCGACGCCGGGCAACCCGCCGCCTGCGCCGACGCGTTCCGGCAGGGTGAGCCGTCGCATCGCAGCCAGCTCTCGGGGCGCGGTGTGGCACTGCCGCAGATCAGCACCGCTCCCGACGACTCCGCCCGCTGGGCCGCCACGCGGCGCGCGTCGTAGCGCGGGTCGCCCTCCTGCTTGTACGCGGAGTCGTGCTCCTCGTCGACCACGATCAGACCCACGTCCCGAAGCGGCGCGAAGACCGCCGAGCGCGGCCCGACGCAGACCCGTGCCTCTCCGCGGCGCAGGCGCTGCCACTCGTCGTAGCGCTCACCCATGCCGAGCTTGGAGTGCAGCACTGCGACACGCTCGCCGAAGCGCTCCTCGAAGCGGCGGGTGGTCTGCGGCGTGAGCGCGATCTCCGGCACGAGCACGATCGCGGAGCGACCGAGCTCGAGCGCGAGCGCGGCGGCGCGCAGATAGACCTCGGTCTTCCCGCTCCCGGTGACGCCGTGCAGCAGGATCGCCTCGTGCCTGCGCTCCCGCAGCGGCGCGCGTCACCGCGTCGAGCGCCTGCGCGCTGGGACTCCGTCAGGACCGGGGGCTCGGCGATCGGACCCGGCCCCGCGCCCCGCTCGACGTCCGCCGGCCGGCGCTCGATCGAGCGTGCCGCGATCGACACCAGGCCGCGGTTGGCGAGGCCCTTCAGCGCCCCATGGCCGATCCGCGTGCGTGCGGCAAGGTCGGCAACCAGTACCGGGCCGCCGGCCAGCGCCTCGAGCGCGGCGTGCTGGCGGGGACCGAGCCGCGGCCCGTCCGGCCGCAGCGCGCGTCGCCCTTCCTGGGTCAGCTCAGCCGTGAGCAGCTCCCGCGCCCGGGCGCCGGAAGCGGTCCCGCCCGTGCCGGTACCGGGCGGCAGCACGAGCGCCAGGCCCGCGCGCCGGCGTCGAGCAGTAGGCGTCGGCGACCCACAGCCCGAGCTCGACGAGCTCGGGCGGCACGCCGGCCTCCAGGCACTCGAGCGGCTCCACGAGCCGCTCGGGGGCCAGCTTGCTGGTCGCCGCCATCTCCACGACGAGCCCATGGATCCGCCTGCGCCCGAACGGCACGACGAGCAGCGAACCGACCCCGACTCCGTCCATCCCCTGTGGGATCCGGTAGTCGAACGGCCCGCGCAGCGCACGGGCCGTCGTGAGCGGCTCCACCTTCGCGATCGCCATGTCCCCCTCAACCTATGCCGAGGGGCGGACGGCGGGCGGTGGCGGGAAGCCTTTAGAGGCTGTCCCAGAACCCCCGCGCACGCCTGGCGGCGGCGGATCTGCGCGATGCGGCGTCCTCGGTCGGGGCAATAGCACCACTATTGCCGCCTCCCTGCGTCCTTGCCTCGCTTGATCCGGCGCTCGCCAGCCGCACACGCGGGGTTCTGAGACAACCTCTAGACCTTCGCGGCCTCCTGGCCGAGGCCCGCCTCGCGCCGCAGGACGTCGGCCTTGTCGGTCTTCTCCCACGTGAAGTCGTGCTCCTCGCGGCCGAAGTGCCCGTAGGCGGCCGTCTGGCGGAAGATCGGCCGGCGCAGGTCGAGGTCGCGGATGATCGCGCCGGGGCGCAGGTCGAAGTGCTTGTCGACGAGCTCGACGATCTTCGGCTTGGGCACGCGCTCGGTGCCGTAGGTCTCGACCATCAGCGACAGCGGGTGCGCGACGCCGATCGCGTATGCGACCTGCACCTCGCAGCGGTCGGCGAGGTCCGCCGCGACCACGTTCTTGGCCACGTACCGAGCCGCGTAGGCAGCCGAGCGGTCCACCTTCGACGGGTCCTTGCCGGAGAACGCGCCGCCGCCGTGGCGCGCGGCGCCGCCGTAGGTGTCGACGATGATCTTGCGGCCCGTGAGGCCGGCGTCGCCCATCGGGCCGCCGATCTCGAACTTGCCGGTCGGGTTGACGTAGAAGTTCTCGCGCAGGGCCTTCTCCGTGTACAGCTCGTGGTAGTCGGCGTGCAGCACCGGCTCGACCACGTGCTCCCAGAGGTCCGGCTTGATCACGCTCTGGCTGTCGATGTCGGGACCGTGCTGGGTCGAGATCAGGACCTTCACGATCTCGATCGGCCGCCCGTTCTCGTAACGGACCGTCACCTGCGTCTTGCCGTCGGGCCGGAGGTAGTCGATGATCCCGGCCTTCCGGACCTTCGCGAGGCGCCGCGCGAGCGTGTGCGCGACCTGGATCGGCATCGGCATGAGCTCTTTGGTCTCACGCGTCGCGTAGCCGAACATCATGCCCTGATCGCCGGCACCCTCCTTGTCCAGCGGGTCGTCGTCGCCGGGGATGTGCCGGGCCTCGTAGGCCTGTGTCGACGCCCTGGGCGATGTCCGACGACTGCTCGTCGATCGCGGTCAGAACGGCGCAGGTGGCGGCGTCGAACCCGTACTTGGCCCGGGTGTAGCCGATCTCGTTCACGACTCCGCGGGCGAGCTTCGGGATGTCGACGTACGTGTTCGTCGTGATCTCGCCGCCCACCACGATCATGCCCGTGGTCACGAAGGTCTCGCAGGCGACGCGGCCCATCGGGTCCTCGCCCATGATCGCGTCGAGCACGGAGTCGGAGATCTGGTCCGCGATCTTGTCCGGGTGTCCCTCGGTGACGGACTCGGACGTGAACAGGAATTCGTTGTCTGAAAGCTGGCTGATTGAGTTCATGGCACCTCTATGAAGGCCTCGGCGGCCTCTAGTTGTTGAGTCTGCGACGACCCTTCGCTTTGCGTGATCACGCTCATCGCCCCGATTCTCGCAAGCTCGGGTTCGATTGTGCGGTACTCCGGCGTCGTGCCGAGTCCGGCCCGCTCGATAAGGCTCGAGAGCCGGTGAAGGTCGAGAAAGACTATCGAGGTGGCCTGTCGCAGGAGACCGCGCATGCCGGGAGCGAACGCGTCCGCGCCGAGGAGCGTGCTCTCAGCCTGCGCCACCTGGCGCACCCCGTCGGGGTCCGTGGACACGATGATGCGGTTGCCCAGTGAGGCGTAGGTGAGCGACAGCTCGGGATTGACCTGCAGCGTGATCGTCTCGATGCCGCCCTCGCTGCCGGGCACGAGCGTGGCGGCCGCGCCGCCGCTCGTGGACCGCACCACCCGCGACAGCAGCGGCTGCAGCGCGATCAACACGGCGCCGCCTTCCTTGCGCGTGGTGTCGCCGACGATCAGCGACACGATCGGCGCGTCGTCGGGCGGTGTCACGATCAGCGCCGCCTCACGGCGTTCCAGCGGGCGCAATGCGCGCCTGAGCGCCCGCACCCCGCTCGGGCGAAGCTGCCGACGCAGCCGGGCGACGGCGACCGAGATCTCCGACTCGCGGCCGCCCGAAAGCGCCTCCAGCCGCTCGAACAGACGACTCACTCCCTGCACGCCGTAATAGGCCATCGCGTCTTCCGGGACCGACCGGGGCAGCTGCGGCGTGAACGTCGGCGCCGTGGCGGCGGCGCCCGGAAGCCGCGGGTAATCCACGTTCGCCGTCGAGACGCGCATGCCGTCGCTCTCGAAGCGAACGGCGGCGGCGGTCCCGCGCAGCGCGGGCCGCGCGAGCGCATCGCCGAGGCGGCCGACCAGGCCCTGCTGCTCCTGCAGGAGCCGGCGCACGCCGTCGCCCGGCGCATAGGCGAACAGCAGCGGTCCTCCCACGTCGAGCCCCTCGCGGGCGTCGCGGAAGACGGGGTTCGCGGCGAGCGCACGGCCCGCACCGGCATCGATCGCCGCGCGCACGTTGTCGATGCGCCCGATCGCCAGGAAGTCGTCCACGAACGCTGCCGCGAGTGTCCTGTACATGCGGACCTGGGTGTCCCGGTAGAGCGCGATGCGGGAACGCCCGGCGCCCGCCAGAAACGACTTCGCCGCCTGGAGGTCGCCGACCTTCAGCAGCACGAGCGAGTTCGCCCGGCGCCCGCTGGGAAGCAGCGCGAGCGCGGCCTCGTCGCCGAGCCATGGGCGCAGCGCGGCGTCGAGCTGCTTCGGCGAGCGGCCCGCCGCGAGCTCGCCGAGCGCCTGGTCGCGCAACCTCGTGAGCGCCGGCAGCTTGTCGAGGATCCTGCTCGCGTTCCGCCACTGGCCGGAATTGCGGTCCACCTCCAGGTGCGCGTAGAGCAGCGCGTTCGTGGGCACGAGCGCGACCGCGTGGTCGGTGTGCGAAGAGCCGTCGTCCTGCACCAGCGCCAGCACGCCGAGGAAGACCGCGACCAGCACGATCGCGACCAGCAGGCGGTTCAAGGTGAAGCGGGCACGCAGTGCCCCGAAGACCTTCCTCATGCGCGGCCGGCCTTGGCGGCCGGCTTGCGCGCCTGCCGCTCCCGGTCGGCGAAATCTATGATCAGCGGCACCCCCTCGAGCCGGTAGCGCTGCCGGAGGCGATTCTCGAGGAAGTAGCCGTACTCACGCGTGATCAGGCCCCGGTCGTTCACGTAGAAGCGGAACCGCGGCGGGCCGGCCTCGACCTGGGTCCCGTAGTAGATCCGGAGCCTCCGCCCCCGGACCGCGGGCGGCTGGCGCTCGGAGGCCAGCTCGGCCAGGAAGCGGTTCAGCTCGGCCGTCGCGATGCGGCCCTTCGCGCGGTCGGCGAGCGCGACCGCTTCCACGATCAGCCGGGAGATGTTGCGTCCCGAGACCGCCGACGCGGTCAGGACGCGCGGGCGCAGGCGGAGCTTCTGCGCGACCCGCGCCTTGGCGTCCTCCAGGTCCGTGTCGGTCACGTCCCACTTGTTGAGGACCACGATCGTCGCGCAGCCCTTGTGCATCGCGAGGTCGGCGACGGCGAGGTCCTGCGACGTGATGCCCTCGCTCGCGTCGCACACGACCAGCGCGACGTCGGCGCGCTCGGCCGCGCGTTCCGAGCGCAGCTGGGCGTAGTAGTCGACGGTGCCCGCCACCTTTGGGCGGCGCCGCAACCCGGCCGTATCGACCAGCACCAGATCGCGGCCGTCCACCTCGAGGCGCGTGTCGATCGCGTCCCGCGTGGTGCCGGCCTGCTCGCTCACGATCACGCGCTCCTGTCCGAGGAAGGCGTTCACGAGCGACGACTTGCCGACGTTCGGCCGCCCGATCACCGCCAGCCGCACCTGGTCGGGGTCCTCCTCTGCCGGCTCGGGAGCGTGCTCGCGGACGGCCGCCGCGATGCGGTCGAGCAGGTCCCCGCTGCCGACGCCGTGGGCGGCCGACACCGGCGTGGGCTCGCCCAGCCCGAGCCCGTGGAACTCGGCCGCCGCCGGCGCGTCCGCGCCGCGGTCGAGCTTGTTCACGGCAACGATCACCGGCACCGGTGCGCGCCTGAGGATGTCGGCGAGCTCCGCGTCTCCCGGTCGCAGCCCCGCGGTGCCGTCCACGACCAGCAGCGCCGCGGTGGCGTCGACCAGCGCCTGGCGCGCCTGGTCCTGCACCTGCTGCGAGAGCTCGCGCTCGTCGGCGAAGTCCACCCCGCCCGTGTCGACCAGCGCGAACTCGACGCCGTTCCAGTCGGCAGCGACCTCCTTGCGGTCGCGCGTCACACCGGGCTCCGAATGCGTCACGGCCTCGCGCGTGCCGCTCAGGCGGTTCACGAGCGTGGACTTGCCGACGTTCGGATAGCCGACCACGGCGACCCTCGGCAGGGGCTGCGCCGGCATCAGCTCGGGATGATCGGATGGATCATCCCCGCCTCGAAGTCGCCTGTTCGGCGAGCGCCGCGACCCGGTCGATCACCTGGTCCGCGTCGAGGCCCGTGGTGTCGATCTCGACCGCGTCGTCGGCCTGCCGGAGCGGCGCCGCCGAGCGGGTCGAGTCGAGCAGGTCGCGCTGCTCGATCGCGCGGTGCACGTCATCGGCCTCGGCCTCGATCCCGCGCCGGCGGAGCTCGGCCGCACGGCGGCGCGCGCGCTCGGCCGGGTCGGCCGTCAGGAACACCTTGAGCGCCGCATCGGGCGCGACCACCGTGCCGATGTCCCGGCCCTCCACGACCCAGTCACCGTCGGCGATCAGGGCGCGTTGCTTGTCGAGCATCGCCTGGCGCACCTGCGGATGCGCGGCCACCTCGGAGCTGGCTCCCGTCACCGCGGGCGTGCGGATCTCCTCGCTCACGTCGCGCCCGTCGAGCAGCACCTGCACGTCGTCGCCGCGCTCGCGGAGCTCGATGTCGAGGGCAGCGGCCAGCGCGCCGAGGCCCTCGCCGTCGCCGAGATCCGCGCCGCCCTCGAGCGCCGCGAGCGTGACCGCGCGATACATCGCACCTGAGTCCAGGTAGGTGAAACCGAGGCGCCGCGCAAGCCCGCGCGCCACCGTGCTCTTCCCGCTCCCGGCGGGCCCGTCGATCGCGATGATCATCGCCGGAAGCGTAGAGCCAGCCGCCCGACGGCCGGTTACGTGGATGCGTCGCTGCGGTGGCGCGCCCGGTAGGCGCGCGCCTTGTTGCGGTTTCCGCACACCTTCATCGAGCACCACGTCGCCGAGCGGTTCTTCGAGAGGTCGTAGAAGGCCCACTGCGCAGGTGTGCTCGCGGCACACCTTGAGCCGCGGCCAGGTGCCGTCGGCCATCGCGCGGTGGACGATCGCGAGCAGACGCCCGAGCGCGGCCTCGGCGCCCTCGCCCGCCGGCTCGAGGCGGGTCTCGCCCTGCGCTCCGAAACGAACCTGCAGCTGCGCGCTCCCGGCGACGGAGTTCAACGTGGGAATGGCTTCGGGATCGAGCGGCTCTCCGTTGTTGGCAAGCGTGAGCGCCCGGAGCGCCTCGCGCAGCGCGATCGCCTGGGCTCACGTCGCCCTCGCCGACCGCTGGCCCGGCTCGAGTCCCTGACGGCTACAGCCACGTCGCGAGCTCCGCGGCGAGCCGATCTCGTCGAGGTCCTCCTCGACGTCGTGCGTATTCAGGAACTGGCGAACCAGCTCGAGCTCGCCTGGCGCGGGATGCTTGGCGTTCTGATCTTCCATGGCGGCGTTCCTTATGCCTCAAAAATAACCGTTTAAGACCCTTGACAAGTTAGCATAACCAGTGTAGGTTCTTCGCTAGTTATCTACGACCGCCACGAGGAGGACACCATGCGTCCGTCACTTACAGCGGAAATGGCAAACGTCGTAGTCCAGGATCGGATCGAGGCGGCGGAGCGCTTCAGGACCGCCCAAAGGCAGCGGAAGACCGTGCGTCGGGCGGCCTCCGAGCCCGACCGCTACGAGACGGTGATCGTGCGGCTGGCCGGCGAGCGCGACCAGGCCGCAGTGCGGAGGCTGGCCGAGCGCGACGGGAGGCGTGAGCCACCTGCGCCGCTGCTCGTGGCCGAGGCCGAGGGCCGCCTCCTGGCCGCGCGCTCGCTCGCGGACGGCGGCTCGGTCGCGGATCCCGTTCCAGCACACCGCCCACCTGACCGAGATGCTGGCGCTCAGATCCGTGCACCTGCACTCCGACGGCTTCATCCCCAAGCGCGCGGGACTCAGGGAGCGCCTGGGGATCGCGCGGCGATTCGTTCACTCATAGACGACCACGTCCGGCGCCGGCTCGAGCCCGAGCGTCTGCGCGGGCGTCATCAGCCCCGTGTCCTCCTTGTAGAAGAGCTTGAAGCCGTTGAAGCGCCCGCCGTCCCACGGGCGGCGCGGGCCGCGGTACCCGCGCCGCGCTGGTAGACGAGCTGGACGTAGATGTTCTTCTTCTGATCGGCCGTGCCGAAGCCGTCGATGTTGTAGACGATCGCGACACCGGGCCGGTCCAGCACCTTGTCGCGGTCCTCGACCATCGACTCGGTGAACTGATGCACGATCAGCACCTTCTGCGGCAGGTCCTTCTCGTGGCGCAGGCGGGCAAGGTAGTACGAGACCTGATTGATGGTGTCGGCGTTCGTGGATCCGATCTCCTTTCCCGGCACCTGCCCGGAGGGGACGTTCCACTCGGGATCGAGGGCGAGGCCCACGTCGGGCTGTGAGAGCCAGGGCTCGAGCAGCTCGACCTCCTCGGTGAAGGTCGACTGCCCCGGCTGCACGTCCAGGATCAGCAGACCCTCGATCTCGCGGACCGCGCTGAGATAGGTGTTGATCACGTCGGGCGACTGGCGCATCCGGAACTTGCCGTCGTCGCCCGGCGTCCGCCTGGGCGAGCGTCACGATCAGCTCGAAGACCGGCATCACCGGGCGCCCCGGCTGCGAGTAGGGCTCGGCCTGGGCGAGCAGCTTCTCCGCCGCCTCCGCGGGCGTTCCGACGCCGAGCGCACCGAGCTCGTCGTGCTGCGGCGCGCCGTAGTAGGCCACGAGCCGCAGGCGCGGCAGCACCACGCGCCCGCCGTCGGGCAGCTCCGCCGCCTTGGGCTTTTCCGCGCTCGCGCCGCCGTCGCCGCCGCCGATCGCCGAGACCGCCCAGACCAGCAGGATGAACAGGACGACGCCGATGCCGAGCGCGGCTCGGCGCCGGCGCCGGAACATCTCCTCGCGCGCCGCGCGCTGTGACGAAACACGTCGGCGCGGGGGGCTGGCCGGTGCCATCCGGAAGGACTCTACGGGGTGACCCTGTCGAGATCGCCGAAGAACCCGGGGTAGGAGACGGCCGCCGCCTCCGCCCCGCGCAACTCGACGCCCTCGCGGGAGGCGAGCGCGGCCACCGCGCCCAGCATCGCCAGGCGGTGGTCTCCGGCCGCGTCCAGCGCGCCGCCGCGCAGGTCTCCCGTGCCCTCGACCGCAAAGCCGTCCGGCCGGGCCTCGATCGTCGCCCCCAGCGCGCTCAGGCCCTCGACCACCGTCGCGATGCGGTCGGACTCCTTGTGACGAAGCTCTTCCGCGCCGGTCACGACCGTGGTGCCCTCCGCGAACACACCCAGCAGCGCGATCAGCGGCAGCTCGTCGATCACGAGTGGCACCTCGGCCGCCTCGACCGCGGTCCCGACCAGCGGGGCGTGGCGCACGACCAGCTCGGCCACCGGCTCCATCCCGACCATCCGCCGTGACTCGACAGCCGCCGATCCGCCCATCCGCTCCAGCGCTCGCAGCAGTCCGACGCGCGTCGGGTTCAGCCCCACGGCATCGAGCCTCAGCTCGGAGCCCGGCACGAGCGTGGCGGCCGCGATCCAGAACGCCGCGGAGGAGAAGTCGCCCGGGACCACGACCTCGCTCGAGCCGCAGCCGCTCGGCGCCGCGCACGGTCACGACGCCCTCGCGCGAGGTGAGCTCGGCGCCCGCCGCGACGAGCATCCGCTCGGTGTGATCTCGGCTCGGCGTCCGCTCCACGACCATGGTCTCGCCAGTCGCGACCAGCCCAGCCAGCAGCACACAGGACTTCACCTGCGCGCTTGCCACCGGCAGCTCGTAGCGGATGCCGGCGAGCTCGCCTCCCTCGATCGCGAGCGGCGGCAGGCGGCCCTCGCGGCACTCGACGCGTCGCCCCCATCAGCCGCAGCGGCTCCGCCACGCGATCGACGGGGCGGCGGCGAATGCTCTCGTCCCCGTCGAGCGTCCAGCGCCCCCACCCTGCCCGGCGAGCCAGCCCGGCAGGATCCGCAGCAGCGTGCCCGCGTTGCCCACGTCGATCGCAGCCGGACTCGGCGCCGCGCAGCCCGACCCCTTCGATGTCGACGTCGCCGGTCCTGCACGTCGACCCGCGCGCCGAGGCGCCGCATCGCCGCCAGCGTGGAATCCGTGTCCGCCGCCCGCAGGTAGTTGCGGACGGCGGTCGCTCCTTCGGACATCGCGCCCAGCATCGCCGCCCGATGGGAGATCGACTTGTCCGGCGGCGGCGTGAGCGTGCCCGTCAGGCGGGTGGCCGGCTCGATCCTCAACTGCACGGACCGACGCGGCGTACCCGAGGCCGCCGATCAGCTCCACGACGCGCTCTGCGCTCGCCCTCCCCCGCGACCCACAGCGCGATCGCGCCGGACTGCATGTCCGCAGCCGGATAGAGCGCCATGTCGACGATGTTTACGCCCGCCTCGCCGATCGCGAGCGACAGCTGCGCCACGATCCCGGGGCGGTTCGGGACGGAGACCCGGATCTCGGTCACCGGGCCGCCGGGGAGATCGGCTTCGCGGAGACGGCGGCGGTCGGCGCGAGCGGTCTCGATCCAGCGCTGGAGCGCCTCCGCGTCGCCCCGGCGCAGGTCGTCGCGAACCCGCGTCAGCTCGTCCGCGAACGCATCGAGCTCCGCGCCCACCGCGTCGCGGTTGGCGAGCAGGATGTCCCGCCAAAGGGCAGGGATTGGCGCCGGCCACGCGGGTCGCGTCGCGAAAGCTCGGGCCTGTCGCCGGCAGCCGCGGCGCGTCGTCTCCGAGCGAGCGGGCGGCCTGATTCGCGAGCACGTTCGCCAGCACGTGCGGGACGTGGCTGATGGTCGCCATCACGTGGTCGTGCAGATCGGCGGCGATCGCCTCGGGCCGCGCGCCGAGTGCCGAGATCGCCCGGTAGAGGCGCTCGTAGAGCATGCCGCTGGTGCGCTCGGTCGGCGTCAGGTACCAGGTGGCGCCTTCGAAGAGCTCCGCGCGCGCGTGCTCGACCCCGGAAGCCTCCGCGCCGGCAAGCGGGTGACCACCGACGAACCGCGCCAGGTCATCCTCGGGCAGCCCGGAGGCGGCCAGGCTCTCGAGCACCGCACGCTTGGTCGAGCCGACGTCGGTCACCACGCAGTCCCCGCCCGCCGCAAGCGTCGCCCGCGCGAGCTCCGGCAACGCGGCCACCGGCGCGCAGAGGAAGCACACGTCTGTGCCCTCGAGCGCTTCCTCCAGCGTCTCGCACGCCCGGTCCACGGCGCCACGCTCCTGCGCCGCCGAGCAGCGCCGCCGGGTCCGGATCGAACCCGCTCACCGTCGCATCCTCGAACCGCTGCCTGGCGGCCAGCCCGATCGAGCCTCCGATCAGGCCGACGCCGACGATCGAGATCTTCAGCGAACGCTCCTCAGAGCGCCGAGAGCTCGTTTCCGACGATCGCCGCGACGCGCTGCAGCTGCTCCGCGTACTCGGCGAAGTCATCCGCCGGAACCGCCTGCGGGCCGTCGCAGATGGCCGCCTCCGGATCGTTGTGGACCTCGACGATGATCCCGTCGGCGCCGGCCGCGGCCGCCGCCAGCGACAGGGGCCCGACCAGGTCGCGCCGTCCGGCCGCGTGGCTCGGGTCGACGACCACCGGCAGGTGCGAAAGCTCCTTCAGCACGGGCACGGCCATGATGTCGAGCGTGAAGCGGGTCGCGGTCTCGAACGTGCGGATGCCGCGCTCGCACAGGATCACGTCCTCGTTGCCCTCCTTGAGGATGTACTCGGCCGCCATCAGCAGCTCTTCGAGCGTGGCCGAGAGTCCGCGCTTCAGCAGCACCGGGCGGCCGGCGCGACCGAGCTCGGCGAGCAGCGAGTAGTTCTGCATGCTCCGCGCCCCGATCTGGATCACGTCCGCGACCTCGAGCACCTGCTCGAGGTCCCGCTGGTCCATCAGCTCCGTGACGATCGGCAGGCCCGGTCTGCTCCTTGGCCTCCTGCGAGGAGCCGCAGGCCCTCGCCGCCGAGGCCCTGGAAGCTGTACGGGGAGGTCCGGGGCTTGTAGGCGCCGCCGCGCAGCATCGAGGCGCCGCCCTGCTTGACGGCCTCGGCCGTGGCCAGCAGCTGCTCGCGGCTCTCGACCGTGCAGGGACCTGCGATCAGCGAGAAGCTGCCGCCGCCCACTCGTCGTCCGTCGACCTCGACGACGCTTCGCTGCCCGTGCTTGAACTGGCTCGAGGCGAGCTTGTACGGCTTCGTGATCGGCACCACCCGGTCCACGCCGTCGGCGCCGGTCAGGTCCAGGTTGGCGATCCGCTCGCGGTCGCCGATCGCGCCGATCACGGTCAGCACCTCGCCCTGCGAGACGTGCGCATGGGCGCCCACGGTTCTCGACGCGTCTGACGACGGAGTCGATCTGCTCCCTCGTCGCGTCCTCTTTCATCACGATCATCATGTTTCGCCTCTTTCCTCTACCGCTGGTTTCTACTCGGTTTGCGCTGCTCCTGTCGTGAGCGGCCGCGATGAGACCGCCGTGGGTCCGGGTCTACGGCGCTCGACCTGTGCTCGAGTACGAAAGTAAGCGGCGGCCGGCCGAACGCCTAGCTAAATCGCCAGCAATAAAAGGAGGCGTGCGACTGCGGGCCCGCGAGGCGGGCGATGGAGGCAGTCGGACTCGGAGCGCTCCTTCATTGAAGAGAGTTTGTAGCAGGTCGGCACGCGCCAGTCCACCCTTCGGATCAGCATCCGCGTCAGAGCCCCGCCGCCTTCCTCGCCTTGCGCTCGTCGTGGAACCAGCGCGAGCCGCGCGACCTTGCCGTCGCGGAGGGTCCACACGTGCTGTTCGGGAATCTCGACCAGCGCACCGCTGTCCCGGCCCCGGGCCTTGAAGGTGGTGAGCGCAATCACCTTGTCGCCGCTCGTGGATCAGATCATGGACCTCCCAGGCGAATTCGGAGAAGGCGGTATCGAGCGAGTGCGCGACCTGGCGCATGCCGTCATGACCTCGGCGCGTTCCAGGGTCGATCAGCGCCCTCGGGATTCACGTACTCGACATCGGGGTGAAACAGCTTCAGCGGATCAGGGCTGTCGATACCCGCCGGCCCACGGCCCGGTAGATCTGCCGGACGGTCTCGAGATTGTCCTGCGGCCACGTAGTCCAGGCAGGCTCGCAGCGCCTCGACGAAGCGCTCGTTCTCGGCGCGCGTGCCGTAGGTGACGCGCACGTGGCCCGGGCCGCCGAGGCCCTTCCCCGGCCGCACCGCGACGCCCGCGCGGCCGAGCCGCGGCATCACTTCGCCCTCGTCGAGCTCGCCGAGGCCGACCCAGCAGAAGTTGGCCTGGCTGTCGGCGACGTCGAACCCGAGCTCGGCCAGCTCCTCCTCCATCCAGAGCCGCTCGGCCGCGTTCCACTCGACGCGGCGGGCGACGTCGTCCTGGTGGCGCAGCGCCTCGGTCGCGGCCGCCTGGGCGAGGTGGTTGACGGCGAACGGCTGGCGCACGCGGTCGACCGCGTGCACGAACTCCTCCGGCCCGAGCGCGTAGCCGACGCGCAGGCCGGCGAGCCCGTAGACCTTCGAGAACGTCCGCAGGATCACGAGGTTCGGAAAGCGGCGCAGCAGGTCGAGCGAGGTGTCGGGGTCCTCGACGATCTGGAACTCGACGTAGGCCTCGTCGAGGATCACGAGCACGCGCTCCGGCACCTCCTCGAGGAACCCGGCGATCGCGTCGCTCGGCGAGGTAGGTGCCGGTCGGGTTGTTCGGGTTGCAGACGAGCAGCAGGCGTGTCTCGTCGGTGATCGCAGCCAGCATCGCCTCGAGGTCGTGGACGTAGCCGTCGGTCAGCGGGACGCGACCGCCTTCGCGTCCGGTGATCGCCGTCGAGGTGCGGGATACATGGAGAACGACGGCCAGGCGTAGACGAGCTCGTTCCACGGCTCGAGCAGCGCCACCGCCGCCGCCAGCAGGATCTCGCAGGAGCCGTTGCCGACCGCGATCCGCGGAGGCGGGAAGCTCGTAGCGGTCGGCGAGCGCGCCGCGCAGGCGCCGCGCGCCCGGGTCCGGATAGCGGTTGACCTGCCGGCGGCGCCGGCGCACCGCCTCGACCACGCCCGCCACCGGCGGGTACGGCGACTCGTTCGAGGCCAGCATCGCGATCGTCTCCGCCTGCGCCGCGGCGTCGGCGCTCTCGGCGCCGGCCTCGTAGTGCGGGATGCGGGCGAGCTTCTCGGCGAAGGCGATGCTCATCGGTGCCGTTCATTGTGCCGACTCGAGATCGGCTCGCAGCGCCCGCGCCTCGCCGAGGTACACGTGCTGGGGCTCGTGGCCGTCGCCGTCGTAGTAGTGGAGCAGCACCCGGATCACGCGCTCGAGCGCGCCGGGCACGTCGATCTCCTGCGTGCAGAGCAGCGGCACGCGGTCGAGGCCGAGGTCGCGGGCCGCGACCGCGGGGAACTGCGCGTTGAGGTCGGTGGTGGCCGTGAAGATGCAGCTCACCATCTGCTCGGGCACGAGCTCGTTGCGCTCCATCAGCTCGCTCATCAGCTCGCGCGTCGCCTCGAGGATCGCCTCGCGCTTCGTTGCGCTCGACGGAGATCGCGCCGCGAAGCGCGTGCAGCCGGCTGTCAGTCGCTTCCGCTCACGATGCGGGATTGTTGCAGCGCGGCTGAGGTCCTGCAGGCGGTCGATCTCCGCGGGTCGCAGGCGCCGCGACCCGCCCGACGTGCAGGCGGCCCAGCTCGAGCGGCCCGATCCCGGTCCGCTCGAGCGCGATCACCGGATGCCCGACCGCCTCGCACATGCGCCGCACCTTCCGCTTGCGGCCCTCGTGGATCGCGAGCTCGAGCACGCTCTCGGGACCGCCCGTGTCGAGCACTCGGACCTGCGCCGGCGCGGTCTTTCCGTCATCCAGCTCGACCCCCTGCCGGAGCGAGGCCAGCGCCGCCTTGGAGGGCGAGCCCTGGACGCGCACGCGGTAGCGCTTCTCGACCTCGTAGCGCGGGTGCATGAGGCGGTTGGCCAGCTCGCCGTCGTTGGTCAGGATGATCAGCCCGGAGCTGTCGGCGTCCAGCCGCCCGACCGGATAGAGCCGCGCGCTCGTGTCGACCAGGTCGGTGACCTTGGGGCGGCCGCCGGGATCGTGGGCGGTGGAGACCACGCCGATCGGCTTGTTGACGCAGGTGGTACTCGAGCGGCTCGGGCCGGACCGGTGCGGCCGTCCGCGGTCACCTCGTTGGCGTCCGTGACGTCGCGGGCCGGGTCGGTCACGACCTGCGCCGTCGACCCGCACCCGGCCTGCGGCGATCAGCCGCTCCGCGTCGCGGCGCGAGGCGACGCCGGCGTGGGCGAGGTATTTGGCGAGCCGCACTCCCCCACGATAGATCGGAGGGGCGGCACCCACCGGCAGCCGTGACATAATGCCGCCGCCTTGGACGTCCTTTGGGCCCTATTGCTGATCGGCGCCGCCCTGTTCCTGGGCGGCATCCTGCTGCGCCGCTGCCGACGGCGTGGCTGGCGTTCGGCGCCGTGCTGGTCGTGTTCGGCCTCGGCATCCCGGCGATCGTGATCGACGACCACAAGAGCGAGACCTCGTCCGGCGGAGGCGGCGGCGAAGCCGCCGCGGCGCCGGAGGACACGGGACACCACGACGACCGAGACCGGTGGCGGTGGCGGTGAGCGACGGCGGGGGCGGCGGTCAGGCGGGGCAGGCGGCGGTGGCGGAACGCCGCGGTCCTCGCCGAGGGCAAGCAGATCTTCCCGCAGACCTGCGGCACCTGCCACACGCTCGCGGACGCCGGCACGAACGGCAAGGTCGGCCCGAACCTCGACGACGCTCAAGCCGGACAAGCAGCTCGTGCTGGGCGCGATCAAGAACGGCGGCCGCGGCAGCGGCACGATGCCCGCCAACATCGTCACCGGCAAGGAAGCCGAAGCGGTCGCGACCTACGTCTCGTCGGTCGCCGGCAAGTAATCCCTGAGCTCAGCTCGCGCGCTGCTCCCCCGCCTTGAGCAGCTTGTCGCGCAGCTCCTCGCGCGTCCTCGGCGCTCGGCTCGAACGCCCTGAGTCGGGCAGCGCGTCGAGGCCCTCGAGGCCGAACAGCTTCTCGAACAGCGGCGTCGTGCGGTAGAGGATCGCGCCGAACGGCGCGCGCCCGTCTCCTCGATCAGGCCGCGCTCCTCGAGCGTCGCCATCGGCGAGTCGGAGTTGACGCCGCGGATGCGCGCGATCTCCGGACGCGAGACCGGCTGCAGGTAGGCCGTGATCGCGAGGCACTCGGCCTGCGCCTGCGACAGCGGCGGCGTGCGCGGCTTGCTGAGCAGGCGCCGGACGGCGACGTCGGCCTCGGGATCGGACGCGAGCGTGTAGCCGCCGGCGACCTCGCGCAGCACGATCCCGAGCTCGCCCTCGCCGAAGCGCTCTCGGAGCTCGGCGAGCGCCTCGTCCACGTCCTGGCGCTCGACCTGCGAGCGCCTCCGCCAGGTCGGCGACGCCGACCGGCTCGGGCGAGCAGAAGAGCAGCGCGGCCAGCTGTCGCGCGAGCGGGCTCATGTGGTGGGTTCCCCGGCCATGATCTCGATGTCGCCGAAAGTCTCGCGCTGCCGCCAGACGAGCTCGCCGCTCTTGTACAGCTCGAGCAGCGCGAACAGCGTGACCGCCTGGGTCATGCGGTCCTCGCCCTCGACCGCCTCGTCGAAGGAGAAGCTGCCGCGCGCGGGCCAGCAGCGTCGCGCAGGTGCGCGAGCCGGCGCTCGAGCGAGACCGTGGGCCGGTGCAGGTGGCTGCGTGTCGACCGGCGGCGGCGTCCGCAGCAGCGCCCGCATCGCGTCGCACGAGCCGCGCCGGCTCGTAGACCGCGCCGGCCGCCTCGAGCGTCACGCGCCGCAGCTCGGGCGGCAGCGGCGCCGAGCGGTAGCGGTAGCGCTGCTCCGACGCGAGCCGCTCGTGCAGCCAGTCGCCGATGCCCCGGAAGCGGCGGTACTCGAGCAGCCGCGCGAGCAGCTCCTCGACCGCCTCCTGCGGCTCGAGGTCGAGCCCCTCCATCTCCTCGCCCGGCAGCATCAGCCGCGACTTCAGCTCGAGCAGCGCGGCGATCAGGATCAGGAACTCGGTCGCCGCCTCGAGGTCGAGCTCGCCGCGTGCCTCGAGCCGCTCGATGTAGGCGAGCACGACCTCGGCGAGGTGGACCTCGAGCAGGTCGATCTCCTCGTTCAGGATCAGCGTGATCAGGAGGTCGAACGGCCCCTCGAAGACGTCGAGGTCACGAGGCCTCCGAACCGGCCGAACAGGCTTGCGGCGAGGGCTCGGCTGTTCACAGGCCCATCGCCTCCTTCGCCTGCCTCCATGTTCGGCACGGCGATCTCTCGCGCGCGCTCGGCGCCGCGGTCAGCAGCCGCTCGAGCTCGCCGCGGTCGGCGAGCGCCGCCTCGCGCCGCTCGCGGAACGGCCGCAGGTACTCGACGATCCGCTCGGCGATCTCGTCCTTGTGCTCGCGGCAGCCGAGCTCGCCGGAGCGGCAGGTGCGGTCGATCTCCGCGACGCGCTCGGCGGGCGTGCCGAACAGCTTCTCGTAGCTGAACACGTTGCAGATCTCCGGCCGGCCGGGATCGCCGCGGCGCTGCTTCAGCGGGTCGGTGATCATCCGGCCGACCATGTCGCGGATCGTGTCCGGGTCGGCGCCGAGCTCGATCGCGTTGCCGTAGCTCTTCGACATCTTGCGGTTGTCGATCCCGAGCAGGATCGGCGCCTCGGTCAGCAATGGCCTGCGGCTCGGGAAGCACCTCCGCTTCTCCGTCTCCGAACAGGTGGTTGAAGCGGCGCACGATCTCGCGCGCCAGCTCGAGGTGCGGGAGCTGGTCCTGGCCCGACCGGCACCTTGCGTCGCGTGGTAGAGGATGATGTCGGCGGTCTGGAGCACCGGGTAGCCGAAGAAGCCGTAGGTGTCGATCTCCTCGCCCAGCTCGGCGATCTGGCCCTTGTAGGTCGGCACGCGCTCGAGCCACGACTTCGGCGTGATCATCCCGAGCAGCAGCGCGAGCTCCGCGTGCTCGGGGACCTGCGACTGGCGGAAGACGATCGAGCGCTCCGGGTCGACGCCCGCGCCGATCCAGTCGGCGAGCATCTCGATGCCCGTCCTCGTGGATGCGCGAGACGTCCTGGTAGCCGGTCGTGAGCGCGTGCAGGTCGACGACGCAGTAGATGCAGTCGTAGTCGTCCTGGAGCGCGACCCAGTTCTGGAGCGCGCCGAACCAGTGGCCGATGTGCAGCCGGCCGGTCGGCCGCATGCCGGAGAAGACGCGCTCGCGCGCGCAGGAGCGCTCGCTGAGCCGGCGCGCCGCCGGACAGCCCGGCCGAAGCGTAGCCGGCTCAGCGCGGTGACGACGAGCTTGGTCTCGGCGTCTCGGCGACCGCGTCCGCGGCGTCGTCCCAGGACGCGACGCCTGCTCGGTGACCCGCTCGGGATGCAGGCTGCCCGCCGCCGCCAGCTCGAGCAGCTGTCGGGATCGTCGGCCGTGCCATCACGCGGCCGATCCGGAACTCGAGCCCGTTCGTGTACATCTCGAGCAGCGGCATCGGCGTCTCGGGCTCGAGAGATGATGCCGACGTGCGTGCAGATGCCGCCCGGCTCGGTGGAGCGCAGCGCGCAGTGCGAGGCCCTCGTGCGTGACGGCTCCCGTCGACCGTGATCGGGAACGGCCCGATGCGGTCGGGCGGAGTCGCCCTCGACGCGTCTCGGCGCCCAGCTCCTCGGCCATTCGCCAGCCGGCACGCGTCGTCGTCGACGTAGACGACCTCGGCCGCGCCGAGCGCCAGCGCGATGTCCACGGCATAGAGCGCGATGCTGCGCGCGCCGCCGCCGACGACCAGCACCTCCGCGCCGGGGCGTCGCTCGAGCGGTCGGCGCGACCGTCCGCCAGCCGTCGGGGATGTTGTCGCTCGCGCTGGCCACGGTGGCCGGCTCGACGCCCTTCGGGCAGCGGCACCAGCATCGCGTCGGCGAACGGCACCCGCACCAGGTCGCTGAAGCGCGCCGCCCCAGTTGCCGCCGAGCGCGCCGAAGCCGTACATCGAGAGCCGCGGCGACGCGTCGTCGCAGTCGCCGGTCTGGCCGCGCCGGCAGCGGTCGCAGTCGCCGCACGAGATCTGGAACGGGACGACCACGCGGTCCCCGGGCCGCGCCGCCTGAACGTCGTCCCCGACGTCCGACGACCTCGGCCACGAACTCGTGGCCCAGCGCGACCGGCGCCGCGGACGGGAACTCGCCGTGACGATCGTCGGCGGTCGAGGTCGCAGAGCGCCACGGCGAGCGGGCGCACGAGCGCCTGCGCCCGCTCCCTCGATCGCCGGCTCGGGCGCGTCCGTCCACTCGACGCGTCCCGGCTCGACGAGGGTCAGCTGCTGCATCGGCCGCCCCTTCTACCAGCTGGGCTCCGCCGCGGATACGTGACGCCTTCACTAACCTCGCGCGCGATGGACGTCGAGCAGGCGATCCGCACGCGGCGCACGATCAAGGCATTCGAGCCGCGAGCCGGTCGAGCGGCGACACGCTGACGAGCTGCTGGAGCTGGCGCGCTGGGCGCCGAACCACCACCTCACCAACCCGTGGCGCTTCCGCGTGCGTCGGGCCCGCGCGCGCTCGACGCGCGCTGAAGCAGGCGGCCGCCGAGCTGGCGGTGCGCGGACTGCCCGGAGACGGCCGACGCGGCGAGGTCGGCGCGCGCGCCGCGGCGAAGCTCGACCGGGCGCCGACGCTGGTCGTCTGCTCCGTGGTGCGCTCCGCCGACCCGGTCGAGCGCGAGGAGGACAGCCACGCCGCCGCGTGCGCCGCCTACATCGTGCTGCTGGCGGCGCACGCGCGCGGCCTCGCCGGTTACTGGCGCACGCCCGGCGGTACTGCGCGACGGAGGCCGGGCCGCGCAGCGGTCGGACTCGCGGCCGGCGAGGACTTCGTCGGCCTGCTGCACCTCGGCCGCGCGAAGCAAGACCGCGGAGGCGCCCGACCGCGAGCCGCGCCGACGCAGTACGTGACCTTCCTGGACTGACGGCCTTTCCGGGATACCGTATGCGGTACCGATTGCCAAGAGGGGAACTCCTGCTCCGAAAGTCGATCTATCTGGCCGTTCTTCTGGCCTTGGTGTGTGCAGGCACGGCCGTGCGCAGCACAACCAGGTGGAGTGGATCTCGAATGGCCCCACGGGCGCGAGCGCGGCCGGGAGCACGTGCGCGCGGCTGCTGCGGGTTTCCGTTACGAATGGAATCGCGTTCACGGACGCGGCGGCAGGGTCGCCTTCGGGAGCCAAGCGCCCCTTGTGGCCGACGACACCGATGCGGAATTCGACGTCTACCTGAACGATCACGGACCGCCACGCGCGTTTCGACGGGTCCGAACGGCGGGAACGGCGCCTATTTCGCCGAATACGCCGGCTCCACGCCCGACCTCAGCAGGATCTATTTCTTCACAGTGGAGTCGCTCGTTCCGGCGACACCGACACGGCGCCGATCTGTACCAATGGTCGGCGGTGTCACGACGCTGGTCTCGACGAGCGACAACCGGCGGCAACGGCCCTACGCACGTGTGCTCGTCCTTCTTCGCCCTCCCGAACAGCCCGCGATGCCTCTCCAGCAGGGCGCCGTCTCCGACGACGGATCCACGTCTTCTTCGTGACGCAGGAGCAGCTCGTATCCGCGGACACCGACAACACGTGGACGTGTACGAGCGGGTGACCGGGACCACCACCCGTCTCGTGAGCACCGACGGCAATTTCAACGCCGGCTTCGTGGCCGGATCGAGCGACGGCTCCAAGGCGTTCTTCAAAAGCGGCGACGGGCGCCTCTTCGAGCGCGCCGGCAGGACGACGACGGAGATCCCAGCGCAGCGGCTTCAAGTTCGACGCGATCACCACCGACGGTGGGCGAGTCTTCTTCACGACGCGGCATCTCTCGTCCCGTCGGACCAGGACACGAACGAGTGCCTCGACGCCAATGGCGGGCCCGTCACGTGCGATGACCTGTACGAGTACTCCGACGGCACAATCAAGCTCGTCTCGGCGAAGCCCGACGGCACCGGCGTAGGCGGCGGGCACGCCGTGTTCGAAGCGCTGTCCGGCGACGAGCAGCACGTCTACTTCACGACCGGCGATCAGCTCACGCCGGACGACACGACTCCCGGCTGCTCTCGCTACTACGTCGACGAGGAAGGGAACTTCATCGAGTTCTACGGACACGTGCATCGACGTATACGACCGCAGCGGCGGGACGACCACGCTGATCTCCAACATGCCCGGACCGTACTCCGGTGAATACGACGCGAGTTCAACGATGCCTCCGCGGACGGCTCGCACGTCCTGTTCGAAACCGACGAGGTGTTGGACTACCCGAACCAGACGTGCTGTCCTCCGAACGTCTACGACCGCTCGGCCGGGACGACCACGCGGGTCAGTATCGGGCCGCTGCGAGGCGGCGGGCGCGAGGGTCTCGTCTCGGCGGATGGCACGCGCGTCATTTTCGATTCGCCCTATCAGCTGTTGCCGGAGGACACGGACAACCAAGACGACATCTACGAGCGGGTCGGGGGAAGGACGTACCTCGTCACCGATTTCACCGCCCATTTCGAAACGTACTTCGTGGGCAGCACGCCGGACCGCCGGCACGTCTTCGTCGAGACGCGGGATCCCGTCGCGAGCGGCGACACCGACACTGCACCTCCACGAGCACCGACCCTCGCTGCAGAGACATCTACCGGGCAAGCGTTGGACCGCCGTCGGGCTACCCGCGACCAAAGGGCGCCAGCCCGATGCGGGTCCCGCTGGTGCCGGCGTTCGGCCCCTGCACCTCGCCGAACCGCATCCACGGCGCGCCGCTGTCGTTCCCGTCGTGCGCGCCGTCTGCGCAGTCATCGTCGACGCTCACGGTCGGGACCGACGACGCGAACGGCCAGGGCCAGCGATCGATCGGCTTCGTCACGCTGTCCACCATGACCGGGAACCCGGCCACCGAGCCGGACGACGCCGACGTGATGATCCGGCTCTCGCTGACCGACGTGCGCCTGGCCGGCAACGCTCGCCGACTACGCGGGTGAGCTACAGGGGCGTGTTTCGATCCGGCTCACCGACAACGGGCGCTCGGCGCCGATCACCAACCCGCCGCAGACGGTCCAGGACTTCCCGCTGACTTCACCGCGGCCTGCACCGCAACGGGCGGCACCACCAACGTCGGCTCGACGTGCACGGTCTCCACGACGGCCGACGCATGGTGCCCGGCATGGTGCGCGAGGACCACCGCAGCCTCTGGGAACTCGGGCAGATCGAGGTGATCGACGGCGGCCCGACGGCGACGTCGACACCCCCGGCAACACGGTGTTCGCCCGCCAGGGCGTCTTCATGCCATGATCCGCCTCGTAGACTCTTCTGCGTGGGAGCCTTCTCCGACACCGAGTTCGACCTCGAGGCCAAGCGCGTCAAGGAGATCCTCGACGCCGACGAGGCCGTGCTGATCGACGTGCGCGAGCCCTACGAGTGGGACGCCGGCCGGATCGCGGGCGCCACGCACATCGAGCTCGAGCGGCTGGGCGGCCGAGCCGAGGAGCTGCCCAAGGACAAGCCGGTGATCTTCCAGTGCCGGATGGGCCGGCGCTCGGCGTTCGCCACGCAGGCCTTCCGCGCGGTCGGGTTCGATGCGTACAACATGCGCGGCGGGATCAAGGCGTGGGCCGAGGAAGGGTTCCCGCTGGATCCCGAGGGCGGCACGTCGCCGAGCATTGATCGCGCCGCGGCACGAGCGTTAGAGTCATCTCACACCGCCGGGAGGGCGTTTGAGAAAGCTCTGGGTAGTCATCACCTGCTGCTTGCACTTGCTCAGCGGGCAGGCGTCGGCGCAGCACAACCAGCTTCGACCTGGTGTCGACGGGGCCGACGGACGGGCCGGGCAACGCATTTGCTCGCCTCGGGATCGGCTTCGGATTCTCGGAAGACGGCGCCGGGTGTCTTCACGACCGACCGTCCCCCTCGTCGCGGCCGGACACCGATCACCCGGACGACGTCTACATGCGCGAAAGCGGGGTCACAACGCTCTCTGTCGGCGGCGCGACAGGCGGGGACGTGCCACCTTCTCGCCAACTCAGCCGACGGCGAGCAGGCCTACATCTACTACGCCCGACGTCGCTCCTGCCCACAGACGCCGACACAAGTGGGACATCTACGAGTGGTCGAGCGGGAGCCTGTCCCTGGTGTCCGGCCGTACCACCGGGGCACCGACAGGCGACGTCTCAAAACGGAGCGTCCTCCTGACCGGCCGGCGATATCGGACGACGGCATCGCGCGTCTTCTTACCAGCGGGATCGCCTCGCCGGCAGAGGACACCGACGAAAAGACGACGTCTACGAGCGGTCGGGCGGGGTGACGCGCCTGCTCAGCATGGGACCGCCGGCGGTACGGGGACTCCGAGGTCACGTGATGCGGCGTCCACAGACGGCTCCCGGGTGTTACTTCGCGACGTACGATCCCGATGGCGCTCTACCGAGCCGGAACAGCGAGGACCACACAGATACCCACCGGGAAACCGTGCACACGCGGTTCTGCCGGGATCACAGCGGACGGCGGGCGCTATTCTTCACGACGCGCGAGTCGCTCGTCCCCGGACCAGGACACCGACACGTGCCTTCGCACCCAGCTGGGCTGCCTGGACATCTACGAGTACTCCCGGCCGGGCGGATCCCGATGGCTGTCCGCGAACCTCGACGGCACGGGCGGAGGATAGGTCGCGGCCGACTTCTCGGCGCTCCACGACGGGCAGCACATCTTCTTCGCGCCGGCGAGCGCCTCGTGCCTGAGGACACGGAGGTGCGCTACCGACGACACGACATACTACGAGCAGAACGGTGACGTCTACGACCGCACCGGTCGGGACCATCGGCTGATCTCGCCCGGGACCGGCTGGCGGCTCACCGAGCCGCGACGTTCGCCGACGCGACCGCGGACGGCTCGCGCTCGTGTTCTCCGCCGAGCACCGAGGGTGCCCGGGCGACACGAACGGCATCGACGACGTCTACGAGCGCTCGGGCGCGCCACAACCACTCGGTCAGCGTCGGGCCGACCGGCACTGGCGGCGCGACCGCGGTCCATCTCGCCGGATGGCGCCCGCATACTCTCGTGAGCCCGAACGTCTCGTGCCCGAAGACACCGATACCTACCCGGACCTCTACGAGCGCTTCGGCGGAAAGACGTACCTGATCACCGACTTCCTATCCGGAACGCCCAGCCTCTCGGCGTCCATCCCACTACGGGCCACGCCCGACCTCAACCACGTCTTCTTCGACACGCGGAACGCGTCGTGCCCGCCGACCAGGACAGCTGTCCTAGGACATCTATGAGGCGAGCATCGGGCCGGCGGTGCGGCTATCCCCGCCCCAAGGGCGCGAGCCCGATGCGCGTCCCGCTCGTGCCCGCGTTCGCGCCTGCACCTCACCCAACCGCACCCACGGCGCGCCGCTCGCGTTCCCGTCGTGCCCACCGCCGGCGCAGGTATCGGATTCCTCACATTGGGACGCGACGACGCGAATGGGCAACGGTCAGCGCGTTCATCGGATCGGTCACGCTCAACGCCAAGCAGGCAACCCCGCGATCGAGGCCGACGACGCGGACGCGAAGATCCCCTCCACTGACCGACGTGCGCTCGGCGGGCACCCTCGCCGACTACACCGGCGAGCTCCAGGGCCGGGTCTCGATCCGGCTGACCGACAACGGCCGCGCGGCGCCGATCACGAACCCGCCTCAGACCGTCCAGGACCTCCCGCTCACGTTCGCCGCCTCCTGCTCCGCCACGCCAAGCACGCTGATCGGCTCGAGCTGCGCCGCCACCACGACCGCGGACGCGCTCGTGCCGGGAATGGTGCGGGAGGACAACCGGGCGGTGTGGGAGCTGGGCGCGGTCGAGGTCTACGACGGCGGGCCGGACGGCGACGCCGACACGGCCGGACAACACGCTGTTCGCGCGACCAGGGGATCTTCATCCCGTAAGAGGCTCTCGGGCGCGCAGCGCGAGGTACTCGGCCCGCGCGGTGAAGGTCTCACGCATCTCCGCCGTCACCTCCTCGAGGAACTCCTGGCGGTAGGTGGGATCCGTGAGCACCGCGATCGCGTAGTAGAGACCGGACAAGGCACCGATCGCGACTGCCACCCGCAACAGCGCCTCGGTGATCTCGACTCTGTCGCCGAACAGTGTGAAGCTGACGATCGTCGCACCCTCGGCGACCTCCCAGGTGTCGCGCACCACCAGGCCCGAGCGCGTCCGAATACGACGAACACGACCGTCACCGCCGCGCTCACGACGACCGCCTGTAGTCCCTGGCCGGCGAGCAGCACGAGCGCGACGTTCACCCGCTGCCGGCTGTTGAGAGGCGCGCCGCCGCCGGCTTCACGCTCGAGCAGGCGTACTTCGCGCGGCAGCCTGACGACGACGAACGTCAGCCCCAGCAGCAGCACCAGGATGCCGGCGAGCACGAGGAAGGCGTCGGGCATCCGGGAGAACACCTGCCACATCTCGGTGTTCACGAACAGCACCAGCGCGAACACCATCAACAGGGGCACCGAACGTGACAGCGCGCCCACCGAGACCACGATCTGCTCGAGCAGTCGGGGCAGCGTCCACCGCACGATCGCGAACAGTCCGAAGGCCGTCAACAGATATGCCACCAGGAGGAGCAGAGCGTTCGCCCCCGCGGTCACGAGCGCGCTGCCGAGCTGGCCGCCGAAGATCAGCGGGAGGACCGCCGGTACCAGCACGAAGCCCGCAAGCTCTGCGGGTCCCACGTCGCGCGGTAGTGAGAAGAACCTACGGCCCCGCGCCAGATTCAGGAGCCCGAACGCGCCGATCCCGATTGCGAGGCCTCCCAGCACCGCACCTACGTTGGCGAGCAAGGGCCAGTCGAGCTGGGCGGCGCCGAGCAGCTCTCCGATGAAGACCAGCAGGAGGAACGGGGAGACACGGGTCCAGACGTCCTCGCGTGCCGACAGGTCCTCGATGAAGAGCGGCAGCCCGGCACGCCGAAAGCGGCGCTCGTAGTCGGCGAGCGGCTGCACCGGCCGTATTCCAGCCGCCGCGCCGGACAGCGCTGGGCGTTACAGCACGCCGGCCTCTCGCAGCGCCTCGTCGCGGTCCTCGTAGGAGTCGACCTGCACGACCTTGTCGCCGCGAAAGGTGAGCAGGTGGGCGATCTTGGCCTCGACAGCGACACCGCTCTCCTTGCCCCACCCGCGGATGCGCACCAACACGACCAGCCGGTCGCCGACCCCGACCAACCGCTCGGGCTCGTTGCGGAAGTCGCCGAACACGTTCCGCGCGTCGTCCCACAGCTCCCGCACGCCGTCGTGTCCGTGATAGGTGCCGCCGCCGGGCCCAGGCACGAGATATGTGTGCCAGACGATCTCCGGGTGCGAACATCTCCATCGCCTCGTCGAGGTCGCCGCGGTTGAAGGCCTCGTAGCCCCGCAGCGCGATCGCGAGCTTTTCGTCGTCCAGGGCGCTCGAGCGCCTCGTCCAGCGTGCGGGCGCCCGCCAACCGACGGCCGTACCGTCCCTGATCGTCCACACGTGCGTTACTCGGGCGTCGATCTCGATGCCGCTGCCGTGACCTCTGCCCTGCTGGTGCGCAACGACCACCGCCGTGTCGCCGGCCTGGACCACGAGCTCGGGGGTGATGCGGAACCCGTCGAAGCTCTCGAGCCACGAGTCGAGGAAACCCCTGAAGCCTTCGGCGCCGCGATGAGCACCCCCTTCGGGAGTCACCGCGCCCGGCTCCCATTCGAGCTCCGGATCGAGCACCTCGGCGAGCACGTCGAACTCGCGCCTGTTCATGGCCTCGTAGCCGTCGAGGAGGACGCGGATGTCGTCTTCGGTCATGCCGTGCAGGCTAACCATCACAAAGTTTGAGTCTGCTGCGGTCGGCGCTAGAGTCGGCTGACCGAGGGGGTGCTTTGAGGCGTCTTTGCGCAATTGTCGTATTGCTTGCCACGCTGGTTTTCACGAGCCAGGCGATCGCGCAGCACAATCAACTGGAGCTCATCTCGACCGGCACGGACAACCCGTACGCCGGGGTTGACAATCACTACGGCTTCTCCGAAGACGGCTCACGGGCGTTCTTCGCGACGAACGCGAGCTGGCCGCTGAAGACACCGACTTCGACTACGACATCTACATGCGCGCGAGCGGCGTCACGACGCTTCTGTCGGGGAGCGCGGTAGGCCCTCAGGATTGCTGCATCCCCATGGACTTCCTCACCAACAGCGCGGACGGCCAGCATGCTTTCTTCAGGACGCGCGAGCGGCTGGTGCAATCGGACCTCGACGCACGCGTGGACATCTACGAATGGTCGGCCGGCACCCTCTCGGTGGTCGTCGTCGGGCCGAACGGGCGGTAACGGGCCCTTCGACCAGTACTCGAACGTGTTGCTCTCGCGGGACGGCTCACGGGTCTTCTTCACGACCCAGGAGCGACTCGTCGCCTCGGATACCGACAGCAATCAAGATGCCTACGAGCGATCCGGCGGGATCACCCGACTGCTCAGCACTGGACCTGTCGGCGGCAACGGAGCCTTCGACGTCAGGCTGGAGGCCGTGTCCGAGGACGGCGCGCGCGCGTTCTTCAGGACGGCCGAGCCCCTTTCCGCCGACGACCCGAATACGACCCAGGACACTTACCGCAGCGAGGGCGGCGCGGTCACGCGCGTTTCACAGGGCGCCTTCACGCTGTTCGCCGGGATCTCTCCGGACGGCGGCCACTTCTTCTTCCGGACGCGCGAAGGACTCGTCCCGGCGGACGACGACCAGGGCACCTGCCCGCACCCACTCGGGTGCATGGACATCTACGAGTACCACCCCGCCGGGCCCGTGCTGATCTCGGCCGCCGCGGACGGCACCGGCGGCGTGGGCGCCGACGTCGAATTCCGAGCGGTCTCCGACGACGGGCAACGCGTCGTCTTCGACACGAAAAAGCAGCTGTCGCCGGACGACACGGACGCCCAGACGGACATCTACGAGCACTCCGGCGGCACGACGCAGCTGATCTCGACCTCGGCGACGGCCGGCAACGCCCCCACCCCCGCCGTCTTCAACGACGTGACGGCCGATGGCTCCCGTGTCTTCTTCTGGACGACCGAGGCGCTGGTCCCAGCGGACACGAACGGCGTCGCGGACACCTACGAGCGCTCCGGGGGCACGACCACGCGCGTGAGCGTGGGTCCCAGTGGCAGCGGAGGCGACTACTCGTACGTTTCGCCGGACGGGACCCGAATCGTGTTCGACAGCCCCAATCGCCTCCTGCCGGAGGACACCGACAGTTTTTCGGACTACTACGAGCGCTTCGGCGGCAAGACGTACCTGATCACCGACTTCACGCCTTCGTGGCCCGGCTACACGCGCTTTACGCCGGACCTCCAGCATTTGTTCGTGCTCACGGAGGACTCGCTGCTGCCCCAGGACGCGGATGCGGATCAGGACCTGTACGTCGTGAGCGTCACTCCGGCGGTCGGGCACCCTCGCCCGAAGGGCGCGACCCCGGTATGGGCGACACTCGTGCCCGCGTACGCGCCGTGCGCCGCCCCGAATCTCACGCATGGGGAGCCTCTTGCCTTCCCGTCGTGCGCTCCGCCATCCCAAACGTCGCCGAACCTGACGTTCGGCACACCGGACGCGAACGGCGCCGGCGCCAGGTCCGTGGGGGCCGTCTCGCTCGTCGCCAAGCCGGGCAACGAGGCTACGGACGCCGAGGAGGCGGACGTGCGGATCGGGCTGACGCTGACCGATGTGCGCTGGGCCGGGACGCTTGCGGACTACACCGGCGAGCTCGAGGGCGAAGGTCACGATCCGCCTCACCGACAACGGCCGCTTCGCCCCGATCACGAACCCGCCCCAGACCGTGCAGGACCTGCCACTGCGCTTCCCCGCCTCGTGCACGGCCACCGTTGGCCCGGAGGGCGGAAGCTGCGCCGCCACCACCACGGCCGACGCGCTGGTCGGCGGCATGGTCCGCGAGGGCAACCGCGCGGTATGGGAGCTGGGACCCGTCGAGGTCCACGACGGCGGCCCCGACGGCGACGTCGACACGCCTGACAACGCGCTGTTCGCGCGTCAGGGCATCTTCGTTCCGTGAGCGGCCCTACAGCGGCTGGCGCACGACCGGGCGCCTGCGTGGCCGCGACCTCGTCGAGCCGGCGCACCGGCGTCGTGTAGGGCGCGCTTGCGCGACCTCCGGGTCTTCCTCGGCCTCGGCGAGGATCTCCTCGACCGCCTCGGCGAACGCGTCGAGCGTCTCCTTCGTCTCGGTCTCGGTGGGCTCGACCATCAGCGCCTCGTCGACGAGCAGCGGGAAGTAGACCGTCGGCGGGTGGAAGCCGAAGTCGAGCAGCCGCTTCGCGACGTCGAGCGTCTTGACGCCGAGCTCGCGCTTCGCCTTCGCCCCGGAGAGCACGAACTCGTGCTTGCAGAGGCGGTCGAACGCGACCGGCAGGTACGTGCCGGCGCGACCGTCCTTCATCAGCGCCAGCAGGTAGTTGGCGTTCAGGACCGCGGTCTCCGAGGCCTCCGTCAGGCCGTCGCCGCCGAGGCTGAGGATGTACGCGTAGGAGCGCACGAACACGCCGAAGTTGCCCTGGAAGCCGCGCAGCCGGCCGATCGACTTCGGCCGGTCGTAGTCGAGGTCGAAGTCGGCGGCTCGCCCCGTTTCCATGCTCACGCCGCACGACCTGCGGGCGCGGCAGGAAGGGCTCGATCCGATCCGACACCGCGATCGGGCCGGCGCCCGGGCCACCGCCGCCGTGCGGCTGGGAGAACGACTTGTGCAGGTTGACGTGGACGATGTCGAAGCCCATGTCGCCCGGCCGCGAGATGCCCATCACGGCGTTCAGGTTGGCGCCGTCGTAGTAGAGCGTCGCGCCGGTGCCGTGCACGATCTCCGCGATCTCCTCGATGCGCTCGTCGAACAGGCCGAGCGTGTTCGGGTTGGTCAGCATCAGGCAGGCGACGTCGTCGTCCGCCTTCGCGCGCAGGTCGTCGACGTCGATCCCGCCGCGCTCGTCGCTCGCGACCTTCACGACCTCGTAGCCCGCCATCGTGACCGTCGCGGGGTTGGTGCCGTGCGCGGTGTCGGGCGTCAGCACCTTGCCGCGCGTCTCGCCGCGGTCGAGCGTGGTAGGCGCGCGTCAGCAGCAGGCCGGCAAGCTCGCCGTGCGCGCCCGCCGAGGGCTGAAGGCTGACGTGCGGCAGGCCGCAGATCTCGGCCAGCGAGCGCTGCAGCCGCCACATCAGCTCGAGCGCGCCCTGCGCCCGCTCCGGCGGCGTGCAGCGGATGCAGCCGCGCGTGGCCCGGCAGCGCCGCGACGCGCTCGTTCAGCTGCGGGTTGTGCTTCATCGTGCACGACCCGAGCGGGTAGAAGCCCGTGTCGAGGTCGAAGTTGCGGCGCGAGATGCGGTTGTAGTGGCGCACGATCTCGGGCTCCGAGATCTCCGGCAGCCGCGGCGGCTCGGTGCGCAGCAGGTGGCTCGGGATCAGCTCGTCGAGCGGGCGCTCGGGAACGTCCAGCGTCGGGCAGCACCGCGGCCCGGCGGCCGGGGCTCGACTTCTCGAAGATCGTGACCGCCGCGTCGCGCTGCATCGGCGTGGGCACACGCCGCGTCGGCCGGCGGGCCGTGATCACGCTTCCACCGCCTCCGGCTTGCGCTCGGCGCGCGACCGCCGCGCTCGAGCACGTCCGCGAGCAGGTCGATGTCCGCCGCGCGAGCGGCGCTCGGTGATCGCGACCAGCAGGCCGTCCGCGTGCTCCGGGATAGTCGCGCGCCGAGCGGGTAGCCCGCGTTGACGCCGCGCTCGGCGCAGCGCCGCAGCACCGCGTCGACCGGCGCGTCGAGCGACACCGCGAACTCGCGCACGACCGGTCTGGTCGTGCAGCAGCTCGACGCCCTCGAGCGCCGCCAGGCGCTCGCGCGCATAGGCGGTGCGCTGCGCCATCAGCTCGCCGAGCTCGACGATCCCCTGCCGGCCGAGCCAGCTCAGGTAGATCGCGCCCGCGAGCGCGTTCAGCGCCTGGCTCGTGCAGATGTTGGAGGTCGCCTTCTCGCGGCGGATGTGCTGCTCGCGCGTCTGGAGCGTGAGCACGAAGCCGCGCCGCCCGTCGACGTCGGTCGTCTCGTCCCGCGATCCGGCCCGGCATGCGCCGGATGTACTCCTCGCGCGCGGCGAAGAAGCCGAACGACGGGCCGCCGAAGTCGAGCCGGTTGCCGAGCGGCTGGCCCTCGCCGACCGCGACGTCGGCGCCGAAGTCGCCCGGCGGGCGCAGGACGCCCGAGCGTCGAGCGCGTCGACCGACGACCACGAGCAGCGCGCCCGTGCGCTTCGCGACCGGCGCGAGCGCCTCGAGGTCCTCGATCGCGCCGAGGAAGTTCGGCTGCTGGAGGAACACCGCGGCGGTGTCGTCGTCGACCGCCCGCTCGAGCGCGTCGGCGTCGGTCGCGCCGTCTGCGAGCGGCACCTCCACGACCTCGGTGCCGAAGCCGGCGGAGTAGGTCTCGAGCGTCTCGCGGCTGTGCGGGTGCACGCCGCGCGAGACGACGAACCGCGACCGGCCGGTCTCGAGCTTCGCCAGGTATGCGGCGGCCGCGACCGACGACGGCCCCTCGTACAGCGACGCGTTCGCGACCGGCAGGCCGGTCAGCTCGCGAGATCGCGGTCTGGAACTCGAACATCGCCTGCAGGGTGCCCTGCGAGATCTCCGGCTGGTAGGGCGTGTAGGGGGTGAGGAACTCCGAGCGCTGCGTGATCGAGTCGACGATCGCCGGCACGTAGTGGTCGTACATGCCCGCGCCGAGGAAGGTGATCTCGCTGCTCGGCGCTGCGTGTTGCGCGCGGCGAGCGCCGGCGAGCCGTCGTAGACCTCGGTCTCGGACATGCCGTCCGGCAGCTCGAGCGGGCGGTCGAGCCGCACGCCCTCGGGCACGTCGGCGAACAGCTCGTCGATCGGAGCGACGCCGATCGCCGCGAGCATCTGCTCGCGGTCGGCGTCGGTCGCGGAGGTGTAGCGCGTCAAGCGCGGGCCTCAGCCTACTCGCCGAGCTCGAGCTGCGCCTGGTAGGCGGCGGCGTCGAGCAGCTTGTCCGTCTCGGCGGGGTCGGTCAGCTTGACCTTCACCAGCCAGCCGGCGTGTAGGGGTCCTCGTTGATCAGCTCCGGCGTCTCGGAGACGGCCTCGTTCACCGCCGTCACCTCGCCCGACAGCGGCGCGATCACGTCCGAGACCGCCTTCACCGACTCGACCTCGGCGTAGGACTCGTCCGCCCTGATCGTGGCGCCGACCTCGGGCGGGTCGAAGAAGACGACCTCGCCGAGCGCGTCCTGCGCGTACCAGGTGATGCCGAAGGTGGCCTCGTCGCCCTCGATCCGCGCCCAGTCGTGCTCGGGGTGGTAGAGCAGGTCCTCGGGATAGCTCTGCTCGGCCAACGTCAGTCTCCCTTTTTGTAGAGGGGCTTCGATTCGACGCGTGCGGCGCGGCGCTTGCCGCGCACGTCGACCTCGATCGGTGCCCGGGCGGCGAGGTCGGAGCGCACGTAGGCCATGCCGATTCCGACCTCCATGCAGGGCGAGAGGGTACCGCTTGTGACGACGCCGACCTGGTCGTCGCCGCTCGCGCAGCACGGCGCAGCCGGCGCGCGGGATGCCCGGGCCGGTGAACACGAACGGCGCGAGCTTCTCCGCGGTGCCCTGCTCGGCCTGCTCGCGCAGCCGCTCGGCGCCGACGAAGTCCTTGTCGAGCGCGCAGGCCCAGTTGAGCCCGGCCTCGATCGGCGTGCGGTCGGTCGAGAGGTCGTTGCCGTAGAGCGGGTAGCAGACCTCGAGCCGCAGCGTGTCGCGCGCGCCGAGCCCGCGCGGGCACGGCGCCGGCGCCGGTGAGCGCGTCCCAGACCGCCGTCGGCGTCGCCGGGCGCGAGCAGCAGCTCGACGCCGTCCTCGCCCGTGTAGCCGGTGCGGCAGACGAGCGCCGGCACGCCCGCGACCGTGGCCTCGGCGTGGCGGAAGCGGTCCGGGACCTCGCCTTCTCGAGCGAGCGGCGCGAGGAGCGCGATCGCCTCGCGGCCCCTGCAGCGCGAGCATCGCGTAGTCGGCCGAGCGGTCGGTGACCTCCACCCCGTCCCAGCCGTCCGCCTGCCGTCGCGAACCAGGCGAAGTCGCGTGTCGGCGTTCGACGCGTTCACGACGGTGAGGAAGCGCTCCTCGCCGTCCGGGCGAGCCAGTAGGTGAACAGGTCGTCCAGCACGCCGCCGTCCTCGCGGCAGAGCAGCGCGTACTGCGCGCCGCCCGGGCCGACCTTGCCGATGTCGTTGGTCAGCAGGTGCTGGAGGAACTCGGCCGCGCGCGGCCCGCGCGTCTCGATCTCGCCCATGTGCGAGACGTCGAAGAGGCCGGCGCCGGTGCGCACCGCGACGTGCTCCTGGCGCACGCCCTCGTACTGGACCGGCATCTCCCAGCCGGCGAACGGAACCATGCGCGCGCCGGCCGCGCGCGTGCGCGTCGTGAAGCGGCGTCTCTTCGAGCGCGGCGGCGGTCGCGGACAAGGCTCGAAAGACCCTAGCAAGGGGTTCCTCACGTCGCCTTAGGAGCTCTTAACGTCGCCTCAATAGAACCGAGGCCGTACTCTTTTGGCGGGCGAGGGTTATCGCACCCGTTCCGGCAGGGCGCGCAACGCCGACCGAAGGGAGCGTCAGATGACGATCGACCACGGGAGCAGCGGCGCCTCGCACGCCGTGGGAGGCCCCGAGGAGGTCCGCCGCACCTTCGAGACGGCGCTGTTCGAGGTGAAGCGCGTGATCGTCGGGCAGGAGGAGATGCTGGAGCGCGTGTTCGTGGCGCTCCTGGCCGACGGCCACATCCTGCTGGAGGGCGTTCCCGGCCTCGCCAAGACGATGACCATCAAGGCGGTCAGCGACGTGCTGGGCGGCACTTCAAGCGGATCCAGTTCACGCCCGACCTCGTGCCCTCCGACCTGGTCGGCACGCGCATCTACCGGGCGGACAGCGGTCGCTTCGACACCGAGCTCGGCCCGGTGTTCTGCAACTTCCTGCTGGCCGACGAGATCAACCGCGCGCCCGCGAAGGTCCAGTCCGCGCTGCTCGAGGTGATGCAGGAGCGCCAGGTGACGATCGGGCCGCAGACACGTTCTCGGTCGCCCCACCCGTTCCTCGTGCTCGCGACGCAGAACCCGATCGAGTCGGAGGGCACGTACCCGCTGCCCGGAGGCGCAGGTCGACCGCTTCATGTTCAAGGTGGTCGATCGACTACCCGTCGTCCGAGAACGAGGAGGTGGCCGTCGTCAACCGCTCGCTGGGCCGGCCGGCCGACGATCGAGAAGGTGCTCTCGCCGGAGCAGCTCGTCGAGGCGCAGCGCGCCACCGCAGGAGGTGTTCGTGGACCGCGCGGTGAACGAGTACGCGGTCGCGCTCGTGTGCGGCGACGCGGGACCCCGGGCGAGTACGGGCTCGACGAGATCTCACGCGCTACATCGAGTACGGCGCCAGCCCGCGCGGGTCGATCAACCTGATCCACGGCGGGCGGGCGCTCGCGCTGCTGCGCGGGCCGCGGCGTTCGTGCTGCCGGAGGACGTGCGAGTCGCTCGCGCTCGACGTGCTGCGCCACCGGCTCGTGCTGACCTACGAGGCGCTCGCCGAGGGCGTCGACGCGGACGAGCTGCTGGACCGGGTGCTCGACGCGGTGCAACATGCCGCCGGTCTCCCTGTCGCGGACGGAGGTCGCGTGACAGTCGGCACCTCGGCACGCGCGCCGGGCCGCGGCGCGGCCCGGGCCGTGGCCCAGGCGCCCGCGGCGGTCTCAAGGGCGCTCGACCTGACGATGCGGCGGCGGATCGACAGCCTCGTCTGCCGGCGAGCATCGCGCGCCTGCGCTGGGCGTCGGCACCGAGCTCGCGCAGGTGCGCCCCTACCAGCTCGGCGACGACGTGCGTCAGATCGACTGGGCCGTGACCGCGCGCATCGGCGAGCCCCACGTGCGCGTGCAGGTCGCCGAGCGGACGCTCGCCACGTGGCTGCTGCTGGACGGTCGCCGTCGATGAGCTTCGGCACGGCGGATCGCCGCAAGGCCGACGTGGCCGAGGGCGCGGCGCTCGCGATCGGCCATGTCGCGACGCGTCAGGGCAACCGGCTCGGCGTGATGACCTTCGGCGCGCGAGGAGCGCATCCCGTCCGGCCGCTGCCAGGGCCGCAGCGGACTGCTGGGCCTGCTGCTCGCGCTGCGCGCCGACCCACGAGCCCGACGGCGGCGGCGCGACCGAGCCTCGCCGAGGTGCTGACGCGCGCCGCGCGCCTGGCGCGCCAGCGCGGCCTGGTCGCGATCGTGTCCGACTTCCGCGGCCCGCGCGACTGGCAGAAGCCGCTGCTGCGCTTGCTCAACCGCCATCACGTGATCGCGATCGAGGTGCGCGACCCGCGCGAGCAGGAGCTGCCGGCCGTCGGCGACCTGTGGCTGGTCGATCCCGAGACCGGCCGCCAGCTGCGCGTCGACACGAACAGCCCCCGGCTGCGCAAGCGCTTCGCCGCGCGCGCGGCCGAGGAACGCGAGGAGCTCGCGCGACGAGCTGCGGCGCGCGCGGCGTGCGAGCACCTCGTGCTCTCCACGGCGGGCGACTGGCTCCGCGTGCTCGTGCGCCACCTGAACCGCGCAACGGAGGCGCTACCGATGAGCTTCGACTGGCCGGTCGCGCTGCTGGCGCTCGCGTTCGTCCCGCTGAGCGCGATGATCTACATCGCCGCCCAGCGCCGGCGGCGGCGCGTTCGCGGTGCGCTTCACGAACGTCGATCTGCTCGCGGACGTCGTGACCGCCACGCCCGAGCTGGCGCCGGCACATCCCGCCGTTGCTCTTCCTGCTGGCGCTCGCCTCGCTCGCGGTCGCGATCGCGCGCCCGTACGAGCACGTCAACGTCGCCAAGCGCAAGGCGACCGTAGTGCTGGTGACCGACTCGTCGGGCTCGATGCAGGCGACCGACGTCAAGCCGACCCGCCTGAGCGCCGCGCGCAACGCCGCGAAGAGCTTCGTCGACCAGACGCCGGAGAAGGTCGACCTCGGCTTCATCACCTTCAGCAGCGCCGCCCAGGTGCTCGTGCCGCCCACCGACGACCGCGGCCGGGTGAAGGCGTCGCTCGACTCCCTGCGACCGAACGGCGGCACCGCGATCGGCAGCGCGATCCAGAGCGCGCTCACGACGCTCAAGCCGGTGCTCGACAAGAACAAGGGCAACGACGACCCGAAGAAGGCCAAGAAGCGCGCGCCACCCGCGTCGGTGGTGCTGCTCTCGGACGGGTACAGCACCACGGGCCCGCCCCCGATGTCAGCGGCGCGCGAGGCCAAGGAGCAGAACGTCCCGATCTACACCGTCGCGCTCGGCACCGAGAACGCGACCGTGCAGATCGCCGGACCCCGTCGGCGGCTACCGCACCGTGCAGGTGCCGCCGGACCGTGCAGACGCTCAAGCGGATCGCCGAGACCACCGGTGGCAAGTTCTTCGCGACCGGGGACGCGAGCAAGCTGAGCGACATCTACAAGAGCCTCGGCACGCGCATCGGCTTCAAGCGGGAGCGCCGCGAGTTGACCGCGGCCTTCGCCGCCGGCGGCCTCGGCGCTGATGATGATCGGCGGCGCGTTCTCGCTGGTCTGGTTCGGGCGCCTGCCCTAGGGATGCGGCTCGGCATCTCGGGCAAACCGAGTGCCTGCTTGCGTTTCAGAGCGCGTCCGAGCAACCCCGAGAAACGGGTGCCAGAGGCACTCAGGTCGTCCGCCTCGGCGACCACTCGGATGATGGCACCAGGAGCAAATCCGAGTGGTCGCTGACTGTGCCCGATCGAGCGAGGTTTGCTGGGGAGACCGGCCAATCAGGGAACTCAATCTGCCTACGCGGGGCGGGGTCCAACGTGCCGTCCGGCTAAAGGAAGACCCACATGACCGAATCCGGCCGATGTCGTGATCGTGGGAGCGCGCTGCGCGGGCTCGCCGCTGGCCACCCTCCTCGCGCCGCGAGGGCGCCAAGGTCGTGGTGGTCGAGCAGGCGCGGTTTCCACGCGACACCCTGTCCACCCACCTCTTCGAGGCCGATGCGCTCGCCTTTCTCGCCCGGCTCGGGCTGACCGAGCGGCTCCGCGCGACCGGCGCCCCGTTCGTTCTCCGCCTCGACAACCGCGCCGAAGACTTCCGCATCCAGTGCGACCTGGCCGCAGCGAGCCGGCGACATCGGCGGAATCGCCGCGATTCGCCGCGATCGTGCTCGACCCGATCCTCGCCGAGGCCGCGGAGGAGGCGGGCGCCGAGGTGCGCATGGCGACGAAGGTCACGGGGCTGGTCGAGGACGCCGGCCGCGTGGCCGGCGTGCGCGTATCGGGACGAGACGGCGACGACCGAGCTCCGCGCCCGGCTGGTGGTGGGCGCCGACGGCCGCAACTCGACGGTCGCCCGGCTCTGCGGGGCGCGGAAGTACAACCTCACGCCGAACCACCGCGCCCTCTACTACGGATACTTCGAGGGTGTCGACCCGGGCCCCGAGGCCACGTTTGTGTTTCACCGATGGTCGAACCGGTTCGTGATCGCATGCCCCGCCGACAGCGGCCTCTATCTCGCACTGATCATGCCGGAGGTGGCCGAGGTCGACCGGTTCCGGAAGGATCTCGAGGGCAGCCTTCATGGAGCACGTGCTCAGCTGCGAGCCGGTCGCGCACGCCGTCGGCGGCGCACAGCGGGTCGGCAAGATCCAGGGAGCGGTGCGCTGGGAGGGATTCTTCCGCGAGGCGTCAGGGCCGGGCTGGGTGCTGACCGGAGACGCCGGGCATTTCAAGGACCCGTGCGCGGGCCGCGGCATCGGCGACGCGTTCTGCCAGGCGGAGGCCCTTGCGCCCGCGATCCTGAGCGGACTCGGCGGCTCGGCGCACGAGCTCGATCGCGCGCTCGCGGACTGGGGACGCTGGCGCGACCGTGACTTCGCGGAGTACTACTGGTTCGCAACCGACCTGGGTCTGCCAGGGCAGCTGCCGGCAGTCGCGCCCGAGGTCGGCCGCCGCATGGAGGCCAAGGGTGAGTTCGACGTCTTCATGGACATCCAGAACCACCGCATCAAGCCGTCGAAGGTGCTCACCCCGCGGCGGCTGGTGGGAGCTACCGGCAGCCTGCTCGCCCGGCGCGGGAGCGACCGTGTCGGCGTTATGCGGGAGTTCGGAACGCTGCTCGGGCGGGACCTGCGCCGCCGCCTGCTGAACCGGCGTCCTGCCTACGCGGCCTCCGCCGCGGGAGGAGATGCCGGTCCTACGGAGGTCGAGTAGTAGCTGACGTCCAGGCCGTGGGGGTTCGGAAATCAGCAGTGAGGGATCGGGCTCGAGCGGCTCATTGCCTCCAGAGGGGCCGGCAAAATGGCGGCGGCCAATGCGAGACCGCCGATGGTGAGCCGGCGCGGCTATTCCTTGAGGAACTCGGGGATGTCGATCTCGTCGTCCCCGATCTCCAGCCCGCGGCGCGTGCGGTCGTCCATCACGACGTCGCGGCGCCCGGCGGTCTGACGGCCGGAGGTGCGTCGCGGTCGCCCGCCGTCGAAGCCGGTCGCGATCACGGTCACGCGCACCTCGTCCTCGAGCGCGTCGTCGATCACGGAGCCGAAGATGATGTTGCAGTTCTTGTCGGCCGCGGAGGTGACGATCTCGGCCGCCTCGTTGACCTCGAACAGGCCCAGGTCGCGGCCACCGGTGATGTTCAGCAGGATCCCGGTCGCGCCCTCCACCGACTCCTCCAGGAGGGGCGAGGAGATCGCGTTCTTGGCCGCCTCGCCGGCGCGGTTCTCACCGCCGGCGGCGCCGATCCCCATCAGGGCGGACCCGGCGTCGCGCATGATCGTGCGGACGTCGGCGAAGTCGAGGTTGATCAGCCCGGGCACGGTGATCAGGTCCGTGATGCCCTGGACGCCCTGGCGCAGGACGTTGTCGGCCTCCCGGAAAGCGTCGAGGATGCTGGTGCGGCGCTCGACCATCGTCAGCAGCCGCTCGTTCGGGATCACGATCAGGGTGTCGACCTTCTCGCGCAGCTCCTGGATCCCGCGCTCGGCCTGCTCGGCGCGGCGCGCACCCTCGAACTCGAACGGCCGGGTTATGACGCCGACCGTCAGCGCGCCGATCTCGTCCTTCGCGATCTCGGCCACCACGGGCGCACCGCCTGTGCCGGTGCCGCCGCCCTCGCCGGCCGTGACGAAGACCATGTCGGCCCCCTTCAGGGACTCCTTGATCTCGTCGTGGCTCTCCTCGGCCGCGGCGAAGCCGACCTCCGGGTTGGCGCCGGCGCCGAGTCCCTTGGTGAGCTCGGAGCCGATGTTCAGCTTGATGTCGGCGTCCGTCATCAGGAGCGCCTGGTTGTCGGTGTTGACGGCGATGAACTCGACGCCCTTGAGGCCCGCGTCGACCATGCGGTTGACCGCATTGGTACCGCCGCCGCCGATCCCGACGACCTTTATGACTGCCAGATAACCAGAGCTTTCCATGGAACTCTCAAGCGATGGTAGAGCCTTCTAGAGCATTTCTAGAAGGTGCCCCTCTGCCCGTAGATTCGGCACCTTAGGCGAATTTCCGCATCGGTGCAATTCGCATGCACGATTGCAGCCGCTTCCTTGCAGGCCGCCTCAAGCCGTGGTCGAGACATCTGAGTCTCGACTCAGAGTTGAGGGTTGGCGGCGCTCGCGAAGCCCCGCGCGGCCGGCCGCTCGGGCAGGCGCACGTCGATCTCGCTCGCCCCCAGCGACGAGGGCGCGGCCAGCACACGCGTGGCGGACGCCCATTTCGCCTCCACCCGGCGGCTGGTGCCGAACTCGAGCGTGGGCCCGTCGTGCATCGCGACCTGGATGCCGCTCTCCTCCGCCAGGTAGGCGCGGTCGAGGTCCTGGCGAAGCGGCGCGGGCGCGCCCGCCAGCACCTGGACGAGCACCCGCACGCGGACGCTCTCGAACCCATCCTCGGTGGGCGTCTTGGAGACCGCGACCGAAGGGAGCTTCAGCTTGGCGGCGCGCGGCAGCAGCGTCCCGTCGAAGGCGACGGGTACCGCGCGGCCGTCCGGGCCCGTGAGGACCGCGACCGGTGCGTATTCGTGCACCTCGACCTGGACCGTGCTGGGGAAGTCACCCGAGGCCGACACCGAGCGCACGATCGGGTACTCCGAGACGGCGTGCTCGAGCCTGGCGGCGTCGATGTTGAGGGTCGTCATCGCAAGGGTCGCCTGGCGCAGGTCACGCTTGATCGACTCCGCGTCGGGGCTGTTGCTGACGCCCGTGATCTCCACGTGGCGCACCTTCACGAGCGGCGAGTCCCGGAACCAGGTCCATGCGAAGAAGGACGCCACGGCCAGCACCAGCACGCCCAATACGAGCAGAGGTCGCCGCGGCAAGGTCAATGGAATCGCGCCTCCCCGAGCAACTGCACCTCGGGCTCCAGCTCGACGCCGGCGTGGTCCAGCACCCGCCGGCGGCCCTCGGCGATCAGCGCCAGCACGTCATCGGTGCTGGCCTGCCCGTCCACGTTCTCGATGAAGTTCGCGTGCTTGGGGCTGAACCGGGCGCCGCCCACCCGCAGCCCCTTGCAGCCGGCCGCCTCCAGCAGCTGGCCGGCGCTGCGGCCCTCCGCGCGGGGGTCGGTCGGGGTTCTTGAAGGTCGAGCCGAAGGTCTTGATGCCGGAGGGCTGGGCTTCGCGCCGGCGGGCGCGCATGTCGGCGAGCATGGCCCTGACCGCCTCGGGATCGGAGGGTGCGAGCGAGAAGGCCGCGCCCGCGACCACCTCACGGGGGCCGAGGTTCGACCGCCGGTAGGCAAAGCCGAGCTGCTCCGGCCGGCGCCTGTCGGTCCCGGCCGGGGTGGCGACGTCGACCCACTCCAGCACGCGCCCCAGCTCGCCGCCGTACGCGTTCGCGTTCATCCGCACGGCGCCACCGACCGTGCCCGGGATGTTCACGCCGAACTCGAGCCCGGCCAGGCCGAAGGAGGCAGCACGCGCGGAGGCCTGTGGCAGGCGGGCGCCGCCCCCGCATACCAGGCGGCGATCGTCGTGCTCGATCCGTGCCAGTTCTCCGTCCAGCTTCAAAACAAGCCCGCGAACCCCCACATCCGCTACCAGGAGGTTCGATCCCGACCCGACCACTCCTACGTCGAGCCCCGCCTCAGCCGCCCACTTCAGCAGGCGCTCCAGACGGTCAAGCGTCTCGACGCGTGTGAAGAACTCCGCCGCGCCGCCCGTGCGGATCGTCGTCAGCCGCGCGAGCGAATAGTCGCGCTCGACACCGGGGGGCGGCTCGATCGCCGCATTCATGGCTTGTCCACGAGGTCGCGGGCGAGCGTGTCCACGTCTCCCGCACCGAGCGTCACGAGCAGGTCGCCCTCGCCCAGATGCCGCGCGAGCATCGTCCGTGCGTCATCCAGGCTCGGAAGCCACCAGACCGGGCGCCCGGCGGCGTGGTCGGCGGCGGCGTCGGCCACGAGCTTGCCGGTGACGCCCGCCAGGTCGCCTTCCGGGCGCTCGCGCGCCGGGTAGACGTCGAGCACGACCACCACGTCGGCAAGCGCGAGCGCGCGGCCGAACTCGCGGTGCAGGTGGAGCGTGCGCGAGTAGAGGTGGGGCTGGAAGGCGGCGATCAGGCGTTTCGGCGCAAGCTCGCGTGCCGCCCGCAGCGTGGCCTCGACCTCGGTCGGGTGATGGGCGTAGTCGTCGACGACGAGCGCGCCGTCGCGGGCGCCGACCGGCTCGAAGCGGCGGGCGGCGGGCCGGAAGCGGGCGAGGCCGCGCGCCGCCTGCTCGAGATCGCAGCCGGCCGCCTCGGCGGCCCCGAGTGCGGCCAGCGCGTTCAGCACGTTGTGCTCGCCGGGCACCGGCAGCTCGACCTGGGAGACCGGCTCGCCTTCGCGCAGGAGCTCGAAGCGCACGCCCGGCGCCGCTCGGCTCGACCGCCCGCGCGGACAGCGTCGCGCCCGGGCCGAGCCCGTATCTCAGCTCCCGCCGCCCGGCCGGAGCCCGCACCGGCGCCCCCTCCCACAGCACCGCGGTGCCGTCCTCGGGCAGGCGCTCCAGGAACGCTCGAAACGCCTCCTCCAGCTCCAGCTCCGACCCGTAGGTGGTGTGGTGGTCGAGCTCCACGCTCGTGACGATCGCGATCTCGGGCGAGAGCGAGAGAAACGAGCGGTCGGACTCGTCCGCCTCGACGACCATCCACTCCCCCCCGCCCCAGCGCGCGTTCGCACCGCGCTCGCCGTCGGGCGAGCGAAGCTCGGCGCCGACCAGGTAGCCGGGCTCGAGCCCGCAGCCCTCGAGCGCCGCCACCGCCATCGCGGTGGTGGTGGTCTTGCCGTGCGCTCCGCCCACCGCGATCACGCGGCGCAGCGCCGCGATCTCGGTGAGCAGCGGGCCTCTTCGCGAGACAGTCGCGCCGAGCGCGCGGGCCGCCGCCAGCTCGGGCTCGTCGTCCGCGATCGCCGTCGAGGCGACCAGCTCGAGGCCCGGCTCGGCGTGCGCCGGGTCGTGGCCGATGATCGGCTCGATCCCCGCCTCGCGGAGCTCGCGCATGTAGGGCGACTCGGCGCGGTCGCAGCCGCTCACCTCGGCGCCGAGGCGCGCGGCGACGAGCGCCAGGCCGCTCATGCCGGCCCCGCCGATCCCGACGAAGTGAAGCCGCCGGCCCGCCCACGGCCCAGCCGGAGCCGTCACCGGTGCCGAGCACCTGATCGGCGACCCGCGCGGCGGCGTCGGGCCGCGCCAGCGCCCGCGCCGCCGCGGTCATGCGCTCGAGGCGTGGCTCGTCGGCGAGCAGGTCGCCGACCTCCTGGGCCAGTCGGGCGGGCGTGAGCTCGTCGTCGGGCATCACGACCGCCGCGCCCGCGTCCGCCATCCAGCGGGCGTTCGAGGCCTGGTGGTCGGCGGTCGCGTGCGGATACGGCACCAGCACCGCCGGCCTGCCCGCCGCGGTGATCTCCGCGATCGAGCCGCCGGCGCGCGCGAGCACGAGATCGGAGGCCGCGAGCGGGTCCGCAAGCGTGTCGAGATACTCGAACAGCCGGTAGCGCCCTGGGCTGCCCCAGGCTCGCAACGCTTGCTCGACGTCGGCGAAGTCGCGGCGGCCGGAGACGTGCACGACCCAGGGGCCCGTGGGCCCGCCGAACGCCTCCACCGCGGCGAGGTTGAGGGTCCTGGCCCCGAGGCTCCCACCGAACACGAGCAGGCATTGCGCGCTCGGCGTCGATCCCCAGCCGCGCGCGTGCGCCGGCGCGGTCGGTCGTGGCGACGGCGCGGGGCACCGGCCGCCCCGTGACGACGTACTTGTCGCCATCGCGGCCCTCGAGCGGGAACGCAAGGCACACGCTGCGCGCGTAGCGCGCCAGCAGGCGGTTCGCCAGGCCGAGCCGGCTGTCGGCCTCGGTCAGCACCAGCGGCGTGCGGGTGAGGGCCGCGGCCAGCCCCACGGGACCGGCGACGTAGCCGCCCCCGGCCAGCACCACGTCCGCCCCGATCCGCCGCAGGAAGGCCCGCGCCGCCGGCACCGCCCCGGCTGCACGCAGCACCGCCGCGCCCGCTCGCAGCGGGTTGCGGCGATCGATGCCGGTGACCGAGAAGTACTCGATCTCGTATCCGGCGCGCGGCACGAGCTCGGCCTCGGCACGCCCTCGCGTGCCCGCCCAGACGACGCGCGCGCCTCTATCCCGCAGCTCGTCGGCGACCGCCAGCGCCGGCACCACGTGCCCGGCGGTGCCCCCTGCCGCGATCACGACTGTCGGCATCTTCCTTCCTCATCGATCTAGCGGGTTGCTTCATCTTGGCGCGTGCGCCGTCGACCACCCGCAGCCGCGACTTCGCCGCCGGCCGCTGCGCCACGTTGATCAGGATCCCCATTCCCGCGAGCAGCACCACCAGGTTGCTGTTCCCGTAGGAGATGAAGGGCAGCGGTACGCCGGTCAGCGGCAGCACGCCCAGTACCGCGAAGAAGTTCACGGTGGCCTGGATCAGGATCACGGACGTGATGCCCGCGGCGAGCAGCTTCGAGTACAGGTCACGCGCCATGCGCGCGGCGCGCAGCCCGGCGTAGGCGATCATCCCGTACAGGAAGAGAACGCCCATGATTCCCACGAAGCCGAGCTCCTCGCCGATCACGGCCAGGATCATGTCGGTGTGGGCCTCGGGCAGGTAGAAGAGCTTCTGCACGCTCTGGCCGAGACCGACTCCGAACGGCCCGCCCGAGCCGATCGCGATCATCGCCTGCACCGACTGGAACCCGCTCCCCTGTGCGTCGGACCAAGGGTCGAGGAACGCGGTCAGCCGCGCCCGGCGGTAGGGCTCGAGCAGCGCCACGATCAAGACGAACAGGAAAAGCGCCCCGGCCAGCATGCCGAGATGGCGCATGTTCACGCCGCTCACGACCAGCAGCGCGCCGAGCGTGAGCGTGATCACGATCGTGGTGCCGAGGTCGGGCTCGGCCACGATCAGGAGCGCCATCACGCGCCGCCACCAGGATCAGGGGCTGCACGCCCTTCAGCGACTGGACCCGCTTGGGCTTCTCGGCGATCAGCTGCGCGGAATAGAGCACCAGCGCCAGCTTCGCGAGCTCGGAGGGCTGCATCTGGAGCGGCCCGGCGCCGAGCCAGCGGCGGGCGCCGTTCGCCTCGAGGCCGAAGCCGGGCATCAGCACGAGCAGGAGAGCCGGCGAACGACACCCCCAGCAGCAGCGGCGTGTAGCGCTTGGCGAGCTCGACGCCGTGGCGCGAGCAGAAGCTGAGCGCGACCAGCCCCAGCCCGGCCGACAGCAGATAGCGCTTCAGGTACTGGGAGCTGTCGCCGCCTCCGTCCAGGAGGGAGGTACCGGAGCTCGCGCTGTAGACCATCACCGCCCCGAACGCGATCAGGCAGAGCGTCGCGGTGCGCAGCATCGAGTGCTCGAACGTCATCGGCGCGCGCGCTCGCGCGCGAGCGCTGAGGAGCGCTGAGCTTCATCGCCGTTCGGGCAGCGCCCGCACGAGCTCGCGGAAGCGCTCGCCCCGCTCCGCGTAGTCGGCGAACTGGTCGAAGCTCGCACATGCCGGGGCGAGCAGCACGATCTCTCCGGGTCGCGCCCGGGAGGCCGCCTCGGCCACGGCGCGTTCGAGAGTCTCCGAGCGGGACAGCTCGACCCGCGTGTTCGCGAGGTCCTGCGCCAGGCGCGGGGCAGCTTCGCCGATCAGGTAGCAGCGCTCGCAGCGTGCGCGCACCGCGGGCGCGAGCCCGACGAAGTCCCCACCTTTGAGCGAGCCGCCCAGGATCGCGTGCACGCCGCCGTCGAAGGAGTCGAGCGCAGCCGCCGCGGCGGCCACGTTGGTCGCCTTGGAGTCGTTCACGTAGCGCACGCCGCCGAGCTTCCGCACCAGCTCCATGCGGTGCGGCAGGCCCTTGAACTCGCGCAGCCCCCGGCGGACCGCTGCGGGCTCGATGCCGTCGGCGAGCGCGGCCGCGGCGGCGCCCATCGCGTCCTGGACGCTGTGCGGACCCTGCAGCTGCAAGTCGGACACGGCGATCAGCGGCTCGCCGTGCCAGTGGAGCTCGTTGTTCGCGAGGTACAGGTCGCAGGCGGGGTCCTCGCCGAACCAGACCGGCCGGGCGCGCCCCAGGTCGACGCCCGGACAGCGCGGGCTCGGAGGCGTTCAGGACCGCGATGTCCGACTGCCGCTGGTTGGCGAAGATGCGCAGCTTGGCGGCCAGATAGGCGGCCACCGACGCGTGGCGATCGAGGTGGTCCGGGGAGAAGTTGAGGAACAGCGCCACCTCGGGCGCGAACGAGACGCTGTCCTCGAGCTGGAAGCTCGATGCCTCGCACACGACCGTCGCGTCCGGGTCGAGGTGGCCGACCAGCGAGGTGAGCGGGGTGCCGACGTTGCCGGCGACCGCGACGGGCCGGCCCGCGGCCCTGTAGATCTCGCCGAGCAGCTCGGCCGTGGTGGTCTTGCCGTTCGTGCCCGTCACCGCCGCGAACCGGTTCGGCAGCATCCGCCAGCCGAGCTCGAGCTCGCCCACGATCGCGATGCCCCGCCGGCGTGCTTCCGCCACGACGGGTGCGTCGATCGGCACGCCCGGGCTCTTGACGAGCGTCCGGGGCGCCTCTGATCCGGCCAGGAGCTGCGTTCCATCGTTATCCAGGTGGACTTCGACGCCCGCACGCGCAAGCCTTTCCCCGGCCGCGGCGGCCTCGGCGGGCGATGCGGCGTCGCAGGCGACCACGCGGGCGCCGGGAGAGGCCTCCCGCAAAGCCAGTGCCGCAGCCACGCCGGAGCGGGCCATGCCCACGATCAGGTAGGGGCCGCCCAGCAGCGCCGGGCGCGGCCCCCTGCCCGCCCAGTTCCCTCTACCGCTATGCGCCGATGCTCTGCTGATAGAGCGTGAACCCGATTGCGCTCGCGATCGCAGCCGTGATCCAGAACCGCACGATGATCTTGGTCTCCGACCAGCCGAGCAGCTCGAAGTGGTGGTGGATCGGCGCCATCAAGAGGATGCGCCGGCGAAACACGCGAAACGTGAAGACCTGCGCCGCGACCGACAGCGCCTCGATCACGAATATTCCCCCGATCACGATCAGCAGCACTTCGGACTTGGTCATCACGGCCATGCCCGCGATCGCGCCGCCCAGGCCCAGGGAGCCCGTATCGCCCATGAAGATCGCCGCCGGGAACGAGTTGAACCACAGGAAGCCGATGCTCGCCCCCACGAGACAGGCGCCGAGCAGCGAGAGGCCGTCCTGCTCGACGATCGTGAGGCCCTCCTGCCCGCCGGTGATGAACGCCATCGCGGTGTAGGTGAGCAGCACGATCGCCGCACAGCCGGCGGCCAGCCCGTCCAGGCCGTCCGCGAGGTTCACGCCGTTCGTGGCGCCGGCAAGCACGAGGAAGATCAGCACCACGTAGAAGCCGCCGATATCGACCTGGCCGTCGAAGATGCGGAACCTCATCGTGTCGCTGAGGCCGACGACCTGGGTGGCGACGGCCCACAGGCCGATCGCGATCACGAGCTGGCAGGCGAGCTTCGTGCGGGCGGAGAGGCCGAGCGAGCGGGCCTTGACGATCTTCAGCCAGTCGTCGGCGAACCCGATCAAGGCGCACGCGAATGCGGTTCCGAACACCGCGAGGCTGGCCGCGTCGCGCCTGGAGAGGATCAGGTACGGGATCCCGATCGCGGTGAAGATCACGAGGCCGCCCATCGTGGGCGTGCCGGCCTTCGTGTGGTGCTCGGCCGGGCCCTCCTCGCGGATGTGCTGGCCGAACTCGCGGTCGCGCAGGAACTGGATGTACTTGGGGCCCAGGAAGATCGAGATGAGGAGCGAGGCGAGCCCCGCGATCAGGATCTCCCCCATTAAACGACTGAGCCTGCGTCGGTCATGGATTCAGTCGCCTATGCTCGGTTCGGTGAGCGCCTCGCGTCACGCGCTCGAGGCCCACCCCGCGGGAGGCCTTGACCAGCACCACGTCGCCGTCCCGGACGACCTCTCGCACGAGGTCGGCGGCATCGGCCGCCTCCGCCGCCCGCATCACCTCTCCCGCCCCGCCGTAGCCGCGCTCGTAGGCGTCGGCGAACTCGCCGACCGCCACCAGCACCTGCGCGGCGCCGGCCGCCCGAGCCCCGATCTCCTCGTGATAGCGCTCCGCGTCGCCGCCCAGCTCGCGCATGTCACCGAGCACGGCAACGGCGCGCGAGGCGCCGCGGCGCGCCGCGGTCTGCGCCAGGTGTTCCAGTGCGGCGCGCATCGACACGGGATTGGCGTTGTAGCAGTCGTTGATGATGAGAACGCCGCCCGGAAGCTCGATCTCCTCTCCGCGCAGGCTCGAGAACGAGACGTTCCGAGCCCCCTCGGCGAGCGCCTCGAGCGGGATCCCGAGCGCGTGCGCGGCCCCGATCGCCGCCAGCGCATTGGTGACGTTGTGGGCCTGCGTGAAGCCCAGCTCGAGCGTCCCCCGCTCCGCGCCCGCCGCCACCTCCACGCGCAGCCGGTCCCGGGCCGGCTCGACCGAGAGCGCGCGCACGTCGGCGGCCGCATCGGCCACCGCGGCGGTCTGGGCGAGCGCGTCCTCGGACGCCGGCTCCCCGCGCCACTGGGCGAACGTGATCGTCCGCACGTCCGGTCGCAGGTGCGGCCGCAGGGCCTCCTCGGCCGCGGGCACCACGCAGGTGCCGCCGCCCGGCATCTCCGCGATCAGCTCCGCTTTCGCCTCCGCGACCCGCTCGATCGTGCCCACCAGCTCGAGGTGCACCGGGCCGATGTTCGTGATCAAGCCCACCTCCGGCCGCGCGATCCGCGCCAGCTCGCCGATCTGGCCCATGCCCCGCATGGCCATCTCGAGCACCATCAGCTCGACGCCCTGCGAGGCCTCCAGCACCGTCAGCGGCAGGCCGATCTCGGTGTTCCAGTTCTCCCGGTTGGCGTGCGCGCGCCCACCGGCGACCGGGTCCAGCATCGCGAGCAGGATGTCCTTGGTCGAGGTCTTGCCGGTCGAGCCCGTGATGCCGACCACCCGGCAGCCGCCCGCGCGCAGCGAGACGAGCCACCGCGCGGCGAGGCCGCCGAGCCCGGCCAGCGGGTCCTCGGCGGCGAAGATCCGGGTTCCGGTCGCGGGCAGGTCCTGCGCATAGCCGGGGGCGACCACCACGCCCCAGGCGCCGGCCTCGATCGCCTCCCGCGCGAACTCGCCGCCGGCGGCACGCTCGCCCGCGAGCCCGAAGAACAGATCGCCGTGCTCGACGGTGCGCGAGTCGATCACCGCCCGGGCGGGCCGGTCTCCCGGACCGGCGTCGTGTTCGCCCGAGACCAGGCGGGCGCCGGACGCGGCCGCGATCTCGGCCGGCGTCAGCTCGATCACGCCGCGCGGCGCGCGAGCGCGCGAAGCGCCTCGCGCGCGACCTCCCGGTCGTCGAACGGCACCTTGCGGCCGCCCTCGAACTCCTGGCCCTGCTCGTGCCCCTTGCCCGCGATCAGGACGATGTCGCCGTCGCGTGCCTGCTTCGACCGCCCGCTCGATCGCGGCCCGGCGGTCGGGCTCGACTCGAGCTCCGAGCGCGCGCCGGCTTGCTCCGCGCGCTTCGGCGCCCTCGACGATCGCGGCGATGATCGCGTCCGGGTCCTCCGAGCGCGGGTTGTCCGAGGTCACGATCACTCGGTCGGCGAGCCGCCGTGCGGCCTCGCCCATCAGGGGGCGCTTCTCGCGGTCGCGGTCGCCGCCCGCGCCGAACACGCACACCAGCCGCCCTGCGCCGGCCTGCCGGAGGAGCTCGCGGGCGGAGATCAGCACGTTCTCGAGCGAATCGGGCGTGTGCGCGTAGTCCACGAGCACGCTGAACCGCTGGCCTTCCTGCACCGGCTCGAAGCGGCCGGGCACGCTCGGCGCAGACGCCAGCGAGGCGGCCGCGTCCCGCAGCTCCGACACCGAGCGCGCGCGGCCGCGCCCAGCGCACCGAGCGCGTTCGACACGTTGAAGAGCCCCGGCAGCGGCAGCTTCACCTCCACCTGCTCGTCCCCGGCGATCAGCGTGAACGCGGCGCCGGACGCGCTGGAGCGCACGTCGCGCGCACGCAGATCGGCGTCCCGCTCGATCCCGAAGGTGATCAGCTCGCCGTGGCCGGACTCGGCCAGCTCCTCGGCGATCCGTGCGCCCCAGCCGTCGTCGAGGTTCACGACCGGCACGTTCGGCGGTGAGCTGGTCTGCGGCACGAACAGGCGGCGCTTGGCGCCGAAGTAGTCCTCGAGCGTGCCGTGGAAGTCGAGGTGGTCCTGGGTCAGGTTCGTGAAGATCGCGCAGTCGAAGGCGATCGCATCGGCCCGGTGCAGCTCGAGCGCGTGCGAGGACACCTCCAGCACGCACGCGGCGTCGCCCGCGTCGAGCATCTCGCGGAAAGTGCGCTGGAGATCGACCGCCTCCGGCGTGGTGCGCACGACCTCCTCCCGCCGGCCGCCGACCACGGACCAGATCGTGCCGAGCAGCCCTGTCTGGATCCCGGCGCGCTCGAGCATGTGGCGCACGAGGAAGGCGGTGGTGGTCTTGCCGTTCGTCCCGGTCACGCCCACGACCCGCAGGTCGTGGGTCGGGTCCCCGTAGAACGTGGCCGCCAGCGGTGCCATCGCGGCCCGCACGTCCTGCACCACCACCTCCGGGACGCCGAGGCCGAGCGGCCGCTCGCAGACGAGCGCGGCCGCGCCGCGGCTCACCGCCTCGGGGGCGAAGTCGTGTCCGTCGGCCGTGAACCCACGCACGCAGAAAAAGAGCGCCCCCTCGGTGACGCTCTCGCTGCGGTAGGCAAGGGCCCGGATCTCGACGTCTTCGCCCGGAGGCGACGCCTCGATGCTCGCGCCGGCGAGCAGCTCGCGCAGGGTCATCGCAGCCGCGATTTTAGGCGTGGAGGCGGCCGTTGGCCGGTACTGTCGATTTTCGCCCCGGTCGCTCGACGTATGGGTAGAACCACAATCCGACCCGAGGAGGACGAAGAAATGCGCGTCATGGTGCTGGTCAAGGCGAACAAGGAGAGCGAGGCCGGGGTGATGCCCAGCGAGAAGCTCCTCTCAGAGATGACCGACTTCAACGAGGAGCTGGTCAAGGCCGGCGTGATGCTCGCGGGCGAGGGCCTCCACCCGAGCTCGAAAGGCGTTCGCGTGGCTTTCTCCGGCAGCGAGCGCAAGGTGATCGACGGCCCCTTCGCCGAGACCAAGGAACTGGTCGCCGGCTTCTGGGTGTGGCAGGTGAAGTCGCTGGACGAGGCGATCGAGTGGGTCAAGCGCATGCCGAATCCCGACGGGGGCACCGAGGGGGAGATCGAGATCCGACCGGTTTTCGAGGCCGACGACTTCGGCGAGGAGCTCACCCCCGAGCTGCGCGAGCGGGAGCAACGCCTGCGCGAGCAGACCGAGGCCGCCCAGTAGGCGGCTGCGCATGCCCACGACCGACGTCAACCGCACGATCGACGCAGTTTGGCGGATCGAGTCCGCGCGGCTGATCGCCGGGCTCGCCCGGATCGTGCGGGACGTCGGTGTCGCCGAGGACCTCGCCCAGGAGGCGCTCGTCGCCGCCCTCGAGCAATGGCCCGAGTCGGGCGTCCCGGACAACCCGGGCGCCTGGCTCATGGCCACCGCCAAGCACCGCGGGATCGACCGCCTGCGCCGGGCCGAGGTTCACGAACGAAAGACGCAGGAGCTTGGGCGCGAGATCGAGGTCCGCGGCGATCGGGATCGCCCGGATCTCGAGGCTGCAGATCGACGATCCGTTCGACGACGATCTCCTGCGCCTGATCTTCACCGCCTGCCATCCGGTGCTCTCGACCGACGCACGGGTCGCGCTCACGCTCCGCCTGCTCGGCGGGCTCACGACCAGTGAGATCGCCCGCGCGTACCTGGTCTCGGAGTCAACGGTCGCGCAGCGGATCGTGCGTGCCAAGCGCACGCTTTCGGCGGCGCAGGTGCCGTTCGAAGTCCCCGCACGCGACGAGCTGGACGGCCGCCTCGCATCCGTGCTCGAGGTGATCTATCTGGTCTTCAACGAGGGCTACGCGGCGACCGCCGGCGACGACTTGATCCGGCCGGAGCTGATCGAGGAATCGCTCCGGCTCGGTCGTATCCTCGCCGAGCTGCTGCCCTCGGAGCCGGAGGTGCACGGCCTCGTGGCCTTGATGGAGCTGCAGGCATCGCGCTCGCGTGCGCGCACCGGGCCCTCCGGCGAGCAGGTGCTGCTGCTCGAGCAGGATCGCTCCCGCTGGGACTGGATGCTCGTCGGCCGCGGCCTTGCGGCGCTCGAGCGTGCGCAGAGGACGGGCGGCGCCCTGGGCCCGTACACGCTCCAGGCGGCCGTCGCCGCCTGCCATGCGCGCGCTCGCGTCGCCGACGACACCGACTGGGAGCGGATCGTGGCGCTCTACGACGCGCTCGCCCAGCTGATGCCGTCGCCGGTCGTCGAGCTCAACCGCGCGGTCGCGGTCGGGATGGCGTTCGGCCCCGAGGCGGCGCTCGAGCTCATGGACGCGCTCAGCGCCGAGCCCGCTTTGCGCGACTACCACCTGCTGCCGGCCGCACGGGGAGATCTGCTTGCGAAGCTCGGTCGAGACGAGGAGGCCCGGGCGGAGTTCAACCGCGCGGCCTCCATGACCCAGAACTCCCGCGAGCGTGCCACGCTGCTCGAACGGATGGCGGCCTGCTCGCCCCGGAACGGCGGTTGACCGCCTCGCCTATTTCGGCGCGATCCCGATGTGCGGTAGGGCCCAGCTCGCGATCCGCTCGAACGCGGGTGCGGCCACCGCGCCACCCGCATTGATGCCGCCGCCCGGCTCGTCCACGATCACGGCGATCAGGAGCTGGGCGTCGCGGGCCGGTGCGAAGCCGATGAACGAGGCCACGTACTTGGTCTCCGAGTACACGCCGTGCTCGGGCTTCTGCGCGGTACCCGTCTTGCCCGCCAGGTCATAGCCCGGCACGGCCGCCTCGGGCGCCGTACCCGTCGGGCCGAGCACCCCCTCCAGCATCTTCTGGAGCTGGGCCGCATTGCGGCGGCTCATCACGCGCTCGCCCTTCGCGGGCTCGCCGTCCAGCACCAGCCGCGGCTTCACCAGGATGCCGCCGTTCGCGATCGCGGCGTAGCCCTGCATCATCTGGATCGGCGTGACCGCCAGTCCCTGGCCGATCGGCAGGTTCCCCATCGAGGAGCCCGAGTAGTCCTTGACCTCGGGCACGATCCCGGCCGACTCACCCGGCAGCGGCAGGTCCGTGTAGTGGCCGAAGCCGAAGTTCCTGACCCACTTGTCGAAGCGCTGCGAGCCGAGCTTCAGGCCGATCCGCACCGCGCCCACGTTCGACGAGCGCGCGAGGATGTCCGCCACCGTGAAGACGCCGCCGGTGCCGTGCGCCTCGTTGATCACGCGGTCGGCGACCTGGATCTGCGGGCCGACGCGGAACTGCGTGGTGGGCCGCACGACGCCGTCGGCGAGCGCGCCCGCGACCGTGAGCGCCTTGAAGGTGGAGCCGGGCTCGTAGGTCATGCCGACCGCGCGGTTCAAGCGTGCCCAGGCCGGCGCCTGGTCCACGTGGTTGGCGTCGACCTGCGGCCAGTTCGCCATCGCCAGGATGTCGCCGTTGTTGGGGTTCATCGCGATCGCGGTCGCGCCCTTCGGCCCGAACGTCTGCCCGACGTCGCCGAGCACGGCCTCCGTGCGCTCCTGCAGCGACGCGTCGAGGGTGAGCCGCATGTCGGTGCCGCTGTGCACGTCGCTTACCTGCTCGAGCGCGACCGGGTCGCCGCGCGCGTCCTTCACGATCCGCTGCTCGCCGTCGGTGCCGCCCAGCTCGTCGTCGAGCGCCTGCTCGAGCCCCAGCAGGCCCTCGTTGTCGATCCCCACCGTGCCGATCACCTGCGAGGCGAGGTTGCCCCCGGGATAGCGGCGCCGTGAGTCGTCCATCACGCCGATGCCCTCGATCTTCAGGCGCTGGATCCGCGCTCCCACGTGCGGCGAGGCCTTGCGCATGAGGTACGCGAAGCCCGTCTTGCGGTCGGCGAGCTTGACGGCGAGGTCGTCGCGGGTCTCGCCGAGGATCGGGCCGAGCTTCCGCGCCGCGTCCACGGGATCCTTGATCAGGAAGGGGTTCGCGTAGATCGTGGAGGCGTCGCGGGAGACCGCGAGCTCGGTGCCGTGGCGGTCCGTGATCGTGCCGCGCTTGGCGATCAAAGTCACCTTCTCGACCTGCTGGGTGGCGGCCAGGCTCTTGAGGTCCGAGCCCTTGAAGGTGATCAGGTAGAGCTCGCGCATCGTGGCGAGCCCGAGCATGGCCAGAAAGCACGCGAACAGGAGGCCGATGCGGCGTTCGACCAGTCGTGCGGGAGTGATCCTCCCTGTCGCGCGTGCGCCGGTCAGGGTACGGTCGCTCCGGTGCTGGGCTGCTGCGAGGTCTCGGTGCCGGTCACGCCCGTCGTGGGCGTGGCGGGCGGCGCCTGCGTCTCGGTGGTGGGCGCGGTCCCGGTCGTCCCGGTCGCGCCCGTCGTCCGGCACGCCGGTCTCGGGCGCCGCGGGCGTGGCCAAGGTTGGTGCGACGGTGGTCGGCTCGGGCACGGAGCTCACGAGGTCGTCCATATCCCACACCGGCGTGAAGGTCTCCCGCTTCACCGCGAGGCGCGCGTCGCGGCCGGTGTCCACGTTCAGGTAGTGCACGTCCGCGGCGGCGGGCATCACGAGGCCCATCGCGCCGGCCGAGTCCTGGATCCGCTGTGCGGAGCGAAGCCGGGACACGCGCGCCTGCAGGTCCGCGTTCTCGACGCGGAGCTTCTTCGCCCACTCCGCATTGCGCCCCGCGGCGGCGTTCAGCTTGAGCAGCGACACGTTCAGCCCCACGAGGCCGATCAGCAGCACGCACAGGAACCCGATCCAGATCCGCCCGCGCACGAGGCGGTCGACCATCTGAGAGTCGCGCAGCTTGCGCGCCGCGCCGACGACGAACGGGCCGATCCGCTCCAGCCCGGCGGGCGCCGCGGGTTGCGGCCGGCGGCGCGGAATCGAGGGCGCGGCGGCGGCCGCGCGTGTCGCCCGCGCCGGGCGCGCGGGCCCGGAGACCCGGCGATGGACGCGCGTCTTGGCGGTCCGGCGCGAGGCGGAGCGCTTGGTGGAGGCAGTGGCGGCGGGCGGGGTCAGCGCTCGGTCCTCCGGACGGTCGGCCCGCTGGTGATCGGCTCCTCCTCGCGGAGCTTCAGCGCGGCGCGCAGCTTGCCCGAATGTGCGCGCGGGTTGGAGGCGACCTCCTCGGGCGTCGGCGATACCGGCCGCCGCGTCAGTAGCTCGGCCTCCGGCTCGCGCCCGCACGTGCAGATCGGCGACTCCGGCGGGCAGATGCACCCGCGGGCGCGATCGACGAGAAAGCGCTTCACGATCCGGTCCTCGAGCGACTGGAAGGAGATCGCCGCGATGCGCCCGCCCGGACGCAGCAATCGCCACGCTTCCGGCAGCGCCCGCTCGAGCGATGCGATCTCGTCGTTGACCGCGATCCGGATCGCCTGGAACACGCGGCGCGCCGGATGCCCGGCAGCGAACTGGGCCGGCGTCGGAACCGCCCGCTTGATCGCCGCGACCAGGTCGTTGGTGGTCTCGATCGGCTCGCGCTCCCGGCGCCGCACGAGCTCGCGCGCGATCCGCCGGGCGTAGCGCTCTTCCCCGTAGTCGCGGAAGGCCGCGGCGAGTCGCTGCTCCGGCCACTCGTTCACGACCGTGCGCGCGTTCAGCTCCTGCTCCGGGTCCATCCGCATGTCGAGCGGCGCGTCATAGGAGTAGGAGAAGCCGCGCTCGCGCGTGTCCACCTGCATGGAGGAGATGCCCAGGTCGAGATAGAGGAGGTCCGCCTCGAGCCCTTCGTCGAGGAGCTCGGGCAGGATGTCCGCATAGTTGCCGCGGATGAAGCGGGTGGCGCACGCGACTTCGTCGGCGAACGATGCGAACTGCGCTTCTGCGTGCGGGTCGCGGTCGATGCAGATCAGCTCGCCCGAGGCGCCGACCCGGTCCGCGACCAGCCGCGCGTGGCCCCCCGAGCCGAAGGTGCAATCGATCGCGACCTCGCCGGGTGCAGGGTCGATCAGGTCGATCAGCTCGCCGGCCAGGACAGGGACGTGCGTGGTCATGTCAAGAAGTAGTGTCACCGGCCGCTCCGGACAGGCGTCGCGCCAGCTCCGGCACGGCCTGGTCGAGTCTCGCCTCCTCCTCCTGCCAGCGGGCGCGATCCCAGACCTCGATCGTGTCCAGGTTGCCCACGAGCACCACCTCCCGGGAGAGGCCCGCCTTGTCGATCAGCGCCTGCGGAAGCATGATGCGCCCGGCGGCGTCCAGCTGGGCGTCGAAGGCGCCGGCGGTGTAGCGGCGCTGGAAATCGCGGTAGTCCTGGTTCCAGAGGGTGCCGAGCCGCCGCATCTCGTCCATGAAGCGCGTCCACGCCGATGCAGGCCGGATCGCGATGCAGGTCTCCTGCTCCTTCGCCAGAACGATGCCCTCGGACAGCTGCGCCCGGAACTTCGACGGGATCGTCAGCCGGTTCTTCGCGTCCAGTGTGTGCTCGTACTGCCCCAGAAACGACAACCAACGGTCTCCCTCTGTGCCGGCCAATGGCCGCCGTGGAAGTGGCCTGCCGGGCCTGGGATGGCGGAGTGGGAGGAACCCCGCCATCCCGGTCCGGTCTGAACTGCCGCCACTTTAACCCACTTCATCCCACTTTGCAACACATTGGCGCAAATTTCTCCCACTTCGGCTGCTCGGAGATTCTGCGCGTGCCGAAAAGGCACCGCTGCCGGTGCGGACTAGTCGGCTGAACCTGCGGCTCAACCGGCTTACGGTCCCTGGGACGAGATCAACGAGCAAGGGACGCGCCGAATGGAAGATGCAGATGTTCAGAAAGTGCGCTATGCGCTGCCGCTGACGGTGGCGAGGATCCAGGGCAGCGTGACGGTGTCGACTGCGGCCAGCGGCGAGAAGATGGCCCAGCGGACGAGCGAGGTGAGCCTCGCGGCCGAAGCCGACGGCGACGCGAAGCACGAGCTCGAGCTGCGAGGCGACTGGTGGAACGAGCGCGAATTCGAGCTGAAACTCGCCCCCGACGAGCGGCTGACGGGAGCGGCACACGGGTCGACCGGGTTCGGCGCGGAGATCGTGGCAGCCGGCCTGCGCGTGGCGACGTTCGCGGCGAAGGCCGTGTCGAAGCTCGTGCTTGCGTTGCCGGAGCGAGTCCTCGAGCCGGTCCCGATCGAGTACGTCTTCGAGCTAGAGCAGCCCGAGCTGGCGCGACGGCGAGCGGAATCCCGCACAGCTGTCGCTGAGCTGCAGGAGAAGCTGCTGCGCCTGGCCAGAGAGGTCGGGGAGCTTGACGCGGGTGAGCACGCTCACGAGTCACTGGTCGCCGTTCAGACAGCGCTCGCCGCGGCCCGCGCCGAGGCGACGCTGCTCGAGTCGAAGTTCGAAGCCTGGCGCGCCGGGCGATTCCCGGACTGGACAACGAGCTACACATACACGATCGGGGTCGACCGGCTGCCGCACCGGACCATCGGCGAGGAAGAGATCACCCTGACGGCGCAAGAGCTCCGTATGGGCCAGGTGGGCGAGGTGGTGCGCACGCTCGGAGTCGCGGTCGTGCGCGTCGGTGACGTCGAGGACCCGACGCCCATCATTGGGGAAATTGCCCAACAGCATTTGTCAAAAAAAGCAAAAAAAGAATTACGCAAACTTATTGGGAAAGGAAACCCTGGCGTTGTGGTCCAACTGGCCTGATTTTATAAAATCAGATTCCACCTGGAACCATGCTTCACCCTGGCATTATGTGGATCTGCCCGGTCATATGGAAAAAGAAAAATTTATTGACGGATCTGAAAAAACTCCCGGGCAAAAATCTTTACACGCAGATACAGGCCATGATGGCTGAATTAAAAGACAAATCATTGCCCCTTGAAAAACGAAGAGAGGCTTTGTATTTTCCTGATCCATCTTGTTGGCGATCTGCACCAGCCTTTGCATGTAGGCAGGGATGAAGATGCCGGCGGCAATAAGATCGTAGTGTATTGGTTTGAGAAAAAAACAAACCTTCATTCTCTATGGGATAGTATGTTAATAGAATTTCAGCAATATAGTTATACGGAATATGCCAGGCTTCTCGATATTGCTGAACTGAAAAAAAGTGAAAACGTGGCAATCGGCTTCCCTGGAAGACTGGTTCTATGAATCACATGTATTATCGGATTCCATTTATGATGCTACACCCAACGAATCGAAACTGAGCTATAAGTATAATTATCCAGTTTCAAAAAATGCTGGACGAGCAATTATTAAAAGGTGGTGTTCGCCTGGCTGCTTTATTGAACCAGGCTTTTGAATAAAATTGTAAGGAACAAGTGTCACAAGTTCGACCATGTGAATATCCTGCATAACTGTAACGTCACAACTCACTGCACCAATTATTTTTAATCAGTGTTTTTGATTCTGCGATCATACAGGCTGTTAATTTCCATCAGTGTCTTTTGCTGATCAGGTAAAAGGCTTACTAGCTGTTGTTCTTTTTGTCGTTGCCGGTAAAAATAAAATTGGCGACTTTTTGGGTAGCTAGTTTTTTCAAAACCGTTGGTGTTGCCGTTCCATTTCTAAAAATAAAATGAAAATACCCTTCGCAGTTCATGCTTCCGCTATTGCGATAGGTTGTTTTTACTTTACTCCCTTCAAAAAAAATAAATACGGTAGATGCGTCGTTAAAGCATTTGTCGGGAACAGTAAAGAAAAAATCGATTTCTTTACTATCAGCATCAATGTAAGGAAGCGCCTATTTGCAGCGATATGAATCCGGATGATAATTTGGTCTCCTTGGTATAGGGATCGGTTTCCTTAATCAGCTTACAATCATGGGGGTTGAGTCTTGGGCCGATAAATAAGAGGCACAAAAAAAGTAGAGAGGATAATGTATTTCATGTAATTGAATAATTGTTAAAATAAGATTTTTCTCTTTGAAAGAAAGTTGCCTGAACATGAATATTGAAATAATATATATTTTATTTTATCCCTGCTTATCAAACTATAAACTGCCGGGAGATGATAATGGATTGTAAAGTCATATTGACAGCATGTTTAAGGAATTTTGTTTCTCATTTACATTTTCCAAAACTACGGCTATCAAACGGATACGTTTTGTTTCCACCCATAACCTTTAAATGCCATTAGAAACAATTTAGTTATTATTAACAGCAACTTTTAACAAATACGGAGTTTGAACGTTTACTTTACCGCCCAATTACCGAAAATTCAAATGAGAAAATTATGATTATTGGCCTTACTATGTTGTTTTTTTCTTCACTATCATTTTCACAGGATCAGCAAAAGCAGGTGACTGCCGTCAGAACCTCCTTGCCCGTAAAACTCGATGGCATTATAAACGAAGAAGCCTGGAGATCAGCTTCCCTTATTGATGGGTTGATAACCTAAGAAATGCGGCCAAACTTTGGCAAAGCGGAAGGATAAAAAATAAAACAGAAGTTTACCTTCTCTATGATGATATTGCCGTTTACTTCGGCGGCATTTTGTCATGAAACAAACAAGGACAGTATCTCAACCCAATTGTGGGCCGCGATGCATTGGCGTAAATGATTTTATCGGGTCGTATTCGACACCTACCAGGATAAAATCAACGGCCTTGGTTTTTATGTTACTCCACTTAATGAACAATTTGACCTGAAATATTCGATCGGTAGGAATGGTGGTGAAGACCTGAGTTGGAATACCGTGTATACCATACAGAAACAAAAATCAATGATAATGGCTGGTCATTTGAAATGCAGATACCTTATTCAGCCATTCGTTTCAGTAAGGAAAATGTGCAGAACTGGAATATTAATATTATTCGCAGAAGAGCAAAGACCGGCCAGCAATACTCCTGGAGCCCGGTCGACCCTACAAAATTTGGTTTTATGAACCAGGCCGGCGTATGGACCGGTATAAGGACATTAAAGCCGCCGGTCCGACTTTCATTTTCACCCTATTTCTCCACTTATCTACCCAAAAATCCGGCTACACCAAAAACTGGGAAACATCAGTAAATGGTGGAATGGATGTAAAATACGGCATCGCGACGGATTTACAATGGATATGACCCTGATACCGGATTTCGGGCAGGTACAAAGTGATAACCAGGTATTGAATCTTTCTCCTTTTGAAGTCAGGTTCAGCGAGAACAGGTCTTTTTTTAAGAAGGCACCGAACTTTTCAATAAGGGTAACCTGTTTTATAGCCGTCGAATAGGCGGGCAACCTTTGCATTACTAGGAGCGATTATAACCTCGAGCCCGGGTGAAAAGCTGGTAGAAAACCCGGTTAAAACAAGATTGCTGAATGCTACAAAGATAAGCGGGCGGACAAAGAAAAAACTTGGGCGTAGGTTTTTTCAATGCCATTACCAAAGCACAATATGCAACGATCGAAAACAATAATAAGGAGGAATATAAAATTCAAACCGATCCCCTAACGAATTATAATATCATGGTGCTGGACCAGGGCTTGAAAAACAATTCAAGGGTAACATTTATCAATACCAATGTTTGGCGGAGCGGTAAGGATTACGATGCGAATGTAAGTTCTGTCGACATTGGGATCTTTATGATAACAATGTGGACTGGAATGTATGGGGACAGGTGGCGCATAGCCGACTCATGGGTTATGAGGCTCCCAATAAAACAAGGGCAGGCAATATGTACATGGTTTTCCTTGGCAAATTCAAGGGACGTTTCAATTTTGATGTACACAGTTGTTTGGCCGATGATAAATATGATCCCAGCGATATGGGTTATTTTACCAATAACAATTATGTGACACATGGGTTTTATGCTGGTATAAATGGGTAAAACCAAAAAGCTTTTACAACAATATTTATGTGAACCTCAATGGAAATTATTCACAGCGATATATACCCCGCATGTACCAGGATTTCAGGATCAATGGTAATATTAACTCCCAATTGAAAAGTCTTTGGCAGGTCGGGATAAATGGAGATATCCGACCGAAGCGGAATGATTTTTATGAAGCCAGGTTGAATGGCTGGATGGTAAAACAGCCTGCTTCCTGGATGAAGGGATTTTGGATAAATAGCAATAGTGCTAAAAAATATACCGCCTCGTTACAGGTAAATCACCGGGTGTCGTCGAGAATATAAAACCAGTAACCTGGAGACCATCGTTGGAAATAGTTACCGTTTTAACAACAAACTTAGTGTGAGCTTAAATAATTACCTGGAATTCCACAACCGCAATTTTGGTTTCGCCGCTATTTCGGATAATAGTGACAGTGTTTTCATGAGCCTTCGTAAAATACGCACTGCAGAAAACACACTGAACATACGATATAATTTTACCAATAAAATGGGGATCACCTTGCGTGCCCGTCATTACTGGAGCAAGGTGAAATACTTTGATTTCATGAACCTCAAAAAAGATGGCACTGTAGAAAGCCTGGCAGCCATCAATCAAAACCCTGATATCAATGTCAATCTTTTCAATATTGATATGAACTATAGCTGGCAGTTTGCCGCCGGCAGTTTTATCAATATTACCTGGAAAACATCTTCGGAACTATATGACAAGCTGGTCATGGAACGGTATTACCGGAACCTGGCAAGTCCATAGAAACTCCTTCATTTAATAGTCTTTCGTTAAAAGTGATTTACTTCCTGGATTACCTGTCGTTGAAAAAAAAGAATGTGAAAGCGGGCTAACCATCTGTATTTGCAAAAACTTTTAATAAGCAGTCTTCAAAAATCTGTTTCACTGTTTCATATATTTTTAAGTTGTCAGCAATGTAGCTTAACTGTTTTAACATGGGCAGCTTTATCCGGATACAGGATATCAGCGTTAATCTTTCGGACCAGCGACTGATCCAGATCACCAACCCGGACCCCTGCATCACTAACCCGCCACAAATATGCTATGGCCATGGCTGGGATGGTAAAATAAATGGCGAATACCAATCCAATAATGTATATGTCTGGATGGTAAAAGCTGTTGATTTTAACGGGGACCCTTATTTCAGAAAAGGCACAGTAACACTGGTTCGCTGACAACGGCCATACATGTCATAGCATCCGGGTACGATACTTTTCCCCAGGCATTAGTTTGAAAACCCGGATAAATCTTCAACCAAGGGTAAATTTGAACTATCCTCTTCTTTACTCCAATCGGTGATATTTATTTAATTTGCCAGCTTATAAAAATACTCTCTATGGCAAAATCGGCAAAGACAAAAAGCAAAGCAAAAAAATCGATCTTACAGATAATTCATTCCATTTTTTACGCAACTATATCAATAATGCATCACCGGTTGGTTTTGAAACCTGGGGACAAAAACTGTGGCTCGAATACCTGAAACCTTATGTGGATACCACTATGTGGATCCTTATGGAACAGCGGTAGGAGTTATTAATCCCGATCATAAATTTAAAGTGGTGATTGAAGCGCATGCCGATGAGATCAGCTGGTTTGTGAATTATGTTACTCCTGAAGGCCTGATCTATTTAAAAAGAAATGGCGGCGTGGATCACCAGACGGCACCCGCATCCCGAGTATTTATTCATGGAAAAAAAGGACCGGTAAAAGCCGTATTTGGATGGCCGGCTATTCATACCCGGCTCGGCAATCCTGATCAGAAAGAAACACAACCCAAGAACAGATAATCTTGGCTGGATTGCGGCGCAAGGAACCGGAAAGAAGTGGAAGCACCTCGGCATTCATATCGGCGCTGTGGTTACTTACCAGGATGGATTTGATGAACTGGCCAATGGCAATTATATCGGCCGTGCATTTGATAACCGTATCGGTGGTTTTATGATCGCGGAAGTAGCAAGGCTGTTAAAAGAAAATAAAAAGAAACTGCCTTTTGGCTTATATGTGGTCAATGCGGTGCAGGAAGAAATTGGTTTGCGTGGCGCTGAAATGATTGCCCGCAGGATCAAACCGGATATTGCGATTATTACAGATGTGACACATGATACCACTACACCGATGATCAATAAAAATATTGAAGGCGATGTGCTTTGTGGCAAAGGCCCTTCACTTTCTTATGCACCGGCTGTACATAATAAATTACTGGCATTGGTAGAAAAAGTGGCGGCTGATAAAAAAATAGCTGTGCAATGGAGGGCATTAAGCCGCAGTACCGGCACCGATACCGATTCATTTGCTTATTCAAACGATGGTTGCCCTTCTGTTCTTATTTCAATTCCACTTGCGTTATATGCATACAACCGTGGAAATGCTGCACCGGGATGATATTGAAAATACGATCCGGCTGATGTATGAAACATTGCTAACTTTAACACCGAAAACAAATCTGAGTTACCTGTGAATGCACTGCCGTTTTATTATATATTGATCCCGGCAGCGGCAGTTATCTTGTACAGGTGATTGCTGCGGCTGCATTAGGAGTGCTTTTTTTTCAGGAATATCAAAATGTATATCACGGTCCTTTTTTACCCGCTCACCAAAAAAACAAATGATAATCCTCCAACCTGATGTCATCAACTCCTACTCACCATCCTTCATCTTACCGGGATCCTTCAGGATTTATTTTTGAAAAAGAATGGATATTATACAGGCAGGTAAATATTTCTTTCAAAGAACATTTTGATCATTTCATCCAAAGCGGTTGTTACGACCACCTGGTCAAAAAAGGATTACTGATTCCACATGAACAAATCACTGAAAACCTTACCGGCGACAGCGAATCATTATACTACGCTTAAGCCTGAAAATATCACATTCATTTCTTATCCATATGAATGGAGTTTTGATATGCTGAAAGATGCTGCCTTGCTGACGCTTCGAACTGGTAAAAGAAGCGCTGGCATTATGGAATGATATTAAAAGATGCTACTCCTTATAATATTCAATGGCACAAAGGGAAACTGTTTTTATTGATACGCTTTCTTTTGAAAAATATCAAAGAAATCCCGTGGATCGCTTATCGCCAGTTTTGTGAAAATTTTCTGGGCCTTTGCTGATCATGCATTACAGCAAAATACCTTTGCAACAACTCCAATTGGCCTGGCCGGATGGAATCCCATTAGCTGTCATTAAATCTTTCTTCCTGAAACGAAGCCGGTTTTCCCTGCATACTTACCTGCATATTCATCTCCATGCGAAATCTCATCAAAAAAGCAAGGCAATGAAAATGAAAATTATTTTCAAAGCAAAAACTGCTGAATCTTATTTCCAGCCTCGAAATATTGATCAATAAACTGAACCTGCCTGAACAGAAAAGCACCTGGTCGGGCTATTATGAAGAAGCATCACAAAGGGGAAACTATCTTGAAGATAAAAAAAGGATTATCAATGAATGGATACATGATCTGCAACCAAAAATAAAAACTGCTGCAGATATCGGCGCTAATGAAGGCGAGTTTTCTAAGTTATTAGCGGAAAAAAAAATCCGTACAATTTCTGCCGATTTTGATCCTTATTGCATTAACAGGCTTTATAGTTCAATAAAAAAAAACGGTGAAAATAATATACTACCTCTCATTTTGGACTTTTCCAATCCTTCTGCCGCTATTGGTGTAAATAACAAAGAGAGAAACTCATTTGTAAGCAGGATCAACGTGGATATTTCGCTGGCCCTGGCGTTGCTACATCATCTTGTCCTGGGCAAAGCGATACATTTTAAAAAAATTGCTGATTTTTTTTCCCGGATTACACAATACTTAATTATTGAATTTGTACCGTTACAGGATGAGAAGGCCCAGCTTATCCTAGCGCAAAAGACAACGACTTTCGCCGATTATGAACAGGCTAATTTTGAATCATCCTTTGAAGAGTATTTTACTATCGAAAAAAAGGATAGTATTTCAGGTAGTCAACGTTGCGCTTTACCTGATGAAAAAAAGAACCTAAATAATTTTCTGTAATGAAGAAAATCGTGGCCTTCCCCTGGTATATTTTTTCACTACCTCTTTTTTATGTATTAAATATCTATAATGATTATTTCGGCATTTTCAGTATAGGCCTTGCCTTACAATATCTTTTTTACTACTTACTTCTTTCGGCAGCATTATTTTTTTTTGGATTTCTTTTATTTAAAAATACCATCAAAGCCGGAACATGGGCAATGTTACTTTTAATACCATTCTTTTTTTTTGGAGCCTTTCTTGATTTTATAAAAAGCCTTGGCCTACCCGCTTTCCTCGTTTCTTATAAATTTATACTTCTTCTTGGCTTGATTTTAATTATTACTCTTACTGTAAAATTGAAAAAAGCCAAAATCCCCTATAAAGCAAGCCGCTTTTTCCTTTATCTTTTTTCACTGTTGCTTATTCTTGAAACAGGTACAACAGTGTTCTATATTTTTTCAAATAAGTTAAAAGAAATTGACCCTGCCGGAAATAATCACCCATTGAAGCCGCAGTTGAGGATCAACGATAAAGAACAGATGCCTGATATTTTCTTCTTTGTATTTGACGAATACACCAGTTCAAAAGCATTACAGAAATATTATCACTTCGACAATAAAAAGCTTGATTCGTCATTAGTAAATTCCGGTTTTTTTATTTCGAAAAACTCTCAAAGCAATTATAACGCCACTTCCTTTTCAATTGGCTCAACTTTTAACCTCCAATACTTTAACAGGGACCTTGAAAATATTCCCAACAATGCTTATAGCCTGCTCCAGGGCGACTATTCATTTAAAAATAGTCTTTTGCCGGACTTATTGGAAAGAAATGGATATGATATCATCAACCATGGCCTTTGTCATATTAAAAATCACCCCATATCAGTAGAGCCTCTTTTTACAGAATTTTCAAAAAAGGCTTTGTATTTTGGAACTTTAGGGGGACGAATTGAAAATGATATTTTCTGGAACTTGTCGGTAAGGCTACCGTGGTACAGTAAATTAAGACAGCCGGATTTGGCGTATATCAAAAGGGACCAGACTAATTATAGAAACTTTCTCCGTGAACTAGGCAAAGTAGCTGAAAAGCCCCGGTTTGTTTATGGCCATGTAGCCAGGCCTCATCGGCCTGCTTATGTAGACAGGAATGGCCATCCAAGAATGGTATCTGATGACGACTTTACTGATGCTAATCATGATAAACTTTATATTGAACAGGTGATTTCTGCCAATGCCTGGATTGACTCGTTGGTAAAAGCTGCAACCACTACCAAACGCACAAGACCTTTGGTCCTGATCATCGAAGGTGATCATGGCAACCGGTATGCGGAGTGGGGACGTTTTATTCGTGAAAAACAATTTATGAACCTGAACACCTACTACTTTTCTGATAAAGATTATTCAATGCTGTATGATAGTATCAGTCCCGTGAACAGCTTTCGTGTTGTGTTGAATAAATATTTTCAGGCTGGATTGCCTTTATTGAAAGATTCAACAATCCGACTCGAAGATTAAAGCTAAAATGTAACTTTTGCACATCATTTGTCACCACCCGATCTTTTCGCCGAATTTTCCCAATCCAAAATACTGGTTCAGTGTCATATTCAGACCAAACTGGTTATATGCCGTATTATTCTGATAATGCGAACGGGCATAGCGTATCTGCAGTTTATTAAGCAACAATGATACACCCAGAGAAAATCCGGTGAGTCCATTACCGGCATTCTCTATATTCAGCTCTTTTCGCCGCAGGTAATTATAACCCGCATGCGATTTCCACTTTATCGCCCATATAAACAGTGGTAGCAAATACAAAATGCCGGAAAATTTATCAAACGTAAATTTGCTTGTACTGTCATTTTCAAAGCCATTGTCATCATTAAAACCGGTATCATTATACCGTATATCAAACTGGTGCAGATGATGTGCGGTAAATGAAAAACCAAAAGGCGAGTTCTTCCAATCTTTTTGTTATCCCAACCTGCAGATCAAAAGGAAGATCATCCGGTCAGTGCCATCATATTTTTTTAATTGGTACCCATATTCTTTGCCAGCAATGAGGCTGAAAAAAGATTTGCCGTATCATGGATATAAAACACCCACATCAACGGCAATCCCATTGGAACGATATTGCCCATAGTTGGAATTGATGAATTTCAACGTGGCGCCATAATTCCATTTTTCCAAATAACTGCGTGAAGCCGAAACCTGCATCACCCAATCGGTTGGCCTGAATTGGCCCAAGATATTTCCGGAAGCATCTGTTTGCTGAATATTCCCATAATTCAAATAATTAAGCCCCCATAAAAAATTCGTATTTAATTTTTCATGATGATAACCCAAGCGATAAATGATAAGAATTGATTCCGGCATAAAAACTGATTGAAAACAGCATTCATCTGTGTATGCATTCCGGGTTTGAGCAACGCAGGGTTATTAAATGCAAGGCCGACATCGTTTGAGATTTGAGAAATATTAACTCCGCCTAAAGCTGTAAGCTGTGGTGTATTGGGAAAGTTTGAGAAAATTAAATACAGAATTGCCTCCAATGGTTTGTGCATCAGACTGACAAGCAGATAATAAAATCAATATGAAAAGCTCGTAATACGCAAAGTGCTACGAAGATAGATCCGGAGAGCTGAGGAATCTATTTTACCCTTAAACAGTTCATGGAGAATTGTTATACATAACAACATTTCAATTTCTACATTATTTACCAACGCCAGTTCCAGCACCTGGTTCATTGTTTTTACATAATGAAACTTAATGCCTTTTATAAAGTCAGATTCGATCTCCTCCACATCTTTTTCATTTTGCCAGCAAAGAATGATCTCTTTTAACCCGGCTCTTTTTGCTGCCAGCACTTTTTCTTTAATGCCGCCAACCGGCAATACCTGTCCGCGCAAAGTGATCTCACCCGTCATCGCCAAGAAAGGTTTTACTTTTTTGCCGGTCAAGTGCAGAAGCAATAGCAGTCATCATGGTAATACCTGCACTTGGCCCATCTTTTGGCACAGCTCCTTCCGGCACATGAATATGAATATTTTTCTTTTCAAATAATTTATGATCGATATTGTATTTTTTTGCATTGGATTGCAAATAGGTCAAAGCTGTGCTTGCACTTTCTTTCATCACATTGCCAAGGTTACCGGTAAGTTTCAATTCTCCTTTTCCTTCGCTCAGGCTGGTTTCAATAAAAAATATCGCCGCCCACATAGGTCCAGGCAAGTCCAACCGCCACGCCGGCCATATTTGCCGTTTTATAAATTTCATTACTGTATCTTGGCTTACCAATATCTTTTCAACATCATCTGCGGTTAACGACTGCTTTTAATTTTCCTTTCATTGCTAGTTCCTTGGCCTGGTAGCGCATGATGGAAGCCAGTTGCCTGTCCAGTTCACGAACACCACTTTCCCTCGTATAATCCTGTATCATTTTTTCCAGCACCTTATCACTAATCTTAAAATTGCTGTCTTTCAATCCATGTACTTCTTTTTGCTTTGGGAATAAGATGTCGTTTTGCAATTTCTATTTTTTCTTCCACCGCATAACCGCTCAGGTCAATAATCTCGAGCCGGTCGCGCAATGCAGGTTGAATATTTTGAACATTATTGGCAGTTGCAATGAACAACACTTTACTCAGATCATATTCCAGTTCAAGATAATTATCATAAAAGGTATTGTTCTGTTCCGGATCCAGCACTTCCAGTAAGCGCTGAAGAGGATCGCCGCGAAAATCATTTCCTACTTTATCAATCTCATCCAGTATCATACAGGGTTAGAAGATTTTACTTTGCGGATAGATTGAAAAATCCGTCCCGGCATGGCGCCGATATATGTTTTCCGATGACCACGTATCTCACTTTCATCATGCAATCCACCAAGACTCAGTCGTACATATTTTCTGCCGATCGCATTGGCAATGCTTCTTCCCAAAGATGTTTTACCAATACCCGGAGGGCCGACAAAACAAAGGATCGGGCTTTTCATATCGCCTTTCAATTTCAATACGGCCAGGTATTCCAAGTATCCTTTCTTTGATCTTATCCATTCCATAATGATCATTATCCAGTGTTTTTTTTGCTTTTTTCAGATCATAATGATCTTCGGTATAATCTTCCCAGGGAAGATCGAGCATCAGGTCAAGATGATTATACACAACAGAATAATCGGGAGTGCTGGGATGCATTCTTTCCAGTTTCTCAATTCCTTTCTTAAACATTTCTTTTGCAGCAGCCGGCCATTTTTTTGCTTCGGCTTTTTTCTGCATTTCTTTTACTTCCTGTGCATTGGTATCACCACCCAATTCTTCCTTGATGCTTTTCATCTGTTGCTGCAA
>CAVWYB010000029.1:0-6962 GCA_963759145.1 uncultured Solirubrobacterales bacterium
AACAGGAGTTCCTTGGCGCGAGCCTCGGTCGCGACCGCCGCGAACGTGGTGCGCGCCGCCGGCGGTTACGGCTCGTGTTCGGCGGCTTGGCCGCGGCGCTCGCCGCGATTACGGCAGTGGCAATCGTCGCGCTCTACCAGGGACGGGAGGCTGAACGGCAGCGTGACACCGCGGCCTCTCGCGAACTGGCGGCCAGGGCGACCAACTTTCTCGATGTCGACCCGGGTTTGAGTCTCGCGTTAGCCTTGCGGGCCCTGGAGCGACGGGATACCGAGCAGGCGGAGAACGTGCTGCGACAGGCAACGCTCGCATCGAGTGCTCTCTCGGTGTGGCCCGCGCACGATGACTGGGTGCATGCTGTTGACCCGAGCCGTGATGGACAGCAGGTCGTGACCGCTGGGCGCGACGGCGCGGTGCGCATCTGGGACCTCGACAGCGGACGTGCAGTCTCGTCGGTCAAGGCTCACAAGGGGTGGGTATACGGCGCGAGCTTCTCACCTGACGGCCGACGGGTCGCGAGTGCCGGGGACGACGGCAAGGTCGCCGTCTGGGACGTCGAGACCAAGCAGAAGCGCGTCGTGGCGGACCTCGGCCGGGACGACGCCACCGGGGTCGCATTCAGCCCCGAGGGCGGACGGCTCATCCTTCCGCGCATCGACGGCGAAGTTCGTGTGGTCCCGGCCGCTGGTGACGGCCCGGTCACTGTGCTGCGCGGGCACGAGGGGCTGGTCTGGGGAGCGGACTTCAGCCCGGACGGCACCAAGGCGGTCAGCGCGGGCAACGATGGCACGGCGCGGATCTGGGACCTTTCGACTGGCGCGTCGACCCTGCTGCGCCACCCCGACGCCGTGATCGGGGCAGACTTCAGCCCGGATGGGCGGCTGGTCGCGACGGCGGGTGCCGACGGGATGGTGCGCGTCTGGAAGGCGAGCGGGCGCGGGCGCCCCGTGAGCATCCGCGTCGACGCGCAGCCGGTCAATTCGGTCCACTTCAGCGGGGACGGGCGGCGGCTTGTCACGGCCGGCGACGATGGCATCGTGCGCGTGTGGGACGCGAGGGGAGGACCCCCGCTTGCCGAGTTCAAGGGCCATCGCGGCCTGGTTGTCGCAGCGGCATTCGTGCCCGGGACCGACACTGTTGTTAGCGGTGGCGAGGACGGGACGCTCCGGAGGTGGGCGGCTCCGGCCCACGCGGCGATCGTAGAGGCGCCAGTGACCGGGGCGAGCTTTGGCCCGGATGACCGGCGGGTGCTCAGCGGGGGACTGGATGGCGCGGTGCGGATCTGGGATACCTCGACGGGCTCGATCAGGGTGCTGCTCGGCCACGAGAACGTGAGCTACGCCCAGTTCACTCCCGACGGCGATCGAATCGTCAGTGCCAGTGAGGACCGCACCGTGCGTGTATGGGATTCAGCCGGCGGGCGATCGAAGGTTGTCTACTCTGGCGTAGAGAAGCTGTTCAGCGTTGCAGTCGATCCCGCCGGAGACCGAATCGCGTTTGGGGGCGACCGCCGGCGCATCGTCGTCCTGGCACTCGACGGTGGCGCGCGCGTCGTGCTGCGCGGACACCGCGGCGTGGTGCGCGACGTGGCGTTCAGCCCCGACGGGCGCCAGATCGCGAGCGGGTCCGACGACGGAACAGTGCGTCTCTGGAATGCTGCGAGCGGGAAGCTAGAGCGGACGCTGCGAGGACACGGTCAGTCCGTCAACTCCGTGGCCTACAGCCCCGACGGCGAACGCGTCGTAAGCGCCGGCGCCGACGCCACGATCCGGATCTGGAGCGTGGACGGACGCAGCGCGATGATCCTGCGTGGCCACGAGGGAGCGGTGTTCTCTGCCGAGTTCGATCCCGATGGCGAGCTCGTGACGAGCGCGGGACAGGATGGGACGGTCCGTGTCTGGAGCGCCGCCGGAGGGGAGACGCTCGTCGTGCTCTACCGCCATGACGGTCCGGCGCGTGCCGCGCAGTTCAGCGGGGACGGGCGCCGAGTCGTGAGTGCCGGCGACCCAGGGATCGTTCGGGTCTCGTCATGCGACGTGTGCGGACCGATCCAGTCGGTCCTGCGGCTGGCACAGACTCGTCTGGAGCGCGAGCTCAGTGCGAGCGAACGCGAGCGTCTGCTACCGGGAGGCGAGTGAGCGGAGGGCTGGGCACCGTTCCAGCCGGCCGGGTCAACCGCAGCAACCTCCGTACCGGCTTTTTATCTTGGTGGTCTTGCAGACGGGGTCGACGTCCGTACGGCCGACCGCCGGAGCCAGCATCTCCGCTAAATCGATCTCCCACGGCGACGGCCAGAGGCTCGGGGTGCGCAAGAACTCTGCTTCGAGTTGCTCGAGCACGCTTTCGTCGCTGACGGGCGCGTGCATCGCCTGGCTCTTCATGGGCCGCCCCTCCTCTTTCCTAATCCTCGTCGTAAGCGATCAAGCCGAGTAAGCCAGCGGCAGCGAGGCGCGTCTCGGGGATCAGGTTCCAGGTGCTAAACGGGACGTCCCCAAGAGCGACTCTGACGCCGTCCAGTCTCCCGTCGCTTTGCCCGGGATCGCCCTCGAAGAGATCTTCGAGCATCATCTGCCTGTCGACCCAGACCACACTGCGGCTGAGCTCGTCCCCAGGGTTGACTTGCTGGCTGTCGACAATGGCGGGAACCTCCAACCACCGCTGGGCAGCATGGTCCGCGTGGATGCGGAAACCGCCGGCCACTCCAGGGCCAATAAAACCGTTCAGCGCGATGACGTCCTCGGTGTCGGGCTGGTCTTCCGCAACCCGTAGCCGGCCGACGATAGGGTCAGGTGGGGGGTCGGGAATGCGAGGGCTCACGGCATCTCCTTTGCCGGGTAACCTCGACTCTAGGCCGACCTCGACCGCGCTGTCAAGCTTGCGGCCGATGGATGAGCAGGGGACTCTGTACGGCCGGGTAGGCCAGCCGGAGGTAGAACATTCCGATGCCGGCAAAGCCGAGCAGGAGGCCCGGCGTCTCCCCCAGCGGTACGCCGCACGGGAAGCGTGCGGCAGGTCCGGCGTACAGCTCGATTCCACGTCGGCCGAGTTGTCCCGCAAGGTCCGCCCGGCCGTTGGCCGCGCAGAGCAGCACGTCGGCGGCACCGGCCGCCCCGTGGCAGAGGGAAAAGTCGTCTGGCGCGCTCAACAGGAGGTCCCCGACGTGCCGTTCGCACCTCGCGAATGCGACGTCGGCTTCGCGATGGAGACGCTCGGACGCGAACAGCTCCGCTGCGCGCAGACGCGACAGCGCGATCCCGAGGGCGCCGTTGCACCACGAGTGTGAGGCGGCGGGCGCTGGGACGTCTCGGCCGGCGCTGCGCGCCACGCCCCGCAGATCGGGCCACGTGGCGGTCCGGGTGTCGAGCCACGATCGCTCGTAGTCGAAGGCGCGCTCGGCGGCCTCCCGGAAGCGGGCTTCACCGGTCACCCCGAACAACTCCGCGAGGGCGTGCCCGATTCCCGCAGCTCCGTGGACATAGCCGCAGAGGTTGTGCATCGAGGGCTGTTCGGGGTCGGGCCAGGACCACCCCGCCGCACAGACGTCCGCTCGCGCGATCAGCTCGTCCCCGAGCCCCGCCGCCGCGTCGACGAGCCACGGCTCCGCGATCAGTCGGCTCAGGGCGATCAGCCCCACCACCGCCCCTGAGCAGCCGCTCATCAGATCCGACGATCCCGAGCGGGTGGGGTTCCGGCGCCAGGCCCCGACTGCTTCGCACGCATTCGCGTGGACATCCTCGGCCCCAAGCAGCCCGGCGACCCGGGCGGCGGCGTAGGCGATGCCGATGGAACCGCCATACAGCCCGTCCCGAAGCTGAGGCTCGATCCGGCCAGCCTGCTCGAGCGCGAGTGCGATCGCACCCAGCGCGGTCGCCCGCAGGCTGTCGTCGTCGAGCCTCACGCCGGCCTCAGCGAGGAACAGCGCCACGCCGCTCGTTCCTCCGTAGAGATCGGGACCAAGCGCCGCCATGTCTGCTCTCCCGCGCATGCGGGACTCGTCGAGAGGAAGCGCGCCTACCCAGTTGCAGCGGCCGTCGGACCAGATCGCCGACGCCGCGATCTCATCTCCGAGCCGGCCGGCGAGCTCGAGGAACGTAGGTCGGTCAGAATTCATAGTGCCGGCTGGAGCGTGGGGCCAGATACGGGACGTCGATGTCGAGGCCGTGATAGGCGAACCGGCGAGCAACGGCATCGATGCGATCGGAGAGAAGACGTTCGCCAGTCTGGTATGCAGCCACGATCCCCTCGGCGACCAGCCGGCAGCGGCTCGTGCCGAAGCTCGCGCCGAGACGCGGACAGTGCTCGCCGACGGATACGCCGTGGGCGAGCGTCCTTGTGAAGGCAGGCGCCTGGTCGCGCAGGTGAGGCGCGCACGCCGACGCGATCGCCGAGAGCGTGTCCCGCGCCTGGTCAAAGCCGCAGTCCTCCAGGTACAGCACGGCGGCGTCGCAGCGGATGTAGCCCGTGGGATGGTCGAGGACCTTGAGGCTGAAGGGGAGCAGCGCATTGTTGAGGTTGCGCGTGCACATCGCGACGAGCGGCGCTGCCCCCGCCGCGGTCACGTTGAAGTAGACCCGGACTTCCTTGTCGTCTGGACCCAGTGCGAGATCGGCGTCGCCGAGAGCGGTGTAGTAGCCCGGCGAGCTGGCCGCGAGCTCCTTGGGACGGCGCAGGCTGACTAGCGTCCCGAGAGCGCACCTACCCTTCGCTGCTTGGCAGTCCGCGGCTCGCGCGCGGACACGGAGCCCGTTTCTCGCGACGCGTACGCCGTCTGGTTCCACGTCCTCAACTCGCCATCCGGCGTCCCAGCCTCCTGCTCCGGCGTTGGCCAACGACAGTGCCTCGAGGAACGCCTCATCCGGTCGAGCTCGAGCGTCCTCGTCACTCCGTCTCGGAACGGGCCTTCCCTGGGTGAAGAACGATCGATACAGCTCGCCTTGGAGGGAGTCGACCAGGTACTGCCGCGTTGTCGCGGGAGGAAGAGCCGCCACAACTGCGCGCGGCAGCGGGCGTGATGGAGTCCCGAACCATGTAACTGATGTCGGCGAGGTCACCGCGATGGCGCGAAGGGCGCTCGCGAGCTGCTCGCGGTAGTCGATCAAGGGGCCGCCCGCCATGCGTGAAGGCCGAAAAGGTCGGCGGCCTCGCGCGGCCGCCGCAGGATGTTCTGGCTCAGCGAAAGCGGATACAGCACGCTCGCGCGCAGCTCCGTGAGCGTCTGTGCCTCCTCGAGCGCCGCTGTGAGAAGGCGGACCGCCGCGAAGCGGATGGCCCGGGAGAGCAGGCCGCCGGGCTCGGCGGTGGCCGCGCTGCAGTGATGCATGTAGGCATTCCAGAACGCCCTCATCGCAGGTCTCATTCCTCGAAGCGGATGCCCGGCGTGCGAGAGCAGGCGCCCGGGATCCCGGGGATCCGCGATCGGGATCGACTCCAGCCATGCGCGCAGGTATTCCGCGAGGAAGGCTCCGATGTCCCAGCCTGGATCGCCCAAACCGCAGAGCTCCCAGTCGATCAGCTGCAGCCGCGTCCAACGGTCGGAGTCCCTGCTGCGGCATGCGATGCAGTTGTCCCAGCGGACGTCGCCGTGGATCACCGCTTCCTCGGTCCAAGAGGCGACGAGCTCATCCAGGGCGGTGCGGAGCTCATCGGTGGCTTGGATGATCCGCGTCAGCTCGATCGCCGCAGCACTCGACGTACGCAGCGAGTCGAGGTCCGGCTCGTGAATCTGCAGGCTCCAGGCTGCGTCCGTCGGACTCTGGAGTCCGCTCATCGCGCTCGGCCGGACCGCATGCAGGCGGGCGAGCGCCCGCCCCGTCTCGCGTGCGAGAGCGCACGAGTAACGGCCGCCGGCGTGGTGGCGCCCGAGGTCCCGCGCATGGGGAGCCGCCTCGAGTACGAGCACACCCTCCGCGTCGTCGTAGACGACGACCGGTGGGAGGAACGGCGCAAGCGAGCCATGGTCGTCGACGGACCACAACCGTTCCAGTACCGCTGCCTCGCGTGCCACCCTGACGCCGGCCGCGCTGCCGGCAGCCTTGAGTACCAAGCTTCGTTCGCCCTCTGCCGTCACCACGAATACGCGATTGAGCCGCGACTCGTCGTGGACCCGAAGGCCTCCGTCGACCGCCGCGCTTGCATTGATCAGCTGTCTGTCGATCAGGTACGGCGCGACATCCCCGAGATCGAGCACGACTACCGTCCGGTCGGACCAACGAAGCCCGTCAACGACCCTACGCTCGCGCGCGGCCCCCATCCCTGTCAAGCGCGTCGCGCCGGGGGAGGCCGAGCACGCTGTTGCCAGCAGCGACCGCGTTGTAGCAGAGGGCAAACCGGGCGGCCGCAAGGTGGCCGCCCATGTCGGCCCCCGCGCACACAACTCAGCCGGCCCGGCGCGGGTCGCACCTTGGCGCGACCATCGCTGCCGCCGGTGTCTTGGCGCTGAGTGCCCGGGCGGCCGAAGCGGCGGAGAGACCACGCGCAAGGCTGCTGGCGCGGCCGGGTACAGCCCCTTGGGGTGCAAGGTCCACCTCAACGATCAAGGTCGAGCGCAATCCAGTTCATGCCGGGCGCAGCGGTCGGCTATTTCTCTGAGGTCGAGCGCTCCGGACCGAAGTCTCCATCAAGGCGTGCTGGCCCGACAGCAGCGGCCGCGTCCCATGGCCAGACGCTTGATGACCTGCTCGACTGGGCAACCGGCAGGCCCCGCTCCCTCCGGCACAGCTGGCGCGCCGGTGCCGACGGCCCGCGAGCTACGCCGGCTCGAACTCGAGCTCGAGCGAACCGCGCATCGCCGTGCTCGCCTTCCGCCGCTTGCGCCATCCAGTCCAAGCGCAACTGGTCATCGGCAATATCGGCACCACCAGGCGCGACGCCTCCTCCGCCTGTACGGGCTCCGGGCCGACGCGCTGCGATCATCCTCGAGCACGACCAGGATCTTGCGGAGGCCGCCTTCTCGCCGCCTCCCG
>CAVWYB010000030.1:0-440928 GCA_963759145.1 uncultured Solirubrobacterales bacterium
ACGCTTGGCGCTCTCGCGGCCGGTTGGCAGGCAGGACTCATCCTCCGCGAGGGCAACGCGCCACGCGACGTCGGCCCTCAACCGAACTACATCGGAGCCGACCTCGACGCGATCTCCGACCAACTGATCGCCCGCTATCCCGCGGGAGCGAACGATCGACGCTTGACCCCCGCGTCGACGATGCCGGCCGGGCGCACCACGCGGGTCCGCGGGCGCGCCCGGCCGGGTGGTCAGGACGACAACGCCGCAGCCTTGTAGAACTGCGTCTCTCCGTTCCGAATGACCAGTTTTCGGCGGCTGCCTCCACCACGGAGATCAGCACGTCCTCGGGCCGGACGCCTGGGATTTTACCGAGGCGCTCGACGATCTTCTGGGCATCGCGAGCTTGGCATCGACCGTCTTGCCGGGCGCCCAGCAGACCTGGATTTGAACGAGATCGTTGTCGCGGTCGATCCCGAGAAACGGATCCGTAGGCGAATTCGTGCTCGCCATGCTCGGTGATCGCCATGAAACGATCTCCGTCCTTGATGGCGACCGTCTCGCGGATCGCCTCGTAGATCTCGTCCATCAGTGCCTGCTTGTAGTCCCGCGACTTGCCTTCCCTGATCGCGATACGGGTGACGGGCATTTGGCGGCCTCCTGTGCTGTGTTGGGGTTCGCCGTTATTAGGTACGGCCGGCGGCGAGTTCTTACGGTCCCAAGGGCCGGCTCTTCGCTCAGCCGACGGTAAGAGCGTCACGTGGGACGTCACCGATGGAGAGGTCGTGCGCGTCGAAGGCGATACGGCTTGGGTCCGCTGTGAGGACGGCGTCGAGCGGATCGGTCCTAACGACGGCGAGCGCGAGGTCGGAGACTAGGTGAAGCTCATAAGGGAGCCCGACGGCTCCGTCGCCAGACTGTTGGACGCCTGAGAGCGTGCCGTTCACTCTCAGGAACCTCAAGTCGGACCTAGAGGACGTCGGGTCCAACTTCGACGGCTCGCCCGACCTGGAATTCCGGATGGCGGTGACGAGTGCGCGTGGCGGCACAACGCCAAACGCGACGAGGGCGCGCTGTTTATGAATCCTGACCGGGCGGCCGGAGTAAGCGCCCCGAGGTCTAGGCGGGTCTAGCGAAACTCGTCACGCCTGCCTCGTTCCCCGGCGAGGCGTTCGGCGGCTGCACGGGCCTCGTCGACCTCGGAGATCGTAAGGCGTGCGATCAAGTCTCGCACCCAGACGAAGACCCATCCCTCGCGCTGTCGAAGGTGACCGGCGCTGCCAGCCGGACGACCGTTCTGAACGACCACGGCAAACACAACCCCATTGCCGAGGTCGCGGACTTCCTCAAGCCCGAACTCCAACTCCTCGAACGTGCCAAACCAGTTCTCAAGGAAGCTGCGAATGGCCGCCCGCCCCTCGAAGCGGTCCCCCAACCCCCTCCCGTCGAAGGTCGCATCTTCGGCGAAGCTGCTGGCCACCGCGTCGAGATCACGGCGATTCGCAGCCTCAAACGCCCTGCCCAAAAGCTCAACCAGGTCGGGGGTCGTGGACTCCTCGGGCATCGCAGGGAGTATCCCGCACGGCGGCGCTTCGACATCTTGGCTAGTGGCGACGAGTATTCGCACGTAGGATTGCCGCCGATGCCGTTCACACTCCGGAACCTCAAGGCGGACCTGGAGGACGTCGGCTCCAACTTCGACGGCGCGCCAGACCTGGAGTTCCGCATGGCGACCGAGGCGCTCGAACTCGAGAAATCCGGCCTGAGCTTCCAGAGCGTCCCGCCCGACTATCGGTTCCCGTACGGCCACACGCACAAGAAGCAGGAGGAGGTGTACGTGGTCCTGCGCGGGAGCGGGCGGATGAAGCTCGACGACGAGATCGTCGAGCTCAAGGAGTGGGACGCGGTGCGCGTCCCGCCCGGTACGTGGCGAGGCTACGAGGCCGGGCCGGAGGGCCTCGAGATCCTCGTCATCGGCGCGCCCAATCTCGGCGAGGCTCCGCGCGAAGACGTCGAGGGCCAGCGCGACTGGTGGGCTGACTAGCGCCAGCGGAGCTCTAGTCGTGACTCGATCGGCTCGTGCCTGCCGCGCGCCGCCTTGTGCAAGGTCACGACGTCCAGCAGCTGCCGGGCAAGCTCACGACAGACCTTGGATGCCCGGCACGCCGGCCGAAGCCGTCGCCGCGCTTCGCGAGGAGCTGGAGTCTCGAGGGATCACCGAGTACGTCGTGGTCGACCATGGCCATGACATGGCGGAGGCTGGTGCTCCCGGGTTCGCCGCGTGGACGCTCATCTTCGGAAGCCCGGCTGCCGGGGCGAAGCTGCTCGAGCTGATCTTGCGGCAGCCGTGGACATCCCCCTGCGGCTCGCCGTGATCCCTGGAAACACGGAAGGCAGCGAAATCGTCCTGCGCGACATGAGGTCGTTGCTTGACGATGAGCTGGCCGAAATCGCCGACCGGTTCACCGCGGTCCTACGCGGACTCGCCACGGCCGTTCGCGACAGCCTTTCAACCGCCTGAGTGGAAGGTCCGTCCGGGCGCCCACCGGTCGGCCGTTCGCGGCCGGCGCGCCTCGGACCCGGCCGGGGCTCACCGGGGCCGCTCGCGGACGACCTCGTCGGGGCGCTTGTCGTCGCGCAGCCCGAGGAAGCGCGGCTGGCGCAGCCGACCGTCCCGCGTCCACTCGGCGAAGCCGATCTGGGCGACCAGCTCGGGCCGGGTCCAGTGTGTGCCGCGCGGGATCGGTCGCGCGTCGACGAACGGCGACTCTGGGGTCTCCAGCTCGCGCAGCCGGGCGCCGAGCTCGCGGAGCGTCGCCGCGCGTGTAGCCGGTGCCGACCTTTCCGGCGTACCTCAGCCGCCGTCCTCGTAGTAAGCCGACGAGCAGCGCACCGAAGTCGGTCCGGCTGCCCGCGGGATCGGTGTAACCGCCGATGACGAGCTCCTGCTCCCAGGCGCACTTCAGCTTCAGCCAGTCCTTCGACCGGCCCCGGGGCGTACGGCGCGTCGGCGCGCTTGGCGATGAGCCCTTCCCAGCCGGACCGGCAGGCCTCGGCGAACCGCCGCTGAGAGTCGCCGCGCCAGGCTTCGGTGAGCTGCAATGCCGCGCCTCGGCCGGATCGCCCTCGCCAGCCGGGCGCGGCGCTCGAGGAGCGGCCGGCCGGCGAGATCCTCGCCGTCGATCTCGAGGAGGTCGAAGACGCAGTAGACGACCGGGAACGCGGCCAGCAGCTCTCGGGAAGGGTTGGTGACCCCGAGGCGCTGCTGGAGCCGGCTGAAGGACGTCTGATCGCCGTCGTACGCGACCACCTCGCCGTCGAGCAGGAGGCCCGGGCGCGCTGGGCCGCGACCGCGGCACGGACCTCGGGGTAGGTGCCGGTGAGGTCCTTGCCGGTGCGCGACTCGAGCCTTACGTCGCCGCCGTCTTTGCGCGCGACGCAGCGCTCACCGTCGAACTTGCGCTCCAGCAGCCAGTCGTCGCCGAAGTCGCGACGGTCGGTGAGGGTCGCCAGCATCAGCGGGATCGGCATGCCAGGATCGTCCCAGGTGCAATGCCCGCTCGGGGCTGTCTTCAGATTCCGTCGACCGGAGCTTCGTTTGCGGTCAGCTTCAAGTCGATGTTGCCGCGAGTGGCATTGGAGTAGGGGCAGATCTGAATGCGGCGGCACGCACCAGCTCCACCGCCCGATCCCGCTCTTCGATCGACGGCAGTGTGACGTCGAGCTCCACCGCGAGCTCGTAACCTCGCTCGCGGGTCGGCCGCAGCATCACCTTGGAGTCGATCGAGACGTCACCTGGATCGACTCTTTGACGTCGCGCCGCCCCGCCCAAGGCACTCTCGAAGCAGGCCGCATAGCCGATCGCGACAAGCTGCTCAGGATTCGTCAACCTCCTCCCTCGCCCCCCATCTCCGTGGGAGTCCGCAAGTCGACCTCGAGCACTCCGTCCGATGTGCGGCCGTGCCCATGCTGTCGGCCGCCCGTGACCTGGGCTTCCGCCGTGTAGAGCACTCTGCGTTCCGTCTGAATCTCGCTCATGTCTTGTCACCTGCCTCGATTGAGTGAACAACGATGCTCGCACGGCACCGCTCAGATCGAGGTAGGGACATCCCGACTCCCACGGTCCGCCAACCCGTCGCGGTAGCGTCGCGACGATCCGGGTTGCAAGGTGCTCAGGAGGAAGTACGAGCGTCTTTCGCCAGGCCCGCGGCTTCGAGCGCCGCGTCCCGGTCGGCGTAGTCCTCCCACCGCGCGATCTTTCCGTCTTTGAACGTCAAAGTCGCGGCGGCGATGAGCTCGACCTCGCCCTCCACGTCTTTGCGGCGCCCGTAGTTTCGGGACAGGACAACGACTCGTATTCCGACCTCTATCAGTTCGTCGATAGTGACTCGGTACGTCGCCCACGGCTCGAGCCAGTCGAGCCAATTCTTGCGGAAGCCCCCGAGACCCGCATAAGTTCGGTTCACAGCAGGCCAGACCATGACACTCTGGAAGTCGTCCGTGAGGAACGGGCGGACGGCCTCGCGAACCCGTTCGAAGTTGTCGTCGTCCCGGATGAGCTGGGACCACTCCACGCCGGGCTGCGGAATGAGGGCTCTGACCAGTTCCACGTTCTCCTGCGACATGACCCCTCCAGTATCTCGTTTGGGTCTAGGGGGGAGCGGGAGTCACCCCGGTCAGGGCCGTAGACCGGCTGCGCCTCTGCTTCAGGACAGTCTGGAGTGCTACGGCGGCCAGTACGGCGCCCGCGAGCGGCTCCGAGAGCATTGCGGTCCAGGACGCTCCCGTCGAGGAGCGGTCCGGGTAGGAATCGCTTGCCCATCCCCAGTCTGGTGGAACGTGGGCGGCAGTTACCCCGATCGCTGCGAACAAGCCGACGGCACAGCCGCGGCAGGACGGCGGCCCGGATCGAGTCAGGCAGCGGTACTTCGTTCTGTGAGCGAAGGCTCGGCGAGATGACCGTGGACGAGCTGTACCGCCATCGCGCCCTCACCTACCGCGGTGGCGCATCGCTTGGTCGAGCCCGAGCGGACGTCACCAGCGGCGAAGACGCCCGGAACACTGGTCTCGAGCGGGTTCTCGGCGCCCGCTTCAGCGCCCGTGAGGATGAAGCCGTCATCGTCGCGTGCGACCGCGTCGTCGAGCCAATCGGTGCACGGCTGGGCGCCGAGGAAGAGGAACAAGAACGAGAACGGGAGGCGCTCGCCGGTCTTGAGCGTGACTGCCTCGAGCTGCCCATCCTTCCCATGCAGGGCGGCGATCTCACTTCGGTCGCGCACCGCGACGCCCCAGCGCTCGAGCTCGCGCACCAAATAGTCCGACATCGTCTCGCGTAGATCGGCGCGGCGATGGAGCAGCGTCACGATCGCGCCACCGCGAGCGAGCCAGACGGCCGCCTGTCCGGCGGAGTTGCCTCCCCCGACCACGCCGACCCGCGCGGCGCCGCAGAGCTGCGCCTCGGGCGGTCCGGCCGCATAGAAGATGCTCATCCCCTCGTACTCCGAGAGGCCGTCGACGGGGAGCCGCCGGTATTGCGCCCCTGTTGCGAGCAGGACGGCGCGCGCCGCAATCTCGCGGTCATCCTCCAGCCGGACGATGTGGCGTCCGTTTCCCGGTTCGAGTGAAACCGCCCGGTATGGCGTAGCCATGCGCGCGTCGAACTTCCGCGCCTGGGTGACTGCCCGGCTGGTGAGCTCGGTTCCGCTGATACCCGCCGGGAATCCGAGGTAGTTCTCGATCCTTCGCGACGAACCCGCCTGTCCGCCGAGGACCGTGCTGTCGATCACGAGCGTGTCGAGCCCCTCGGAAGCACCGTAGACGGCGGCCGCGAGGCCGGCGGGACCGGCGCCGACGACGAGCAGGTCGGCCTCCTCCCGTGGCGCGAGGTCGCGGCCGATCCCCAGCGCACGAGAAACCTCGCCCGGCGAGGGTCCGCGGAGCTCGGCGCCGCCCGGCAGTCGCACCAGCGGCAAGCTCCCTTCGTCGAGCCCCGCGACCAGTGCCGCCGCAGAGGGATCGTCCGTTCGCGCGGAGTCGCGCCAGGTGAACGGCAGTCGATAGCTGCGCGCGAAGTCGAGCATCCGCATGGTCGCTGCGGACGAGTGCGGGCCGACGATCTCCAGGCCGACGCCCTGCACGCGCTGCAACGCTTCCCGTCGGGAGATGAACGTCGCGAGCACGAGGTCGCTGAGCAGGCCGTCCTCGAACAGGAGCGATCGCAGCGCATCGCGATCGACGGCTATGTAACGCAGGGGCTGCGTTGCGACCGCCGTGACAAACACCGTCTGCCCGGACAGGATGTTCAGCTCGCCGAGGAAGTTCGACGGTCCGTGCCGGACGATCTCGTTGCCGGCGGCATCGAGGATTGCGACCTCACCATCGAGGATCACGATGAACGGGTAACTCTGGTCACCGACGCGATACAGCACATCGCCGGCGTTCGCCGTGCGCTCCTCCCCGAGCGCAGCGAGCCGCGCCAGCTGGGACGCGGACAGCATTGGGCTCTCGGGCGCTGGGACCTCTGCCATTGAACAAGCTTAGGCGGCTGGCGCGCAGTGGCGGGAGGCCCCCGACTAGCCGAAGGTGAACACGTACGCCTGAGCCCCGGAATCGAGAAACGTGATCTCGAAGGTCCGGTCTGAGACGTTTCCGGGCTGACGGACCAGCTGGTAGAGCCGCGCCTCGTCGACCGTGCCGTTGCCATCCTCGTCGACGTCGAGTCCATGGGCCGGCCCAGGGGCCGCCCCGTCGACGAGCACCCGGAACCGCACAGGAGCTCCCGACGCCGATGGGCCGAGGACGAAGTTCAGATCGCGGGCGTGAAAGCGAAAGGTGATCCGTCCGCCCGGCCTCGTTCATCACGGTGGCCTGTCGGCCCACCGTCCAGTTCCCGGAGAGCGACCACTGGTTCAGGTCCAGCGGCGGCGAATCGGCATACACCTGCGGCTCGTCGGGAAGCACCCCATCGGCGGCGACGAGGTTCTCTGCCCGGGCGTATCCGACATAGGTCTCCGGGGATCCGAGCGTCTCGAGGTCGGCGGGGGCCTCCACCCGCGGGGATCGACGGAGACCGGCTCGCGGTCGACACCGACCGATCCCGCCTCGGCGAGCAGCTGCTGGATGACGCGCTCGGAGCCCTCGTAGCGGCCCTCACCGAAGTGGTGGTCTCGAAGCCGTCCCTTGGCGTCCGCAACGTAGAGCGCGGGCCAGTAGTTGTTCTCGAAGGCGCGCCAGACCGCGAAGTCGTTGTCGATTGCGATCGGATACTCGACGCCCATCGCCCGGAGGGCAGGGCGGACCCTCTCGACGTCGTGCTCGAACGGGAACTCCGGTGAATGCGCGCCGATCACGACCAGCCCGTCGTCGCGATACCGCTCGTCCCAGGCGCGGACGTAGGGAAGGGTGCGCAGCCAGTTGACGCAGGAGTAGGTGCAGAACTGGACCAGGACGACCTTCCCGCGGAGCCCGGCCGGGGTCAGCGGCTCGGAATTGAGCCATGCCGTCGCGCCGCCGAAATCCGGGAGGCTCACCGCCTCGAGTCGTCAACGCAGTGACCTGAAGCTCGCCCGAACTTCTTCCGAGAAGGGCTGCGGCTGCTCCCAGGCCGCGAAGTGGCCGCCTTCGGCGAATTTGTTGTTGAAGTGGACGAGCTTCGGATAGGCCTTCTCCGCCCAGCTCTGCGGAGCCGGATAGAGCTCGTCCGGGAAGACGCTCACGCCTACCGGGATCTCGACGCCCTTGACGTCGAAGAAGGCCAACTTGCTCTCCCAGTAGAGGCGACCAGCGGAGACCCCGGTGTTGGTCAGCCAGTAGTGGGTGACGTTGTCGAGGACGTCGTCTCGCGAAAGACCGCCGGCGTCTCCGTCGAACGCGCGTGCGATGAGCTCATAGCTGCGGACGTCGTGGTCGATCATCCAGGCCGCCAGGCCGACGGGTGAGTCCGCAATGCCGTAGAGCGTCTGTGGGCGGTTCCCCATCTCGCCGGCGTAGCCGGTACCGGTCTGGTAGAAGTGGTCCAGCACCTCGTATGCCTTCTTCTCGTCGGCCGAGAGGCCCGATGGCTCCGGACCGCCCGTTGCGAGCGCCTTTGATACGTCGGGCGGAACGGTCGCGGGCATGTTGGTGTGGATGCCCAGCAATCCCGGGGGCTCGAGCAGAGCCATCTGCTCGGAGACGGCATTCCCCCAGTCACCGCCCTGCGCCACGAATCCGTGTATCCGAGGCGCTTCATCAGCACGACCCAGGCCTTTGCGATGCGAATCGGGTCCCAGCCGGTCTCCGTCGGCTTGCCCGAGAATCCGTGGCCCGGCATCGACGGAATCACCAGATGAAAGGCGTCCGATGCGCTCGCCCCGTGCTCGGTGGGGTTGGTGAGCGGATCGATGATCTTCAGCTGCTCGATGGTCGACCCGGGCCACCCGTGCGTGACGACGAGTGGCAACGCGTCCTCATGGTCGGAACGAACGTGAATGAAGTGAATGTCAACCCCGTCGATCTCGGTTATGAAATGCGGTAGGGCCTTGAACCTCTCCTCGAACTTGCGCCAGTCGTACTCGGTCCCCCAATAGCCGGCGAGGGCCTGAATCGTCGCGAGCTGCACGCCCTGGGAGGCATCCGTCTCCCGGTCAGGCCACCTCGTCGCGTTGATGCGGCTGCGCAGGTCGGTGAGCTCCTGCTCCGGGACGTCGAAGGTGAAAGGCCGGATCGCAGCGCCTCGGTGGGCGCTTCTACATCGGGTGGGCGGTGGTGGTCTGATCTGACATCTCCGTCTCCTAACGCTTGGGTTTCGTTAGCGATCAGGCCGAAAGGCCGCAGGATCAACGCAGTGAGCTGAATGCGGCTCGCACCTCGGTGGCGAAGAGCCCCGGCTCCTCCCAGGCCGCGAAATGGCCGCCCTTGTCGACCTCGTTGAAGTAGATGAGGTTCGGGTACGCCCGCTCCGTCCAGCTCCGCGGGGCCTGATACTGCTCGCCCGGAAAGACGCTCACGGCCACCGGGATGGAGACACCCTTGGCGTTGAAAAAGCCGCCCTTGTACTCCCAATAGAGACGAGACGAAGAGACCCCCGTATTCGTCAGCCAATACAGCGTGATGTTGTCGAGGATCTCGTCACGCGTCAGTTCGCCCTTCTCACTCGTCGTCCGGTTCAAAGCCGCGACGACCGCCGCGGCGGGCTGGCCGCCGGCGTCGTTGTGGTCCAGAAGCCAGGCCGCCAGGCCGACGGGTGAATCGGCGATGCCGTACAAGGTCTGCGGGCGTGCCGCCATCATCTTGGCGTACTCGACCTGCTTGTAGGTCCTGTCCAGCTGCTCACAGGCACGCCGTTCCTCTGCGGAAAGACCATTTGGCAGCGGGTCGCCAGCCTGGACAGCCTTGTCGACGTCGGCCGGAACAGTGGAAGGCATGTTGGTGTGGATGGCGAGCAATCCCGCAGGTGCCTGCAAGCCCATCTGGTCGACGACGAACGCACCCCAGTCGCCGCCCTGGGCGACGTAGCGGCTGTAGCCGAGGCGTTTCATTAGTTCCGCCCAGGCTCGGCCCATGCGCTCGGGGCCCCAGCCGTGCTCGTTGGCTTGCCGGAGAACCCGTAGCCGGGCATCGACGGGATCACGATGTCGAACGCGTCCTCGGCGCGGCCGCCGTGGGCCGTCGGATCGGTCAGCCGATCGATGATCTTCAGCTGCTCGATGATCGAGCCGGGCCAGCCGTGATTGACGATGAGCGGCAACGCATTGTCGTGCTTGGAGCTAACGTGGATGAAGTGGATCTCGAGTCCATCGATCTCGGTGATGAAGTGTGGTAGGGCGTTCAGCTTCACCTCGCACGTGCGCCAGTCGTAGTCCGTCGCCCAGTAGTGCGCCAGCTCCTGCATCGTCTCCAGCTCCACGCCCTGCGACGAATCGCCGACGGTCTCTCGCTCGGGCCATCGCGTCGCTGCGATCGTCGACGGAGCACGTCGAGCTCCTGCTCGCGGGATGTCGACGGTGAAGGGGCGGATGGTCCCCTGGTCTCCGCTGGTAGTCGTTGCCATGCTCCATCGTCATCACCACCCCGGAACGGGAAGAAGATCAGGATGATCAGGACGATCCAGCCAGCACCATCCACCAGGTGGAGTTGAATCCCATGAGGTCCGCGCGGCGCCGAGGCTCCGGCCGCGGGTGGTACCACGGCGTCCCCGGTCCGCGCTTGTTGGGTGTCGACATGAGGTCTCCTCGTTTAGTCGAGTCAGCTGCCGCGGGTACAGCTGAGGCTGCCGCCGCCACTCCGTCCGGTACGGGGCCAGGAACGCCGTCAACGCCGCCAGCATCTCGTCGGGAGCCTCCTCGGCGACGAAGTGGCCGACGCCGGGAATGACCAGGCTCTGCACGTCGTCCGCGACGAGCTTCATCGCGTCCCCGACGTGCTCACCGAAGCTTGCCGCTCCGCCGATCGCCAGGACGGGCATGGTCAGCCGCCTGGTCTTGCGCTGCTCGTTCTGTGCGATGGTCGTATCGAGCGCCCGGTACAACCCGAAGCTGCCGCGCAGGGAGTCGGGGTTGGAGAGCATGCGGACGTAGTAGTCGATCACGTCGTCGGGGAGCTTCTTGGCGGCCGGCGTCGAACTCCCAGCCGAAGAAGACGTCCTCCCGTCCCGTGACGAGCTGTTCGTTCATCTTCTCGATCCGGTTGAACGGCGAGGTGCCAGAGCCGGTCGTTGAGCGGCCCGGGGACGAACAGGGGCGGTGAGGGAGCCGCCCCGGGGAGCCGGGGATCTCGGCGAGGGCCACGCGGTCGACCCGGTCCGGGTGATCCGCGGCCAGCGCGTAGCTGATCGCGAATCCGGTGTCGTGGCCGACCACGGCGAACCGCTGGTGGCCGAGCGCGTCCATCAGCGCGACCAGGTCGCTGGCAGGGTGCCGGTGTCGTACCCGTCCGTCGGGTTTGTCGGACAGCCCCATGCCGCGCTGGTCGACCGCGATGACCTCGAAGTCCCGGGCCAGCGCCGGCATCAGCAGGCGCCAGGCGTACCAGGTCTCGGGCCAGCCGTGCACCAGCAGCAGCGGCGGGCCGTCGCCGCCGATGACCGCGTGCAGGCGCACTTCACCGGTGTCGATGTACCGGCTGGTGAACGTGTCGGTGAACCCTGCAGGGAGGTCCGGCGCGCCGGAGACGGAGCCGGGGCCTTCCGGCGGTGGGCAGGTCGTGGAGCTTCATGAGGATCTCCTTTCAGAAGACCTGACGGGCTTTTGAGTGGTGACGGCACGAAGCCTGCTCGTCTCGTCCGCACGTCGCGCCCGTCGAACACCCTGGTCTGCCCCCTGGTCCGCAATCCCCAGTGGGTTTATGGTTGAGCGGAGATGCCTGCGGAGTCCGTCAGGGGGTTTCGCGACCGGCTCAGCGAGCGCGAGACGCTCGAGCGGCTTCTGGACGACGCGCGCAACGGCCGGAGCGCCGTCCTGGTCGTCCGGGGCGAGGCGGGCGTCGGAAAGTCGGCGCTGTTGCGAGCCGTCGCTGAGCAGGCCTCCGGGTTTCGGGTCGCACAGATCGCCGGGGTCGAATCCGAGATGGAGTTGCCGTTCGCGGGACTCCATCAGCTCTGCGCGCCGATGCTCGCCCGGCTCGACGGTCTTCCGCAGCCCCAGCAGCGTGCCCTGCGCGTCGCGCTCGGCCTCGCGTCCGGGGATGCGCCCGACCGCTTCCTGGTCGCCCTCGGGGCGCTGACCCTGCTCGCCGAGGTCGCCGAGGAAGCAGCCGTTGCTCTGCTTCGTCGACGACGCCCAGTGGCTCGACGGCGCCTCGCGCCAGGTCCTGGGGTTCGTGGCGCGGCGGCTGCTGGCGGAGCCGGTGGCGATCGTGTTCGCGGTGCGCGAGCCGAGCGCGGACGCCGAGCTCGTCGGCCTGCCGGAGCTGTCGCTCGACGGCCTGGACGACGAGGACGCCCGCGCGCTGCTTGCGACCGTCATCCCGGGCCGGCTCGACGAGCGCGTCCGCGACCGGATCGTCGCGGAGACGCGCGGCAATCCGCTCGCGCTCCTGGAGCTCCCGCGAGGGCTCTCGGCAGCGCAGCTGGCCGGCGGGTTCGGGCTGCCGGATGCTGGTGCCGCTGTCGGGCCGGATCGAGGAGAGCTTCCTGCGGCGGCTCGAGGAGCTGCCGCGAGGAGACGCGGCTGCTGCTCCTGGTCGCGGCGGCGGAACCCGTCGGCGATCCCGCGCTGATGTGGCGCGCCGCGACGCGGCTCGGGATCCCCAGCACGGCGATCGAGCCTGCAGCGCGGACCGGGCTGCTGGAGGTCGGCGCGCAGGTGCGCTTTCGGCATCCGCTGGTGCGGTCGGCCGTCTATCGATCGGCTTCGGATGGCGAGCGCCGGAGCGCGCACGGCGCGCTGGCGGACGTGACCGACGCCGACGCTCGAGCCGGATCGCCGCGCCTGGCACCGTGCGCAGGCCACACGAGGCCCCGACGAGGAGGTCGCGGGCGAGCTCGAGCGATCGGCGGGCCGGGCGCAGGCCCGCGGGGGGCTCGCCGCCGCGGCAGCGTTCCTCGGGCGGGCGGCCGACCTGACGGTCGACCCGGCCCGCCGCGCCGAGCGCATGCTGGCGGCGGCACAGGTCAACCTGCAGGCCGGCGCGTTCGACGCGGCGCTCGGGCTGCTGGCGGCCGCGCGAGGCCGGCCCGCTGGACGAGCTCGGGCGAGCCCGCGTGGATCTGCTGCACGCCGAGGTCGCCTTCGCGCAGAACCGCGGCAGCGACGCTCCGCTGCTGCTGCTGCGGGCCGCGAGGAAGCTCGAGCCGCTCGACGCGCGGCTCGCGCGCGACACGTATCTCGACGCGTGGGGCGCGGCGCTGTTCGCCGGGCGACTGGCGAGCGCCGGCGAGCCTGCTCGATGTCTCCCGCGCGGTGAGCGACCGCGCCCGAACCAGAGCACCCGCCGCGTCCGTCGCGATCTGCTGCTGGACGGCTTCGCGCTGGTGTTCACCGAAGGGCGCGCCGCCGCAGCGCCGGTGTTGCAGCGCGCGGCGACCGCGTTCGCCGGCGCCGAGGTCTCCGTGGAGGAGGTGCTCCGGTGGGGCTGGCTGGCGACGGCGGCGGCCGTCTATCGTCTGGGACTACGACACCTGTCTCGCGGTCGCCACCCGCGAGGTCGCAGCTCGCCCGCGACTCGGGAGCGCTCGAGGTCCTCGCCGTCGGCGTCAACGTGCTGGGCCAGGCCGTCGCCCTGGGCGGCGACTTCGCGAGCGCCGCGCTGTTGATCGCCGAGGCCGATGCGGTCACGGAGGCGACCGGGACCCTCGTCGCTCCGTACGGCGCGCTGGTGCTCGCGGGCTATCCGCGGCCACGAGGCCGAGGCCTCCGAGCTGATCGACGCCACCATCAGGGAGGCCACCGCCGGCGGCCAGGGAACCGCCGTCCAGTACGCGCATTGGGCCAACGCGGTGGTGATGAACGGCCTCGGCCGCTACGAGGAGGCGCTCGCCGCGGCCATCGAGGCGAGCGACGACACGCCCGAGCTCGTTCGTCGCCATCGTGGGCGCTCAGCGAGCTGATCGAGGCCGCCACCAGGACCGGGAACACCGAGCTCGCCGCGCGTGCTCTCGCGCGGCTCGGTCGAGCACGCGCGGACGGCACGACTCCGAGTGGGCGCTCGGCATGCGAGGCGCGGGCGCGGGCGCTGCTGAGCGAGGGCGACGCCGCCGAGCGCCTCTATCGCGAGGCCATCGACCGCTTGGGGCGCACCCGGCTCCGTCCGGACCTCGCCCGCGGCCGGCTGCTCTACGGCGAATGGCTGCGTCGCGCAGAATCGGCGCGTCGACGCTCGCGAGCAGCTGCGGGACGCGCACGAGGCGTTCGTGTCCATGGGCGCCGACGCGTTCGCCGAACGCGCCGCGTCGTGAGCTCCTCGCCACGGGCGAGAAGGTGCGCAGTCGCCGGACGACACGCGCGACGAGCTCACCCCCCAGGAGGAGCAGATCGCGCGGCTCGCCCGCGACGGACTGACGAACCCGGAGATCGGCGCCCAGCTGTTCCTCAGCCCGCGCACCGTCGAGTGGCACCTGCGCAAGGTGTTCACCAAGCTCGGGATCAGCTCCCGCAGAGAGCTCCGCTCGGCGCTGCCCGACACCGGCCGGACGGCCGTACCCGTCTAGGCCCAGGCGTAATCCCAGGGGCAGGACCAGTGACCTCACGGGGGCGAGCGGTGCGCTGATCCGCGAATCTCTCGACAACTAAAACGCAATGGAGGTCCTGATGAGCAAGGACGTTGCGGCTCTTGCAAAGCTCCTGCATGAGACGGCCGAGCATCACGGCTCGTTCGAGGCGGTCGCACCACCCCACGACTGGTGGGACTGGTACGCGGCGTACATGGACGCCCGAGAGCGCGGAAGCACCCCGGATGAGGCATCCGCCACCGCCGGGCGCTACATGGCGGAGGTCAAGCACGTCGTCGTGCCGTCGCCATGAGCACGATCGACGCCGGCCCTTCGAGCAACGGCCGGGGTTCCGAAGCGTGGTCGCAGTCCTGGATGCATTTCAACCTCGACCGTCGCAGCCCCGGCTACTGCCGGGTGACCTTCGACCACCCTCCTATCAACACGATCACAGCGATGACTGTGGCGGAGCTCGCCGAGCTGGTCGATCTGATCGAACACGACCCGGACCTCAACGTGGTCGTCTTCGACAGCGCCAACCCCGATTTCTACCTCGCCCATTACGACGTGGAGGATGACCCGGACAGGAGTTTGGCACTGCCGTCAGCGCCGACCGGAATGCACGTGTGGCTCGATCTCCTCGTGCGCCTGTCCCGTGCCCCGGTGGTCAGCATCGCGTCGATCCGCGGGCGCGCCCGCGGGGCCGGAAGCGAGTTGGTACTCGCCTGTGACCTGCGGTTCGCCTCGCGCGAGAACACGTTGCTCGGGCGGTTCGAGGTCGGAACGGGTGTGCTCCCGGAGGGCGGTCCGATGGCGCGACTCGCCCGCTTGGTCGGTCGCGGCCGGGCACTCGAGATCCTCCTCGTGGCCGAAGATTTCGACGGACCGCGCGCAGAGCAGTACGGGTACGTCAACCGGGTGATCGCCGACGGCCGGCTGGACGACGAAGTCGATCGGATCGCCTCGCGCCTCGCACGCTTCGATCACGACGCGATCGCGCGGACGAAATGCTTAGTCGACCAGACGCTGCCCGCCGACAGCGACCTCGGGCGCCGCGTCGTCGAGGCGTTTCCCGAAGCCTGAGCTCACGCCGGCGGACTGTCCAGCCCGAGCACGCCCGCGGTCGCGCGGGCGGCCAGCAGCTCGTCGTGCGGTGCTTGTCCGGCGAGCGCGATCACGGCGCCCTCGAGCGCTCCGACGAACGCCAGCGCAACCGCCCTGGCGGGCGGGCCGGGTGGGATCGACCCGTCTCTGCGCCCCGCGTCGATCAGGCGGGCGCAGCGCTTCACCAGCGCTCTCTGAGATCCGCTCGATCTCGCGCCCGACCGGATGGTCCTGGCCGCTGAACTCGAGCCTCAGCGCCATCACGAAGCGGGCGACGTCGCGCCGGCAGAAGACGGCGTGGCCGCGCGCCAGCGCGATCAGCGCAGCGACCGGATCGGGCTCCTGCTCGACCGGCCCGCCGACCTCGCGCCTCCACGTCTCGTCGACCCACTCGAGCACCGCCAGGGCCAGATCCTCCTTGTCCTTGAACTGGTGATACAGGGCGCCGCGCGTGTAGCCCGCCTCGCGCGCCACCTCCTCGAGCACCAGGTTGCCGTAGCCGTAGCGGGACAGGCCCCTCGCGGCCGACTCGAGCAACGCGCTGCGCGTGCGCGCGCTCCGCTCGGCCTGGGTCGGACGCCGGCGGGCTGCCGGCGCCTGCGCTCGAGCGACGGCGTCATACGTACATGCATGTATGTATGATACAGCCCTCGACATGGAGGTCCACGAATGAGGCTCCCGAACACCGCCCACACCTCCCGGCCCTGGCGCATCCACGAGCTCACCCGCGACTTCCGGCTCGAGGACGTGTGGGCGCTGCCGACGCCGGGCGGCCCGGACGACTTCCCCCGGCTGGTGCAGGGGATCGCCTCGGGCGACCCGGCGCGAGGCACCTCCCGCGCCGCCCGCGCGCTCTTGGGCGATCCGCTGGAAGCTCGGGGAGCTGCTCGGCTGGGACGACCCGGACGACCGGCCTCGGCTCCAGGGTGCCGACGCTCCGCGACCGGCTGCCGATGGATCTGCGCGACGCCCCGCCCGGCCCGGACTTCGACGCGCTGCCCTTCACCCCGCTCTACCTGCTCGACGACGAGTGGGCCGCGGAGATCGCCAACCGGACCATGCACGGGGTCATGCACCTCGGCTGGGTTCCGGACGGGACCGGCGGCTACCGCGGCCAGATGGCCGTCTCGTCAAGCCGAACGGACTGTTCGGGAACGCCTACATGGCCGCGATCAGGCCGTTCCGTCACCTGATCGTGTACCCGCCGATGATGCGACAGATCGAGCGGGAGTGGCGGCTGCTCGCCGGCGATCCGGCACCGGCGCACGCGTAGCTCAGACGGTCAACCCAGGTAGTCCTCGACCGTTCCGGCGTCGCGCATCTGTGCGTCGTTCGGGTCCTTGCCCGCGTCGCGCAGGGCTCGGCGCTGGCGCAGGTAGTCCCACAGGCGGTGGAGCTCGACTCGCAACTCCTCGAGCCGCCGCGCATCGGCCGCGACGCGCTCGCCCTCGTCGGCGTCCGGGTTCTCGCTCTCGTCGCGGCGCAGGCGGCGCTCCTCTTCCTCGAGCTCCTCGATCCGCGCCTGCGCCTGTTCGTCGCTCAGGGGCTCTGGCATGAAACAAGGGTAACCGCTTGACACAACGCGTCATTTGCGGCTACTTTTGGACGGCTGGATGGGAGACCCACGGAGGGGTGCTGATGAAGTGTCTTGGCCACGGGGCGTCGCATGCGCCCATGTCGCGCAGTTCGCGGAAGCGGCTTGCGCAGTTCACCGCCGGCCTGCTGGCGATCGGTGCGATGGCGCCAACCGGCGCCAATGCCCTCAGCTTCGCGGGGCCCACCAACTACAACGTCGGCAACTCGCCCGTGTCGGTGGACGTGGGCAACTTCAACGGCGATTCGGATCCCGACCTGGTGGTCGCGAACGAGCTCTCCAACGACGTGTCCGTGCTGCTCGGCGGGGCGGGCGACACCTTCACGGGGCCGGCCAACTTCGCCGTCGGCAATGCACCCCAGGGCATCGCGGTGGGTGACTTCAACGGCGACTCCGACCCCGACTTGGCGGTCGTGAACGAGTTCTCCCACGACGTATCGGTGCTTCTGGGCGGAGCTGGCGGAAGCTTCAGCGGGCCGGCCAACTTCGCGGTGGGGACCCGGCCCCTGGCGATCGCGGCGGGCGACTTCAACGGCGACGCGGATCCCGACCTCGCGGTCGTGAACGAGAGCACCAACGACGTAACCGTGCTGGTCGGCGGGGCCGGCGGGACGTTCAGCGCGGCCGCGAACCTGCCGGTGGGAGTGACACCGCAATCGGTCGTGGTCGGCGACTTCAACCGCGACTCCGATCCCGACCTGGCCGTCGCGAACGGCGGCTCCAACGACGTCTCTGTGCTGGTGGGAGGCGCGGGTGCGAGCTTCAGCGCGCCCACCAACTTTGCGGCCGGGGGCTTCTTTCCGATATCGGTCGAGGTGAAGGACTTCAACGCGGACTCCGATCTCGACCTGACCGTCGTCAACGAGGCCAGCAACGACGTCTCGGTGTTCCTCGGCGGCACGGGGGCGAGCTTCAGTGCGCCCAACCAATTCGCTGTCGGGACCGGGCCGCAATCGGTCGCGGTGGGCGAGTTCAACGGCGACTCGGACCCCGACATGGCGGTCGCAAACGAGCTCTCCAGCAACGTATCGGTGCTGTTGGGCGGGCCGGCTCTGAGCTTCACCGGAGCGAGCAGCTTCGTCGCCGGCAGCCTCCCATCCTCAATCGTGTATGGCAGGTTCAATAGCGACTCATTCGACGACCTGGCGGTCGCGAATCAGGCCTCGAACACCGTCTCGATACTTTTCAGAGCGGTTGATACGACGCCGCCTGAGACCACAATCGACTCCGGTCCCTCCGGAATGACGAACGACGCCACTCCGACGTTCACGTTCTCATCCAACGAGGCCACATCCACGTTCAGGTGCCGGGTCGACAGCGGCGCGTTCGCCGCCTGCTCCTCGCCTCACACGACCGCCGCAGTCTCCACAGGCGCTCACACGTTCGAGGTGCGTGCGACGGACGACGCGGGAAACACCGACCCCACCGCCGCGGCCCGGCCGTTCACGGTTGACACCGCCGCGCCGTCCGCTCCAGTGCTCAGCGCCACGAGTCCGAGCTCGCCCGCCAACAACAACTCCCCCAAGGTCATGGGCACGGCCGAAGCCGGCTCGACAGTCACCCTCTACAGAGCCCCGTCCGCCGCCGACTGTACGCCCGCGAACCTGTTGGCGGCCGACACCGCAGCCGCGCTGGCCTCGCCCGGCATCGCGGTCGTGGTGCCTGACAACTCGACCACCACGTTGCGCGCCATGGCCACGGACGCGGCCGGGAACGCTTCCGGCTGCTCCTTCTCGGTCGTGTACGCGGAGGTTTCGCCGCCGGCGAGCGACGGGCCGCCCGGCGGTGGTGGCGGCGCTGGTGGTGCGGGCCCGCCGGCGGGTGGCAGCGGCTCGGACAAGAGCGCTCCCGCGATCGCGTTCGCCGGCAAGGCAGTCAGGATGCAGGCGAATGGCGTCGTGACGGTGCAGCTCGCCTGTCCCGCGGCTGAGACCGAGGGCTGCCAGGGAACCCTGTTACTCGAGATTCTCCGGCACGGCGGGCGACGCGTGACGCTCGGCAAGAGCTCTTTTCAGATCGCCCGCGCCAAGAGCGCCCGCGTCCGAATCCGTCTCTCGAAGAGAAACCAGCGCCTCGTCAGAAACCGGAAGCGGGTCTCGGTGAATGCGGTCGTGAAGGCGCGGGACCACGCCGGCAATTCCGGAACCACAAAGAGCACGCTGACGCTCCGGGTGAGCTGACCCTAGATCGCCGCGTAGTCAGGCACGCTCGGGTCTAGGCCGTCGGCAGTTCCACCGGGAACACGCACACGACGACCGGACCGGTGGAGATCTTCAACTCCTTGGACTTCTTGCTCTTGAACTGGACGACCGCGTCGAGAATGCACTCGGTCTCTCCGATCGAGGCGCCCTGGACGGTGAAGGTGAGGATGCATTCCGCCCGATGACCCTTCTTGACGATCGCACAGGGCCCGACGCCGGACTTGGCGATCGTGGATCCGGGGAGCTTCGCGGCCACCGCCGGCGCCACCGTCGGAGCGAGGTCGGCGGCCACCTGCTGCAGCGCGGCCCGCGCCTTCTTCTTGGTCAAGGTGTGCGCCTGCGCGGCGGGCACCGACACGAGCGCGATGCATGCCACGCCGAGACACAGTGAAACAAACCGCTTCATTCCCTTCCCCCTTTGCTTCCGAAGTTGTGCGGAGGAGACTAAGAGAAACGAGGTGCGCCGTGCTGTCGGACGCACCCTTCGTCAGCCGTTAGCGCAGGGCTTGCACGTCGCGCCGCGTGGCCAGCCGCTTCAAAGCGCACGTCTGCAGCCAGCGCACACGAGTTGAGGGGATGTTCAGGCGCCGGACCACCTGGTCGATCGTCTGCTCCTCGTGGTCCTTTTCGGAGATGCCAAAACGCAGCTCGAGCACCCGTCGCTCATCGTGAGGCAGGTGGGTGAGCGCAGATCGCAGCGTGTCCCTGTCGACACTCGACTCGATTTCGTCCGGCGGCTCGGGCTGCTGCGCCGCCATCAAATCGCCCAACGTGCCTCCCTCTTCCTCCCCCACCGGCTTGTCGAGGCTGGTAACGGCACGTGGCATCGCTTGCACCTCGACGACGTGCTTGACCGAAAGCCCAAGGGAATCGGCGACTTCCTGCGGCCGTGGCTCTCTGTGGAGCTCTTTGGTGAGTTCTTGCTCCGCACGGCTGACCCTGCGTCCCCTGTCTGCCATATAGACCGGTAGACGGATCGTCCGGGTCGAGTTGTCGAGGCCGCGCTGGATCGCCTGATGAATCCACAAGGTGGCGTACGTGGAGAACTTGTGGCCTCGCCGCCAGTCGAACTTCTCTACGGCCCGGACCAAGCCGAACATTCCCTCTTGGATCACGTCGAGAAAGGCGAGATCTCGACGGTGGTGCTTCTTCGCGATAGAGATCACGAGGCGAAGGTTCGAGTTGATCATCTTGTCCTTCGCGGCCCCGTCGCCTGCTTCGATGCGTTGCGCAAGGTCCACCTCTTCAGCCGCCCGGAGGAGCGGGTAGAGCCGGACCTTGGAGAAGAAGAGAGCAAGCGCATCCGTGGTGTGCGCGGCGGCTGCGTCGGTGGCGTCTACGAGCGCCTCAGCAGTGGTGGCATTCCTCATCTTTCCTCCCGCCCTCTGTTGGGGAGATGCCGCGGAAGGAAGAGGGATAGACCCTGGCGCGTAGTTCGTCTCTGCGGTGGACTCTACCAGTGGCCGACCGGTGATTCAGAAGTATTTCGCCCCTAAGGTGCGGGAGGTGCGCTTGCAGTTCCGGGCTTCCCGCGTAGCGTGTCTGACCACGCAAACGGGACTGCCGCGGTTCGCACGATTGCGGCGGCGGCGGGACCAGAGGGGCAAGGTGCGAAATGCACATCCGCCCGAACCTCGGCTATCACCAGGACGTGGTCGAAGGCATGATGGATGCCAGTGAGCCGTTCGGGGAAGTCGAAATTTTCATCGACGAGGCGGCCGGGCTGGGCCAGGACGAGAAAGCCGCTCTATGGCTCTTCGCCTGGTCATTACGGGACGGACGCGTCCAGCGCCGAGAGGCGCTCGGCATGCTCGGCGCGCTCGCGTGGTTACCAGCAGCGGGCTAGGGCCCCGACAGTGATGGCGTGGGCCGCAATGCCCGCGCCGTCACTCCACCTCCACTGCTTCGGAGATCGCCTCATCCAGGACGAACAACTCGGCCGCAAGATCCGGGTCGATGTGGTTGGAGCTCAAGAACGCGGCGACCTTGCGGTGAGTCAGGCCCTCGACCGCGCCGATCAAGTCGTCCTGCATCGTCTGCTGGAGTGTGTGACGCACCCTGAGAACGGCCTCCTCGTGGCCGGCTGCGGCAATGCTTTGCTCCGCCTTGGTCATCGTCTCCTCGAGCACGCATAGCACGAGCTTGCCGCTGTGGATCGTGCGTGCCTTGGTCGGACCCCGACCGGCGTAGTGACTGAGGAGCTGGACGACGGCTTGTGAGATCGCCGCGTTCAGTTCGCCGGCGGTCAATGCTTGGTGGGGACTGGTCATGCCAGTCCTCCGATCTCGCCCCCCTCTATAGAAGGACCGCACCGGGAAGAGGGAAACGCAGAACCCAGGGAACGGCTGCCACCCACTCTACTCCGATTCCGACAGGGCTCCGAACTCTGTGAGCGAAACTCTGTCGTACCGGCGCCCAAGGCCGAGGCGATTCGCTTGGGGAGGATGGGCTCTTCGGTGGTACCCTTGAAAGGAAGCAATCCTCGCTCGCCAGGTCTGTCTCTCTTCCTTTCGTCCGAGTCGCCACAGAGGGACAGAAAGGCGGGTTCATGTCACTGAAGCAGTCGGTTACACGCTCGATCGTGCTCGGCGGATGAAGACGATCCAGGAGCAACGTGAAGAGCGACGGCAGACCAAGTTGAACCACCTGAAGCGGCAGGTCAAGGCCGGACGACTGGTGGTACGGCAGATGACGGATGAGGAGCGAGACGGCGATCCGGTGTTCCCCCGGAAAGTCGAGCCGCCCGAGGCCGGGGGACCGCAATGACCGTCGTGCTCGCGATCGTGGCGCTGGCGATTCTGGGTGGCCTTTGCCTTCTGAGCCTCAAGCGGCAGCGTGAACGAGCGGTCGCCGAGAAGCAGACGGCCGGTGCCCGGGCTCAGACCGGCGACGCCCAACACGACCGTTCCATGAGCCGCCGCGCCGCTGTCAGATCGAGTCTCGACCAGGACGAGGCAGGCTCCGGCGCACGCACAGTCGAGTAGGACCGAGGGGGACGGAATGTCAGGCAAGGCTGAGGCAGGAGCGCTTCACTCTTCTGCGGCCGCCTTCGAGGCGAGGCACGAGGCTCAGGCGGAGGACGGCCTCGGCGGCTTTACCCGACGGTGCGGCAGACGCGCCCCCGCGGACAAGCGGCCGTGCATGCACACGTACGGCCATGGCGGTCCACACGCATGGGAGCGGGCGACCGACGCTCAGCAGTGACCCGAACCCCAGGCGTCGCAGTCGAGCACGATCTCGTCGAACGTGGTGAGACTCACGGCGCCGCCGCGGTCGGGTAGGTACGGGCCGTTGATGCCCATGTGCCGCAACAGCCGCGTGTCCTGGGACGGCTCGCCCTTTATGTCGACCTCGATCGTCTCGCCGGGCTGCAGCACGGAGTCCCTCGCGAACGCATAGCCGCCGGGCATTCGCAGCTCGTAGCCGTATAGGTCGAGCGCGCGAGCGGAGATGTTCTGGACGAGGACGTACTCCCGGCCCACGGCATGCTGGATGACGCGCACGGCTCCCTGATTGGGATCGGAGCAGGCAACAAGGCACGGGTACACCATGTAATTCCGCAGATCGCCCTGGGGGTCGAAGAGGTACGCCCCGTCGCCCTGATCGCCGCCGCTGGCGGAATTCTCGAACACGGTTCCGGGAAGTCCCCAGTAGAAGGTGTCAGCCACGCGCGCGGCCGCGACCCGAGTGCACCGTGATCGTGCGACCGGGACCCAGCACGGTGCCGCCCGGAAACGTGTAGCGGCGAAGGCCGGAGTCCCGGACCGACCATCGTGCCAGGGGCACGGAGGCGGTTGTGCTCAAGTTGCGGATCCTGATGTATTCGCTGTTGACGTCGACCGTGTCCTCCCCGAGCGGGGTCGGACATGACCCACACCTTCAGGGGCACGTTCTGGCTCGGGCCGTCGCCGCAGGTCGCAGGGTTCCAGAGGCCGATGCGCCGTCGTGCCGCTTCCTGTCCGAGTGAGTTGTAGCGGCGGTTCCAGGCGGTCTCGTTGGCGACGTGCATCCACAACGTCGCCCCCTGGGCCATCTCCGTCTCTCCTATGTCCTGCCAGCGGCCACCGATCTTCACGGCCACGGAGCGGAACAGCCGCCCCATACTGTCCTTGCGCGGCGATTGGGCGCTGAGACGCACCCGGCGACGTCCCAACTTCACCAGGCGCTCAACGAGGTTGGTCGCCTGCAACGCATGGCATCGCCCGCGGCGCTTGGCCGGATTGCGGCTGTAGCGCGTCTGCTCCATGGCCTGGACTCCGATGAAGCGGATCGAGAAGCGGCGGCGGCTCCCGTCGCCGTCGATGTCCACATCGATCGTGTCTCCATCGTTGACCTCCACGACCTTCGCCTTCCAGATCCGGCAGATTGGACCCGTGCCGTCGGGCCGGCACGGGCCGGTGGCAGCCGGCGCCGGCGCTGGGCAGATGGACAGCGCGACGGTTGCGAGGATCGCGACGAGGATGCCAGGGCGGGCGCGCATGAAAATGGCTATCGGCAGGTCGGGGCGAAATCGCCCACGGCCGAGCCTCGATTGAAACCGACGTCTAGTCAGATGGTCGGGGACCCGATCATCCTCGGCCGGCCCACCACGGCGGTGGGTCGCTCGCCGGGAAGCTCTGCGCGATCACCTCGTCGATCGGATCATCATGCGTCGGCGCGGCCGTCTCGGGAGGGGTGATCGCAGTCGTGACAGGTGTGGCGCTGAGGGGCCGCCGCGTGGGTGGCGAGGTGTTCCTGGGCTCGTCGTGGGTCATGCGGGCACCATTGATCCTAGGCCTGCCGGCCCGCCGGTCCACCGATGATCCGAGAAAAATGGCTTTCAACGCGGGAAATCGGGCTTCGGATCTCCCAGGTACTGCCGATAAAAGACCCCATGGTGAGCGACGCCGGCAAGAGCTACGGCATCCAGGTGGAGTGGGAGACGGTCGTCCCCCTCGGCGACGCGCTCGGCGTCCGCACGAACGACGGCGTGGACGACCGCTGGGTGAAGGCATTCGAGGTGGTGCTGGACGAGCGCCGGCGCCGAACTGCCGGCGGCGACTGGGGCGCGATCGAGTTCGAGTACGCCTCCGGCGCGCGTCAGGGGAATTTTGTGCTCTACGTACGGGAGATCAAGCCCGAAGCCAAGTCGTCTGAGCTGCGCCGGACGCTCGATGACCTGGCGAAGGCCGCAAACACTGTCGCGCAGGTCGGCACTCACGTGTACGACCTGGCGCGCGAGCTCCGCGGAGACGAAGCGGCGACTCCGCAGCCTGCGGGATCGCGCTCGTCCACACCTCCACCGGCCCGCGAGCGGCCGGCCGAACACCTGCGCGCCGACGCCGCTTAGCCGGCGGCTGAGCCTGACACCCGGTCCCCTCCCACAGCGACCGGGGTAAGGTCTGGGACGTGAGCACGACCACGTCTCCCCCCCACCGCCACGCACCGAACGAAGGACGGTCGCGCTCCATCGCCGTGGTCGGCGGCGGCTTCGGCGGCATCGGGGCGGCCGTGATGCTGCGCCGCGCGGGCTATGAGGATGTCACTCTCTTCGAGCGCGGTGAGCGAATTGGCGGCGTGTGGCACCACAACACCTATCCCGGCGCTGCCTGCGACGTGCCCTCGCACCTCTACGAGTTCTCGTTCGAGCCGAACCCGCGCTGGTCGCGCCGCTACGCGCCGCAGGCCGAGATCCAGGCCTATCTCGAGGACGTGGCACAGCGCCATGGCGTGCGCGACCGGATCCGCACCAGCACCGAGGTGAAGCGTGCGCGATGGAGCGAGGAGCGCAGCCGGTGGGTGCTGGAGACGAGCGCCGGCGACCACGAGGCCGACATCCTGATCACGGCCTGTGGCCAGCTCTCGGTGCCCAAGGTGCCGCCGATCGCGGGCCTTCAGAGCTTCGACGGGCCCGCGTTCCACACCGGCGAGTGGCGGCATGACGTGGAGCTCACCGGCAAGCGCGTGGCGGTGGTCGGGACAGGCTGCAGCGCGATCCAGGTCGTGCCCGCAATTCAGCCGATCGTCAGCTCGGTGGACGTCTATCAACGCTCGCCTGGATGGACGTTCCCAAGGATGGACTTCACCTACTCGGCGCGCACCCAGCGCCTGCTCGAACGCTTCCCGCTCCTGCAACGGCTCGATCGCGCGGCGATCTTCGCCTTCATGGAGCTCGGCGCCGCGGGGATGACCAGGCACCGTTGGCTGCTCGCACCCTTCCGCGCCGCGGCCCGCCGCCAGATCAGCAAGACGATCACGGATCCGGAGCTCCGGCGCAAGGTGACCCCCAGCGACGAGCTCGGGTGCAAGCGGCTGATGCTGACGGACGACTGGTATCCGACGCTCGCGAAGCCGAACGTGGAGCTCGTCACGGACCGCATCGCCGAGGTGACCCCGGGAGGCATCCGCACCGAGGACGGCCGTGAGCGCGCGGCAGACGTGCTCATCCTGGCGACCGGCTTCCAGAGCCATGGCTTCGTCGCGCCGATGGAGGTGCTCGGGGCCGAGGGCCACACCCTTTCGGAGGAGTGGGCACCGGTGCCGCGTGCGTATCTCGGCATGAGCGTGCCGGGCTTCCCGAACATGTTCCTGCTGTACGGGCCGAATACGAACGGGGGCACGGGCTCGGTGATCTACACGATCGAGGCGGGCATGACCCACGTGATCGCGGCGCTCCGCGAGCTCGAGCGGGCCGATGCGCGCCGGATCGAGGTCCGCCGGAAGACGGCCGATGCGTTCGACCGGGAGCTGCGCGCCGCGCTTGCGGACAGCGTGTGGCATACCGGCTGCACCAACTGGTACGTCGACGAGCACGGCAACGACCCCAGCCAGTGGCCGTGGCTGTGGAGCACCTATCGCCGCAGGACCGCGCGGATCGAGCCGGGTACGTATGACCTGAGCGCGCGCCTACCGGTCGCCGCCTGAGCCAATCTTCTTCTCCGCCGCGGCGACGGCCTGCACCGCCCGGTCGTAGGCCTTGGCGGCGTCCCGCTCCTGCCGCTCGGCTGCGCGGAGGGCGGCGCGGGCCTCCTCGGCTCGCTCCCTCGCCGCGTCGGCCCGCTCCGCGGCGCCGTCGGCCTGGCGGCCGGCGCGGTCGGCGGCCTTGATCGCGCGGGCGTGCGCGCGCTTCGCCTCCTGCTCCTCCGCCCTCTTCGCCGCCAGCTCCAGCTCGGCCTGCCGGCGCTGGGCGGCTGCCTTTCCGGTGCCTTTCCGGATGCCTTGCGCGTGCCGCCGCGGCCTCGGGGGCGCGTTGCAGGCGCCGCCTTTCGCGGCGATGCAGTCTCGACCGATGCACCTCCGAAGAGGCCCGCGGCCTCCCGCTCGTGAAGCAGCCGCCCGGCCGCCAGTTCGTCCGCGGTCTGCTGGTCCAGGGCCGCCGCCCGCAAGGTGCCGCGAATCCGCTCCTCGAGCGACCCCGTGGCAGAGGTACGGGCTTCGCCCGCGACCGCGGTGGCGTCGCGCGTGAGCTTGTCGACCATCTCACGCTCCTCCGCGGACGCCCGCTGAAGAGCGCACGCGATCGCCGCCCGCGAGCAGTGCCTCCTGCGCCTCGCGCAGCCGCTCGCCGGTCGCGAGCAACCGCTCGACGTCGCCAGGGCGCCGCCGCGCGAGCTGGTTCAGCGCCCAGGCGGCGACGGTCGGCTTGCGGAGCGCCTTGACGGCCTCGGCGTCGTCTCGCCGGCCTTCGCGCCGCAGACGCCGGGCGAGCTCGTCCCGGGCCTTCGTGAAGTCCGCCAGCGGCAGCCCATAGAGATCGTTCTCCTCAGAGCTTTCCATCGCCCTCCCTTATAAAGGAAGGAGGCCATGCAAATGCCGAACATCGAGGACGTCCTCGAGGCGCGCGAGCGCCTCGCCCCCTATCTATCCCCCACGCCGCTTTACAGGTATCCAGGCCTGGACGAGCTCGTCGGGGCCGAGGTGTGGGTCAAGCACGAAAACCACCAGCCGATCGGAGTCTTCAAGATTCGCGGCGGCATCAACCTGATATCGCAGCTCGGCCCCGACGAACGCGCGCGCGGCGTCGCCGCCGCCTCGACGGGCAACCACGGTCAGTCAGTCGCCTATGCGGCGCGCCTGTTCGACGTGCCGGCGACGATCTGCGTGCCCGAAGGCGCCAACCCCGTCAAGGTCGAGTCGATGCAGGGCCTCGGTGCCGAGGTGCAGTTCGTGGGGCGCGACTTCGACGATGCACGCGAGCATTGCGAGCGGCTTTCCGAGGCTCGTGGTCTTCGGTACGTGCATGCCGGCAACGAGGCCGATCTCATCGCGGGTGTCGGTACGGCGACGCTCGAGATCCTGGAGGAGCAGCCCTCGATCGAGGCGATCGTGGTCCCGGTGGGCGGCGGCAGCGGCGCTGCGGCCGCCTGTGTGGTGGCCGCGGCGATACGACCGGGAGTCGAGATCATCGGTGTGCAATCGGAGGCCGCCCCCGCTGCATATCGGTCGTGGAAGGCCCGAGCCCTCATGGAAGCGCGGATGGAGACCTTCGCCGAGGGCCTCGCGACCCGTACGGCCTTCGACCTGCCCCAGCGGATCCTGTGGCAGATGCTGACCGAGTTCGTCCTGGTCAGCGATGAGGACCTGCGCCGCGCGATGATCCTCATGATCGAGAAGACGCGGAACCTGGTCGAGGCGGCCGGCGCGGCGCCGCTGGCAGCGGCGTTGCAGCTCCACGAGCGGCTGGCCGGGAGGACGGTCGCCCTGATGTGCACGGGCGGCAACGTCGGCGTGGGTGCGCTTCGTGAGCTGTTGGCAGAAACCGACCGCAATTAGTCATTGCAAGTGATCGCGTGGTCGGACAAGCTGCACGCATGAGCACCAGGGGCGCGAGATTCGGAACGCTCGCGTGGGCCGAAGCGAACGGCGGGCGGATGTCACGTCGAGAGCGGGCGCGCGAGATCGGCGCGGCCGCGCTCGTGTTCCTGAGGACGGCGCCGGCCCAGGTCCGCCAGCGGCTCGGGCTGCGAAACCCTCGTGCCTTCGCCTTCGACGTGGACCGCTTGACGATCCCGGACACGGGCATCGCGCGGGAGGCCGAGGAACTCTGCCGCGAGGCCTCGTCCCCGATGCTGGTCAACCACTGTTTTCGCACGTTTGTGTGGGGAACGATCCTCGGCGAGAGCGATGGGCTCCACCCGGATCCGGAGCTCCTGTATGTCGCGTCGATGCTCCACGACCTGGCGTTGACCGATCGTTACCGCGACTACGCTCCGATGCCGTGCTTCGGGGCACGGGCGGGGCTCATTGCCACGGATTGGGCGCGCGAGCGGGGATGGCCGGCACACCGGTGCTCGACTCTCGCGGACGCGATCAGCCTCCACCTGAACACTCGAGTTCCCCCGAGCACGGGCCCGAGGCGCAGCTGCTGCAGGCCGGAGCGGGCGTCGACGTGATCGGGCTACGGCACTGGGAGCTGGCGCCCGAAACGGTCGCGTCGGTGGTCGAGCGGTACCCGCGGCACAACATGAAGCAGTCGTCGTACGACCTCTTCAAGGCCGAGTCCCATCCCGGCACACGAGCGGAGCTGCTGGATCGCCGGCTGATGTTCGGCACGCTGATCAAGCACTCGCAATTCGCGGAATAGCCAGGCGAGGCGGTCGCGGATGCGACGGTCAGGCGCGGGCCGTCCGAAAGGCCGTGACCGCCGCGGCGCACATCAGGGCGGCGCCCAGCAGGTTGACGTACCAGCCGACGGCGATCGCGTCGTTGGCCGCCTTGCCGAAGCCGGCTTCGAGGCGCAGCAGGAGAGGCCCGCCGAGCGTCAGCCCGCCGAGCAAGCCCATCACGAGCGGGAACGATTGCGACCGGCGCGTGCGGTTCACGATCGCGACGACGATGCCGGTGAAGCCAAGCGCGGCCAGGTAGACGTCGCCTCTGGCGTAGGTCTCGAAAGCCGTGACGTTCTCCCCGAGGAAGTCGTACCAGGGCAGAAAGAGCGAGACGCACACCAGCGCTCCGCCGGCAACCCCGAGATAGACCGCCACGCTCGATCCGGACCGGTTCATCCGTCGTCCATTCCCATGTATCCATAGCGAGTGGCCCCGACGGAGCGGTGGTCCGGCGAACGAGCCGCTACTGGAACAGGGAGTCGACCGAGACGGTGACCCGGCGTGGCTCTCCGCCGACCGCGCCAAAACGTGGCGACGCCTCCGCGGGGCGCACCACGTGGCAGAGCTCCTGCACCTCGTCGGTCAGGAAGCGGGACGCCCTGCCGTAGCCGTGGGCGTCGTCGGGTGGCCTCGGCCGGTGGTAGTAGCGCACCGGCACGTACAGGTGCAGTTGCCGCCGCGCGCGAGTCATCGCGACGTACAGGAGCCGGCGCTCCTCGTCGATGCTGTCCTCCGACCCGGCCGCCATGTCGGCCGGAAAGTTGCCGTCGTACAGGGCCAGCACGTGCACGGCATGCCATTCGAGGCCCTTGGCGGAGTGGACGGTGGACAGCACCAGATAGTCCTCGTCCAGGTGCGGCGGACCGGCCAGGTCGGCGCTCGACTGTGGTGGGTCGAGCACCAGCTCGCCGACGAAGTGCCGCAACTCCGCGCTCGACTCGCGCGCCGCCGCCACCAGTTGCTCGAGGTCCTGCAGGCGGAGGGCGCCGTCCGGATAGCGCGTCTCGATCAGCGGAGCCAATGCGTCACGCAGCCGCTCGGCGCGCAGCCCGGCCCCCATCTCCATGGCCGTCTCCCGCAGGGCCGTGACGACGCGGTCCGCCGCCGGACGGGCGGCAGCAGGGAGCCGCTCGCGTGCGCGCGGCCACGAGGACAGGCGGTCACGATCCGGAGCGGCCATCAGCACGTCGAGCGCTCGCCGCGCGGTTGCGGGCCCGACGCCCTCCAGCAGCTGCAGCACGCGGAACCACGAGATCTCGTCGGCCGCATTGTCGGCCAGGCGCAGCAGCGCGATCAGATCTTTGACGTGGGCCGCCTCCAGGTAACGCAGGCCGCCGTACTTGACGTAGGGGATGCGCCGCCGCGTGAGCTCCAGCTCGAGCAGATCCGTGTCGTGTGAGGTGCGGCTCAGCACCGCCTGCTCGCGCAGGTCCATGCCCTGCTCGCGCGCCTCCAGCACCCGCTCGCACACCTCGGCGGCCTGGGCGGCCTCGTCGCGGCAGAAGATCAGCTCCGGTCTCGTGCCGTGCTCGCGCCCGGCGCGGAGCTGCTTGGGGAACGCGCGGCTGGCCTGCGCGGCCACCGCGTTGGCCACGTCGAGGACCGGCTGCGTCGAGCGGTAGTTGCGTTCCAGCGTGACCACCGCCGCCTCGGGGAAGTGATCAGGGAACCGGAGGATGTGCTCGGCGGAGGCGGCCCGCCACCCGTAGATGGCCTGGAAGTCGTCGCCCACGGCGGTCACGTCCCTGCGTTCGCCGCGCAGGGCGCGCACGATGTCGACCTGAAGGCCGTTGACGTCCTGATACTCGTCGATCAGCAGATGGTCGAAGGTGCCCGCCATGTGCGGGCCGATCAGCTCGTCTCCGGCCAGCGCGCGCCAGTAGAGGAGCAGGTCGTCGAGGTCGATCACACCCAGCACGCGCTTCCGGGCGGTGTAGGACTTGAACAGCGCGGCCATCGCCTCGACGTGCTCCTCGCACCAGGGAAAGCTCTCGGCCACCACGCCGGAGAGCGGCTGCTGGGCGTTGACCGTGCGCGAGTAGATGTCCAGCAGCGTGCTCTTCTTCGGGAAGCGGCGCTTGCGCTGAGCGTGGCCGTGCTCCTCCCTGATCAGGTCGATCAGGTCGGCCGCGTCGCCCGCGTCGAGCACCCCGAAGCCGGGCGCCAGGTCCAGCGCCGACGCGTGCACGCGCAGGAAGAGATGCGCCACCGAGTGGAAGGTCCCGCCCGAGCACGCCGCCGGAGCCCTCGGGCATGGGCACCAAGGCACGGGTGCGCTGCAGCATCTCCCGCGCCGCGCGGCGCGTGAAGGTGAGCAGCATGATGCGCCCCGGCGCGACGCCCTCCGAGACCAGCCAGGCCACGCGCGCGGACAGCGTGGTGGTCTTGCCCGTGCCCGCGCCGGCGAGGATCAGCAGGGGGCCGCCGGGATGCGTGGCGGCCGCACGTTGCTCGGGATTGAGCTCTTCGAGCCACGCCGGTGTGCCGGCGGTGACGGGATCGGCACGAGAATCGAACACTCGTTCGGCAACCTAGGACGCCGCTCGGACGGAGCGCAGCCCCACTCACGCGCGGCGGCGGTTCGACAACGGACTGCGGTGGGTAGTTGGAGAGCATGCCCAAGTCGATCTGGAACGGGACCATCACGTTCGGGATGGTGAACGTCCCGATCAAGCTCTATTCGGCGACCGAGTCAAAGTCGATCCACTTTCGCGAGGTGCACGCCGCGGATGGCGCTGCCGTGGAGCACCGCCGCATCTGTCCCAAGGAAGAGCGTGAGGTGCCGTTCAAGGAGATCGTCAAGGGATACGAGGTCAGCGCCGGCAAATACGTGGTGCTCACGAAGGAGGAGATCAAGGCTGCCGCCGGAGACCGCGGCAAGGTCGTCCACATCGAGGAGTTCGTGGACGCCGCGCAGATCGATCCGATCTTCTTCGAGAAGACCTACTACGTGGGATCGCGCGACCACCAGGACGCCTACCGCCTGCTGCACGAGGCGCTGCGACGCAGTGGCAGAGCCGGGATCGGGCGCTTCTCCTTCCACGACCGTGAGTACCTGACCGCCCTGCGCGCGCTGGACGACGTGATCGCGCTGCACACGCTGCGCTTCCACGACGAGGTCGTCGCGGGCAGCGAGGTGGCGCCCGAGGGCGCCGGCCGCAGCCCGTCCAAGCGCGAGATCGAGATGGCGAACCGGCTGGTCGACTCCCTCGGTGAGGGCTTCGAGCCCGAGCGCTACGAGGACACGTACCGCGAGGCCGTTCTGGACCTGATCAAGCGCAAGGCCGCGGGCAAGGAGATCGACCTCGTCGAGCAGGAGGAGCCCGCGCACGGCGATGACCTGGCCGCGGCGCTGGAGGCGAGCCTCGGCAAGCCGGACGGCCGGAAGCGCAGCTCGGGCCGCTCCTCGGGCTCCCGCAAATCCAAGGCGAGGGCCTGAGCATGCGGGCGCTCTGGACCGGATCGCTGAGCTTCGGGCTGGTCAATGTCCCGGTGCAGATGGTGAGCGCGGCGCGGGACCTCGACTACCACTTCCACCAGCTCCACGAGAAGGACAAGGCGCGCATCGAGCAGCGTCGCTTCTGCTCGAAGGAAGACAGAGAGATCACATGGGAGGAGGTCGCGCGCGCGTATGACCTCAACGGGAAGCAGGTGGTGCTGACGGACGAGGAGCTGGCTTCGGTGCAGCCCCGCAAGACGCGCACGATCGACATCGAGGCGTTCGTGGACATGGCGGACATCGATCCCACCTACTACGACCATCCCTACTACCTCGCGCCCGCGGGGGACAGCGAGGGAACGCTGCGCGCCTACCGGCTGCTCGTCGAGGTCATGAGCCGGACCGAACGCGTGGCGCTGGGCCGTGTGGTGATGCGCACGAAGGAGTACCTGGTGGCGGTGAGAGTCCGCGAGGGCGCGCTCGCGCTGTCAACGATGCTCTTCCACGACGAGGTCCGCCCGACGCGCGGCATCCCGACGGGCGGCAAGAAGCCCACCAAGCAGGCGGTCGATCGAGCGGTCGCGATCATCGAGGAGCTGTCCACCGACTGGAATCCGGAGGCATACCCCGACTGCTATCGCGAGCGGCTGAAGCAGATCATCGATCGCAAGCGCAAGGGCCGGCAGATCGAGGCCCCGCGGCCGGAACCCGAGCCGAGCCGGGTACCCGACCTGATGGAGGCGCTGGAGCGCACGCTCCGGAACGTCGAGGACGGGCGGGCGCCGCGCGAGGATCGCGACGGCGACGCAGAGCTCGAGGACCTCACCCGTGAGGAGCTTCTCGAGCGAGCGCGGGACGCCAAGATCCCGGGTCGCTCGAAGATGTCCCGAGCCGAGCTCGCCGAGGCCCTGGCGGGCGACTGACCGGGGCCCAGTCCGGCTTCGTCAACGCAGCTGGCGCCGCTTGATCCGCACGCTGCGGCTCTTGCCGTCCACGTAGTCGCCACCGGTGGTCCTGACGACGGCGCGATACCGGCCGGCGCGGCGCAGGCGCAACCGCTTGGAGAAGCCCGAGGACGCGGCCGTCCTCGCCCGGGTCAGCGTGAGGCTGACCGTCTTCCAGCGCCGCTTTGTCCGGCGCTGGATCAGCACGGCGTTGCCGACGCGCGCGGGCGTCACTCTGCCCGAGAATCGGAAGCGGCCGCCGGCGCGACGAGGCCGGCGCACGCGCAGCGTCGTGGCGAGCGCGACGTTCGCTGTCAGGACCGGGCTCACAACCCCCGGCTTCGACTGGTTGACGACGCGGAATTGCGAGGTGATGGACGCGGACACGACGAAGCTGTAGCCGCCCTGCGGTGAAGTCAGGACCGTGTTGCCGATTTGCTGGAACGGGCCGCCGAAGGGAAATGGGTTGCTCTCCAGCGCGACTTTCTTGCCCGCCACGTCCGGACCCGCGAGCGAGCCGGTGATCGACACGAGGCCGGCGTACACGACCGGGTTCGGCGTGGCGGAGAACGTCAGGGTCGTGGGGACCTGAGGCGTCTTGAAGGTACGGTCCGCACCGCGCGTGGTGCCCGCGGTGCTGAAGGCCACGAGCTGGTAGTGATAGGTGGAGTTCGGCCGGAGACCACTCAGGGCCGCCGAGACCAGCCGGCCGGTGGTGCCGGAGCCGGCATCGGTCGTAGGTGTGCGCGCCCCGTATGCCTTCGTGAGACCGACCCTGAAGTAGAAGGCGGTCGGCACGCCACGCGGATTGATGGTCCCACTGACGGTGGCCGTCTGGGGGGCGGCGCTGGCCTTGCCGGTACTGGCCGCCGGCGCGCTGGCGGCCACTGCGACCGGCGCGCCACAGGCGAGCGTGGCAAGCGAGACGAACAGCAGCGTTACGGGACGGCTCACGTTCTCCTCCTCGAGGTGGCTCGAACCCGAAAAACGCCCCCCACGGGAAAGTTGCGGTGGGCTCCGTCAGGAAACAACGGGCTGGAACGGCACGACCAGGTCCGCGATCAAGGCGGCGTGATCGGACAGTCCCTGCTCCCGCCAGCCGTGCTCGTATTCGCAGAGGGGGACCGCCACGCCCTTGGAGGCGATCAGGTGATCGAGCCGGTATCCGCCGCCCCATCGAGGCCACACCCAGCTGAGCGCGCGCCGGCCGGGCCCGTGCAGCGCCCTGAACGCATCGCGATAGCCGTGCGGCTCGAGCCCGCGGATCAGGGCCAGCTCCGCGCGGTCCCAGCGCTCGCCGCGTTCAGGTCGCAGCTTCCCGTGCTTCGACCTGGCGAACGTCCATACCTCTCCGTCGGCGTGCTCCTTGCGCGGCGTGTTGAGGTCCCCGCACAGGATTCGCGGAACATCCCCTCCGCGCGCCAGGTATTCGTGAACCGCCTCGTGCGTACGGACCTTCGCGAGCTGCGGGCTGGGGCTGATCGGCGAGTGCAGGTTCACGATCTCGAGTGCCGGGTGCGTGAGGCGCACTGCCAGCACGCGTTCGGGCCACGGGACGACCGGCAGGTCGAGTGCCGACATCGCGACCCTGGATGCCGTGAGCACTGCCAAGGGACGCCGAACTTGGGCCTCCAGGTCGAGCGGCGCGTGCTCGATGTGTGCGTAGCCGAGCTCGCGAAGCGCCTGTGTCCACGGCGCAAGCGTGCTGGCGCGGACCTCCTGCAGGCACAGCACGTCGGCCCCGGCATCGTGCAGGCAGGCAGCCTGCTCAGGCTGCCTGCGCACTCTCCCGGCGATGTTCCAGCTGACCAGGCGAAGGCGCTCGTCCGGCGCCCTCATTCGCCGGTGAGGACGTCTTTCGCTTTCGCCAGGGGCCCGCGGCCGAGGTCCGGAACGAGCTCCTTGATCTCATCCGTGGCGGTGCGCACGAGGCGTATCTCATGTTCGATCCGCTCGATCCGCGCATCCAGCCGGTCCAGCTTGGTGTTGAAGCCGCGCAGCTCCTCGAGAGCTTGCGCGAGCCGGTCGTTGGCCGTATCGAGGGCCGAGACCTTGCGATTCATCGACGCGGATGTCTGCGTCAGCTCGTTCTCGGTCCGAAGCAGCTCACGAACGAGCTCCTTCAACTCGCCGATGTCGCGCACGAGACGTCCCGGCACGCCGGGCAGCAGCAATAGATCGCGAACCATTTCGATCTGGTACCCGGCAATCGCCGCCCCGAACCTGCCGGTTCAGGGAGCCCTGAAGAACGCCAGGCGGCTACGGCTCACGCCGCCGACGTTCGCGAACTGGCCACCGACGGCAAGCATGCGATTGCCCGCGATGTCACATCGATTGGAGACGGGCGAGCACATCGCCGTGAATACCGCGCCGTCGGCGGCCGGGTTCCAATCGTGTGCCGCGCCGCTCGCGCGATCGGTCTCCGCGAGTCGTGTGCGAGATGCGCCTCCGACGCTGTCGAAGCTCCCTCCCGCGATCGTGGCGCAGGTCGGATCGTCCTGCGGATTCTCACCATCTGCCGTGCAGTAGAGCGGGACGAAATCCCTCACGCTTCCCGGGTCGCCGGTCATCGTGAACGAGGGGTTCCAGCCCGTCACGCTGCCGTTGTCGGCCAGGTTCACCTCGGCTGCGCGCGAACGTGTGGGTTGTGGGTCGCCCGGGGTGAAGGGGACGCCGATTCTCTCGAACAGCCCGCCCACGTACAGCGTGCCGAGCCCGCCCAGCAGGCTGGGTCTCAGCTCCAGCGAGTGCACGACGCCCCTGTTTCCGTTGGCCGTGCGGGGGTCCGGGACCCAGTCCGTTGCGTGCGCATCCGGGGTGCGCTCGATCTCCCGCAGCGTCGGGCTCCTGGTGTCGCCGCCGACCGACGAGATGCTCTCGCCGCCCACGTAGACGTACCGCTCGTTCACGGCCAGCGCGTTGACGTTGCCCGCCAGGAGGGCCGGATCCCACGCATTGGCGCCGGTCGTCCCGGCCGCCAGGCTGATCTCGGCCACCTTCCGGTGGCTCGTCCCCGCGATGCTGCGGAACGTGCCGCCGGCGTAGATCGTGTTCACGGCGTCGCCGATCCTCATCGGCAAGCCGATCGCGAGCGACCTGACCTCACCATCGTCGATGGCGGGCGCCCAGTTGCCGATCACCTCGCCGGTTCCTGCATCGATCGCGGCGATCCGATGGCGATCGTTCCCGTCGATCTTGGTGAAGCTGCCGCCGACGTACAGCACGCCGTCCTGCAGGGTCAATCGCGTTCACGATGCCCGCGTCGGTGGCGGGGTCCCAGGCCGGGTCCACGGCTCCGCCGCCTGTCACGTGCAGCAGGTCCGTGCGAGCGAAGTCCTGAGCGGTCGTACCGGCCCTCGAGAAGTCACCGCCCACGAAGAATCCTCCGCCGCCGTCCGACACGATCGCCTTCACCACGCTGCCGACCGTTATCTCCGGCCAGCCGGTATCGGGGGTGGTGGCAAAGTCCTGAAGCGCGGAAGTGGTCCACTGCCGGCTCCTGACGGGTCCCGCATTGCCGGACGGATCGATCGTGCGAGCCTCGAACGTGTACGTGGTGTTGCTCTCGAGGCCCGTGTAGGTCTTCTCGACCTCGCGATTTCCGCCGAGGCCCAGGTTCGAGCTGGGCTGTCCACACCCGTCGAAGGGCGGCGCGTCTGGAGGCGGAGAGGTGCCCTCGTAGAGCCTGCACTCGAACAGGACGTCGCGGGAGTCGGTGCCGTCCGAGCACGGCGCGTTGAGAGCGGGCGCACAGGTGACCGCAAAGGAGACGCTGCTGCGGTGGGGCGAGGAGGAAGCCAGCGGCTGGATCGGCTGCGTATCGGGCGCGATCGAGTCGATCGACCAGTCGTACGTGGCGGCCACGGACTCCGTGCCCGAGCCGTTCACGGCGTACACCTCGAAGTGGTGAGGCCCCTGCGCGAGCCCCGTGTAGGTGATCGTGCCGGCGTCGCAGATCGTCTCCGCGAGCCCGTCGCGCTTGCACCGGAAGCCGCTGCCGAGCTGCGTGGCGGCGAAGTCGAAGGTGGCGGTCGTGGTGGTGGCCAGCTTGCTCGGCATGCCGGTGATGTGCGTGTCCGGGGCCGCCTCGGCATGCCAGAAATAGTCCTCGGAGTCCGTGTTCAGCTCGCCGATCTGCCTTACGGAGAAGCCGTACTCGTCGCCGGCCGAGATCCCGGACGGGATCGTGAAGGGGCGTCTCGCAGAAGGTCCAAGGGGCCGATGCGAGCTGCGTGCGCAGCGCCCACCGGCACTGGGTCGCGAGCGCCGGACGATCCGACGTGAACTTGAAGGTCGGCGTGGTGTCGCCGCTGGGGTCATCCGGGCCGTTGGTGATCGTCACCTCGACGGGGACCTCGAGCGGGCGACTGGGCCTGGGCACGCAATCGGCGCCCGCACAGGTCCGGTCCTTCTCGAGCTCGGCGTGCAGCACGTCCACGGGCGGGTCGTTGTCCGGGTCATCGTCGGCCAGCAGGTTGTTCGTCTGGTGCGGATCGTTCTGGAGGTCGTAGTACTCGCGGTACCGGATGTCGCTGAAGTCGGTCTCCCGGGGGCCCGTCAGGCATCCGGTGCCGACGTTGTTGCCTGTCTTGTAGTGCTCGACGTACTGAAAGCGGAACGTGTGGATGCTCGCCCAGCTGAGCGGAGTGCCGGGGGTGAAGTCGCGTCCGCTCGCAGCCACGCCGGGCCCGAAGCCGCAGTGCTCGGTCAGCATGCGCGAGCGAACGATCTGCCCGGGGTCGAGCAGCGAGCAGTCCCTCCATGGGCTCGACCGGGGCGATGTCGGCATCGTCCGGCTGGGACCGGTTGATCGCGTCGATCACCGTGGGAGCCATGTCGACGTTGCCGACCAGGTGGATGTCGTCCTGGTAGTTCCGGAGCACGTTTCCATCGGGCCAGCGCATGTAGAAGGGCACTTCGATCGACTCCAGATAAGGCTTTTCCTTGATGTCGAGGCCGTGCTCGCCGAACATGTAGCCGTTGTCGGAGGTGAAGATCGCCAGCGTGTTGCGCTCCTCCTGGCCGTTGTCGAAACTGTGCAGCTTGCGCATCACACGGTCGATCATGTCGTCCACCGAGGGCAGCGTGCGCAGGTAGGCCTTCCATTGGCGCTTGAACGTGTCCGAGTCGTTGCGGGCGGTGGCCACCCAGCGCGGCTTGTCCCGGCGGTCCTTCTCGAAGTAGGCAGGATTGGACTCGTCGAGAGCCGGCACGACGGCGTTCTCGTATCTCGGCGCCGGACGGTGCGGACCGTGAGGCGCGCGCGGAGTGATGTACAGGAACCATGGCGGATCGCCGGGCTCGTCTGCGGCGGTGTTCAGGAACTGCTCCGCGCGGTCGCCGATGTAGTCGCTCTCGTAGCGCCACACCCACTTCCGCATGCCGTTCTCGTTCACCTCGACACCCGCGTAGCCCGAGTTCGACGTGAGCGACCAGTCGTCCCAGAAGGGTGGCGGCGTCGCCTCGGTGGCGGTGTCGAACCGCGGCCAGGCCGGGTAGTACTCGCCCACGATTCCGGTGCGATAGCCGGCCCCCTTCAGATAGGCCTGCAGCGACCTGTTCGGCCAGTTCGCGTCGAAGTTGGCGCCTCCGTCGTTCTGGCGCGTCGCGTGGGTGTGCGGGTACTGACCAGTGAAGATGCTCGTTCGCGAGGGACAGCAGAGCGGCGTGGTGGCGACGCCGTTCGAGTACGCCGTACCACCCACGAAGGGGTCACCGGGAGCCACTTCACCGCCGGTCTTGAACCACTGCTGCGTCTTCGGCATCATCACCATCGTGCCGTCGAGGCGCTGGTCGTCGGTCACGATGAAGAGGACGTTCGGCCGGCTGTCGGCACGCGCCTGCGAGGCCCACGCGGCGGACATGAGCGCGAGCAGGCCCGCAACGATCAGGATCGCTCCAGTGGACCGCTGTCGCGCCATGCGCCACCGTAACCCTTCGCCCTGCCAGCCTTGTGTAGTCAACCTCTCCCCCTGCCAGAGGGCTGCGTCTAGTTCTTGAGGCGGATCGTCGCCTTCTGCGAACGCTTGTTGCCCGCCTTGTCCGTTGCGGTGACCGTGATCTTGGCCTTGAGCCGTTTGCGCTGTTTGAGCGCCCGCTTCACCGCCTTGAGCTTCTTCTTCGCAAGCTTCAGCCGTAGCTTCGTGAACCGATTCGCGCGAACCGATCGCGACACGGCCTTGAACCGGTACACCTTCGAGGCGCCGCCGACGCTCACGGTGGCGCCGGCCCTCAAGGTTCCGGGCTCACTCATGCGAGCTCTCACGAACAGCTTGTCGATGTCCTGCACGGGCGCGAAGCTCAGGTTCTGCAGCGGCCTGATCTTGTCGGGACCCGGTCCGCCGGTCGTGTCCGGAAGGCCCCCGCCGCCCGGGCCGGTGCTGGTGCAGCTGACGGCCGACGTGTGGACGGCCGGAGCGCTCAGCGAGCTCGACACCGCGGCCGCCGGCGCGGTCACCTGTCCGACCTCGAACGACATGACCTCGGAGAACTCGACCACCGGACACGTCTTGCCGTTGCATCGCGAGTCGTGGGCCGCGACGTGGAGGTAGTAGGTGCCGGGCGCGAAGTTGATCGGATCGAGGAACTGCGTATCGGTCCCGCCGAGCGTGTTGAAGGTCACGAGGGTCGGGAAGTAGCCATTGTTGGTCGACCTCCGGGGAACGGGAGGTCTGGATGAACTGCGTGGACACATTCTGGGGGAGCCCCCACACCGCGAGCGGATGAGTCGTGTTCGGCTGGACGGTCACGGACTTCAACACGGGTGGACATGCGAGTGCCAGCGCAGGCCACAGCCACAGCGCCGAGACCATCAAAGCCGTGCACAGGCTCAGCCTGCGTGATGCGGCATGCGTACGCGCAGAACAGCGCTTCCCCGCAAGCATCTGTGGTCCTCTCCCGCTCATCCCCCGCTTTGCGGACGGCATCTGGCCGGCCGCGGTCGATCCTAGCATCAGGCTCTTTACTGCGATGCAAGTAGCCCCGCCTTGCACCCGGCGGCCACGGCCTTCCGAAGGCTCGCGGGATAGCTCGCCGCGTAAGCCGCGGCCACGTCGTCCGGACTGCTGCTCTTCGGCCTGTAGGTCTTGACCAGCTGGTCGAGCGGTATGGCGCCGCATACCACGCGAGCCTGCTTCGCCAACTCGCGGCCGACCAGCTTGGGATATTTGATGTCCTTGGCTTCTTCTTCGCCGGCTTCTTCTCCTCGAGTGGTCTCAGGAGGAGAGGTCGTAGGCGAGGTCGGCACGGGCTGGGTTGGCACGCCGGTCCCTCCGCTCGAGCTTTTGCCTGGCTTAGGGGTCCGCTTCGGGCGCGGGCTGGTGGTGCCAGTCGCCCCCGTGGCGCCGTTCTGCGCCTCCGCCGTCCCCTGCTGTCGGTTCGCCGAGTCCGAGGAGGTGGTGGAGGACGAGTCGTCGTCGCCGCCGCACCCGCCGAGCAGAATCAGCGGCACGGTCAACAGCAATGCAGCCACAGATGCCCGCCGGCCCATCATGCGCGACCTACGGTACCCGAGCCCGACTGCCTCCGTGCACCCTGCTCGAACTGGAATCCCATGCCTCTATTTCCGTCCCTAAGCGGCGAGCGCCGCCCCGTAGAGGGGCGGCGCTTGGCCGTACTTGGTTTTACGTCGCTACTGGTTTTGACCTACGGCGCGTCCGTTGCCCCATCGTGGACGATGAGGTTGCCCTGCATGGATCGGACTCGTCGAGAAGGCGGTAACGGGACAATTCAACAGCGGCGCAGGCGTCGGGAACCCAACTGCGCGGTCCGAGCCCTTGCCTGGCGAGCCGTTGTCCACGTGCCGCGACAGAATGCCCATTCCGGCGAACAGCAGGCCGGGAATGCCCGGAACGCCGCCCGGGTTGAGCTCGACGTTGTTGATCACGCCGGCCCAGTTAGCCGCGTTCTCCGGGAACCCGGGGCTCGCGCCCGTCGGTGACGTTGCGTGCACGCACGTGACGTCTCCATCGAACGTGGCTTCAGTGAACCCGAGGCAGTTGCCCGCCGGGAGCGTCGTGAAGTCGATGTCGGTCCAGAAGTGGCCCGTCGCATCTCCGTCACCCAACGTCGACTGGCCGTTGGTGTGGAAATGGGCGAGGGGCGTTCCACATGGTGTCGGAACAGGACCCACCGCCGACCCGCTAATGAAGTCCTTGCCCGGGCCCTGGCCGTTCGAATGCGTCGCCAGTGCCATGCTGGGCACCAACGCTGCGGCCAAGAGCGAAAGGACAAGCACTCCAAGCAGCTTTCTCATATCCCCTCCTTGATGGTCCATGGACCAGCGCAACCCTCTCACACAGCTGACAGCAGAGTCAAGTCACCCCGATCAAGTATTCGCACCCGGGCCGAATTGGTCGAAAAGCTTGACACCGGTTTCAGGTTTGCTGGTACGATCGGCCGCACGTCGTCTAGGCGCGCCGTTTTCCAGCCAACGGTGCCGACAGTGGGAGGATTCACGTGCAGGGACGGGGAGCTGTTGCACGACGCTCGCTTTGGTTCGCGATCGTGTCCGTCGCGCTGCTCGGTGCGCTGGCGCTCACGGCGAGCGCGAATCACAGCCAGACCGACCTCGTCTCGACCGGCCCCACGGGCGGCAACGGACCCAAGGACGCCTCCTTCGGCGGGGTCTCCGCGGACGGCACACACGTCTACTTCACGACCGGCGAGAGCCTGGTCAGCGCCGACACCGACGCCGCCACCGACGTCTATGAGCGCGTCGGGCGCGACCACGACACTGATCTCAACGGGGCCGACCGGCGGCAATGGCGCCATCGCCGCACGCTTCACGGGCGTCTCGACGGACGGATCGCACGTCTTCTTCGATACCGCCGAGAAGATGACGAGCACCGACACCGACAGCGCATGGGACGTGTACGAGCGCTTCGGCGGGACCACCGTTCAGGTCTCCACCGGCCCGGTAGGTGGAAACGCCGGGATCGACTCGTTCTACGCCGGCTCCTCGGTCGACGGCAGCCGCGTGTTCTTCACTTCGTACGACCAGCTCACCGCGGACGACACGGACACCAGCCGCAAGGACGTGTACGAGCGCTCAGGGGGCACGACTACGCTCCTGTCCACCGGTCCGGCGGGTGGCTCAGGCCCGTTCGGCGCGGATTTCTCCCGCGCGACGGCCGACGGCTCGGTCGTCTTCTTCCGCACCCCGGAAGTGCTGGTCGCCAGCGACACCGACGCCTCGCTCGACGTCTACAAGCGCGCGGGCGGGACGACCACGCACGTGTCGCTCGGTCAGATCAACGGCAACGGCGCTTACGACGTCATATACCGAGGGAACTCGCAGGACGCAAGCCGCGTGTTCTTCGACACCACAGAGCAGCTGACGCCCTCGGACACCGACTTGAACCGTGACTCCTACGAACGCTCAGGCGGAGTCACCACGCTCCTGTCGATCGGCCCGAACGGGGGCAACGGGGCGTTCGATGCCAGCATGGTCGGCCTCTCCGCAGACGGCTCCAAGATCTGGCTCGAGACCCCGGAATCGCTCGTGAGCGGCGACGCCGACGGCGGCTGCGAGGATGATCTCGGCAACCCCACCCAGCCCTGCCTCGACGTCTACGAGCGCACGGGCGGGACGACCAATTGGATATCGACGGGCGGCAACGGACCGCGCGAGGCTTCCTTCGCCGCGGCGTCCTACGACGGCAGCCGCGTCTTCTTCCACACCACCGAGTCGCTGACCGCAGCTGACACCGACACGCCGATCCAGGACGTCTATCTGCGCTCGGGAGGGACTACGACGCTCATCTCGGCGCCCGGGCAACGGCCCGCACTACGCCACGCTCGACGGGATCTCCACCGACGGAGCGCGTGTGTTCTTCCACACGTACGAGCAGGTCGTGGCCGCCGACACGGATGTCTGGAACGACGTCTACGAGCGCTACGGCGGCGCGACCACGTTGATCTCCACCGGGCCCGGGTAGCAGCGGCAACAACATCGCCTTCTGGGACGGCGCATCGGAGGATGGGACGAAAGTCTTCTTCGACACGGACGAGAGCCTCACGCCCGGCGACTCGGACGGCCGAGTCGACATCTACCAGGCGAGCCAGATCGACGCCCGGCTATCCCCGCCCGAAAGGCGCGAGCCCGGCCACCTTCGCGCTCGTGCCGGCCTACCAGGCCTGCACGGTCAGCAACAGCTCACACGGTGCGCCGCTCGCATATCCGTCCTGCAAGCCACCGACCCAGGCATCCGGGGTTCTCACCAACGGCACTCCAGACGCGAACGGGCTCCCCGCCGCATCGGTGAGCTCCGTGAAGCTGAAGGCGATCATCGGCGCTGCCGGCCCGCCCGACGACTCGAACGTGCAGCTGACGATCAACGTCCGCGACGTGCTGTGCCAGGGCACCAACGCGGCCTGTCCGGGAGGAGCGCTCTCGGACTACACCGGTCAGGTGCTCGTGTCATTCGGGCTGCGGCTCACGGACAGATACAACGGCAGCCCGCTCGTCGAGGGCGGGACGACGCAGGACCTGGACATCGAGATACCCGTCCAGTGCATCTCGACGGCTGTCACGACCGAGGGTGGAAGGTGCCAGGTGACCACCAGCATCAACGCGTTCTATCCCGGTGCGGTACTCGACGCCAAGCGCGCGGCCTGGCAGGTCGGGCAGATCGAAGTCGAGGACGCGGGACCGAACGGCACCGGCTTCGGGTCCGGCTGCCCGCCGGCGTGCGGGGACGGCGACGAGGCCGTCTTCATGCGGCAAGGGCTCTTCGTGCCGTAGGCACTTCGCCCTCACCACCCGGGCCCAAAAAGACCACCGGCCCGCTCGTGCGGGCCGCTGATCCGGGGGAGGTGTGGCGTGTGTGGGGGGAGAAAGCGGTTCGTGCCGAGGAGGCCGGCTCGCGCTGACACGGCCATCGTGCATGAGGGCGAGCCGCGGGCGCAACAGAGATTCCGGGGCTTTCGACATATGTACGAGTCGCCGCCGCGGTTCCCGGGTAACCACCGGCCCGAGCTCCGGTGAAAGCGACGATGCCCGCACCCCCCGCCGCCGAGTGACCACGACGTCCGCCCATTCCCTGTGGCTCAGCACCGGGCAGGACGCTCGGTACCCGGCCCTGAGCGAGGACACGTCCGTGGATGTGGCAATTCTCGGCGGCGGCATCGCCGGACTCACGACCGCCCTGCTGCTGAAGAAAGAGGGCGCTCGCGTTGCGGTTGTCGAGGCGGCGCGGGTGGGAGGCGGCGTGACGGGTTGCACCACGGCGAAGGTGAGCGCGCTCCAGGCCACGATCTACTCGCAGATCAGGAGCCGGCACGGTCAGGAGGCCGCCGCCGTCTACGCCGAGGCGAGCCTTGCCGGCGTGGAGCAGGTCGCCGCGCACGTGCAGGCGGAGGGAATCGAATGCGCGCTCGAGCGCCGGCCCGCCCTCACCTGTGCAGCCCACCCGGACCAGCTGGACGCGGTCAAGAAGGAAGCCGACGCAACGAGTCAGGCGGGGCTCGGCACCACCTTGACCGACAGCGTCGATCTGCCGTTTCCCGTCCACGGCGCGTTGCGGTTGGCCGACCAGCTTCAGCTGCACCCCGTCCTGTACGTCCAAGGGCTCGCCGCCGCGGTGGATGGCGAGGGCTCGATGGTCGTCGAGGACACCCGCGCACTGGACGTGGAAGGGGGCACGCCCTGGAGGATCCGCACCACCCGCGGGACGATCGCCGCCGAGCAGGTGGTGGTCGCCACCCACTATCCGATCCTCGACCGGGGGCTCTATTTCGCGCGGCTCAAAGCCCAGCGCTCCTACTGCGTCGCCGCCCGCGTGCGCGGACCGCTCCCCCAGAGCATGTCGATCACAGCGGGCTCGCCCACGCGTTCGGTGCGTTCCTTCGAGGACCTCCTGATTGCCGGCGGTGAAGGACACGAGACGGGCGCCCGGGCAGCGCGACCGGAACGTTACGAGCATCTGGAGCAGTTCGCCCGCGCGCACTGGGACGTCGCGTCGATCGAGTACCGCTGGTCGGCGCAGGATCCCATGCCCTACGACCACATGCCCGTGATTGGTCCGTACACGCCGCTCTCGTCCAGGCTGTTCGTGGCCTCCGGCTTCATGAAGTGGGGCCTCTCCACCGCGACGTTCGCGGCGATCATCCTCTCCGACCTGATCGCAGGGCGCGACAACCCCTGGGCCGCCCGCTTCGACCCCAACCGGCTGTCGCTCCGCTCGGCCCCCGAGCTTGCGCGCATGAACGCGAAGGTCGGCGCCGAGTTCTTCGTCGATCGCCTACTGCCTGGAGCCGGCTCGGTCGAGGGCATCCCGCGTGGTGAGGCGCGGGTCGTCCGCGATGGTCTCGGCAAGAAGGGCGTCTACCGCGATGACCGCGGTGATCTCCATGCGCGTGTCGCTGCGCTGCTCACACCTGGGCTGCCTGCTGCGGTTCAATGCGGCCGAGCGCAGCTGGGACTGTCCGTGCCACGGCTCGCGCTTCGACGTCGACGGCGCCGTGCTCGAAGGCCCGGCGGTGAATCCGCTGCAGCGGCGTGACCCATGAGCACACTCGAGGCCGTCCCGCCAAAGCGCTCCCGGTAGGGTGGCCGGCGAGGTGCGAAGCTGAACGGCATCGAACCGGCGGCAACGCCGGCTTTTCCACGGCAGTTCGACGCCTGGCAGATCGAGCTGCACGGACATCGAGCGATCTACCGCATCGCCGGTAGCGGGCCGCCCGTCGTGCTGATCCACGGGATGGTCAACTCGTCGCGCCACTGGGAGTCGGTGGCCCTGCGCCTCGCCGACTCGTACACGGTGATCGCGCCCGACCTGATCGGCCACGGGGACTCGGCCACCCCGCGTGGGGACTACTCGCTGGGCGCCCACGCGGCCAGCATCCGGGACCTGCTCGCCGCGATCGGGATCGACAGGGCGACGATCGTGGGCCACTCGCTCGGGGGTGGGGTGGCGATGCAGTTCTTCTACCAGTTCCCCCAGCGCGTGGAGCGGCTCGTGCTCGTGTCGAGCGGCGGCCTCGGGCACGAGGTCAGTCCCCTGCTGCGCAGCGCCGCCCTGCCGGGTGCCTCCACCCTGCTCTCACTCGCGGCCCATCGGTTCGTGCTCTCGAGCCTGCGACACACCGGCGAGCGGCTTCAGCGACGTGGGTCCGGGAAGGGCGTCTACCTGCGCGCGATCGCCCGCGCGATGCAGCCGCTGGAACGGCCGGGGGCCCGCAAGGCCTTCCTCCAGACGCTCCGGTCGGTGATCGACGCCCGCGGGCAGCGGGTCAGCGCCGTTGACCGTCTCTACCTCTTGGAGTCGATGCCGACCTTGATCGTCTGGGGAGCGCGCGACAACACGATCCCGCTCGCGCATGGACGCGACGCGCACAAAGCGGCCCCTGGCAGCCGCTTCGAGATCCTCCCGGACGCCGCCCACTTTCCGAACCTCGAGGACCCGGAGGGGCTCGCCGCGGTGCTGCGCGATTTCCTGGAAACGACCGAGCCCGCCCGCATCGACGACGCCGACTGGGGCGGCATCGTGGCGCGCCGTTCCCCCCAACCCGGATCCGCAAAGCCGCTGCTTAGCTCTTATCGCCGCGAGGCCGCCGTCAGTTCACTCAAGCGCCGTCTCTGGTTGCCGTCATCGTCGAAGTTGCCAGGCTCGAGCCAGGTCTCGAAGGCGCCACGAATCCTGGGCCAGTCGTCATCCGTGATCGCATACCAGGCGGTGTCCCGGTTGCGGCCCTTCACGACCTGGTGATTCCGGAAGACGCCCTCGAAGCTGAAGCCGAATCGCTCGGCGGCACTTCTGGAGGCCGCGTTCAGGGCGTTGCACTTCCATTCGAGCCGGCGGTAGCCGAGATCGTCGAACACCTGGAGCGCCAGTAGGTAGATCGCCTCTGTCGCGGCCGTCGTCCGCTTCAGCGGCGTGCTGAACCAGATGTGCCCGATCTCTATGACGCCGAACTCCGGCGTGATGCGCTGGTACGACGCAAGTCCGAGCGGATGCTCGCCGGATGGGCTCACGAGCGTGAAATAGAGCGCGTCCTCCGCGGTCTCGGCCCACGCGAGCATCTGCTGCAGGTGCTCGGGCCCTTCGTAGGGCCCGTCCGGCAGGTATGTCCAGATCGCGGGGTCGCCGTGGGGAAGGTGGGAGAGGTCATAGAGCGGTTGCGCATCGGCGACCGCGTCGACCGGGCGAACCACAACATGCGCCCCGCGCAGCGGCTGCCGTGGCGGTCGTGCCACCGGCGTCCACTCCACCTCCGCGCCCAGAGGAAGGTCGGCCACGCTCAGTGCAGTTGCAGGCAATCCCGGCCCTCGTGGCGGGCCGAGTTGACGAGCGGGTTCGCGCGGCGGATCGTGATCGCCGCGGACGGCACCGGAGCGAGCAGCTCGCACACGCCCTCGCCGTCCAGCTCCGGGTCGAGCCACGCCTCCCAGGCGGCAGGCTCGGCGAGCACGACCGGCATTCGATCGTGGATGGGCCGCGTTACCTCGTTGGCCGCGCAGGTGACGATCGTGCAGCTCGGGACGAGCCCGCCGTCGGGAGCGGCCCAGGTCGTCCAGAGGCCGGCGAAGCAAAACGGCTTGCCGTCACCGAGCGAGAAATGAATCGGCCTGCGCGGCTGCTTCGGATCCTCCGGCTTCTGCCACTCGTACCAGCCATCCGCCACCACCAGGCACCGGTGCCCCGACTTGCGGACGAGGCCTCGGTAGGTGGGGCGTTCGAGGACCGTCTCGGCCCGCGCGTTGATCATCCGGAAAGCGGGCTTCGTCTCCTTGGCCCAACTCGGGATGAGCCCCCAGCGCAGCGACTCGATGCGGCGCCCCAGCGGATCCTCCACGACCGCCAGCACCTCCTGCGACGGAGCGATGTTGAAACGTTCGAAACCGCGATCGGACTCAGGCTGCGGGACGCCGAGCAGCTCGGCCATCTTGGTGTGCAGCTCGTCGGTCTTCTTCGCGGTGTTGCTGTAGCGCCCGCACACGGCGGCAAAGCTACCGAGCGATTCAGACACATTTCCCGGTCGAGAGCGAGCAAACAGGTACCTTGCTGGTGTGCCAGGAATGTTCGATCGATGACAGTTCGCTTCGAGACGGACGCACCGGTCGTGCTGGTGACGATCGACCGCCCGGACGCCGCCAACGCGATCGACCGCCCGACTGCGGAGGCGCTCGCCGACGCGTTCCGGCGCTTCGAGGAGGATGAGTCGCTGGCGGTGGCGGTGCTCACCGGTGCGCACGGAAAGTTCTGCGCCGGCGCCGACCTGAAGGCGATGCGCGAGCCCGGCGCGCCGCGCGCGAGCCGCGTCGAGCCGGACGGCGATGGTCCCGTCGGCCCGACGCGCATGCTGTCGCGCAAGCCCGTAATCGCGGCGGTCGAGGGCCACGCGGTCGCGGGCGGGCTCGAGCTGGCCGCGTGGTGCGATCTGCGCGTCGCGGCGGAGGACGCCGTGTTCGGCGTCTACTGCCGCCGCTGGGGCATCCCTCTGATGGACGGCGGCACGATCCGCCTCGCACGGCTGATCGGTCACAGCCACGCGCTCGACCTGATCCTGACGGGCCGCGGCGTCGGCGGCGAGGAGGCGCTGCGCATGGGGATCGCGAACCGGCTGGTACCGCGCGGCGAGGCACTGACCGCGGCGCTGTCGCTTGCACACGAGATCGCGTCCCGTCCGCAGGCCGCCCTGCGCAGCGACCGGCTGTCCTCCTACGAGCAGTGGTCGCTGGCGCTCGACGAGGCGCTCGCCAACGAGTATCGGCACGGGATGTCCACGCTCGAGACCGGCGAGCTGTTCGGCGGCCTCGAGCGATACGCGTCCGGCGCTTGGCGCGACGTGTCATCAGGCTGACGCAATTCCGCTTGACGCATCGCGCGCCGCAGGACTAGCTTGACTATGTAATGCGGCTACGCGCCCTGAGCGCAGCCGCAGCTCTCGGATTCGCTCTACTCGCCCTCCTGGTCGGCGTCGGATCTGCCGAAGCTGCAACGCTGCCCACCGGTTTCGAGGAGCGCTCGATCGCTTCCGGTCTCACCCTGCCCACCGCGATCACGTGGGCTCCCGACGGGCGCATGTTCGTCGCGGAGAAGCAGGGCGTCGTGCACGTCGTGAACGCGGACGGCACGATCCAACAGCTCCTCGACATCTCTGCCCACGTGCAGGGATATGGCGACCGCGGGCTGCTCGGTATGGCGGCCGACAGCGACTTCGCCAACAATCACTGGCTGTACCTGCTGTACGTCTACGAGCCCACGCCTGAGCCCGTTGGGCCCGCCCGCACGTCACGGCTGACGCGGGTAACGGTCGGCGACGACAACACGGTATCTGCTGAGACGGTGATCCTGGGCAGCGTCTCGACCCCGTGCCCGGCGCCCTCCAACACCGTCGATTGCATCCCGTCCGACCGGGACGTGCACGCGATCGGCACGGTGCGCTCGGCGCCCGACGGAACGCTCTGGGTCGGCTCAGGCGACGCCTCCGACTGGTCGAAGGTGGACCCGACGGCGCTTCGGACCTACGACGAGGAGAGCTTCTCGGGCAAGATCATCCACGTCGACCGCAACGGCATGGGGCTCCCGGGCCACGCCTTCTGCCCCGAGGACGACGACCTCACGCACGTGTGCACGAAGCTGTACGCCAAGGGGCTTCGGAACCCATTTCGTTTCACGCTCCGTGAGGGCACCGGCCCCGTCGTCGGCGACGTCGGCTGGGAGCTGCGCGAGGAGATCGACTTGATGAGCGCGCCGGGCCGCAACTATGGATGGCCCTGCTACGAGGCGGCCGCCCGCACGTCGGGCTACCGGGACCTGCCGGAGTGCCCGGCCGAGTACGCGCGGGAGGGCTCCGCCGACGCCGCCGTGCCTCCGGCCTACGACTACCTCCACGACGAGAGCACCAACTGGCAGGGCGCGGTCGTGGCCGGCCCGACCTACACCGGCGGGCCCTACCCGGGTGAGTACACCGGCGACATCTTCTTCGGCGACTACACCGGCGGATACATCAAGCGCCTGAAGCTGGACGCCCACGGGCAGGTGACCGACGTGGTCCCATTCGCCGACGGAGCGGTGCCGGTGGACATCGAGCTGGGCCCCGGCAACGAGATCTACTACGTGGACCTCGGCTGGGGAACCCCGGGCACCGGCTCGGTCAAGCGGGTCGTGTACACGCCGGAGAACAGCACCCCTGTTCCAGGCCCCACGGCGTCCACGACGGAAGGACCGTCGCCGCTCACCGTGCACTTCAGCGGGGCGGCCTCGACCGACCCCGACCACGATGCGCTCACGTACGAGTGGGACTTCGCGGACGGCACCGCGCACAGCACGGAGCGCGACCCCGTTCACGTCTACGCCGATACGGGTGAGTACGACGCGCGCCTCACCGTGACCGACGACGCAGGTGCGAGCGCCAGCGCGACCGTGCGCATCTCGGTCGACAACACCGCACCGGCCGTCACGATCGACTCACCCGGCGATGGGTCGGAGTTCCTCGTCGGCGAGGAGATCGAGCTGCGGGCCACCGCCCTGGACGCGGAGGACGGTCCACTGGTGGGCGCTTCGCTCCAGTGGCACGTGTCGCTTATCCACAAGACGCACGTCCACGATCTGACCGGGCTCACCGGTGCGCAGACCAGCTTCACCGCGGCCGTGGACCACGATGCCGATTCCCACTACCGCGTGACCCTGACGGCGACGGACTCGGCCGGCCGTTCGGTGACCCGGACCACCGAGATCTATCCGCGGGCCGTGAACCTCGTGCTGGCGAGCTCGCCCCCAGGCGCACCGCTTTCCTACGGCGGCACCACTGCCGCTGCTCCGCGCACCAAGCGCTCGGCGGTGGGATTCGTCTCCTCGATCGCGGCGGCGCCATTGTTCGTCTCCAACGGCACCACCTACGCGTTCGTGGGCTGGTCGGACGACGGTGCGCGCGCTCACGACATCACGATCCCCTCGCACGACGCCACGCTCACCGCTCTCTATGAACCGGGAATCCAAGGTGAGGCGATGCTGCCCATGCCGGACGACGGGGTCGCGATCCGGAACATCGCGGACGCCGGCGCCAGCGGCGGCTTGGCGATCGGCTTTCGTGATTCGCCGAGCCAGGCAACGGTGGAGTACGCGCACGCCTCGGCGGTCGACCAGCTCACGCTCCGCATGCGAGGCGATGACTGCGAAGGCCGCCCTGTGGCGCTCGTGTCGATCGACGACGGGGCGGCGCGCCCGATCGAGGTCACGTCCGCGACCTTCGCCGACTTCACGCTTGCGCTAGACCTCGCCACGGAGGGCGCAGCCGGCACCCACATGCTCGAGGTCGCATTCGACAACGGCTTCGCCAACGGCCTTTGCCGGCGGATCATCGACCTCGACAAGGTCTCGTTCCGCGAGGTCGCTCCGCCGCCGGCGGTGGCCCCGGCTGCGCCCGTACCGCAGGCCGTGGTCCCGGGAAGCGGCGGCGGAGACCCCCAGCCGAGCACGGCCTGCGCCAGCGCCCGCGCCAAGCACAAGCGACTGCGCCGTATCGTCCTGCGCGCCAGGCGCGAGGCCCGCCGCGCGAAGGCCAGGGTGGGCGCGACCGACGGCCCAACCGCGCAGCTACGCCGCGCACAGCGGGTAAAGCAGCGTCGCCTACGCCGGTTCGAAGCGCAGCTGCGCGCTGCCGCGAGAACCGTGCGCGCTCGCTGCTGAACGCGCGCCCAAGGGAAAGCCGGGGGCTCCCTAAGGGACATCCCCAATAGACGAGGGCCGCTTGCGGTGGAAGCCTGGGATGCACTCCAATCACGCAATCAGGAGGCATCCCGATGAACGACGACACTCCCACCATCGAGCAACCAGAACAACCAGAGCGGCAACCAGACCAGCAACCGGCAGAGGCCGCCCGGCCACGGCGCCTGACGCGCTCCTCCAACGACCGCGTGCTGCTCGGCGTGGCGGGCGGCCTCGGAGACTACTTCGGTGTCGATCCCGTGATCTTCCGGATCGGCTTCGCGATCTCGATCTTCTTCGGCGGGCTCGGAGCACTCGCGTATCTGCTGCTCGCGATCTTCGTGCCGACGGATGGAGAACCGGACCGCGCCCAGCGGGCCGGGAGTCGCCTGAAGGCGATGGGGTTCTGGCGCACCCTGGCGATGGTCGGCATCGTCCTGATCGCCCTGGCCGGGCTGTGCGCGCTGGCGGGCGGCGCCGCGTTCGCCGTGGGGCTCGGCTGGGGCGTCCCCGTCGCGATCGGGATCATCGTGGCCGGTGCGGTGCTGGCCCTGCTCGCCTTTCGCGGCGGCGCCCGCTGGCTGATCCCCCCGGTCGTCGCGATCATGATCGGAGCGGGCACCGCATCCGCCGCCGACCTCGACTTCCGCGGCGGCATCGGTGAGCGTGAGCATCATCCGTTGTCCGCCGCGTCGATCCCCGCCGACGGCTACCGCCTGGGCATCGGCCACCTGGTCGTGGATCTCCGCGACCTCGACTGGAACGCGGCGCGCGTCGTCCCGCTCGAGATCCGGCTCGGCGCCGGCCAGGCGGACGTCTTCGTCCCCGAGCGCGTCTGCGTCGCGGGCACCACACACGTGGGCGTGGGTGAGAGCGTCGTCGCCGGCGAGCGAAACGACGGCGTCGACGTCGACCACGAAGCGGCCGCGGGGTCGAATGGCACACCGCGCCTCGAGCTCGACGCGACCGTCGATGCGGGCCAGCTGAGAGTGATCAACAGCGACACGGCCGACACGAGCGATTCGGGCTACGACCCCGACTCCTTCCACGAGGACGCGCCGCAGCGCGCGGCCGAGCGGCGCGCGTGCGCATCGGGGTGAAGGTGGACCGTCTTTCCCTCGGGGCAGGAGCGGTGATCGCGATCATGGGCGGGCTGATCCTGCTTGACGATTCGGGCGTGATCGACGTCTCGCTGGGCTGGATCGCCGTTGCTCTCACCGCGGCGGTGGGCGTGATCGTGCTGCTCAGCGGGCTCGCCGATAGCGGCCCGAGCCGTCACGATTGAGGGCATGACCGCAGCTCCCCGACCTGCGCGGCTGCGCCGCGACACACGTCGAGGGATGGTCGGTGGAGTGCTGGCGGGGCTCGCCGCGCGAACGGACGTGGACCCGGTGCTGTTCCGGGTCGCGTTCGTGGTGGCCGCCGTCGCGACCGGGGGGTTGGTGCTGCTCGCTTATCTCGTGGCATGGGCGGCGATCCCGGCGGAGGGCGAGGAGTCCCCGCCGGTGGCGCAGCTCGGCCGCCTGCCGAGGATCCGGGGCGACTGGCGCGTGGCCGGCGGCGTGGGCCTGCTCACCCTGTCCGCGCTGCTGGCGTTCCGCGAGCTCGGTATCTGGTGGAGCGACCCATGGGTCTGGCCGCTTGTGCTGGCTGCTTTCGGCGCCGCGCTGCTGTGGGAGCGCTCGCGCCCCACCACGACGGCCGCCGGCCGCGACCCCACGGCTGTCGCGCGCGCGGGATCCGGGCTCGCGGACCGCTACCGCGGGATCTTCGGGGTGCTGCTGGTGGTCGGCGCGGCGCTTTTGTTTCTCAGTTCGAACGACATCCTCGGCGGCCTGCGCGACGCGGCCCTCACGGCCGTGGTCGTGGTGGTCGCCGTGGGGCTGATCCTCGCGCCGTTTCTCTGGCGGCTCGGGCGCAACCTCGCGATGGAGCGGGCCGAGCGCATCCGCTCCCAGGAACGAGCCGAGCTCGCCGCGCATCTGCACGACTCCGTTCTGCAGACGCTCACCCTGATGCAGAAGCGCGCCGGTGACCCGCGCGAGGTGGCAGCGCTCGCCAGGCGGCAGGAGCGCGAGCTTCGCGACTGGCTCGGGGGCGATGGCCCGCACTCGACCGAGAAGAGCCTTGCCGCGGCTCTGCGCGCCGCTGCGGAGTCGGTCGAGGACGACCACCGCGTCGCGATCGAGGTTGTGGTGGTCGGCGACTGCGAGTTGGACGAGCGCGCCGAGGCGGTGCTGGGCGCGGCCCGCGAGGCGCTGCAGAACGCGGCCAAGCACGCCGCCGAGGCCGGAGCGATCCGTGTTTATGCGGAGGTCGGTGACGCCTCGCTCGAGGTCTTCGTGCGGGACCACGGGCCAGGATTCGAGCTCGGCGACGTCCCGGATGATCGCCGCGGCGTGCGCGAGTCGATCGTCGGCAGGATGGAGCGGGCGGGCGGGCGGGCCGATGTCCGGTCGATCCCCGGTGGCGGCACGGAGGTCGGTCTTGCGATCCGGCGGGCCCCTGTCCAGGACCGCGACCCGGGATGAGCAGCCGGCCGGTCAGCGTCGTGATCGTGGACGACCACGGGCTGTTTCGGGCCGGTGTGCGTGCGGAGCTGGAAGGGCTTGTCGAGGTGCGCGCCGAGGCGGGCGCGATCGAAGACGCGGTCACGGCGATCCTGCGCGAGAAGCCCGACGTCGTGCTGCTCGACGTGCACATGCCGGGCGGCGGAGGCGTCGAGGTGATCCGGCAGGTCGCCCGCTCGCGGCCGGCGCAGCTCTTCCTCGCGCTCTCGGTCTCGGACGCAGCGGAGGACGTGATCGGCGTGATCCGCGCCGGCGCCCGCGGCTACGTGACGAAATCGATTTCCGGCGAGGATCTCGCGGCCGCGATCCGCCGGGTCCGCGACGGCGACGCGGTCTTCTCCCCGCGATTGGCGGGATTCGTGCTCGACGCCTTCCACGGGCGGATCGCCGAGGCGGAGGTCGACCCGGAGCTCGACCAGCTCACGCCGCGCGAGCGCGAGGTGCTGCGCTTGATCGCGCGCGGCTACCTCTACAAGGAGATCGCGCTGCGGCTCGACATCTCGCCGAAGACCGTCGAGGCGCACGTGAGCGCCGTCCTCCGAAAGCTCCAGCTCTCGAGTCGCCACGAGCTCAGCCGCTGGGCGGTCGAGCGGCGGCTCGTCGATTGAGATCCCATGGATGACGGGCTGATCCGCGGCGAGGACGGCGTGGTCCGGTGCTTCTGGGGCGACTCTGCACCGGAATACCGCGCGTACCACGACGTCGAATGGGGCCGGCCTGTCGGCAGCGGGTCCGTCGCGGACGACCGGCGGCTGTTCGAGAAGCTCTGCCTGGAGGGCTTCCAGTCGGGACTGGCATGGCTCACGATCCTCCGCAAGCGGGAGGACTTCCGCCGGGCGTTCGCCGGCTTCGACTTCGACCGTGTCGCCCGGTTCGGGGATCGTGACGTGGAACGGCTGCTCGCCGACGCGTCGATCGTGCGGCACCGGGGCAAGATCGAGGCCACGATCAACAACGCCCGCCGGGCTGTGGAGCTGGTCGAAGCAGAGGGCTCGCTCGCCGCGTACGTCTGGCGCTTCGAGCCGGGTCCGGAGTCACGGCCGGCGCGCGTGACCCGGGAGACGCTCTCGGCGCTTGCGAAGACCCCGGAGTCGCAGGCGCTCGCAAAGGACTTGAAGCGCCGTGGCTGGCGGTTCGTCGGCCCCACCACGGTCTATGCGTTCATGCAGGCGATGGGCCTCGTGAACGACCACCTGCACGGATGCGATGCACGCCGCGCGGTCGAGCAGGCACGCGCGGCTTTCGTGCCCGCCGGATAGCGATCAGCGGCGACGGAGGCTTCGCAAGGTGGGGACGACCACGAGCCGCCCCGTTGCCGTGGGTCGCTAGTCCGCGAGCGCGGCTGCCGGGATCACGTAATACGGGTCGGCCGGCACCGTTCGCTCGGTTCGCCTGCCACCCCGGAGGCTCTGTGCCTGGACGGGCGGCGGCTTCACGAGCCGGCCGCCGTGCGCCTCGATCCATGCGAACACGGCGTCGAGATCGTGATCGGACTCCTCGGCCTCGTCCGAGATCACCGCACGTGAGATCGCGACTGACGTCGGCGGCTTGCGCACGAAGCCCTTCAACTGCGGGAGCCCTGCGAGGAAGTCGCGAGTCGAATCCTCGGCCATCTCGCGAGCCTACCTTGCCACGGGTTCCGCGAGGGCGCTCGGTACCTGGCGCCTCGGGAGGCTGGAACAGGGACTTGGGCTCGTGGCTCCGCTGATCTCATGAAGTTCGTGGAGGTCCGAACCCAGGCCGAGCTCGATCGCCAACTCGAGCGCGCGGACGTCGTGCCGGTGTGCATGGGCAACGGGCACTTCGACGTCGGCGCCGATGCGATCGTCGAGGCCGGAGACGGCGCGACGGTGCAGGCGCGCGACAGCGCGACGGTCACGGCCTGGGGCACGGCGGTGGTCGACGCCCGTGACCGCGCCGCGGTGGAGGCGTGGGACAGCGCCGCGGTGGAGGCTCGCGACAGCGCCACCGTGCAGGCGTGGGGCAACGCGTCCGTGCAGGCCTACGACACCGTCACCGTGAGGGCCGACGACCGCTCAACCGTGCGGGCCTGGCAACAGGCTCGAGTCGCGGCCTCGGGCCGCACGCATGTCCGTACCAGGCATCAGACCGTGGTCGTGGCCGACCAGCAGGCGTTCGTCGAGGCCTGGGGCCGGGCGACCGTCCGTGCCACCGGCCAGGTGACCGTCCGGGCCCGCGGAAGCGCGACCGTCGAGGCGAGGGACAGCACGATCGTCGAGGCCGCCGAGGCCGCGACCGTACGGGCGCTCGACGGCGCGACCGTCCGGGCCTCGGGCGACGCGGTGGTCGAAGCCGCAGGTTCCGCGACGGTCCATGCGAGAGACAACGCGACCGTTCGTGCTGCGAGATATGTGGCGGTGCTACGTCAGGGCGACGAGGCCACGGTCGAGGGCGGTGCCGTGATCCAGGTCCCCGAGATCCTGACCGCCTCGGACTGGTGCGAGCTCTATGGCGTCCACGTCGCCGACGGCGTCGCGACCCTCTACAAGCAAGCCGACGACGACGGCCCCTATCTGTGTCCGCGGCCGTACCTCGCATCACGGCTGGAAGCCGGCGAGCGCTTCGCGGCATGGCCCGTGCGAGTCAGCGACATCCTGATCGACGAGCACCCCGTGCACCCGTACAAGGTCAGGGCAAGAACAGCAGCCGGCCCGGTGTCCGAGGTCGACATCGACGGCCACCCCGCTGCCCAGGGGCTAGCGCGCCTCCAACCAGTCCGCCAGCATCGGATCGTGCTCGGCCAAGCTCGGCCATGTCCGCCAGCTGCCCGGCCCTCACCTGCTCCTTGACGCGTGCGTAAGCCGGATGGCTTGCGAGCTCCGCCGCGACCTCCCCCGCGCGCTGCAGCAGGTCTCCGTCGCAGACCTCGTCCACGACGCCCAGCGCGAGCGCCTCCTCCGGCCCGAACGTACGGCCGGTCAGGCAGAGGTTGTTGAAGACCGGCGGCGCCAGCCGGGCGCGCACGGCCGCGAGCGCGACGGCCGGAAACGGCACGCCGGCCGCGACCTCCGTGAGGCCCAGCTTGCACGGCGCCCGCGAGGCGAGCACCAGGTCGCACGCGAGCGGGATCACGAGACCGCCGCCCAGCGCATGCCCGTTGACCGCGGCCACGACCGGCACCGGCAGTCCGAAGATGGTCGAAACGGTGCGGTTGATCGCCTTCACGCCGGCGATCTGCTCGCCACTGTCCGCGACGGCCGCCGCCTTCGTGTCGATGCCGGCCGAGAAGCAGGCACCCGCGCCGGTCAGCACGACCGCCGGTGAACCGGCCGCCACCTCGCGCTCGAAGGCTTCCACGAGCTCGTCGAGGAGGTCGACCCAGAGGGCGTTCACAGGCGGCCTCGACAGGCGCAACAGGGCACCCGCGGCGATCTCCTCGCGCTCGACGTGCATGCGGTGCAACTCTAGATGGTCGATTTCGCGGGTCGTGGAACTGAAAAGCGGTTGCCGGACAGCACATCGCCCGGCAGGTGTGCCAGTATCGCCGCCGACAGCAAGGGACGGCGGCTGCCCACCGGGGACGTGGGGCCGCCGACAGGGGTCCGAACGCCCGGCGACGGACCGAGCGCCCAGAGACCCGCGCTCGGCCTCGCCGCACACAGGTAGGATTGCGCGCCTCGCATGACCTCCGTCGCCAAACGCATTGGCCGCGCGATCGATACAGCCACCGAGGCGGACGATCGCGATGTACGCCCGCTCCCGTTCCCGGGAGCGTTCGCGTTCGTGGGCAGCGGATGCCCTGCTGGTGCTGGAGATCATCGCCGGGCGGATAGTCGCGCCCGAGCTGGGAAACTCGCTCTACACGTGGACCTCGGTGATCGGTGTCGTGCTGGCGGGCCTCAGCATCGGCAACTGGGTGGGCGGCAGGATCGCCGACTGGCGGCCAGGGCGATCGGTGCTCTCCCTGCTCTATCTGCTGAGCGGGATCTCGGCCGGCATCGTGCTCGTGCTCTCGAAGAGCCTGGACTCGATCGCGGCACCCGTCGGCTGGGGCGCCGAATGGCAGGTCCTGTGGCTCACCACGATCCTGTTCTTCCCTCCCTCGGTGCTGCTCGGCACGATCACGCCGATGATCGTGAAGCTCCAGCTCAGCTCGCTGGAAGACACCGGGCGCGTGGTGGGTCAGATCCAGGCCGCCGCCACGCTGGGCAGCATCGTCGGCGTGTTCGCGACCGGCTTCGTGCTGATCTCGGCCTTCGGCACGCGCCCCGTGATCGCGGGCGTCGCCGTGGCGCTGCTGGCGCTGGCAGTCCTCGCGAATCCGTTCTGGGAACGCAGGTCCGGCGGCTCCGCGATGCGGATCAACGTGGCCCTTGCCGCGCTGATCGCCGGTGTCTTCACGATCGGCGTGGCGGCCACCTACGACAGCCCGTGCTGGGATGAGAGCAACTACTACTGCATCGGCGTCTTCCAGGAGGGGCCGTACAAGGTGCTCGCGCTCGACATGCTGATCCACGGTTACGTCTCGGTCGAGGATCCGTCCGTGCCGGTCTATCCGTACGAGAAGGTGTATCGCGCCGTGCTCGGGGCCAAGTACCCGAAGAACAAGCGGGTGGAGGGATTCGGCATCGGCGGAGGAGCGTTCACGTTCCCGCGCTATCTCGAGCGGGCCCACCACGGTCACGTGCTGATCGCCGAGATCGACCCGAAGGTGACCGAAGTCGCGCGGGAGGAGTTCTTCTTCAAGGACACGCCCGCGGTCGAGGTGATCCACAAGGACGCCCGGCCGGCGCTCCGCGACCGGCCAAAGGACGAGCGCTATGACGTCGTGCTCGGCGACGCGTTCGGCGACATCGCGATTCCATACCACCTCGCGACGCGCGAGTTCAACGAGCTCGTGCGGGACCGGCTCAACCCGGACGGCGTGTATCTCGTGACCGTTGTCGACGGCGTCAACTACGAATTCCTCCGCTCCTACATCCACACGATGCGGAAGACGTTCCCGTACGTGGACCTGCTGGCGGTCCCCGGCGAGGCGGGTGGCGGGGCGCGCGCGACGTTCGTGGTCGGAGCCTCGAAGCAGCCGCTTCCGCGGACCGCGACCACCGCGTCGCCGGAGCAGCTCGATGCCTTCCTGAACGGAGCGCGACACGGTCACCCTCACCGACGACTATGCACCGGTCGACCAGCTGCTGGCACCGGTGTTCCGCCAGCGCCTGCACGAGGACGTGTCCGGCGGAGAGGCAGGGCACACCGGCTAGATGTCCGCCCCCGCCTGGTTCATCCTGCCGCGCGGCGAGACCGATCCCCGGGATGTGCGCCCCCTGCGCTTCCCCGGGGTGTTCGCATTCGTCGCGAACGGCTGCCTGCTGGTGCTGGAGCTGGTCGCAGGCCGCATCCTGGCACCGACGATCGGCGTATCGCTCTTCACATGGACGGCCGTGATCGGCGTGGTGCTCGCGGGGATCTCGCTGGGCAGCTGGGTCGGTGGGAAGATCGCCGACCGGCGCCCGGGTCGCTCGGTGCTCTCCCTGCAGTTCCTGCTGAGCGCGGTCGCCTCCGCGCTGGTGCTGGTGTTCCAGAGCAACCTCGACTCGGTCGCGGCGCCGTTCTCGTGGCCCTCGATCCTGCAGGTGGTGTGGCTGTCGACGATCGTCTTCTTCGTGCCGTCGGTGCTGATCGGGACCATCACCCCGATGATCATCAAGCTCGCGCTGAGCTCGCTCGAGGTGACCGGGAGAGTGGTCGGGCGGATTCGGGCAGCGGCTGAGCTGGGCGCGATCCTGGGCGTGTTCCTCACGGGGTTCGTGCTGATCGAGGCCTTCGGCACGCGCTCGATCGTGGCCACGGTGTCGATCGTGCTGGCCCTCCTGGCGGTGGCGAGCAACCCGATCTGGGGCGCCCTGCTGGGGCGGAATCGAGCCGGCGTGGAGCAGAGCTCCAGCGATACCTGAGCGATCGTGGCCGCGCTGCAGCGTCTCGGCCGCGCGATCGACTCCGCCACCGCGGTCGAGGAAGAGGACGTCCGGCCGCTTCGCTTCCCGGGCGTCTTCGCGTTCGTCGGCAGCGCGTGCCTGCTGGTCCTGGAGATCGACGCCGGCCGCATCCTCGCGCCGGCGATCGGCACGTCCCTATATACGTGGACCTCGGTGATCGGGGTGGTGCTCGCCGGCATCAGCCTCGGCAACTGGCTCGGCGGATGGGTGGCGGACCGGCGCCCCGGCCGGTCCATCCTTTCCTACGAGTACCTGGCCGCGGGCGCCGCCTCGGCCCTGATCCTGCTCCTGTCCCGGGACCTTGGGAGCGTCGCCGCGCCCGAGAGCTGGCCCGCCGACCTGCAGGTGCTCTGGCTGGCGGTGCTGCTGCTTCTCCTTCCCTCGGTGTTGCTCGGAATGATCACGCCGATGATCGTGAAGCTGTCGCTGAGCTCCCTCGACGAGACCGGGCGCGTGGTCGGCCGGATCCAGGCGGCGGCGTCCGCGGGCGCGATCGTAGGCGTCTTCCTCACCGGCTTCCTGCTGATCTCGACCTTCGGCACCCGGGCGGTGGTGGCGGACGTGACGATCGCGCTACTGCTCCTCGCGGTCGCCAGCAACCCGTTCTTCGTGGAGCTTCCCGCACGGGCGACGCGTGCCGCGACGATCGTCGGCACGGGCGCTTTGGTCGTGACGTTCGCGCTGGCGGGGCTGCTCAGCACGTACGACGCTCAATGCGACCGCGAGAGCGACTACTACTGCATCCGCGTCGACAACGTGGACAACGGCGCGTACAAGCAGCTGTCGCTGGACGTGCTGGTCCACGGAATCGTGTCGACACGCGATCCCACGCAGCTCGTCTACCCGTACGAGCGCCTCTACGGCCAGGTCGTCGACGCCAAGTACAAGCGCGGCCGGCCCGTCACCGCCTTCGCGATCGGCGGCGGCACGTATACGTTCCCGCGGTGGCTGGAGCGCCATCACGCGGGCCAGACGCTCGTGGCCGAGATCGACCCGCAGGTCACGGCGATCAACCGCGAGGAGCTGGGGCTGCGCTTCTCGCCGAACCTGCGCATCATCCACGACGACGCCCGCCCGGTCCTGCGCGACCGCCCCGCGGGCGAGCGGTACGACCTGGTGCTCGGCGACGCGTTCGGCGACATCGCGATCCCGTACCACCTCGTCACGCGGGAGTTCAACGAGCTGGTCAGGGATCACCTGAAGCCGGACGGCCTGTATCTGGTGAACCTCATCGACGGCGTCCACTACGACTTCCTTCGCTCCTACATCAAGACGCTGAAGCAGACGTTCCCGCACGTGCGGATGATCGTGACGCCGGGCGGGGGGCGCGGGAAGCAGAACACCTTCGTCCTGGTCGCCTCGCAACAGGAGCCGCCGCAGACCCGCACGATGGCGCCACCGGCGCAGGTCGAGCGCCTGCTGAGCCAGCGCGACCCGGTCACGCTCACCGACGACCACGTGCCGGTCGACCAGCTGCTCGCGCCGGTGTTCCGCCAGCGCATGCACGAGCACATCGACCGGAGCGCGGCAGAGTAGGGCTGCCGCGCTGGCCCGGATGGAGCTGACGGGGCGCCTGTGAGGGACGAAAACCGGCACTGAGGGAGTGGGTCCGTGAGCGGGTCGTGCGTCCGGGTGCGCCATGTTGCACTCCCGCGCGGGTTGATTTCAGGCCACTCGGATTTCGTTGGGATATGCCACTAAATCCGAGTGCGTAACGCAGGGGGCGGTCCAGCGCACATGCACAACTCGCCCACACCCCCCGGGCCTCAGAGGACTGCTTGCCGTCACCACGAAATCGCCGATCCGTCCGGGTTCAGCGACAAACGGCAGGCTTCCGTATCAATCCTCTTTAGTGCCGCATTTTTGAAGTTGGCAGCCCCCACCTGAGTCCGGCTACGAGCCCGGCAGCGACGAGCCCGCCAGCACGAAGAACCAGAACACGAAGGTCAGGATCGCCGAGATCGCGGTCGCGACCAGCACGAAGTCGAGCACCGTCACCTCGGGACGGGAATCCTCGTCGCCCCGCACGCTCCTCATCCACGGCAGCCGTACGCGCACCGTCGAGACGTGCCCGGTCAACGACTGGTAGGCGCGGTTCAGCCGGGCGAGCGCGAGCGACACGATCACGGTCGAGACGAGGATCCCGAACGCGACGAGCACATAGGGGCCCATGCGGCCCTGCTGGGAGCCGGTGGTCTGCGAGCCGATCCACAGCCAGATCACCGGGTTGCCGAACCAGAGCATGAAGCCGCCGAGCGCCATCAGTGCGATCAGCCCGGCCTGAGCGAGCTTCTTTCTCCCCGTCGCCATTTCGAAAACTGATTCCTAGGTTAGTCCGGTGACACAATCGGGCGGCGTGAGACTGCTTCGCAGCGAGACCACCCGCAAGACCTGCCCACGCTGCGGGCGCCGGACCGGCGCGCAGGCGGCCCGCTGCCGCCGTTGCCGCTATCGCTATCCCGGAGAAGTCGAGCCCCAAGCCGGCCGGGCTCGCGATGGGCGCGGGCTTCCCGCTGTTCGTGACCGGCACGCTGATCCTGCTGTCCGGCGACCTCTCGACCACGCTCTCGGTGATCGCGGGGGCGATGGTGTTCGTGGGGCTGCTGCTGTTCTTCGACCCACGTTGACGAGGGAGCGCTCGTACTTCACTTTCTATAGTTAGGCGGATGCGGAGCTTCCTGCGCATGCTCGCCTTCCTGCGCCCGTTCCGGCGGGCGGTGGTCGTGTCGCTGTTCCTCTCCTGCTTCGCGATCGTCGGCACGGTCGCGATCCCGCTGCTGCTGGGCGAGACGGTCGACGCGATCCAGAGCGGCGACCGGGATTCGCGTGCTTCCGCTCGCGCTCGCGATCGTCGGGGCCGGGATTGCTGCGGGTGGTGCTGTCGGTGCCCCGGCGGCTGATCGCCGGCCGGGTCTCGCTCGGCGTCGAGTACGACCTGCGCAACCGGCTCTACAGGCATCTCCAGTCGCTCGAGCTCGGGTTCTTCGACCGGCAGCAGGTCGGCCAGCTGATGTCGCGCGTGACCGTCGACCTGCAGGCGATCCGGTTCTTCCTCGGCTACGGGCTCGTGTTCATCCTGCAGAACCTGCTCACGATCCTGCTCGCGGCGGCCGTGATGTTCTACCTCCAGCCCTCGCTGGCGGCGATCACGCTCGCGCCGGTACCGCTCGTGATCGCGGCCGCGGCGCGTTACGGCCGCTACTCCCGGCCCGCGCTGCAGGAGGTCCAGCAGCGGATCGCGGAGCTGACCGCGGAGGCCGAGGAGAACATCTCGGGCATCCGGATCGTGAAGGCGTTCGCGCGCGAGGAGCACCGCCAGGAGCGCTTCCGCGACCGCGTGGGGCGCGTCTTCGACCAGAGCATGTACTCCACGCGGCTGCGGGCCTTCTACAACCCGATGATCTCCTTCCTGCCGAACCTCGGCCTCGCGGCGGTGCTGCTGGTCGGCGGGCGCCAGGTCGTCAACGGAACGCATCACGCTCGGCGAGTTCGCGGCGTTCAACGCCTACCTGCTGATGCTGATGTTCCCGATGCGCATGCTCGGGAATCGCGCTCGGGATGGCGCAGCGCGCGGTCGCCTCCGGCAACCGCGTGTTCGAGATCCTCGACCGCGCCCCCGAGATCGAGCCGCCCCCCCACCCGCTGCCGCTTCCGCCCGGCGGCGGGAACGTCCGGTTCGACCACGCGTCGCTCTCCTACAACGGCGGCGCGCCGGCGCTCGTCGACGTCGACGCTCGACGTCGCGCCGGGCGAGACCGTCGCGGTCGTGGGCCCGACGGGCTCCGGCAAGACGACGCTCGTGGCGGCGATCGCCCGGCTCTACGACGTGACCTCGCGGATCGGTCTCGATCGACGGGCGCGACGTGCGCGACGCTCGACCCCCACGAGCTGCGCCGCGCGGTCGCGCTCGTGCCCGACGACGGCTTCCTCTTCTCCGCGACCGTGCGCGAGAACATCGCCTATGCGCGCCCGGACGCCACGCTCGGAGGAGGTCGAGCTGGCCGCCCGGCGGGCGCAGATCCACGCCTTCATCGAGACGCTTCCGGACGGTTACGAGACGCTCGTCGGCGAGCGCGGACTGACGCTGTCGGGCGGGCAGCGGCAGCGGATCGCGATCGCCCGTGCGCTGATCACCGATCCGCGCATCCTGATCCTCGACGACGCGACCGCCAGCGTCGACGCCGCCACGGAGCGCGAGATCAAGCGCGCGCTTCGCGAGGTGATGGATGGGCGGACGACCTTCGTGATCGCGCACCGCCTCTCGACGATCATGCTCGCGGACCGGATCGTGGTGATGGAGGACGGCCGCATCACCGCCGTCGGCACGCACGAGCAGCTGCTCGAGGAGAGCCCGGTGTACGGGGAGATCGTCGAGAAGGGAATGCCGCGGCTCGGCGTCGCGCTCAGCGGGCTCGGCGACGGCGGGATCGAGCCGGACGAGCTGGACGGGAAAGCCGCGGAGGCGGCTCGGGCATGAGCACGCGGCCGCCGGGCGGCAGCTCCGGCCGGCAGCGCGCTGCGCCGGCTGCGCGGCGTCGCCGAGCTGCTCGGCCCCTATCGGGGGCGCACGACGCTGGCGATGGTCTCGCTCGTGCTCGCGACAGCGGCCAGCCTCGCGCCGCCCTACCTCGCGAAGCTCGCGATCGACGACGGCATCACGCCCGGAGACCTCGGCGCGCTCAACCTGATCGTCGCGGCGTTCGTCGCCTCGGCGCTCCTCTACTGGGGCGCCACCTACCTGCAGACCTATCTGGTCGGGCTGGGTCGGCCAGCGCGTGCTGCAGGACCTCCGCCTGCGCGTCTTCGCGCACATCCAGCGGCAGTCGGTCGGCTTCTTCGGCCGCCGCAAGACCGGCGTGCTGATCTCGCGGCTCACGAACGACATCCAGGCGCTCGACCAGCTCGTGACCGACGGCGTCGTGACGCTCTTCTCGAGCACGCTGACGCTCGTCGGGACCGTGATCATCATGCTCGCGCTCGACGTCCCGCTGGCGCTTGATCACGTTCGCTGGTCACCTTCCCGCTGCTCGCGATCGGGAGCGCGGCGTTCCGCTACTTCGCGACGGGCGCCTACCGGCGCGTGCGCGAGAAGATCGCAAACGTCACCGCATACCTGCAGGAGACGCTCTCCGGCGTGCGGATCGTGCGCGCGTTCGGGCAGGAAGCGTCACCACGAGCGGCGCTTCGCCGAGCTGAACGAGGAGCACCGCGCGGCCAACATGACGCACGGTGTACCTGAACGCCTCCTACTTCCCCGGCGTCGAGCTGCTGTCCTCGATCGGGACCGCCGTGATCCTCCTCTACGGCGGCTATCAGGCGATCGACGGGAACGTCACGATCGGCGTGCTGGTCGCGTTCGTGGGCTACCTCCAGAGCTTCTTCGACCCGATCCAGCAGCTCTCGAACCTCTACGCCACCTACCAGCAGGGCATGGCCGCGATCGACAAGATCTTCGACCTGCTCGACACCGAGCCGGACATGGTGGACGCGCCGGGCGCGCAGCGAGCTACCGGCGATCCGGGGCGACGTGCGCTTCGAGGGCGTGTGGTTCACGTACGACCGCGGATCCGGACGCGGATGACGTCACCTGGGCCCTGGAGGACGTGACGCTGGAGGCCCCGGCGGGCGAGACGCTCGCGCTCGTGGGAGCGACCGGCGCCGGGAAGTCGACGGTCGCGAAGCTGGTCGCGCGCTTCTACGACCCCCAGCGGGGCAGCGTGAGCGTGGACGGCCACGACCTGCGCGACGTCACGCAGGCGAGCCTGCGGCGCCAGCTCGGCGTCGTGCCGCAGGAGGGCTTTCTGTTCGGCGGCACGCGTGCGCGAGAACATCGAGTTCGGCCGGCCCGGCGCGAGCGAGCTCGAGATCGTGGCGGCCACCAAGGCGGTGGGCGCACACGACTTCATCCGGCGGCTGCCGGAGGGATACGAGACCGAAGTGGGTGAGCGCGGCTCACGGCTGTCGGCCGGGCAGCGGCAGCTGATCGCGCTGGCGCGGGCGCTGATCGCCGACCCGCGGATACTGGTGCTGGACGAGGCGACCGCGAACGTCGACGTGCACGCGGAGGCCGCGATCGAGCGGGGCCTGCGGACGCTGCTCGCGGAGCGCACCGCGATCGTGATCGCGCACCGCCTCTCGACGGTCATGAACGCGGACCGGATCGCGGTGCTCGAGCACGGGCGCGTGGTCGAGACGGGCACGCATGACGAGCTGATCGCGGCCGGCGGGACCTACGCGCGGCTCTACGAGACCTGGTCCGAGGCGGCGGCTGCCTGAGGCGAACGTATGTTCTGTCCGGGGCGGTTTGTAGGCTCCCGGAAATTGCAGCTGCGGGGCAAGGACTCGAACCCCGATAACGGGCTCCAGAGGCCCGGCGTCTTGCCATTAGACGACCCCGCAAAGCCGTCACGGAGGATAGCCATTCAGGGATGAGGACTCGGGATCGCGTACGTCAGCTGCTCGAGGAGGGCAAGGGAGTCAAGGAGATCGCCCGATTGCTGGGCATCTCCCGGACGGTCGGGTACCACAAGCGGAGGCTGAGTTACCCCTTGGACGATCGCTTCACGGTCCGCTACGACTGGCCCGTGATTCAGGCCTACTATGACGAGGGTCACTCCAAGCGCGAGTGCCAAGAGCAATTCGGCTTCTCGCGTGGGCTTGGTATTACGCGGTGAAACGCGGCGCCATAACACCTCGGCCATACCCGATCCGTTGGAAGAGCTACTCACCAAGGGGCCGCGCAATCGGATCGAACATCAAGCTTCGCCTGATCGCCGCGGGCCTCAAGGAGAATACGCTGCGAAGAATGCGGCATCTCCGAGTGGCGCGAGTGACCACTGTCCCTCGAGCTCCACCACCGCAACGGCGAGAAGCACGACAACCGCCTCGAGAACCTGGCGCTCCTCTGCCCCAACTGCCACAGCCAGACGGACAGCTGGGGCGGCCGAAATGCCGCGGGCAGTGCGACCGCTACCGCGACCGTGACGGTGCTGCGACCGTCACCTGCGCGCCCGGATAGCGCCGCTTGATCCAGTCGACGTAGGTCCCGGTACGGTCGGGGTCGGCCAGCCGGAGGAGCATGGTTGAGCCGAATGTCGAATCCGGCCCTGCTCCAGCCAGTGTGTCGGAGAGGACGTAGCCGAGACCCCGACCGGTACCGGGATTGCGGGAACGCGCGGTCGTGTCGGCGACGCCGCCGACGGTCAGACGGACCCTCCCTCGAGCCGTCGCTGCCGTAACCAGGCTGCCGGGCGCCACGCGGAGCAAACGAGCGGTACTCCGCTCGAGCACGACCTCGTGTGGCCGTACCCAGTGGCCCGACACGACCAGCGGCCGGTCGACGGCCGACTGAGATGCCGGCCGCCCTTCCAGCCGCACGCTGACCTCCTTGTCGCGATACCGAAGCGAGGTGTCGATCCCGGCGAACGGGCCCGAGGAGGCCGTGAGGCCGGGGATGTCGCGAAGCGGCGCGAGGTCCACGCCAGGCGGTCCTGAGACCATCACGTGTGGCCCGCTCGTCGCGTCGAACGTCGATTGCCCCGTGGCCGTGTGTGACCCATTGAGCGCCACGACCGCAGTCGCGGCGACGACGATGCCGGCGAGCAGCGCTGCGGCTCCTCGCCGCGGCTGCCGTGCAAGCGTCGGCAGGGGCACGTGTCCGATCGCACGTGACATTTCCCAGCCCCTCGTTTCGATTCGCGTTCCCACGGGCGAGAAACTAGAGTCCGCGGACCGTGTGTTCCAGGCAGTTCTGCCGAGACGCAGCGGGCAATCGTGGCCGGCCCGCGGACTGAGCGCGCCCCCGGCCGGGTGTCGTTCGGCACCTGCTGTCGGACTCCGACCGGACCGCGCTCGAGGGAATCGGACGGCGCACCGCGTTTCCGGCCGGCACGGCGCTGATGCACGAGGGCGTCCACGGAGAGGGTGTTTTCCTCCTGCTCGAAGGCGTCGTGAAGGCCACCTCGGTGACGGGCTCGGGCCGGGAGGTGGTGCTCGCGTTCCGAGGGGCCGGCGAGCTGATCGGCGATCTCGCGATGATCGACGACCGCCCGCACTCGAGCACGGTGGTCGCGGTTGAGCCGGTCGCGGCGCTGCTGATCTCGTCGAGGGACTTCCGGGCGTTCGTCGAGCAACGGCCGGGGGCGGGCATCGCGCTCATCCGCATGGTGGTGGATCGGTTTCGCGACACGGATCGGAAGCTGATCGAGTTCAGTGCCTCGGATGCGCTCGGGCGCGTTGCGTCGCGCCTCCTCGAGCTGGCGACGTCGCATGGCGAGCAGTCGGACAAGGGCATCTCGATCGCGCTTCACCTCTCGCAGGAAGAGCTCGCCGGCTGGTCCGGCTGTTCGGTGAAGGCGGTCGTGAACTCGCTTCAGACCCTGCGGCGGCTCGGCCTGATCGAGACGGGCCGCCGCCACATCACGATCCTCGACCTCGAGGGTCTCGAGGCCCGCGCCCTCGTGGTCTGACCCACCATGAGTGCCTCAGGCGTGCGGCGGAGAAGCGCTCCACCCCGGGCCGGATGGCGGCGAGGGGCTGTACTGCGGAGGCTGCGGACCTGAGGTAGAAGAGCGTCGAGCCGCCGCTCTCCCAGACGGCGAGGTAGCTCGGCGGCCGGGGCGCCGACGTCGGCGCGCTGATCCCGACCAGCATCACCGGGCCACCCCCGCCCCCGATCACCTGGATCATGCCGACGTCGGTCGGCGCGGCGGTTGTGTACCGATTCGAGGCGTCCCGCTGCTGCAGCGCGGCCGCGAGCGTGGGAGCCGCTGCGGAGCCCGACTCGGCCGCCACGGTCTGCACCGCGATCAGCCCCTGTGTGAGCGTGCTCAGCGTCTGCGCCGCGCGCGCCTTGTCGATGTTGCTGACGAGGCCCTCCGACGGATCGCTCTGCCCGCAGGCCGGCAGCATGCACGCCGCGCCGGTCAGCGCCAGCGCGCACGTGGTCCTGAGGCGCGGTCCCATACTCCCAATGTCGGCCGCCGAGCCGCGGTTGTTTAGCTCTTAAGCGCTGCGCCGGACCTGGCCGCTGCCGTCGTCGGCCGGCCGCGGTGCGAACAGCTCTACGACCGCCGGCTCGTCGCCGGGGCTCAGCACCGCGAGCACCTCGTCGCCGGCCTGAATCTCGGTGTCGGCCTTCGGCACGAAGCCGGCGCCGTCCCGGAGCACCGACACGACCAGGCAGCCCTCCGGCAGCGCGAGCTCGCCGATCTGCTTGCCGGCGGCCGGCGCGTTCTCCGCCACCTCCAGCTCGATGATCTCGAGCTGCTCCTGGCGAAGGTCGAGCAGGTGGACGAGGCCGTGATGGGGAACCTCGTGCTCGATCAGGCGGAGGATCAGGTCAGTCGCGGAAACCACCGGGCGCACGCCGAGCAGGTCGAAGTGCTCGAGGTTGCGGGGGTTGTTGACCCGCGCGATCGTGTGCTCGACGAGGTACTTCTCCTTCGCCACCTGCGAGATCAGCATGTTGTCCTCGTCGTCGCCCGTGACCGCCACCACCATGTCGGCTCGCACGATGCCGGCGCGTTCGAGCACCCACAGCTCGGAGGCGTCGCCGTGCTGGATCGCGTGCTCGAGCTCCTCCTCGACCGTCAGGTAGCGGTTGCGGTCGGACTCGATCACGGTCACCTCGTGGTCGTCCTCGATCAGCTCGCGGGCGAGGTTCCACCCGACCTTGCCGGCCCCGGCGATGATGATGTACATGGGGGTTTAGCCCTCCAGCGCCGTAGCGGCGCCGCCCTCGCTGGACACGGCCTCGGTCAGCATCTCGATCGCGACCTGCGTCGGGCACACGGTGTGGATGCCCTGCTGGCTGTACCAGTCGGCGCGGTAGGGATCGAGCACGCGCACGACCACCTTCGGGACCTGGAAGCGCTTCTTGGCGATCTGGGCCACGACGATGTTCGTGTTGTCCCCGTCGGTGGAGCAGACCACGCACGTCCGCCTGCTGGATCCCGGCCGCGTCGAGCGCCTCCACCTCGAGCGCCGTACCGACCGTGAACCGGCCGCCCGAGTCCTCCCAGGTCTGGTCGAGGTCGTGGTCGAGCAGCGCGTGCGCCTCCTCGGACTCGTCCAGCACGCTCACCTCGTGGCCCTCCTTGATCATCCGCTTGGCGATCGCGGAGCCGACGCGGCCGCAGCCGACTATCAGTACGAACATCTGGTCAAGTAGTCAGGAAAGCGTTGCAGAAGAGTTTCGGGGTTGGGGGACCCTCTCACGCGCTTACTCTAGTGGCTGGACCGAACGCGTACCGGCCAGGGCGTCCGGGGCTCGTCCCGGCTCTACGTTGCCGGGCCCTCGCCGTCCTTGGCCCCATTGGGCGGCGAACGGCGCGGGTCGGGCGGCGCCGTCACCAGCACGCGGCAGGGCGACTTCTCGAGCACGTAGGCCGTCACCTCCCCGAGCTCCTGGGGCCGCCTCCCTGCGATCCCGCCCAGCACGCTGCCGCCCTTGATCGGGGACGGCGGCTCGGCGCCGATCACGATCGCCTCGACCATCCTGCGCCTGGCCTCCTCGACGATCGCTGACCCGACCGTACGCCCGCGCACCAATGTGGTGATCACGTCGACGCCCTCGTATTCCTCCCCCACTCGCTCCGCGCGCTCGAGCGCCGCGCGCGCCTCGGCCATCTTGCGTTCGGGAAGCGGGGCGTCGAGCGGCAGCGCGATCGGGACCACCAGCACGTAGATCGCCTCGATCACGGCTCCGCCTTCGCGCGTCCGTTCGCTGGCAAGCTGGCCGGCCGTGCTCATGATGTCGTCGTCGAGGTCCTCCCCGAACACCGGCACGAGGATGTTGCCGTAGGTGACCTCCGGCTCGTAGGTCAGGCGCTCGGCAGGCACCTCCACGCGCTTGGTCAGTGACAGGCCCTCGCGCGAGCGGTACATGACGTAGATCCCGAGACCCACGAGCATCCAGATCGTGCCGAAGAGCCGCGCCTCGTCGTGGTAGACGAGCGTGCCGACCCAACCCGCTATGGACAGGAGCGCGCCGAGCACAGCGGGCAGCGGCACCTCCCGACCGCGCACCTTCACGTTGAACGGGATCTTGAAGGGACGGCGGCGATCGGGCTCCTTGAAACGCAGTGCGATCACGGACAGGTGCGCCAGCGAGAACGCGATCAGGGCGCCGTAGGCGAACATCCCCGCGAGCAGCTCGATGTCGGCCGGCAGCAGCAGCAGGAACGCGAGCACCGCGAAGATCACGAGCACGATCCAGGGCGTCCCGTACCTCGGATGGAGACGTGCGACGCCGCGTGGCAGCTGGCGGTGGGTCGCGAGCGTGTAGGTGGTGCGCGCGATCCCGACCATGCCGGCGTTGGCCGCCTGCGACAGGACCGCCGTCGCGACGATCGCGACCGCGTACTTGAGCAGGTCGCCGGCGAATCCCGAGGCGAGCGCCTCGACGACGCCGAGCACGGGCGCCTCGGCGTAGCGGCCGCCGAGGTCCGTGCCGAAACCGCTGTCCTGGTTGCCGACGACGTCGATTCCGGGCTGGACCGGCAGCGCCATCAGCGCCACGACCGACATGCCCACGAACACGACCGTCGCGGCGAGCGCGCCCGCGCTGACCGTGCGGCGCAGCGCCGGCCGCTTGACCCGCACCTCGGGCGCGAGGTTGGCGGCCGCCTCGATGCCCGTATATGCGATCACCGCGACCGTCGCACCGAAGAACAGGTCGGACCACTTCGGCACCCGGCCCCACTGCACGCTGTCGGTGATCGCGCCCGGATCGAAGTTCGTGGCGAGCCCGATCACGACGATCAGCAGCACCAGCACCAGGTCGATCACGGCGAGGGCGGCGCTGCGACGGCCGCGGGGAGCCAGGCCGAGGTAGTTGTAGCGGGCGACACCGAACAGCACCGCCGCCGCGATCACGAGGTCCACGCCGTCGTCTCCGAGCGTCGACCAGAAGGCGCTCAGGTAGTGGCCGATCGACAGCGAGCTGATCGCGATCAGGATCAGGAAGTCGAGCAGGATCGCCCAGCCGGCGATGAAGCTCAGCAGCTCGTTGAAGCCGTAGCGCGCCATCACGGCCGACCCGCCCCGCTCCGGATAGAGCGTAATGCCCTCGAAGTAGGTGAGCGTCGTCATGATGAACAGCAGGCTCGCCGCCAGGAACACGAGCGGCGTGAGCCCGAGGGCGTAGGCGGCCACCACGCCGAGCGCGAAGTAGATGGACGAGCCGACCGTGCTGTAGGCGGTGGCGAACAGCCGCGGCGCGCCGACCCGGCGCTCGAACGCCACGTATGCGTCCCGGCGATGGCCGTCCGCTGCTTCGGCTCTTCCGGTGGGGGGACCGTTCATCGCCGGTGGCGATTAAAGCATCGCGCCGTGGCGAGCGACTCTTCCGCGCCTCCTACACTTCACGCAGAAATGAGGCAATTCCCGAACTGGTTGCGTGGCCGCCGAGATGCAGGAGACGGCGGACATCCTGGGGGCGGTGCTGGTGGCGACGGGCGCCGTCGCCGTGCTCGACTTCTTCACGAGCGCCGCCGGACTCGGCGTCGTTTACCTCCTCGCGGTCCTGTTCGTGGCGATCCGGCGAGGCGAGGTCGCGGCTCTCTTGACGGCCGTGCTGAGCGCGCTCTGCCTCAACTTCTTCTTCATCGAGCCCCGCCACCAGTTCACGGTCGCCGATTCGGAGAACGTGGTCGCCCTCGCGGTGCTGCTGATCGCGGCGGTCGTCGTCGGTCGCCTCGCCCAGGCAGCACGAACGCGAGCCGTCGAGGCCGAGGCCCGCGCCCGCGAGGCGGCCGCGCGTGAGCGCGAGGCCGAGCTGCTGGCAGCCGCGGGCTCGGCGGTTCTCGCGGGCACGGACATCCGCGGCCAGCTCGAGAACGTGGGCATGAGCGTGGGCGCCTCTGCGGGAGGCCCCCAGCGTACGCCTGGAGCTTGCGTCCTCGCCTTCGCCCCGGCCCGGCGAGTTCGAGGTGCGGCTTCCGACCGCGACGCAGGCCGGGCTGGCTCTACGTGAGCGAGGACGTCGGATGGGATCGAGGCGCGCTCGACAGGGTGGCCAAGCCGCTCGCCAAGCTGATCGACGTGGCGCTCGAGCGCGAGCGGATGGCGCAGCAGGCAGCCGAGGCGGAGGCGACCCGCCGCGCCGACGTCGCAAAGACCGCCGTGCTCCACGCGATCTCGCATGACCTCCGCTCGCCACTCACGGGCGTCACGGCCGCCGCCGGCGCCCTGCGGGGCGACCGGCTTTCAGCCGCCGACCGCGCGGAGCTCGTGTCGGTGATCGAGACCGAGGCCGAGCGTTTGGCACGGCTGATCGACGACCTGCTCGACCTCTCACGAATCCAGGCCGGGGCGGTGCAACCCCGTACCGACTGGACCGATCTGCACGAGACCGTGGTCAGCGCGATCGCGCAGGCGCAGGCGATCGAGGGCGACCACGCGATCGACTACGAGCTGCCGCCGGACCTCCCGCTCGTCAAGGCAGACCCGGCTCAGCTCGAGCGTGTGTTCGCGAACCTGATCCAGAACGCGATCAAGTTCTCGCCCCCCGATACTCCGGTGCGCGTCACCGGCGGAGTCGGTTCCGGCTCCGTTACGGTTCGCGTCATCGACCGCGGCCGGGGCATTCCCCCATCGCAGAGGGCGAACATCTTCGAGCCATTCTTCAAGGGCAGGAACTCGAGCGGATCCGGTCTCGGGCTGGCGATCGTCCGCGGGCTTCGTCGAGGCAAACGGCGGCCGTATCCGGATGCAGACCGGGACCGCAGAGGGAACCTCCTTCGCGGTCTCGTTCCCGCTTGTCGCGCAGCCGGCGGCCGCGGTATGACCGAGGACGGTCGCCACGTGCTCGTCGTCGACGACGAGCCCCAGATCGTCCGCGGCCTCAAGGTGATCCTTCGCGGTGCCGGCTACGAGGTCGAGACCGCCGGCACCAAGCGGGAGGCGCTCGACGCCGTTTCGGTCCGCCCGCCGGACGCCGTCGTGCTCGACCTGGTCCTGCCCGACGGAAGCGGGGTCGACGTCGCCACCGAGATCACGGAAGTGGAGCCAGCTTCCGATCCTGGTGCTGTCCGCGGTCGGAGACGAACGTGAGAAGGTGCGGGCGCTCGACGCCGGCGCCGACGACTACATCACGAAGCCGTTCGGCACCGATGAGCTGCTCGCCCGCCTCCGGGCGGTGCTGAGACGCGCGGTGGACGACGAAGGGGAGCCCACGATCACCGTCGGCGACCTGGTGATCGACATCGCCGGGCACCGGGTCACCCGCGATGGAAAAGAGATCCACCTGACGCCGATCGAGTTCGACCTCCTGTACACCCTGGCGCTGTACCGTGGCAAGCTCGTGACCCACAAGCAGATCCTGCGAACGGTCTGGGGACCCGCCTACGAAAACGAGACGCACTACTTGAGGGTCCACTTCGCCCATCTCCGGGCGAAGATCGAGCCCGATCCGGCACATCCCCGGTACATCGTCACCGACCCTGGAGTCGGCTACAGACTCAAGGACGACGGGTGACGGCCGGGTTCATGCTCCAAGCACGTTGTGGATCAGCAGGTCGATCACCTTGATGCCGATGAACGGCACCAAGAGCCCGCCGAGACCATAGATCAGCATGTTCCGGCGCAGCAGCGCCGTGGCCCCGATCGGCCTGTACCGCACGCCCCTCAGGGCGAGTGGGACGAGCAGCGGGATGATCAGGGCGTTGAAGATGATCGCCGAGATGATCGCGGAGCGTGGTGTTCCGAGCGACATGATGTTGAGCTTGTCCAGGGGCCCGTCCTGGCCGGCGGTTGCGTACGTGGCCGCGAAGATCGCCGGCAGGATCGCGAAGTACTTGGCGACGTCGTTGGCGATCGAGAACGTGGTCAGCGCCCCGCGCGTGATCAGCAACTGCTTGCCGACCTCGACGATCTCGATCAGCTTGGTCGGGTTTGAATCGAGGTCGACCATGTTCCCCGCCTCGCGCGCCGCCTGCGTCCCCGTGTTCATCGCGACGCCGACGTCCGCCTGCGCGAGCGCCGGGGCGTCGTTGGTGCCATCGCCGGTCATCGCGACCAGGCGGCCGCTGTCCTGCTGTTCCTTGATGAGGGCGAGCTTGGCCTCGGGGGTGGCCTCGGCGAGGAAGTCGTCGACCCCCGACTCGTCGGCGATCTTCGAGGCCGTCAGGCGGTTGTCGCCGGTGATCATCACGGTTTGGATGCCCATCGAACGCAGCTGAGCGAACCGCTCCCGCATCCCCTCCTTGATGGTGTCCTTGAGGTAGACGACGCCCAGGACCTGGTTGTCGCGCGCGACCGCGAGCGGGGTCCCGCCCTCGAGGCCGATCCTGTCGAGCTCGGGCTGCAGCTGCGGCGGAGGCTGGCCGCCGGACTCCGTCACCCAGGCGATCACCGCGTCGCCCGCACCCTTGCGCAGGCGGTGTCCGTCGAGATCGACGCCGCTCATCCGGGTCTCGGCCGTGAACGCGATGAAGTGGGCCTCCTGCGGGGCGAAATCGCGCTCGCGGATCCCGTACTGCTTCGCGAGCACGACGATCGAGCGGCCTTCCGGCGTCTCGTCGGCCAGGGAGGACATCTGCGCGGCCTCGGCCAGGTCCGCCTCGGCCACGCCGGGCATCGGGATGAAGGCGCTCGCCTGGCGGTTGCCGAGCGTGACGGTGCCGGTCTTGTCGAGCAGCAGCACGTCGACGTCGCCCGACGCCTCGACCGCGCGGCCGGAGAGGGCCAGCACGTTGCGGCGCACGAGCCGGTCCATGCCGGCGATCCCGATCGCCGACAGCAGTGCGCCGATCGTGGTGGGGATCAGCGCCACCAGCAGCGCGATCAGGGTCGTAACGGACACGTCGGTGTTCGCGTACAGCGCGAACGGACGCAGTGACATCACGACCAGCAGGAAGATCAGGGTGAGCGCGGCGAGCAGGATGCCGAGGGCGATCTCATTCGGGGTCTTGCGGCGCGCGGCGCCTTCGACCAGGGCGATCATCCGGTCCAGGAAGCTCTTTCCGGGCTCCTGGGTGATCTCCACGACGATCCGGTCCGACAGCACGCGGGTGCCGCCCGTGACGGCGCTGCGGTCGCCGCCGGCTTCGCGGATCACCGGCGCGGACTCGCCGGTGATCGCCGACTCGTCGACGGAGGCAATCCCTTCGATCACGGTGCCGTCGCCGGGGATCAGCTGGCCCGCCTCTACGACCACGACGTCGCCCCGCTGGAGCTCGGTCGCCGGCACCTCGCGGCCGTCCTGCAGCCGCGCGACCGTCTCGGTTCGCATCGCGCGGAGTGCGTCGGCCTGCGCCCTGCCCCGCCCCTCCGCAAGCGCCTCCGCCAGGTTTGCGAAGACGACGGTCAGCCACAGCCAGACCGCGACCGTGAATGTGAACCAGGCCGGCTCGTCACCGCCCCCGAGGGGGCCGCCGCCGAACACCTGGATCAACCACGCGATCGTCGTGATGACGGCGCCGATCTCGACCACGAACATGACCGGGTTGCGGATCTGCCCGCGCGGATCGAGCTTGCGGAGCGACGCCAGGATCGCGGGCACCAGGATCGTGCGCTCGAACATCGGGCGTGCCTGGGGGCTGGCGGTCATGCGCTGGGTGCCTCCGAGTCGATTGCGAGATTGAGCTCGAGCACGTTCACGCCTGGCTCACCGAACAGGCCGAGGAATCGCCCGTCGGTGTTGTCGTCGATCAGCTCCTCGACTCGGTCGAGCGGCAGGCGGCGCACCGCGGCGACCCGGCGTGCCTGGATGCGGGCGTTCGCCTCCGAGATGTGCGGGTCCACGCCCGAGGCGGACTGCGTCGCAGCATCGACAGGGATGCCCGACGCGGTCAGACCGCGGTTGTAGCGCTTCTCGAGCGCCAGGTAGGCGTCGATGTTCGCCTTGACCGCATCGCGGGCGTCGACGCTGTTCGGGCCGAGATTGCTGAAGAACGTGACGTTGGGCGTGTAGCCGGTCTGCGACGGCCGGGCCTGGAAGTAGCGTGGGTCGGCCTCGAGGACCGGGTTGCCGTCCGCGTCGGTCCGGGGTTCGCCGTTCCTGTCGAGGACGGGCTTGCGGAAGTCCTGGGCGATCAGCCGGGAGCCGATCACTTCGCCGTTGCGCTCGATCTTCGAGCCGTCTGCCTTGCCGGGGAACAGCACCTGCGCGACTCCGGTGAACGCGAGCGGGTACAGCAGTCCGAACACGACGGTGAAGAGCACCACCGCGATGACCGAGTTGATGAGGTCTCGTCTCAGCTTCATCTAGAAGAGGCTGGTGCTGAGGGACTGCACGATCGGGCCGAGCAGGAGCGCGGGGAAGAACGTGAGCGCGCCGACCAGGACGACCACGCCGATGAGCAGGACGACGAAGGTGGGATTGTCGGTGCGCATCGTGCCCGCGCCCTCGGGAGCGACCCGCTTGGAGGCGAGCGCGCCGGCGACGGCGAGCACGAGCAGGATCGGGACGAAGCGGGCGGTGATCAGGGTCAGCGAGCCAAGCACGTCTGCGAAGGTGATCCCGAACGCGCCCTTGTTGCCGGGCGCGTTCGGCTGCACGAAGCCGATGTAGCCGGCGAACGCGGAGCCGTTGTTGTTGGCCTGCGACATGTAGGCGTAGAGCGATTCGGAGAACCCCTGCGGGCTGTCCTTGGCGAAGATCGAGGCCTGGCCGTACTTGGTCGCGACCGCCAGCGCGGTGGTGACAAGGATCACCAGCGGCGTGAACAGGGCGCCGAGCGACGCGAGCTTGATCTCGCGCGCCTCCACCTTCTTGCCCAGGTATTCCGGCGTGCGCCCCACCATCAGGCCCCCTATGAACACCGCCAGCAGCACGTACAGCAGCATCGTGTAGAGACCCGAGCCGACGCCCCCGAAGACCACCTCGCTTGCGGCCAGGCCGGCCATCGGCACGGCGCCCCCCAACCCGGTGTAGGACTCCAGTGCCGAGTTCACCGACCCGTTCGAGGTGACGGTCGTGGTGGTGGACCAGAGGCCGGACTCGGCGACTCCGTTCCGCTGCTCCTTGCCCTCCAGGTTGCCGCCGGTGGAGCCGTCGACGTGGGCCGTGTCGAGACCCGCGGCGTGCTGAGCGGGGGTGCCGTTCTGCTCGGCCGGGAAGATCGCCAGCGTGAGGACCACGTACATGGCGGCCATCGCCGCGAAGATCGCCCAGCCCTGGCGCTGACGGCCGACCATGCGGCCATAGGTGTAGGTGAGCGCTGCCGGGATCAGGATGATGCTCAGGAGCTCGATGAAGTTCGTGAACTGGGTCGCGTTCTCGAACGGCATCGAGGAGTTGACGTTGAAGAACCCGCCGCCGTTGGTGCCGAGCTGCTTGATCGAGACCTGCGAGGCGACCGGTCCCAGCGCCAGCACCTGGTCGGCGCCCTGAAGCGTGGTCGCGCCGGTGTCGTAGGCGAGCGTCTGCACCACGCCGCCGGCCACGAGCAGCACCGCCACGATCACCGATAGGGGAAGCAGGACGTAGTAGAGGCCCCGCACCGTGTCCTGCCAGAAGTTGCCGAGACTCGAGCTGCCGCGGCTGATGATGCCCCGGATGAACGCGACCAGGACTGACATGCCGACCGCGGCCGAGACGAAGTTCTGAACCGTGAGGCCGGCCATCTGGCTGAAGAAGCTGAGTGTCGTCTCGCCGCCGTAGAACTGCCAGTTCGTGTTGGTCACGAACGACGAGGCGGTGTTCATGGACAGATCCCAGGGGCCGGAGTCGAAGCCCTGGGGATTGAACGGGTGCACTCCTTGCGTGCGAAGGATCACGAACAGTGCCACCCAGAAGAGCGTCGAGAAGACGATCACCGTGGCCGCGTAGGATTTCCAGTCCTGCTCGCGGTTCGGGTCGACTCGCAGCACGCGGTAGGTCAGGCGCTCGAGGCCTCCGAGCACCGGCGTCAGGAACACCCGCTCGTTGCGATAGACACCCGCCATGTAGACGCCGAGGGGCTTCGTCAGCGCCAGCACGACGGCCAGGAAGACAGCAATCTGGAGCCAGCCCTGCGCCATCAGACCATCCCTCTACAAGCGCTCCCCGCGCACGAGCGCATACACGAGATACACGCAGACGAGCGTGCCGACGATCAAACCGACGACGTCGGCGCCGGTCATATCCGGTCGAACACGTCGATCGCCCAGTAGAGAATCGCGAAAGTCACGATCGCTACCGCGACCGCGACAAGGTCACCGGCAAAGCTGCCCGATGACGGCAGGAGGTTCGTGACGGCGATCTGCATCATGGGCAATGATCAGCGAATCCGGGTAAAGGCCGGATAGAGATTTAGCCTGCCGGCATCAAGGTTGCGCTAAGAAGGCGCATTGTCTTCGCGGGCCAGGCATATGTCGTCAGCCGCGAGGCGGCATTTTCGAGTAGCACCTCACCTGTACACACCGAGGACACATACGCCCCGCGAGGTAGCGTCCCGGCCAGGCCGCGAACCGTGGTCCGAGCCGCGTCAGCCCTGATGCACGGGACACGGCCGGTGCGCGGACCGCCTGCTGTAGGGGCGGACCCGTGAGCCGGCCGTTCTGGCTGTTGCCGGGGCGCACGACGACGATCTCGCTGGTGGCATTCTCCAGCAGCCAGGCGATGTCCGCACCGGCAAACCCGTCGCTGTTCCTGGTCGCGGCCGGGACCACGATGCGGTCGAACCGCTCCGAATCCAGTAACTCGTGCAGCGCATGCCGCGCGGTGCGTCCGGTCTCGATGCGGGTATCGACGGGGACTTTCACTCGCGCAGCGCGTTGCTCGATCAGGTCGAGCAGCGGCATTGCCTCCTCGCACCGCTCCGATGCCGGCGCTTGCAGGTCCAAGCGGAACGGCAAGGTCATCACGTAAGCCGGAACGAGGGTGGCATGCTCCGCCCGCGCCAGCCGCAAAGCGGCATCGAGTGTCCGCTGCGAGATCGATGAGCCGATGAACGGGAACAGGATCCGGCGGGCTGCAGGTGTGATCCGATGCGGAGCGACATCCGGGTTGAGCCACCGCATAGCGAACACGAGAGCGGCGACGAGCACCAAGCCGGCGGCCACGATCACGGCGATCATGTCGCCGGGCCCTCCGCGCGCTTGCTGCGGTCGGCGATGATCCGCACGTCGACGCCGGGCAGCCTGTGCATGAGCTTCTGCGGCATGGGCTCGGTGAACCGGCGCCACAGGCCGCCCGAGCTCGGCTCGCCCATCAGGATGTAGGTCGTACCACGTTCGCGTGCCACCCGCGCAGCGACCTCGACCACGTCGTCGCCCTGCTCCACCAGGACGTTTGCACCCAGGAGCGAGCTGAGCTTCCGCAACGCTCGAAGCTGCTCGTCCTGCTCCTGGTTCGGCGGAGACGAGGCCACGTAAAGCACGTCGAGGTCGGCGCCCAGGCGGCTCGCCGTGCGTGCGGCTCGGCGGACCAGCCGCTGGGACCTAGGGTTGGCCGTCACGAGCGCGAGCAGCCGTTCACCGACCGCCTCCGACGCCGCCGTTCTCAAGCGATCATCGCGTGTGCCGAGGGGCTCGTCGCGCACGATGCGCCGCGCTTCGACGCTCTCCGCGACCTGGCGGAGCGCGACCTCGCGAAGCGCTGCCAGGTTCTCGACCTTGAAGAAGCTGTTCAGCGCCGCACTTGCCCGCTCTTCGGGGTAGATCTTGCCCGCTTGGAGGCGCTCGATCAGCGCCTCCGGCGTGAGGTCGACCAGCACGACTTCATCGGCCGAGTTGAGTACCGAGTCGGGGAACGTCTCGCGGACCCGGACACCCGTCAGTTCGGCCACACGGTCGTTGAGGCTCTCCAGGTGCTGCACGTTCACTGTGGAGAAGACATCGATCCCCGCCGCGAGCACGTCCTCCACGTCCTCATAGCGCTTGGCGTGCTCGACACCCGGAGCGTTCGTGTGGGCCAGCTCGTCGATCAAACAGAGTTCGGGAGCGCGCTCGAGGATCGCGGGCAGATCCATCTCCAAGAGCGTCGTGCCGCGATACTCGATTACCCGGGGCGGGAGGACCTCCAGTCCCTTGGCCTGATAGCTGGTCTCGGAGCGGCCGTGCGGCTCGAGATATCCGATCACGACGTCCCGCCCTTCCGCGGCCTCCGCCTGGGCTTCCTGCAGCATCCGATACGTCTTGCCGACGCCGGCGGCCATGCCCAGGAAGACCTCGTGGTGCCCGCGTCTGCCTCGCATCTGCTCATTGTCGGTGATCGCTCTTGACTCGCTCCTTGTTCAAGGACGCCCGTTCAAAGTCCATGCCTCTATCTTCGGCCGTTTCGCGCTAAGGCCCCGCTAAGGATCACCAGCCAGGCGCTGAAATTCCGTAAACGAGCGTCCCGGCCGGAACCGGATCTCAGGCTCTGGCGGTCTCTTTCGCCGTCAGCGGGTAGGCCGGCGCCGAGTCGATGATCACCCGGGCGGGACGCTTGGCGAGCACGACCGACAGCGTGGGGCTCAGCACCCTTCCGGAGGGCCGCCGTTGCGGCATCGGCATCACGATCGCGTCCGAGCGCGCCTCGATCGCCTCGCGCACGATCCTGTGACCCGCCTCCCCGGGCCGCACGCGCACGATCCGCCCACGCACCCGCTGGCCCCGGCCGGCCCACTGCCGCGCGGTCTCGATCACCGCGGCCGCGGTCGCCTCCGCTTCCGGCAGCGGCGCATCGAGGTCGAGCGCCGGCGGGACCGTGATCGTCGAGATCACGCGCACGTCGCCCCGCCTGTGGGCGGCGAGCGTGAGCGCGACCGCCATCGCGCTCTCGGAGTACGTGCCCTCCTCGAAGGCGACCAGCACGGCCGCATACCGGACCGGCTCGGCGCCGACCGGGGCCGGCAGCTTCACGACGGTCGTCTCGGTGAGCGAGAGGCCCTTGCTCCGGCGATAGAGCGCATAGGTGCGCGAACCCGAGCACCAGCCAGATCGAGCCCACGATCAGCGTGTCCGAGTAGAGCGCCATCACGGCGATCCAGGCCGCGAACGTGCCGAGACCGCCGATCACCGCGAACAGCGGCACGTCGACGCCGCGGAAGCGGACGTTGAGCGGCGCCTTGTACCAGGCGACCTCCTCCCCCACCTCCACGTCGCCCGGGATCTTCCTCATCTTGTTCTTCGCCAGGCGCCAGCGCAGGCCGATCAGCGCGACGTGGGCGATCGTGAAGGACAGCATCGCGCCGAACGCGTAGAGCGTGCCGAGGAACTCCTCCTGACCCGGGATCATCACGAAGCAGGCGATCAGGCCGAAGATCAGGATCCCGTTCGCCGGCGTGCGGAACCTGGGGCTGATCCGGCGGACGCGGTCGGGCAGCTGCTGGTGCTGACCCATCGAGTAGGTGAGCCGGCTGACGCCGATGATGCCCGCGTTGGAGGCGATCAGCAGGATCGTCGCCGCCAGCACGCCGACGTAGTACTCGGCCGCCTGTCTGGAAGACGCCCAGGTTCATGTTCTCGACGATCCCGAGGATCGGGTCGCCTGCGAACTCCTCGGCGAGCTGCGTGTGGTAGGCGCCCGAGGCATCCTGGGTGACCGGCAGCGCCGACAGCGCAACGCTCGGCAGGCCGGCATAGATCACCATCACGGCGATCACGACCAGCGTCGATCGCCCTCGGGATCAGCCGGCGCGGGCTGCTTCGCCTCCTCCGACATGTTCGAGATCGTCTCGATCCCGGTGTAGGAGATCATCGCGACGGTGATCGAGAGGAAGAAGTCCTTCCAGGTGGGCGCGACGCCGAAGTGGACGTTGTCGATCAGCGTCTGGAAGTTCAGCACCAGGAAGATGCCGAGCAGCAGCAGGAGGAGCTGCGTCGCGAAGTCGATCACGGCCAGCACGAGGTTCAGCCGGGCCGACTCGCGCACGCCGACGATGTTCACCGCCGAGAGCAGCGCGACGATCACGATGCCGCCGATGATGTCGCCGGGACTGTCGCGGAGCGGATCCCAGAACACGCCGAGGTAGTGCGGCACGAAGAAGGCCGAGATCGCGACCGTGATGATGTAGTTGAGCATCTGGCCCCAGGCCGCGATGAAGCTGATCAGCTCGTTGAAAGCGCGCCGCGCGAAGCTCGACGAGCCGCCGGCCTCGGGGAAGTTGGTGGCGGCCTCCGCGTAGGTCATCGCGGTCATCACGAACAGGCACGCCGGCGATGATGTAGACGACCGGCGTGAGGCCGAGCGCGAAGGCGGCCACCAGGCCGAGCGCGTAGTAGATCGACGAGCCGACGTTCCCGTAGGCGGCGGAGAACAGCGCGCCCACGCCGAGCACGCGCTCGAGGCCGAGTCCTCGCGGTCTGATACCTAGCCATGGGCGGGCATCGTAGTGCCCGTCAAAGCGGCTGGACCTGCGCCTTGGAGGGGCGCTAGAAGCCCCGCCGGGAAAGCCAGTTTCCGAGCTTCGAGCGGAACGTCTTGGCGGTCGCCTCGAGCGGCAGCGCGTGCCCGGCGTTCTTGATCGTGATCGACCGCTTGTCCTTGCTCCCGAAGCGCTCCGCCTGCGCAACGCAGCCGAACGACGCGTAGAGGACGTCGCTGTCTGCCGCAGATCACGACCGCCGGGACCTTGATCTTGCGCGACGCCGGCCCGCTGCTGGTTGAGCGCGTCGGTGAGCGACAGGTTGTCGCCGCACGGGTCGGGGTTGTGCAGAGGGATGGCCGCGGCCCGGACCGCCTTCGTGGCGCTGTGGAACATGGTCTGCTCGAACTCGGCCGGCGTCTGGCCGAACAGCGCGTAGTTCGGCGCGCCCACGGTCGCGGGTGGGATGCCCCCCGCCTGGCAGACGTTGCGCTGGTTCCCGAACGCGATGTTGGCCGCGGCCAGGTTGGAGAAGGAGAAGCCCGACCACGATCAGCGCGTTGACGTCCTTGTAGGAATAGGCCTCGAGGATCGAGATCTCGCCCGCGGCCGAGTGGCCCGCGAGCGCCACGCGCTTGTACTTCCTGGCCTTGCCGCACGCTGACCGCGTAGCTGCCGCGTCTTCAGCGCCTGGACGAGCTGGTGCGCGACGTCTGCCTGCGAGCCGATGCAGCTCTGGTTGCCGTCGGGGTGGCCGCTCAGCCCATAGCCCAGCCGGTCGACCGTGACGGACACATGGCCGGCGCGCGCCTGCTGAAGCGCGTAGTTGACGCTCGCGACCGGCTGGAAGTTCCAGAACCACTCCCCCAGGCCGAGCCCGTGCAGGTACAGCGTGACGCCTCGCGGCCGCTTCTTCGCCTTCTTCTTCTTCGAAGCGGCGGCGAGCGCCGAGGCGGGGCCGGTGATGTGGCCCTTGACCTGTAGTGCGCGCCATCGCTCGTGCAGGCGAACTGCGAGGTGTTGGTGTTCCGGACCGTGAAGGTGCCGGCCACCGAGGCTGCCTTCACCTTCTTCTTCACCGTCTTCGCCTCAGCGCTCGCCGACGCGCCCATCACGAGCACCACCGCGAGCGAAAGCAGGGCCAGAGCACGCTTCACCCGGCCCACTTTACCCGCGCTACGTGATGAACGGGACGATCAGGAGCGCGACGATGTTCGCCACCTTGATCATCGGGTTGATGGCCGGGCCGGCCGTGTCCTTGTACGGATCCCCGACCGTGTCTCCGGTGACGGCCGCGGCATGGGCCTCCGATCCCTTGCCGCCGAACGCTCCGTCCTCGATCAGCTTCTTGGCGTTGTCCCACGCGCCGCCGCCGGAAGTCATCGAGACGGCCACGAAGAGCCCGGTCACGATCACCCCGATCAAGAGGCCGCCCAGCGCCTGATAGGAGAGCACCCCGACGACCACGGGGATCACGATCGGGATCAGCGCCGGCGCGATCATCTCGCGCTGGGCACGCGCGGTCACGATCGCCACGCAGGTCCCGTAGTCGGGCTTGTCGGTGCCCTCCATGATGCCCGGCTTCTCCCGGAACTGGCGGCGCACCTCCTCGACCACCTGGGCCCCGGCGCGGCCGACGGCCTCGATCGCCAGCGAGGCGAAGAGGTACACCATCATGCCGCCGATCAAGAGGCCGATCAGCACCTCCGGGCTCTGGAGCTCGAACGACTTGATCGTCTGCCCGGGGCCGATCTCGTCGATCAGCTCCTGGCGCCAGCTCACGAACAGCACGATCGCGGCGAGCGCCGCCGACCCGATCGCGTAACCCTTCGTGACCGCCTTGGTCGTGTTCCCGACCGCGTCGAGCGGGTCGGTCACGCTGCGCACGTCCTCGGGCAGGTCCGCCATCTCGGCGATCCCGCCCGCGTTGTCGGTGATCGGGCCGAAGGCGTCGAGCGCCACGATCAGGCCGGTCAGCGAGAGCTGAGCCATCACCGCGACGCCGATCCCGTAGACGCCGGCGAGCTCGTTCGCGCCGAGGATTCCGAGCGCGATCAGCAGCGCCGGCGCGGCCGTGGACTGGAGGCCTTGGGCGAGTCCCTGGATGATGTTCGTGGCGTGGCCCGTGACGGAGGCCTGGCTGATCGTCTTCACCGGCCGGAAGCGCGTCGACGTGTAGAAGTCGGTGATCACGAAGATCAGCGCGGTGACGCCGAGCCCGATCAGCGTGCAGAGCCACAGATCGCCTGGCGAGGGCGCGCCGATGTTCACGTTCTTCGTCGTGAGGTCGTCCATCAGCCAGTGCGTGATCGGCAGGAAGGCGGCAGCCGCGAGCACGGCGCTCACGATCAGGCCCTGGTAGAGCGCCCGCTCCACGTTGCCCGAGCGCGAACGCACCGCGAACGCGCCGATCAGCGACGCGATGATCGAGACGCCGCCGAGCACGAGCGGGTAGATCGAAACGTCCCGCTGCTCGTTGAAGGTCAGCACGCCGAGCAGCATCACGGCGACAGCCGTGACGGCGTAGGTCTCGAAGAGGTCGGCCGCCATGCCGGCGCAATCGCCCACGTTGTCGCCCACGTTGTCGGCGATCACGGCGGGGTTGCGCGGGTCGTCCTCGGGGATGCCCGCCTCGATCTTCCCCACCAGGTCGGCGCCCACGTCGGCCGCCTTGGTGAAGATGCCGCCGCCCAGTCGCGCGAAGACCGAGATCAGGCTGCCGCCGAACCCCAGGCCGATCAGCGCGTCGATCGCATCCTTGTCGGACTTGTCGCCGGCGATCAGGATCCCGTAGTAGCCGGCGACGCCCGACCAGCGCGAGCCCGACCACGAGCATGCCGGTCACCGATCCGCCCTTGAACGCCACGTCGAGGGCTCGCGGGACGCCGCCGCGCGCGGCTTCCGCCACCCGGGCGTTGGCGCGCACGGACACGTTCATGCCGATGTAGCCGGCGGCCGCCGAGAAGGCGCCGCCGATCACGAAGCCGATCGCGGTCTGGATGTCGAGCGCGATCGCCAGACACGACCGCGAGCACCACCGCGACGATCCCGATGATCGTGTACTGCCGGTTCAGGTAGGCGGCCGCGCCTTCCTGGATCGCCGCCGAGATGGCCTGCATCTGCTCGTTGCCCGGGGATTGGCGCAGCAGCCAGCGCGTCGTCAGGGCGCCGTAGATGACGGCCATGGCCGCGCAGGCGAGGGCTACAACCACACCCCAGTCGTGCAAGAAGTCAGTCACTTCGAAACAGGCCTCCGTATTCGGTCAGGTCGTGCAGGCGCCCGGGGCCGCATGGAAGACGGTCACCCGGGAGCCAGGGCGCGCGCAGTCTATCGGTCGTTGCAGGCAGAACCGCGGCACGGCCGCGGTATCCTCGGAGGTTGTCGCGCGGTCCCGGAACAGTCTCTATGTCGAGCTGCCGGGCGGGACCCAGAGGCCGCCCTGGGCGCCCCCGGGTGGCCGGGACGGCGCCGGAGGCGCTCCACCGCCGCCAGGCCCGGGTCCGCCCCCCGGCTCGCCTCCGCCTGGCGGAGCGCCGCCGCCCGCCTCGCGGGCGTAGACCATCTGAAGCTGCGAGAGCGCGTCCCGGATCGGCCGCACCTGCTCGGGGTTCTCCTCCTCCAGCAGCGGCAGCAGCGCCCGCACGCCCTCGATCGCCATCCGCACCTGGTCGAGGTCGCGCATGTCCTGGGCGCCCTCCGCGAGCCCCAGGCGCTGGCCGGCCAGGTTGACCAGGCTGACGACCGTCTGCAGCAGCACGTCGCGGACCGTGATCCGCTTCAGCTCCTCCTCGAGTCGCGCCCGCAGCTCCTCCTCACTGAGCTGCTCCTCGCCAACCCGAGGATCAGGTCGCGGGCCGCTCGTCTGATCTGGATGTTCGTGGCTCATGCTCGCTCCGCTCCTCCGCAGATGCCGGCGCCCACGGGGGCCTCGGCGTACGTCTCACATGTCTCGCGCACGGTGTCCCCGTAGATAGGCCGGATGTCCTCGCCCCCCATGTGGCGGCGCCACTGGCGCTGAGCCCCGTTTCCCGACTCGAGCATCTGCTCCAGCGGCTCCAGGTGCTGATCGAGGCGAAGCTCTCCACGCGCGCCCTCGGTCCACTCGAGCAGGCCTTCGACCGTCGCTCGAGCCGGTACCTCCGCGACCCGGCTCGAGGTCGATCAGCCGGCCGTCCAGCCCGTACCTGGTCGCCCGCCAGAAGTTCTCCTCGATCAGGCGCGCCGGGATCGGCTCGGGACGGCGACCGAGGTCGAAGTCGAGGGCCGCCTGCGCGATGCAGGCGGTCGCGAGGGCCAGCAATGCGGTCGACTCCTCCGCGCGCGACTGCGCGTCCATGATCCGCAGCTCGACCGTGCCGAACGTGAAGTGCGGCCGGATGCTCCACCAGATCTGCGTGTGCTCGACGATCGAACTGGACGCGGAACAGGAAATCGACGTAGTCGGCGTACGCGTCGAAGCCGCCGAAGTGGTCGGGGATGCCGCACCTCGGGAACATGCGGGTGAAGATCTCGGTGCGGGTCGAGTGCAGGCCGCTGAAGACGCCTTCCGTGAAGGCCGAGTTGGCAGACGCGGCCAGCAGCACGGGCAGCACCGGCCGCAGCGCGTCGCAGACGGCGACGGCCCGGTCGGGCCCGTTGACCCCCACGTGCACGTGGACGCTGAAGGTGTTGTTCCGCCACGCCACGTACTTCAGGGTCTCCTCCACCAGGCGGTAGTGAGGCGTGTCGATGATGCGCTGGTCCTGCCAGGGGCTCCACGGATGGAGCCCGGTCGCGCCGAGCGAGATCCCGAGCTCCGCCGCGAGCCCGAAGAGGTGCCGGCGGCGCTCGCGCTGGCGCTCGAGCGCGTCGGCGAAGTCCTCGCCCCGGCCGGAGCGGATCTCGATCTCGGAGGCGATCAGCTCACCCGCGACCGAGTCGGCCAGCACGTCGTCCTGCGCCGCCGCGCCCGCTCAGCTCCTCGAAGCGGTTGACCAGCGAGAGCGTCTCGGGGTCGAGCAGGCCGAACTCCTCCTCGAGCCCGACCGTGAAGTCGGTCGAGGACTCGAAGACCTCGCGCCTGCGCTCGATGGGTCGATTCACGGCGAGTCGTCCCAAGCAGCCGACCCAGCTTCATGCCCGTCAGAATGCCAGCATTCTAGGTCAGGTAGAAGTAAAGGGCGTAGAGGAGGTCCACGGCGGGGCTGGACGTGTGCACCGTCACGTCGGGCGGGACCTGCAGCAGCGCGTCGGAGTAGTTGAAGATGATTCGCACCCCCGCCTCGACCAGATCGTCCGCGGTCTGCTGCGCCGCAGGGGCCGGGACCGCCAGCACGCCCACCACGATTCCCTCCTCGTCGACGACCTCGCGCATGCTGTCGTAGGGCCGCACCACGAGGTTGCCGACCTTCTTGCCGATCCGCTTCGCGTCGACGTCGAAGATCGCGACCACGCGGAAGCCGTGGTCGGCGAAGATGTCCGAGCTCGCGATCGCCTGGCCCAGGTTCCCGGCCCCGAACAGCGCGATGTTGTGCTGTCCCGAAGTACGCAGGATCTTCCGGATCTGGGAGACGAGCGAGTCGACGTTGTAGCCCACGCCCCGCTTCCCGAACTTGCCGAATCCGGAGAGGTCGCGCCGGATCTGCGTGGAGTTGATGTGGGTGTAGTCCGAGAGCTCCTGGGAGGAGATCGTGTCCTTGCCCATCTTGCGAGCCTGGGTCAGCACCTGGAGGTAGCGCGAGAGGCGTGCCGCCACGCCCAGGGAGAGCCGGTCGCCCAGCGGCTTGGCGTCCAGCTCGCCGTCGGCCGGCGCGAAGATGTCGTCGCGCAGGCTCATCCGCGCGACCGCTCCTCGGGCAAGCCGCCGTTCGAGCAACTGCTCGTCCACATGGAAGTCGAAGAGCTCCTCGCCGTCGAGCGCGATCACCGGGATGCGCTCCCGGTAGGCGACTTCGAGATCGGCGTCGGTGGTGATGTCGATCTCCAGGAGCTCGAACGGCGACGGCTCTCGAACGCGGTCGAGCGCCTCGCGGGCCTCGTCGCATAGGGGGCAGTCCGGCTTGCTGTAGAGGGTCACGTTGGGCAACTGATCCATGCGCCCGCGAGGGGCGTTCCGTCTGAGATGATCGCCTCCCCAGCCCTTCGATGGGCTTCGAAGGCCAGTCAGGACGTCATGCAGATGCAGCAGACCTCATGCAGATGCCGCGACGCGTGCGAAGGCGTCGAAGCCGAGGAAGTCAGGATAGGGAACCGCCTCCCGGTATCTGGCGGCCGAGGCGATCATCGCGGCGTTGTCCGTGCAGAGCTCGTGCGGCGGGATCTTGAGCTCGAGCCCCTCGCGCTCGCAGAGCGCCGAAACACGGGCCCGCAGCTCCGAGTTCGCCGCCACCCCGCCCCCGATCGCCATCCGCGCGACGCCGGTGCGTGCGAGCGCCTGCTCGAGCTTCAACATCAGCGAGTCGACGACCGCCCGCTGGAACGAGGCGGCGAGGTCGGCGCGTCGCGCGAGCGTCTGCTCGGGCCCGAGGTCGCGGACCGTGTAGACGAGAGCGGTCTTGAGACCGCTGAAGCTGAAGTCGAGCGACTCGGCGCTCCGCATCCCGACGGGGAACGCGAAGGCCTCAGGGTCCCCTTCGCGGGCGAGCCGGTCGATCTCGGCGCCGCCGGGATAGCCCATGCCCATCATGCGCGCCGCCTTGTCGAGCGCCTCGCCGGCGGCGTCGTCGCGGGTGGCTCCGAGCAGCCGGTAACCGGCAGGGTCGTCGACCAGCGCGAGCAGCGTGTGCCCACCGCTCGCGACCAGGCACAGGAACGGCGGCTCGATCGGGTCCGGCTGCAGGAAGTTGGCCGCCACATGGCCCGTGCAGGTGGTCCACCGGGACGAAGGGAAGCCTGGCCGCGGCGGCCAGCGCCTTCGCGGTCGAGAGGCCGATCAGGAGCGCTCCGATGAGGCCCGGGCCGCTCGTGGCCGCGACGGCGCCCATCTCGGGGAGCGCGAGGCCGGCGCTCGCGAGCGCCTCATCCGTGACCGCGTTGACCAGCTCGAGGTGATGGCGCGAGGCGACCTCGGGCACGACGCCGCCATAGCGCTCGTGGAAGCGCGCCTGCGACGAGATCACGTTGCTCAGGATCTCGCCCTCCGGGGTGACGACGGCGGCACACGTGTCGTCGCAGGAGGTCTCGATCGCGAGGATCGCAGAGCCGGCTATCGGTCCTCGGAGCCCGGCGGGTGCCCGCCGCTCGTCCGCCACATGATCAGGGCGTCCTCGTTGTTGTCGTGGTAATAGCTGCGGCGCAGGCCGGCGCTTCGAAACCCGAACGACTCATACATCTTGATCGCCTCGGAGTTCGAGACGCGGACCTCGAGCGTGTAGCGCTCGTCCCCGCCCGCCTCCTCGAGCAGGTGCTCGATCAGGCGGGAGGCGACACCGAGGCGCCGGTAGTCGAGGTCGACGGCGACGTTCATCAGATGCCAGACGGTGTGGTACCGGGAGCAGATCAGATAGCCGGCCAGCTCGCCGTTGCTGACCGCGCCCACGCAGATGCTCGCCGGCTTGGACAGCTCCAGCACGAACATCGCGAGCGACCAGGGCGACGGGAAGGCGCGGCGCTCGATCGCGATCACCTCGGGGAGATCGCTGTACGCGAGAGGGCGAATCTCCAGCGGGATCCGGACCTCAGCTCGCGGTAGTGCCTGTTCCGCCAGTGTGCCTGTTGATCTCCGCATCGGGAAGCCTTACGTACGTCGGTTTGACCCCGTCCGGGTGGGACGGGCTCGATCGCCTCCGCCAGCCGGCACACGTGCAGGGCGTTCACGGCGTGAAGCCCGGAGTCCGCCGGCGGGACGATCACCCCCGCCGCCTCGAGGTCCGCGCGTGATTCTAGCGCCCAATCTCCGGCTGCCAGGGGCGCAGGATCGAGCTCCGTGAGCCGGTTCGAGCAACTCCTCGCGCCCAAGCGCAAGCGGCCCCCACTCGGCGTCACCGGACGCACGCCGGGCGGTAGAGCGCCGCGAACACCTGGTGCCGGCGCGCGTCGATCAGCGGAAGCAGCGGGCGTTCGCCGGCGAGGTCCTCGAGCCCCGCCGCGAGCGCGGCGAGCGACGGTACCGGGCTCACCCCGATGCCGAGCGCGTGTGCCAGGCCGCGCGCCGTCGAGACGCCGATCCGCAGGCCCGTGAAAGTTCCCGGCCCCACGCCCACCGCGAGCTGCTCGCACGTCCGGCCAGTCGATCCCGGCTTCCTCGAGCAGCGCGGCAAGCACGGGCAAGAGCTCGGCAGAGTGCTCCGGCCGCCCCAACAGCCGCTCCGGCGTGGGCGGGGCGCGTCGAGAAGGCACGTCCGTCGTGGCGGAGCACGCAGGCGGTGGTGACCGCCATCGAGGTGTCGAAGCCGAGGATCGTCATCTCGGCGGCGTGGCCACGATCCGGCGCCGGTCTCCGCCCAGGTGCTCGAGCCGCACCTTCAGCACGACGCGCTCAGGGTCGAGCTCGGAGGACGCCGCGTCGGGCCACTCCACGAACGAGATCGTGTCGGGACCGAGGTACTCGTCCAGCAGCCCGGGATCCTCTCCGGCCAGCGACTCGAGCCGGAACAGGTCGATGTGCGAGACCGGCACCCTTCCGCCGTAGAGCCGGCCGATCGTGAACGAGGGGCTCGTGACGCGATCGGACACGCCGAGCGCACGGCACGCTCCCCGTACGAAGGTGGTCTTGCCCACGCCCACGTCGCCCGACACGAGCACCACGTCGCCGGGGGCGAGCCGCTCCGCGAGCGACTCGCCGACGCGCTCGGTGGCGGCCGCCGAGTCGGTCTCGAGCGTGACGGTCTCCACGGGCCGCCGAGCTTAGAGGCTGTCCCAAAACCCCCCGCGCACGCCTGGCGGCGGCGGATCTGCGCGATGCGGCGTCCTCGGTCGGGGCAATAGCACCACTATTGCCGCCTCCCTGCGTCCTTGCCTCGCTTGATCCGGCGCTCGCCAGCCGCACACGCGGGGTTCTGAGACAACCTTTAGTGACCGGACGAGCTCCTCTAGAAGAGGCCGAGCTGGTCGACCTCGGCGCCGGCGCCCACGAGCTCGCCCTCCGGTTCCGGCTCGGGCACGTCGTCCGCGGGGCCGAACGACGGGAGCGCGTCCGCGAGCAGCCGCGGCAGCGCCTGGAAGTCAGCGCGGAGCTGGTCCAGCATCGCGGTCGTGCGCAGCGCCGCGGCAGGATGGAAGATCGGGTAGAGAAACACGGGCCGGCCGCCGAGCTCGTGCGCCTGCGGGACGCCGCGCACGCGGGTGATGCCCTGGGGCGACCCCGTCAGCAGCTTGGTGGCGAAGTTGCCCAGCGTGCAGATCACGCGCGGCTCGATCAGCTCGATCTGGCGCTCGAGGTGTGGGCGGCAGGCCTCGATCTCGGCCGGGAGCGGGTCGCGGTTGTCCGGAGGCCGGCATTTGAGCGTGTTCGCGATGAAGCAGTCGCTGCGGGTGAGGCCGATCTCCCCCAGCAGCTGATCGAGCAGCTTGCCGGCGCGGCCCACGAACGGCTTGCCCTGCTGGTCCTCGTGGAACCCGGGCGCCTCGCCCACGAACATGAGGTCGGCATCGGCGTTCCCGGTGCCGAAGACGACCGTCGTCCGCCCCTCGGCGAGCGGGCACTTCCGGCAGTCCTGCAGCTCGCGGTAGAGCTCGACGAGCTGGTCGCGGCGGGCCTTCCCTGGGAGTCAGTGACAGCCACAGGCGCCCCCACAGCATCCACCTCCGGCGGCCGCTGCCGCTGGAGAACGCCGATCGCGAGGCCCTCGCCCTTGCCGGGCGCCGACCGGACGGCAAACGCCGACATCAGCCGGGCGGTCTCGGCGGACCCGCATTCCGGGCACGGGACCGCGGGCGAAGAGCCGTTGACCTTCACCAGCTCCTCGAAGCGGTGATCGCAGCTACGACACGCGAATTCGTAGATCGGCAAGTCGGTGGGTGATGCTAGGAACGCCTACGGATGGAAGGCCTACCGACCAGGGCCGGGGCAGCCCGATGCCGCAGTTCGACTTTATACTGTTGACAGCCTGTCCAGCCAGAGGCCGTCACCCACGGGGACGGACCGAAGGGAATCGGGACCGGCGAGCATCCAGACCGTCTGGTATCTCCGATGCGAGAGCTGGAACGGCGCAAGCACGACACCAACGGGTCGAAGCCCGCGCTCGACGACGGGGGGCTCCACGTCGTCCGCAAAGTCGCCGAGCTCCGGCGCGCGCTGGCCCCGGCTCGACGGGCCGGCCGCACGATCGGCCTGGTGCCCACGATGGGTGCGTTCCACGAAGGCCACCTGAGCCTGATCCGGCGTGCCCGGGCCGAGTGCGACCTGGTGGTCGTGAGCCTGTTCGTCAACCCCGCCCAGTTCGGCCCGGGGGAGGACCTCGAGAGCTATCCCCGGGACGAGTCACGCGATGCTGCGCTCGCCGCGCGGGAGCGGGTCGACCTGCTGTTCGCACCCTCCGAGGACGAGGTCTACCCGGACGGACCTGGAACGACCGTCGAGGTCCCCGAGGTGGCGCGCGTGCTCTGTGGCGCACCGGAGCGGCGGGGGCCCGGGCACTTCCGGGGCGTCGCCACCGTCGTCACCAAGCTCTTCAACATGACGCAGCCCGACGTCGCCTACTTCGGCCAGAAGGACTTCCAGCAGACGCTCGTGATCAAGCAGCTGGTACGGGACCTGTGCATGCCCGTCCGGATCGAGGTCTGCCCGACCGTCCGGGACCCGGACGGCCTCGCACTCAGCTCGCGCAACGCCTATCTGACCCCCGCCGACCGGGAGCGCGCGCTCTCCCTGAAGCGGGCGCTGGACGCGGCGGCGGAGGCGATCGCCGCCGGCGCCGCCCGCCAGGACGCGCTCGCCTCCGCAGTGAGCGGCACTCGAGGCCGGTGGCGTGGTACCGGAATACGCCGAGATCCTCGGCGCCGCAGACCTGCGCGACCCTCGCTGGATCCCCGGCGAGCGCGTCGTGGTCGCGGTGGCGGCGCGCATCGGCCGCTCCCGCCTGATCGACAACGCAGATCGTGAAGCTCCCCGTGCTCGTTTCCGAGTCCCTTCCCACCTAGATCCAGGAGGCCAAGCCGCCAATGCAAAGACACATGCTGAAGTCCAAGATCCACCGCGCGACCGTGACCGACTGCGATCTGCACTACGCCGGCAGCATCACGATCGACCCGGAGCTGATGGAGAAGGCCGACCTGCTGCCACACGAGCAGGTCCACGTGCTGGACGTGGACAACGGCAACCGCTTCGAGACGTACGTGATCGAGGGTGGCTACGGCTCCCGCGAGATGTGCGTGAACGGCGCCGCCGCCCGGCTCGTGCAGCCGGGCGACCGCGTGATCGTGGTCTCGTACGGCGCCTACTCCGAGCGAGAGCTGGACCTGCACGAGCCGCGCGTCGTCCACGTCGACGAGGACAACCGCATCCTGCGCGTCGACGCCGACCCCTCGGCGATCGCCGCGCAACCCTGAGGAGAGGAAGGACCGATGAGCACAGAGCCCCGCGCGCCCGACACGCCCCCGACGGACCGCCGGCCCATCACGCTGCCGCAGCTCGCGGAGCTGAAGCGGCTCAGGGAGCCGATCGTGATGGTCACGGCCTACGACTACCCCAGCGCGCAGGTCGTCGAGGAGGCGGGCGTCGACGTGGTGCTGGTCGGCGACTCGGCGGCGAACGTGGTGCTCGGCTATTCGAGCACGGTCTCGGTGTCGCTGGACGAGATGCTGATGCTGGCGAGCGCTGTCCGGCGCGGCGCGCGCACCCCGCTGCTGGTCGGCGACCTTCCGTTCGGCTCGTACCAGAGCTCCGACGCCCAGGCGGTGGAGTCGGCCGTGCGCTTCGTGAAGGAAGCCGGCTGCGACGCCGTCAAGATCGAGATGGCGGGCGTGTCCGGTGGCCTCGCCGACAAGCGCGAGAGCGTCGTCGCGCGCACGGGCGATCGTGTCCGCCGGGATCCCGCTGATGGGCCACGTCGGCCTCACGCCACAGAGCGCGTCGGCGCTGGGCGGCTACAAGGCGCAGGGCCGGACCGCCCGACAGGCGGTCCAGGTGGCAGACGACGCGCTCGCGCTCCAGGATGCGGGCTGCTTCGCGATCGTGTTCGAGGCGATCCCGGCGGCGGTCACCGAGACCGTGATGGAGCGGATGGAGATCCCGGTGATCGGAATCGGCGCCGGCGGCGCGACCGACGGCCAGGTGCTCGTCTTCCACGACCTGCTCGGCATGTACGACGGGCACGCACCGCGCTTCACCAAGCGCTTCGCGGAGGTGCGCCGGGCGATGGTCGAGGGCGTGCAGGCATACGCGGACGAGGTGCGGGCGCGCCGCTTCCCCGGCACCGAGCACACCTACAGCATCGACCCGGCCGAGCTCGAGCAGTTCAAGGAGATCGTGTCCCCGGGTAAGCCCTGGGACGCTGCTGACTTCATGAGCTGAAAGCTGCTCGCGGGTGCCTCTTCGCGGCATCCGATCGCCTCTGCCTCGGGTTGGGGTGGCTGTAGGCTTCCGCTCGGTGGTCCACAGCGCACAGATCCGGGTGTCGACCGAGGGCAACGGCGACATCATCGACATCACCAAGGGCGTGCAGGAGGTCGTGGAGACCGCCGGCGTCAAGGACGGCATCGTGAACGTCTTCGTGGCCCACTCGACCGCGGCGGTCACGCTGATGGAGTACGAGCCGGGCGGCGTGCGCGACATGCAGGACCTGATGGATCGCCTCGTGCCGCCCGACGGCGACTACAACCACAATCGCATGGCGGGCGACACGAACGCCCACTCGCATCTCCAGGCCGCGATCGTGGGGCCGTCCGAGACCGCGGCCGTGAAGGACGGTCATCTCGTCACGGGCACGTGGCAGCAAGTCGTGCTGGTCGACTTCGACGACCATCCGCGCGACCGGACGATCATGGTCCAGGTCCTGAGCTGACCACCCTCGAGACCGAGCGACTGCGCCTCACTCCCGTCGCCGAGGGGGACCTTCCCATGGTCCTCGAGGTGTTCAAGAGCAACCCGCAGTACCTCGAGTGGACCGAGGAGGGCGATTACGACCTCGACACCCTGCGCGCCGACTGGGAGACGGCGCGGAGCACCCAGGGCCGAAACATGCTCGCCCTCCGCGACCGCGAGACAGCGGAGATCCTGGGCGTGATCGAGTACCTCGACGTCAACGCGAATGACGGCCATCCGTGGATCGGGCTCATCATGGTGGCTGCCGAGCATCATCGGAAGGGCCTTGCCGGCGAGGCGATGCTGGCGGTCTGCGACCACGTCCACCTCAACTGGGCCTCGCCCATCCGGCTCGGCGTGATCGACGAGAATCGCGCCGGCCTCGGCCTCGCGATCTCGCTCGGGTTCGAGCCCTACGGAGAGACGTTCCAGGATCTCGGGGGTGGCGAGCGGCGCCTCGTGCTGATGCAGCGGCGGCTGTAGCGCCAGACTGGTGGAGCATTGCCGCCCTCCTGACTTTTCCTCGCATGGTGTGGGAAAAGTCAGGAAAGCTCCTCAGTGGCCCCGGCAACTCAGTGCCTCACCCAGCCTTCCTGAACTCGATCTCCTTGATCACCTTCGCGGGCGCCCCGGCCGCCACCACGCCCGCCGGCAGATCATGCGTCACGACCGAGTTCGCTCCCACCACCGTGCGCTCGCCGATCGTGACGCCGCCCGTCACGACGCAGTTCGTGCCGAACCAGCAGTTGTCGCCGATCGTCACCGGGCCCTTGGGCAGCATGCCCTGCTGGGTCACCGGCAGGTCGGGATCGTCGTAGCGGTGGTCCGCGTCCGTGAGGAAGCAGTGGTTGGCGAACATGCAGTGCCGGCCGATCTCGATCCGCTCGGTGGCCGCGACCATGCAGCCGAGGTTGAGGATCGTGCCCTCACCGATCGCGGTGGTCGCGGTGTCGGGGTAGAGCGCGAACCAGCAGCCCGCCTCGACCAGCACCCACTCGCCGATCTCGGCCCGGCCCTCGTCGAGCGCCTCGAGCAGGTTGCCGACCACCGGGAAGCGAACGTAGAAGTTGCCACGCAGCATGTGCCGGCGCAGGCGCATCTTGCGCGCGAGGCGCTCGTTGCGGTCGTAGTGACGCCACTTCCACCAGAACAGTCGCGCCTGCTCCCAGGCGCTCCGCTCGCTCAACGCCGGCGCGCCAGGGCGGCGAGGGCGAGGAACTCGTAGGCGATCGAGGCGGCGAGGATCGCCGTCGTCTGGGCGCGCGTGTCATAGGGCGGCGAGACCTCGACCACGTCGAAGCCCGTGAACTCCATGCCGGCCAGCGAGCGGATCAGCGCGAGCGCCTCGTGCGGGAACATGCCCGCCACCTCGGGCGTGCCGGTGCCCGGCGCGAACGCCGGGTCGATCACGTCGATGTCGAAGCTGAAGAAGGCCGGCGCCTCCCCCACCCGCTCGCGGACGCGGCGAGCGTAGTCCGCCGGCTCCATCCTGCGCAGCTCGTCGCCGCCGATCACCTCGAAGCCCATCTCACGGGTCTCCGCGAGATCGCTGGCGGAATAGAGCGGCCCACGCATGCCGGCCAGCACCGACCGCTCGGGGCGGAGCAGCCCCTCCTCCACCGCGCGCCGGAACGGCGTGCCGTGGAAGTAGCGCTCACCGTAGTACTGGTCCCAGGTGTCGGCGTGGGCATCGAGCAGCACGAGCGCGAGCGGGCCGTGCCGTGCCGCGTGCGCGCGCAGCTCACCGAGCACCACCGAGTGGTCGCCGCCGAGCACGAGCGGCAGGGCGCCCGCCTCCACGACCGGGCCCAGCGCCTCGGCGATCTGGCCGGCGGTCCGCTCGGCGTTGCCCGGCGTCACGTCGAGATCGCCGAGGTCCGCCACCGAGAGCGCGGCGAACACGTCCACGTCGAGCGCCGGGTGGTACGGGCGCAGCGCGATCGAGCACGCGCGGATCGCCTCGGGGCCGAAGCGCGCGCCGGGCCGGTTGCTGGTGGCGGTGTCGAACGGGATGCCGACGGCCGCGACGTCGACGTCCTCGGGGCCGGCGACCAGCGGGCAGCGCGCGAACGTGCGCACGCCCGTGTAGCGCGGAGCGTGCACGGCGTCGGGCGGGCCGTAGCGAGGCGTCATCGGGACTCCACCGCCACGCGCGCGGTGCGCAGGCTGCGGTCGCTCGCGCCCCTCAGGCTGCCGCCGTGCGCGAGGATCGCCTCGATGTAGTTCCAGGTGGCGGCCGTGATGCGCTCGCCGGGCAGCACGTTGGGGATGCCGGGCGGGTACGAGGCCAGCGACTCTGCCGCGATGCGCCCGACCGCCTCGGCCACGGGCACCACCTCCTGGGGGCCGAGGAAGGCTTCCCGAGGCGTCATCTCGAGCGCCCCCCAGGGAGGCGGCGGCGTGAATTGCCCGGGCACGAAGTCCTCGTCGAAGCCGAGGTGCTCGACGGCCCGGCCGAGCGCCTCCACCAGCCTCGCCGCGTTGTCGGTCGCGGTCTCCCCCATCCCGAATACCGCCACGATCACGGTCTCGCCGGCCAGCTCGAGGTTCACGTCGTCGTGCTGGTGCATCAGCTGGGCGACCTGGTAGCCCGTCGCCCCGGTGGCGCGTACGTCCACCGCAAGGCGGAGCGGGTCGTACCCGAAGACGCCGGGCCGGCCGATCATGCGCTCGTCGAGCACGTCGAGCCCCGGCAGCTCCCGGATCGCCTGGCGCGCGCTCCGCAGCGCCTGGATCGTCTCCGCGAGCAGCGCCGGCCCCTCGTTCGCGGCAAAGTGGCGGGCCGCGTCGAGCGAGCCCAGGAGGAGCGAGTTCGGGCTGGTCGATTCGACCAGCGTCACGGCGCGATCGACGCCGTACTCGTCGATCCGGCCTTCGGCGGCACGCCCGAGGTGGAGCATCGCGGACTGGGTCAGGCTCCCGACGATCTTGTGCGTGCTCGACACGACGAGGTCCGCGCCCGCCGCGAGGGCGTGCTCCGGAAGCCCGTCGTAGAAGGCCATGTGCGCGCCCCACGCTTCGTCCACGACCAGCGGCACGCCATGCTCGTGAGCGACGTCGCTCAGCCCGCGCACGTCGGCGACCGCGCCGAAGTAGGTCGGCGACACGGCGATCGCGCCCACGGCGCCCGGGGTCGCGGCCAGCGCCCCGTCGAGCGACTCCGGGGTCAGGCAGTGGGCGATCCCGAGCTCCGGGTCGAGCTCGGGCGCCACGAACGTCGGTCGCAGCCCCGAGAGCACCAGGCCGTCGATCGTGCTCGAATGGACGTTGCGCTGCACGACCACCTGCTCGCCTGCGATGCGCGAGCGTCACGCATGCGGCGTGGTTTCCCTGCGAGGCGCCGTTGATCAGGAACCAGGTCCGGCGCGCGCCCCACGCCTCCGCGGCGAGGTGCTGGGCGCGCTGGAACGGAGTCGGCTCCGCGCCCGTGTCGATGCCCTGGGTCAGCGCCGGGACGTCGAGCTCCAGTGCGCGCTCTCCGAACGCCTCCACCATCGCCGGATTCGCCGCCAGACCGCCCTTGTGGCCGGGCACGTGGAAGCGCCCGGGCCGGCGCTCGGCATACGCGCGCAGCGCCTCGAGGTAGGGCATCGCCTGCTGGGGGCTCGGCTCCGCCATGCGCCCGAGTGTAGGAGAGGCACCCCCAGATCTGCTTGGATCGTCGGCCGTGCGCTCCGAAATCCGCCAGACGCTCCGGAAATCGGTGCCCGCGCGCGAGCCAAGGTGAACTGATGTCCGGGTATCTTGCACCACCCCGAAACAAGTGAGGCAAAACATGATCCGGTTCAGAAGCTCGCTCTCGGTCCTGCTGCTCGCTCTGGTGGTGGTGATGCTCGCCGCGGCCGGCTGCGGAGACGACAACGGCGGTGGGGGCGATGGCGGCGGCGAGCGTGCCGGACAACGCTCACTGTGGGCTCGGACATCCCCTATCCGCCCTTCGAGTTCGGCCAGCCGCCGTACCAGGGATTCGACGTCGACGTCGTGAACGCGATCGCGAAGGGGCTCGGCTCGAAGGCGACGTTCAAGAAGACGCCGTTCGACACGATCTTCCGTGACCTCGCCCAGGGCAAGTTCGACCTGGTGGTGTCGGCCTCCACCATCACGCCCGAGCGTGCGAAGACGGTGGACTTCTCGGACTCGTACTTCCCGGCCGACCAGTCCCTCATGGTGAAGAGGGGAAGCGACATCAAGACCGTCGACGATCTCGACGGCAAGGTGATCGGTGCCCAGCTCGGCACCACCGGAGCGGACTACGCCAAGGACAAGACCCCCGCCAAGACGGTCCGCACCTACGACCTGATCGACGACGCGTTCAACGCGCTCGAGGCCGGGCAGGTGGAGGCCGTGATCAACGACTGTCCCGTGTCGAAATACGCCGAGCAGGCGCACAACGACCTGGTCGTGGTGCAGGCGATCGAGACCAACGAGGAATATGGGATCGCGTTCCAGAAGGGCTCGGACCTCCGCGCAGGCCTTCAACGAGCAGCTCGCGAAACTGAGGGACGACGGCGGCCTGGAGAGGATCTCCAACAAGTGGTTCAAGGGCCGGCCCTGCGTGCTCGAGTAGACCGGACGCCCGCACACTGATCGGTGATGGGGAGCGCCTACATGGCGCCCCTCATACCATGCCGCAAAACCCCGCGGAGGTGTGAATGGACGTCTTCTTCAGGCAGTACTTCGACTGGGACATCATCAGCGACAACTTCAGCTTCGTGCTGGAGGGCTTCGGGCAGACGCTGCTGCTGTCCGTCGTCAGCGCCGCCCTCGCGATGTCGTTCGGGCTCGTGCTGGCGCTGCTTCGACAATCGCCGGGCCGGCCGATGATGCCGGTGCGCGGGCTCGCGATCGCCTACATCGACGTGATGCGAGGAATCCCGCTGCTCTTGGTGATCCTGCTCATGTCGGGGAGCATCCCCTTCCTGACCTTCCTGCCGGATGCGCTGCGTTACCCGGACTTCTTCGGGAAGCCGGACATCTTCTGGTTCGGGGTGGTCTCGATCGCGCTCACGTACGCCGCCTACTACGCCGAGGTCTACCGCTCGGGGCTCGAGGGCGTCCCGCACGGCCAGGTCGAGGCGGCCCGATCGCTGGGGATGAGCCACGGCCAGTCGATGCGGTTCGTGATCGTCCCGCAGGCGATCCGGCGCGTGATCCCGCCGATGCTGAACGACTTCATCGCACTCATGAAGGACACCTCGCTGGTCCAGGTGATCGGCTACGTGGAGGTCGTGCGAGCGGGACGCGAGGTGCAGGCCGAGACCTTCAACAGCTCGGCCCTCACGCTCGGGGCCGTGATGTTCATCGTCGTCACGATCCCGCTCGCACGAGTCGTCGACAGGCTGATCGCCCGCCAGCAGGCGCAGACCCGGAGGGCCGCTGCCTAGTGCCTGCCCAACCGATGCTCGAGCTGGAGGAGGTCCACAAGAGCTTCGGCGACCTGCACGTCCTGCGCGGGATCAGCATGTCGGTCCGCCAGGGCGACGTGGTCTGCGTGATCGGGCCGAGCGGCAGCGGCAAGAGCACCCTGTTGCGGTGCATCAACCTGCTGGAGCCGCCCGAGCAGGGGCGGATCGTGCTCGAGGGGCGGGACATCACCCTGGCCAGCAAGGCCGAGCTCAACTTCGTGCGCCGCCGGATCGGGATGGTGTTCCAGCAGTTCAACCTGTTCCCCCACAAGACCGCGCTCGAGAACGTGACGCTGGCGCAGCGCACGGTGCTCGATCGCCCCCGCGACGCGGCGGTCGCGAAGGGCAAGGCGCTGTTGGAGCGTGTTGGCCTGGCGGACAAGATGAACGAGTATCCGGAGCGTCTCTCGGGCGGCCAGCAGCAGCGTGTCGCGATCGCGCGGGCGCTCGCGATGGATCCCCGCGTGATGCTGTTCGACGAGGTCACCAGCTCACTCGACCCCGAGCTGATCAAGGAGGTGCTCGACGTGCTGCGCGAGCTCGCCGCCGAAGGCATGACGATGGTGGTCGTGACGCACGAGATGCGATTCGCCGGCGAAGTGGGCGATCGCGTGGTCTTCATCGACCAGGGCGTGATTGCGGAGCAGGGCACCCCGAGCAGGTGCTGGAGGACCCTCAGGAGGAGCGCACGCGGCGCTTCCTCGGCGCGGTGCTCGAGCACTGACGCTCGGAGGAGCACGGCCCGGCGCTTTGTCACGAAACGGCGCTCGCGGTCGTTCATAGGGCGTGAGCACCAACGTTGCCACGCTGGAAGCCGTATACGACGCGATCAACCGGGCCGATGTCGCGGCGATCCTGAACCTTCAGGCCGAGGACGTCGAATGGCGAGGCCCCGAGGCCTTCCCCGATCTCGCCGGCCCGCACCGCGGCCACGACGGCGTTCGGACCTACGCGCAGCACGTCTCGGACGCGTGGCAGGAGTTCACCGTCCGGGCCGAGCAGTTCCTCGACTTCGGCGAGCGGGTCCTCGTGCTCACCCGCGAACGCGGGCGGGGCCGGCTGAGCGGCGTCGAGGTGCAATCGCAGCCGACCGCCCACCTGTGGACGCTGCGCGACGGCTACGTGGTGGGCTTCCAGGTCTTCTGGGAACGCGAGGAGGGACTTCGGGCGGTCGAGGCTAGCCGTCCAGCGGCGAGTCCGGCCCGACCTTGACGAGCATCTTCCCGCGGTTCTCGCCCTTCAGCAGGCCCATGAAGGCGCCGCGGGGCGTTCTCGATTCCGTCGACCACGGTCTCCTCGTCGTTGATCTTGCCCTCGCGCACCCAGGCGCCCATTTCGCGAAGGAAGTCCGGCAGGCGGTCGAAGTGGTCCGAGATGATGAAGCCCCGGACCGTCAAGCGGTTGGTGAGCAGGGGCGCCCAGCTCGGCCCCGGCCGCAGCTCGCGTGTCGTTGTACTGCGAGATCATGCCGCACAGCGCGATCCGGCCGAAGGTGTTCATGCGCGGCAGCGCGGCCTCGAGATGGTCGCCGCCGACGTTCTCGAAGTACACGTCGATGCCCTCCGGACAGAGCCGGTCGAGGGCCTCGGCGGGCGTCTCCTCCTTGTAGTTGAACGCCTCGTCGTAGCCGAACAAGCTGCGGGCCTTCGCGACCTTCTCGGCCGACCCGCGCTGCCCACCACGCGACAGCCCTTGAGCTTCGCGATCTGACCCGACGATGCTGCCCACCGCGCCGCACGCCGCCGAGACGAACACCGTCTCCCCTTCCTTGGGCTGACCCAGGTCGAGCAGGCCGACGTAGGCGGTCCAGCCGGTCAGGCCCAGCACGCCCAGGGCCTTCGAGACCGGTGCAAGGGCGGGGTCGATCTTCATCACGGCCGCGCCGTCCGCGACGTAGTACTCGCGCCAGCCCATCATCGTGTTGACCCAGTCGCCGGCCGCGACCGCGTCGTTCTTGGACTCCAGCACCTGCCCGACGGCTCCGCCGGTCAGCGGCTCGCCGATCTGGAAGGAGGGCACGTACGACTTCGTGTCGTTCATGCGACTGCGCATGTACGGATCGACCGAGATGTAGACGTTGCGGACCAGGATCTCGCCGTCGCCCGGAGCGGGGATCGGCGTCTCGGCGAGCTCGAAGTCGCTGTCCTTCGGAAAGCCGACGGGCCGAGCCGCCAGCCTGATCTCGCGATTCACTCCGTCTCCCATCCGCGGCGCTCACTCTACTCCAGTGAACGCCTGGGATACTTGGACCGGTGTCGGAGCAGAACAGCGAGCTCTTGCGCCGATGGTTCGCGGCCACAGCCCGCCGAGATCTCGCAACTCTGCTCGAGATCGCCTCGCCGGACATCGAGTACGTGCCGATCATGGCCGTGCTCGAGGGGCGCGTCTATTGCGGGCACGAGGGCATCGCGCAGTGGCTGGACGAGCTGTTCGCGCACTGGGAGACGTTCGAGCCGATCGGGCAGGAGTTCCACGAGCGAGGCGACACGGTGATCGCGCTCGGCTGCTGGCGCGCCCGCGGCAAGGCCAGCGGTGCTCAGCTGAACAACGAGCCCGCGACTTGGGTGGTCGAGTTCCGGGACGGCAAGATGACCCGGCTACAGACGTACACGTCGCGCGACGAGGCGTTCAAGGACATCGGTTTGAAGAAGACGGATGGCTTGACGTTCTGACCTAACCCTCCGGCAAGCGGCCGCGCCGGGCGCAGCCGCGGCACCAGGTCGACGAGCACGATCGCGGCCAGGATCAGCAACGCTCCGGTCCACGCGACAGCGGAGAGCCGCTCGTCCTGGAGGAGATAGCCGAACAGGCCCGCGAACGCGGGCTCGGCGGCCAGGATCAGCGCGGTGCGGCTCGGCGACGCGTGTTGCTGCGCATAGGTCTGGACGAGGAAGCCCATCGCGCTCGCGAGCAGCGACGTGACGATCAGGGCGCTCCATACCGTGGCTCCGCGCGGGACCTCGAGATCGCCGCCGATCACCGCCGCGACAAGGCAGATGAGGCCGCAGCAGCCGAGCTGCACCGCGACCAGCGCGCCCACGTCGAAGCGCTCCACCGCCCGTCCGGTCACCAGGATGTGGAGGGCGAACGCGCAGGCGCAAAGGAACACGGCGCCGTCGCCCGAGAGCTCGAAGTCGCCGCCGGCCCCGGACAGCAGCAGCAGGCCGACCGCCGACACGCCCGCCGCGAGCCACGCAGCCCGGGGCGGTCGCAGCCCGAACAGCAAGGCGCCGAAGACCGGCGTCAGCACCACGAACAGGCCGGTGATGAAGCCGGCGTTCGAGGCGGTGGTGTGCTCGAGGCCGAGCGTCTGCGCGACGTAGCCCGCCGTCAGGAAGACCCCCATCACGAGGCCGGCCCGCCAGCCCGCGGGCGGCAGCCGGCGCAACGGGCGCCAGAAGATCGCCGCCACGATCGCCGCCGCCGGGATGAAGCGGTAGGCGAGGAACGCGAACGGCGGCAGCCGCTCGATCGCGTCCTGCACCATCACGAACGTGAGGCCCCAGACGGCGGCGACCGCGATCAGCGCGATCTCGGCCGCGCGTGCGCGGCTCAAGCCGCTTTGCGCTTGGGCGCCCTGGCCCTGGGTGGCGCGGGCAGGATCTCCCGCAGGAACTGCCCCGTGTAGGAGTCCGCCACGGCCGCGACCTCCTCGGGCGTGCCCGCCGCGACCAGCTCGCCGCCGGCCTCGCCGCCCTCCGGCCCAAGGTCGACGATGTGGTCCGCGGTCTTGATCACGTCGAGGTTGTGCTCGATCACGACCACGGTGTTGCCGAGGTCGATCGAGCTGTGCCAGCACGTCGAGCAGCCGCTGCACGTCCGCGAAGTGCAACCCGGTGGTGGGCTCGTCGAGGATGTACAGCGTGTCGCCGGTCGCGACCTTGCAGAGCTCGGAGGAGAGCTTCACGCGCTGTGCCTCACCTCCCGAGAGCTGCGTCGCCGGCTGACCGAGCCGGATGTAGTCCAGACCCACGTCGTGCAGCGTCTGCAGGCGTCGCTTGATCTTCGGGATGTTCTTGAAGAACTCGAGCGCCTCCTCGACCGACATCTCGAGCACGTCCGAGATCGTCTTGCTCTTGAACCGGATGTCGAGCGTCTCGCGGTTGTACCGCTTGCCGTGGCACTGCTCGCAGGGCACGTAGACGTCGGGCAGGAAGTGCATCTCGATCTTGATCTGGCCGTCGCCGCGGCAGACCTCGCAGCGCCCGCCCTTCACGTTGAACGAGAACCGTCCGGGCTTGTAGCCCCGCGCCCGAGACTCGGGCGTGCGCGAGTAGAGCTCCCGGATGTGGTCGAAGACGCCGGTGTACGTGGCCGGGTTCGAGCGCGGGCGTGCGGCCGATCGGCGACTGGTCGATGTTGATGATCTTGTCGATCTTGTCGGCGAATTTGATTTTCTTGTGGGCGCCGGGCCGCAGCTTCGCGCGGTGCAGCCGGTTCGCGACCGCCCGGTACAGGATCTCGTTCACGAGCGTCGACTTGCCGGAGCCCGAGACACCGGTCACACAGCAGAAGACGCCGAGCGGAAAGTCGACGTCGATGCTCTTGAGATTGTGCTGCGAGGCGCCCAGCACCTGGATCGCTCCGCGCGGCTTGCGGCGCTCGTGCGGGACCTCGATCCGGCGCTTGCCGGCCAGGAACTGGCCCGTGAGCGACTGGGAGACCCGCTGGACCTTCGCCGGCGGGCCCTCCGCGACCACGTGGCCGCCGTGCTCGCCGGCGCCCGGCCCGAGGTCGACGATGTGGTCGGCCGCGCGCATCGTGCCCTCGTCGTGCTCGACCACGATCACGGTGTTGCCGAGATCGCGGAGCCGCGAAAGCATGTCGAGCAGCTTGTGGTTGTCGCGCTGGTGCAGCCCGATCGAGGGCTCGTCCAGGATGTAGAGCACGCCCACGAGGCTCGAGCCGATCTGCGTCGCGAGCCGGATGCGCTGCGCCTCGCCACCGGAGAGCGTCGCCGAGGCGCGCTCGAGCGTGAGGTAGCCCACGCCCACGGCGTCGAGGAAGCGCAGGCGCTCCACGATCTCCTTCAGGATCCGTGCGGCGATCTGCCGCTCGGAGTCGCTCAGCGCGAGCTCGTCGAGCCACGCCATCGCCTCGCGCGCCGACTTGCGCGTGTACTCGTCGATCCCGATCCCGCCGACCTTGACCGCGAGGCTCTCCGGCCGCAGCCGCGCGCCGTGGCACTCCGGGCACGGTCGCACCGACATGTACTCCTCGATGCGCTCACGTGAGTACTCGGAGTCGGTCTCCTTGTAGCGGCGCTCGAGGTTCGGCACGACGCCCTCCAGCGGCGCCATGTAGGAGCGGCGGCGGCCCATGCGGTTCCGGTAGGAGACATAGACGCGCTCGCCCTCGTCGCCATAGAGGAACAGGTCCTGATCTTCCTCCGACAGGTCCTCGAAGGGGGTGTCGAGGTCGATCTCGTACTTCTCCGCGATCGCCTGGGCGAGCTGCTCGTAGTAGTCAGCTCCCGAGCCCCAGGGCAGGATCGCGCCCTCGCTGATCGACAGCGCCGGGTCGACGACCAGGTCGGGATCGATCTCCATCTGCGACCCGAGGCCCGTGCAGTGCGGGCAGGCGCCGTGCGGCGAGTTGAAGGAGAAGATCCGCGGCTCCAGCTCGGGCATCGAGGTGCCGCAGGTGAGGCACGAGAACTGCTCCGAGAAAACCAACCTGTCCCCGTCCCTCGCACCCAGCGCGCCCGTCGCATGCTTCGCGCCCTTCGCAGACCCGTTCGCCTTGGCGGCGGACGGCACTTTTTCTATCTCGACGATGCCTTCCGCGAGCGCGACGGCGGTCTCGACCGAGTCCGCGAGGCGCTTGCGGGAGTCGGGCTTCATGACCAACCGGTCGACCACCACCGCGATGTCGTGCTTGAACTTCTTGTCGAGCTCGATCTCGTCTTCGAGAAGGCGCAGCTCGCCATCGATCTCGGCGCGGGTGTAGCCCTCGGCGCGGAGCTCCTCCAGAAGGTCCTTGTACTCGCCCTTACGCCCCCGCACGACGGGCGCCATCACCATGAAGCGCGTGCCCTCGGGGAGCGTCATGACGTTGTCGACGATCTGCTCGACCGACTGTCCCGCGATCGGTTCGCCGCAGTTGTAGCAATGCGGATGCCCCACCCGGGCCCAGAGCAGGCGGAGATAGTCGTAGATCTCGGTGACCGTGCCGACCGTCGACCGGGGGTTCCGCGAGGTCGTCTTCTGGTCGATCGAGATCGCCGGCGAGAGGCCTTCGATCGAGTCCACGTCGGGCTTGTCCATCTGACCCAGGAACTGGCGGGCGTACGCGGACAGGGACTCGACATAGCGCCGCTGGCCCTCGGCGTAGATGGTGTCGAAGGCAAGGCTCGACTTACCGGACCCGGAGAGTCCGGTGATGACTATCAGGGCGTCGCGAGGAAGCTCGAGGGATACGTCCTTGAGGTTGTGCTCGCGGGCCCCGGCGATGCGAATCCGGTCGTCGGCTGCCACTGTCAGGTGATTTTAGGAGGGACCCGAAATCGCCGAACCAAGCGGCTTCCCGGCCCAGCGAAGTCAGCGGCCCGTATTCCGGTTGACGTGTCCCGCCCGCCGCATGACAATCGAAGCAGGGCGAGGGAACGCCGCGCCGCTGCGTCTGAGGGGAGAAATCAGGGATGAGAGGGGTCAGATCCCGGCTGGTCGCCGGTTTGCTTGCGATCGCGTCGCTCGCGTGCGTAGAGGCGTTCGCGACGGTGTCCGCATCCGCAGCGGGCTTCACGCAGGCGCCGGGCTCTCCTTTCGCGAGCTCGGGCGCGACCGGCGCGCTGGCGCTGGGAGACCTGAACGGCGACCGGAGCAACGATGCCGTGGTCGCGGATCCCGTCGGCGGCAAGGTCGTGGTGCTGCTCGGTAGCCGTGGCGGAGTCGCTTTCCCAGGCACCGGCTTCCCAGGTCCCGACAGGCGGGAAGAAGCCCTCCGCGGTCGCGATCGCGGACCTCAACGGCGACGGCAGGCAGGACCTGGTGGCCGCCAACGACGGGAGCAAGAACGTCTCGGTGCTGCTCGGCGACGGCGCGGGCGGATTCACCGCCGCCGCGAAGTCGCCTTTCCCGACCGGTGAGGCCCGCCCGGTCTCGGCCACGGTCGGCGATTTCAACGGCGACGCCAAGACCGACGTCGCGGTCGTCAACTTCAGCAGCGGCAGCGTGTCCGTGATGCTCGGCGACGGGCTTGGCGGTCTCGCCCGCGCTCCGGGATCGCCGACCTCGACGAATGGCCTCCACCCGGGCCCAGCGGCCGCGGGCGACTTCAACGCCGACGGAAAGCTCGACCTCGCCGTCGCCAACGAGAGCGGCAACGTCGTGGTCCTGAAAGGCGACGGTACGGGCCGGCTCAGCCGGGCCGGCGCATCGCCGTTCGGCCTGTCGCCCACTGCCCTGGGCGCCGGAGACTTCAACGGCGACGGCAAGCTCGACGTCGCGGTCGCGAACGCGACCGGGACGGTCACGATCCTGCTGGGTAACGGCACCGGCGGCCTGAGCCTGCTTCCCGCACCCGTGCCGGTCAACCTCGTGGGAACCGCGCCGTCCGTCGCTTGCGGTCGCGGACCTCGACTTCGACGGCAGGCTCGACATCGCGGTCGCGAACGCCGGCAGCGGCAACGTCTCGGTGCTGCTCGGAGACGGCGCGGCCCGGTTCGCGCCCGCCCCGGGCACGCCGGTCTCGACCGGGGGCGCCGCTCCGTCCGCGCTCGCGCTCGGCGAGATGAACGGAGACGGCAAACTCGACCTGGTGGCGGTCAACGCCGGCAGCGCGAGCGTGGCCGTGCTGCTCAACGCGGTCACTCCCGCCACCTTCGTCAGCTTCCCGGCCTCGCCCGTGGTGGGCGAGCAGATCACGTTCGCCTACAGCTCGACGGGTGCGATCGACGCGCTCGACTGGGACCTCGACGGCAACGGCACCTTCGACGACGCGCACGGCCCGACGGCATCGAGGGCGTTCGCCGCAGCCGGGACCTATCCCATCAGCCTGCGCGTCACCGACCTCGACGGAGCCGTGACGACCAGCACTCGGATGATCGTCGTCGGCACACCGGTCGCTCTCCTCGGCGCGGCGGCCCCGGTGGTCTCCGCGCCTTCGTTCCCGCGTTGATGGCGCCGTTCCCGATCGTTCGCGTTACGGGTCGCACCGCGGTCCGGGGAGCGCGGATCAGGGAGCTGGCCGTGCTCGCGCCCTCGGGAGCGAAGGTCACGGTGCGATGCAGCGGAAAGGGCTGTCCGTTCAGGCGCTGGCGCCGGATGGTCGGGTCCAAGACGCTGACGATCAAACCCCTCAGCGGCCGCTTCCTGCTCGCGGGGATCACGCTCGAGGTGCGCGTCTACAAGCCCAACCTGATCGGCAAGTACACGAAGCTCGTGATCAGGAAGCGCAGGCCGCCGGCTCGCACGCGACCTCTGCCTGGCTGCCGCACTCGAGCAGAGCGTCGCATTGCCCGATCACCTGATTGCCTAGGGCGATCCAGACGGTCGGCGCACCCGGTAGAGCCGCACCGGTCGTTTGACCCCCTTCAGATCCCACTCGCCCGCCGGCGACCACGAGTAGTTCTCGCGAGCGGCGTCGCGCATCTCCAAGGTGGCGAGCACGCTGCCCGCGCGTGCCACTCCGGTCACGCGGCTCGCGATGTTGACAGGCGGCCCGTACCAATCGCCGTCGCGGCTGAGCGCAACCCCGGCGGCCAGCCCGGACCGGATCGGCGGAAGCCGCTCCTCCTCGACGTGCTCGGTGAGCGACAGGACCGTCTCGACCAGCGCATCCGGCGCCGGGCCGACGAACATCACCGCGTCGCCGATCGTCTTCACGAGCCGCGTGGGCGGACGGACCGAGTCGCGTGCGAGGTTCGTCAGCTTGCCGAGCACCTGCCCGAGCTCCTCCATCTCGATCAGCTCGCCGAGGCGGGTGAAGCCCACCATGTCCGAGAAGCCGACGTACACCTGACGCATGTTTGGCGACAGGCCCTCGCGCAGCTCGAGGCCGCCGTACTGCTGGTTTCGGAGCTGGTCCCGCATATGGACCTTGAGCGTGTACTGGAGCAGCGGCGCAGTCAGCGGCAGTAGCTCGCGCGCGGCCTGGACGCTTCGCAACGACAGCTCGTACTCGTCCACCCCTTGCGGAATCAGCCAGCGGGCGACCGCCATACGCATCGCCTCGGCCCCCTGTGCGAGGCCGCTGCCGAGCACGCGGGTCACCTCCAGCAGCGCGTCTTCGGGGAGGCCGGCCAGGCGCATTCGCTGGAAGACGCGCGCCGCCTCCACGTCCTCGTCGCCGAAGATGCGCTCATCGGGGTCGGGCGCCGCCAAGGCCCATCGCCTGGCGAACCGCCACCAGGAACTCGAGCGGGGCGCCGGACAGCTCGGCGACCTGACGGGCGGTGTACTTGGGCTCGTCGGCGAGCACGCGGTCGACCGGCAGCAGGCCGAGCCGGTCCTCGGCCGCGGCCCGTTGGAGCTCCTCGATCGAGAACCCCTCCTCGGTTAGCTCGCGGAGCAGTGTGAGGCGGGCGTCACGTTCCCGGCCTTCGAGGCCGTCCAGCAGGCCGGCCGCCTCGAATCTCTCCGTCAGGTCCTGCGATTCGCTCATGACCCCTATTCGATCAGGTTCGGGAGCAATATCTTTCGTCGCTGTCTCTACGGGCACCCAAGAAGAGGAGGCAGCATGGCAGCCACGGATACGACCGTCGGATACGACCTCGAGGGCTCGCTGCTCGAAGTCTGTACCTGCGACGTCCTCTGTCCCTGCTGGATCGGCGAGGACCCCGACAACGGCGACTGCGAGAGCGTCGTCGCCTACCACTTCGACGGTGGCACGATCACGGGGCGTCGACGTGAGCGGGACTGACCGTCGCGTCTGCCGTCTACATCCCCGGGAACGTGCTGGCGGGGAACATGGAAGCAGGTGCTGTTCGTCGACGACAAGGCGAGCGACGAGCAGCACGAGGCGATCGTCGCGATGATGACGGGGAGCTGGGCGGGCCGATGGCGGACCTCGCCGGGCTGGTCGGCGAGCGCCTTGCGATCGAGCGGGCGCCGATATCGCACACGATCGACGACGGCAAGGGCTCGCTGCGGGTCGGGGACGCATCTCGGCGGACATGCGCCCTACACCGGGCCGGACGGCAGCACCACCACGCTGCAGAACTCGATCTTCTCGACGGTGCCCGGCTCGCCCGCCTACGTGGGAAGTCGCCGATCACCAGAAGATCGACCTGCCGCAGTACGGCATGAGCTGGGAGCGCGAGGGAAGAACGCGATCCAGGCGGACTGGAAGATGTCCTTCGCGGGATGAGCGCCCTCGCGCGACCGCGGCTGCGGCTCTTCGGGGCCCCTCCGGCCGTGCTCGCGGCGATCGGGTTCGCCTGGGCCCTCGTGATCGCGGCGCAGGCCACGGGCGATGCGGGCAAGCTCCACCACGACGGGCTGATCCACTCGAGCCTTCCGCACATCGCGGCGCTGGGCCTGTTCCTCTTGGCGTGGCAGGCGATGATCGCAGCGATGATGCTGCCGTCTTCCCTTCCGCTCGTGAGGCTGTTCGCGCGTGCGTCGGCAGGACAGCCGCGGCCGGGTCGGGCGATGGTCGCGTTCCTGGGTGGCTATGCCGCGGTCTGGACCGCGTTCGGCGCGCTCGCCTTCACCGGCAGATCTGGGGATCCACGCGGCCGTGGACAACTGGGGGTGGCTGTCACGCCACGACTACCTGATCGCGGCCGGTGCACTGGCGCTGGCGGGCGCGTTTCAGTTCTCCTCGCTGAAGGACGCATGCCTGCGGCAGTGCCGCCATCCCGCCTCCTACCTCCTCGGAAACTACGAGCGCGGCGCGCGCGGCGGCTTCCGCCTCGGCCGCGGCCACGGCGTCTACTGCCTGGGCTGCTGCTGGGCCTTGATGCTCGTGATGTTCGCCGCGGGCGTCGCCAGCCTGTGGTGGATGGCCGCCCTCACCGCCGTGATGGTCTACGAGAAGACCGCCCCCGCGGGCCGCCGGTTGGTGCCCGTGGCCGGCGTGGCGTTATTGTCGCTGGCGGCCCTCACTTTCGCGCAGTTCTGAGCAAAACGCGTGCGCTCATGGGTGCCAATCTGGCCCCATGCCCACCGAACCTCGGATCGACCCGAATATTTCGGGGATATCCGACTTTCGTGCCTTCGATCAGCTGATCGCGGCGCTGGCGGAGCGCCAGCACGGCGTGGTTGCTCGGCGGCAGCTCCTAGATGCCGGTGTTCCCGAGCATGTGATCGAGCACAGGCTGGTCCTGAGTCGACTGCACTCGATCTACCACGGCGTTTATGCAGTCGGCCACCGAAGGCTCACCAAGGAGGGACGTTGGATGGGCGCGCTCTTGGCTGCTGGGCCGGACGCGGTGCTCAGCCACCGCTCCGCCGCGACGCACCTGGGCCTCGGTCACTGGCCCCATCTCGAGGTGACGGCCAGACGCCGCCGGGACCGGCCGGGCATCCACGTGTACACCTCCTCCCTGCCGCCGGACGAGGTCACCCACATGGGGGTCATCCCGGCGACGACCGTGCCGCGCACTCTCTTTGACCTCGCACTGGTGCTACCGCCCCGCCAGGTCGAACACGCAATCAACGCAGCCGAGGTTCAGCGCCGGACCGACCCTTTGTCGCTTCTGGACCTCGTCGCCCGCTATCCAGGCCGCCGCGGGGTCCGGACAATCAAATCCATCCTCGAGCGGCTCGAATCCGATCCCGGCTTCACTCGCAGCGAACTGGAGTCCCGGTTCCTCACCTTCGTGCGCTCTGAACACCTCCCGTCACCCATCCTCAATGCCTCGCTGTTGGGTTTCGAGTGCGACTGCGTGTGGCCGGAGCAGCGGGTCATCGTGGAGCTCGACGGCCGCGCAACGCACGGCACCAGGAGTCGCCTTCGAGCGCGACCGTGCACGTGATCGTATGCTGAGCGCCGCCGGCTGGCGCGTCGTCCGCGATCACTTGGCGCCAACTGCACCGAGACCGCGACGCGATCGTCGCCGACCTCAGGACGATGCTGGCTTGAGCCTCTCGGGCGCGCCGGCGATGCGGTCCAGCTCGTGCCGCAGGTCCTTGATCTCGTCGCGCAGCTTGGCCGCGTACTCGAAGCGCAGGTCCTCGGCGGCGGCGAACATCTCCTCCTCGAGCTCGACGATCAGCTTCTCGAGCTCCTCGGGCGAGCGCACCTCCTCGTCTCGGCTCCCGCGCCGCCTCGTCGAGCGCGGCACCTGAGACTCGAGCGCGAGGAAGTCGCTGATGTCGGAGATCCCCTTCTTCACGGTCTCCGGCGTGATGCCGTGCTCGCGGTTGTAGGCGAGCTGGATCTCGCGCCGGCGGTCGGTCTCGCCGATCGCCGCCCGCATCGCGGCGGTCTCGGAGTCGGCGTACATCAGCACCTTGCCCTTCACGTTCCGGGCGGCGCGCCCGATCGTCTGGATCAGGCTGGTCTCTCCGCGCAGGAAGCCCTCCTTGTCGGCGTCGAGGATGCCGATCAGCGACACCTCGGGCAGGTCGAGCCCCTCCCGCAGCAGGTTCACGCCGACCAGCACGTCGTATTCGCCGAGCCGCAGGTCCCGGATGATCTGGATGCGCTCGATCGTGTCGATCTCGGAGTGCAGATAGCGCACCCGGAACCCGTACTCGAGCAGGTAGCCGGTGAGGTCCTCGGCCATCTTCTTCGTCAGCGTGGTGACCAGCACGCGCTCGTTCACCTCGGCGCGCGCGCGGATCTCGTTCATCAGGTCGTCGATCTGGTGGCGCGTCTCGCGCACCTCGACCGCCGGGTCCACGATCCCGGTCGGCCGCACGATCTGCTCGACCATGCGCGTCGAGTGCTCCCGCTCGAACGGTCCCGGCGTGGCGGAGACGAACACCATCTGCGGCACGCGCTTCAGGAACTCGTCGAACCGCAGCGGGCGGTTGTCCATCGCCGACGGCAGGCGGAAGCCGTAGTCGACCAGCGTCTGCTTCCGGGAGCGGTCGCCCTCGTACATCCCTCCGAGCTGCGGCACCGTCTGATGCGACTCGTCGATGAAGACGACGAAGTCGTCCGGGAAGTAGTCGATCAGCGTGTGGGGCGGCGAGCCGGCCGGGCGGCCGTCGAGGATCCGCGAGTAGTTCTCGATCCCCGAGCAGAAGCCCATCTCCTTGAGCATCTCCATGTCGTACTCGGTGCGCTGGCGCAGGCGGTGCGACTCCAGCAGCTTCCCCTCGCGCTCGAGCTCCTTGCAACGCTCGCTCAGCTCGTGCTTCATCTCGATCACGGAGCGCTGGACGATGTCGTCGGCCGTCACGTAGTGGGTCGCGGGCCAGATGTCGACGTGGCCGAGGTCGTGGTGGATCTCGCCGGTGAGCGGGTCGAAGTGCTGGATCCGCTCGACCTCGTCGCCGAACAGCTGCACGCGGTATGCGCTCTCGGCATATGCCGGATGAACCTCGAGCACCTCGCCCCGCACGCGGAAGGTGCCGCGCGAGAGATTCGTGTCGTTGCGCGTGTACTGCATCGACACGAGCTGCCGCAGGGTGGCGTCGCGGTCGATCCACTCGCCCTTCTGCAGCAGCAGCATCTTCTCCTTGTAGAGCTGCGGCGAGCCGATCCCGTAGATCGCCGACACCGACGCCACGATGATCACGTCCTTGCGGGCGAACAGGGCGGCCGTCGCCGAGTGCCGCAGCCGGTCGATCTCGTCGTTGATCGACGAGTCCTTCTCGATGTAGAGGTCCTGGTGCGGGACGTAGGCCTCGGGCTGGTAGTAGTCGTAGTAGGAGACGAAGTACTCGACCGCGTTGTCGGGGAAGAACTCGCGGAACTCGCTGCAGAGCTGCGCCGCGAGCGTCTTGTTGTGGGCGAGCACGAGCGCCGGCTTCTGGACCTGCTCGATCACGAAGCCCATCGTGGCCGTCTTGCCCGAGCCGGTCACGCCCAGCAGAGTCTGGAAGCGGTCGCCGCCCCGCAGGCCCTCGGCCAGCTCGGCGGTCGCCTGCGGCTGGTCGGCGACAGGCTGATAGGCAGGGTTGAACCGGAAGTGCGGCATCGCCTTCCTAGCTTAGAGAGCGATCGAACCGGTGCCAGCACTGAGGACGCCCTGATCGCTTACCGCATCGAGCCTACAGACCCAGCTCCGACCGGTAGTGCTTCACGTAGTCGCCGCGCTTGTCGAACACGTCCTGCGCGTACTGCTTGGTCTCCGGGAAGCGGATGTCGTCCATCTGCAGCGCGCTGCCGCCCCACTCGTCCACGTGGCTGTGGCCGGCGTTGTAGGCGGCGACGGCCGCGAGCTGGTTGCCGTCGTAGCGCTGGATCAGGTAGCGCAGGTACCAGCAGCCGTAGGCGATGTTGACCTGAGGGTTGGCGAGGTCGCGCAGCTCGAACTGGGTGCCGCCGCTGCGCTTCGCGATGAACTCGGCGGTGTCGGGCAGGATCTGCATCAGCCCCTTGGCGCCCGCCTCGGAGGTCTGGTCGCGGAACTTCGACTCGCGGTAGATCACGGCCGCCACCAGCGCCGGGTCGAGGTCCTTCGCGCGCGCCTGCTGGCGGATGATGTCCTCGTGGCGGAGCGGCAGGGTGAGCTCGATGATCGCGTCGTCCACGACCGGCTTCAGCACCGCCAGCCCGACCGCCGCGACGGCCACCACTCCGACGAGCAGGACCAGCAGGTTGCGGCGCCTGCGACGGGTCCGGCGGCCGCCGGCGTCGCGCGTGCGCACGCGGCGTGCTCGCCGCCGGGACGTGAGCGCGTCGCGGCTTTCACGAGCGCGCCGCCCCGCCCGCGAGCCGGCCCAGCAGGTCCCCGACCTGCCGCTCGAGATCCTCGAGTGAGCCGTCGTTGTGGATCACGTGGTCCGCCCTGCTCGCCTTCTCGTCCTGGCTCAGCTGGCGCGACGCGCGCTCGTCGACCGCGTGATGGTCGCGGGCGGCGGCGCGTTCGGCGCGCAGCCGCTCGTCCGCGACGATCGCGATCGTCGTATCGAACGTATCCTCGGCTCCCGCCTCGAAGAGCAGCGGCACTTCCACGACCGCAACCCGAGGAGGATCGCCCGACGTGGCGAGGTCGGAGCGCCACGCCGCGATCTCCGCGCCCACGAGCGGGAACAGGTTCCGCTCCAGCCACTGGAGCTGATCCGGCTTGTCGAACACGATCTGGGCCACCGCAGCTCTATCAATCTTGCCGTTCGAGAGGACGTCTTCGCCCCACCTGGCGACTAGCAGCTCCTTCACTTCTTCACTCTCGAGCAGGTCATGGACGACCTGGTCGCTCGAGAGCACAGCCGCGCCGGCACGCTGGCATGCGGCAAGCGCCTCGGACTTGCCGGAGCCGATGCCTCCGGTCAAGCCGATGAACAGCAATCCTACGAGGGTTCGGGCTGCTCGGCGGGAGGCTCGGGCGGCTCGGTGGCGGCCGGCTCGGCCTCTTCCGCAGGCGGCCCGGCCTCGGGCGCGGTCTCGGCGGCGTGCTCGGGCTCGGCTGCAGCCTGGGCCTCGGGTGTGGCCTCGGGGTCCGCGGGAGCCTCGGGCTCGGCCGGTGGCGCGGGCTCCAGGCCGGCCTCAGCCTGCTCGGCGCCAATCTCGGCCGGGACCTCGTCACCGGCGAAGACCTCCTCGGAGAGGTCGACATCGGGCACGTCGCCGACGTCGCCCGGGTCGCCGCCGTCTCCGTCCTCGGACGGCGCGATCTCGCGCGTCGGCAGCACCTGGCCCTCGACCCGCTTGAGGCTGAGCGAGAGGCGGCGGCGCTCGTCGTCGATCTCGAGGATCTTCACCTTCACCTCGTCACCCGGGTCGACGATCTCGCGCGGGTTCTCGACATGGTGCTGGGCGAGCTCGGAGATGTGGACGAGGCCCTCGACCCCCTCCATGATCTCCACGAACGCGCCGAAGCTGACGACCTTGGTGACCTTGCCCTCCAGCACGTCGCCCACGTTGTACGTGTTGACGACGCGCTCCCACGGATCCTCCTGCGTCTGCTTGAGGCCGAGGGAGATGCGCTGCCTGTCGCGATCGATGTCGAGCACCTTCACGCGCACGGTGTCGCCGATCGAGAGCACCTCCGATGGGTGGTTCACGTGGCCCCAGGAGAGCTCCGAGATGTGGATCAGCCCGTCGATGCCATCGAGGTCCACGAACGCGCCGAAGTCGACGATGTTCGAGATCGTGCCCTCCACGACCATTCCACGCTCGAGGCGGTCGAGGATCTGCTGCCGGGCCTCCTTGCGCTCCTCCTCGAGCACCGCGCGCCGAGACAGCACGACGTTGTTGCGGCTGCGGTTCAGCTCGATCACCTTGGTCTCGATCTTCTGGCCGAGGTACTCGTCGAGGTTCTGCACGCGGCGGATGTCGACGAGCGACGCGGGCAGGAAGCCGCGCACGCCGAGATCGATGATGAGGCCGCCCTTGACGACCTCGATCACGTTGCCCTCGACCGGCTCGCCCGATTCCGCCGCAGCCTCGATCCGGCGCCAGGCGCGCTCGAAACGGGCGCGCTTCTTCGACAGGATGAGCCGCCCGTCCTGGTCCTCCTTGGTGAGCACCAGCGCGTCGACCTCTTCGCCGAGCTGCACCTCTTCCGCCGGGTCGATCGAGCGGCGGATCGAGAGCTCCCCTTGCGGAATTACTCCTTCCGACTTGTAGCCGATGTCGACCAGCACCTCGTCCTTGTCGATCCGGACGACCTTGCCGGTCACGACGTCGCCCTCCTCGAATGAGACGAGGGTGGCGTCGTAGTTCGGAACCAGCTGGCCGTCGATCTCTATGAAGAGATCGGCCGGTGGTGCTGGAGGAACGGTGACGGCTTCCTGAGGAGGCGTGTCGACCTGCGGCACGCGCGAAACTATAGCGGCAGGTCGCGGCCCCCACGAAGGCGCGTGGAGGCCGTTGGTACGCTCCGGCCAGGATGCCGAGGCGGCGCACCAAGCGCGGATCCGAGCGCACCACGCTCGATTCGACCCATGACGTCGTGATCTGCGGCGCCAGCTTCGCAGGGCTTGCCACGGCCCGCGAGCTGGCCGGCAGCGGGGCCCGGGTCCTGGTCCTGGACCGCTACGAGGTCGGCGAGCGCCAAACCTCGGCCTGCGCGGCGCCGACCGCCTGGCTGGAGGTGCTGGGACTCGAGCGCTCGATCCGTCAGACGTTCAGCGAGCTGGTCATCCATACGCCGCACACGACCGTCCGCCTCCCCCTCCCATGGACTTTCTCGACCTTCGACTACCACCAGCTGTGCGAGCTGCTCGCGGCCCAGAACGACGCCGACTTCGAGACGGCGACGGTCTCCGGGCGATCCGGCGGCGAGGGCGACACTCCGGTCACGGTCGAGACCGACCGCGGCCCGATCTCGGCCCCCCTGGTGATCGACGCGCTCGGGTGGCGGCGCGTGCTCGGCGACGGCTACCAGCCTCCGGAAGCGCCGCTCTCGCGTGGGCTCGAGGTCCATCCCGGCGGCCGGAGCGGAGAGCTGGAGATATGGATCGACCGTGCGGTCGTGCCGGCCGGCTACGGATGGAGCTTCCCTGCCGACGACGAGGTCCGTGTGGGCGTCGGCTCGTTCGACCCGCGGTTCCACGTCAAGGAGCCGACTGTGGAGCTGGCCGAGCGCCTCGACCGCGACGCCGTCCGCTACCAGGGCAACTGGATCCCTCACAAGCTGCGCGAGGGCGCCGAGTCGGGCGTGTTCTTCGCCGGCGACTCCGCCGGTCACTGCCTGCCGCTGACCGCCGAGGGCATCCGCACCGCCTTCTACTTCGGCATCGCCCTGGGCCGGGAGCTCCGCCAGGTGATCGAGGGGGCGGCGAGCCGTGAGACGGCGCTCCGCAGCTACTCCGCGTTCTGCGCGAGCCACGAGTGGCACTTCCGCTGGATGCTGCGCATGCAGCGTCTGATCCCGCGGGTTCCGCCTCGCGCGCTCGCCGCGGCGCTGCGACCGGTCGCGACCCGGCGCTTCGCGCATTGGTCCTTCGACCATTACCTGGAAATCGCGCATCCGGGCTTCGCAGCGGCCGGCCGGCCGTCGGCCGAGCGGGTGCTCGCGGCCGCCGCCTGACCAGCGCCGCCGAGGTTTGCCACGCCTCGCCCGGGGCACTCTTCTAGTGGCGGCGGATAGCTGCCGGGCCATGAAAACGAGACTGATAGGAATCGACCGATGAGCATCATCGACAAGATCACGGGCAGGACGAAGAAGGCAGCGGGAGACCTGGCGGGCGACGGATCGCTGCGCCGCGAGGGCCAGCGCGAGGAGGCGAAGGGCGAGGCGAAGGACCAGCTGGACAATGCCCAGGACAAGGCCGCCCAGAAGGCCCAGGAGGTCGCGGACCTCGAGCGCAAGACCTGATTTCAGCCGCGCGCGCCGCAAGGCGCCGCGCACTGGTGGGGCACGAGCCGCCGCGCAGTCGCGCGGCGGCGTCGCGTTTGCTAGGTCCTGATCACGAGCACGGTGCCCGCGAACAGCAGCAGGACGCCCGCCACGCGCGTTGCGGTGATCGGTGTCTTGTCCAGCCCGAGCACGCCGAGGCGGTCGATCACCATCGAGGTAGTGAGCTGGCCGGCAACGGTGGCCGCTGTCACGCCTCCCGCGCCGAGGGTGCGGACGGTGAGCAGCACCGTTGTCACGTAGGCGGCTCCGAGCAGGCCCCCGAGCAGGTAGTACCAGCGCACGTTCGTCACGCCGGACAGCTCGTCGAGATGGCCGGTCACGACGACGATCCCGAGCAGCACGGCGGTGCCGATCGTGAACGAGATCAGCGCCGCGGCGAAGGTGCCCGTCGCCTTTCCGAGATGGGAGTTGATCGGCGCCTGAAGCGCGATCAGCCCTCCGACGATCGCCGTCGCGATCCCGGCTAGCAGCGTCTTGTCCATTACTTGGCTTCGAGCCAGTTGTCGCCTACGCCGACGTCCACCTTCAGCGGCGGGTCGAGCTCGCAGGCCGCTTCCATCTCCTCCCGGACCAGCGCGGTCGCCTCCACGACTTCGTCCTCGGGTCCCTCGAACAGCAGCTCGTCGTGGATCGTGAGGACCAGCCGCGTGCGCATGCCGCGCTCGCGCAGCCGCGCGTCGCACCGCACCATCGCGATCTTGATGATGTCCGCGGCGGTGCCCTGGATCACCGTGTTGACCGCCAGGCGCTCGCCCAGCGAGCGGGTCTGGTACTTGCGCGAGCGCAGCTCGGGGATGTCGCGGCGCCGGCCAAAGAGCGTCTTGACGTAGCCCGCCTCCGAGGCCTCCGCGATCGTGCGCCCGATGAACGCCCGCACCGCGGGGAAACGAGCGAGGTAGCGCTCGATGTACTCGGCTGCCTCCTCGTGGGGGATCTGGAGCTGCTCCGAGAGGCCGTGCGCGCTCAGGCCGTAGACGATGCCGAAGTTGACCGCCTTGGCGCGGGACCGCTCGCCCGGCCCGATCTCCTCCGGCGCCAGCTTCAGGACCTCGGCCGCGGTCGCCGCGTGGACGTCCTCGCCCCGCTCGAAGATCTGCTTCAGCACGTCCTCGCCGGCCACGTGGGCGAGGATCCGGAGCTCCACCTGGGAGTAGTCCGCCGAGATCAGCTTGGCGCCCGGCTCGGCCACGAAGCAGCTGCGGATCTTGCGCCCCAGCTCGGTGCGGATCGGGATGTTCTGGAGGTTCGGGTTCGTGCTCGACAGCCGGCCCGTGGTGGTGGCCGCCTGGTTGAAGGTGGTGTGGAGCCGGCCCGTCTCCGGCGTGATGAGGTCGGGCAGCGCGTCGAAGTACGTGCTCTTGAGCTTCGACAGCTCGCGCCAGGACTCGATCTTCCCGACGATCTCATGCTCGTCGCGGATCGCGGCCAGCACGCGCGCATCCGTCGAGTACCCCGTCTTGCCGCGGCGCTTGCGGCTGAGGCCGAGCTTCTCGAACAGGATCTGGCTGAGCTGCTGTGGCGAGCCGACGGTGAACTCCTCTCCGGCGAGCTCATATATGTCCCGCTCGAGCTGGGCCACCTCGTCCGCCACCGTGGCCGCGAGCTGCCCCAGCTGCTCGACGTCGAGCTTCACGCCCTGGCGCTCCATCCGGCAGAGCACCTGCACCAGCGGCAGCTCGACGTCCTCGAAGAGCGTCTGCAGCTCGAGCCGCTCGAGCTCCGGCCGCTGCGCGGCGGCGAGCGCGCGGATCGCCGACGGCGTCGCGAGCGACTCCGTCGGCCCCTTCGACGACGGCCTCGATGCCCTCCTGCTCGAGCAACTCGTCGAGCGGGTACTGGCGGCGCGCCGCGTCGACGAGGTAGGCCGCGATCATCGTGTCGTGCTCGAGGTTCTCCGGCGTCAGGCCTTCGTCGTCGAGCGACGGCGCGGTATCGCGGCTGATGGTCTTCCAGTCGTGCGCGACGAGCGGCCGGTTGCCCCATGCGAGGAGCAGCGCGGCGAGGCTTTCGGCGACGCCCGTCAGCACCTCGTCGCCCTCCGAAGCGGCAGCCCAGTGGATCACGCCGTCCTGCGCGCGTCGCGGCCAGCGTGGCGGCTCCCGCCGGCAGCATCGCGAGGTCTCCGACCGAGGACTCGCGCGCCCGCGCCTCGACCCGCTGCTCGCCACGCACCCGGGGCGCCGCGGCCTCCTCGCCGAGCGCCTCCTCGAGGCGCCGCAGAGGCTCCCGAAGCTCGAAACGCATGAACATCTCGCGCAGCCGCGACCGGTCGGGCTCCGCGCCGGCCACCTCCGCCACGTCGATCCCGGCGTCGATGTCGCGGTGGAGGATGGCGAGCTCCCTGGAGATTCGCGCGAGGTCGGCGTGCTCGCGCAGGTTCTGCTGGCGCTTTGCGCCCGAGATCTCGTCCACGTGCGCGAGCACGTCCTCGAGCGTGCCGTACTGCTGCAGGAGCTGCGCGGCGGTCTTGTCCCCGATTCCCGGGACACCGGGGATGTTGTCGGAGGTGTCGCCCTTCAGCCCGATGAAGTCGGGGATCAGCTCGGGCGCCACGCCGTAGCGCTCGATCACGCCGTCGCGGTCGTAGACCCGCGTGTCGGTGATGCCGCGTGACGTGGTCATGATCCGGACGCGGCCGTCGTCGGCCAGCTGGTAGGCGTCGCGGTCCCCCGTCACGACCATCACGTCGATGCCCTTCTCCTTGGCCTGCTCGGCAAGGCTGGCGATCACGTCGTCGGCCTCGAAGCCCTCCACGCGCACGTTGGAATAGCCGAACGACTCGACCAGGGGCTCGAGGTGCGGCCATTGCTCCCGGAGCAGGTCGGGGCGCGGCTTTCGCTCGGCCTTGTAGGGCTCGTACTGCACCTCGCGCCCGGACATGCCGGCGTCCCACACCACGATCGTGGCCTTGGGCCCGTACTCGGTGAGGATCTTCACGAGCATGCTCGCGAAGCCGAAGATCGCGTTGGTGGGCTCGCCGCGGGAGGTGGCGATCGAATCCGGCAGCGCGTAGTAGGCGCGGTACGCCAGGCTGTTGCCGTCGATCAGGAAGAGCTCTCGCTCGGGGGCCATTCTCCAATCATATGAACGAGCCCCGAGCGCATCGAACGGCCGATCGGGCGGGAAGGAGACGCTGCTGCGCGTCGAAAATTCACGGGTATGATCAGCATCGGCCTTCAGTTGCAGGCCTTTTCTTCGTTCCAGGCACATCCACCGGCAGGGGTCCGGCTATGCCAGTAACTCCCAGCGCGTCGTTCAGTCTTACGCTTCGCATTCGCTTCGACAACGAGGCCGGCGTCCTGGGTGAGGTGACTTCCGCGATCGGTCACGCCGGCGGCTCGATCGGCGCGGTCGACATCGTCCAGTCGCAGCGATCACCAGGTCGTCCGCGACATCGCCGTGGACGCCCGCAGCCGGGACCACTGGGAAGAGATCATCGACGCGGTCAACACCGTCGAGGGGGTCGAGCTCCTGGAATGGACGGACCGCACGCTCAAGATGCACGAGGGCGGCAAGATCGCGCAGCTCAACAAGCACCCGCTCACCTCGCGAGACGACCTCTCGATGGCCTACACGCCGGGCGTGGCACGGGTTTGCCAGGCGATCGACGAGGACCCCGAGCTCGCCTTCCGGTACACGATCAAGCGCAACTACGTGGCGGTCGTGACCGACGGCTCCGCCGTGCTCGGCCTCGGCGACATCGGCCCGCTGGCCGCGATGCCCGTGATGGAGGGCAAGGCGATGCTGCTGAAGGAGTTCGCGAACGTGGACGCCTTCCCGATCTGCCTCGACACGAAGGACCCGGACGAGATCGTCGCCGCGGTGAAGGCGATCGCGCCGGGCTTCGGCGGGATCAACCTCGAGGACATCTCGTCGCCGCGCTGCTTCGAGATCGAGGAGCGCCTGAAGGAGGAGCTGGACATCCCCGTCTTCCACGACGATCAGCACGGCACCGCGGTGGTCGTGATGGCGGCGCTCTTCAATGCGCTGAAGGTGACCGGCAAGCGCCTCGAAGACCTCCGGGTCGCGATGGTCGGGCTGGGCGCGGCCGGGATCGCGGTGACCCGCATGCTGCTCCAGGTGGGCGTCGCCGACATCGTCGGCTGCGACACCAAGGGCGCGATCTTCGTCGGGCGCGACGACTGGGACGAGATGCATCCGCTCAAGCGCTGGTACGCCGAGAGCACCAACCGCGACCGCCGTCAGGGCGGTCCGGCGGAGGCGCTCGAAGGCGCCGACCTCTTCATCGGGCTCTCCGGGCCGGGCGTGATCGAGGCCTCGGACCTGGATCGGATGAACGACGACGCGATCGTGTTCGCGATGGCCAACCCCGACCCCGAGGTCACGCCCGAGCATGCGGCGGACCACGTCCGGGTGCTGGCCACCGGGCGCTCCGACTATCCGAACCAGATCAACAACGTGCTCTGCTTCCCCGGTCTCTTCCGTGGCGCCCTGGATGCGCGCGCGATGCGGATCACCGAGGAGATGAAGCTCGCCGCCGCGCACGGGATCGCGGAGGTGATCCCGGAGAGCGAGCTCACCGCGGAGTACATCGTCCCGAGCGTCTTCGACCGCCGGGTGGTCGAGGCGGTCGCCGCCGCGGTCGCACAGGAGGCCGGTCGTACCGGGATCGCGCGCACCGAGCTTCCCGGCGGGATCGACGCGCGCGCCCGGCTCGGCGTTCGCACTCCGACCGGCAGCTAGCAGCTACCGGCTCAGAGCTCTTAGAGATCGGCAGGCGGCCATGGGCGCGGCGCAGGTTCGGGCCGCTGCCACCCGGCCTCGGCGTACGCCTCGACCGCGGAGGCGGTCTCCCGTTCGACGCTCGCGCCGTGCCGGGCGGCCGTCTCGCTGACCGGGTACAGGATGCCCGTGCCCGCATTCCGCGCGCCGGCCATCAGGATCGCGCAGGGACCCTCGCCCGCGCCGACGAGGCAGTGCGCGGTCCAGGGCGCCGCATAGAAGAAGTCCCATTGCCCCATGCGCCTCTCCTCGTCGTCGACGATCAGCAGACACTCGCCCTGAAGCACGAGAAACGCCTCCTGCGCTTCCTCCGCGTGATAGAGCGACGCGGGCTGTCCGGGCTGAAGGACGTGGACGTTGATTCCGAAGTGGGGAAACCTTTGGTTCCCGGCGGCAATCGCCTCGAACAGGAATGCATGCCCGACGTCCTCGCTCGCGATCGCCGCGGCGTCGGTGAGGTTCACCACGAACCAGCCGTCGCCCTCGGGCACCAATCCGGCCCGGGTCTCGACCATCGGGCTCTCCGCGGGCGGGCGGTGCGGCATCGCCTCAGCCACTCGGCTCGCCGACCAGTTTCGTGGGCTCGGCCAGCCGCCCGTTCCGCACCCGATAGCCGGACAGCTGCCTGAGGCTGGTGTCCCCGTTGTCGTCGATCGAGAACGTTCCCACGACGCTGTCGTAGTCGTCGGTCTCGAACAGCTCACGGATCACGCGCTCGCGGTCCCCGCCGCTGCCTCCGGCGCGACGGATCGCGTCCAGCAGCAGCGACATCGACGCATAGCCATAGGCGGCGAACGGATCCGGGCGAGTGCCGAACTCGCGCCGGTAGTCGCGCGCGAACCGCTGACCCCGGACAGGTAGTTGGCCGACGTCCTGCGCGACCGAGGTGAGGAAGGTCTGCCGTTCGGCGCGCCCTAGCCCGCTGTAGAAAGCCTTGGACAGGAGGTCGTGACTGCCGACCAGCCGCGCGCTCGGAACCGCCTCGTTCAGGTCGGCCCACAACTTGGTCGCGTTGCTCTCCGCACCGCCACCGAAGAACACGGCGTCCGGACGCACCTTCGCGATCTCCGCGGCGAGGTCGCGGTAGTCGGCTGCGCGTGGGTCCATCCGGTCCTCGCCGACCACGCGCAGCCCCTGTTCGCCGGCCGCGACGCGGTAGAGCTCGGCGAGCCCGTCGCCCTCGGCGGTCCGATCCCCGAGCACGAACACGCTGCGCGCTCCGAGCCGCTTGGTCCAGGCGGCCGCGGCCGAGGCCTCGACGTCGTCGGCCGGCACCACGCGGACGAAATTGCGCTTGCCTGACGGGTAGTACTTGTCCGGCTCGCCCTTCTCTGCTCCCGGCACGAGCTTCGTGAGCCCGACCGCCGTCGATCCCGGGCTCACCTGCGCGAAGCCGGCCTCGTTCGTGATCGGGATCGACACCGCAGATGCGCCCGAGTCGAGCTCGCCCACGTAGGCGATCGTGCGCAGATCCTCGACCGCCTTGCGCGCGTTGTCGGCGACCTGGTCCGGGTTCCACCTCGCGCTGCCGTCCGTGGGCCGGGAGTCGTCCGTGAAGGAGAAGTTGACCTTGAACTCGCCCGCCTTGCCGCCCGCGTCCTTGAGCGCCAGCTTCTCGGCGTTGAGGATGCTCTTCGCGCGTTCGGCCTCGGGACCCTGCAGCGGCAGGCTCGAGAAGACGGTGAGCGTGTCGCCCTTGACCGAGCCGCCGCCGCTCTGGTCGCTGCCGCACCCGGTCGCACCGGCGCCAACGACAGCCGCAGCGGCGATCAGGACTACGACCGTAGCTCTTCGGGGAGATGCTCTTCGCAAAGGCCTGCAGGGGGTCCGACGAGCCGCGATTCTAACCAGTGGTCCCGCCTGTCAGCCACGTGCCAGCCGGAACGGCCGATGGCCGTGGCTATATTGCACCGACCTTGAAAGTGGGCGTGCTCACAGCCGGCGGCGACTGCCCCGGCCTGAACGCCGTGATCCGAGCCGTCGTGAGGCGCAGCCTCGCGGGCGGCCACGAGCCGGTTGGGCTCTGGCGAGGCTACGCCGGGCTGGCCGAGCGCAGTTACGTGGAGCTCGACATGCGCACGGTGTCGGGGATCCTGCACCTCGGCGGGACCATCCTGTCGACCTCGAGCTACGACCCCTACCGCCACGAGGACGGGGTCGAGCGCGTGCTCGCCGCGGTCGAGGAGGACGGCTTCGACGCGATCGTCGCGATCGGCGGCGAGCACACGATGCTGATCAACCGCCGCCTGTACGAGGAGCACGGCCTGCCGCTGGTCGGGGTCCCGAAGACGATCGACAACGACGTTCCCTGTACCGACTTCACCTTCGGCTTCGACACCGCGGTCCAGATCGCGTCCGATGCAATCGACCGGCTCCACACCACCGCGCAGTCGCACGATCGGGTCATGATCGTCGAGGTCATGGGCCGCAACACGGGCTGGATCGCCGTCTTCAGCGGCATGGCCGGCGGCGCCGACGCGATCGTGATCCCCGAGCTGGAGCTGACGGTCGAGGAGATCTGCGACTCGATCAACGCCCGTCACAACCGTGGCAAGCGCTTCTCGATCGTGGTCGTCGCGGAGGGCGCACAGCTGGCCTTCGCCTCGGGCGAGAAGCGCCTGATCCGCGCTTCGCCCGAGACCGACACGTATGGATATCCGCGGCTGGGCGGGATCGGTCAGGCGCTCGGCAAGGAGATCGAGGCGCGCACCGGCTTCGAGACCCGCGTCACGAACATCGGCCACGTACAGCGCGGGGGCACCCCCACGGCGCGCGACCGCGTGCTGGCCACGCGATATGGCGTGATGGCGGCGGAGCTGGCCGAGCAGCGGGAATTCGGCCGCATGGTGGCATTGCAGGGGGGCGAGATGACGAGTGTCCCGCTCAACGAGATCGAGGGCGTGAAGCACGTGGATCTCGACTACCTGCGAATCGCCTCCACCTTCTTCGGTTAGCGAGATCCGCCCTGGAGGGCATAACGCCCCCGCATGGGATGCACGGGGCGCTCACGGCTCCGTACATAGAATCCCGCCGGAGGAGAGAGTTGGAAGCTGGATCATTGCCAAGTGCGGTCGCGGCTCCGTGGTTCGAGCGGCTCCGAAACTCACAGGCCGCGCGGGCAGTCGCGCGCCGGCCGCAGTGGGCGGCGGCCGGCGTGATTGCGCTGCTCGTGCTGGTCCTGATCGCCCGCCACGGCATCCATGACGTGGCCCAGACCGGGCTGAACGGCCTCTCGCTCGGGTCGATCTATGCGCTCGGCGCGGTGGGGCTGACGCTCGTCTACGGAATCCTGAAGCTGGTCAACTTCGCCCAGGGCGACTTCCTGACCTTCGGGGCGTTCATGGCCTACCTCGTGAACGTCACCTGGGGCGTGCCGCTCGTGTTCGCGATCGTCTTCGCGATGGCGATGACGGCACTGCTCGGAGTCTTCTTCGAGCGCGTCATGTGGGGGCCGATGCGCGCCCGCAAGGCGGGCCTGCTGCAACTGGTTCTGATGTCGATCGGCCTGGCGTTCGTGATCAGGTACAGCATCCAGTTCGTGTGGGGCACCGAGATCCGGGTGCTCGACGTGAACAGGTTCGCGACTGTCGAGTTCCTGGGCCTGCGCATCGGCCGCACGGAGCTGATCGTGATCATCGTCGGCTTTGCGGTGCTGCTGGCCGTCGGCCTGATGCTGAAGTTCAGCCTCCTCGGCAAGCAGATGCGCGCGCTCTCGGACAACCTCGACCTCGCCGAGACCTCGGGCATCGACACGTCCCGCGTGATCCTCTACACGTGGCTGTTCGCCGGAGCGCTGGCGGGCCTCGCGGGAGTACTGGCGGGCGCGGTCACCGATGTCCGGCCCGAGCTCGGCTTCGCTCTGCTGCTGCCGATCTTCGCGGCCGTCGTGCTGGGCGGGATCGGCGATGCGTTCGGGGCGCTCGCCGGAGGCATCGTGCTCGGTCTCGTGATCGAGTGGTCGACGCTCGAGATCGACTTTCGCTGGAAGACCTCGGTCGGCTTCGCGGTCCTGATCATCGTCCTGATCGTCCGCCCGCAGGGCATCTTCGGCAGGGCGAGGGCGATTTGACCGATCTCGTGCAGCTTCAGCCGCCGTTCGCGGTCACGTTCGACTTCCTCAGCGCAACAGGATTCTGGACCGGGGTCGGCGTGCTCGCGGGCATCTACACGCATCTTCACGCTCGGGCTCCAGCTCAACGTCGGCTATACCGGCATCGTCAACTTCGGGCAGGCCGGGTTCATGGCGATCGGCGGGCTATGCGATGGCGATCCTGGTCGTGAAGGAGGACTGGTCCTTCTGGCTGGCGATCCCGGCGGCACTGCTGGCCGCGATGGCGTTCGCGGTGCTGGTCGGCCTGCCGTCGCTGCGACTGCGCGCCGACTATTTCGCGATCGCGACGATCGCCGCTGCCGAGATCGTCCGCCTGACGGCGCAGAACGCCCGCGGGCTGACCGGGGGCAACGAGGGACTCCTGGGATTCAACGACAGCTGGAACGGCATCTCCAGCACGATCGAGGACTGGCTCCAATGGCTCGGCTGGAGCGACCCGGAGGCGCTCTTCCCGCTGTTGATCGTGGTGTGGGTGGTGGCGATGCTGGCAACCGTCGCTCTCTACTTCGTGCAGCGGTCGCCGTGGGGCCGCGTGCTGCGCGCGATCAGGGAAGACGAGGACGCGGTCCGTGCGCTGGGGAAGAACACGCTCGCGTACAAGCTTCAGTCGCTGGCCGTCTCGGCGATGCTCGCCGCAATCGCCGGCATCTTCCTCGCCCTGGACCTCGCCTTCATCCACCCGACCGAGTTCGACCCGGTGTTCACCTTCATCGGGTACGGCGTGCTGGTGCTGGGAGGACTCGCCAACTACTGGGGCGTGGCGATCGGCGCAATCCTGATGTGGACCATCCTCGAAGGCTCGCGCTTCATCGACCTGCCGATCAGTGCGGAGCGCGAGGGGGCCCTGCGATTCATCATCGTCGGGCTGATCCTGATCTTGTTGATGGCCTTCCGCCCGCAGGGCCTCTTCGGGAAGCGCGAGGAGATGGTCCTTGGCGAATGACACCAGCGGCGCCAATGCCGCGGCCGATCCTGGAGGTGGACGAGGTCGTCAAGAGCTTCGGCGGCATCCACGCGGTGGACGGTGCGAGCTTCGACCTGGCGGAGGGCTCGATCACGGCGCTGATCGGGCCCAACGGGGCGGGCAAGACGACGCTCTTCAACGTGATCACCGGCTTCTACCGGGCCGAACGCGGCTCGGTGCGCTTCGACGGCCAGCCGATCTTCGGGCGGCCGCCCTATGCGATCGCGCGCCGGGGAATGGTGCGGACGTTCCAGATCACGAAGGCTCTCGCCCGCATGCCTGTGATCGACAACATGATGCTGGCGGCGCCGAACCAGCCGGGCGAGAAGCTCCGAAACGTGATCTTCCGGATACCCGCCACCCGGCGGCGCGAGCGCGAGGTGCGGAAGCAGGCGGAGGAGCTGCTCGAGGTCTTCAACCTCCAGGACCTCGCGGACGAATACGCCGGCACGCTTTCCGGTGGGCAGCGGAAGCTGCTCGAGCTGGCCCGTGCGTTGATGACGGAGCCTCGTGCGTTGCTGCTCGACGAGCCGATGGCCGGGATCAACCCGACGCTCGGGCGGCGGCTTCTCGAGCACATGCAAAGGCTCCGTGCCGAGCGCGGCGTCACGTTCCTCTTCATCGAGCACGACATGGATGTCGTGATGGGTCACTCGGACCGCGTGATCGTGATGGCCGAAGGGCGAGTGATCGCAAGCGGTTCGCCAGATGAGGTCAGGAAGGACCCGCGCGTGATCGATGCCTACCTCGGCTCCGACCCCGAGCGCAACGGCGCCGAAGACGCGCGATGAGCGCATCGGCCGACTCAAACGATCAGGCCGCGCTGCTCGCCACCGAGGACATCGTGGCCGGATACGTACCCGAGGTGAACATCCTGAACGGTGTCTCGTTCACCGTGCAGGCGGACGAAATCGTCACGGTCGTCGGTCCGAACGGGGCGGGCAAGTCGACCCTGATCAAGACGATCTTCGGGCTGCTGAAGCCGCGGCGTGGCCGGATCCTCTTCAAGGGCGAGGACATGTCGGGGGCCAAGCCGCACACGATCACCCGGAAGGGCCTCAGCTACGTGCCGCAGCTGGACAACGTCTTCCCGAGCCTCACCGTCGACGAGAATCTCGAGCTCGGATCGCTCGACCGCTCGCGAACGCAGGAGCGGATCGCGGCGATGCACGAGCTGTTCCCGCGGCTCGGCGAGCGCCGGACCCAGGTCACGGGCACGATGAGCGGAGGGGAGCGCCAGATGGTCGCGATGGCGCGCGCGCTCATGCCCGATCCCGAGATGCTGCTGCTCGACGAGCCCTCGGCCGGACTGGCGCCTGCATTCGTCGACGCGATCTTCGAGAAGATCGTCGAGATCAACCAAGCGCACGTGACGATCGTGATGGTCGAGCAGAACGCCCGGCGTGCGCTTGCGATGTCCGACCGTGGATACGTGCTGGACATGGGCGCAAATCGCTTCGAGGGCTCCGGCCGGGAGCTGCTCGACGACCCCAAGGTCGCGGAGCTCTACCTCGGCGGCGGCGGCCGCCTCGAGCAAAACGGGTCACGCTGAACAGCAAGCGGCCGGGGCTCGCGCCCCGGCCGCTCTTCCGCCTATGCGGTGTCCGCTGCTACTTCTCGCTGGCGCTCGGCGTGAGCTGCTCACCCTCCTCCAGCTTTCCGTTCTGGAAGCGGATCGTGGTGTACACGTACCTGCTCAGGTCGCCCGCGTCATCCAGGTCGATCGGCCCGGACGCACCTTCATAGTCGATGTCCTTGCCGTCCTTCAGTGCCTGGACCGCCTGCGGCAGCTGCTCGAACGTGTACTTGGTGCCCGGAGGCCCGCTCACGTTGCGGATCTCGCCCTTGAGGTCCTCGGCGTCCGCGGACCCCGCCGCCGCCGCGGCGAGGTAGCAGAGCATGACGGCGTCGAAGTTCTGGGAGTCGAAGGTCTGCCGCTTCGGCCCAGGTGCCGCCGTGTAGAGCTTGTCGAACGCATTCTGGTTCGCGCCCTTGAACGAGCCCACGGTCGTGCCGCGCATGCCCTCGGTCGCCTGCGCGCCCGCCGTCTTGGGCAGCTCGGTGTCCGCGAGGCCGTCTGTGATGAACGTCTTGCTCGCGTCCCACTTGCCGGTCCTGACAAGTGCGGGCCCGACCTTCGCGTACGTCTCCGGGAAGTCGACGATCACATATCCGTCGGGGTTGCCGGACGTGATCTTTGTGGCCTCCGAGTTGTAGCTCGGCTGGTCGGGGTCGTAAAGCACCTTCTGCCCGACCTGGCCGCCGCGGGCCTCCCACTCCTTGGGGAACGCATCCGCCAGGCCGCTCCCGTAGAAGTCGTTGCGGGCCCCCACGTTGATCGTCTTGCCGCTCGCGCCTCCGAGCGACTTGTCCACGTGGTCGGCCAGCGCCTTGGCCTGCAGGTTGTCCGGCGGCGCCGTGCGGTTCAGGTAGCCGTCGTCCTTGATATCGCGGATCGAGGCAGCCGTCGAAGAAGGCGAGATCTGCACGATCTTGTCGCGGATCGACACCGACTCGGCGACCGGGATCGTGTCAGCCGACGCCCAGGCGCCCGCCATACAGGTCACGCCCGCGTCAGCCAGCTTGCGGGCCGCCGAGACCGCCGCCTGCGGGTTCGTCTCTTCGTCTTCGTGCTGGATCGTGATGGTCTGGTCGACCCCAGCCTCGGTGATCGCCTTCTTGATCTCCTGAACGGCCAGGTCGGCCGCCTTGCGGCCAGGCGGCCCGAAGGGGCTCAGATCTCCCGTGAGCGGGACGATGTCGCCCACCTTCAGGTCGAAACTGGCATTCCCCCCACCACCTCCGCTGTCGTCGCCACACGCGGCGATACCGATCGTCGCCCCCAGAACGAGGGCAGCCGCGAACATGGGAAACATCTTCAATCGCCTCAACTAACTCCTCCTCCAATCCTCAGAGTCATCCGGCCGGAACATGCCCAGTTCCGGAGGCATATCTCATTGCGCGAGCATTCTCTACCCCTCAGCGCATCCTGATAGACGCTCACCCCGCAAACGCCGGTTTTCCGGCTAAGAGCCTCTAAAGCCTTATCGCTCGGTGTCGGGGCGGTTGCGGTCCGCCATCTGGGCGAGGATCCCGATGCCGATGATGGCGAGCGCGATCAGACCGCCGACGTCGGGCGTCAGCCCGATCGCCCAGAGGACGACGAGGGTGCACATGCCGAACGTGGCTGCCAGGAAGACCCACACAGCGACGCCGGATATTAGTCCCTTCGCAGGGCGGCAGACGTGTCCCGCAGGAAGCCGTCCACGCCCCGAAGGCCCTGGTCGAGCGAGGGCGCCTCGGCGACCTCGCGGACCAGCCGGCTGCCGATGATCACGCCGTCGGCGATCTGGCCCACCGCCGCCGCCTGGGCCGGGGTCCCGATCCCGAACCCGACCGCGGGTGGCACGCTCGCGTTCGCTCGGACCTGCTCGACCACCGCGTGAAGCTCCGGTGGCAGCTCCGTGCGCTCGCCCGTGACGCCGGCCACCGACACCACGTAGACGAAGCCGCGCGCCGACGCGCCGATCCGATGCAGCGCCTCGGGCGGCGTGGTGGGAGCAACCAGCGGAACAAGCGCGATCCCGGCCGCGTCGCAGGCGTCCCGGAGGTCGGCCGCCTCGGCGGCCGGCATGTCCGGCACGATCAGGCCTGCGACGCCGCGCTCCTCGAGGGCGCCGGCGACGCGCGCGAACCCACGCGCGAAGATCGGGTTCGCGTAACACATCAGGACCACGGGCACGCTCGCGGCGAGCGGCGCTGCGACCTCGTCCAGCACCCGCTCCAAGGTCGCGCCGGCCTCGAGCGCGCGCTGGCCGGCGGCCTGGATCGCGGGACCATCCGCGAGCGGGTCGGAGAAAGGCACGCCGACCTCGATCAGGTCGGCGTACTCCGCGTAGATCCGGCCCACCTCCAGCGAGCCCTGGAGGGACGGAAACCCGCCCATCAGGTACGGCATCAGCGCGGCCCCGCGGCCGTGCCCTTGAAACGCGGCCGCGATCCGCTCGGGGCCCGTGACCGGAAGCGCGCGCGCTTCAGACATCCAGGCGCGGTGCATCCTGGGCGAGCACCTCGGCGAGGTCCTTGTCGCCCCGGCCGCTCAGCGTCACGAGCGTCGCGCTGCTGCCCGCCGGCGCCGGCGCTTCGAGCACCCAGGCGATCGCGTGCGCGGGCTCGAGCGCGGGGATGATCCCCTCCAGGCGTGACAGCTCCCGGAACGCCCGCAGCGCCGCGTCATCCGTGACGGACTCGTAGCGCACGCGGCCGGTGTCGCGCAGGTGGGCATGCTCGGGCCCTACGCCCGGGTAGTCGAGCCCGGCCGAGATCGAGTGCGCCTCCAAGATCTGGCCGTCCTCGTCCTGCAGCACGGACGACAGGGCGCCGTGAAGCACGCCTTCGCGGCCCGCCGCCAGCGACGCGCCGTGCCGCGTGCCCTCGATTCCCTCGCCGCCCGCCTCGACCCCGACGAGCTCGACCTCCCGGTCAGCGGTGAACGCCGTGAACGTGCCGATCGCGTTGCTGCCGCCGCCGACGCAGGCCACCACCCGCCCGGGGAGGGCGCCCGTGCGGTCGAGCATCTGCGCGCGGGCCTCGTCGCCGATCACCCGCTGGAGGTCGCGCACCAGCGCCGGATAGGGCGCGGGGCCGACAGCCGATCCGATCACGTAGTGGGTCGTCTCGACGTTCGCCACCCAGTCGCGGATCGCGGCGCTGACCGCTTCCTTCAGCGTGCGGGCACCGGTCTCGACCGGCTCCACGCGCGCACCCAGCAAGCCCATCCGTTCGACGTTCGGCCGCTGCCGGCGCATGTCCTCGGAACCCATGTAGACGACGCATTCGCGGGCGAGCAGCGCACAGGCGGTGGCGACGGCGACCCCGTGCTGCCCGGCGCCCGTCTCGGCGATCACCCGTTCCTTGCCCAGCCGCTTGGCCAGCAGGGTCTGGCCGAGCGCGTTGTTGATCTTGTGTGCGCCGGTGTGGAGGAGGTCCTCGCGCTTCAGGTACACGTCCGCGCCCACGCGCTCGGAGAGCCGCCGCGGCGTGGTAGAGGGGTGTGGGGCGCCCCACGTAGGTCGCCAGCAGCTCGTCGAGCTCCTCGCGAAAGCCGGCATCCCGGCGAGCCTCGAGCCAGGCCTGCTCGAGCGCGGCGAGCGCCGGCATCAGGGTCTCGGGCACGTAGCGGCCGCCATACGGGCCGAAGCGCTCTTCGAGGCGGTCGGTGGCCGCCATCAGACGGGCGCGGCCGTCCGCTCCACGGCGGCGAAGAAGCGCTTCAGCTTCTCGGGGTCCTTGCGGCCGGGCTCCGCTTCGACGCCCGAGGCGACGTCGACCGCGAACGGCCTCGCGACCTCGATCGCCTCCGCGACGTTGTCCGGGGTCGAGGCCGCCCGAAAGCACGAGCGGGGGCTGGTGGGGATGCTCGGCGGCCAGCTCCCAGTCGAAGCCCTCGCCGGTACCGCCGTAGCGGCCGGGCACATGGGCATCCAGCAGGTGGAAGTCGGTGCGATAGGCGGACAGCGCCTGGACCGCCGCGCGGTCCCGCACACGCACGGCCTTCATCACCTTGAGCCCGGTGCGGCGCCGCGCCTCGTCGCAATACGACGGACCTTCGTCCCCGTGGAACTGCAGGATCGTCAGCGGGACGCTGTCGAGCACGCCCATGACGTCGTCCAGGGGTGCGTTCACGAACACCCCGGCGAGCTCCGACCTTCCGCCTCAACGCGGCGCCGATCGCGGCCGCCTCCTCCACATCGCAGCGGCGCGGGCTCTGCTCGTAGAAGATCGTGCCGATCGCCCAGGCGCCGAGGCCGACGGCCGCGCGCGCGTCGTCCACGTTCGTGATGCCGCAGATCTTGACCCTGGTCGCCAAGGCCGACCAATCGTAGAGCGCCCTGGCTAGGGGACGGTGTTGGGCGACTGCTGCTGCGGCTGCTGCAGGGCCTGGTCGAGGCTCTGCGGGCGGTTGCCGAGCTTGACCTTCACGGTCCTGCGCTTCTGGCCGTGGAGCAACTCGAGCGTGACCTCGTCGCCGGGCTTCTTGGAGTCCACGATCGAGATCACGTCGTCCATCGACTTCACCTTCTTGCCGTCGATCGCCGTCAGCACGTCGCCCCCGAGCACGAGGTTGTTCCCGCCGAGCGTCACCTGCGTGTCGCCTCCCTTGCACGCCCGCCTTCGCGGCCGGCCCGCTCACGCGCTGGATCAGCACTCCCTGGTCAGTGGGGAGATTGAGGCTCTGCGACATCGCCGACGTGATCGACACGCCCGTGATGCCGAGATAGGCGTGCTCGACCGCGCCCTTCTCCTTGAGCTGACCGGCGATCTTCTTGGCGGTGTTGATCGGGACCGCGAAGCCGATCCCGATGTTGCCGCCGCCACCACCGGCCGTCGCGATCTGCGAGTTGACGCCGATCACGCGGCCACGGCCGTCGATCAGCGGGCCGCCCGAGTTGCCCGGGTTGATCGCGGCGTCGGTCTGGATCACGTTCTCGATCGTGAAGCCGTTGGGAGCCTCGATCTTCCGCTGGAGCGCGCTCACGATCCCCGTCGTGACGGTGCGGTCGAGGCCGAACGGGTTTCCGATCGCGACCACCGGGTCGCCGACCCTCACGTCCGAGGAGTTGCCCAGCGCCAGCGGCTTGAGCGCCTTCTTGTCGGCGTCGATCTTGAGCAGGGCGACGTCGGAGGAGGTGTCGCGGCCGACGATCTTGGCGTCGTAGGTCTTGTCGTCGAGGTCGACCGTCACCTTCGTGGCGCCCTCGACGACGTGGGCGTTGGTGATGATGTCGCCGCCGTCGTCGATCACGAAGCCGGATCCCGTCGAGGTCCCGCGCTGGCTCTGCGGAAAGAGGTTGAAGGGCGACTGCGATCGCTGGATCACCTCCGCGCGCACGAATGCGACGCCCGGAGCGTCCTTCTCGTAGATCCCGTGGACGCTCAGGCCGGGACCCGCCTTCGAGTCGGCCACCGGCGGCTGGTTGATCGGGCTCTGGACGACGGTGGTCTTCTCGTCGCCACCGATCACGCCCGCGAGGGCGAGGATCAGCACGGCCACGACCACGACCGCACCGCCCAGCAGCGCCGCCACGAAGGGGTGTTGCGCTGCCCGGCGGAGTCGCTCGCCTAACGGAGGACGAGGGGTTCCGTACATTCGCTCAGTGTTTGTAGAGGTCGTCCATTAAGCCCACATAAATAATCAATGGAGTTTCGGGGCCCAACGGGTCAGACCTGCGTGTTCTCCTCGGTGCCCGCCAGCTCGCGGCAGGCGACCTCGGGATCCTCGGCGCGCATCAGCGTCTCGCCGATCAGGACCGCGTCCACGCCCACGCGCTCGAGCTCCGCCACCTGGTCGCGGGAGCGGATGCCGCTCTCCGAGACGACCGTCTTGCCGGCCGGGACGTCCACGAGCAGCTCGAAGGTCCGCTCGAGGTCCACGGAGAAGTCCCCCAGGTCGCGGTTGTTGATCCCGATCACCTCGGCGTCGACCTCGAGCGCCGCCTCGAGCTCCTCGGCGTCGTGCACCTCGACCAGGCAGTCGAGGTCGAGGGCGTCGGCCTCCGCATGCAGCTCTGCGAGCTCGTCGGGCTCGAGCGCCGCCACGATCAGCAGCACGGCGTCGGCCTGCGAGGCGGCCGCTTCATAGAGCTGGTACCGGTCGAGCGTGAAGTCCTTCCGGAGGATCGGCAGGTCGGTCGCCGCGCGCGCGGCGCGCAGGTCGGCCAGCGAGCCGCCGAAATGCTCGCCGTCCGTGAGGATCGAGAGCGCGCTTGCGCCGCCCCGTTCGTACGCGCGCACGACCTGCTCGACCGGGTCGGCGCCCCGCGGGAGATCCCCGGCGGCGGGCGAGCGGCGCTTGTACTCGGCGATCAGCGAGATGCCCGGCGCGGCCAGCGCCTCCTTGAACGGCCGGCCCTCGACCCGCGCCGAGATCGCGCGCTCGAGCTCTTCGAGCGAGACCTGCTCGCGCCGGCGCGCGACCTGGTCGCGAGCCGCACTGGTTGAGATCGTCGAGGGTCGTCAAGCAGCCTCCCGGGGGGCACAGATCGTGGGTCTTCCGGACGAACCGTTCGAGCGTATCGAGTGCAGCCCCGGAATCGATCGCCTGCTCGGCGAGCCGCACCCCCTCCTCGAAGCCCGGCGCCCGGCCTGCCACGAACAGCGCAGCTCCGGCATTCAGCACCACCAGGGAGCGTCGCGGCCCCTGCTCGCCGCCGAGCACGGCGCGCGTGATCGCGGCGTTCTCCTCCGGCGTGCCGCCCCGGATCGCGGCGGGTCCGCACGCTCGAGGCCCACGCGCTCAGGCGAGACCTCGTGCGACGTGACGCCGTCGGGGGTGACCTCGAGCAGGACCGTCTCGGCGACCACGCTGACCTCGTCCATCCCGTCGGCGCCCGCCACCACCGCCGCACGCCGGGCGCCGAGCTGCACCAGCGCACCGGCCACGATCTCGACGTACGCAGGGTCGCCCACGCCGAGAAGCTGGTAGCTCGCGCCGGCTGGATTCGTCAGCGGACCGAGGAAGTTGAAGATCGTGCGCACGCCGAGCGCCTTGCGCACGGGGACGACGTGCCGCGTGGCCTTGTGGTGCCGCGGCGCGAACATGAACCCGAAGCCGACCTCGTCGATGCAGCCGCAGACCGCCTCCGGGTCGAGATCGATGCGCGCCCCGAGCGCTTCCAGCACGTCGGCGGACCCGCACAGGCTCGTGGCCGAGCGGTTGCCGTGCTTTGCGACGCGCGAGCCGGCGCCGGCGGCGACGAGCGCGGCCGTCGTCGAGACGTTGAAGGTCGGCGTGGCGCCGCCGCCCGTGCCGGCGGTGTCGAGCAGATCGTCGCCGGGAACCTCGACCCGCTCGGCGAGCTCTCGCATCGTGCGCGCGAGCCCCACCAGCTCGTCCACCGTCTCCCCTTTGGTCCGGAGCGCGATCAGGAAGGCCGCCGTCTGGGCCTCGTCGACCGCGCCGCTCATGATCTCGCGCAGGACGCTCTGGGCCTGCTCGGTGCTGAGGTCCTCACCCGAGGCGGCGGCCTCGATCGCCTCCGTGACGATCTGGTTCGGCATCGGCGCCTAATCCTCGAGGAAGTTCCTGAGGATCAGCTTGCCGCTCTCGGTCAGCACCGACTCGGGATGGAACTGGACGCCCTCCGCCGGCAGCTCACGATGCCTGATCGCCATCACGGTGCTGCCTGCCTCGGCCGAGAGCTCGAACTCCGGCGGCAGCTCCGGGTCGACCACGAGCGAGTGGTATCGCCCGGCCACCAGCGGGTTCTCGATTCCCCGGAAGATCGAGCGGCCGTCGTGCAGCACGTCGGCCGTCTTGCCGTGGACGGGCTCGCCCACGACCACGCGGCCGCCGAACGCCTCGGCGAGCGCCTGGTGGCCGAGGCACACGCCCAGCATCGGGATCCCGCGCTCGGGGAAGGCACGCGCCGCCTCGATCGAGATGCCGGCATCTGCGGGGCGGCATGGGCCGGGAGAGATCACGACGCGGTCCGGCTTCGTCGCGAGCAGCTCCTCGACACCGGCGCGATCGTTGCGCACGACATTGGGCTCCGCGCCCAGCTCACCCAGGTACTGGACGAGGTTGTAGGTGAAGCTGTCGTAGTTGTCGATCACGAGCACGCGCAAGGGCTTACCAAGAAGTTGGTTGTTAGAAGTTAGTTGTTCTTCTAGGCCCAGTCGGGCTGGCGGCAGGCGAGCTCGATCGAGCGGAACATCGCCTGCGCCTTGGCGATCGTCTCGTCGTACTCGTAGCCGGGGTCCGAGTCGGCCACGACGCCGGCGCCCACCTGGATGTGCGCGACGCCGTCCTTGACCACCACCGTGCGGATGTGGATGCAGGTGTCGAGGTCGCCGGAGTAGCTCAGATAGCCGATCGCGCCGCCGTAGAAGCCGCGCTTGGTGGGCTCGAGCTCGTCGATGATCTCCATCGCCCGCACCTTCGGCGCGCCCGACAGCGTCCCTGCCGGCAGGCCGGCGCGCAGGGCGTCCATCGCGTTGGCGCCGTCGTTCAGGCGGCCCACCACGGACGAGACGATGTGCATCACGTGCGAGTAGGTCTCGATCGCCATCAGCTCGCTCACCTCGACGCTCCCGAAGCGGGCGACCCGGCCCACGTCGTTGCGCCCGAGGTCCACCAGCATCACGTGCTCCGCGCGCTCCTTCTCGTCGGCCAGCAGCGACTCCGCCACCCGCAGATCCTCCTCGGGGCTGGTGGCACGCGGTCGCGTGCCGGCGATCGGGCGCATCTCGACGAGGTCGCCGGTCACCTTCACGAGCGGCTCCGGCGAGGCGCCCGCGATCGAGAAGTCCTCGAACTCGAGGAAGTACATGTACGGCGACGGGTTCACGACTCGCAGCCCGCGATACAGCGAGAACGGCTCAACCGGGCAGGGACCGCTCCAGCGATGCGAGGGCACGACCTGGAAGATGTCGCCCGCGTAGATGTACTCCTTGGCGCGCGTGACGGCGTCCATGTACTGCGCGCGGGTCATGTTCGACTCGAACTCCGCGAGGGGGTCGGCAGGGCGCTCACCGGCCTCGGCGCGCGGGACCGGAGTCGCGAGCAGGTCGCGGGCGCGCTCGATCAGGGCCACCGTGTGCTCGTAGGCCGCGTCCATGTCGCCCGGGTCGTCGACGAACGCGTTCACCATGATCGTGACCTGATGGCTGAGGTGGTCGAACACGATCAGCGCGTCCGACACCATCAGCGCCATGTCAGGGGTGCCGACGTCGTCGGGAGGCGGCTCGGGCAGCCGCTCGACGGTGCGCACGAGGTCGTAGCCGAACACGCCCACGGCGCCGCCGGCGAACGGCGGCAGTCCCTCGAGCGGTGCCACGCGGTAGCGGGCGAGGTAGTCCGACACGACCGCGAACGGGTCCGGCCCGTCGAGCTCGCGTTCACCCTCGGCGTCGGTGACGGTCAGCGTGCCGCCCTCGTACCGGAGCACGGCCCTGGGGCGGAAGCCGAGGAACGAGTAACGGCCGAAGCGCTGGCCCTGCTCGGCCGACTCGAGCAGGAAGGCGGGACCGCGACCGCGCAGCTTCAGGAAGGCCGAGACCGGCGTCTCGCAGTCGTCGATGAACGTGTGCCGGAGCGGGATCACGTTGTGCTCGCCGGCCAGCTCGCGGGCCTCCTCGAGCGAGGGCGTGACGGGCAACCGGTAGGTCGACGCGACGCTCATCGGCCCATCCGCCGCACGAGCTCGTCGAGCGCGTCCCCGTAGGTGAGGCCGCGGGCGTAGAGGAGCGCGCCCAGGTGATAGAGGAGATCCGCGGACTCCTCGCGCAGGCGCTGATCGGACTCCGTGCGCCCCGCGCGCGCCGTTTCCTCGGCCTCCTCCTCCACCTTGGCGCCGATCCGGTCGGTGCCCGCGCGAAAGAGCTCGGCGCTGTAGCTGCCCTCGGGCAGCTCGTCACGGCGCTGTGCGAGCGTGCGCCCCAGCGCGGGCAGCGCCTCGTGCGGGGCGACCGCCTCGTCGCCGACCGCGCGGTAGAAGCAGGTCCGCTCGCCCGTGTGGCAGGCCGGTCCGGCGGGCTCGACCAGCGCCAGCAGGGCATCCGCGTCGCAGTCGTAGCGCAGCGAGCGCACCCGCTGCACGTTCCCGGAGGTCTCGCCCTTGTGCCACAGCTCGCCGCGGGAGCGGCTCCAGAAGTGGACCTCGCCGCTCTCCAGCGTGCGATCGAGCGCGTCGCGGTTCATGTAGGCGAGCGTCAGCACCTCGCCCGTGCTCCAGTCCTGGGTCACGCACGGCACGAGCCCGTTTTCGTCGAACGCGATCTCGACCCCGGCAATCCCCGTCTCGGTCTCCATTTGGAGCCATTCTAGGGGCGTGTTAGGTTCCTCCCCGGAGGGAAGGCGGATGCGAAGACAGGTTCGAACCGTGCTTTTGACGGCGCTGCTCGCGCTCGCCGCGGTCCCGGCGAGCGCACATGCCACGCGCCCGGTGCAAACGGCCGAATCGTTTTCAGCTTGGTGGCTCGCGAGGACGGGGCCAGCAATCTATGGACGAGAACCGATACCCACTCCCCCGATACGAGGCAGTTGACCTCGACTGGCCGAGACAGCCGTCCGGCGTGGTCGCCGGACGGGCAGCGGATCGCGTTCGAGCGGCAGGTGGGGGCGGGGGGCTTCCATCGGTCGATCTTCGTGATGGACGAGACGGGCGCGAACCAGGCCCAGGTCACCTCGGTGGATGTCCCGCACGCCGACTACGCGCCCACCTGGTCTCCGGACGGCCGGCGCATCGCGTTTGCGCGCAATGCCAGTGCGGCCCTCAGGGGGCGCTCGGAGAAGCGTGCACCCGCTGGTGCGCTGGTGCCGGCAAGCGCCTACCCGCCCGTGCGGCGCACGGGCGCGCTTGCGCACGGGCGGCTTTTCCTAAAGCGAGTGCTCGAGGACCGGCTTGGGCGCGTACTCCTGCGCGAGGATCTCCTGCATCTCCTCGCCGCAGTCGTCGCAGATCAGGACGTAGCGCAGCATGCGCGCGTCCCTGGAGTAGAGGCCGACGCCGGAGTAGTAGCCGGAGTGGGCGCAGCAATCAGAGCGGTGAGAATCCATTCTTTCTGCCTCCATGCAGCGAACCTCAGGGACGGAGAAACGATGCGTCTATTACTACCTGAAGAAGCCCGCAAATTGCAACAAAACCGGTGCGTGGTTCACGGCTCGATTCCGAGCCGATCGAGGAGCGAGTCGTCACGCCGCCAGGAGGGGCGCACCTTGACGGTCATGTCCAGGTGCACGCGCCGGCCGACCGCGCGCTCCAGCTCGCGGCGGGCCGCCGTGCCGATCGACCGGATCATCCTGCCGCCGGCGCCGATCAGGATCCCCTTCTGCGAATCGGTCTCGACCCACAGGACCGCGCGCACCATCGCGAGCTCGTCGCCGTCCTCGATGTCCTCGATCTGCACCTCGATCGAGTGCGGCACCTCCTCGCGCGTGCGCAGCAGCGCCTGCTCGCGGATCAGCTCGGCGAACGCGATCTCGCGCGGCTGGTCGCTGACCTCGTCGTCGAGAAAGTAGGCCGGCCCCTCGGGCAGCGTCGCGACCAGCTCCGCGAGCAGCGGGCTGACACCGGCACCCCGCAGGGCCGATGTCGGCACAACGGCGCGCAGGTCCACCCCGTCCTCCTCGAGCGCCGCCACATCTGAGAGGGCTTTCGCCGTCGCGGCCCGATCGAGGAGGTCCGCCTTGTTGACGACCGCCACCACGGGCACGCCCGCGCCGCGCAGCGTGCGCGCGATGAAGCGGTCCCCGCCGGCGCTTCGCTCGGCTCCGTTCAGCACGAACAGCGCGGCGTCGCAGTCGGCCAGCTCGCGCTCCACCCGTCGCTGCATGCGCTCGGTCAGCGCGTCGCGCGGATGCTGGAATCCCGGGAGGTCGACGAGCACCAGCTGAAAGCGCTCGCCCTCGTGCTCGCCGTTCACGATGCCGCGAATCGCCCGGCGGGTGGTCTGTGACTTGTCCGAAACGGCCACGACCTTCGCGCCCACGAGTGCGTTCACGAGCGTCGACTTGCCGACGTTGGGGCGCCCGGCGACCGCCACGAACCCGGACCTCACGTCCGCAATCCCTCGAGCACGCGTTGCTGGAGCGCGAGCATCTCACCATGGTCATGCTCGTGGTCGTAGCCGGCGAGGTGGAGAACGCCGTGCACCGTCGGCCTCGTCGAGATCGCGGGTGTGCTCCGGGCAGATCACGATGTCGCCGATCTCGCGGGGGCCCGGCGTCTCCAGCGCGCCGTCCACCGGAAACGCGAGCACGTCCGTGGGCGTGTCGACGCCGCGGTGCTCGCGATTGAGCTCACGGATGCGCTCCGGAGTTACGAGCTCGACGGCGAGATGGCCGTCCGCCAGTCCGCACGCCGTGACCGCCGCGAGCGCCGCCGTGCGCAGCTCACCCGGGCAGTCGAGGTCAATCAAGGGACGCTTGGTTCGGGTCCCGAATCAAGCGTCTCCTCGGGCGTCGCTGGACGCCTGGCGCAGGTCCGGAGTCTGCCGCTGCGCGTGGCGCGAGTACGCGTTCACGATGCGCTGGACCAGCTTGTGCCGCACCACGTCTTCGCCGGTGAAGTGGACGAAGTCGATGTCGCGCACGCCACTCAGGATCTCCCGCACCACCACCAATCCGGAGCGCTGGTCGCCCGGCAGGTCGATCTGGGTGATGTCGCCGGTGACCACCATCTTCGAGTTGAACCCGAGCCGCGTCAGGAACATCTTCATCTGCTCGGGCGAGGTGTTCTGTGCCTCGTCGAGGATGATGAACGAGTCGTTGAGCGTGTTGTGGGTCACGAGGAAGTCATCCGTCACATACAACGAGTCGGCCGCGGCCACCTGAATACAGACCGTCTCCGCTTCCCCGGCCGCTTCAATAGCTTCAATGAAGCGCATCGGCCGACCACTCCCCGATTCCAGATAGCGGTCGCGCTTCCGCGCGAGCCGGAAGGGCTCCGCCCAGGCCGGCAGGCGGATTTCCACGATGAACGCATCTGATCGGTGATGAACCGGCCGGCCTCGGGCACGGCCAGGCGGCCGCCCAGCAGCCGCTCGAGTCCGGCGGTATGCGACTCCGCCGAGCGAGCGGACCAGAAAGATGACGTCGTCGGCGAGCCGCTCGGAGCACGTCGAGTACTGAACCCGACAGGTGCGACCCCGCTGGGCAACCGGACCACCATCGCTGTCCAGCAAGCCCTGGAGCAGCGCGAGCCGAACTTCTGGGCTGTTCAGCAAGTAGATATCCGGGACGAACTTCGTGTTCGATCGCGTGCCGGCCAAGCCCAGGTCGCGTACGGCCACCGTCACCGGATTGGACACGATGACCCCTCCGCGGTGGCCCTCGACGTGGTGCAACACGTGGTCGACATCGCTCTTCCGTCGGAGTTCGATCCCAGGGAGCGCCGACTCGAGCGCCTCGACAAGCTCGGCGTCCGCGGTCGTAAAGCTCGGGGTTGTGGTGAGGGTCAAGCAGCCGTCCCCCAGCAAGAGCCCCAACGCGTAGGGATCGATCGGCACATCACGCGGTTGGAGCTCAGGCGCCGAGGTAATGAGAGGTAGCTCAAAGCGGTGCTGATGGTGCCTCCGCAGCCGTCCCATCATCTCGTGGGTCTCGACGACGCGACCGACCTTCCCGTGCTTGCGGTCGTCCGGCGTCGTGACAAACCACAGGTGCTCGGCACAGCACAGGGTCGTGGCGCCGTCCTGTGCACGAATGCGGAACACCTCCTTGCGTCCCTGTGGATAGACGCCGAGAACCGGTGTGGGAGCCCCGTCAGAGCCGATCACGAGGTCGCCGATCTCCAAAGAGCCGATCGGCCGGAACCCGGTCGGCGTCAGGACGCGGCTGTCCAGCGGCTGCGCCCGGCCCCGCATGAATGCCAGAGGCGCGACCTCGATCACGCCCCGCTCGAGGTACGCGTTCACGCGCTCCGCATCGAGCATGTCGTAGAGCGCGTCGAAGAGCGGGCGCAGATACGGGTCGACCTTCTCCATCATCGTGCCCGGCAGGAAGCCGAGCCGCTCGCCCGCCTCGACCGCGGGACGGGTGAGGATGATCCGGTTCACGGCGCGGCGGGAGAGCGCGGCGGTCGCCATCGCCATCGCGAGGTAGGTCTTGCCCGTGCCCGCCGGCCCGATCCCGAAGGTGATCGTCTCGTTGCGGATCGAGTCGACATAGCGCTTCTGGTTCACGGTCTTGGGCGCGACGCGCGTGGAGCGGTGCGTCCACACGACGTCGCCCAGGATCGTCGCGGGGCTCTCGTGCTGGTCGAGCGCGGACGTGACGGCGCCGATCGTGCCGGGTGAGATCTCGTGGCCCTGTGCGATCAGCTCCGAGAGCTCCTCCACGACCTCCCGGCCGACGTTCACGTCTCCCTCCGCGCCGTCGAGCGTGAGCACGTTGCCGCGCAGGAACACGGAACAGTCGAGATGGCCCTCGAGCGCGCGCAGGACCGCGTCCTCGGATCCGGCCAGCTCGGTTGCGACGGAGGGCTCGAGTGTGATCTGGGCGCGCAAGCTACGGGCTACGAGAGCTTCGACCGCACCAGGTCGCTGACCCGGCGCCCGTCCGCACGGCCGGCTGCCTTCGACATCACGGCGGACATCACCTTGCCCATCTCCTTCTGCGAGGCGGCGCCGGTCTCGCTCAGTGCGTCGGCCACCAGCGCCTCCAGCTCCTCGTCGGAGATCTCGGCCGGGCAGGTACTCCTCGATCACGGCCGCCTCGGCGTCCTCGGAGGCGGCAGCCTCGTTGCGGCCGCCCTTGCGGTACGCCTCGGCGGCTTCCGCACGGCGCTTTCGCTCACGCTTCAGGACGGCGACCTCGCGCTGCTCGTCGAGCGCGCCTCGGGCCTCCTTGGCCTCCTTGTTGAGCGCGTCGAGCAGGAGCCGAAGCGCGGCGAGACGCTCCCTGTCCTGTGCCTTGGCGGCAGCCTTCGTGTCTGCCTGGATGCGCTCAGTGATGCTCAATGGGATAAGCCTAGCGTCACTCAGGCCACCCGAGCGGCCACACCATCGGCGTGGAGCTCTTCGGCGCGCACCTTCACGATCGCGCCGGCCGGCGCGGCGTCCGGCGGCAGGTAGTAGCGCGTGTAGTCGCGGCTGTAGCCCGACGCCTGGGTGTCGGCACGCTTGTCGATCAGCACCTCTTCGACGCTGCCCAGCTTCGCGGCTCGGTGCCGGCGGCCAAGCGCCTCGGACAGCCCGCGCAGCTCGCGGCTGCGGCGCTTCTTCTCGTCGGGCGGGACGGGGTCGCCGAGCGCGTCGGCCTCCGTTCCCGGACGCGGCGAGAAGCTGAACGTGTGCACCTTCGTGATGCCCGCCTCGCGAACCAGTGCGTTTGTGCGCTCGAACGCGGCCTCGTCCTCGGTCGGGTAGCCCACGATCACGTCCGTGGTCAGGTTCACGTGCGGCACGCGCTCGCGCAGGACGCTCGATCGCGCGCAGGTAGCCGGCCGGAGTCGTAGTTGCGCCCCATCGAGGCGAGCACGGCGTCGTCTCCTGACTGAAGGGGGACGTGCAGATGCGGGCAGATTCGCTCGTCCTCGGCCAGCGCCTCGACGAGCGAGTCCTTCACGTGGATCACCTCCACCGACGATAGCCGCACACGCTCGATGCCCTCGATCGCGGCGACCGCGCGCATCAGCTCACCGAGCTCGAGCCCCCGCTCGGGGTCGCGATAGTCGCCCACCGAGATGCCGGTCATCACGATCTCGGGCTGTCCCTGCTCGGCTCGCCGCCGCGCCTCGTGCAGGACCGCGCTCGCCGGCCGTGAGCGCGCGCCTGCCTCGAACAACGGGAATGATGCAGTACGCGCAGTGGCAGTCGCAGCCATCCTGGACCTTCACGAAGCCGCGGGTCCGATTCGCCGAGATTCCGTGCAGCGGATCGAGCGTGGTGTCGATGCAACCGGGACCCGCCGTGCCCGCCACCTCCTCGGCGACGTCGTCGGCCGTGCCGGCAAGGGCCGTGACCGACTCTCCGATCTCGTCGAACTGCGCGGCATTCAGGTTGGCGGCGCAGCCCGTGACCACCACGCGCCGGCCGTCGCGCGCGGAGCGCCGCACCGACTGGCGGGACTTGGCCTCGGCCTCGCGCGTGATGCAGCAGGTGTTGACGACGTGGAGCTCGGCCTGCTCTTCCGGCGCCTCCTCGTGGCCCGCCGCGAGCAGCCGCGAACGGGCGAGCATCGCATCGGCCTGGGAGACCTTGCAGCCGAGGAACTTGACCGCGAACTGCGTCATGCCGTCACCATAACGGCGGCCCAGTCTCCGGAGACCAGCCGCCGCTGCTCGCTCAAGCCCGGCTTCCGCGAGCGCTGCCGCGACCCCGTCGGCCTCGCTCGCGCAGGATCCCGGAGGCGATCAGCGTCCCGGGCCGCTCGCCGCGCTCCGACCAGTCCCGCGCAACCGCGATCAGCAGCTTTGCGGTCAGGTTCGCGGCCACGACGTCGGCGACGGGCGCGGGTTCGCCACGCAGGTCCGCGTGGCGCAGCTCCAGCTCCACGTAGTTGGCGCGAGCGTTGCGAGATGACTCCTCGATCGCGGCGTGGTCCGCGTCGATCCCGAGCACCGAGTCGAACCCGAGCTTCGCCGCCGCGATCGCGAGCACGCCCGAGCCGCAGCCGAGGTCGGCGAACGACCGGCCGGCGTTTCGCCGGCCGCTGGCGCCTCCAGCATCAACTCGAGGCACATGCGGGTGGTCGGATGGGTGCCCGTGCCGAACGCGCCGCCGGGATCGATCACCACCTCCTCCACCCCGCCGCGCTGGGCCGGCTGCTCCCACGGCGGCCGTACGTAGATCCGGCCGGACACCAGCACCGGGAAGTAGAAGCGCTTCCAGCGCTCGTCCCAGTCGTCGGGAACCTCCTCCGTGAGCACTTCGACGAGCGCCTCGCCGGCATGCGCCCGGAAGGCGCCCACGTCGGGCAGCTCGCCCTGCGCACCGTAGACCGCGTACTCGACGAGGCCCTCCCGACCCCCGGGCGCGTCCACCTCCTCGACGCCGCTCGGGGCGATCTCCAGCAGCTCCGCCAGCACCTCTTCCGCCTGCTCCGCACGACAGCGGAGCGCGAGCCGGATCACGCTCTGAAGGCGTGCCTCAGGCGGTTGAAGAGGCCCTCGTTGCCCTTCGGGGCGGGATAGGTCTCGCCGTTCGTGGAATCCGCGAAGCGGCGCAGAAGCTCACGCTGCTCGTCGTTCAGCTTGCTGGGCACGAGCACGTTCACGACCACGTGGAGGTCGCCGGTGCCGCGCCCGCGCAGCTCCGGAAGCCCGCGGCCACGAAGGCGCAGCACGGTGGCGGGCTGCGTGCCCGCCTTCAGCTCGACCTGCTCCTCGCCCGCGAGCGTGGGCACGGTCAGCGTGGTGCCAAGTGCGGCCTCCGTGAAGGGGACGTCGACACGCGTGAGCAGGTCTTCGCCGTGGCGCTCGAAGCGAGGGTCGGGCTCGACGTGGACGAGCAGGTAGAGATCGCCTGGCGGACCGCCGTGGCTGCCCGCGTGACCCCGTCCGGCAAGCCGTATCCGCTGGCCGTCGTCGATGCCCGGCGGGGATTTCGACGGCGATCGACTCGGCGCGGATCTCGTGCCCGCTGCCTCGGCACACGCCACAGGGCGTCTCGGGGATCTTTCCGTCACCCCCACAGCGATCGCACACCTGCATCCGCACGAGCTGGCCGAACACGCTCCGGGTGACCGCCTGGAGCTGGCCGGTGCCCTCGCAGCGCGGACAGGTCTCGATCGGCGTGCCCGGCTCGGCGCCGTTGCCGTTGCAGTGGGAGCACCTGGCGGTGAGGTCGAGCTCGACCTCCCGGGAGACGCCGCTCGCGACGTCCTCGAGCGTGAGGGTCAACTCGACTGCCGCGTCGCCCCCGCGGTCGGCGCCCCGCGCCTCCGAATCCGGAGCCGAACGGGCTCCCGCCGCCGAAGAACGCCTCGAAGATGTCGGAGATGCTGCCGAAGCCCGTGAAGCTCGGCTCGTAGCCGCCGGAGCGCAGGCCCTCGTGGCCGTAGCGGTCGTAGATCGGCCGGCGCTCGGGGTCGCTCAGCACCTCGTAGGCCTCCGCGACCTCCTTGAACTTCTCCTCCGCGGCAGGGTCATGCCGGTTGATGTCCGGGTGAAGCTCACGAGCGAGCTTGCGGAACGCCTTCTTGACGTCCGCGTCGCTGGCGTCCCGGCTCACGCCCAGCAGCTCGTAGTAGTCGCGTGGCACGCGGGAGGCGCTCACTCGTACACCTCCTCCACGAAGCCGCTCAGCGCGTGTGCCGCTGCCCGCACCGACCCGATCGCGCGCCGATAGTCCATCCGCACGGGCCCGATCACGCTCACGGTCCCGAGCGTCCTGTGGCCGAGCCCGTAGCTCGCGGCGACGACGCTCGCGGTGCGCAGCTCCGGCGCCTCGTTCTCGCGGCCGATGCTGAGGTAGACGCTCGGCTGGTCGAGCGCGGAGCGGAGCACCGAGAGCAGCGTCACGCGGCGCTCCAGCATGCGCAGCAGGTCGTTGATGTCGCCGACCTCCTCGAAGCCACGGCTGGAGAGCAGCCGCGCCGTGCCTTCCACGTAGACGGTTTGGTCCACGGTCTCGGCCAGGTCCGAGAACGCCGGCGACACCTCATCCAGAAACCGTCGCTCGGTCGGTGACAGCTCGGGGCTGTCCAGCTTGCTCTTGAGCGTGAGCGCGCCCAGGTCCATCCCGGAGAGGCGCTCGTTGAGGTAGCTCGCGGCCCAGTCGGCGAGGCCGACGTCGACCGGCTCGTCGAACGTGAACGCCCGTTTCGAAACGGCGCCGGTAGAGGTGATGATCACCACGAGCGCGACCTGCTCCTGGAGCAGGAGAATCTCGATGTGCTTGACCGTGGCGGTGTGAAGCGGCGGCGCCGAGACCGCGGCGAGCAGATCGGTCATCTGCGAGAGGGTCTCCGTCGTCGCGCGCATGGCCGCGTCGACCTCTCGCCGCATGGTGGAAAGCTCGCGCTCGAACCGGCTGCCGCGGTCGGGCAGAGGCGCGCCTTCGCGCAGGAGCGAGTCCGCGAAGAAGCGGTAGCCGGCGTCGGTCGGCACGCGCCCGGCCGAGGTGTGCGGATGGTTGAGGAAGCCCAGCCCCTCGAGCTCGGCCAGCTCGTAGCGGATCGTGGAGGAGCTCCAGTCCACGCTCTCCTGCTGGGAGAGCCACTTCGAGCCGACCGGCTGCCCGAGCTCCACGTGGCCCTCGACCACCATTTTGAGCAGCATCTGCTGCCGCTGGGTAAGCGCTGCCATATGGCCAGTTTAGGCGGCGGGCCCTTCGGATCCCCCCGGCGCTACCGGGGTTCCAGCTCCGCTTCCGCGTTCCGCACGATCTGGTTGCCGCTCTGCTCGGCCACCGTGTCCACGATCACGCGGCCGTCGCGGGTCTCGCGCACGGTGCCGGTCACGCGGATCTCCTGCTCGGGGATGCCCATGCCCCGGAACTGGACCGAAAGGCGCTTCAGCGAACGTGGGTCGCCCCCGCCGGCCTGCGTGGCGGCGCGCGCCACCTGCGCCATCGAGTAGAGCCCGTGGAGGATGTTCTGGGCAGGCCCACGGCCGTCGCGAACTCCTTGTCGATGTGAATCGGGTTGAAGTCACCGGACGCGCCCGCGTAGCGGTGGGGCACGTACTTGTCCGGCGTGACGGTCAACACGGGCACGTCGGCACCGGGCTCGAATTTGGTTTCGCCATTTCAGCCTCCCCTCACGATGTTGGTCCAGGTCCCCTTCACGGTGGTCTCGCCTTCCTGGTTCTTCGACTCCGACTCGAACACGTAGAACTTCATGCCGTTCTTGTCGTAGACGTCCTTGACCTTCGCCTCGGTGGTGATCACGTCGCCCGCGACCACCGGCTCGCCCCACTCGAACTCCTGGGAGCCGTGCACCATCATCATGAGGTTGATGCCGAGCTCCGGGTCGAGCACGGCCGGCGCCATCGCGCCCGTCGAGTAGACCACGCAGAACATCGGAGGCGCCACGACGTTGCGAAAGCCCGCCGCCCGGGCGGCTTCCGGGTCGTGATGGACGGGGTTGCTCTCCCCCACCGCGTTGGAGTACTCGCGGATCTTCTCGCGCCCGACCTCGTACTCGAAGGGGGATAGGTCTTTCCAGGGCCGGCTGCGTCAGGCTAGTGCTAGCTCCTTGATCGGCCATCGTGGCGCGGAGTTCTAGCCGCGCGGCCGCGAAGCCGCGGCGCGGGTCGTGGCTTCGTGCAGCCCCCGGCCGTTCACGAAGAACAAGCGCCCGTCGCCGACGGCGATCGACGTGACGCGGCCTGGGAAGGTCTGCTGCGTGAATTCGAGCCGCGAGGTCCGGGCGATCCGGCGCGCCCCGCGAAGAACTCGTGCCGGACCCGGTCCTCCTGGAGCCAGTAGACGTAGCGCCCGTCGAGCACGGGGCTCGTGACGCGATAGCTCTCACCTTCGGCCGCGAAGCCGCTCACAACGCGACGGGAACCGCCGCCGTAGATCGAGCGGATGCGCACCGTCGTGTCGCTCGGATCGCCCGCGGGCGTGTAGAGGTAGGCCACCCGCCTCCCCCGGATGTCGGTCTGGGACGGCACGCGGCTGTCCAAGCGCTTGAGGCGTCCGCGCCGCACGATGTACAGGCCGGGGCAGTTACCGGGTCCGCTGCGCGCGAACGCGATCGTCCCGATCCACACGGACGGCGCGAACTCGGAGCAACGCTCGCTCGCGGCGCCGCCGACCTTGCGCTCCTTGCGCGTGCCCTCGTTGTAGCGCCAGACGTCGCAGCCGATGCCGGACAGGCCTGCGCAGCGCGTGTACACGATCACCTGGTTGCCGCGGCGACTGGTGCCCGTGTCCGGATCGAAGAGGCCGTCCTTCGGTCGCACCGGCACATCCTTGTTCACGCCGCCAACGCGGCGGACCAGGTGCGACCGCCCATCGCTGCCGGCGCGACTCCACACGAGCTGGCCGTGGTGGGCGCTCACGTTCGTGGCCGTGCGGTCGGTGGAGATCGTGACGTCGGCCCCGGCGGCCGCCGGCGAGACGAGCATCAGCCCCATCGCTAGCGTGGTGGTCCGGCGGATTATTTCTTCCCGTCCAGCTCCAGCACCGCCAGGAACGCATCCTGGGGTACCTCCACCGAGCCGACCTGCTTCATGCGCTTCTTGCCCTCCTTCTGCTTCTCGAGCAGCTTGCGCTTGCGGGTCACGTCGCCGCCGTAGCACTTCGCGATCACGTCCTTGCGCACGGGCTTGACGGACTCCCGCGCGATGATGCGCGACCCGATCGAGGCCTGGATCGCGACCTCGTAGAGCTGGCGGGGAATCTTCTTCTGCAGGCGCTCCACGAGTGTGCGGCCGGCAGCATACGCCTTGTCCTTGTGGACGACCAGCGACAGCGCGTCGACCGGGTCTCCGGCGAGCAGGATGTCGAGCTTCACGAGGTTCGACTCCCGGTAGCCGATGATCTCGTAGTCGAGCGACGCGTATCCGCGGCTCCGCGACTTGAGCTGGTCGTAGAAGTCCAGCACGATCTCGGCGAGCGGCAGGTCATAGCGCAGCTGGACACGCTGCTCGGACAGGTAGTGCATGTCGACGTGCGTGCCGCGCCGGTCCTGGCAGAGCTCCATGATCTGGCCGAGGTAGTCGGGCGGGGAGATGATGCTCGCCCGGATGTAGGGCTCCTCGACCGCTTCGATGAAGTTGGGGTCGGGCATCTCCGTGGGGCTGTGGACGTCCACCCACTCGTCGCCGCGCAGGCGCACGTGGTACTCCACGTTGGGCGTGGTCGCGAGCAGCTCGAGACCGTACTCGCGCTCCAGGCGCTCGCGCACGATGTCCATGTGGAGCAGCCCCAGGAAGCCGCAGCGAAAGCCGAAGCCGAGCGCCTGCGAGGTCTCAGGCTCGTACGACAGCGCGGCGTCGTTCAGGGCCAGCTTCTCGAGCGCGTCGCGGAGGTCGCTGTAACGGTCGGTGTCGAGCGGATAAAGCCCGCAAAAGACCACCGGCCGCACCTCGCGGTAACCAGGAAGCGGCTCCGCCGCCGGCCGGCTCTCGGTCGTGAGGGTGTCGCCGACCCGCAGCTTGGCGACGTTCTTGATGCCCGTGATGATGTAGCCGACCTCGCCCGCCGCGAGCCGGTCGGCCTTCACCATGTCCGGCGACATGAACCCGATGTCGTCGATCTCGGCGCGGGTGCCGGTCTGCATGGCGCGGATCGCCTCACCCTTGGTGAAGACGCCGTCCACGACCCGGACGAAGGCCACCACACCCCGGTACTGGTCGAAGACCGAATCGAAGATCAGGGCCCGTGGGGCGCCGTCCGGGTCGCCCTGCGGCGGCGGGATGCGGCTCACGATCGCCTCCAGCACGTCCTCGACCCCCTCGCCCGTCTTGGCCGAGATCCTGAGGATCTCCTCGTCATCGCCCAGCAACTCCGAAATCTCGTGCGACACGCGCTCCGGCTCGGCGCTCGGCAGGTCGATCTTGTTCATGACCGGGATCAGCTCGAGGCCGGCATCGACCGCGAGATAGGTGTTGGCGAGCGTCTGCGCCTCCACGCCCTGGGCCGCATCGACGACCAGCAGGGCGCCTTCGCAGGCCGCCAGTGAGCGAGACACCTCGTACGTGAAGTCGACGTGGCCGGGGGTGTCGATCAGGTGCAGCTTGTATGTGCGCCCGTCACGGGCGGTGTAGAGCACCCGCACAGCCTGGGCCTTGATCGTGATGCCGCGCTCGCGCTCGAGGTCCATCGAGTCGAGCACCTGGCTGCGCATCTTCGAGGGATCGACGGTGTGCGTGAGCTCGAGGATGCGGTCGGCCAGCGTCGACTTGCCGTGGTCGATGTGGGCGATGATCGAGAAGTTCCGGATCTCTTGCACGAGCTCAAGGATAGGCGGGGCCGTCAGCCCCCGATTCTGATTCTCTTGAACTGGCCCCGCACGATCGCCGCGACCTCACCGGCCTCGTCGATCCGCAACGCCGTCGAAGCGGCCGCGTATACCGCCGTCCCTGCCACGCCGGCGCCCGCGACCACGAGCAGCTGCGACCCGTTCGAACTCGAGAGCACGCTGTCGAGCAGCTCCCTCACCCCCAGCGCCGCGAGCGCCAGCAGCCCCGCCGCGATCGTGATGCGCAGCGCGACGTCGAGCGTGCGGCGCGCATCGATGCCCCCGATCACGCGGCGAAGCACCGCGACCAGCGCGACAGTCGTCAGCAACGAGACGATCGCGGTCGAGAGCGGGATGCCGCCGATCCCCATCGGCTTGTAGAGGAGCGCGTCGAGCCCGGCGTTGATGCCCAGGTTCCCGAGCGCGATCATGGTCGGGGTCCAGGGCCGCTGAAGGCTGAAGAAGGTCCTGATCAGGATCAGGTTCACGCCCGCGAACGGCAGCGAGAAGGCGAAGAAGAAGAGCGCCTCGGACACGAGATCGGACTGTGCGGCGTCGAACTCCCCGCGCTGGTAGATCACCTGCGTGATCGGCTCGCTGAGCACGAGCAGCGCCGCGGTCGTGGGCACGAGCAGGAAGAGCATCTGGCGCGTGCCGTGGGCGAGCGTGCCGCGTAGCGCATCGTGGTCGTCTCTCGCGACGAACCGGGAGAGCGTCGGAAAGATCACGGTCGCGAGCGCCACCGCGAACACCCCCTGCGGGAGCATGTAGATGCGGAACGCCTTGTCGATCGCGGCCGGCGCCTCGTCGGAGATCAGCGTCGCGAAGATGCTGTCCACCGACATGTTGAAGTTGATCAGCCCGAGGCCGAGCGTGACCGGCAGCATCAGCTTCAGCACGCGCATGACTCGCTCGTCTCGCCAGTCGAACGAGCGCACGATCCGGAAGCCCGTGCGCCGGAGCCACGGCAGCGGCAGCAGGAGCTGCACGACCGTGCCGATCAGCACGCCGATCGCATACGCGTAGATGCGGTCCTGCCCCTCGAAGGCGGGCGTCAGCAGGACGAGCGTGAGGATGATCGCCAGGTTCCAGGCCAGTGGCGCGAGCGCCGGCACGGCGAACTCGTCGAAGCTGTTCAGCACTCCCACCACCAGGCCCGAGAAGCCGAGCAGCAGCACGATCGGGAAGAGCACCTGCGACAGGCGGACGGTGAGGTCGGTCAGGTTCTGGTCGAAGCCCGGGCGCGAAGAGCGGCATGATCACCGGCGCCAGCAGCACGAAGAGCGCTGTCAGGGTGCCGAGCACGACCGCGATCACGAACACGAGCGCGGACGCCACCCGGAAGGCCTCGGCACGCCCCTTCTTCTCGAGCTGCTCGGTGAAGACCGGCACGAACGCGGCCTGCAGCGCCGCGTCCGCGAAGAGGCTGCGGACCAGGTTGGGCACCTGGAACGCGATCGTGAACGCGCTCATCGGCCCCGTCACGCCGAAGTAGCTGGCTGCCACGATCTCGCGTATGAGGCCCGCGATCCGCGAAAGCCCGGTCGCGAGGGCGAAGAAGGCGGTCGAGAGCGCCAGCCGCCCAGGGCCGCGATCGGGCTCCTGGACGCCCGCCTCCGCGTCGGTCACGGGCGCGCGCTGACGGGTGCGGGCGTCGTCGGCGGTGGGCAAACGACGCTCTATACTAGGCGGCCGCCGCGCCCTGACCGACTGGTCCGGAGATCCGGATCAGCGCTTGGGATCGCGGCGTCTTCCCTGATGGCGAACATCCGCTCGCAAGAAAAGCGCATCCACCGGTCAGAGCGCGAGCGCCTCGAGAACCGCAGGCGCACCTCGACCGTGAAGACGCATTTCCGCCGCCTGCAGTCGGCGGTCGAGTCTGGCGACGGCGAGGCCGCGGACCGGGAGCACCGTGCGCTCGTGTCGGTGATCGACAAGGCCGCCGAGTACGGCGCCCTTCACCGCAACAACGCCGCCCGCAAGAAGTCCCGCGCCGCGCGGCTGCGCGCCGGCCGCAGCTGAGCGCCGGCGAATCTCTTTTTACTCGGCGCCCGCAAGCGCGAGCGTCAGCGCCGTTCCTGGATCCCGGTTGGCGGCGCCGCGGACGGTGTAGTCGAGCTCGGCGAGCTCTTCGAGCGTGCGTTCGAGCCGCGCGGGATCGGCGCGTCCCGCCCGGGCGGCGATCTGGTTGGCGATGAATGGCGGCAGCCGCAGCGCGGAGGCGATCTCCTGCTTGGAGGCGCCCGGATTCGAGCATCGCGGCGGCGCGCCGCGCCTGCCGGAGCTGCCTGCAGCATCGCGAACACGATGTGCATCATCTCGACGCCCCGGTCGCGCAGGTCCTCGGCGAGCACGAGCGCACGCTCGCGGTCGCCCTCGATCACGGCATCCGCGAGCTCGTAGGCCCGCGCCTCGACGTCCGACATCGTGGCCGCCTCGACTGTCTCGCGATCGACGCGCCCACCATCGGGCGCATACACGGCGAGCTTCTCGAGCTCGCGCATGAGCCGCCGCTGGCGAACGTTGCGGTGCTCATCCGTGCCGATCCGCGCGACCAGCGCCTGGGCGGCATCCTCGCTCACGACCAGACCGAGCTCCGCGCCCTCGCGGACCACCCACGCCGGGTACTTCGCAGGCGTGGGCGCCTCGCATAGCTGGACCTCGCCACCGATCGCCGTAACCGCCTTCACCAGCGCGTCCGGGGCGGGACCCTTGGAGGCGGAACCTCTGCGGCGGCTCACCTTGCCGGGTGCGATCAGCAGCACGACGGTCTCGGCCGGGAGCGACTTCAGGGCTTCGGCCGCCTGCTGGACGTCCTTGTCCTTCCAGCGGTCGACGCCGTCGGCCAGCACATAGCGCGGCCCGACCGTGAGCGTGAGCGCACCGGTGGCTTCCGCGAACGCGTCGCCCGTGAGCGCATCGCCGGCGAGCACCTCGAGCGTCGTCTCGGGACCGTCGGTCCCGGCGCGCACCCGCAGGCGCCGGCGCCAGCTGTCGAGCTTGGCCTCGTCGTCGCCATGGACGAGGTAGGCGGGCTTCAGATCGGCCATGCGGCGAGTTTAGTCCGGGGATCCCTGTCGTCGGGCGCGCACCCGCAGACCGCCGGGACCGGCGGTGATCGTCACATCGCCGTTGCGGTCGGTGCGAAAGACGCGCGGGACCTCGGCGGCCAGGGCCGAGAGCGTCGAGGCGGCCGGGTGTCCGTAGGGGTTGTCGGCGCCCACCTCGATCACCGCCGCCAGCGGGCGCACGCGCTCGAGCAAGGGGCGGAGGCCCTCGTCCGCGCTGCCGTGGTGGGCGACCTTCAGGACCTCCACCGGTGTCAGGGGCAGCGACGAGGTCACCTCGCTCTCGGCGTCGGCGGTCATCAGGAAGTCGAGCGTGCCATACGACACGGTGAGCACGACCGCGCGGAGGTTCGGGTCCTCGTCCGGCGCGGGCGCCGGGCCCGCCGGCGGGCTGAGCACCCGGAGCCGAAGCGCGCCGAGTGCGAGCGCCTGGCCGGCGGCGCCGTCACCACCCGGGCCCCGCGGCGCACGCGCGCTGCGAAACGATCCGGGCGTGTCGGGCAGCGCGCGATCCGGCCGCTCCGTCGAGCAGCAGGCGCACCGGCAGGGCGCCGACGACCGCCTCCAGGCCGCCCTCGTGGTCCGCTGGGCCGTGCGTCAGCACCACCACGTCGAGCCCGCGCACGCCGTGGGCGCGCAGCTTCGCGACCATGTTCGCCTCGGGCGGCCCGCCGTCGACCAGCACGCTCGCCCCGGCGCCTGGAAGAGCGTCGCGTCGCCCTGGCCGACGTCGAGGAAGGTGGCGGTGAAGCGCGACGGCGGAGGCGGGATCTCGTCGCTGGGCGAGCGCCGCCGCGCCGGCCGCGAGCAGCACCGCCAGGCAGGCGCGCGGGAACGCGGCGGCGGCGGAGCCACGAGCGCGGCGGCGGCCGCGCCGAGCGCGCGTAGGCGGCCACGAGCGCCGAGCGCGGAGCCGATCTCGCAGCGTTCCAGACCGCGCCGGGCAGCCCGGCGCTCCAGCGCGCGATGCTCGAGACGTAGCCGAGGCAGGTAGCCGTCGAGCGCGTTCAGGAGCGTGGCGGGCACCAGCGAGACCTGCGCCGCCGCCGCGGCGAGCATCCCGATCCACATGACCGGCGCGATCGCGGGCAGGGCGGCCACGTTCGCGAGCAGGCTGACCAGCGAGACGCGACCGAAGTGCAGGGACATCAGCGGAGCGGTCGCGACGGTGGCGGCAATCGTGAGCGCGGTGCCGGCGGCCAGCGGCTCCGGCAGCCGCGTGAGCGCACGCATCAGCGGCCGGACCAGCAGGAAGATCCCGACCACCGCCGCGAAGCTCAGCTGCCAGCCGACGTCCTGCCAGGCGCGCGGATCGAGCGCGAGCGTGATCGCGGCCGCGAGCAGCAGCGAGTACCAGCGCGATGCCGGCCGCCCGGCGAGCGCCGCGACCGTGCCGGCCGCGCCCATCACGCCGGCGCGCATGATCGAGGGCCCCGCGCCCGTCAGGGGCACGTAGATCGCGATCAACGCCAGCACGCCGGCGAGCCGCGCCCGTGCGGCCGAGGCCGAGCGCCGCCAGCAGCGGCCACGCCAGCACCGCGAGCAGCGTGACGTTCTGCCCTGAGACGGCCAGCACGTGAGCGAGGCCCGAATCCTTGAAGTCCTCGTTCGTGCGCTCCGAGATGTCCTCGTCGGCACCGAGCACCATGCCGCGTGCGAGCGCCGCGAGAGGCGGTGGCAGGCCCGCCGATACGCCGGCCTCCGCGCGGCGGCGGATCGCGTCGACCGCTCCCGCGGGCCCGCCCCTGCGCGTGCCCGTGGCCTCGACCGAGCGTGCTCGCAGGATCGCATGGACGCCGCCCCGCCGCAGGTAGGCCGCGTAGTCGAAAGAGGCGCCGGCGCGGTTGCGCGGCAGCGCCAGGGACCCGGACGCCACGAGCCCATCGCCGATCGACGGCCTTCCGAACCGCACGTCGCTCGGGATCCGCAGCTGGATCAGGTCGCGGACCGGCCCCCGGCCGGCGACCTCGGTGACCCGCATCCGCAGGCGCCGGACGCCGAAGCTCGTGCGCTCCCGCTTCACCACGTGGCCTCTGACCGTCACGTCCCGCCCGGCCAGTGAGCGGAGCGGCGAGCGATCGATCGCCGCGAGGCGGGCGGCGCCCACGGCGGCTCCAAGCGGCACCAACACCGCCACCAGCACGCACACGAGCGGGCGGCGAGCAGCGGTGACGGCCAGGAGCGCGAGCGCGGCCAAGCACCCGCCGAGGACGGAGAGCTCCGGTCGCGACGCCGTCGCGAGGCCGGCCGCGAACGCGCCCACGCCGAGATGGATCGGGTGCCGGGCCAGCGCCTGGGCTACATGCGCACCTTGTCCTTGAGCGCTGCGAATTTCTTCGGCCCGATTCCGGTGATCTGCTTGAGGTCGTCCACGGAGCGGAAGCCGCCGTGCTGCTTACGCCATTCGAGGATCTTCTGAGCGGTCGCGGGACCAACGCCATCGAGCTGGTCGAGCTGGTCGGGCGTGGCGGTGTTGAGGCTGATCGGCGCGCTCGGCGCTCCACCGGGACCGGCGCCCGCGACGGCGACCGCGGCCGCCGGCGCACCTCGGCGCGGCACGACGACCTGCTGGCCGTCGGCGACCTTGGCGGCGAGGTTGACTCCCTCCAGGTCCGCCCCGGGCGCAGGACCTCCTGCGCGCTTGACGGCGCGGTCGAGCCGCGCCCACGACGGAATGCTGTAGACGCCGGGGCGCCTCACCGCCCCGGTCACGTGCACGAACGCCTGGCCGCCACCCGTCCGCTGCACGCGCACGGGTGCCGGCGCCCGCGGAGCGGCGGATCCGCTGCCGCTCTCCTTCAAATATCGGGCGCCCACGAGGGCCACGGCGACGATCGCGAGCGCGCAGAGCACGAGCTGTTGACGAGGCACATCTGCCACGCATCCGAGGCTAGGCGGGCCGCGGTGCCGCGCTCAGCACGCGGCCGCGCCGAATCAGCCGAGACTCTGTGCGCTAATCGTCGTCGTCGTAGCCCGCGAGCTCAGGGGCCAGCTGCTCGTCGTAGAGCTCGGCCATCGAGACGGGCGGGGACGCGGCGGAGATGTAGACGAGCGGCTCGGAGCCGTCGTTCACGATCCCGTGCTCGGCCGCCGGGCGGGATGAAGACGAGGTCGCCCTCGCCCACCTCCTCGGAGTCGCCCGCGACTCGCGCCCGGCCGCGCCCACGCACGATCACGTAGACCTGCTCCGAGTCCGGGTGGGCATGCGGGCGCTGCTCGGCGCCGGGGGGAACCTCGACCCAGGTCACGGTGAGGTTCCGGGAACCGAGATCGCCGGCATCCAGGAGGAAGTGCGAGCGCAAGCGGCCTCGCTCTTCGACGGCCGCTTCTGACAGGCGCCGGACCCGCACGCCGCGGATTCTAGCCAGCCCGATCCCCGGCTACCGAATTACGAAGTTCACGAGCCGCCCGGGCACCACGATCTCGCGCAGGACCTGCTTCCCGTCGAGGTGGCGCTGGACGTTCGGCCGCTCCAGCGCCGTGCGCTTGATCTCGTCCTCGGCGGTGCCGGCCGCGACCTCGATGCTGTCGCGCACCTTGCCGTTCACCTGCACCACGAGCTTCACCATGTCGCGCTGGAGCATGCGTCTCGTCGGCCTCCGGCCACGGCTCCTCCCACACCCGCCTGCCGGTCACGCGCTCGTAGACCTCGGCGCTCAGGTGCGGCGCAAAGGGGAAGAGCAGCGAGGCGACGGTCGCGGTCGCGAACGACCGCGCGCGCTCGTCCACTGCTTCCAGGCGGTAGATCTCGTTGACGAGCTTGTTGAGCGACGCCAGCGCGGTGTTGAAGTGGAATCGCGCGATGTCGCGCGTGACGGCGGCGATCGTCTCGTGCGTGAAGCGCACGAGCTCGAGCGAGGGCCCCTCGAGGTCGGTGGGCGCACCTTCGAGCGGCGCGACCTCGAGGCGCCAGAGGCGGCTCAGGAAACGGAACACGCCGATGATGCCGCTGTCCGACCAGTCCGCGTCCTGCTCCGGCGGGCCGAGCGAGAGGATGTAACAGCGGGCGGTGTCTGCCCCGTAGCGCTCGACGTACGCCGACGGGCTGATCACGTTGCCCTTCGACTTGGACATCTTCGCGCCCTGATAGGTGATCATGCCCTGCGTGAAGAGCCGCGCGAAGGGCTCCTGGAAGCCGAGGTGGCCCATGTCGGCGAGCGCCTTCACGAAGAAGCGCGCGTACATCAGGTGCAGGATCGCGTGCTCCACGCCGCCGATGTACTGGTCGACGGGCATCCAGTAGTCGACTATCCGCCGGTCCCAGGGAGCCGTGTCGTTGCGCGGGTCGCAATAGCGCAGGAAGTACCAGGACGAGTCCACGAACGTGTCCATCGTGTCCGTCTCGCGATGGGCCGGACCGCCGCAGCGCGGGCACGTGGTGTGCACGAACTCGTCGCTCGAAGCGAGCGGCGACTTGCCCTTCGGCGCGTAGTCCTCGACTGTCGGGCAGGAGCACCGGCAGCTGGTCTTCGGGCACCGGCACGATCCCGTCCTTGTCGCAGTAGACGACCGGGATCGGCGCGCCCCAGTAGCGCTGGCGCGACACGAGCCAATCCCGCAGGCGGTAGTTGACCGCGGGCCTGCCGAGGCCGCGTTCGGCCAGCCACGCGGTGATCGCCTGGATCGCCTCGGGGGACGACATCCCGTCGAACCCGTCGGAGTTGATCAGCCGCTCGTCGCCTGAATGGCCGACGAAGGGCTGGTCGGCGGGCACCTCGCCGTCCACCGGCTCGACCACGCGCCGGATCTCCAGGCCGAACTTCCGCGCGAACTCGAAGTCGCGCTCGTCGTGCGCCGGCACCGCCATGAGGGCGCCCGTGCCGTAGTCCATCAGCACGTAGTCCGACACCCACACCGGGATGTGCTCGCCGTTCACGGGGTTCACCACGTAGCGGCCCGTGAACACGCCGGTCTTCTCGCGCTCGGTGTCGGCGCGCTCCTCGACCGACTCGGCGAGCGCCTTCTGGACGTAGGCGAGCACCTCCTGCTCGTGCTCGGTGCCCGCGACCAGTCGCTCGAGGTCGGGATGCTCGGGGGCGATCACGAAGAAGGTCGCCCCGAAGAGCGTGTCCGGGCGGGTCGTGAAGACCGGGAAGTCGATCGGCGGCTCGGAATCAGCAACTGCTGCTTGAAGACCACCTCGGCGCCCTCCGAGCGGCCGATCCAGTTGCGCTGCATCGTGATCACGTGCTCCGGCCACTCGAGCTCGGCGACGTCGGCCAGCAACCGGTCGGCGTAGTCGGTGATCTTGAAGAACCACTGCTCAAGCTGCTTTGACACGACGAGCGTGCCACAGCGCTCGCAGCGGCCGTCGATCACCTGCTCGTTGGCGAGCACGGTCTGGTCCTTCGGACACCACTTGACCGGGGCGCGCTTGCGGTAGGCAAGGCCGCGCTCGAAGAGCTGCAGGAAGATCCACTGGGTCCAGCGGTAGTACGTGGGCTCGTGCGTGCCGAACTCCCGGCGCCAGTCGATCGAGATGCCCCAGGACTTGAACTGGCGGCGGAACTCCTCGATCGAGGCGTTCGTGGAGCGCGCCGGATGCTCGCCCGTGCGAATCGCGTGGTTCTCGGCCGGCAGGCCGAATGCGTCGTAGCCCATCGGGTGCAGGACCCGCATCCCGTTGCGGCGCCGGAAGTGGGCGAGCGCGTCCCCCATCGAGTAGTTCTTGAGGTGGCCCATGTGCGGCTCTCCCGACGGATAGGGCAGCATCTCGAGCACGTAGCTCTCGGGCGCGTCGGGGTCGAAGCCGGGATCGCCGGGGTTCGGCACCTCCCAGGTGCCCTCGCGCTCCCAGACCTCCTGCCACTTGCGCTCGATCGCGCGGGCCTCGTAGCGGTCGTCGCTCATGGGTTCATTAAACCGACGCGGGCGGAGCGTCGTACATACGTCCAGCCATTCGGCATGGCGCGAATACAGCGGCCGCCACCGGCCGTTTCAGTGGGTAAGCCCTGCTCGAGGGCACGGACGCCCATGGACTCAACGAGCCAATCCACTGCCGAGGCATCGCGCCGGCGGCGCGAAAAGCGCCATCACAAGAGGCGGCGCCGACGCGCGCACCGGCCGAAGACGGCCGTCTACCGCGGGCAAGTTCGGCCCGGAGGAGGCCGAACGGCTGCTGTTCCGGGCGGGCTTCGGGCCGCGGCCGGGCCAGGCGGAGAAGCTCGCCAAGAAGGGTCTCAATCGCGCCGTCCTGTCGCTCACCCGGCCGCCCAAGGAGCGGTTCACCGGCCCGGCGCCGCACGACAGCGACGGTCGCCCGCTGGCGCCCATGGACGCCTGGGGCCACGACCACCTTTGGTGGCTCGATCGCATGGTCCGCACGAACCGTCCGCTGGTCGAGCGCATGACGCTCGTCTGGCACGACTGGTTCGCGACCTCCAACGAGGGCGTCGGGTCGCAACGGCTGATGATCGGTCAGAACCGCCTGTTCCGGAACAACGCGATGGGATCGTTCGCCAAGCTGCTCCTGAACGTCACTCGTGACCCGGCGATGCTGGTCTGGCTCTCGGGCGTGGACAACACCAAGAACGCCCCCAACGAGAACTACGGACGGGAGCTGATGGAGCTCTTCACGCTCGGCGCCGGCCGCGGCTACACCGAGAACGACGTGCGTGAGCAGGCCCGCGCGCTGACGGGTTTTCGCGACGAGTGGGACGAGAACCTCGGGCCGATCAACTTCCACTTCGACGCCGAGTACCACGACGGCGGCATGAAGCGGATCCTCGGCAAGCGGGGACGGTTCGACTGGCGCGACGCCTGCCGGCTGTGCCTCACCCACCGGAACCATCCCTCCTTCTTCGTGCAGAAGCTGTGGTCCTACTTCGTGCCGACGCCGCCCGGCAAGCACACGGCCCGAGCGCTGGAGCGCGCGTACGTGCAGGGCAACTACGCCGTGCGCCCGATCGTCGAGGCGATCCTCCGCCACCCCGACCTCTACCGCGGGCCGCGCATGGTGAAGGCCCCGTCGGTCTACGTGGCGGGCCTGTTGCGCGGCATGGGACGCGGCGTCGACACCGACTCTTGGACCTGGATCGGCCACCTGATGGGCCAGCGCCTGTTCAACCCTCCGAACGTCGCCGGGTGGGACGACACCAGGTGGCTCGACAGCGGCACCTGGCGCGGCCGCTGGTACGCCGCCGCCGAAGCCGTCAAGGACAGCCGCATCGACACGGACGACGCATACACGCCCGACGACCCGAAGACGGCCGTCGATCGCGCGCTCGCGTTCTGGGGCAACCCGACCATCTCGAGGGGAACGCGTGCCGGCCTGATTGGGTTTGCGCAGCGCGTCGAGGCGGCCGCCGACGACGCCGGGCAGGAAGAAGAGCTTTCCGATCCTTCGCCAGAACTCGCTCCGGATGCTGGTCGCGACCTCTCCCGACCTCCAGACCTGCTGATGGCCCACTGCCCCTGCGACGACTTCTCGAGGACGCGCTTGTTGAAGCGCGCGGCCGGCCTCGCCGGGCGCACCCTCCCTGCGCCTGAGCCGGGCGCCCCGACTCCCGCCGGGAAGGGTCTCGACCGCCGGCAGTTCCTGGTCCGCAGCGCGGGCATGATGGTCAGCGTCTACGGTGCCTCGCGCCTGAACCTCTCCGCCCTCCAGGAGGGTGTCGCGGCCGCGGCCGCGGGTCCGCAGGGCCCGGTGCTGGTCTCCATCTTCCTGGCCGGTGGAGTCGACTCGCTGACGCTCCTCGCCCCCGTCGGCGATCCCGACTATCGAGGTCTGCGCCCGAAGCTGGCGCTCGGCGAATCCGAAGGGACGCCGTTCTCCGAGGACGGCCGGCTGCGCTGGCACCCCTCGATGGCGGGCTTCTCACAGCTCCACGCCGAGGGCAAGCTGAGCGTGATGCCGGCGATCGGGTACGAGCATCCCGACCAGTCGCACTTCAACTCCCGCCACTTCTGGGAGGTCGGCGCGCTCGACAGGCGGCTCGTGACCGGTTGGCTCGGACGGTTCATCGACCGGGTCGGACAGCCCGACAATCCGCTCCAGGGCCTTTCGCTCGACGGGGAGCTCTCGCCCGCACTGGCGACCTCGCGGATGCCGGTTTCGGCCGTCAACGGGCCTGGTGACTACGACTTCTGGGCGCCCGGCGTCTGGGGCGACATCGAGAACTGGATGCTCGAGTCGATCCCCGCGATCGCCGGCTATCACGCCGGTGGGCGCGATGCGGGACTCCAGCAGGCCGGGCGGATCGCGGTGCAGTCGGCAAAGCTCCGCCAGCAGCTGCTCCCATTCGCGGGGAAGGGGATCGCCAGCCCCGTCGCATACCCGGCGGTGGAAGAAAGAGGGAACGACTTCCCGGAGCGCCTCGCGGCGCTCGCGGCGATGCTCGCCGCCGGTCTGCCGATGCGGTGCGTGTCGTTGACGGCGCCGGGCGACTACGACACCCATGACAACCAGGGCGAGGACCTCGCGAAGGGCCTCAAGCTGACCGCCGACTCACTGTTGGCGTTCCAGCGCGACCTCGAGGCACGCGGCCTTGCGGACCGGGTGCTGGTGCACGTCTGGTCCGAGTTCGGTCGGCGTGGCGAGGAGAACGGCTCCGACGGCACCGACCACGGCGCCGCCGGTTCGGGATTCCTGCTCGGGACCCGCGCACGCGGGCGCATGATCGGCGAGTTTCCCGGTCTCGCCAACCTCGACGAGGACGGCAACCTCCGCGCGACTGCGGACTTCCGCGGCATCTACTGCGCGCTGCTCGAGCAGTGGTTCGGCGTCGACGCGGCCGCCGTGATGCCCGAGGCAAAGCGGTTCCCGCGACCGGCGCTTCTCAAATGAGGCCGAAATGAGCGCGTTCGCGACGCTCGCGGCCGCGCTGGCCGTGCTGAGCATCGCCGGAGCGGCGGCCGCCGAGGCACGTGCGCCGAGTCGAGCGCCGTCGCGGCTGATGGTCTCGGGAGACGAGTTCAGCCTCATGCTCTCGCGCGGCACCGTGAAGCGCGGCCCGGCCGTGATCCAGTTCGTGAACCGCGGCGAGGATCCGCATGACCTCCGCCTCGCCCGCATCGGCGCCTCCGCCACCCGCATGGTGAGCGCCCCCGAGACGCGGCCAGGCGGCCTCGTGGAGCTGGAGACGCGCCTCAGCACCGGCAGGTACCGCCTCTGGTGCTCGCTTCCCGGCCACCGTGAGCGGGGCATGCGCGCCACGCTGACGGTCCGCCGCGCGCGATAGCGCACGGCGCCGGACCGCAGGCCACTACGACAAACGTCCAACCGCGCGAAGTTGCCGACGGTTTCCGGCGCCGGGCTCGTTCTTGATGCCATGGAAGCCGAGCTGCACAAACTGCCAATACCGGCAAAGACGTCCGCGGTCGTGAGGGCCGCGGCTGAGCGCAGCGTCGGCCTCCACCCGAGGAGCTACGCCGGCTAGCCCGGCGAACAACCACATATCCGCTCGCGCGGACATCCGCGCTTCCCATGGCCCGAGGGCCCGCCGCAAGGCGGGCCCTCACCCTTTTCAGGCTTGGGCCCGCGGCAATCGGACTCGCGGGCGGTCCCGGCGGCGGAGGATTACGCCGGGTGCAGTCGTATGACGCTCTCCATGGACGAGACGACCGCCGGGGTTGCAAGCCGCCGATCGCTCCGGGCGGCGTCGATGGGGCGCGTGATCGGGATCGCGCAGCAGCTCGACGTGCGCGACGAGGGCACGGCGCGCCATTGCCAGACGGTGGCCTGCTACGCCGAGGCGATCGCACGCGAGCTCGAGCTCGACGAGGGGGCGGTCGAGTCGGTACGGCTTGCGGGCCTCCTCCACGACGTCGGCAAGATCGGCATCTCGGATTCGATCGTGGCCAAGCCGGGACCGTTGGACGACGCCGAGTGGATCGAGATGCAGAACCATCCCCGCATCGGCGCCAGCATCCTCGACGACGCCGGCCTGGAGGACATCCGCGAGTGGATCCTCGCCCATCACGAGCGCCCGGACGGCACGGGCTATCCGCGCGGCTTGCGCGACCAGGAGATTCCGCTCGAAGCCAAGATCCTCGCGGTCGCGGACGCCTACGAGGCGATGACGAACGACCGGTGCTACCGGCGCGCGATCGGGCGCGAGCGGGCGGTGGCGGAGTTGCGGCGCCACGCCGGGCGGCAGTTCGACGAGATGGTGGTCGAGGCGTTCGTGGTGGTGCTCGACCGGGGCGAAATGCAAAGCGCGCCGAACGGCGCGCTTTAGGTGGAGCTAGCCGGGCTCGAACCGGCGACCTCCGGTATGCCATACCGGCGCTCTCCCAACTGAGCTATAGCCCCAAACTCGTATCGCGGGCCCATTTTAGCCCGAGCTTCTGATTGTTCAGCGAGGGCTCAAGCCGCAGGTGGATGCATGTCTGCGCCGGCCACTAGCGCGATCGGCAGGAGGTAGCACTTCATGCAGCTCGTGGCAGTAGATGCGCCACGGCGTCGATCTCGTCGCGGTCCGTACGTGGTCCTGCACGTAGCCGCGTCGGGGTGTAGCGAGAGGTGCTGAGCGCTCGCTTTGACGACGTCCCGCATTGAAGGACCCCCATTTGCACTGAACGCGCAGGAGACGGTCTCGCCAACTCCAAGATGAGGTCGCATCGGCCACCTTCGGCGACGGGCAGGTAGACGTCGATACCCAGCATCGGGCGCCGCGTGCTGCGAACGCCAACTCGGCCACCGCGCCCTTCTGACTTGGAGTCAAGCCCTCCATGGCAATACGAACACTAGTTCGATTGCCGGACGGAACGACCGCGCCTCTACCGGTTAGCCCTCCTCGACCTCCAGCGCCGGCACCTCGCCCCAGAGCGTCTCCAGGCGGTAGTAGTCGCGGGCGGCCGGCGTGAAGATGTGCACGACGCAGTCGAGGTAGTCCATCAGGATCCAGCGCGACTCCGGCTTGCCCTCGACGCGCTCGGGCGTGCGCCCCTCCTCCCCGCCGCCACCGGACTTCACGTCGCGGTAGATCGCGTCCTCGATCGCCTGCGTCTGACGCTCGGTGTTGCCCGTCGCGATCACGAGGAAGTCCGTGTAGGCGACCACGCCGCGCATGTCGAGGACGACCACGTCGTGCGCCTTCTTGTCGAGGGCCACGGCCGCGATCCGGCGGGCAAGGGCCTCCGAGGGACGCGACTCGACGCCGGTCTTCAACTGCCTCCCCGCCGGTAGAGGCCTTGCTCCTCGATCCGGGCGGCGACGCGCTCCGGCACGAAGAACCGGAACGGCCGGCGGGCCGCCGCACGCTCGCGCACGACAGTCGAGGACACCTCGAACGTGGGCATCTCGAAGAATTTCACCCGCTCGGCCCCGGGCAAACCTGCCAGCGAGCTGCGCACGGCCTCCTCCCCTTCGCCGTCCCGCTGTGCCACGGCGAGCGTCGCCAGCCTCAGGACCTCCTCCGGCTCGCGCCACTGGGGCAGGCTCCGGGCACGGTCCGCGCCGAGCAGCAGGACGATGTCGTCGCCCGGCCGCTGTGCGGTGAGCTGCCGAAGCGTCTCGACCGTGTACGAAGGACCAGGCCGGTCGATCTCGTCGCGCGACGCGTCCAGCCACTCGGCGCCCCAGGCGGCGAGGTCACACATCAGGTACCGCTCCTCCGCACCCGGATCGTCCTCGATCTCCTTGTGCGGGGCCTGCCCGGCGGGCATCAGCACGACGCGGTCGAGCCCCAGCTGCCAGTAGCCCTCCTGGGCGAGCACCAGGTGCCCGAGGTGAGGCGGGTTGAACGCTCCTCCAAGGATTCCGAGGCGCAGCGTGCCGTCCTGGTCAGCGGGAGACGGGTGGCACTACCCGCGGACCTGGCCGGTGCCGCGGACGACGTACTTGGAGGTGGTCAGCTCGCGCAGGGCGATCGGGCCTCGCGCGTGCAGCTTCTGAGTCGAGTTGCCCATCTCCGCGCCCATGCCGAACTCGCCGCCGTCGGTGAATCGCGTCGAGGCGTTCACGTAGACGCAGGCCGCGTCCACCCTGCCCGTGAAGGCCTCGGCGGCACGGCTGTCGCTGGTGACGATCGCCTCGGAGTGTCCGGTCCCGTGGCGGTTGACGTGATCGATTGCCTCCTCGACGCCGTCGACCGTCTTCACGGCCATCTTCATGCCCGAGGTACTCGGTGTCCCAGTCCTCGTCCGTGGCTTCGCCCAGCAGGTCGCCGTCCGGCCCGGCAAGCGCGCGCGTGCGCCCGTCTACGACCAGCTCGACGCCCGCCTGGCGCAGCAGCTTGAAGAGCTCGGGAAGCACGGCCGGCGCGAGCTCGGCGTGGACCAGCAGGGTCTCGGCGGCGTTGCACACGCCGGGCCGCTGCACCTTCGCGTTGTAGGCGATCTCCTTCGCCATCTCGGGGTCGGCGCTCGCGTCGAGATAGACGTGGCAGTTCCCGGCCGCCGCGTAGATCACCGGCACGGTCGCGCTGGCCTTCAACGCCTTCTTCAGACCCTCGCCCCCGCGGGGGATGATCAGGTCGACGAGGCCGTCCTGCTGCGCCAGCTCGGCGAGCTCCTCGCGGCCGCCGCCGGCCACCAGTGACACGGTTCCCTCCGGCAGGCCGGCGCCCTCGCCGGCCTCGGCGACGATCTGCGCGAGCACCGCGTTCGAGCGCGCCGCCGTCGAAGAGCCACGCAGCACGACCGCGTTCCCCGACTTGATCGCGAGCGCGGCCGCGTCGACGGTCACGTTCGGGCGCGCCTCGTAGACGATCGCGACGACGCCGAGCGGCACCCGGATCTTGCGCAGCTCGAGCCCGTTGGGCAGCGTGCGGAACTCGAGCTCCTCGCCCACGGGGTCGGGCAGCGCGACGATGTCGCGCACGCCGGCCGCCATTGCCTTCACGCGCTCCTCGTCCAGCGCCAGGCGGTCGATCAGCGCGGCGTCCAGCCCGGCTGCGCGGCCGTCCTCGAGATCGCCGGCGTTCGCCTCGACGATCTCCTCCACCCGCGCCTCCAACTCGCGCGCGATCGCCTCGAGGGCGCCGTCCTTGGTGGCCGTGTCGAGGATCGCGAGCTGGTGCGAGGCGCGCTTGGCACGCTCGCAGATCTCGCTGACGGACTGGGTGCCGATCGCCATGGGGAAAGAGTAACGACCTACTGCCGGGCCGCCCTATGCCAGCACGAAGTAGTCGCGATGAACGGCTTCCTCGCTCGCACGGGGAAGCATCTCGCGCACGCGAGCCGACTTCAGCCCTTTCACCTGTCGCAGCTCAGCGGCCGAGTAGTTGGAGATCCCCTTGCCGACCTTCCGCCGGCCGTCCGCCGCCGAGGCCACGTCGACCGCGTCGCCGGCCTCGAACTCGCCCTCGACCTCGACCACGCCCACCGGCAGCAGGCTCGTGCCCTGCTCGCGCAGCGCCCGCTCCGCGCCCTCGTCGACCAGCACGCGCCCGCTCGACGCCTTCGCGTACTTCAGCCACAACTTGAAGCTCGACTCGCGCCTGGCCTGTGGATGGAAGCGGGTGCCCACCGCCTCTCCGCCGACCGCCCGCTCGAGCGTGCCGGGCTCCGTGCCGTTGCAGATCACGACCGGGATTCCCGCGGATGTCGCCATCTCGGCCGCCAGCACCTTGCTGCGCATGCCGCCCGAGCCCAGATGCGAGCTCGACATGCCGATCTCGTAGTCGCCCAGCTCCGCCAGGTCGCGCACCTCCGTGACCTGCTCCGCGTCCTCGCTGCGCCGCGGGTCGCTGGTGTAGAGCGCGTCCACGTCGGAGAGCACGACCAGCAGGTCGGCGGGCAGCAGGATCGCGACCTGCGCGGCCAGGATGTCGTTGTCGCCGAAGCTGATCTCGTCGGTGGCGGTGGTGTCGTTCTCGTTGATCACCGGGACGACGCCCCAGTCGAGCAGCTTCGCGAGCGTCCGCCGCGCGTTCAGGTACTGCATCCGCGCCGACATGTCGAAGAACGTGAGCAGCACCTGGGCGTCTTGACGCCGTGCTCGGCGAGCAGGTCGGCGTAGACGTCGTACAGCGGGCCCTGGCCGACCGCCGACGCGGCCTGCAGCTCCTCCATCGCGGTCGGCCGCACGGGCATCCCCATCAGGCGCATGCCCCGCGCGATCGCGCCCGAGGTGACCAGCACGGCCGAATGCCCGGCGGCGCGGAGCGCGGCGACCTGCCGGCAGATCTCCCGCAGGACCGTCGCTCGCGCACGTCGCCGCGCTCGTCGGCGACGAGCGTCGAGCCGAGCTTTACGACGCAGACCATTGGCGACCATCTGAACTACTCCGGCTGCGGCACGCCCGGGTAGAGCGCGAACGCGACCTCGCCGATCTCGATCTCGTCGCCGGGCTCGAATCCCTGCGACTCGAGCTCCTTGATCACTCCCATCGTGCTGCAGGCGCTCCTCGATGAACTCGAGCGCGTCGCGGTTCTCGAGGTCGTGCCGCCCGACCAGCCGCTCGACGGCCGGGCCCACGAGCCGGAACATGTGATCGCCCGCGCGCTCGACGCTGATAGCCGGACTCGCTCGCCCGGCCGGTAGACCGCGTGCTCGGCGATCGCCTCGCCGGCGCCGTCGGCGACCGCCGCCGTGCTGGGCGGCAGGCGACTGCAGCGAAGATCGCGCTGGCGAGGCGCTCGACGCCCACGCCGGTCGCGCTCGAGACGGCGAGCACCCGGCGTGCTCGTCGGCGAGCCGCCGCTCGTCGCCACTCCGCGCCGCGAGCCGCCGCGGCGCCGACCTCCGGCGGGCAGCAGGTCGATCTTGCTCAGCACGACGAGGAACGGGCGCTCCTCCAGCCCGGCGCCGTAGTCCTTCAAGCTCGCCCGCACCGTCTCGAACGTCTCCCCGGGATCCGAGCCGTCCGAGCGGCGCGACGTCGACGAGGTGCACCAGCAGGCTGCGTGCGCTCGACGTGCGCGAGGAACTCGTGGCCGAGCCCCGCGCCCGCGCCCGCGCCCTCGATCAGTCCCGGGATGTCGGCCAGCACGAGCTGGCGGCCCTCGTCGTCCTCGAGCGTGCCGAGCGCCGGCTCGAGCGTCGTGAACGGGTAGTCGGCGACCTTCGGGCGGGCGCGCGTCAGCCGCCGCAGCAGCGACGACTTGCCCGCGTTGGGGGCGCCCACGAGGCCGACGTCGGCGAGCAGCTTCAGGCGGAGCTCGAGCGTCGCCTCCTCGCCGGGCAGGCCTCGCTCCGCGAAGCGCGGCGCCTGGCGCGTGGAGGTCGCGAAGCGGCGGTTGCCCGAGCCCCCGGCTGCCGGCGCGCGCGACCACCACGCGCTCGCCCGGGCTTCGTCAGGTCGTAGCGGGCGTCCGTCGCCTCGACTCTCGACGACGGTGCCGACCGGCACGTGCAGCTCGAGCGTCTCGCCGCCGGCGCCGTGACGCTGGGAGCCCTCGTCCGTGGCCCCCGCGGCCGGCCTTGAAGTGGCGCCGGCTGCGGTAGAACGACGAGATCGCGCAGGTCCGCGTCCGCCACGACCACGACGTCACCGCCGCGGCCGCCGTCGCCGCCGTCGGGGCCGCCCCTGGGCACGTGCGCCTCACGCCGGAAGCTGACGCAGCCGTTGCCGCCCGCCCCGGCCTCGACCTGGATCTGTGACGCGGTCGTAGAGCATGGCTTCAGCCTAGCCCGAGCGAGCGACTCGAGCGTAGCTACTCGACGGGTGTTATCGAGATGAGGCGGCCCTTGCGGCCGGTGCTGGAACTCGACCGTTCCCGGACGGGTCGCGAAGATCGTGTCGTCGCGGCCGATGCCGGTGCCGGGGCCCGGCTTGAAGCGGGTGCCGCGCTGGCGCACGATGATCTCGCCGCCGGTCACCGCCTGGCCGGCGAACACCTTCACGCCCAGCCGCTTCGCCTCGGAGTCGCGCCCGTTGCGGCTGGACCCAATCCCTTCTTGTGTGCCATCTCTTACTTCCTTGTCCTTCTTCGCCGCTCGGCTTGCGCGGCCGGCTTCTTCGCTGCCGCGCCGCGCTCCTTCTTAGCAGCCGCTCGCCGTCTTGCCGCGGCGGCTCGGCGGCCCTTTCACTTCCTTGATCTCCAGCCGCGTCAGCAGCGACCGGTGGCCCGCTGCGTCTTGCGGTAGCGCTTCTTCGGCCGGTACTTGAAGACGCGGATCTTCTCGCCCTTCAGATGCTCGGCGACCACCGCCTCGACCTTGACCTTGTCGAGGTCGGCGCCTTCGAAGACGGTCTGGCCCTCGCCGTCGCCGCTGTAGAGCAGCGCCCGCGGCGAGACCTTCGCGCCCTCGTCCTCGCGTCACGCGGTCGACGAGCACCGAGTCACCCTTCTCGACCCGGTACTGCTTGCCGCCCATCTCGATGATCGCGTATGCCATCTCGGATAGCTTCCGATGTTTTCAGCTCTTCGACTCCGAGCCCTCGCGCGGCCGAGCGCGAGAACGCCGCCGTCCGCCTCTGCGGCCACGGCGGCGCTTGCCCTTGGAGCCGTTCGATTGTACTTGCTCCTCGTCGCCTTCCGGAGCCCCGTTCGGCGCGGCCTCGACCACCACTCCTTCGAGCTCCACGTCCGCCTCGGGCGGCGTCCTCGGCGGCCTCCTCGGCCGGGGCCTCGGTGCGCGGCTCGGCCGGCTTGCGCCGGCGGCGCCTGCTGGTGCCGCCATCGCTCTCCTTGGCCGCCGCCGTCGGCGGCTCGAGCAGGCTGGCGTAGGCGGCCGTGCGCTTGACCTCGTCGATCCTGACGAGCACCTTGTCGCCGACGAACGGCGCCGCCGCCGGAGATCGAGATCACGTAGCCGTCGATCTTCGCGATCGCGTCGTCGACGTTGTACATGTGGGGCTCCTCGATCCGATCAGGACCTCCTCGCCCTTCTTGAACGGCAGCGCCCGGTGCTCGATCTCGTCCGTCGTGCCCTCGGCCGTGATCGCGAAGGTGTCGAGCGGGATCCCCTCGGTGCCGTGGAAGTGGAAGACCTTGCCGGTCTCCTCCTCGAGCTCCGCAGCGGCTTGCCGCCGCCGCCGATCAGGATCGCCGCCACGCGCGGGTGGACCTGGACCAGGAACGCCTCCGACTTCGAGCCCTTCACCAGCTTGCGCAGCCGGCGCTCGACGTCGATCGCGATCGTCTCCTCCGAGCGCACGACGCCCTCGCCCTGGCAGGTCGGGCAGGGCTTGGTCATGATCTCGCGGACGCCCTCGGTCACGTTCTGCCGCGTCATCTCGACGAGTCCGAGCGGCGAGATCTCGACCACGTAGCGTGCGCGTGCGGTCCTCGTCGAGCGCCTTGCGGAGCACGCTCAGGACGTGGTCGCGGTTGCGCGTATACGCCATGTCGATGAAGTCGATCACGATGATGCCGCCGATGTCCCGCAGCCGCAGCTGCCGCACGACCTCCTCGGCGGCCTGGAGGTTCGTCTTCACGATCGTGTCCTCGAGGCTCCCCCGCCCGCGGCCCGTGTAGCTGCCGGTGTTGACGTCGATCACGGTCAGCGCCTCGGCGTGGTCGATCATCAGATAGCCGCCGTGCGGGCAGGTCCACCCGGCGCGACAGCGTCGAGGTGAACGCGTCCTCGATGCCGGCGCGCTCGAACAGCGGCTCGGCCTCCTCGTAGAGCTCGACCCGCTCGACCAGCTCGGGCGCCGTGCGCTCGAAGAAGCTGCGGACGCGATGGTGCTGCTTCGGGTCCTCGATGATCGCCCGGTCGAACTCCTTCGAGAACACGTCGCGCACGACCCGCACCGGCAGGTCGGCTTCCTGGAAGACCATCGACGGCGCGGGCGAGTCCTCGACGCGCTCCATGAGCACTTCGTGCAGCCTGTACAGGTACTGCAGCTCGCGCTCCATGTCGCTCTTGCGGGCGCCGTGCGCGGCGGTGCGGATGATCAGCCCGCCCTGCTTCGATCTTCAGGCCCGCGGCGAGCTTGCGCAGCCGCTCGCGCTCGGAGTCGGGCAGCCGGCGCGAGACGCCCACGCCCTCGCCGTCCGGCACGTACACGAGGTAGCGCCCGGGGATCGAGATCTCCATCGACAGGCGTGCGCCCTTCGTGCCGATCGGGTCCTTGGTGACCTGGACCATGACCTCCTGCTTGGACTTGAGGAGCTCCGAGATCCGGGTGCCGCCACCGCGACCGCGGCCGCGGCGCTGGGAAGAGCTGGCGCGGATCGGCTTGCCCTTGTCGTCCCTCAACACGATCTCGTCGACGTGGAGGAACCCGTTCTTCTCGAGGCCGATGTCGACGAACGCGGCCTCCATGCCGGCGAGGACGTTGTCCACCTGGCCCTTGTAGACGTTGCCGACGATCGACCGTCGCCCGCGGCGCTCGATGTAGAGCTCCGCGACGCGCCAGCCGCCGTCGACGCGGGGGATGCTCGTCCGCCCGCGGCGGCCGCCCTTGGTGGGGGCGCCCTTTCCTTCGACGATCGCCACGCGGGTCTCCCCGCGGTCGACCGATACGAGTACTTGCTTACGCAAAAGAAATTCCTTTCGGTTCTAAGGCCTCATGCCGAGGCTCTCCGATTTGCCTGCAGCCGCCTCCCGCGCCTGCACGTACACGCTCTGCAGGATGCCGAGCGCGATCAAGGTGACTATCACCGAGGACCCGCCGTAGCTCATGAGAGGCAGCGGGATTCCGGTGATCGGCATGATCCCGACGTTACCGCCTACGTTCACGAACACCTGGGTCATCAGCATCGCGCCGACCCCGGCGGCGAGCAACGCGCCGTAGAGGTTCTTCGCGATCGTCAGGATTCGTAACGAGCGCCAGATCAGCAGCGCATAGAGCGACAGCACGATCGCTGCGCCCACGAACCCGAAACGTTCGCCGACCACGGCGAACACGAAGTCGGTGTGGCTCTCCGGGAGGAAGCCGAGCTTCGTCTGGGATGACGCGCTCCGCTCCCCGGCCCGTCTTGCGGCCGGATCCGATCGCGGTCTGCGCCTGGTTCAGCTGGTATCCCTGGCTCCTCGGGTCGGCGTCGTTCTTGTGGAGGAACGCCGTGAGGCGGTCTTCCTGATAGCCCTTCAGCAGCGGCGTGCCGACCGCCGGAGCGATCACCAGCACGACCACCGCCGCCGCCGCGGCGAGCCCCGCCAGCGCCGCGAAATGAGTCCACTTGGTACCCGCCACGAACAGCAGGGCCAGCGCGATGTTGATGTAGATGATGCTGGTGCCGAGGTCGGGCTGGGCCATCACCAACAATGTCGGCACGAGCGCCAGCAGCATGATTCGCGAGGTCGTCTGGCGATCGTTGATGTACCGCAGCCGGTCGAGCACGAACGCCGACAGCGCGAGCACGAGCAGGACCTTGCCGAGCTCCGAGGGCTGGAAGCGGAAGAACGGCAGCTCGATCCAGCGGCGGGAGCCCCGCGTCGCCCCTCCCAACGCCAGCACCGTCACGATCAGGCCCATCATCGCCACGTAGAGGCCCGTCTTGAGCTCGCGGAAGCGCGAGTAGTCGATCGACGCCAGCGCGATCATGAGGACCAGCCCGATGATCGCGTAGATGCCCTGCCGGGTCGCGAAGTAGTGGGAGGACGTGCCCGCATCCGCGGTCGCCGCGTCGAGCGTGACGAGGCTGAATGCGATCAGCCCGAGCGTCGCGAAGAGCAGCAGGAAGTCGAGCCGGAAGATCCGCCCGCGCGGCTCGCTGAAGCGCTGGACGCCGGTGCCGAACGGAGTGTGCCGGGGCTGCGTCATCGATCGATCCGCCATCAGTTCGGTGCCGTCCCCGCGGTGCCGAGCGCCTGCTTGCCCTTGATCCCGAAGTAGGCGGCGAGGATCCGCCGCGCGGCCGGCGCGGCCGCCTCGGCGCCGAACCCGCCGCGCTCGATCGTGACCGCGACCACGATCCGCGGGTCGTTGTAAGGCGCCATCGCCACGTACCAGGACTGGTCGCCCTGCGCCCCGCGCTCGGCGGTGCCGGTCTTCCCCGCGATCTCGATCGGGAAGCCGCTGAAGACGCCGGCGGAGGTTCCGCCCGGGTCGTTCGCCGCCGCGCGCAGGCCCGAGATGATCGCGCCGCGCGTCAGGGGCGAGATGTCGAGCCTCCGCTTCGGGCCCGGGGCGATCTCCTGCAGCACCCGGCCGTCCGAGTCCTCGACCCGCATCCCGATGTGCGGCGTGACCACGCGGCCGCCGTTCGCGATCGTGCTGTAGGCGACCGCCATCTGCAGCGGGTCGGCCTGCAGGTCACCCTGGCCGACGGCGAAGTTGATGTTGTCGCCCGGTGTCCAGGGCCGGTCTGTCAGCTTCTTGCGGAAGAGGCGGTTTCGCCAGGCCGGCGAGGGCACGAGGCCGCCGACCTCGCCGGGAAGGTCGATCCCGGTCGGGTGGCCGAGGCCGAGGCGGCGCGCCCACTTCTGGATGATGTCGCCGCCGCGCTGGTCCGCCATGAGCCCGAGTCGGTAGAAGAAGACGTCCGAGGACACCTGCAGCGCGCGGGGCAGGGCCAGCGCCCCGTACGACGCGCCTCCTGCGTTCTTGAAGGAGATCCCCCCGACGTTGAGCGAGCCACCGTCGAAGAGCACCGTCTCCGGCGAGATCAACCCGCTCTCGAGCGCCGCGGTGGAGGTGATCAGCTTGAACGTGGAGCCCGTCGGGTAGAGGCCCTGGGTCGCGCGGTCGGCCAGCGGCGCGCCGTTGTCCGGATCCTGAAGTCGCTTGTACACCGAGCTGGACACGCCCTTGGCGAAGACGTTCGGGTCGAAGCTCGGGATTGGAGCCGAGCCCGAGCACCTCGCCGCTGCGCGGGTCCATGGCCACGAAGCCGCCGGGCTTGCCGTAGCTCTCGAGCGCCGCCTGGCCGGTCTTCTGCACGTCGAAGTCGATCGACAGGCGCAGCTGCTTGCCGGGCGATGGGTCGCGAACGGAGAGCTCTCCCTTCGGGCGCCCCATGGCGTCGACCTGGATGCGCGAGGCGCCGTTTCGGCCGCGCAGATAGCGGTCGTACTGGTACTCGATGCCGGACTGCCCGACGCGGTCGCCCAGCTGGACGCCGTTGTAGCGCGACTCCTTCAGCTGCTTCTCGGTTGACCTCGCCGAGCGTGCCGAACAGGTGCGCCCCAACGGTCTCGTGCGGATACTTCCGCAGGAAGATCCGCTCGACCTCGACGCCGGGGAAGCGCGTCTGGTTCTCCTGCAGGTAGAAGACGGTGTCGAGCGACACGTCTGTCTTGAGCGTCACCGGGCTGTACGGGAGCACCCTCGCTTCCCGGCGGATCTTCTTCCGCAGCGCGGCCGGCCGAGTGTTCAGCGCGTCGCCGAGGCGCCGGGTCACGCGCAGGCGGCGGACAGGGTCGGCGGGAAGGCGTTCGGGCAGCACCTGCACGGCCAGCGCCGTGCGGTTGTCGACGAGCACATTGCCGTTGCGATCGACGATCTCGCCGCGCGGCGCCTCGACCTTCACCTGGCGCACGCGGTTGTCGTTGGCCTCGGCCAGGTACTTGTCGCCGGACAGCACCTGCAGGTACCACAGGCGGAAGAAGATGATCGCGAACAGGACCAGCGCGATGCCGCCGAGGATCGCGACGCGGAGCGCCAGTCCGGGCGTGACGATCATGCGCTTGTCGCCGCCGGGGCATGGTACATCAGCTTTCCGGCCGCCTGCGGGTCGCGTGGCCGGGCCCGTGATCGTGACCGCGGAGCTGGTGAGCGGCGCGCCCGTCAGCGGCCCGCGGCGCGTGGTCCCGGCGCCGGCGCCGCGGCCGGAGGTCGTCGATCAGGTCGGGCCGCAGCAGCGCGCGCACGGCGGCGAAGACCGGCATCGCGATCAGGCCGTTCAGGAGCACGCCCACGAGGATCTCCCGGATCACGAGCGGGCTGACCGGCGACTCGACTCCCAGCAGGAACTGCACCAGCGAGAAGGCGGTCGCGTAGGCGAGCGTCGCGACCACCGCCGCCGAGCACCGGCACGCAGCTTGTGCGAGGCGTCGCGCATCTCGCGGTAGCGGCCCGCGAGGTAGCCCACGCGCGATCAGCAGCAGCGACGTCACGCCGAGCGTCTGCGAGCAGCGCCATGTCGGCGACGAGGCCGAGGAAGAACCCGAACGTGGCGCCCGGCGATCGGGCCGGCCAGCAGCCCGACGGACAGCGTCACGAGCGGAAACAGGTCGGCGTCGGCGTCCAGCACCGTGATCTGGGTGACGACGGCCAGCTGGAGGACGACGGTCGCGAGCACGAGCAGCGCGATCCGCACGATCGTGCCCGGGGTGACGTTCACGGAGTCGAGCTGCGCCTTCTGGCCGGCGGTCGACCCGCCGCCCGTCAGGACCTCGACCACGTCCAGGTCGCGCACGTTCAGCGAACGGCCGCAGGTGCACCCGCTGGTAGAGCTCGCGCTCGCTCGAGTCGCTGCGGGTCACCGAGCCGATCGGGATGCCGCGCGGGAAGAGCGACTCCAGACGCGACGAGCGCCACCCGGACGTGATCACGGTCGCGCCCTTCCGCACGGGGCGGCCCTTCTGCACGAAGTCGAGGATCAGGTCCGATCGGATTTCCGACCGTCGCCTTCACGATCCCGTTCGCGCCGTCGGGCACGACCTGCGCCGAGACGCCGCTCGTGTGATCGGTGAGGAGCGTGACGCGGGCGGCATCCGGCGCGACGTCGGAGACCTTGCCCACCAGGCCGGTGCCGCTCAGCACGGGCTGGTTCACGCGCACGCCCTGGTCGGAGCCCTTGTCGATCGTGATGGCCGCGTACCAGACGGTCGGCGAGCGTGCGATCACGCGTGCCGCGACCGGGTCGTATCCGTCGGGAAAGCCGGCCGAGCGATTGAACCCGACCATCGCGCGCAGCTCCTTGGCCTCGCGCGGAGTCGACCTCTGATTGGGCGAGCCGGCCCTGGAGCTCCCGCACCTCGCGGCGAAGCTTCTTGTTCTCCGACTTGGCGTCGAAGACGTCGCCGGTCCACCCGACCAGGTCGCGGGCCGGCTTCAGCGCCCGGCTGGCGCCTTCCTGGAACGGCGCGAGCGCCTGCAGGAAGCCACGCTGGATCGCGTGCAGCCCGCCGGACGCGGACTCGCCGAAGTAGGCCGTCAGCAGCGCTATGGAGAGGCCGACGAGCAGTGCCAGCACCGCCCGCCGCCTTCGAACCGATCTCTTGTACACCGTGAAGTCCTCAAGTCTTGTGCATAGGGCGGCGGTGCCGCCTTGTCAGGACCTCTACTCCCCTGAGAGATCCATACGTCCCGGCCCGTCATGAGTTTCTCCTGCGATTCCGCGAGTTCTTGCTCGCCCGGTGGATCGCCTCGAATTCCTCGAGCGAGCGGCCCGAGCCCACGGCCACGCACGTGAGCGGCGATTCCGCCAGGTGACAGGGCATCTGCGTCTCGTCGCGGAGGCGCTCGTCGAGGCCCTGCAGGAGCGCGCCGCCGCCGGCCAGCATGATCCCACGGTCCATGATGTCGGACGCGAGCTCCGGGGGCGTGCGGTCGAGCGTCTCCTTGACCGCCCCGATGATCTGGCCGACCGGCTCCTCGAGCGCACCGCGCACCTCCTCCGACGTCAGCACGACGGTCTTCGGCAGCCCTGAGACCAGGTCGCGGCCGCGGACCTCCGCCTGGACCTCCTCGGGCAGCGGGAAGGCGGAGCCGATCTCGAGCTTGATCTCCTCGGCGGTCTGCTGGCCGATCATGAGCTTGTACTCGCGCTTGACGTAGTTGACGATCGCGTCGTCCATCTCGTCGCCGCCGACCCGGATCGATTGCGAGACCACGATCCCGCCCAGCGAGATCACCGCCACCTCGCTCGTGCCTCCGCCGATGTCCACGACGATGTTGCCCGTCGGCTCGCCCACCGGCAGTCCGGCTCCGATCGCGGCCGCCATCGGCTCCTCGATCAGGTAGGCCTGGCGGGCCCCGGCGGACAGGCACGCCTCCTCGACCGCGCGCTTCTCCACCCCGGTTACGCCGGAGGGAACGCAGACGACCACGCGCGGGTGCGCCCAGCGGTTTTGATGGACCTTCTGGATGAAATGGCGAAGCATCTGCTCGGTGACGTCGAAGTCGGCGATCACCCCGTCCTTCAACGGGCGGATCGCCTGGATCGTGCCCGGCGTGCGCCCCAGCATCCGCTTGGCCTCCAGCCCGACCGCGTGGACCTCACCCGAGCGGGCGTCGATCGCCACCACGGAGGGCTCCGAGAGCACGATGCCGCGACCACGCACGTATACGAGCGTGTTCGCGGTGCCGAGATCGACGGCCATGTCGCGGCCGCCAAGACCTGTTAGAGCGCTGAAGAAACCCAAGTCGCTTGACAGTCCTGTCGTGGTAGAGCCCCGGTCGCGGCGCACAGCGACCGGCCGGCTGATTACCCGAGGGCCTCACCAGGCGCCACTTGTGCTGCGTCGGCGCTGCCGGCTTCCGCTAGCGAGGCGGTTGCAGCGGCGAATGGTATCGGACCCGGAAGAGCCCAAGGGCACCCTGCAGCATAGTTCCCATGCTCAGTTGCCCTTGGCCAACAGGTCGGGGGCGATGCCGAGGAGCAGCGGCACCGGCAGCCCGACGACGTTCCAGTAGTCGCCCTCGATGCGCTCGACCAGCGCCGCCCCATGGCCCTGGATCGCATATGCGCCGGCGCGCTCACGCCACTCGCCGGTGCCGAGATACCAGTCGATCAGCTCCGGCGAGAGCGTGCGAAACGTCACATGAGTGTCCGCCACACCGCCGCGCTCGGTCTCGCCCGACAGGAGGCAGAGGCCGCTCAGGACAGTGTGGGTTCGGCCGGAGAGCCGCTCCAGGAAGCGGCGCGCCTCGCTCGTGCCCGGCGGGCTTGCCGAGCAGGTCGCCGTCGATCAGCACGGCCGTGTCCACGCCCAGCACGCGCCGCTCGCGCCTCCCCGGCGGCCGCTGCCGCGGCCTTGCGGCGCGCGTTCTCGAACACGACGCGCTCCGGCTCGCCCGGCGGTCAGCTCGTCGACATCGGGGACGCGGACCTCGAACGGGATGCCGAGCTGCTCGAGGATCGCCCTGCGCTGCGGCGAGCGCGAAGCCAGCACCAGCGACTCAGGCGGGGGCAAGCTCCGGGAAGAAGATGCCGATCTCGCGCGCGGCCGATTCGGCCGAGTCGGAGCCGTGCACCAGGTTGAAGGTGATCTCGGTCGCGAAGTCGCCGCGGATCGAGCCGGGCGCGGCCTCGAGCGGGTTGGTCGCGCCGATCACCTGCCGCGCGGCCTGCGACCGCGCTCTCGCCTTCCAGCACCATCGCGACCAGCGGCCCGCGCGTGATGAAGTCGACGAGCTCGCCGAAGAACGGCTTCTCGCTGTGCTCGGCGTAGTGCGCCCGAGCGAGATCCACGTCCACGTGCATGAGCTTGAGCGCCGCGAGCCTGAGGCCCTTTCGCTCGAACCGGCCGATCACCTCGCCGGTCAGGTTGCGCTCGAAGGCATCGGGCTTCACGAGGATCAGCGTGCGGTCGGGCATGGAGAAGGCGAGGAGGTTAGACGGTTGCGCCCGCCATCAGCGCTCAGGCGGAGGCTGTGAGCCACGGCGCTCGCCGCCGAGCGAGGCGGTCGGCTCGGCGATCGTCTCGTCAGCGCGCGCCGGCGTGCTGGAGGCGCGGGCGACCCGCGGCTGCCGGTCGTTGTCTCGCCGGGATCGACGCCGCCGCTCGCCGCGTTCCTCTCTGGCCGACCCCGCCACCTCGGCCTCGCAGTACGGGCACACGCGCCAGCGCGGGTCGAGCGGGCGTCCGCAGCTGCGGCACGGCTCCTTGAGCTTGCGCATGCAACTCGGGCACCGCAGGAAGTTCGGCTCGATCTCGCTGCCGCAGTTGCGGCAGGTGCGGTTGTCGAGCAGCGCGAGCCGCTTCTCGGCGGCCTTGATCTCGACCTCCCGCTCGTGCGCGTCCTCGAGGTACTCGGGCGGACGCACGATCGCGTACACGATCGTGCCGATGAAGGGGAACAGCGACGCGACCGTCGCACATCCGATCAGCAGCGGGTCGTCGAGCCGCCGGGTGCGCATCCGAGTACGTCCAGTAGACGAGCGCGACCCAGATCACGACCAGGAAGAAGACAAGCAGGTTGACGGCAAGGTTCAAGCCGTCGTTCTCGATTCCGAAGAGGGCGAAGGTCATCGCGATTCCGTGCCGACTGGAGCCTCATTCGCTCGAGGCTCCCTAAGTGTTCGATGCCGACCCCCGGTGACCCTGCCAGATCTGCAATCGAGCACCTGACGAGTCTACCGGGGCTTTTGGGCAAAACGCCCCAAAAGCCGCCTAGAGCAGGAGTCTTCCGAGCAGATACCCGACCGTGAAGAAGAGCAGGATCACGACCGCGACGACCACGGCGACCACTCCCAGCATGCGCAGATGGTCGGTCACCGGATCGCGTTCGGGTGCGCGCTCGGATGCGCCGAGGAGGCCGCCTCGGCGCCGGCCAGCTCCGCCAGGAGATAGATGGAGCCGGTGACGAGCACCGCGCCGTCCTCGCCCGCGAGCGTGCGCGCGCGGTCGACGCGCGGCGGCGGGATCCGGGACGACCTCGGCGCGCCGGCCGCCCACCTGCTTCCAGAGGCTCTCGAGCACCGCCGGCGGCAGCGCTCCCGGCCGGCGAGGAACGCGTGAAGATCGCCGAGTCGCACACCGTCAGCAGGCCGGCCAGCATGCCGGCCGCGTCCTTGTCCTCGAGAATCGAGACCACCGCGACCACCGGGCGCTCTCCGACGACCGCCGGGAGCGACTCCGCGAGCGCCCGCGCGCCGCTCGGGTTGTGCGCGCCGTCGCGCACCACGAGCGGTTCCTGCCCGACGATCTCGAGCCTGCCGGGCAGCACCAGCTCGCGCGCAGCCGCCCGTACCGCCTCGGGGTCGAGCGCGCCGCCGATGAAGGCCTCGGCCGCCGTGACGGCGGCCGCGAAGTTCGTGCGCTGAAAGCGACCGAGGGCGCGCAGCTCGATTCCGGGGTAGACGCCGCTGGGCGTCTCGACCGTGAACGGCCGGTCGCCGACCGTGCGGAAGTCGCGTCCGGACCGGAGCAGCACCGCGCCCTGCTCCGCCGCCACGCGCTCCGCGACCGCGAGCGAATCGGGCCCGAGCGGCCCGGCCACCAGCGTCCCTCCCCGCCGCACGACCGCGAGCTTCTCCTCGGCGATGTGGCGCTCGGTCGGCCCGAGCCAGCGCGTGTGCTCCAGCCCCACGTTCGTCAGCACCTGGACGCGCGAGTCGATCACGCTGGTGGCGTCGTAGCGGCCGCCGAGCCCCGCCTCCACCACCGCGACCTCGACGCCCGCCCGCGCCAGCTCCCAGTAGGCGGCCGCGGTGAGCGCCTCGAACTGCGTGACGCGGTCGCCTTCGCCCGAGCGTGCGGTCGACGAGCGCGGCCGCCTGGGCCGCACGCTGCACCGCCGCGGCGAAGGCCTCGGGCGACAGCGGCCCGCTCGTCGACCTCGACGCGCTCGGCGAAGGACGTGAGGTGCGGCGACAGGTAGGCGCCCGTGCGCAGGCCGTGCCGTTGCAGGAGCGCGGCCGATCATGCGCGCGGTCGAGGACTTGCCGTTCGTGCCGACCACGTGCACGGTCGCGAAGCGCTCGTGCGGCGAGTCGAGCGCCGTCATCAGCCGGCGCATGCGATCGAGCCCGAACCGCATGCCGAAGAGCTCCAGCGAGAGCAGGTAACGCTCGGCCTGCTCGAACATGTCCAGCCGGCCGTGGTCAACTGCTCTCAGCTCGTCGAGCTCGCGCTCGGTAGCGCTCGAGCTTGTCGCGCTCCTGCTGGACGAGCTCGGCGGGCGCCTTCTCGACGAAGCCCGGGTTTGCGAGCTTGCCCTCCGACCGCTCGACCTCCTGGCGGAGCTTGCGGACCTGCTCCGTGCGCCGTCGCGCGGCGCGGCCTCCGGGTCGCACCTGCACGTCGACGGTCGCTCCCGGGATCGCGACCGTGGCCTCGCCGAGCGGGCCGTCGGGGTCCACGATCTCGAGGTCGAAGCGCGCGAGCCGCTGCGATCGTGTCGCAGCGAGCGCTCGTACAGCGCCCGCGTGGTCTCCGTTCTCGGTCACGAGCCTCGCCGGGATGCGCGCGGCCGCCGGCGCGCCGACGATCCTCGCGGTAGCGGCGAAGCCGCTGGACCGCCTCGATCGACAGCCTCGACCTCTCGCTCGGCCGACTCGTCCAGCAGCGCTTCATCGGACGGCCGGGAAGCCTCGCGCCGCGAGCAGGCCTTCGCGCCCCGGCACGAAGCCGTAGATCTCCTCGGTCACGAACGGCATCAGCGGGTGCAGCAGCGCGAGCGTCTCCTCGAGCACGTGGAGCAGCGTCGCCGAGACGCGCGGCCGTCGTCGCCCTCGTACAAGCCGAGGCTTGACCATCTCCAGATACCAGTCGCAGAACTCGCTCCAGAAGAACGCGTACAGGTCGAGCGCCACGTGCGAGAAGTCGTATGCGTCGATGCGCTCGGTCGACGCTCGGCGATCGAGGCGCTGCAGGCGCGAGACGATCCAGCGGTCCTCGACCGTCTCGCGGCCGCGGCGCGGGCTCGGCGTCGTCGGCGTTCAGCAGCACCAGCCGCGACGCGTTCCACATCTTGTTCGCGAGGTCGCGGCCCTGCTCGACGCGCTCGAGCGAGTAGCTGCACGTCCTGGCTCGAGGACATCGCCATCAGGCCGAACCGGAGCGCGTCCGCGCCGTGCTCTTCGATCGCCTCGACGGGATCGATGCCGGTGCCGAGGCTCTTCGACATGCGCCGGCCGTCGGGAGCCAGGATCACCGAGTGGACGTAGACGTCGTCGAAGGGAACGTCGCCGGCGAACTCGAGTCCCATCATGATCATGCGCGCGACCCAGAGGTAGAGGATCTCGCGCGCGGTCGTGAGGAAGTCGGTCGGGTAGAAGGCGCGCAGCTCCGGGGTGTCGTCGGGCCAGCCCAGCACGGCGAACGGCCACAGCTGCGAGCTGAACCAGGTGTCGAGCACGTCGGTCTCCTGGCGCAGCTCGCCGTCGCAGGCGCCGCAGCGCTCGGGCGCGGTCTCGGCGACATACGTCTCCTCGCAGGCGTCGCAGTACCAGACCGGGATGCCGATGGCCCCACCAGAGCTGGCGCGAGATGCACCACGGCCGCAGCGTGCGCATCCAGTCCAGCAGCACGCGCTTCCACGGGTCGGCGGGCACGATCCGCACGCGATCGGACTCGACCGCCTCGATCGCCGGCCGCGCCAGCTCGTCCATGCGGCAGAACCACTGGAGCGAGATCAGCGGCTCGATCGGCTACGCCCGAGCGGTGGCTGTGCCCGACGGAGTGGACGTACGGCTCGCGCTTCGAGATCGCGCCGAGCTCGTCGAGCGCCGCCACCACCGCCTGCGCGCGCCTCTGTGACCGACAGGCCCGCGAACGGCTCGCCGGCCGCTTCGTTCATGCGCCCGTCCTCGCCGATCACCGAGATCTCCTCGAGCCCGTGGCTTGCGCCCGATCTCGAAGTCGTTCGGGTCGTGGCCCGGGGTGATCTTGAGCGCGCCGGTGCCGAACTCCGGATCGACGTGGTCGTCGGCGATGATCGGCAGGCGCCGCCCGACGAGCGGCAGCATGGCGGCCTGGCCGATCAGGTGGAAGTAGCGCTCGTCGTTCGGGTTCACGGCGACGGCCGTGTCGGCCAGCATCGTCTCCGGCCGCACCGTCGCGACGGTGACGTGGCCCGTCGCCGGACTCGAGCGGGTAGTCGATGAAGTAGAGGGTGTCCTCGACCTCGCGGTACTCCACCTCGAGGTCGGAGATCGCGGTCTCGCGAGCCAGGGTCCCAGTTCACCATGTAGTTGTCGCGGTAGATGTAGCCCTTGTCGTAGAGGGCCTTGAAGACCTTGTAGACCGCGCGCACGTAGCCCTCGTCCATCGTGAAGCGCTCGCGCTCGTAGTCGCACGACGCGCCGAGGCGCTTGTACTGCTCGACGATCGTCGAGCCGTACTGCTCCCGCCACTCCCAGACGCGCCGCTCGAACTCCTCGCGGCCGAGCTCCTCGCGCGCTAGTCCCCTCCGCGCGCGAGCTGCTCTCGACGACCACCTGGGTCGCGATCCCGGCGTGGTCGGTGCCGAGCGCCCAGAGCGCTTGCGGCCCTGCATGCGCCGCTTGCGCGTGAGCACGTCCTGCATCGTGCCGTTGAGCGCGTGACCCATGTGGAGCTCGCCGGTGACGTTCGGCGGCGGGATCGCGATCGAGAAGTTCTCGTCCGGCGTGCCGGTCGCCTCGGGATGGAAGATGCCGGCCTCGAGCCACTCGGACGAGCACGCGCGGCTCGACCTCGGACGGGTCGTAGCGGGTGCGGTCCTTCAGCTTTGCGAGGCGGTCGTCGGCCACGCTCGGAGTTTATTCAGGGGTTCCCGGGCGCCCGCGGCCCCGCCGGCAGCCTACGGGCTGACCCGATGCCAGCCAGAGGCGTTCCCGGCGCCGTCGCCGACACGCGCCCAATTCGGCTTGCGCGGAAGGCTTGTGAGCTCCTGATACGGAACGCTCTCCCAGGGCTTGCTTCGGTTGTGGGCAAACTGCGCGGTCTCGACGCCGGACGTCGCCGTCGCTTGCGCGCAGCCTGATCAGCACCCCGCCGCGACTCCGCCCAACGATCCGGGCGGAGTCAACGGACGGCGGCGTCTGGTCGAAGATGATGTCGTCGGTGAAGGTGACGGTCGGGTCCAGCCCCGGGCCGTCGAAGCGAACGTAGACCGTCTTGGGCATTTGCTCGGGTCCGCTGGAGGCGAGCATGAATGGATAGGTCTCGCTCGCATTACGAAGCACTGACAGCGGGCTTGCGAAGCCGCTGTCGCTGGAGATGCGCAAGCCAGTCGCCACGTCCGGGCCAAGTGCGGTCACCTGCACGTCGAGGCTGTTCGTGTAGGTCGCGCCGTCGTCGATGGAGACGCCGATCGGCCGTCCGTCGGCGCGCACCCAGGGCGGCTCGAACTGTCGCTCGACCGTCTCGCAGTCAGCCGCGACGTCGTCGGTCACGTCCGCGGTCACCCGATCGGTGCCTGGGCCGCAGCTGACGGTGTCCCGGTGGTCGTCCGAGGTGTGGATCTCGTCGTTCCCCTCGCCACCGGCCACCGCGTCGCTGCCGCCCGAACCGGTAGACCGGGCTCGGCCCTTCCGACTCGATCACGTCGTCTCCCGGACCGCCGTCGAGCACGTTGCCCTCGGCACTGTGCATGGAAATGCGGTCGGCCCCCGCTCCTCCCAGCACCGTCACCGGGATGAAAAGAAGAGTGTTCTGGTCGACATCGCCGAAGTCGTCGAGGTCGCCCAGGTCGACGAGCGCGGTCGTGACGGCATGAGCCGGGTCGGGACACTGCGAGATGACGCCGAGTCCACCCGGGTTGGGAGGCGGCCCGCACGGCGGTACCCGTTCGGTGAGCGGCCCGCGCGAGTCCTGCAGGTAGTACGTGTCCTGCTGATGCTGAAGCCCGGGAGAGTTCACCTCGCCCGGACCGGCCGTGTACACGAGCTGGTTCGTCCCGGCGACCGCTCCCGGCCGTATCTCGATGCGCGCGGCGCCGGCACTCGCGGGAAGCATCAGACAAGCCGCGCACAGCGAAACAGTCGCGATCCGCCACCTGGTCATCACCGCCCGCACCTTCCCCTTCCTCCTTTCTCGGCGAGCATAACCTCGCCTCCACACCGCATCAACACCCCATGCCGGCGTTTGCAGCGGTCGGCGATACTTCGTTTCGTGGCCGGAGTGGCACTCGTGCTCTGGGGCCTGTACGGGGCGCTCGCCGTGGCTCTGCCGATCGCGCTTCAGCTTCGACGCACCGGCGGAACCGGGCTCAAGGGCGTCAGCGGGAAGCCGGGATCGATCGAGTGGCTCGCCGGCGTCGGGATGGTGGTCGCGATCGTGCTCGGCGTGACGGCGGCCGTGCTCGCCGCGTCGGGAGATGTCGAGGCCGTGGATGCGCTCGACAGCGCCGGGCTGCACGCCGCCGGCATCGTCCTGTACGCGTTGGGACTTGCCACGATCGTCTTCTCGCAACAGTGGATGGGTCGTTCGTGGCGGATCGGGGTGAACGAGCACGAACGCACGCCGCTCGTGACGGGCGGCCCCTTCAGACTCGTTCGCAATCCGATCTACACCGGGATGATCGTCACTTCCGCGGGTCTCGCATTGATGGTCCCAAGCCTTCTGTCGCTGTGAGCGTGCTGCTTCTGGTCGGCTCGCTCGAGGCTCAGACCAGACTCGTCGAAGAGCCCTATCTGACGCGCGTGCACGGCGACGAGTACACCGGCTGGGCCCGCCATGCCGGCCGCTTTCTGCCCGGCGTCGGCCGCCTCGGCTAGACGTTCGCGAGCGGGACCGGCAGGCCCGGCACGTCCACCCGCGTGCGAAAGAGCGCTCCGACGGTCGTGATGTAGAGGTCCCGGTGATCGCTCCCGCCGAAGCAGACGCTCGATACGAAGTCGGCCGGCACGTCGACCTCGCGGTCGAGCGAGCCGTCGGGCAGGAAACGGCCGACGCTGCCGCCCGAACCGAGCGCCACCCAGACCGCGCCCTCGGAGTCCACCGCAAGGCCATCCGCCTCGCCTGAAGGTGAGTGCGCGAACACGCGCCGCCCGGTCGCCTCGCCTCCATCCGTGAGGTCGTGCGCCAATATCTCGCCGCGCGCGTAGTCGCACGCGTAGATCGTGCTTTCGTCCGGCGAGAAGCCGAGCCCGTTAGCCCACTCGATGCCGCCGAAGAGCTCGACCGCCTCGCCCTCGCCGCCGATTCGCCAGACCTCGCCGGGGACCGGGCTCTCTCCCGCGAACGGCATGAAGCGCAGCGTGCCGACATAGACGCGCCCTTCGCTGTCCGTGCCAAGATCGTTGAAGCCGGCGACGCCTTCGAGCGCGAAAAGCGTCCGCGACTCGCCGTCCTGACGTGCACCACGTCGCGGCCCGAGACCACGACCCGCCGTCGGCGTGCAGGCACATGCCGCCGATCCCGCGCCGCTTCGGCACGACCACCTCGACGCCTCCGTCCGGCCGCCATCGGTGCACACCGCCGCCCAGCACGTCGCTGAAGTACACGCCGCCATCCTCGGCACGCAGGGTGCCTCCAGGAGGCCGTAGCCGGAGACCAGTTCCTCCACGGACGGAGCCTATCCAGGCGCCGCGCAGCTCGTGACGTGTGCGGACCTTCCGCTTCATGGTCCGCTGATTGCCCGCCGCATCGACCCCGGTGACGGCGAGCCGGGCAGTGAGACGGTTGCGCTGGATGAAAGCACGCCGAAGGATCCGGAGGACCCTGCGCGAGGCCTTCAGCTTCACCTTCGCCCTGACACCGGCGCGAACGGCTCGCCTCGCACCCCCAAGCTTCAGAGATCCACTCGCGCCCGGGACCTGGATGCGCGCCGAGCCGGTGATCCTGCATGCCTCGTCGCAGCCCGCACGGAAGACCAATCCGCGCTGGCGGACGATGCGCTGCAGCCGTCGAAGGCCCAGCGTGACGCGCGGCGCGCGCCTGTCTGCGACCGCCGCCGGCGGTTTCTCGTGCCCGAGGCGACGGGCGAACACCTTGGATACCGCCGGTTGCGCGAGCGTGTGTGGCTCGTCGTTCCCGGAGTAGACGACAAGGTGCTCATCACGCGCCGGGTTGTAGACGATCTGCACCCCACCGGCATCGCGGGGCGGATAACCGCGGCCGAAATCGCTGATCTGGTGGCCGCCGGCGAACACCTCGAAGTCGAAGTCGCGCGCGCCTTCGAGATCGAAGATTGCGGCCGCGTAGAACACGCGCTCGACCGAGTCGAACGCCAGACTGGCGCCGCTCCAACCCTGATGGCCTCCCGGAGGAATCCAGCCCCCGCCGGGACCGATCGAAAGCGCACCGCAGCAGGGCGCCGATAACTCTCCAGAGCTGGAGACGAACCGCTCGGCAATCGTCCACGGAACCTCGCTGACGTCCCACGCGACCAGATAGCCGTCACGCCCCGGGGCGTAGGCAACGTCATCGATGTGGACCGGCGACAGATCGGGCGTAGGGAAGAACGGCTTCGTCACGCTGAAGTCATCGGGCCCAAACTGCGTGCCTTGCCGGTCGAGCAGCTGGGCCCTGATTCGACGTTCCCAGAAATACTGACCGTCCTGCTGATCCCAGGCCACCAGATACTCGTCGCGGCCGGGGTTGTAGGCGACATCGGCGTAGTTGAACGACACCCCTCCAGCTGGACGGCTTCCGGAGATCTGGAAGTCGTTCTCTCCGAGTTCGATTCCGTCCCAGGCAAGGCGCTGCCCGAAGACCTCGCCGTTCGCCCAGATCACGAAGTACTCGCGCTGATTCGGGTTGAAGACCACCTCGGGATACCCTCGGCTGTCCCCGATCCGGATCGTGTCGCCGATGCGCTGTCCGTCAGAGCCGACCCGCTGCCCCACGATCCGGCATCCGGTCGCGACGTTGCATCCCTCCCAAGCCACCAGGAACTCGCCGTCACCGTACGCAACGGACGGTGCCTTGTCCGGCGCGTGGTTCGGCGCCGAGATCCCCAGCTGAGCGCCGACCGGCCGACCCAGTCCATCCAGCATCCGCCCCAGGATTGCCTCGCCACCCGCCTTCCAGACGACCAGGTAACGGTCATGGTCCGTGTCGTACGCGACGCTCGCGGTCGCGGACGTCCACCCGCGTCCTTCGGAGACCTGGAACTGCGGTCCGATCGGAACTTTCGCTACGGCGCCGGGTCCTCCGCCGAGCATGGAGACACCGACGAGAAGCGCGACCATCGGTATCCGCGAGCGCATCGTCCCTTCCTGCATGCGGCTCAGCGCCGCGCGCGCAGCTTCCGCTTCGCGATCGTCCGGTTTCCCGGCGAATCGGCGGCCGTCACCGTCAGGCGCGCGCCGAGCCGGTGCCGCATCCTGAGGGCGCGGCGCAGCTTGCGGAGCGCACGCCTCGAGGTCTTCAGCTTCAGCTTGGTCCTGGCGTTGGCCGCCAGTGACCTGGTCACGCGGCGAAGCGCCACTGACCGGCTCGCGCCCGGCAGCGAGATCCGCGCCGACGCGCGCACGGTGCACGCCTCATCGCACCTGGCGCGCAGCACGAGGCCACGCTGACGGACGATGCGCTGGAGGCGACGGACCGTCAGCCGCAGCCGCGGGCCGGTTCGATCGGCGGCAGCGGCTGGGTTGCCGACCCTCCGCCCACACACCGCCTGGAGGCTGCCGGGCTGGGTGCACGACGGCCGGACCAGCAGGTACTCGTCGGCCGCGGCGTTGTAGGTCACGACGTGGCCCACCGCGAAGTCGGCCGGCGCGATCGGGGTCAGATCCGGCGAGAGGAAGCTTGCACCCCCGCCGCCCCCGTTCTGGCCGGGCCAGGCGGCGAGGTACGAGTCGTCGTGGGAATCGAACGCGAAGCTCGCTCCGTATGCCGTCCCGGGCGCGATGATGCCATCGACTGAGTGATCGCCGTTTTCGAGGACCCTGGCGCCGGCGAGCTGGTACGCGCTGGAGAACAGCACTCCGAACTGCCGTTCGCGCGAGTTATAGGCCAGCAGCGGCGAGAAGCCTACGCTTACGATTCCGCAGCACGGCCCGATCTGGCCCCCGCCGCCGTCGAACATCCGCCCGGTGATTGCACCCAGGTCGCCCCACACGACCAGGTAGCGATCGGCCTCCGGCGCATATGCGACCGCTGGTCCTGATTGGGTCGCCCTCCTGATCTGCCCGCCGCTGGGCGCGAGCTCGATCTCGGGCGTGGCCGGGTCGCCTCCCGGGCCAATCAATCGGGCATGTACCCCGAAGCCCGTCCAGGCGATCAGGCACGCGCCCGACCGTGAGCTGCATGCCACGGACAGTTGATTCGGTTGGCCGACCAACCAGAGGTTCTTGACGTCACCGATCTTCGCCCCGGAGGCGCTGACTCTCTGCGCGCGAACGTTCGCCGGAGGATACGCGCCTAGGAGCCCCCAAACGATGAGATATTCGTCAAGCCTGGCGTTGTAGGCGACTACCGGCGCGGCGCCCACGCTCTCGTCCGAAATGAGGAACTCATCCGTCAGCGGCGTTCCGTCGCGGTTGATCAGGCGACCTCGCGGCTTCCGGTCGGGCCCGAGCCAGACGACGAGATAGCGGCCCGTGTCCGAGTCCGCCGCGACCGACACCGCGCCCGCGCTCGCGGTGGACGGGTTGGAGATGTTGAACTCCGGGCCGAGCGGTTGCTTCAGCGCGTGTGCGGACGACGCCGCACAGAGCAACGCGACGAATACGAAAAGCGATAGCCGAACCCGCACGAAGCCCCCTTCGCCACCGACCATAACCGGCCGGCTCGACTGTCACAACACGTCGGCCGCCGGAAGTCGCGGCCGGAGACGACCTGCAGTCGGCGCGCGTCTAGTGGCGCTCCAGCAGCAAGCGAAGATCGGCGATAACGGTCGCGGGATCATCGCGGAGCTGCCGCCATGTCACGCGCACCACCATCCAGCCCGCCGCCTGCAACCGCCGGTCCCGTGCCCGATCGCGCTCGAAGGCCGCAGCGGTCTCGTGGAAGGCGCGACCGTCGAGCTCGACGATCAGGCGCTGCCGTCGCCAGACGCAGTCACACTCGAACGAGGCACCGCCGACGTCCACGAGTGCGTTGAGCTCCGGACGCTCGAGCCGCCTGGCACGGATCAGCCTCACGAAGATCGCCTCGAGCTCGCTTCTCGTGACCCCGTAGCGCCCGCCGAGGATTGCCTTGAGTGCAGCCGTTCCGTGACGGCGGGGGTACCGCCTCACGAGGGCGTCCAACGAGGCGGCACTCGTTAGGCGGCGAATCTCGGCCTCGTTGATGGCGCGTTCGAGCTGTTGCAGCGGAAGGATCGTCGCAACGTCGAGAAGCGTCCGCGCCACGGCCGTGATCGGGATCCCTTCCAGGGTGGTCACCTCGTCCGGCTCGAGGTGTTGGCGATAGATCCGGATGCCTGGACGCCGGCGCGATCGAGGCGCCGTCACCTCCAGGAGCGGCGAGGAGAGGATCTCCCAAGCCGCCCCGGCGGTGCGGTGGCTGATCGCTCCTCCGGCGGTTAGGCACGCCGCCATCCAGATGCCTTGTTGAGACACGCGGTCGTGACCGACGGCGTACACGCCTCGCTGGACAACATGCAGGCGCCGACGCTCGATCCGGTAGCCGACTTCGCGGCGACTGACTCCGCGGGCAAGCAGCTGCGACCGCGTAACCACACCATGCTGGCGCCGCGCCAGGTGGGCGATCAGCGGATCCGTTCCGGTTTGAGCACGTATGTCGGGCCGAAACCCGAACGGGTCGGGCATGCGCCGGAGGTTGCCGTCGCAAGGCGCACGGCTCTACGCGCGAACGTGGCGGAACTACGCGGACTTCTCGCCGAGCTGCGCTTCGGCCGCCGCGGCGGCCGCCTGTGCGCGCTTCTTGCTCGCCTGCGCCTTCGCGCCTTCGGTGACGAGCGTCGGCTTGAGGTTGCGCTCGACGGTCTCCTTGGTGACGACGCACTTGGAGACGTCGGCGCGGGAGGGAAGCTCGAACTGCACCTCGAGCAGGATCTCCTCGAGTATCGAGCGCAGGCCGCGCGCGCCGGTGTCGCGCTCGAGCGCACGGTCGGCGATCGAGCCGAGCGCGTCGTCGGCAAAGTGCAGCTCGATCCCGTCGAAGGTGAAGAACCGCTGGAACTGCTTGACGAGCGCGTTGCGCGGCTCGCCCAGGATCCTGATCAGGTCCTCGCGCGTGAGCTGGTGGATCGCAGAGATGACCGGCAGCCGGCCGACGAACTCGGGGATCAGGCCGTAGTGCATGAGGTCTTCTGGCAGCACCCGCTCGAAGACCCGGCCGAGGTCCTTCTCCTTGCGCGAATCGACGATCGCGCCGAAGCCGACACCCTGCGAGCCGATCCGCCGCTCGATCACCTTGTCGAGCTCGGCGAACGCGCCGCCGCAGATGAACAGGATGTTCGTCGTGTCGATCGTGAGGAACTCCTGGTGCGGATGCTTGCGGCCGCCCTGCGGAGGAACCGACGCAAGCGTGCCTTCGAGGATCTTGAGGAGCGCCTGCTGAACGCCTTCGCCGGACACGTCACGCGTGATCGAGGGGTTGTCGGCCTTGCGCGCGATCTTGTCGACCTCGTCGATGTAGATGATTCCGGTCTCCGCCTTCTTGACGTCGTAGTCGGCGGCCTGGATCAGCTTCAGCAAGATGTTCTCGACGTCCTCGCCGACGTAGCCGGCCTCGGTCAGCGCGGTGGCGTCCGCGATCGCGAACGGCACGTTGAGGATCTTCGCGAGCGTTTGTGCGAGCAGCGTCTTGCCGCAACCGGTCGGTCCGAGCAGCAGGATGTTGGACTTCTGCAGCTCGACCTCGTCGTCGTCTTCCGAGCGCGCGATCTGGATCCGCTTGTAGTGGTTGTAGACGGCGACCGAGAGCGTGCGCTTCGCCTTCTCCTGGCCGACGACGTACTCGTTCAGGACGGAGTCGATCTCGGTCGGCTTCGGGAGGCTGTCGACGTCGAAGGTCGGCGCCGCGGCCAGTTCCTCGTCGATGATCTCGTTACAGAGATCGATGCACTCGTCGCAGATGTAGACGCCGGGGCCCGCGATCAGCTTCTTGACCTGGCGCTGCGACTTTCCGCAGAAGCTGCAGAGAAGCTGCTCGTTTGAGTCCGTCGGTCTCGTCAACTGCCCATTCCTCCCACCACCGTAAGGGTAGGCGCTCCGGGCCTGAAAGTCGCGCCCATTTCGCCAGCCCCGCCGGGGTCAGTGCTCGGCGATCACCCGGTCGATGATGTTGTACTCGACGGCCTCCTCGGCGCTCATGAAGTAGTCCCGATCCGTGTCGTGCGAGACCTTCTCCAGCGGCTGGCCGGTGTGCTTGGCGATGATCTCGTCGAGCTTCCGGCGGATGTCGATGATCTCCCGCGCGTGGATCTCGATATCGGCCGCCTGGCCGGAGAACCCACCCGAGACCTGGTGGATCAGGATCTTCGCGTTCGGCAGGGCCATGCGCTTGCCCTCCGCGCCGCCCGCGAGCAGCAGCGCGCCCATGCTCATCGCGACGCCCACGCAGATCGTCTGGATCTTGGGCTTGATGTACTGCATCGTGTCGTAGATCGCGAGCCCCGCGTAGACGCTGCCGCCGGGAGAGTTGATGTAGATGCTGATGTCCTTGTCCGGGTCCTCGGACTCGAGGTGGATCAGCTGCGCCACGATCAGGTTCGCGATGTCCTCGTTGATCGGCGTGCCGAGGAAGATGATGCGCTCGTTCAGCAGCCGCGAGTAGATGTCGAACGCGCGCTCACCGCGCGAGGTCTGCTCGACGACCATGGGGATCAGTGGACTCATGACACCTTTCCTGGTGCCTCCTGCGGCACCGAAACGTAGCTTGCTTTGGTCCGTTCCGAGCGACTCTGGCCCTCGCGCGGCGATGATAGCAACGCGCTTTTGGCGTCCTGACGGGCCTCCTCGCGCTCGAGTCGCCGCACCTGCACGCCTGGTCCCGTCAGCTCGTTTCCGAGCTCGAGCAACATGCGTGTCCGGCGGCGCTGGGCGAGCTGTCTCGGTGACAAAGCCACGGCGGTAGTTTCCGCCGGCCCGCTCGTCTTCCTGCTAGCGCAAGCGCGCTGTCGCCGGCTACTTGTCGGCCGGCCCCTGGCTGGGGGTCCACAGCTGTGCCGATCCCTCGCCCTTGCGCTGCTTGTCGGGCGTCCACAGCTGCTCGCGCGTCTTGGCCTTCCCGGGATCGATCGCCTCGGCGCTCTCGACCATCGTGTCGACCGCCTTGCGAAGCCTGATCTCACGCCGGATCGGGACGTCCCGCCCCGCTCTTCACGAGGCGCTCGAGCAGCTTCTCGGGCTTGGCCCGCTCGCGCTCGGCCGCCGTGGCGAGCGCCTCGAGCAGCTCCTCGTCGCCGACCTCGATCGCCTCGGCGTCCGCGACCGCCTCCAGCACGCTCTCGCGCGCGAGCTGCCGCGCGGCGTCCGGCTTGGTCTCCTCGATCACCTCTTCGCGGGTCTTGCCGGACGTCGTGAAGTAGGTGTCGGGATCGATGCCCTGGGCGCGCAGGGCGCGCTCGGTGCGCTCCCACATCTCCTCGGCGCGGGCTGTGACGAGATCGTCCGGAAGCTCGACGCTGGCCTCCGCGACGGCGGCGTCCACGACCGCTTCCCGGAACTCGTCCTCGATCGAGTGCTCCTGGGCGTGCCGGAGCTTGTGCTCGATGTCTGCACGCAGCTCGGAGAGCGTGTCGAACTCGCTCGCCTCGGAGGCGAAATCGTCGTCGAGCGCCGGCAGCTCCTTCTGGCGGACGTCCTTCACGGTCACCTCGAACACGGCGTGCTTGCCGCGGAGGTCCTCGGCCTGGTAGTCGTCCGGGAAGTCGATCTCGACCTCCCTCGACTCGCCCGCCTTCGCGCCGACCAGCTGCTCCTCGAAGCCCTCGATCAGGCGGCCCGCGCCGATCTCGAGCATGTAGTCGCGCGCCTCCCCGCCGGCAAAGGGCTCGCCGTCCACCTTCCCGACGAAGTCGAGGATCGTCATGTCGCCCTCGGCCAGCGGCCGGTCCACGGTCTCGACGCGCGCGAAGCGCTCGCGCAGGTGCTCGAGCTCGTGGTCGATCACGTCGTCTGCCACCTCGGGGCTGCGCTTGCCCACCTCGAGGCCCGTGTAGGGCCCGAGCGTCGCCTTCGGCGTGACCGAGACCTCGATCGAGAAGCTGAGCGGCGCGCCCTGGTCGGGAACCTGGTCGAGGTCCACGTCGAGCTTCGGATCCCCCACCGTCGAGACACCGGAGCGCAGAATCGCCTCCTCGTACCACTCGGGCATCGAGTCGCGCACGGCCTGCTCGAGCACGGCCTCACGGCCGATGCGCTGGATCACCATCGGCCCGGGCACCTTGCCCTTCCGGAAGCCGGGGATGCGCAGCTCGCGTCCGAGTGCGGTGGCGGCACGCTGCACGCGCTGCTCGAGCTCCTCGCCGGGCACCTCGGCGTCGAGGCGCACGCGAGAGTCGGGCAGCTCGGTGATCTGTGGTCTTGACGGACATCATCGATAGGACGGCGAGCGCGTTAGGCTCCCGAGCGGTGAACGATACTGGCCGACGTCTGGCCGTCCGGTTCCTGACGGGGTCGTCCGGCCGCTTCGCCGCGTTCGTGATCGACGTCAGCGTGGCCAGCGCGGTCTACTGGTCGCGCCGGCTGAGAGGAGAGGAGACGCCCTGGTGAGCACCGCGTTCGTGACGGGAGGCTCCGGCTTCATCGGCGGGCGGTTGATCGACCGGCTCGTGCGGGAGGGCTGGCGGGTGCGTGCGCTCGCGCGGTCGGACTCGTCTGCGGCGGAAGGTCGCGGAGCGGGGCGCCGAGCCGGCAATGGGCGACCTCGGCGACGCCGACGCGATGCGCGCGGGCGCGCAGGGCTGCGAGTACGCGTTCCACGCCGCCGCCCACCTCGGCGAGTGGGGAACGCGGGAGGAGTTCGAGCGCGACAACGTCGGCGGCACGCGCAACGCGATCGCAGGAAGCCGCGCGGCCGGGCGTACGCCGGTTCGTGCACGTCGGCACGGAGGCGGCGCTGCTCGCCGGCGATCCACTCGTGAACGTGAACGAGGATGCGCCGCTTCGGCCGGACTCGAAGGCGCTCTATCCGGCCACCAAGGCGATGGCCGAGCAGGCCGTGCGCGACGCCAACAGCGATGACTTCGAAACGGTGGTGGTGCGGCCGCGCCTGGTGTGGGGACCGGGCGACACGACAATCGTGCCGGCCCTGACGGCCGCGATCGAGAAGAAGCGCTTCTCCTGGATCGGCGGCGGCAATCACCGCACCTCGACCACGCACGTGGACAACACCGTCGAGGGCCTGGTGCTCGGCGCGACCCGCGGGCAGCCTGGCGGCGTCTACTTCGTGACCGACGGCGAGCCGGCAGTGTTCCGCGAGTTCATCACGGAGCTGCTGCGCGCTAACGGCGTCGAGGCGCCCGACCGCAGCACTCCCGCTCCGGTCGCGCGGCTGGTGGCCGCCGCCGGCGAGGGCGCCTGGAAGACGTTCCGCCTCAAGGGCAGCCCGCCCGTGACGCGCCTGGCCTACTGGCTCTCTGCGCAGGAGTGCACGATCGACATCTCCCGCGCCCGGACCGAGCTCGGGTACGAGCCCGTCATCTCACGGGAGGCCGGCCTCGAGGAGCTGCGCCGCCAGGCTTGACACGGCCTGAGGCTGTGTGTTAATCATCACGAGGCATCAACCGGAGAGCTTGCGCCAAAGGCGCCCGTGGGGAGAGAGCTTGCTGGGGATCGCAAACGGTGAGAGCGCGTCGGGCTCTCACCGTTCCTATTTGGACGGGCTATCCGAGCGCCTCGCGAAAGCCCTGCCGCCAGCTCGCGTAGCGCGGCTGCCAGCCGAGCATCTCCTTCGCGCGCGCGTTCGAGGCGCCCCGTAGATCCGTCGCCAACTGCGCTGTGTACCTGCCTGCCGCGAGCCGGGCGATGAGCTTCGGCACGCGCAACGGCTTCTTCGCGCCCAGCGCCTCCGCGTAGGCGGGAAGCCACTCCCTCGCCGGCGCGGGCTCGTCGTCGACGACGTTGTAGATGCCCGGCGCGCCGCCCTCGACGGCCGCGACCGCCGCCGAGGCGGCGTCGTCCACGTGGATGAACGAGAACACGCCCGAGCCCTTGCCGACGATCGGGAACCGGCGCCGCCTCACCTCGCCCGCCCAGTACCCGCCGGGCGCGTACGAGGAGCCGGGCCCGTAGAAGAAGCCGTAGCGGAGCACGATCCCGTCGAGCCCCTCGGTCTTCGTGACCGCGTCCTCGAGCGCGTGCACCGCGCGAACGCCGCGTGACCAGGGGAACGGTGCGTCGTCGAAGAGCCGGTCGTCCTCCGTCTTGAGGCCGGAGCCGCCCATCTCGTAGACGAACGCGATGCTCTGCGCGACCATCCGCCGCGCGCCCGCCGCCAGCGCCGCGTCGACGAGGTTGCGAGTCCCCTCCTCCCTGATGCGGTCGTTGCCCTCGAGCTGCTCGGCCGCCTTGCGCGGGTCCACGTCCGGGGGCAGGTCGGTGAGCTGGTGCACGACCACATCGGGTGCGGCGGCGCCGACCTCCGCCCGCAGCCCGTCGGCGTCGAAGACGTCGCGGATCGCGGGCGTCGCGCCCGCCGCGCGGATCTGGTCGGCCTTCTCGGGCGATCGCGTCATGCCAGTGACCTCGTGCCCGCGCTCGACCAGCATCGGTACGAGCCGGCGGCCGATCACCCCGGTCGCGCCGGCGACGAAGACCTTCACCGCGCGAGCCTCGCGGCGCCGGCGAGCACCCAGCCCGTCAGCACCGTGATCAGCAGGAGCGACACGAAGTTGAACGGCCCGAGCCATCCCGGATCGGTGTCCGCGATATCGATCAGGTGGTTGACCGTGTGCAGCGCGTACTGGATCGCGACCAGGAACAGCACCGGCACGCGCCACGACGGGCGCCTGACGGACAGCAGCAGCGCGGCGCCCATCGCGAGGTAGAAGGTCCCGAGGTCGCGCAGGAAGTGATCGTCGGCGCCGCGTGCCGTACGGCGCGATCGCGTCCTCGAAGGTCGAGGGTGCGATCACGAGGAAGGCGCCGAGCACCAGCTGGACGCCGGCCAGCAGCAGGAGCGCCTGCCGGATCCTCGCTTCGTCGAGCACGGGAAGGGCCACGGTCGAACCGGAATACTTACAGCAGCCCGTCGTGAACGCCGGCCTCTGCGACACCTGCCGCCACCAGCGCATCATCCGCAACACCCGCGGCTCGGCCTTCTCGCTCTGCGAGCGCTCTCGGACCGAACCGCGCTATCCGCGCTACCCCCGTCTTCCGGTGGTCGCCTGCGATGGATACGAGCAGCGAGGAAAACGCGGGGAGCCGGCGCGTTGAGGGCAAGGGACCGCGCGCTGCTGTCGCTCGCGGTCGCGATCGCAGGCGCAGCAATCGTCGCGATCGTGGTGGCGGTTTCGACCGGCGACGGCGACGCGGACAGCGGCACGGCCGCTCGGGGCGCGTGGACCTCCCTGCGACCGGCCACGCTCGCACGTACCGAGGTCGCAGCCGCGCGCATCGGCCGGTACGTGTACGTCGTCGGCGGCTTCGAGCAGCGCGCGGGCGCCTCGACCGCCGCGGTCGAGCGCTACGACATCGAGCGCGATCGCTGGCGGCGGGTCCGCTCCATGCCCGTCGCGCTGAACCACCCGCCGCCGTTGCCTACCGCGGCGCCGTCTACGTCCTCGGCGGCTACACCGGCCAGGGGGACCTCAGGGGCGAGGTGTCCTCGCTCTACCGCTACGACCCGCGGCGCAACCGGTGGTCGCGTCTGCCGCAGCGCGCCGACGAAGCGGGCGGCGCTCGCCGTCGGGGTGATCGGCGGCAGGCTCTATGCGGCGGGCGGCGCCAACTCGGCGGAGGGCGCGCTGAAGACGCTCGAGATCTACGACTTCGCGCCGCAACCGGTGGGCGACGGGCCCGCCGCTGAGCGTGGCGCGCGAGCACCTCGCGGGAGCCGTGACGGGCGGCGCCTTCTACGTGCTCGCGGGCCGCGCGGCGGGCCAGGGCAACTTCGACGTCGTGGAGCGATACCGGCCTGCCGAGCGGCGGTGGGAGAGGCTGCCGGCGATGCGAAAGGCGCGCGGAGGCTTCGGCGCGGCCACCGTCGCCGGGCGAATCGTGGTTGCCGGAGGCGAGGAGGGCGCCGGTACGATCCGCGAGGTCGAGGCGTTCGATCCGGCACGGAACCGCTGGACCGCGTTGCCCGACATGCGTACGCCCAGGCACGGTCTCGGCGTCGTCTCGTTCAGGAAGCGCGTCTACGCGATCGAGGGCGGCCCGACGCCGGGGTTCGACTTCTCGCGGGCGATCGAGGCGCTCGACTCGGCTGGGCGCTAGGTGTAGGGTCGAGCGGGGAACCGGGAGACGAGGTATTGGGTCGCACTATCCGAGCGTCGCTAGGCGTCGCATTCGCAGCGCTGGCGCTGGTTTCTTCCGCTGCCGCCCAGAGCCCTCCGCAGCTCGCCTCGCTTGGCCCGGACGGCGGCAACGGGCCGTTCTCCGTGCAGGCCGACTTCATGAACCAGCCTCGTGACGGATCGCGCGTCTTCTTCACGACCGCCGAGCCGTTGGTCGCGGCGGACACCGACCAGAAAATCGACGTCTACGAGAGCACCGGCACGGACGTAGCGCTTGTCTCGATCGGTCCCCAGGGAGGCAACGGCCCGTTCGATGCATCCGTGGCGGGAAGCTCGTTCGACGGTACGCGGGCGTTCTTCTCCACGACGGAGGCGCTGACTGCCGACGACCCCGACACCCTGAAGGACGTCTACGAGCGCTCCGGCAACTCCACCACGCTCGTCAGCAAGCTAATGGTCTGCCACTACTGCAACATGGACCTCCTCGGGGCCTCGGACGACGGCCTGCATGTGTTCTACGGCCCGGGCGACAGCGTGTACGAGCACTACGCCGGCAACGACAGACTCGTGTCCACGGGTCCCACGGCGCGGCCCGGGACCGTCTGGGACGAGGCGCACTTCCTGGGAAGCTCGGCCGATGGCTTGCGGGTCTTCTTCCAGTCGCGCGATCGCCTGGTCCTGGAGGACATGGACCAGTGCTTCGGGGGACCGATGGGCACGTGCGGCGACGTTTACGAGCGCAGTGGCGGTCAGACCCGCCTCGTCTCGACCGGCCCGGCGGCCGCCAACGGTTCGCATCACATCGGCTATCAGGAGGGGTTCAACCTGTCCAAGGACGGCACGCACGCCTTCTTTTGGACCACGGAGAACCTCGTCCCGGAGGACACCGACCCTCCGGGCTCTTACGACATCTATGAGCGGTTCGGCACGCAGACCCGGCTGGTGTCGACCGGTCCGGCATCCGACAACTCGCTGACCGGGGCGTTCATCGACCACCCGGGTAGAAATGCGGTCTCCGAGGACGGGAGCCGAGCCTTCTTCGTCACAAACGAGCGGCTCGTGCCGGAGGACGTCGACGGCACGACGAACGTCTATGACTCGCGGGACGTCTACATGCGGTCGGGCGGTACGACCACCTTGATCTCGACCGGCCCGGCCGATGACGGCATGGGTCGCGAAGCTTCATTCGAGCGTGCGACGCCAGACGGGAGTCACGTCGTCTTCAGCAGCCGCATCCCACTCACCGCAGAAGACACGGATACGGCACTCGACCTCTACGAATGGTCGAATGGGACGAGAAGGCTCGTCTCGATCGGGCCTACCGGCGGGAACGCGAGCTGTGAGAGCCTGCCGTCCGAGTGCTGGCCCGGATCGATCGCGATCTCCCGCGACGGCGCCCGCATCACCTTCTACACCTGGGAGTCACTGGTCCCCGAGGACACGGACGCCGAGGGTGACATCTACCAGCGCTTCGCCGGACGGACGACCCTCGTCACGCCCGGCACCGCGGGGCCCGACGCCCCGTACGGCCCGGGCAACATATCCGTGTCGCCCGACGGCAGACGGATCTTCTTCCATGCCGCGCAGCGCCTCGCATCGGCCGACACCGATGGCCAGGAGGACGTCTACCTCACGACCGTGAACGAACCGCCGACGTGCGCGGACGCGGTCGCCGATCCGGCGACCCTGCGCGTGCCCAACCACCGGTTCCGAACTGTCGAGGTGACCGGCGTCGGAGATCCGGACGGCGACCCCGTGTCGCTCGCCGTGACGGGCGTGACCCAGGACGAGCGGGTCGACGGGACCGGCGACGGTGCGACCTCGCCCGACGCGGCCTTGACGGGCACACCCGGAGCAGTGCGGCTGCGTGCCGAGCGGCGTGCGGGCGGCGACGGACGCGTCTACCGCGTGGCATTCACGGCCACGGACTCGCAGGGCGCCGGCTGCGCGGGGACGGTGAAGGTCGGCGTCCCGAGGGGCAGCCGCCCCGCCCGCGACTCGGCGCCGCCGAGCTACGACTCGTTCGGCTAGGACTCAGCCGAGCTCGGAGATGTCGGTGTCCGGATCCTCGATCCGGGCGCGCAGGCTCCCGATGTCGGTCTTCTCCTTGAGGAGCCGCGCCGCCACCGAGAGATCGTCCGAGCGTCCCACCGTCAGCGCCCCCACCAGCCGCGAGTCCTTCACGTACCAGGCCGTGAAGTTGCCCTCCTCGCGGCTCCCGCGCCACCAGACCTCGTCCCATTCGCTCGCCGGGCCGACGTACTCCATGCTGGTCCAGTCGGCGAGGTCCGACCAGAAATACGGCACGACGTCGTACTCCTGCTGCTTGCCAAGCATGTTGAGCGCCGCGTACTTCCCATGGTTGAAGGCCACGTCCCAGTGCTCGATCCGGATGCGACGGTCGTGCACGACGCTGTCGTACTCCGCGATGTCCCCCGCCGCGTAGATGCCGGGCACGCTGGTCTCGAGAAAGCGGTCGGTGAGCACGCCTTTGTCGGTCTCGAGCCCCGCCTGCTCGGCGAGGTGGAGCTCCGGGTGGACACCGGCGCCGATCGCGACGAAGTCGCACTCGACCTCGAGGCCGGACTTGGTCACGACCTTCCGGACCCTTCCATCGTCACCCTCGAAGCGCTCGAGCTCCTGCGAACCGTGCACCGCGACGCCGTGCTGCTCGAGCACGTCCTGGAAGTACCGTCCGACCTCGGCCCCGTAGAAGCGCTCGTGCGTGACCGCTTCGAGCATCACCATCTCGCATCGCTTGCCGAGCTTCGTGAACGACGCCGCGAGCTCGGTGCCGATGTAGCTGCCGCCGATCACCGCGACGCGTTCGGCGGCCGCCAGCTCCTCCTTGATCGCGTCGGCGTTCCGGATCGTGCGCAGGTAGTGGATCCCGTCCAGCCGCGCACCGTCCACGTGCAGGATGTGCACGTTCGAGCCGGTCGCGAGCAGCGCCTTCTCGAACGCGATCTCCCGCTTGTCGGACAGCGTCGCAACGCGTGCCGCGGTGTCGAGCTTCGCGACGCTCGTGCGCGTCATCACCTCGATGCGCTGCTCTGAGTACCACTCGTCCGGCCGGAACAGGATGTCGTCGCGCGGCTTCCTCGCCGCGCATGTACTGCTTTGTGAGCGGCGGCCGGTTGTAGGGCGGGTCGAGCTCCCGGCCGGCGATCACGATCTCGCCCTCCGCGCCCTGCTCCCGCAGATGCCGCGCGCAGTTGCCGGAGGCGATTCCGCCACCGATCAGCAGGTACTGGACCGAGCGATCAGGCAAGGAACCGGTTGATCTCTTCCGCGATCTGCTCGCCCTTGTCCTCCTGGAGGAAGTGCGCAGCCCCTTCGATCACGCACGAGCTCGCGGGCGCCCGGGATCAGGTCCACGAATCGCTGGCCGGCCTTGGGCGTGAAGATCGGGTCCGAGTCCGAGAAGCAGACCAGCACGGGGCTCTCCCACTCCGAGAGGCGGTCCCGCACCGTGCCCATCGCAGCTACGCCCGGATCGCTCTCTTCGATCGGCACGAGCAGCGGGAACTGTGCGGCCCCCGCCTTCGACTCGGCATCGGGCCAGGGGGCCTCATACGCGGCGATGACCTCCTGCGGCACGTCTGTTGCGGTCGCGCCCTGGATCACGAATCCGACCGGCAGGTCGGGGTTTCGCTCGGCGAAGTTCCGCCAGGCCATGAACGCTTCGTTCACCCGGCCGAAGAAGAGGCCGGTGTTCATGATCACGAGACGCTCCGCACGATCGGGGTTCTCGGTCGCCCACCGGAGCCCGATCGGGCCGCCCCAATCCTGGACGACCGCGGTCGCGCCCTGCACGCCGACCTCCTCGAGGAGCGCCGTGACGAGCTCGACGTGGCGGTCGTAGGTGTACCAAGACGCGGTCGGTGGGCTTGTCTGAGCGCCCGAACCCGGCGTAGTCCGGAGCGATCACGCGGTGTCCCGCCTCGACCAGCGGCGGGATCATCTTCCGGTACAGGTATGACCAGGTGGGCTCGCCGTGGAAGCACACGATCGGGTCGCCTTCTCCCTCGTCCAGGTAGTGGAGGCGAAGCCCGTCGACATCGGCGTAATGGGGCTCGTAGTCGTACCCGGGAAGGCCCGAGAAGCGATCATCGGGGGTGCGGAAGACGGTGGGAAAGGCCGCCACGGGCGCGCAGCCTATCCGAGTCTTGGTTTGCGACCGCCGCAGTAGCGGGTAAAGAGGCAGGGTGACCCCAGAGACCTGGTCACCAGACTGACATCGTGATGCGGATTGCCGAACAGGCAGACGGTCTCACGCCGGGGGAGCCGGTGGCAGATCAAGGACTGAGCGTCGAGGCTGATCAGAACGAGGGCGTCTACCGCGTCGCGCTACGCGGCGAGCTCGACGTCTCGACGGCCCCTCGCTTCAACACGGTGCTCTCGGATCCCCGCATCCGCCAGTGCCACACCCTCATGGTGGACCTGAGCGAGCTCACCTTCATGGACTCCACCGGGCTCTCCGCAGTGCTGGTGGGCGAGATGCACGCGCGCACGCGCGGCCAGCGCTTTGCGGTCGTGCGCGGGCCCCGTCACGTGCAGGAGCTTTTCCGCCTCACCGGCGTTGACCACTTCCTCGAGGTGGTCGACAGCGGCGGCTCCGAGGGCGACTAAGGGCCGATCCCGGAAGGCCGGGTGCTCGCGGGGCAGTCGGCGAACCGAGCGGAGCGGTGCCGACGCGACTTCCGCATGGCGGTGGCAATGTGGGAGTCGCGGTGGTGCCGCGTCCGCGATGTGTTACCGGCTGCATCCGGGAGTGCTCGGCCTAGTGGGATCGGCCCTAAGCCCTCGCGCGGGTAGCCTTCCGGCCGACGCACCGGAAGGAGAGAGATGCCCGACGAGACCAAGATCCTGCTCGCCGAAAGCGAGATCCCGACTCGCTGGACGAATCTGATGGCGGACCTGCCGGGCCCCCCGGCGCCGCCGCTTCGTCCCGACACGCTGGAGCCGGCCGGGCCGGACGACCTCTCCCCGATCTTCCCGATGGGCCTGATCCAGCAGGAGGTCTCGGCCGATCCGGAGGTCGAGATCCCCGACGAGGTACGCGAGATCTACAAGCTGTGGCGCCCCACTCCGCTGCTCCGCGCCCGCAGGCTCGAGCGCGAGCTCGACACTCCGGCGCACCTCTACTACAAGTACGAAGGGACCTCCCCCGCCGGTTCGCACAAGCCCAACACGGCGGTGCCGCAGGCCTTCTTCAACAAGCAGGAGGGCGTCGAGCGCCTGGCCACCGAGACCGGCGCCGGGCAGTGGGGGTCGGCGCTGGCGCTTCGCCTGCCGCCTGATGGACATGGAGTGCCTCGTGTTCATGGTCGGGTCGAGCTACGACCAGAAGCCGTACCGGCGCTCGATGATGGAGACCTGGGGCGCAACGGTCCATCGCAGCCCCTCCTCCGAGACCGATGCGGGCCGCGCCCAGTCGGCACACCCGACCGGGTCGCTCGGGATCGCGATCTCGGAGGCGGTCGAGGTGGCGGCGGGAGACGAGCAGACGAACTATGCGCTCGGCTCGGTGCTGAATCACGTGCTGCTGCACCAGACGGTGATCGGCCAGGAGTCGGTCGCGCAGATGGAGAAGGCCGGTGAGTACCCCGACACGGTGATCGGCTGCGTCGGCGGCGGATCGAACTTCGCCGGCATCGCGGTCCCGTTCCTGCGCGCGAACATCCGCGAGGGCAAGGAGACCCGCTTCATCGCATGCGAGCCGGCCGCCTGCCCGACCCTCACCCGCGGGGTCTACCGCTACGACTTCGGGGACACGATGGGGATGACTCCACTGATGCCGATGTACACACTCGGCCACGACTTCGTGCCGCCGCCGGTGCACGCCGGCGGACTCCGGTACCACGGAGATGCCCCGCTCGTCTCCGGCCTGGTGCGCGCAGGGCATGGTCGAGGCGCGAGCCTTCAAGCAGAACGAGACCTTCGAGGCCGCGATCCGCTTCTCCCGGACCGAGGGCATCATCCCGGCCCCCGAGCCGGCGCACGCGATCCGCGCGGTGATCGACGAGGCGCTGGTGGCCCGCGAGGCCGGTGAGGAACGCGTGATCCTCTTCAACCTCTGCGGCCACGGGCATTTCGACCTGGCCGCTTACGACGCCTATCTCCGCGGCGACCTCGAGGACCCGGAGTTCTCCGAGGAAGAGATGGAAGAGGCGCTCGCGCGCCTGCCCGAGACGCCCGCGCTGGCTTAGACTGACCGATTCCACCATCTAGGCGCTCTGGCGCTGCGGCTCGCGCACGTAGCGCGGCCAGCTCGACGGCGGGCCCTTGGGCTGCCTCACCCGGCCGGCTCGCCCGCCGGCAGGCCGGTAAGGACCTTCCGGACGCGGGAGGCGCGCAGCTGCCGCCGGACCGTGCCGATCGATGTCTCGATCACCTCGTGCCGGCGGCGCCGGCTCATCAGGTTCCCGCCCATCACCTGCAGGTCTTCCGACTGCGGCTGCAGCAGCACCACCTCGATCCCGGCCTCCCGGAGCGTCCGTGCCTCGTTGCCGAGGCGGCGACCCGACGCCGAGCGCATGAACGCCTGCAGGCGTTCGACCGGGTGCCGAACCGAGACTTCATCCAGCGTCGACGTTGGGTTCAGGCAGATCACGACGTCGAGGCGCTCGCTGCGGACGACGTCGAGGTTCGAGGGCGAGTGGATCCCCCCGTCGACGTAGCGGCGGCCGGCGATCGAGACCGGGTGATAGAAGCCCGGGATCGCGCACGAGGCGGCCACGGCGTCGGCGAGATCCGCCTCCGGCGCATCGTCACGGCCGAACACGACGCGCTCGCCGCTGGCATAGTCGCAGGCGACCACCCAGAGCCTCGGATGGCTCGACCAACCGCTCGGCACCGCGCGCCTGATCGTGTCCTTCAGGGGCCCGGTCGAGACCACCCCACGCGGAAGCCAGGCGCTGAGGTGCATCCCGGGCGTGTGCCGGAGCGGATTTCGAAGGGCCTTCAGTCCGAGCCGCCACGATCCCGGGCCCGACCGGCGGCAGCGCCCGCTGCGAGACGGAAGACCGCGCCGCCGCTGCGGTCGGCCTCCTCGGCCGGTCTGCCCTCGGCGTCGACGAGGCCGTCGAATCGCTCGCCCGCGGAGTGCGCGACCATGAACCAGGGCGGCACGCCCGATGCGCACAGCGAGCCGATCATGGCGCCGGCCGAAGTCCCGACTACGCAGTCTGCGCTGGCCGGGTCCCAGCCCGTCTCGTCGGCGAGCGCGTGCAGCGCGCCCGTGAGCCATGCGCCGCCCATCACGCCGCCCGCGCCGAGCACCAGTCCCACGCGTGGACGCCTGGCCGCACCCCTCGTGGACCGCTTCCGCGCAGCGCTCATGCGCGCGCACTATCGCACGACCAACGGCCGGGCGGACGGCCGAGGATCGTGCCCGCCCGGGGCGGTCGCCCCGGTCGTACGGTCATGATTCCCTCGCATGAACGACGAGATCCGCCGGCGGATGATCGCGTGGGCAGCCCGGGCGCGCGCCAACCCGAAGTTCGACCTCGAGGAGCGTGACCACCGCCTGACGGTCGCGCGGATGACGGCGGACGTCCTGGACGCGGTCGAGCGCGGACGATCCACTGGCCGAACGCGTCGAGGCGCTCTACGCCTTCGCGCGTCCGCGGCTCCCCGAGGTGGTGCTGCCCAGGCACCTCGCGCCGCTCCTGCGGTGGGCCGTCGACGACGAGCCGGGCCTGAGGCGAGCGCTACGGCCCTTCAACGACGAGGCGGTTGCGCCTGCAGATCGAATCGAGCCGTTCGTGGCGTCGTTTCAGGACCACGAGGCGGGCGAGCGGGGCGCGACCTTCGGCCTCGTGCTGGGATCGCTCTTCAACTTCGCGAGGGCACCCGACCGGGCGCCGATCGTCGCGGGCCCCGGCCTTCGAGGCGCTCCAGCGCACGCTCGGAGAGACGCCGGCGCCGAGGCCGCCGGCCGATCGATACGCGCACCACGTGGAGTTCGCACGCCGCATGCAGGTGGCCTTCCGGGAGGCCGGCGTGCCGGTGCGCGACATGATCGATACGGAGGCGCTGATCCTCACGTGCTGGGAGGACCGCCAGTTCTGGGCCGAGGATGACGACGGGCGCCGGCCGCGGAGCCGGCCGCCCGACCACTACCTGGCCGCCTGTGCGATCTATCGCGACGAGGCCGAGTACCTGGCCGAATGGCTCGAGTTCCACAGGCTCGTCGGCTTCGAGCGCTTCTACCTCTACAACAACCTCAGCACCGACCACCACGCGGAGGTGCTCCGGCCATACCTCGAGGAGGGCCTGGTGGTGGTTCACGACTGGCCGCAGTTCCCCGGCCAGCTGCAGGCCTATGACCACTGCATCGCGACCCATGGAGAGGAGGCGCGCTGGATCGGCTTCTTCGACATCGACGAGTTCCTGTTCTCTCCCACGTACCGTCCGGTCCCCGAGATCCTGGCCGACTACGAGCAGTGGCCGGGCGTGGCCGTGAACGTGCCACGGTTCGGCACCGCGGGCCACCGCACGAAGCCGGCCGGGCTCGTGATCGAGAGCTACACGATGCGCCTCCAGGCGCCGGCGTCGCGGACGGTGAAGAGCATCGTGGACCCGGCCGCCGTGGACCACTCCTTGAACTCGCATGTGTTCTCGTACCGCCGGCGCACAGCCGTCGACGAGAACGGCTTTCCGGTGTATGGAACCGCGACCAAATCGCCGTCGATGGAGCTGCTGCGCGCCAACCACTACTACTCGAAGTCTCAGGAGGAGCTGCGCGCGAAGCACGACCGGCGAACAGCCGACTTCGCCTGGAAGCGGGTGCCCCTGCCGGACCAGGCGACGTACGAGCAACGCGAGGCGGAGCGAAGCGTGCCCGACGAGACGATCCTGCGCTACGCCGGCCCCCTGCGCGAGGCGCTGGCGAAACGAGACGCGTGTGCGCTGACGAGTGTGACGACCGGCACGCTGGGTCGGCTCGGAGGGGGGTACTGTGCCCGCGAGGAGGAGTGGCGACGATGAGACTTCCGCCAGGGCCGCGACAGCCGGCAGCGATACAGACGCTCGGATGGTGGTCGCGCCCCGTCGCGTTCATGGAGCGCTGCCGCGCGCGCTACGGCAAGCGCTTCACGCTCCGGCTCCTGTCCACGCCTCCGTTCGTGATCATCTCCGACCCGAACCAGGTGAAGGAGATGTTCACCGCCGCCCCCGAGGTCCTCCACCCAGGTGAAGGCGCGCGGATCCTCGAGCCCGTCGTCGGCAAGAACTCGGTGATCCTGCTCGACGAGCGTGCCCACCTCTCGCAGCGCAAGTTGATGCTGCCCGCCTTCCACGGCGAGAAGATGGAGCGCCTCACGGGCCTGATGTCCGAGGTCGCCGAGCGCGAGGCAGCGAGCTGGCCGCGCGGAGAGCCGCTCCAACTCCATCCACGGCTGCAGGCGCTGACCATGAAGGTGATCCTGAGAGCCGTGTTCGGCCTCGAGGAGGGCGATCGCCTGGAGCGCCTGAGCGTGCGCCTCACCGAGATCCTGGCGATCGGCAGCGGCCCCACCGGGATGTTTCCGTTCCTGCAGGTGAACCTCGGCAGGCTCACGCCCTGGGCGCGGTTCATGCAGCATGCGCGAGGAGGCCGACGAGCTGATCTACGAGCTGATCGAGGAGCGCAGGGCAGACCCGGCGGAGCGCGACGACATCCTGTCGATGCTGCTCGCGGCCCGGCACGAGGACGGCTCGCCGATGTCGCCGGTGGAGCTTCGCGACGAGCTCATGACGCTGCTCGTCGCGGGGCACGAGACCACGGCCTCGGAGCTCGCGTGGGCGTTCGAGCGCCTGGCCCGCGAGCCACGCGTGGTCGCGCGCCTGGTCGACGAGATCTCCAGCGAGGACGGCGATGCCTATCTGACCGCGACGGTCCAGGAGACGCTCCGCCGCCGGCCGGTGCTTCCCAACGCCGCGCCGCGGCTCGTCAAGCAGCCGGTCGAGGTCGGGGGCTGGACGTATCAGCCGGGCGTCTGCCTGATCGCGCACTCGTACCTGATCCACCACGACCCCGAGATCTATCCCGACCCGTACGCCTTCAAGCCGGAGCGGTTCCTCGAGCAGGCGCCGGGAACCTACACCTGGATCCCGTTCGGCGGTGGCCGCCGGCGCTGCCTCGGCGCCAGCTTCGCGATGCTCGAGATGAAGCTCGTGCTGCGCAGCGTGCTCTCGCAGGCCGAGGTCCGCCCGGGCGACCGGCGGCCTCGAGCTGGCCCGCCGGCGCAGCATCACGCTGAGCCCGGGCCGCGGCGCCACCACCGTCCTGAACGAACGTGCGCGCCCCGCGGTGACCGACGGCGCGCGTGCTACCGCTGGTGTAGCTGCTTAGTCCGCACCGGCCGCGATTCCGGCCGCACGGAATATCTCGGCCAGCTCACCCCGGTTGCGCAGGCCTTGGATGAAGTTGTGGTAGCCGTGCTCGTGAGCCACCATCGTCACGCCCGGGAGGCCCGCGAGCCGCTCGGCGTGCCGCGCGTCATGCTCGTACGGGGCGGGTAGTGCACCTGGATCTCGGTGGATGCCCGCCGCTCGCGCGGGAGAACATCGCGGAGGTCGGTCCAGCGAGGATCGGGGCCGCCCACTGCCCGGAGGTCCCGAAGCGCCCCGGCCATCGTTCGTCGCCGACCTCGTCGAGCCAGCCACGGTCGAGCGTCGTCTGCGGCGAGAACGCGAGCACGAGGTCGGCCTCGAGCGCACAGCCGAAGGCCAGCGCCGCGTAGCCTCCGGCCGAGCTGCCGATCACCACCAGCCGCTCGACGCCCTGCTCCGAGATGATCATCCTCAGCGACCCGGCGACCTCGTCGATCGTGTCTCCGAAGCCGGGGAGCCCGCGCTGATACCAGATCAGCGACGGGTCACGGACGAACAGCCGCTTGACAGGCAGCCCGGTGGTGGCCTCGAAGAAGTGGAACGGCGCCGGCCTCAGGTGCGACATCGCCGCGAACGCGATCAACATCGTGCCGGAGTCGCTGGTCAGCTCGTGGCCCACCGGCAGGCCGGGTCGACGAGCGGCTCGAGCGCCACCATCGAGGGCGCAAAACGGTCGATGGCGGCGCCGCGCCTCACGTCGGCCGCATCTTTTCAGGCCGCACCAAGAAAGAGGGCCCGCACATGCGGGCCCTCTTCCGTCGTGCTGGTTTCTCTACTTCTTTACAGCTACTTCTCTACGAGCACTGGCCGAACGTCTTGTTCCAGCCGGTGTTGCCCGAAGCCGTGAAGGGCGAGTCGTTGCCCTTGCAGCTCAGGATGTCGCCGCCCACGTTGTCCTGGACGAACTTGTCCGAGGGCCCCGCGTTGCGCTTGACCTCGCAGGTCTCCCCGCTTGATCGTGTTGCCGCGCACCACGAGCTCGACGTCCGTGAAGTTGTCCTCCACGGAGATGTCACCCCGCTTCACGAGGTTTCCGGCGCAGTCGACGGCCTGCGGGTCACCGATCAGGATGTCGCGCGCGCTGCGCTCCACCTCGATGCTGCCCTGGACCGTCATGCCACACACGTGGACTCTGTCGTCCGCACGCTCGACTTCGATGTTGCCGTTCGACGTGCTGTCGAAGAGGAACACCTGTGAGACCCGATCGGCCCCGATGTTCCCTCTCACGTTCGAGCCCTTCTCGATGAAGACGGTCTGCGAGCGCTTCGCGTAGACGTCTCCCCGGATGGTCGTGTTGGTGGCCTGAAAGTACCCGCCGCCGCGAACCTTCACATCGCCGCGGACGGTTGAATCGATGAGCTGGCAGCTGCCGCCCGACGGCACGATGAGGTCGCCCTTGATGGTCATCCCCGTCGCAGATCCGTTGCACTCGGCGGCGGCGTCGCGTTCGTGCGCCTGCGCGCCCGACGCCATCGCCAGCACTCCTGTCAGGACCATGCCCGACAGAAGAAGCAATCTCTTCACGAGATTTACCCTCCTTGGTTGTTTCCCTGCTGCGAATCCCCGGTGATTCCACCCGCAAGCGAAAGCCGAGGAACGCATTCTCCCGCAAAAAGCGCCCTTTTGCCAAGCCCAATTTGCGACTTTTCGGCGTTTTCGGGGCCCCGTGGGGGCCCGAGCGGGACCGAAAACGTGTCTGAGAGGTCTCTGAGAGGTCTCTCGAGGGGTGGGAGACCCAAAAAACCGGCTGGGTAGGGATGGGGTTCGGTGGGGCGCCGCGGGCATGTGGAGCCGTGCCGATTCGGACATCGGACGAACAGGAACGGTCAAGAACGGGCTCCCGTGCCCGAAGACGTGATGGGCCGCTCAGAGCAAAGGGATTTTGTGGGGGCTATAGGCCCGTCCAAATCGGCTTTGCTCCCGGGCACCCTCACGGCTTTTCCAACCGGTATCGGAATACCCGCACGACTTGGCACCTTGGTAGCACTCAGCGCGGCCCGACCCTTCACCCTCCTACCCAGCCGGTTTTTTTGGGACCCGGGCCGCCGCTGAGCGCCACCGCTCTGCCCTACAGCTGCATCGACTTCACCTGGAGATACTCCTCGAGCGCGAACTTGCCGAGCTCGCGACCGTGGCCCGACTGCTTGTAGCCGCCGAACGGCGCCAGCGGGTTGAACACGCCGCCGTTGATCTCGACCTGGCCGGTGCGGATGCGCCTCGCGACCCGCTTGGCGCGCTCCTCGTCGCCCGACCAGACTCCGCCGGCGAGCCCGTACATGCGAGTCGTTTGCGATCCGGACCGCGTCCTCCTCGTCGTCGTAGGGGATGATCGTCAGCACGGGCCCGAAGATCTCCTCCTGGGCGATCGTCATGTCGTTGCTGACGTCGGAGAACACCGTCGGCCGCACGAAGTAGCCACGCTCGCAGCCGTCCGGCGGCTCCTCCCCGCCGGTCACGAGACGCGCGCCCTCCTCGACGCCCTTGCGGATGTAGCTCCGCACGCGCTCGCGCTGGACGTCGGAGACGAGCGGCCCGAGCTTGGCCTCCGGGTCGAAGCACTCGCCGGTGGTGTAGGCCTCGGCGACCGTGGCCGCGATCTTCTCGGCCTCCTCCAGGCGCTCGCGCGGCACCAGCATGCGCGTCAGCGCGCTGCAGGTCTGACCCGAGTTGAGGAAGCACTTGGACACGCCGTCCGTGACCGCGGTCTCCAGATCGGCGTCGTCCAGGATCACGTTCGGCGACTTACCGCCGAGCTCGAGCGCAACCGGCTTCACGTTCTGCGACGCCAGCTCGCTCACGCGCCGCCCGGCCCGCGTGGACCCGGTGAAGGAGACCATGTCGACTCCGGGATGAGAGGCGATCGCCTCGCCGACCACCGGACCGGTGCCCGTCACGAGGTTGAAGACGCCCGCCGGCAGGCCGGCCTCGTCGATGATCTCGGCGAGGATGAAGGCGCTGAGCGGAGCCACCTCGCTCGGCTTCAGGACGACCGTGCAGCCGACTGCCAGCGCCGGTGCGACCTTCGCCGCGACCTGGTGCAGCGGGTAGTTCCAGGGCGTGATCGCACCGACCACGCCAACCGGCTCCCGCACGACCAGGGAGTTACCGACCTGCTCCTCCCAGGTCACCTCCTCGAGCAGGTCCGGCACCGAGGTGAAGGTCATCGTGGGCAGCCCGGCCTGAATCCCTTTCGACAGGCCGATCGGCATCCCAAGCTCCTGGGCCACCGTCGAGGCGATCTCGTCGGTACGGGCCGCGACCCCGGCCGCGATCGCGCGGATCAGGTTCGCGCGCTCGACGAGCGGAGTCTCGGACCAGGTCTCGAACGCCTTGCGGGCGGCCGCCACGGCGCGGTCCACGTCCTCCGGGCGTGCCCTGGGGGATGCGGCCCATCACCTCTTCCGTGGAGGCGTTGACCACGTCGATCGTCTCGTCCCCGGCGGGGTCGACCCACTCGCCGCCGATGTACAGCTTGTCCTTCACCTGTGTGTCTGTGGCTACAGCCATGTGTGCTCCTCGTTATTTGACGTGGGCGGTTTCGAGTGTCGCCTTGCCCGCAGTGGGCTTGTGCTCGGCGGCGATCGCCTCGGCGGTGCGGCGCGCGAGCGCCATGATCGAGATCATCGGATTGGTGCCGGAGGAGGTCGGGAAGGCGCTGCCGTCTCCGATCCAGACGCCCTTGGTGTCGTGCAGTTGGCCCCACGGGTCGGCGACGCTCGTCTGTGCGTCCTTCCCCATCCGGCAGGTGCCCATCTGGTGGGCGCAGAAGAGCCGGAAGCCCCCGGCCCGGAGCGGGACGCGCTGCCAGCGTTCGATGGACGCGTCGAGGTCGTCTCCGTCACGCCAGCGCGTCGTGCCGCCCGCCATCGGCTGGATCTCGCGCGCCCCGGCCGCCGCGTGCAGGCGTGCCTGCGCGTCGATCGCCCGGTGTGTGTTGCGCACGTCCAACTCGTCGGTGAGGTCGTAGTAGCACGACCGCCTGGCCGTTGCCGTCGATCTCGACGCGGCCGTGACCGTGGTCGCGCAGGAGGCCGATGAAGGTGCCGCCGTAGCGAACCCTCTCCATCATCTCCTTGTGCCGGTGAGCGCCCGTGAACGGCAGCGCCGACCCGACCAGCGCCGGTGCGTACTGCGTCGTCTCGACCAGGAACCCGTATCCGTCCTCGACGGCCGCGAACTCGTCCACGAGGCCCGCCTGCGGCGGACCCCACCACGCGTCCTGGTCCGAGTCGTAGATGCCGAAGAGCGCCGTGCAGGGGTGGATCCGGAGGTGGTTGCCCACCGCCGGGCCGCCGATCTGGGAGCGCATCAGCAGGGCCGGCGACTCGAGTGACCCGGCGGCCACGACGACCTGCGGCGCGCGCACCGTGACGCGCGCGGCGCGACCGGTCTCGGGGTCGGTCCACGTCCCCTCGACGCCGACCGCGCGGCCCTTCTCGACGAGCACCCGCTCGACCGTGCAGCGCACGACGATGTCGGCGCCCGCGTCGAAGGCGTCCTGCAGGTAGGTCCGCTGCGTGCTGAGCTTCGATCCGGACTGGTCGCCGAAGCCGATGTAGGCCGCCGAGGCGGGGTCGTAGCAGCTCTCGTCGGCGTTGCGCAGGATCGTCTGGAACGACCACCCGAGCCGGTCCGCGCCTTCCTGCATGCGCTGGTGCGGTCCGTTGAGGTCCGAGCAGCGGTCGTTGACGTGCAGGCGCTCGAAGATCGCGTCGAGGTGGCGGTCGAAGTCCGGGCCGTCCACCCCTTCGAGGCCGTGCTCGGCGGCCCACTGCTCCCTCACCCACGGGCGGGTGCGGAGGCAGTTGGTCCAGTTGATCACCGTCCCGCCGCCGAGGCCGGCGCCCGCGTAGACGGTCACGTTGAAGTCGGCCGTCGGCTGAGGCCCGCCCCGCCAGTACATGTTCTCGTAGGCGGACAGCTCGAGCTGGTTGAAGTCGGACTCGTTGAAGTACCCGGCCGCCTCCACCACGCAGACCTTCAGGCCGGCCTTGGCCAGCGTGCCGGCGATCACCCCGCCACCCGCTCCCGAGCCGACGATGCACACGTCGGCCTCCAGCTCCAGCTCGTCGTCCTCCGGCACGATCGGCTCGATCGTCTTGGGACGCGCCGGGGGCGCGGCGGTCGGCCCGGGGTAGCCGAACACCTCCCAGTTCGGGTTCTGGCCGGTCTCCGGGTTGGGGGCGCCGTAAGTGATGAAGAGCGTGAGGCCGACCAGCGTCGACACGCCCGCCGCCGCCTCGGGGCCCGACAGCGACACGTTCTTCAGGATCTGCTCGCGCGAGGCCTGGGACAGGCGCGTGATGCCGAGCTGCTCGAGACCGTCGAGCAGTTCCATCATTCCCGCGAACTGATCTTCCGGCAGCGTCGCGAAGACCTGCTCGATGCCCTGGTCGGCGCCCATGTGGGTCGCGCTGCGGCCCCACAGACCGGCGGGGTCGGGCTCACGCGGAATGCTGGGCACGACGGTGTCGCACACCGCCCTCAAGACGGCACGCCTGGATTCGGTCAGCTCACTCATCTACCTCTCCTCAGTTGCTCAGGTACTCCATCGCTTCCACCGGGTCCGAGAACAGCATCAGTGCGTCATCGGTTGTGATCAGTCGCCCGTAGTGCGTGGACATCTCGTGCTGGATCGCGTAGGGATCTATATCGAAGCCGAGCTCCTCGCTCACCGCGTCGAAGTCGATCACGAGCCGGTCCTTGGCGCGAATGTCCCAGAACGAAGGGTTCTCGATCACCTCGATTCCCTCCTTGTCGCCGAGCACCGACGCGACCGCGTCGCCCTCCGCGCTCTTCGCCATCACGATGCCCACGTAGTCGTATGTCTCCTCGCTCAACTCGCACCTCCCGCGCGCGGCAGGCTGCGTGAGCCCGCAGTCTTCCATCATGGCGTCCACGTCGATCCGCACGTTCACGCGTGCGTCCTCGAACGCGATCCCGGCGGGCAGGTCCTCGAACACCGCCCGTGTCCCCTCGGCCGCCTCGTTCGCGAGCGGCAGCCAGTCGGCCAGCCAGCCTGCGAGGACCTCGCGGTTGGCCTCGCCGTGCTCGGGGTCCTCGGCCACGAACTTGACGAGGTCCACGGTCCAACCCCGCACCCACTCCCATTCGAGCTGAGCGACGTGGCTCACCGCTTGGGTCACGATGTCGCCGTTGAAGCGGACCGAGCGCATCAGGAGCTCCCGGCGGATCATCAGGCCCACCGTCTGCTCGAAGCAGACGTTCGTCGCGATCACGCGCTCGCCCCAGTCCGTCGTGGCACGCAGGCGCTCCACGTAGCTCCGCGCCGGCTGCCAGGCGTCGTCCTGCAGGAAGCTCTCGCGCGGCACGGTCGACCGGGAAGTCGCCGAAATGCTCCTCGAGGTCCATGCCGTACAGCAGCATGGCCTGGGCTTGGCGCTGCTTCATCGCCGCCTCGAGCGCGACGCAATGCGTGACGGTGTCCGACAGCGTGTCTCGCGAAGCGGTCGCGAGCGCCAGCCAGATGCCGTGCTCGATGAAGGCCGGCACCTGCAAGTGCTTGCGGAGCCAGTCGACCCATTCGGCGCTGAAGTCGTCGAACACCCGCTCCCGGCGCGCCGTGCGGACGGCACCCTCGATCAGCTGCTCGTAGGCCGTGCCCGTCTGGTAGTAGCTCCGTTCCCACAGCTGGCCGGGATCACGGAAGTCGTACCAATCGCCGGAGCGCAGGGCGGTCGAATCGTCCGACCACATGCCCTGCCCGTTCTCGAAGTACATCGGCCAGCCGCGGTCGAGGTGGCGGTGGATCGACGGCTGTGAGTCGACGGTGACGTCCTCGTAGAGCGTCGCCCGCCGCTTCTTGGGCGTGTACCACTGGAACGAGCGCTCGGGATCCTCGCCACGCCGGCCCTTGCCGTCGCCCACTTGTTTTACGGGCGGTTCTGCTGCCATCTCGCCTCCTTCACATATCAGCCGGCTTCGCCGGCTCGCATGTTGGTGACGTCGCCTAACGGCTCCGTCTCGTTCTCCGTACTGGCCGCCGCATCGGCGGAGGTAGTGAACTTGTCATGGAAGATCTGGTCCTCGTCGATCCCGTGCTTCTCCTTCGCCAGCTCGATCATCGCGTCGATCATCGGGGGCGGACCGCACATGTAGAGCTCCGGGTCGCTCATCTGCCCGGACTCCAAGAATTCGTCCGCGGCCTCGTGGACGAAGCGGTCGGGGTCGGACAGCACGGGCACGAACTCGAAGTCGGGCAGGCCGCCGCAGAGCTCGGCGATCTCGTCGACGTAGAAGAGATCCTGCTCGGTCCGCGCGCCGTAGAAGAAGCGCACAGGCCTCTCGCAGCGCTCGGCCGCGAGTTTCTTGAGCAGCGACAGCACCGGCGCCATTCCGGAGCCGCCCGCGACCATCAGAATTGGCCTGTCCGTCGACCGGAGGTGGAAGGCCCCGTACGGTCCCGTGAACCGCAGCTCGTCCCCGACGTTCACCTCGCCGTCCAGCAGGCTCGAAAAGCGGCCGTCCGGATAGCGCTTGATGATCAACTCGATGCGGCCGTCGCCCGGCACGTTGGACATCGAGAACGAGCGCCGCGTCTCACCGTCCGTGTCCGGCAGCCACACGTCGACGTACTGACCGGGCACGAACGAGAAGTCGGCCGGCTCCGTCACTTCCAGCTCGAGCCGGCGGATGTCGTGCGTGAGTGAGTCCACCGCTCTCACGATCCCGCGGCCATCGCGGATCTCGTGCTCGAGCTTGTAGTTGTCGGGGTCGAAGTGCAGCAGCTCGACCACCAGGTCCTCCTCCGGCATCGCCCGGCAGAGCAGGGTGTAGCCGTTCGACTCCTCGGACTCCGACAGCGCAAAGGTGGAGTAGGGCTTCAGCACGACCTCGCCCTCGAGCAGGTACGCCTTGCAGGCCGAGCACTGGCCCTCCCGGCAGCCGTACACGAGGTTGTAGCCGTGCCGGAATGCCGCGTCGAGGACCGACTCCTCCTCGTCGCAGTCGATCTCCTCGCCGATCGGCTCGAAGACGACGCGCGGGCTCACGTCAGCTGGGAACCTCGATGTGCTTGGCCCCGCCGTTCGTGGCGCCGTTGCCGTTCCCCCACGGCGCGGCCGCCTTCAGTCCGCCGTCGAGGTGGCCGTTCGGGCTAACGAGACCGACCGACGAGCCGTTCGGCAGGCCCAGCTTCTCGGCCACCGTGATGTTCGGGCTCTGGACGTGGAAGTCCATGCTCTTCACGTCGTCGATCGTCCACATCCGGTCCTCCTCGAGATGCGGCTGGGCGATCAGCGTCTTGCCGTCCGCACGCACGAAGCCGATGTCGCGCACGAGCTCGGACAGCTCCCACCCGTGATAGCGGTCGAAGAAGTTCCGGTCGCCCACGTAGCGGCCCGGGTTCGACTCGTCGAGCCACATGCACTCCTTCGAGCAGTAGAAGCGGGTGCGACCGTCGCACTCGCGGTGGCACATGTCTTCGGGGAACACGCAGCCCATCAGGCAGACCCAGCACGACGGCGCCGCCTGGTCGAGCGCCATGTTCAGGAGGTGCTTGAACTGCTGCGGGTCGTGCCGCGTCTGGCGGAACGCCTCCCACGGCGCCCCATACTCCGCGTACCAGCCCGGGTACTTGTCCTCGAGCCATTCGAAGTCGCGCTCGGTCGAGCCCGTCCGTGCGCCAGAAATGCAGCATCCAAAAGGCCGCAGAGCTCAGCATGTTCTTGTGGACGAGGCCGCGCTTGAGCCGGTCGTGCGCGCGGTCGAACATCTCGGCCGGGAAGTTGAGTCCGAGCTTGCCGAGCTTCAGAACGTAGGAGCGGTACCAGTCGTTCTCGATCCAGCGCTCCCACTTGTCGAGGTAGCTCTCGGGGTCGGAGCGGTCGTCGGAGCTGTACTCCATGATCGCCGAGCCGAACCCGTCGAGGTAGGCATGGTTGATCCACCACGCCTGCGCGAGGTCGCGCTCGATCAGCGGCGCGTTCTCGTCTTCCTGCAGCACGGTGAGAAGCGTCGCGTAGCCGTTCGAGATGTGGCGGGCCTCGTCGGACTGCACCGACAGGTAAGTGGTCGGCAGCGTGAAGTCGCCGTTCCGAGCGCCGACGTCGGGAAGCGCCACGAACGCGATATTCGTGAAGGCCGTCTCGGCGACCACCTGCAGCGTGAACGCGCATTGCACGGGGTCGCCGACGATGAAGTGCGAGAGCATGTTGAGCGCCTGGCGCGTGCCGGGGTCCTTTGCCAGGGCCGCGGGGCCGAGGTGCCAGCCGGATGGGTCCGGCACGTGCTTGGCGTACCAGCGGGCGAGCGCCATCTGCATGCCGGTGTGACGGATCTCGTCGACGAACTGCACGTGGTAGCCGTTGCGCAGCTCGTTGTTCGGGATCGCGTCGATCAGCATCGACATGGTGCGCCCGGCGGCGACTTCGGCGTAGGCGGTGGTGACGATGTACGGCTTGATGATCTCCATCCAGCGCCGGCCGGTCTTGCTGGTCATCTCGGCCCGGACCGCGGCATCGTGGCCGCCGTAGACGCGCTCGTCCTTCTCGAGCTCCATCGGCAGGTACTCCCGCATGATGTGCTTCATCGGGTCCTTGGCCTTGACCGGGAACTTGTAGCGGGACGGGTACTTGACGGCGGGCTCGAAGTAGTCCGGCTCCCAACCGAGCTGCGAGATGCGCTCGTGCGTCTTGGTGATGCTGCGGCGGCGGGTAGTGGTGCTCACGGTCTCTCCTCCTGCGGCCGGGGATGGCGCGATTGACGGCGCGAGGGTCGAACATATAGGGTTATTGACACGGAGTCAATAGGTGGCCTCGACAGTCGTCCCATGAGCACCCAGGAAGCCCTCACGACACGCACCAAGCGCCGCCGCCGGTCGCCGGAGTCGGCCGAGCGCGAGATCCTCGACGCGGCCGAGGCGTTCCTCCGGGAGCGGCCGTTCAGAGACCTCACGGTGGACGAGGTGATGGGCCGCACGACGCTCTCCCGTCCCTCCTTCTACGTGTACTTCCGCGACCGGCACCATCTCGCGGTGCGGCTCGTGGAGGGGATCGGAGCGGAGCTGTTCGAGATGTCCGTCACGCTGGCTGGAGGGTGCCGGAGACCCGCGCGAGGACGTACGGGAGGCGCTCGAGGGCATCGGCTCGGTCTATGCCGAGCACGGTCTGGTGCTGGGCGCGATCGCCGACGCGGCCGGCCACGACTCCGACGTGGAGGCCACGTACCGGGGGCTGATCCTGAGGTTCGTGGAAGCCACCACGACGCGGATCGAGAAGGACATTGCGCAGGGACACACCCCGGTGCTGGATGCCCGGGAGACGGCCCGCGCGCTCGTTTGGATGAGCGAGCGCTACCTCCACGAGTCCCTCGGGCGCTTGCCGAGGACACCGGTCGAGAGCGCCGTCGCGACGCTCGTCACGGTCTGGGTGCGCACGCTCTACTGATCGCCGGCCGCCTGGGTCCCGGACCCGATCGAATCGCCAACAGAAGAAACCGGCGCGAGAGGCGTCTTTAGCTACGTGAGGAGAAGACTCTGCGTCGGCGTGCTCGTCGGGATGCTCGCACTTGGTCGTGCAGTCTGCCCCCGCCCTCGCCGCCAACCAGACCGTCACCGCAACGCCGGGCAACCAGTTCACGCCCAAAGACGTCGGTCATCAACCAGGGCGACATGGTCACCTGGAACAACGGCGGCGGCATCCACAACGTCCACTTCGACGACAACTCCTTCGACATGCCGGCGTCGCCGTCCTCCGCGGCCTGGAGCGTGAATCGCACCTTTTCCGCCCCGGGCATGTTCAGGTACTACTGCGAGTTCCACGGGGGACCGAACGGCTCCGGAATGTCAGGCGCCGTGTGGGTGAACGGCACGGGATACGCACGCCCGAAGGGAGCAACCCCCATGCGCGCCTCGCTGGCCCCCGCCTACAAGCCCTGCACCGCGGCCAATCGCACGCACGGAGCGCCGCTCTCGAATCCCTCGTGCACGCCGCCCGCGCAGGTGTCCGACTTCCTCACGGTCGGCTCGCCCGACGCCAACGGCACGGCTGCCAACTCGATCGGCGCGGTCACCTTGAAGGTGCTCGCGGCGCCGGACGTGAGCATTGTCGCGTCGCTGACCGACGTCCGGAACAAGGTCGGCCTGGCCGATTACACCGGCGCAGCTGCAGGGGCGGCTGCCGTTGAACATCACCGATCGCACGAACGGGCCATCGCTCACCGAGCCCGCCACCGGCAGCACCGCTTACACCTTCACGATCCCATGTGCCACCACCGTCGGCACGGCCGGATCGACCTGCTCGGTCACGACCAGCGTCAACGCCCTTACGCCTGGCGCGGTGGTCGCCAACGCAAGGGCGGTCTGGGAGATGCCGAACGTCCAGGTCTTCGACGGCGGCGCGGACGGCGTCGCTTCAACGGCCGGCAACACACTGTTCGCGGACTCCGCGGTGTTCGTGCCGTAGGGCGCGCGGAACTTCCAAAACCAAAACCGGCTGGGTAAGGGGTTGGGTTCCGGGCGGGGTGGTTGCTACGGAATGGCCAAGTTGTGCGGTTCCGATACCGGTAGGAAACTCGTGAGGGTGCCCGGAGCAAGTCGATTTGTACGCCTCAGCCCGCACAAAATCCGTTTGCTCTAAAGGGCCCATCACGACTTCCGCACAAGAGCCGTTAATTAACCTTTCCGTCCAGCCCGCCGAGCAAATGGCGAGGCTCCTAATGCACTCGGACCGCCCGACAACCCCACCCCCTACATGCCGGTTTTGAAAAGACGCTCCGAGGCCCGACAGCCCGGCCCCACCCACCAACCTAGGGCAGCCGCCGCTCCGCCTCGTCCGCCGCCTGCGCCAAGCCGCTCGACCAGCCCCGCGAAGTGCTCGTAGCCCGAATCGGCACCCCCGTAGGCGCCGGCCGCGTACCGCGCGTACACGCCCTCGAGGATGATCGCCAGCTTCCAGAAGCCGAGCGCGACGTAGAAGTCGATCTCGGAGAGGTCGCGGCCGGTGCGCTGCGCGTAGCGCTCGCGTAGCTCCGCCCGGCTCGGGAAACCCGGGCGCGGTGGTGGCCGTGTCGACGAGCGGCATCAGCTCGTCATCGGGCTCCGACCAGTAGACGAGCAGGAGTCCCACGTCGGCGAGCGGGTCACCCAGCGTGCACAGCTCCCAGTCGACCACCGCCGCCACCTCTCCGGTCTCCGAGAGGATCATGTTGTCCAGCCGGTAGTCGCCGTGCACGATCGTGGCCGGGCCCTGCTCGGGAATCCGCGCAGCCAGGCGCCGGTGGAGGTCGTCGACGAGCGGGAGCTCGCGAGTCTGCGACTTCTCCCACTGGCCGTGCCAGCGATGCAGCTGGCGTGCGACGTAGTCCTCCTTCCGGCCCAGATCGCCGAGCCCGACGGCGTCGGGGTCGACGTCGTGGATCGCGGCCAGGGTGTCGACGACGCGCTCGCCGATCGCCCGCCGCGTGGGCTCGTCGAAGGGCTCCGCGTCCGCGCCCGAACGCACGACCGGCCCCTCCACGAAGTCCATCACGTAGAAGGGGGCGCCGTTCACCGACTCGTCGGCGCAGATCCCGACGATCGGCGGAACCGGGACCGGCGTGTCGGCAAGTGCCGCGATCGCCTTGTGCTCGCGGGACATGTCGTGTGCCGACCCGAGCCGCTTGCCGAGCGGCGGCCTGCGCAGGGCGAAGGCGCGTCCGCCGGCGTCATCGACCCGGTAGGTCAGATTGGACCGGCCGCCGGCCACGCGCTCGAACACGAGCGGCAGCGTCGCTCCCGGCACGTTGGCCTGGAACCAGGCTTCGACACGCGGCGCGTCGATGCCCTCTGGCGCGGACGTCACGAAGCTGCGCTCGCCTCGCCCTCGACGTGCGCCTGCAGCCGTTGCATGCCGGCGATCCAGCGATCGTAGTCGCTGCCCTTGCGACGGAAGAACTCGAGCACCTCCGGGTGCGGTAGGATCAGGAAGCGCTCCTCGCGCAACTGCCTCGACCACGGCGTCGGCGACTTCCTCGGGCTGCAGTACGTTCGCCCGTGGCGGCCACCACCCGCGCGCCGAGGCCTTCGCGGTCGCCCGCGTCCAGGCCCGCGTTCAGCATGGCGGTGTCGACGCCCATCGGACACAGGCAGCTGACCCGGATCCCCTTGCCGCCGTAGGTGACCGCAAGCCATTCCGCCAGCGCCACCGCGGCATGCTTCGTGACCGCATACGGGGCGGATCCGATCTGCGTCAGGAGGCCGGCCGCCGACGCGGTCGAGAGGAAATACCCCTCGCCCCTCTCGAGCCAGGCCGGGACCAGGAGCCGCGCCGCCAGGACGTGCGCGCGAACGTTGACGTCGAAGGCCCGGGTCCAGACGTCGTCCGGCGTGTCGAGGCCGGTCCCCTGGCCGATGCCCGCGTTCGCGCAGAAGAGGTCGATCGGGCCGAATGCCTCCTCGGTCGCGCGCGATCAGCGCGCGGACCTGGTCCTCGGCGGCCACGTCGCAGCCGACCCCGAGCGCGTCCGTACCGATGCCCTCGGCCACCGTGCGGGCGCCGTCCGCGTCCAGATCGGCGACCGCGACCCCCTTGGCGCCCTCGCTCGCAAAGCGCTGGGCGAGCGCGCGACCGATGCCCGAGGCGCCCCCGGTGACAGCCACGACCTTTCCCGACAGCTCCATCCGCGCGCGACTTTAAACAACCAAACCGCAGCCACGCGGTCCAGGCACGGCTCGCGAAATCTTGGCCACCGGTCCAATGACGCACCGGCCGGCGATCGTCGATCCTCCCACCATGATGGTCAAGGAGGTGATGCGAAGGGCCTCGGCGCTCGACGAGGAGGCGACGCTCGGCGACGTGCTCCAGGAGATCGAGCGAACCGGATGCGAGGCCCTTCCCGTCATCCAGAGATCAAACGGCGGCAGCCCCGTCGTCTGCCAGATCGTGGCCGTGCGAGATCTCCCGTATCTGCGCACGGTGGCGGCGTCCGCCACGCGCGGTCACGCAGTCGGGGGCATCGGTGCTCGACCTGCTCGCCGCGATCGGGCGCAAGCCGGGCCGGTTTCCGACGATCGCGCCGAACGCGGCGCTTGCCGACGCGTGGGGCATGATGTCGGACGCGCACCTGACCCATCTGCCGGTCATGGACGGAGACGACGTGATCGGCATGGTCTCGCTGGTCGTGACCTTCTCCGAGTTCCCGCACCGGTCGCCGACGGCCGGCTTCTGGGCCTGATCGATCGCTTACTGATCCCGGGCGGGTTCGGTCGCGAGCTGGTGGCGGAGCCTGTTCCGGAGCTCCGCGTAGCGAAACGACTCGAACACGATCAGCGCGGTCAGCACGCTCGCGAGGATCGCTAGCGTCGCAAGCGCAGGCAACTCGGTCGCGGCCGGCAGGAGCGCGAGCAGCAGCGCAGCGCACAGCAGCCGCTGGCCGCTGAAACGGTGGACGTTCCGCCACCGAAACGCCACGTGCGCCAGCAGGTAGAGCGCGGTGCCGCCGAGCATCGCGAAGGCCGGCACGAACGCGAGCGGGTCCTCCACGTGCTGGAGGGTCTTCTTCAGCCCCAAGCGCGAGCAGCACGATGCCGGCCACCATCGGGAGGTGTAGATACGAGAAGGAGTCGCGAGCGATCAGGTTGCGCTCACGTCCGGGCGCCGCATTCACGAGGCGGCGCTCCGCCACCAGCGCCACCACGTCGAAGTAGAGCCACCAAAGCGCTCCGGCTACGGCCATGCCGAGCACCGCCGCGGCCACCACTCCCGCGTCCACCCCCACTTCCGAGCCTACGCCGATCGCGACGATCGACTCTCCCAGCGCGATGATCACGATCAGCCCGTGGCGCTCCGCGAAGTGGCTGGGAGCCATCCTCCAACCCTCTGCATCGATCAGGTAGGGGCCGCCCATGTCGAGTAGCAGGGCGAGCGCCCACAGGCCACCCTGAAGCGCCCCGTCAGCGAATGAAGCCGCGACCAGCAGGCCGACACCGATCGCGGTGCTCACGGCCAGGCCCCAGACGGAGTGCCGCAGGCCGGGGTCGTCGCGGCTCGCCACGACGAACAGCACTATCTGCGCAATGCGCACGGCCGCGTAGCAGCCCGCGAAGAGCAGCGCGAGATCTCCGAACGCCTGGGGCACGCAGAGCGCCGCCACCAGCAACCCGGCCATCGCCGCCAGGATCGTGAGACGGACGATCCCCTCCTCCGGGTCCACGACGCTCGTCAGCCACGCATAGCCGACCCAGGACCACCACAGGACCCCGAGCACGAGCAAACCCTGGGCGAGCCCTTCCCACGTCGGGTTGCCGGCCATCAAAGCCGTGCACTGGGTGAGCGCCAGGACGAAGACCAGGTCGAAGAAGAGCTCGAGCGGCGTGACCCGGTCTTCCGAACGCAGCACGGCGCTCACGTGGGCGTGATGCGGACGGGTGGCCGTGCTCACCGGCGAATCATCGCAACGCGGCTCTACCCCGGCGCAGCCGTCCAGAAAGCGCGAAGCCGGCCGGCGGATGCCGGCCGGCTTCACAAGCTCGAGCGGAACTAGAGCAGCGGCCCTGTCTGGATGTCCGCCTTCACGTGGCCGAGAATGAAGCCATCCGTGAAGAAGTCCGTCGAGAAGTACGTGTTGAGGATCGTCGCGGTGACCAGGTTCACCTTGGCGTCCGCCTCGTAGTGGATCACCCCGGTGACGGGATCCTTGCTGTGCGTGGCGTTGATCAGGTCAGCGGTGGGGGCCGGCACGATCCCGAGGGCGTTGCCGACCAGCATGTTGCCGTTGACGATCTTCACCTCGGTGACCGGGAGCTCGCTCTGCTTCACGCCCGTCCGGCGACCACTTCTCCATACGCAGACCGCCCTGACTGTTGACGGTGCCGAGCATCGTGCTGCTCTCGACCGTCCCATCCGAGATCGGGAACCGGACCGCCGGCCCCTCCTCGAGCGTGAAGGTCAGGTAAGCCGGTTCGATCGGCAGCGTGAACAGGCCGGCACGGGACATGTCCCCGACGGTCTGAAGCGGCACGAACAGCGAGAACTGGCCGCCGGTGACCTTGTCGACCGACACCGCGCTTGCCGAAGGCGCGCCGATGAGCATCACCAACAGGAGCGCGGGCACGAGCGTAAGCGACGCAAACCCTTTTCGAAGTCGCATCAATACCTCCTATGTGCGTCGGAACGCGTATAGATCCTGCCCGCGCTCCGTTCTCCCCTAACGGCGGGGGACTCTAGCACGCAGAAGCGCCGAACCGAGTCACGCTTGACTCGGTTCGAAGAGTGACGACAGGAACAGAAGAAAGGCCCCACGCGGGCGCGGGGCCTTTCCGGGAGAACGTGGGCCGCGCTAGCTGTTGACGACCTGCTTGAGCTTCGACCCTGCGCTGAAGCGAGGGACGCGCGATGCCTTGATCTCGATCGGTTGCCCGGTCTGAGGATTGCGGCCGGTGCGGGCGCCGCGATCGGCGACGTGGAACTTGCCGAACCCGGTGAGGGTGATCTCACCCCCGCGAGCGAGCTGCTCCTCGATCGTCTTGAGAGCGGCGTCGACCGCCGATTCTGCTTCGCGGCGGCTCAGGTCCGACTTCGCGGCGATCTGGTCCACCAACTCTGTTTTGTTCACGACAACTCCTCCTGTTCGGACGTCGTGGAAAGACGCTAGGAGGTCTGTCGGACGGGTCTTTTGCCCGGAGGGCGGGGGAAACGGCCGGCAGCGGCCCGGAGTAGGATCGAGACCGCATGCACCGAATGAGCCCCCTGGACGCGTCGTTCCTGCACCTGGAGGACCACGTGACCCAGCTGCACATCGGCTCGGTGACGATCCTCGAGGGGCCGCCGCCGCCGTTCGAGGACGTGCTCGAGATGGTCGGGGGCAAGCTCGCGCTGGTCCCGCGCTACCGGCAGGTCGTCCGCTTCGTGCCGCTCGCGATGGGCCGTCCCGTGTGGGTGGACGACCCCCACTTCAACCTCGGCTACCACCTGCGGCGCACGGCCCTGCCCGCGCCGGGCGGCGAGGAGGAGCTGCGCAACCTGGTCGGGCGGATCATGTCCCAGCAGCTCGACCGGGCCAAGCCGCTGTGGGAGATGTGGATGGTGGAGGGCCTCGGGCGAGGGCCGCTGGGCGCTCGTCTCCAAGGTCCATCACTGCATGGTCGACGGCGTCTCCGGCACCGATCTCCTGACCGTGATCCTCGACCAGCGAGCGCAAGCCCGTCGTCCGTCGCGCCAGGACGCCTGGAAGCCCGAGGCGGCGCCGTCCGGTACGCGCCTCCTGGCGGACGCACTGGTCGAGCGCACGGTCAGCCCCTACGAGGCGATCCGCGCCGCGCGGGCGGCGGTGCGCGCGCCGCGCCAGTTCGCCGCGCGCTCCTCGAGGACACGGCGCGCGCGCATGATCGGGATGCGGGGCCTCGTCCGGCGCACCGCCGCCCTCCTCGCTCAACGGGCCGATCGGCCCGCACCGCCGCTGGAGCTGGGCGCGCTCGCAGCTCTCCGACGTGAAGGCGGTCCGCGCGAGCACTCGGCGGCACCGTCAACGACGTCGTGCTGGCCTGCATCACGAACGGCTTCCGGGAGCTGCTGCCGCTCCCGCGGCGAGTCGATCGACCGCGTGGTGCGGACGATGGTGCCGGTGTCGGTGCGCGTCGCCCGGCGAGCGCGGCACCTACAACAACCGGGTCTCGGCGATGTTCGCCGAGCTGCCCGTCGGGCATCGAGGACCCGGCGGAGCGGCTCGATTCGATCCGCGCGCAGATGGAGGGCCTCAAGGAGTCGAAGCAGGCGGTCGCGGGCGAGGTGCCTGACCTCGCTCTCGGGCTTCGCCCCGCCGATGCTGCTCGCGCTCGGCGAGCGCGTCGCGACGCGCGTCCCTCAGCGCAACGTCAACACGGTCACCACCAACGTGCCCGGGCCGCAGTATCCCGCTGTACGCCGCCGGGCGCCGGCTGCTGGAGGCGTTCCCGTACGTCCCGCTGGGCGGCAGGGTCCGGGTCGGCGTGGCGATCTTCTCCTACGACGGCGCGCTCAACTTCGGCGTCACGGGCGACTACGACACCGCGCCCGACATCGACGTGCTGTGCGAGGGGATCGAGCAGGGCATGGCCGAGCTGGTGAAGCTGTCAGCCCCACCGCGGGTCGCCCCGAAGACACGTCCCAAGTCGCGAGCCGCGAAGGTCGCCAAGCGGTCGACCGCGCCGCGATCAACGCAACGAGCACGACCCCTTCGGCAGGAGGACTAGCTGCTCGCTCGCACGGTCGTGCTGATGGTCGTCGCCTTCGGCGTGGCAGGTTGTGGCGGAGATGACGGCGGCTCCAAGCAGTCGGGCCCCGTCACCGCCGGCGAGCGCGACGCGGTGGCGCAGCTCACGTACTGCTTCGAGGGGGCGGGTGCGCTGACGGCCAAGCCCGGCGCCGAGATTGCGGAGCTCGACCGGGCCCCCGGCGCGCCTGAGGCAGACGATGCGAAGCGAGTGCTGGTGGTCTATTGGCCCGACACGGCGCACGCGGCGCACCTCTACTACTCCCCGGACGCGGCGGCCGCCGAGCGGGCAGCCGAGGATCTCTCCACCGACGGGCTCGAGCACAAGGGCAACGTGATTGCGGTCCCCGACGAAGAGGAACCGCCCTCGTCCGACGAGGCGCTGCTCGTCTCGGACTGCCTGCCGTAGAGAGAGACCCGCACCCCGCGGCCGTCAGCGCCGCGCTAGAAACCGACAGCGAGCCCCACGAAGAAGACGACCATCGCAGACGTAGCCCAAGACGAGCAACGAGACCGCGGCCACGTCGGACAACCTGTCGTTCCCGGTGTGAGCAGATTCCGCCGCCGGCGCTCGAGCGCTGCTTGGCCCTGCCGGCGGAGCCGCGACTTCGCTGTGCCGGTCAGGTGTGCGCGTCGGCTTCGGGTGGCCGTCTGCGCGTAGCCTCGCGGGCCGCGTGCGCTGCGACTTGCCGATGCCGTGATCGGTCCTGGTCATAGACCGATGCTGTTTCTCGTCCCTCGGTTCCGCGATATTTCGACTGCGAGTCATCCGTTCTCCTTCGTCGATGTCCTTGTCCCCTACCCCAACATCAGTGGTGGAAACATGGTTCCCGGCGAAGCTGAGATGACCATGAGTGAGTGTAAGAATCGTCTAAGAAAAACCCCGCCGTAGCGGGGCTTTCCAATGGGGTGAGCGACGGGACTCGAACCCGCGACCACCTGGACCACAACCAGGAGCTCTACCTACTGAGCTACGCCCACCAAGATCGGCCGCTGTGCGCGGCGCCCGTCCAATCTAGCAGTGCCGCTTACGGCCGACGCGGCGCTCAGGGGACGAAGACGCCCTGGACCGCGAAGGTCTCGTTGTTGTCGGTCGCGGCGAGGCCGTCCGGCCCGCCGTCGTCCAGTGCAATCCGCCCGAGCTCCCACACGGAGCGCGTGCGCTCGACCACCATGCCGGGCGTGACTGCGTCGGCGGTGGTGGTCACCGAGCAGATCGATCCGGTTCCCGGCGCCACGGTCGGCGTACACGGGACCGCGAAGCCGAGATCGAAGTCGCTCACGGTGCCGGCGTCGGTGCCGCCGGGGCTGTTCAGCCTGTCGGTCAACCGGATCCTCGCCCGCGCGCTCAGCTCGCCGCCGTAATCGCCCAGGTCGCTCGCACGCCGCACGTCGGTGATGGACACGGCGATCGTCACGTCGGCTTCGTCTGCGCTTGTCGCCGTGCTGCCGTTGACCACCTTCATCGTCACGGATCCACTCGAGTTCGCGCCGACGCCGTTCGAATCGGGCGAGCCGATCGTCAATTCCCCGGAGGCGCGCAGGGGCGGGCTGCAGGAGTCATGCGCCAGGGGCGGTCCGTGCGCCGAGTTCGCCGTCACACACTCCTGGTGGGCCGGCACCAGCGCGACGCGCAGGGGCGTTGCTCCCTTGGGACGTGGATAACCCGCCGGGGCGCTGACGGTCGTGTCCGTGCTCGCCTGATCGTTCGCCGAGGTCGGGTCCGGCGTGGATGAGGAGACTCCGGCGGTGTTCGTGATCGTCGGGCCCGTCCCCGGTGCGACGGCCGCCACGATCGTGACCGTCACGTCGTGGGCGGCGCCGGCCTCGACCGCGCCGAGGTCGCAGGTGACGGTGTCCGTGCCCGCGCAGGTGCCCTGGCTGGGGGTGGCCGACACGAGCGACAGGCCCGCGGGCAACGGGTCGGAGACGGTCACGCCGGCGGCCGCGTCGGGGCCGTCGTTGTGCGCGGTGAGCGTGTAGGTGACGTCGTTGCCGGCCTCGACGGGGTCGGGCGCGTCCACGATCGAGAGCTGCAGGTCTGCCGACGGAGGCGGCTGCGACGGTCGTCTCGGCGCTCGCCTCGTTGTTCGGCGTATTCGGATCCGCGGTGGTCGAAGAGACTGCCGCGGTATTCGTGACGGCCGGGAGCGCCGCCTCGCCCGCGGTCGCGACGATCGTGATCGTGACGTCGTGCGCGGCGCCCGCGTCGACCGTCCCGAGGTCGCAGATCGATCGTGGCGGTTCCCGTGCAGCTGCCCTGAGCTGGAGACTGCCGACACCAGCGACAGGCCCGCAGGGAGCGCGTCCGAGACGCTCACCGCGGCCGCGGGGCTGGGACCGGCGTTGTGGACGGTCAGCGTGTAGGTCACATCGTCGCCCACGGTCACCGGGTCGGGGGAACCGGTCTTCGAGAGCTGGAGATCGGCCGCGGGGTCGACGGTCGTGTCGGCGCTTGCCTCGTTGTTCGACGCGTTCGGGTCGGCCGTGCCGGCGGACACGGTGGCCGTGTTGGTGACGCTCGGCACCGCGCCGTGCCCGGCGGTCGCGACGATCGTGACGGTCACGTCGTGGGCGGCGCCGGCCTCGACCGTGCCGAGGTCGCAGGTGACGGTGTCCGTGCCCGCGCAGCTGCCCTGGCTGGGGGTGGCCGACACGAGCGACAGGCCCGCCGGCAACGGGTCGGAGACGGTCACGCCGGCGGCCGCGGTCGGGGCCGTCGTTGTGCGCGGTGAGCGTGTAGGTGATGTCGTTGCCGGCCTCGACGGGGTCGGGCGCGTCGCTCTGCTGGAGGGACAGATCGGCGAACCGCTGGGGCTCGACCGTCGTCTCCGTGCCCGAGATGTTGTTCGACATGCTCGGGTCGCCCGTCATGGAGGTCACGGTTGCCGTGTTGGTGACGCTCGGCATCGCGCTCTCGCCCGGCCGCACGACGATCGTGACGGTGGCGTCGTTCGCGGCGCCCGCCGCGAGGGAGCCGAGGTCGCAGGTGAGGGTCGCGGTTCCGGAGCAGGTGCCCTGGCTCGCCGTCGCCGACACGAGCGTCACACCTACGGGCAGCTGATCGGAGACGTTCACGGCGGTCGCCGTGTCAGGCCCGTCGTTGTGCGCGGTCAGCGTGTAGGTGAGGTCGCCGCCGACCTCGACCGGATCGGGAGAGTCGCTCGTCGAGAGCTGCAGGTCCGCCGCGGGAATCCGGTTCACGGTCGTGTCGGCGGCGGCCTCGTTGTTCGAAGAGCTTGGATCGGCGGTCGCGGAGCGACACGGTCGCGGTGTTGGTGACGCTCGGCGCTGCCGCCTCGCCGGCGGTCGCGATGATCGTGATCGTCACGTCGTGGGCGGTGCCCGCGTTCACGGTGCCGAGCGTGCAGGTGATCGTGGCGGTGCCGGAGCAGGTGCCCTGCGTGGACGTGGCGGCAACGAGCGAGAGGCCCGACGGCAGCGGGTCCGACACGGTCACTTCCGATGCTGCTTCCGGGCCGGCGTTGTGCACCGTGACCGTGTAGATGACGTCGGCGCCCACCTGGACGGGATCGGGTGCGTCGCTCTTGGAGAGCTGCAGGTCCGCGGCCGGTGGGGCGATGACCGTTGTTTCAACCGTCGCCTGGTCGTTGCCCGGGCTCGGGTCGGACGTCGAGGAGGACACGGTGGCCGTGTTGGTGACGCTCGGGACCGCCCCGGGCTCCGGCCTCACGATGATCGTGACGGTCACGTCGTGCGCCGCACCGGCGGCGATCGTGCCCAGGTCGCAGGCGACCGTGGTGGTACCGGCGCAGGTGCCCTGGCTTGGCGTGGCCGAGACCAGCGTGACTCCCGAAGGGAGGGGGTCGGAGACGCTCACGCCGCCCGCCGGGCTCGGGCCATCGTTGTGGACCGTGAGCGAATACGTGAGGTCGTCGCCGGTCTGGACCGGGTCGGGAGAGTCGCTCTGCGAGAGCTGAAGGTCCGCGGACGGGCTCACCGTGGTGGCGGCGCTCGCCTGGTTGTTCGAAGCGCTGGGATCGTGCGGTGGTGGAGGAGACACCGGCGGTGTTCGTGACGCTCGGCGCCGCGGTCTGCCCCACGGTCGCGACGATCGTGACCGTCACGTCGTTGGCCGCCCCCGCGTTGACCGTGCCGAGGTTGCAGCTCACGGTGGCGGTGCCGGAGCAGGTGCCCTCGTGGTCGTGGTGGACACGTGCGTGAGGCCGGCCGGCAAGGGGTCCGAGACCTCACGGCGGCGGCCGGGCTGGGGCCGTTGTTGCGGAGCGTGAGCGTGTAGGTGACGTTATGGCCGACCGTCGACAGGGTCGGGCGAATCGGCGTTCGAGATCTGGAGGTCGGCGACGGGGTCGACGGCGGTGGCGGTACTCGCCTGGTTGTTCGCTGGGCTCGGATCGGCCGTCGAGCTCGAGGCCGTGGCGGTGTTGGTGACGCTCGGCACGGCAGCCTGCCCGGCCGTCGGCCACGATCGTGATCGTCACGTCGTTGGCCGCCCCGGCGTTGACCGTGCCGAGGTTGCAGCTGACGGTGGCGGTGCCCGAGCAGGTGCCCTTCGTGGTCGCCGTGGACACGTGCGTGAGGCCGGCCGGCAAGGTGTCCGAGACGGTCACGCCGGCGGCCGGGCTGGGGCCGTTGTTGCGGAGCGTGAGCGTGTAGGTGACGTTGCCGCCCACAAGGACCGGGTCCGGGCGCATCGGTCGCGGTGATCTGCACGTCGGCCGAGGGGTTCACGGTCGTGGCGGCGCTCGCCTGGTTGTTCGCCGCGCTCGGGTCCCCCGTCGACGACGACGCCGTGGCCGTGTTGGTGACGCTCGGCACCGCGGCCTGACCCGCCGTGCGCCACGATCGTGACGTCACGTCGTTGGCGGCGCCGGCGTTGATCGTGCCGATCGCGCAGCTCACGGTCGTGGTGCCCGGAGCACGTCCCGTTGGTCGAGGTGGCGGACACCAGTGTGAGCGCGGCCGGCAGCGAATCGGAGACGGTGACGCCGGCAGCGGGGCTGGGCCCGTTGTTGTGCACCGTGAGCGTGTAGGTCACGTTTCCGCCCACGAACACCGGGTCGGGCGCGTCGGTCGCGGTGATCTGCAGGTCGGCCGAGGGGTTCACGGTCGTGGCGGCGCTCGCCTGGTTGTTGGCGGCGCTCGGGTCACCGGTCGAGGACGAGGCCGACGCGGTGTTCGTGACGCTCGGCACCGCGGCCTGCCCCACGCTCGCGACGATCGTGACCGTGACGTCGTTGGCGGCCCCCGCGTTGACCGTGCCGAGGTTGCAGCTCACGGTGGCGGTGCCGGAGCAGGTGCCCTTCGTGGTCGTCGTGGACACGTGCGTGAGGCCGGCCGGCAACGTGTCCGAGACGGTCACGCCGGCGGCCGGGCTGGGGCCGTTGTTGCGGAGCGTGAGCGTGTACGTGACGTTGCCGCCCACGACCACCGGGTCGGGCGCGTCGGCCGCGGTGATCTGCAGGTCGGCCGAGGGGTTCACGGTCGTGGCCGCGCTCGCCTGGTTGTTCGACGCGCTCGGGTCGCCGGTCGACGACGAGGCCGTGGCCGTGTTGGTGACGCTCGGGACGGCCGCCTATCCCGCTGTCGCCACGATCGTGACCGTCACGTCGTCGGCGGCGCCGGCGTTGACCGTGCCGAGGTTGCAGCTGATCGTGGTCGTGCCCGAGCAGGTGCCCTGGGTGGATGTGGCCGAGACCTTCGTGAGGCTGGCGGGCAACGGATCCGAAACGGTCACGCCGGCGGCAGGGCTGGGGCCGTTGTTGTGCACCGTGAGCGTGTAGGTCACGTTCCCCCCGACCGCGACGGGATCCGGCGAGTCGGTGTTCGTCAGGCTGAGGTCAGCCGACGGGTTCACGGTCGTGGAGGCGCTCGCCTGGTTGTTCGCCGAGCTCGAGTCCGACGACGAGGTCGTGACGGTCGCCGTGTTGGTGACGCTCGGCACGGCAGCCGGCCCCGTGGCTGCGACGATGGTGACCGTGACCTCGTTCGCGGCGCCGGTGTTGACCGTGCCGATGTTGCAGGTGACCGTGGTCGTGCCGGAGCAGGTTCCCTTCGTGGTGGTCCTTGACACGTGCGTGAGCCCCGCCGGCAGCGGGTCGGAGAGCGTGACCGCGGCGGCCGGGTTCGTGCCCAGGTTGCGGACCTTCATCGTGTAGGTGACGTTCCCGCCGACTGTCACCGGGTCCGGCGAATCGGTCTGCGTCACGCTGATGTCGGCCGAGGGGGCCGTGGGCGTGACCACGTCGCGGACCGTCTTCACGATCGTGCCGTTCGCGGCCCGCGGCTGCAGCCAGTCCAGGAATGCGGTGAACGTCGCCACCCGCACGGACGAGTCCGCGCAGCTGTTGCAGAAGTCGTGGAGGACGAGCGGCACCCATCCTCCCCCGTGCGCCTCGGCCTGGGTCACATAGCTCTGCAGCTCCGCAAGCGTGTACTCGTCCGCCTGCCACTCGGGCGTCCTGATGCCGTATGGGTCCGGCGGCGGTATCGACTCCGCGAAGGGGCAGTCGGAGCTCGTGCAGCCCTCGCTGTACAGGTCCTGGAACTTCCGCGCCGCGATGAAGCCGCAGTCGAGGAGCGCCTGCCTGACGTTCGCGTTTCCACTCCCCGCTCCGTAGGGGTAGGCGAACGTGTTGATCACGTAGCCATGCGAGCGCAGGGCCGTCGCGTCGTCGCAGATCTGGCGGCGCTGCTCGGTTGCGTTGAGGTCGCTCAGCCGCCGGTGGTCGATCGTGTGGCTCCCGATCTCGTTCCCGTCGGCGTGGAGGGTGTTCACGTCCGCCCAGGTCATGAGATAGCTGTCCGCGCCGACCGTGCCGCTGTTGATGTAGAAGGTCCCCCGCATGCCGTGCGACAGCAACGCCGGGCGCACCTGCATCTGCGTCTGGATGCCGTCGTCGAACGTGAACGACACGATCGTCTGCGCCTGAGCCGCCGAGGGCAGCAGGGCAAATGCGAGCAGCACGAGGCATGCCAGCCGCATGGCTGCTCGATGCAGCGCCAACGATCGCTCTTCGGCCAAGAAGTTCGAGACCCCCCTCTCCGGCACATCCATGCGCCGGGCATCCGTGCAGGGACTCAGCTTACAAGCGCGCTGACAAAGCGCGCAACGGAGATGACGCGGCTGTAATTCGGGCAGGCGGCCTCAGGGAGCGAACAGGCCCTGAGCGGCGAAATGCGTGTTGTTCTTGGTCGAGGCGATGCCGTCCGGCCCGCCGTCGTCGATCAGGACCTTGGCGAGGCCCCAGACCGCGCGGCCTGCCCTCCTTCGCCATGCCCGGCTTGAGGGCGTCGGCCGTGGTCGAAAGCGAGCAGGTGGAGCCGACCGTCGTGTCGCTCGTGCCGGCGCACGGCACCGCGAAGTCGAAGTCGAAGTCGCTGGTCGTGCCGGGCTCGGTCTGCTGGGGCCCGTTCAGCCGGTCGGTCAGCCTGATCCTGGGCACTGCCGTCAGCTCGGCGGTGTAGTCGGAGAGGTCGGTTCGCTTCCGCACGTCGGTGAGTGACAGGTCGATTCGCACGTCCGCCTCGTCGGTGGTCGTGACCGGATTGCCGACGATCGTCCGCAGGGTGAGCGATCCGATCGAGCGCGCGGGCTTGCCGTTGGCGTCCGAGGTTCCGACCGTGAGAAAGCCCGAGCTCTCGTGAGGGCTGCGGCACGAGTCGAACGCGAGCGGCCCACCATGCGTCGTGTCGGGCGCGGCGCAAGCGTCGTAGGCCGGCACCAGCGGCACCCGGAACGGCGTGGCGCCCTTCGGACGGAGGTAGCCCGGGTTCATCAGCATCACCTCGCGCATCGTCTTGACGATCGTGCCGTTCGCGGCCCGGGGCTGCAGCCAGTCGAGGAACGCCTGGAAGACGGACTGCGAGACGCTCGCGTCGTCGCAGGCGTTGCAGATGTCGTGGAACACGACCGGGACCCAGCCGCCCCCGTTGTTCTCGGCCTGGGTGACCCAGGTCTGCAGCTTCTGGAGCGTCAGCGCGCCGGTCTCGAAGCCTGTGCTGTTGACGGCATAGGGATCGGCCGGCGGGATCGACTCCGCGGTTGGGCAGTCCGGATCGGGACAGTCGGAACCCCTCAGTTCCCCGTACAGCCGGGCCGAGACGAAGCCGCAGTCGACCAGCGCGGATCGGACGGTGGGCGTGCGTGCTGCCGGCGCCGAACGGATAGGCGAAACTCGTGATCGTGTAGCCGCGGGCGCGCAGCGCATCGGCGTCGTCGCAGATCTGCTGATGCTGCTGGGCGGGCGTGAGGTTGGTGAGCCGCACGTGATCGACGGTGTGGCCTGCCGATCTCGTTGCCGGCCGCGTTCAGCGCATCGACGTCGGACCAGACCATGTTGTACGGATTTTGCCCGACGTCGCCGCTGTTTATGTAGAAGGTGCCGCGCATGCCATGCGCGGTCAATTGCGTGCGGGCAAAGTTCTGCGTCGCGATGCCGTCGTCGAACGTGAGCGAGACGATCGTCTGGGCGGCCATCGCGCCCGGCGCGAACGCGGCCAGCACGCTCATCGCACCCGCCAACGCCGCCATGCCGAGGGCATGGCGGAGCACGAATGAAGCTCGACTACGAGCCAGGGCCAAGATCAAATTTCGTCCTCGCTGCGAACCGGCGCTCGCGGGTCGAGCGCCTGGCGAGAATGTATCCGGAGCGGCCGCCGGACGTCACAGGGCGGCGGATGAGGATTCCCGCTATTTGCGGAAAAGTGGAGAGCCGGGTCGTCGACCCGGCTCTCTCGCTGACTACTTCAGCTCTTCGTCCCCATAGGCGGCCCCTTTCCCGCACGGGGTCGATATGTCCTCGCGCGGATGAGGCCTCGTATTTTTGCACGGCCGGGGCCAGTGTTCCAGGGCAAAACGCCTGCTTGGCCGAGCATTGCTATCCCGTCAGGCGAGCTCCTCCTTCGACACCCCGGCTGCCTTCAGCGCCTCTTTGCGGTCGGTGAACGTCTGGAGCCGCACCACCTTGCCGTCCTGCATGTCCATCAACCAGGTGGCCTGCTCGCTGTCGAGCTCGACGCCGCTGGTGCGCGCGCGGGCGCGCCAGCGCCCGAAGATCAGGACACGATCGCCGATCTGCCTGAAGTGCTCCTGATGGGTCTCGAAGTACTCCCAGTCGGCTGCCAGGTCCTCGACCCACTGCCGGACGCCCTCGTGGCCGCGGTAAACCCGACCCTCCAGGACCGCCATGATCGGTATCCATTCGACGTCCGGATCGAGTAATTCGCACAGCTCCTCGATGTCGCGGCGGTTGAAGGCGTCGCTCAGGCGCAGAAACGGCTCGACGTTCTCGGGCACGACCGAAAGTATTGCGAAGCGGCGGCGCACCGGAGCGCGCCGCCGCCGAAGAAATCCGGAGTTCAGGCGCCCAGGATGGCGCCCACGATGTCGGGCTTGAAGGGCTCCGTGCCCGGCTCGAGCTGCACGCCCGAGAACGTGCTGTTCGCACGCATGTAGGAGAGCTCCTTGCCGAGGTCGCCGACTCCGTTGGAACCGGCCGTGGGCAGGATCTGCAGCGTGCTGAGCACGCCGATCGCTCCGCCCGTGCTGTTCAGGAAGCCGCTCCCGGAGTCACCCGGGATCCCGGGCGTCACCGTGTAGACGGTGCGGCTCCAGCCGTTGCCCTCGCTCTGGACCACGATTCCCTGCTTGGGGCTGAGCTTGGTCACGCCCGCGCGCAGACTCGAGTTCCCGTACGAGTAGACCGTCGAGCCGTCCGCCGCGGCGCCGACCCCGGTGGGGCCGCCGAACCCCGGTACCGAGGGGTTCACGTTCGCGACATCGGCGGGATCGATCCTGATCAGCGCGAAATCGTTGTACGCACAGGCGTCAGGGTCCGTTTCGCCTCTCGCCTGCATGGTCAACCAGGAGTTGTAGACGAGCGTCCCCGGCCGGCTGGCGCCGTCGATCTCGACCGGCGTTCCGATCGGCAGCGAGCCCGTGTTGCAGCCGTTGGTGTCGGTCTGCGCGCCGGTGCCCGAGCAATGAGCCGCCTGGCCCAGGTAGACGTTCGTTCCCTCGGTGAAGACGAAGTTCGAAGTGCACTGCGCTCCGTCCGTGAAGGTCTGCACTCCCGGGTGGACGGTGGCTTGGCCGGCCGGCGCCCACGCCGAGGCTGTGGCCGGCGCGAACAGCGCGATCGCCAGTGCGAGCGCGAGGACGCAGACCATCGCCATCTTCTGTTTCATCGGTCTCCTTCCGGTTCGACGCTCCCCTACGGAGGAGGCTGGGGGCAGCCTCAGCGTTTTGCTTTCCCGCCGAATCCGGTTTGAAACCATCAAGGCGTGAATCTGGACACAAGTAACGTTGGGGGCACGGTGAACGAAAAGGCCCTGCATATCGAAGATCTGACGAAGCGCTATCCAACCGGGGTAGAGGCGCTGCACGACGTCTCTCTCGACGTCGAGGCCGGGGAGTTCTTCGGCCTGCTGGGCCCGAACGGCGCCGGCAAGTCCACGCTGATCCACTGCGCGACTGGACTGGCGCAGCCGACATCGGGTTCGATCCGGGTGTTCGGCCACGACGCCATCGACCACTACGGCGAGGCGCGTCAGGCCGTCGGGCTGGCGCCGCAGGAGCTGAACCTCGACTGGTTCCTGACCGCAGAGGAGACGCTCGACTACCACGCCGGCTATTTCGGGATGCCCAAGCGCGAGCGCCGTGAGCGCGCGAAGGAGCTGCTCGAGACGTTCTCGCTCACGGAGAAGCGAAACGAGCGCACTCGCACCCTCTCCGGCGGCATGAAGCGGCGGTTGATCCTTGCCCGCGCGCTCATGCACCGGCCCCGACTGCTGATCCTCGACGAGCCCACCGCCGGCGTGGACATCGAGCTGCGGCTCGAGCTCTGGCACTACGTCCAGCGCATCAACCAGGAGGGCACCACGATCCTGTTGACGACGCACTACCTCGAAGAGGCGGAGCAGCTCTGCGACAAGATCGCCTTCATCAACAGCGGCGAGATCATCGCTCAGGGCTCGAGCACCGAGCTGGCGGCAAAGTACGGCGTCGCGAACCTCGAGGACGCCTACCTCGCACTCGTGGGACGCAAGGAGCTCTCGCGCTCTCGCGTCGAAGTGGATGTCGACGTCGAGGAGCTCGCGTCGTGAGCGCCGCCCAGATTCGCTTCTTCACGCTCTCGCGGCGCGAGGTCAACCGCTTCATGAAGATCAAGAAGCAGACGATCGGCGCGCCGCTGCTGGAGACGTTCCTCTACATCTCCGTGTTCGGGGCCGCGCTCGGGTCGCGAATCGACCAGCTGCACGGCATCGACTACGTCGTGTTCGTGATTCCCGGCCTGATCATGATGGCGTGGGCGATCAACGCCTTCTCCAACAACGCCTCGTCGATCCTCCAGCAGAAGTTCCAGGGCGCGATCCAGGACCAGCTGTCCTCGCCGGCCTCGCCGCTCGAGCTGCTGCTGGCCTTCTCGCTCGGCGGCTTCATGCGCGGCCTCTGGTCTCGGTGCTGACCTTCACCGCCGCCTCGTTCCTGGTGGACCTGCCCGTGGACCACATCCTGATCCTGATCCCCGGGCTTTTTCTGGTGGGCTTCTTCTTCGCCCAGCTCGGCGTCTTGATCGGCGTGCGAGCCGAGCAGTTCGACGACGTCGCGATCGCGCAGACCTTCGTGCTCCAGCCGCTGATCTTCCTCGGCGGCGTGTTCTACTCCGCCTCCCTGCTGCCCGAGCCGTTCCAGACCCTGACCCACTTCAATCCGGTCTACTACATGATCGCGCTGGTGCGCTATGGCTTCCTCGGCTACGCCGAGGCCAACGTGGCGCTGTCGCTGCTCTTCCTGACGATCGCGACCGCCGCGCTGTTCACGGTGAACCTGCGGCTGTTCTCGCGGGGTTACAAGCTGCGGGCGTAGCCACTTAACCCGGCGCCTAGCTGAGCTTGACGGTCGCGGCCACAGTGCCGTTCGGCTGTTGCCGAACGATCACCTTGCCGGCCTGACGCTGCTGCCGATAGCGAAACGAGAAGGAGCAGCGGTATCGCGTCGATGACCGTCAGTACGCAGTGCAGGCGCTTTTGCTTGCCATGCCTGTACTTGCGGCCCGAATCGTCGCTTCAGCGCGGCCTTTGCGCGGGAACGAGCAGTCGTCTTGGACAGCGTTGCTTGCGGGGCGCTTTGAGGCTTTTGCGGCGCTGGCCGCTGCCGGCTGCGGAACGGCCAGGAGTCGGTCTGCGAGCAGGCGGTAGTACCCGCCTCCGTCCGGAAGCTGGAGGAATTCGTGGTGCTCGTACAGACACACGCGCTGGCCATAGGAGCCGTCAAGTGGAAAGTCGGCAATGTCGAATGAGGTCGTTCCGCGCCACGCCAACTTGACCCTCTTGTCCCCCATGTAGTGGGGAGTGAACGAATAACACGCATAGCTGGCCGGCTGGACGAAGGCGAATGCATCCCAAATCTCCGCGCCCGTCTCTGGATAACGGCTTGGTGGGAGTCCGGTCACGTACCCCGCGATGCTGCCGTGCAGCCAGTCCGGGCTGGCATCGGCTCGGGTTACCTCCCCCCGGTCGTACCGAGAGCTGGCGCCGGGGGCGATGCAGCCAAAGCGATCAGGGCTGCACAGGCGAATACAAGCGCAGAGGACGGTCGCATCTCTCGAATCCGACTCATCGGTCCTAAATGTAAACCAGCACGGGCCTGGCGCGGTTTCGGTTTTCTGGTCCCTAGGCGGGGCTTTTTCGAACGCCGCCGCGAGGTTTCAACTATCCGGACAGCGCTAGCGTGCAGATTCTTCGGCTGTCCTCCTTGGTGCTCGCCCGCGCGCAGTATCCCGCCGCTCTAGGGGTCCGGCGAGCGACCCGCGGGTCTGAACGCATGCTGATCACGAACCTTGCTCCGACAGCCCCACGGCTTCGAGGGCCTCTGCCGTGATCCCAAAAGGACTCAAGGAGGAACGATCTTCCCCTTGCGCACCGTGTGGGATGCGGCCGTCCACTCCATGGCCGACTCAGGCCCATGGCCTACCCGCCCGCCAGATCATCTGACCACAACTCGGTCGCCGCCGTCTACGAAGTCGGTGATCGCTTCCAGCGGAATCGGCGTCCCAGGTGTCGCGGAGCTGCTCGACCGGCGCCGTCGACCGCCTCCCGACCTATGACAGGCCGACCGCTCGGGCCAGCCGTCCAGGCCGGTCACGCACGATCGGCGTTGGGAGTCGTAGAAGCTCAAGAAGTGCGTCCATGTCTCCTCGGTTCCACGCCTCGTGGAGGCTCGCGCGACCTCGACGTTCTCCTGCGACATCGCCCGCGCAGTATCCCGCAGGCTCAAGAGTCGGCGTGAGCGTCTTGCTCCGACAGCCCGGCGGCTTCGAGCGCTCGCCCGGTTCGGGGAAGGATTCGAACTGACAGAATGACGCCGTCGCGAATCGACGCAAGCCAGCCAGCCGTTTCGAACCACGAGATCGACGTTGCCACCCCTCGGCAGCGCCCGAGTCCTGCACGAAGGCCACCACCTGGTCCGTCGCCTTCGACAAGACTCTTCGGGCTCCGAGACGAAAGCGTCGAACGAAGCGAGGTAGTCCTCGAGGAACTGCGGTCACTGGCTCACGCCCCCGCGCAGCGTGCCGGATAGATCGGCGTCCCGCTGGGTCGTCAGCTCGAAGTTCTCGTGCGCATGCTCCACCAACACCGAGTCCCAGTCGCGGCGGTTGAAAGCCTCGTACACGTGCCGCACGATCTCCACGTTCTCCTGCGACATCGCCCGCGCAGTATCAAAACCCTACTCCCCCCGCAGGCTCAGGAGTCGGCGTGAGCGTCTTGCTCCGACAGCCCCACGGCTTCGAGGGCCTCGTGCCACTCCTGATACAAGCAGAGATGCACGATGCGCCCGTCACGGATCGTCCACACGGTGGAAGGGCGCACCGTCATCTCGATTCCATCCCGGCCACGGTGGTAGTTGAGAGCCGACATCGCTACCAGCTCGCCAGCCTCGACGAACTCGTCTATCTCGAAGCGAATGGTTTCCCACAGCCCGAAGAACTCGTCCATGAAGGGGCGCATCTGATCAAGCTTGAAGACGCCGCGCACAGGTCCGACCGCTCGCGAGAAGTCGAACTCGAAGTCCGGGTGCACATCCTTGAGTGCGGCGTCCCAGTCCCGCTGGTTCAAAGCGTCGACAACGGCTCGCACGATCTCCACGTTCTCCTGCGACATCGCCCGCGCAGTATCTCCCTTACCGGAAGCGGTGGGCAGGCCGGTGGCAGTGGGCGCACAACGGCAGCCCTATCCTGATCACGACCGCCTTCCTGGAGCGGCCGAACATGGTGGGCCTGCACCCCCGTCCCGTGATCCGCAGCGGGCGCACCGGCCGCCCGTCCGTGGCAAGGGTCAGACGCCTGGACTTGGCCTGCGGGTGGTCGAACCACGTGGGTGGTAGGGGCGGCAGTTGTTGCGGTTACCCCGTCCAGAACCCTGAAGCCGAATGGTCTCGGCGTAAGGCATCGGTTGTTTGCACTTTGTTTGCACTTCGCCGTTCCTTGGCTTGGGTGCGACTCAGCCGGGGAGAGCAAAAACCCGCAGTAGCGCGCCCTATCGCTACACGCCCCCGGCAGGACTCGAACCTGCGACCCGCTGCTTAGAAGGCAGCTGCTCTGTCCGGCTGAGCTACGGGGGCTCGGGCTCGAAGGCTAGCGCTCACACCCCTCGGCAGAGGGCGTCAAAAAACGCGAGGAGAGGATCGGGGCGGCCGGATTCGAACCGGCGAAACCTCTGCGTCCCAAACGCAGCGCTCTGACCAGGCTGAGCTACGCCCCGTGCCTGGCAAGTTACGCAGCGCATGACAGGTACGGACGAGCTCCCATTTCACGAAGGACCGCCTACCCGCCCGCCCTCCTCATCTCGTCGAGCATCTGCCGGTCCTGCGGCACCCTTGCCTCGAGCAGCGTCAGCAGCTGCTCCTCGACGGCCACGAATTCCTCGAAAGCTCCCACGGCCTTCGGAGAAGTCATCGCGGCCGGATCGTGCGTGCCTATCGGCAGGTCGCGGTAGCCGGCCATCTCGTCCCCGATCGCCCTTAGCCGAGCGGCCGCCCCATGCTGCTCGGTGGCCAGCTTCAGATAAACGTCGTGTTCGCGGCGTGAGTTCTCGTCGCGCAGCTCCAACGCCTCGGTATGAACCTCGAGCACCTCGGCCATGGATTCGATCAGGTCTCCGAGCCTCGCAGGGAGCACGGAACTCTCCGCGAGACCTTGACCGCAAGTTGGTTGATCAACCACCTCAATCTCCTTTCCAATACGCCCCTGACTTGCCCGAATAGGATGCCGCGCTATGCGCGCGCTCCAGATCACCGAGCTCGGCGGCCCCGACGCCCTCCAGGTGGCCGACGTTCCCGAGCCCGAGCCGACGCACATGCTCACGCCCGGCGAAGGCGTGGTCGTCGACGTCGTGCGGCGGCCGTGTCGTTCCCGGACGTCCTGCAGAGCCGCGGGCTGTACCAGTACAAGCCCGACCTGCCGTTCGTGCCCGGCGCCGAGGTGGCCGGCACCGTGCGCTCGGCGCCCGACGGCTCGGGGCTCTCGCCGGGCGACCGCGTCGCGGCGTTCACCGCGCTCGGGCGGCATGGCCGAGGTCGCCGTCGCGCCCGCCTTCATGACCTTCGCGCTGCCCGAGCCGCTCGACTTCGCGCAGGGCGCGGCGCTGATCCTCAACTACCACACCGCCTACTTCGCGCTGAAGCTGCGCGGCCGGCTGGAGGAGGGCGAGCGGGTGCTCGTGCACGGCGCCGCCGGCGGGGTCGGCACGGCTGCGCTCCAGGTCGCCAAGGGCCTCGGCGCGAGCACGGTCGCCGTCGTCTCGAGCGACGAGAAGGAGCAGGTCGCGCGCGACGGCCGGCGCGGACGACGTCGTGCGCTCCGACGGGCCGTGGCGCGAGCAGGTCGTGGAGCTCACCGGCGGCGGCGTGGACGTCGTGCTCGACCCCGTGGGCGGCGACCGCTTCACCGACAGCCTGCGCTCGCTGCGCGAGGACGGCCGCGTCGTGGTGGTCGGCTTCACCGGCGGATCGATCCCGGAGGTGAAGGTGAACCGGCTGCTGCTGCGCAACACCGCGGTGGTCGGCGCCGGCTGGGGCGCGTACGCGATGGCCAAGCCCGCGCTCAGCCGGCGAGATCGGCGAGGAGCTCGATCGGATGATCGCGGCGGGCATCGTCCGGCCCGTCGTCGGGCACGCGTCTGCCGCTCGAGCGGGGCGCCGAGGCGATGCGGCTGATCGACGAGCGGGGAGCGACCGGCAAGGTCGTGCTCGAGCTGGGATCCGACTAGGCTTGGCCGGATGCTGACCCTGAACGGCCTCGACGAAGTCAAGTCCCGCGTGGGCGAGGAGCTTGGCGTGAGCGACTGGCACGAGGTCACGCAGGAGGACATCAACCGCTTCGCCGAGGTGACCGGCGACGACTACTGGATCCACCTCGATACCGAGCGTGCGAAGGACGGGCCGTTCGGCGGGACGATCGCCCACGGCTACTACACGCTCTCGCTCGCGCCGATGTTCTCCTATCGCCTGTTCTCGTTCACCGGCTTCGCGTTCGGCGTGAACTACGGCGTCAACCGCGTGCGCTTCCCGGCCCCGATGCCGGTCGGCGACCGGGTCCGGATGCGCGCCAAGCTGGCGGCGGTGGACGACATCCCGGGCGGCGCGCAGATCACCACCGAGCTGACTTTCGAACGCGAGGGCGGCGACAAGCCGGTGTGCGTCGCCGAGTCGCTCTCGCGGGTCTACACGGGCTAGCTCACCCCGGCGGGGGCGCCGGCGGAGAGGCTTCGTGCCCCTCGAAGAGCTTGCCCTCGCGGATCCGCGCGGCCATGTCCTTGGACTCCGCGCGGTACGCGCTGCCGTCCTCGAACTCGATCGTCGGGTACTTGCGCTGGCCGCTGAGCTGCTCGAGCTCGTCGCGCTTACCGGGACGCACGGGCCCGCTTTTACCTCGTAGTCGATGCCTTGCTCGTCCAGCGCCTTCTGAACCCTCCAGCACGGATGGACGTCGAGCTTGAACCACATCAGCGAGCAGCGATGGAGTTTCACGGCCACGGGCGAAATCTACACCTCCATCGTGTAGCTTGCCCGGCCGTGGCCGAGATCCAGCCGCTTCGCGCACTCCACTACGACCTCGCCGCCGCCGGCCCGCTCGACCGCCTCGTCGCTCCGCCCTACGACGTGATCGACGCCGGCCAGCGCGCGGAGCTGGCGGCCCGGAGCCCGTTCAACGTGGTCGAGATCGACCTTCCGCAGGGCGAGCCCGATCCCTATGCGCGATCGGCCGAGCTCCTGGAGCAATGGCGGATGCAGGGGACCGTGGTGCAGGACTCCGAGCCCGCGCTGTGGGCGCTGACGCAGACCTTCACCGGCCCCGACGGTGCGACGCGCACGCGGCACGGCTTCTTCTGCAAGGTGCGCCTCACCGACTACGGCCCCGGCCTCGTGCGTCCGCACGAGCGCACGCACCCGGCCGCAAAGGAAGACCGCCTTCGGCTGATGCGCGCCACGCGCGCGAATCTGTCGCCGATCTTCTCGCTCTACAGCGATGCCGCTGGAGAGGCGTGGTCGGCGCTCGAGCCCTCGACCGCGGGCGACGCCATGGGGCGAGGTGACGGACGACGAGCACACGACTCACCGGCTCTGGCGCGTCGGCGACCAGGCGGCGATCGCGCGCGCCCAGGAGGCGCTTGCGGGCGTCGAGCTGCTGATCGCGGACGGCCACCATCGCTACGAGACGGCGCGCACCTACGCGGACGAGATCGGTGGCGAGGGCGAGCACCGCTACGTGCTCATGTGCCTGGTCTCGATGTCGGATCCCGGGCTTGCGATCTTCCCGACCCACCGGCTCGTGGGCGGCCTCGACGACGCGCGCAGGCGAAGGCTCGACGAGGCCTTGCAACGTGAGTTCGAGCTCACCGAGGCACCGCCGGACCGGCTCGTGCCCGAGAGCGGCAACGGCGACCTGCCGACCTTCGGCCTGTTGGAGCGGGACGGCGCGCAGGTCGCTGCGGGCCGCGCTCGCGTCGCCGAGATCGCGGACCGCGCCCTTGCCGGGCACTCCGACAGCTACCGCCGGCTCGACACCGCGGTGCTCGAGAAGCTGCTGCTCGAGGACGCGCTCGGGCTCACCGAGGACGACATCTCCCACCAACGCGGGCTGGGCTACGCGCGCGACCTCGACCAGGCGCGTGCGCTGCTGAGCGCGGGCGAGTACGAGCTGGCGTTCCTCCTGCGCCCGACGCCCGTGGAGCAGGTGCAGGCGATTGCGGCGGCCGGCGAGACGATGCCGCCGAAGTCGACCTACTTCTACCCGAAGCTGCTGAGCGGGCTGCTGTTCAACCCGCTCGACTAGCGCACCGCTACACCAGCGAGTCCGAGCCGAACATCTCCGCCATGCGCGCGGCGGTCTCGAAGTTGCCGTCGACCTGCAGCTCGCCCTCCATCATCGCCTTCGCGGGATGGATCTCCTGCGCGGCGATGCGCGCGAAGACCGGCACCGACATCCGGAACGTGACCAGCGGCTCCGCCGCGCGGCCGGGCGCGATCGTCGGCGCTGGCCGCCGTCGACGCGCACGACCCACTCGCCGATGCCGTTGCGGGCCCCGGTCAGCTCGTACTGGATCTCGCCCGTGAAGCCGGCGGCCTTCTCGGGGACGAATGCCCGCTCCATGCCCTTGAACATGATGCGCAGGCCCGGGCCCGACCCGAGGGTCCGCTCCAGCTGCGCGTCGCTGCGCTTGCGCACGAACGCCGCGAACGCCGACTCGCCGGCCTCCTTCAGGCGCCGCTCGATCGTGGCCCGCAGGCCGCGCGCGCCCGCCGTTGGCGCCGATCCGTTCGACGGCGCGCGACGCGCGGCGGCGATCACCTGCGCCGCGCGCCGGCTCGCCGCGCGGAGTGATCACGTAGCTCGGGTCGGCCGTGCGCGGCGGGCGCGCGGCGCGCGAGCGCCCGCTCGCACGCCTCCGCGAGACGCTCGCGCTTGGCGGCCTCGCGCTCCTCGCGCCCGTCGGCGAAATGCGGCAGCACCTTCTTGCCGAAGAGCTCGAGCGACTCGCAGATGTGCTCGTGCTGGTTCGGTCCGGCCTGCTGGACGAAGATCACCTGGTCGACGCCGGCGTCTACGTAGCGCTGCACGAGGTCGACGACCTGCTCCGGCGTGCCGATCGCGCCGCGCAGCGATCCCAGGCCCTGCTGCAGGATCTTGACGCCCAGCGGCGCTTCGTCCGCGTTGATGATCTCGCGGGCGAAGCCGTACTCGGCGCGGTTCGCCTCGAACTCGTCCCAGACGTTCGTGATGCCCGGCCGGTGGTCGCCGAACACGTAGTAGTGGGCGAGCGAGTAGCCGAAGAAGTGCGCGCCGTCGATGCCGCGCTCGATCGCGGTCTGCTCGTCGTTGTGGAGCATCATCGGCAGCACCACGGCGAAGTTCGGGTTGACGGCAAACCCGGCCGGCACGCACTCGTCGGACTGGATCAGCGCCTCGTACTCGTCGACCCACTCGCGCGCCTGCTCGGGCTCGATGAACGCGAACGTGAGCGCGCCGATCCCGCGCCGTGCGGCCAGCAGGATCGTCTCGCGCCGGCTGCACGCGACCCACAGCGGCGGGTGCGGCTTCTGCTTCGGCTTCGGCACGACGTTGCGCGGCGGCATCGAGGTCCACTGGCCGTCGTAGCCGGCGAACGGCTCCTCGACGAACATGCGCGTGATCGCGTCGAGCGACTCCTCCCACTGGTCCCGCTTGGACTCGCGATCGACGCCGAACCCGCCCAGCTCCGCCTGCGAGCTGGACTCGCCGGTCCCGAACTCGACCCGGCCGCCCGAGACGAGGTCGAGCGTCGCCACGCGTTCCGCGACGCGCGCGGGATGGTTGAAGCCGGGCGGGATCTGGACGATGCCGTGACCCAGCCGGATGTTCTTCGTGCGCTGGCTCGCCGCCGCCAGGAACACCTCCGGCGCGCTCGAGTGCGAGTACTCCTCGAGGAAGTGGTGCTCGACCTCCCAGACGTAGTCGATGCCGACCTTGTCCGCCAGCTCGACCTGGTCGAGCGCGTTGCTCAGGAGCTTCTCCTCGGCGTCCTCGCCCCAGGGTCGCGGCAGCTGGTGCTCGTAGAAGATGCCGAATCTCATCTGATCGCTCCTTTGGCTGGGATGTCGATGTGCGGAGGTGCCATGTCGAACTCAGGGCGAAGCGTGCCGTCCGGCTGACGCAGGCCCATCCCCGCGATGCCCTCCGCGACGATGCGGCGGCCCTCTTCGAGCACGGCCTCGAGCTCCTCGTCGTCGAGGCGGAGGCGGTCCGGGCGCAGGTTCAGGGCGATCACGCCGGTCCACGCACCCCACATGAACTTCGCCGCACGGTAGGGGTCTACCGGGCGGGCCGCGCCCGTCTTGACGCCAAGCTCGATGATCGATGCGACGCGGCGTACGCCGCGCCTCCGCGCGCTCGGCGAGGCGCTGAGCGGCGAACGAGAGCTCGTCCTCCGGGCGCGCGTCGACGTGTGGAAAAGCGAGGATGCGGAAGTAGCCGGGGTGATCGAGGTAGAAGCGCAGATAGGCCCAGCCCGCCGCGAACAGCTGTTGCCCGAGCGCCAGCGTGGGCTTGAACGCCTCCTCCATGTAGCGCTCCTGGACGTCGAGCGCCCGGTCGAGGAGCGCCAGGTAGAGCCCCTCCTTGCTCTTGAAGTGGACGTAGATCGAGCCCACCGAGACGTCCGCCGCCTCCGCGATCTCCTCCACCGTGGTGCCGTGGAAGCCGTGCTGGAGGAACCTCTCCTCGGCCGCATCGAAGATCGCACCGACGGTTCGGGCCTTACGGCGATCCGAGCGCGATGCGAGCGCCTGCTCCACGGCGCTGAACGCTACTCAGAAGTGAACGTGCCTTCAAGAGCGTCCGCGTCAGTAGGCTGAGCCGGATGGTGAAGATCTACACACGCAAGGGCGACGACGGCAGCACCTCGCTCTGGTACGGCGGCCGGGTGCCCAAGGACGACCTGCACACGGAGGCCTACGGGACCCTGGACGAGACCACCTCCGTCCTCGGCCTGGCGCGCGCGAAATGCGCCGACGAACGGCTCGCCGCCGACATCCTGCGCCTGCAGAACGAGCTGTTCGTGGCCGGCGCGGAGCTGGCCACGGGGCCGGAGGCGCGCGAGCGCCTCGAGCCCGGCGTGAGCCGCCTCGAGGACGACATGGTCGCCTGGCTGGAGGAGCGCATCGACGCCTACATGGCCGAGGTCGAGTTGCCGCCCAAGTTCGTGATCCCCGGTGGCACCGAGCTGTCCGCGCAGCTCGACATCGCGCAGAAGCGTGCTGCGCCGTGCCGAGCGGCGGATCGTCGCGCTCGAGCGCGAGGGCGTGCTGGAGGGCTCGGCCGCACTTCGTTACGTGAACCGCGCCTCCGATCTGCTGTTTGCGATGGCGCGCTTTGCCGACGTAGCCGGACCCGGAGTTGTTCGAGGGGCGCGGCCGGTCCGCCGGCACCGCGCCATGAAGGTCAGTGCAAGGCGGCGCAAGGGCTACGCGCACAGTCTCACGGCCGGCCATCACAAGCTGATCGTCGACGAGCCCGCCGAGAAGGGTGGCACCGACACGGGCCCGACGCCGGGCCAGCTGCTCGCACTCAGCCTCGCGAGCTGCACCGCGATCACGATCGAGATGTATGCGGACCGCAAGGGCTGGGAGGTGGGCGACCTAGAGGTGGAGGTCGACTACGGGGACGAAGGCGGCGACGAGGACAGGTATGAAGTCGTCATCAAGCTGCCGGCCGAGCTCTCGAAGAAGCAGATGGAGCACATCCGCGCGATCGCGCACAAGTGTCCCGTGCACCGGAAATTGAAGGGACACGTGGCAGATCGAGGATCGCGTGGAAAGCACCGCGCCATGAATGAGCAGTTCGAGACGCGCCTGCTGATCGGCGGTGAGCAGGTCGCCGGCGACGGCGCGCCGCTTGGTGTCGAGAACCCGTACACGGAGGAGCACCCTGGCCACGGTCGCGCTTCCCTCAGCCGCGCAGGTTGACGCGGCGATCGCTGCCGCGCGGGAGGCGGCGCGGGACTGGGGCGAGCTGCCGGCCGTCGAGCGTGCGGAGCTTCTCCACGAGATCGCGGCGCGGCTGCGTGCTCGCACCGACGAGCTGGCTCGGACAATGACCCTCGAGGGCGGCAAGCCGCTCGTCGAGAACCGTGACGAGGTCGGCTGGACCGCGGCCGCATTCGACTACTACGCGGAGATGGGACGCAATTTCGCCGGGCGCGTGATCCCGTCGATCGAGTCGACCCAGCTCGCGCTGGTCCTTAAGGAGCCGATGGGAGTGGTCGGCTGCATCGTGCCGTGGAACTATCCGCTGCTGCTGCTCGCCTGGAAGCTCGCGCCGGCGCTGGCGGCCGGCAACACGACCGTCTGCAAGCCCTCGGAGCTGACGCCGCTTTCGACTCTGATGCTGGCCCCTTGCCTCGACCACCTCCCACCGGGCGTGGTCAACCTGCTCACGGGAGCCGGGGACGTGGGCGAGTCGATCGTGCGCGACGAGCGCGTCGACTGCATCGCGTTCACGGGCTCGGTCGAGACCGGCAAGCGCATCGCCGGGCTGGCGGCCGAGCGCGTGGCCCGGATCAACCTCGAGATGGGCGGCAAGGATCCGTTCATCGTGTGCCCCGATGTCGCCGACGCGGTCGAGGTGGCCGCACGCGGCGGCGCGTGGGCCGCCTACCTCAACGCCGGCCAGGTCTGCACGTCGGCCGAGCGCTTCTACGTGATGGAGCAGGTCTATGACGACTACGTGCGCGAGTTCGTCGAATACACCCAGGGACTCGTGCTGGGCGATCCGCTCGACCCGCGCACCGACGTCGGGCCGATGGCTTCCGGCGCGCAGCGCGACAAGGTGGCCGCCCAGGTCGAGCAGGCGGTCGCGGCGGGAGCCGAGGTCGTGACCGGTGGCGACGGGGGCGGCCAGGCGCATGGCCACTTCTTCTCACCCGCGGTCGTCACGGGCGCGCCCGCCGAGACCGAGCTGCTTCGCGAAGAGACATTCGGGCCCGTGGCGCCGATCGTGCGCGTCTCGAGTCTCGACGAGGCGATCTCCCTCGCCAACTCAACCCGCTACGGGTTGGGCTGCAACGTGTACACGCGCGACCTGCGCACGATCCTGCGCTGCATGCGCGAGATCAAGGCAGGCACGGTGTGGTTCAACGACCCGCTCACCGACAACGACGCCGGCCCGTTCGGCGGCTTCAAGCAGTCCGGGCTGGGGCGCGAGCTCGGGCAGGAGGGACTCGAGGCCTTCCAGGAGACCAAGCACGTCCACATCGAGACCGAGATCGCGCCGAAGGAGTGGTGGTACCCCTACGGGAGCTGAGGCTCAGGGAACGAAGACTCCCTGGTTCATGAACAGTGTCGCGTCGGAAGCTCCCGCAACACCGCTCGCACCGCCGTCGTAGACCTGGATCTGGCCGAGCTGCCAGATCGTGCGCTGGTCGGCGACCACGGAGCCGCCCACGACTGCGTTCGCGGTTGTGGAGACCGAGCAGGTCGAGCCAACCGCGGGATCCGGCGTGGCCGTGCACGGAACCGCGAACGGGAAGCGCGTGTCCGAGACCGTGCCTGGTCCCGGACCGCCCGGGTTGGGCGTGTTCTGGCGGTCGGTGATGCGCAACGCGGCGTCGGCCCGCAGCTGGCCGGTGTAGTCGGACAGGCCCGCGTCGGTGTTGCGCACGTCGGTGATCGAGACGTCGAGCCTCACATCCGCATGCGGCATCGGGGAGGCGCAGGCGGGACAGAGAAACGTCTTCATGCGAAGCGACCCGATCGCATTCGCCCCCTGGCCGTTCGCGTCGGGCGTCCCGACCGTCAGATGCGACGACGCCGGCTGCGGCGGATCGCAGGATGAGAACGAGAGCGGCGCGCCGTGGGTGTCGTTCGGCGCGGTGCACGGCTTGTACGCGGGCACGAGCGACGCGAGCAGCGGCGTCGCGCCTCGGGGGCGGACGTAGTTCTGCGGGATGGGCTGCCAGGAGGGCTGGCCTGAGTTGGCGCCGCTCGGGTTGTTCGTCAGGTTGACCCTGCCGGTGCCGTCGGGGTTGGTCGTGATGATGTCCTTGTCGAAACAGAAGGTCAGGCCGCCGACGATGTCGCACCGCTGTTCGCCGATCGCGAGCCGCGATCCGTCGGGAGACCACGCCGGCGCAGTCATCCTGAAGCCGAGGACCGTGAGCCCCGTCCCATCCGGGTGAATCGTCCCAACCTGCTGCGTGGTGTCAGTGGAGTCGCAGCACGGGAGCTCTTGGAAGGCGATCGTCCTTGCGTCCGGCGACCAGTCAGGAAAGAACCTCTCGCCTTCGCTGTCGTCCGTCGGGACCCTCGCTTGGTTGCTCCCGTCCGGATTCATCAGCGCCAGGAATCCGCCGTCGAGCAAAAAGACGATCTTGGTTCCGTCGGGCGACCACGACGGGTCCTCGTCGGGAAACTGTCTCGTCGTGAGCCGCACGACACCCGTGCCGTCCACGTTCATCGAGTAGATGTCGCCGTCGGCCGTGCGCGCGCTGTCGAAGACGATCTTGGTGCCGTCCGGGGACCACGCGGGGCTGCCGTCCGCGGCGGGGTCAGTGGTCAACCTGGTCTGGTTCGCCCCGTTCGCGTCCATGACGTAGATCTCGTAGTTGCAGCCCGACCCGCAGCCGCCTGGGTTCGGATCGTCGCGGTTGCTCATGAACGCGATCTTCGTCCCGTCCGGCGACCACGCCGGCTCGATGTTGCGGCCCGGGCCGGCGGTGAGGGGCGTGCGACCGCTGCCGTCCGAGTTCATCGTGTAGACCTGCGACGGGCCGCCCGCCGAATGCGAGAACGCGATCTTCCCGTTCGCCCCCGGAAAGGCGGCGTGCGCAGTCGCCGCGAGCGCCAAGAGCGCGACGAAGCTGCTGACCAGGGCCCTGCTGAGTCGTATCGCTACGGTCTCCCCTTCCCGGACGCCTTGAGTCTACAGCGGGGCTTCAAGCCGACAAGTGGGGTGCCGAGCGCTATGCGCGCTGGAGCAGATCTTCGGACGTGACCAGCTCCGCCCCGACGCGCCGCATCTCCTCGAGCGCCCGCTCGGAGTCGCCCGGCTTCACGTCGATGCCCCGGATCGCGTCGGTCACGACCGTTACGTCGAACCCCTCGCGCACGGCGTCGAGCACGGTGTTCTTCACGCAGTAGTCGGTCGCGAGGCCAGCGATGTAAACGTGGTCGACGTCGTGCTCGCGCAGGATCTCCGCGAGGTTGCCGCCGTGGAAGGACGAGTAGCCCTGGGTGTAGGGGTCCTGCGCCTTGTCCACCACGTGGTCGAGCTTGGACCGGTCGAGGGACGGGTGGAGCTCCGCGCCGGAGTGCCCTGGACGCAGTGCACCGGCCAGATGCCAGGCGGGTCGATGCCGTGCCACTTCGCCGGATCGACCTCGACGCCCTCGAACGAGCCGTGGTCGGGCGGGTGCCAGTCGCGGGTCGCGACCACGAACGGGAAGCGGTCCGCGATTGCGTTGATCGCCGGGCCGATCTCATCCCCCTGCTCGACGGGCAGTGCCCCGCCCGGGGTGAAGTCGTTTTGGAAGTCGACTACGAGCAAAGCGTCCATCACCCCTATATTCGCAGCGGGATGGGCCAGACCCGGGACGACTATGTGACGCGGTTGGGCGAGTTGCTGCTGTCGCCGGAGGATTCGGTCACGATGAAGGCGCCCGGCGGCGTGGCGGCCGCGGTGCTGATCCCGCTGTATCCGCAACGGCGACCTGCACGCCGTCTTCACCAAGCGCAACGCGGACCTGCGGCGACATGCGGGTGAGATCTCGTTTCCCGGTGGGCGCCGCGACGAGGACGAGGCACTCCAGGACACCGCCCTGCGCGAAGCCGAGGAGGAGATCGGACTGGCGCCCGGCGACGTCGAGATCGTGGGGGCGCTGCCGCCGACGGGCACGATCGTCACCAACTACGCCGTCTATCCGTTCGTGGGGCTGATCGAGCCCGGCAGCAAGTTCCGCCCGAACCCGGTCGAGGTGGACGCGGTGGTCGAGCTATCCCTGCCGGACCTCGTGGCGGGCTTCGAGCGCAAGCGCCTGATCCGCCGCGGAGTGCCGATCAGAACCGACACGTACACGGTCGAGGGCAACTTCATCTGGGGCGCGACCGCGCGGATCGTCGGCACCCTGCTCGAACACATCCGGCCGCTGCTCGCCGGCTGAGACTCCAACGAAGCCGGCGAGCCGGGAGCCCTGGTGTGGCTCCCGGCTCAACCGGATCGCGTTAGGGGGCTAGCCGCGCCACGAGCCGAACGAGTCACTCGTCCAGCCGCGGCCCGAGCCAGCCGGGGCGGGGCCGAGGCCCCGGCCGCCGTACAGAACGCTTGCCGTCGCCGTTCTGGTACGTCTGCCACGGGATCACGTCCGTCTGGCTGACGCCCGGCGCGCTCCACTCGCAGACGCCGGCCGGGAACGCCTGCTGGAGGCGCGCCCACTGATCGTCGGAGAACGCGATCGGGTAGTAGTCGGTGCGCCGCAGCGGCTTCAGCGTGCACTTGTTGTTGTCCGTCTCGACGCCCTCGCCGGCGACCGTGCGCGGCGTCCCGAACCGGGTCTGGACGTCCTTCAGGTTGCAGACCTGGCCGATGCCCGGGATCTGGATCGTCTCGAGCTCGTCGACCTGGGTGCAACGGTCGTTCACGTCGCTCGGCCGGTTGCGGATGATCTTCGCCGCGAGCGTCCCGGTGCCGCGGTCGGCCTCGACCCCGGAGAGCCACCGGTCCATCGCGACCAGCGCTTCGTTCGCATAGTTCGGGTCCCCCATGAGCGGAACCGCTCCGAACCAGATCACCTGGTTGGCGAACGTGCCGTGCTCGCGCTCCAGCCGCGCGCGGATCGCCCACGACCGGTAGGCGTCGTGGAACGCTCCAGGGTCCGGTCCGCGCAGGTCGATGATCGCGACCTTGTTCAGCTGGCTCGTGCTGTTCACCGACCCGCTCTTGTAGGCGTTCGCGAGCGCGGGCTGGTCCGCCGCGAAGCGCTGCTGGGTCCAGACGCTGTCGATCGTGCCGCCGCCGATCTTGTTGTTGAGATCGACGAACTGCTCGGTCGTGATCTGGCCCTTCTTGAGCGCCTCGAGCCCGTATTGGACGCCGACGTTGTCGAGCGGCAGTCCGGCGAAGCCATGGCCCACCTGCTGCTCGGCGGCGCCCCACACGCTCGAGGGCCGCGGACCGAACACGTTGACCATGTAGTCCGCCAGCGTGCAGCGCACACCGCCGGGGTTGGTCTCGGCGTTGTAGTTGTCCTCGGCCGGCACACCCGGACAGCCGTCGTCCGGCACGCCCAGCGAGGTCCAATAGACCGTGTCGAACACGATCGAGTTCACGTGGTTCGGGTGACCCTCGACCGCGGCGATCGCGTCTGGCGTCCATGCGACGCCCGTCCCCCACTTTGCCGGGTTCTCGGCGTAGAGCGAACCAGGTGGTAGTCCACCAGCTGCTGCCCGGTCGACCAAGAGTCCGGGAAGCTGCATGCGGGCAGGATTCCCTGATAGATGCCCGGATAGGCGTTTGCCACCTGCTGCTGGGTGAGCGAGCCGCCCGAGCAGCCGGTGCCGATCGTGTAGCGGATCTCGCCGTACTGCTCGACCAGCCGCTCCTTGGCCATCACCATCGACTCGGCCTGGGTGACGAGGCTGCAGTTGTGTCCGGCGTTGTTCAGCGCCGTGGACATGACCGCGAAGCCACGCGAGAGCGCCGCGTCGTTCACCACGTCCGGAGCGGAACCGGACTGGTGGTCGATTCCACAGCTGGCCCCGTGGTTGATCAGAAGCTTGTGGTTCCACCCGTCTTGCGGGCTCCAAGCGGTCCAGGATTGCTGCGGGTCGTACAGGACGGCGATCCGGTACTGGTCACGATCCTGGTAGCCCTCCTCGACGCGCACGATGTAGGGCACCGTCTTGCCCTGGTCGGTCGTGGTGGTGGCGACGTCCGACGGCGGGTTGTTCGGGTCGTAGTCGGCGAACTGGCCTCCGGTGGACTTGTACTGGTAGGTGTATGTGGCGGGCTGGTTGCATTGGCTGTCGACCGCCGTCGACTGGCACACCCAAGGTTGAATCTGCGGTCCCGAGAACACGGGGCCGCCGTTCGGGTGGTTCGTGACGGTGACGGTCGCGTCCTGCGCTCCCGAGGCGCGTGCGGTGAGGACGTTGGGGCCCAGCGAAAGCCCGGTGACGAGCCCCTCGTAGCGCCCGTTGGGACGGAGCCCGAACGCGCTCGTGACATCCCGGCCGTCGTCGTAGACACGCACCTTGGCCGGATTCACGCCGCCGGGCAGCTTGACCTCGACCAGTGCTTCTCCGGCAGATATGACATCGGCCCGGTTTGAAAGGACATCGATCCCGAGGCTCGGCGTGGCGGCTTCGGCAGGGGCCCGAAGCGCAGACGAGCAGCCCTATCGCAAGGGCAGCCAACTTGAGTCGCATGTTTTCCCTCCCCAGAAAAACAGTCTCGTACCTGAGGAACGGCACGATACCAAACGGTACGTTAGTGTGTATTCGAGATGGCCTCGTCGAGCAGATCCAGCAACCGCTCCACTTCCGAGTGCTTGACGTGCAGCCCTGGGAGCGAGGTGGCCGGGCGGCGCCGGCCGAATGGCAGCGCGCGCGGCTCTTCAACGCGATCGTGCGCGCGGTATCCGAGAAGGGCTACGCAAAGGTCACGGTCGCCGATGTCGTGGCGCTCGCAGGCGTATCACGGCGGACCTTCTACGAGCACTTCAAGGACGTGGAGGACTGCTTCGTCGAAGCCTACGACGGGGCCACCCGGGCCATCCTCGCGGAGGTCGAGTCAGCTGTCCGCGCTGCTCGCCTCGCGGACTGGCACGAGCGTTTCGAGGTCTCGATCGCCGCATATCTGCGCGCTCTCGCCTCCGATCCCGCGGTTGCCCGAGCGTGTCTGGTCGACGTCGTCGGGGCCGGGCCCCGCGCGGTCGAGGCGCGCCGCCACGTCTACGCCCAGTTCGTGCGGCAGATGAGTGCGCTGCGGCATGGGCCGGGGACGGCAAGGAGAAGATCCCCGACGTGCAGTTCTGGGCCGCCGTGGGCGCGATCGGCGAGCTCGTACAGGATCACATCGTGGAGCACGGCGCCGCCACACTGCCCGAGCTGACGCCGACCCTCGTGCGTATCGGCTGGGTGCTGCTGGAGTCCGGTTCGAGCCGCAGCCGCGGCTGCGCGCCGTCGCGCGCTAAGCGCTAAGCGTTCTTCTCTACCGGCACCGCGACCATGTTGCCCCACTCGGTCCACGAGCCGTCGTAGTTCTTGACGTTGTCGTTGCCGAGCAGCTCGTGCAGCACGAACCAGGTGTGGGCCGAGCGCTCGCCGATCCGGCAGTAGGCGACGATGTCGTTGCCGTTCGCGACGCCCTTGCCCTCGTAGAGCTCACGCAGGTCGTCGGCGGACTTGAAGGTGCCGTCCTCGTTCACCGCCTGCGCCCAGGGGACGTTCGCGGCGCCCGGGATGTGCCCGCCGCGCTGCGCGCCCTCCTGCTCGTAGCCGGCCATCGCGATCAGCTCGCCGGAGAACTCCTGCGGTGAGCGCACGTCGACCAGCCGCGTGTCGGTGCCGACCAGCTTCAGCATCTCGTCGCGCTTCGCACGGATGTCCTCGTTCGGGCCCGTCGCCTCGAACTGCGCCCGCGGGTAGGACGGCGTCTCCTTGGACGTCGGCTTGCCCTCCCCGATCCACTTCTCGCGCGGGCCGTTCATGAGCTTCACGTTGTCGTGGCCGTAGTACTGGAGGTACCAGTACGTGTAGGCGGCGAACCAGTTGTTGCGGTCGCCGTAGAGCACGATCGTGTGATCGTTCGAGATTCCCCGTGAGCTGAACAGCTCGCCGAACTCCTGCGGGCCGAGGAAGTCGCGCTTGACCTGGTCCTGCAGGTCCTTCTGCCAGTCGAAGCCGATCGCGCCCGGAATGTGGGCATCTGCGTACAGCGCCGGGTTCTCGTCCACCTCGACGATCCGGATCGAGTCGTCGTCGAGGTGCTCCTGCACCCAGTCGGTGCTGACCAGTACGTCCTTCGCGTAGTCACCCATCGCTGCTCACCGCCTGAGGTCGCGCGTTTGAATTCCCTAAATTCCTAGCACATTTAGGGTAGTTTCCCGCCTAGCGGTAGTTCTCGGGCACGAACTCGCTCCGCGGCGCCGCGTACTCGCACTCGGTGCACCGCACGAGGGGCTCATCCGGTGGCGGTGCGGCGGCCTCGCCCCCGGTGTCCGGCTCCCCATCTGCGCCGGCAGTCATGACCTCGACGTAGGGCGACATGCAGTTCGGGCAGAACACGGGTGGAGCTTAGAGCCTACCTTGCGAAAACGGGACGGAACACCGCGGGTTTCCTGGCCTTTCCGGCGTGATGCACGGCGATCTTGGCCCTGAATGACGTCGCCCATCCATCCCATCTGGCCTATACATGGCGTGTAGAGGCCAAGGACGGACGGGTAAGGGGGCGAAAGCAACACCGTGGCCATGCCTTCGGGCGGGCCACACAGGGGACCGATGGGGCGCATCGCGAGACATCCAGGACTGCACGACGCGACCGGTGCGGAGCTGTCCGGGCGGCTGATCGAGATCGCCGGCGCGGAGACGTACGTTGTCGATGCCGGCGACGGGCCCGCGGTCGTCATGCTGCACGGATTCGCCGATGCCGCCGACTCCTGGCGGCGGGTGGTCCCTCGGATGCTGCGCGACCACCGGGTGGTCGCGCTCGACGTGCCGCCGTTCGGGCGCTCGAGCCGGCCCCCTTCGATGAACGGGACCACGCTCGTCGACTGGTATCCCGACTTCGTGATCGAGCTGCGCGATCAGCTCGGTCTCGAGGACGTCACGCTCGTCGGGCACTCGCTCGGCGGTGCGATCGCGCTGGGTGCCGCGCTCGAGCACCCCGAGGCGATCGACCGACTGGGGCTGATCGCGCCTGCCGGCCTGGGCGGCAACGCACCTTGGTGGTGGCACGCGGTGGCCGGCCGGCCCGTCAACTGGGGCGCGCTGCTGAAGCTTCCCAACCCGGTCGCCGGGCAGGCGATCAAGGCCGGCGTGCGGAACTTCCTGGAAGGAAGCCTCATGTACGACAAGCGCGGCATGGAGGACGTGATCGACCACTTCGTCGCCCTGCACGGCGGGCGGCGGCAGCTGGAGCAGCTGCTCGCGATCGGCCGCTCGCTGATCCCGGGCTATGACGGCACGCTGATCCAGCGGGCGGGCGAGATCGGCTGTCCCGTGACCGTGATCTGGGGCCGCGAGGACCGCCTCGCCCCCGTCGAGCACGCCGAGGCGTTCGCGACGGTCGTACCGCACGCCGATATCCAGGTGCTCGAGCGCTGCGGGCACTATCCGCAGATCGAGCTGCCGTCGCGGGTCAGCGACGCGCTGGACGAGCTGCTCGGGGCGGCCGGCCGCAGCCGGACGCGCTAGGGGCCGCTAGCCCTAAGGCCCTTCCTCGAGCCGGCGCACCTCATCGCGCACGACGTTCTCGCGGACCTCGTCCTCGGTCACCTCACGCTCGCCCCGCTTGCGCCGGTAGGCGTTCTGGGCCTCGATCATCTGCTCGACGTCCTGCATCTCGAGCTCCACCTCGTGTTCATAGGAGCGCGCGGGCCCCCAGTCCAGGAGGTCGGCGCCGGAGCCCGGATAGAGCTTCGCGAGCAGCACGAGCAGGCCCACGGTGACCGCGATCCCGCCCAGCACTATGAGTGGAAAGGTATCCACGACTTGCGAGGGCAGTGTAACCCTCCCTTCACTATGGTTCGAGCGCGTGAACGACGCCTACGTGATCGACGCGGTAAGGACGCCGATCGGGCGCTACGGCGGGGCGCTCGCGAATGCCCGGCCGGACGATTTGGCCGCCCACGTCGTGCGCGCAGCGGTCGAGCGCAACGACCTTCCCGAGGATGCGATCGAGGAGGTCTTCATGGGCTGCACGAACCAGGCCGGCGAGGACAACCGCAATGTCGCCCGCATGGCCTCGCTGCTGGCGGGGCTACCGGTCGAGGTGCCCGGCGTCACCGTCAACCGGCTGTGCGCGTCGGGGCTCGAGGCGGTGAGTCAGGGTGCGCGCCAGATCATGCTCGGCGACGGTGACCTGGTGCTGGCCGGCGGCGTCGAGTCGATGACCCGGGCGCCGCTCGCGATGGCCAAACCCGACCGCTCGTTCCCCCGCGGCGAAGGCACGCTGTACGACACCACGATCGGGTGGCGCTTCGTGAACCCGCGGATGGCGGAGCTCTACTCGACCGAGGGGATGGGCGAGACCGCCGAGAACGTCGCCGAGCGGTACGGCATCGGCCGTTCCGACCAGGACGAGTTCGCGCTCGAGAGCCACCTCCGCGCGGTCGGCGGCCGCCGAGGCCGGCCGGTTCGACGAGGAGATCGTGCCGGTGCCCGCTCCGCAGCCGAAGGGCGATCCGGTCACCGTGCACGCCGACGAGCAGCCGCGGCCGGACACGTCATTGGAGAAGCTCGCCCGCCTGCGGCCGGCTTTCCGGGAGGGCGGCACGGTCACGGCGGGCAACTCGTCCGGCATCAACGACGGCGCCGCGTGCCTCGTGCTGGCGACGAAGGCGCGCGCCAAGGAGCTCGGGCGCGAGCCGCTCGCGCGGGTCGTGTCGGTCGGCGCGGCGGGCGTCGATCCCGCCTACATGGGGATCGGCCCCGTGCCGGCGACGCGCAAGGCGCTCGCGCGGGCCGGCCTCGCAGTCGACGACCTCGACCTGGTCGAGCTGAACGAGGCATTCGCGGCGCAGGTGCTCGCCTCGATGGGCGAGCTCGGGATCGACCACGACAAGCTGAACGTGAACGGCGGCGCGATCGCGCTCGGACACCCGCTCGGTTGCTCCGGCGCGCGCCTGCTCGGCACGCTGATCTGGGAGCTGCGGCGCCGCGGCGGGCGCTACGGGCTCGCGACGATGTGCATCGGCGTCGGCCAGGGGTTGGCGATGGTGGTGGAAGCGGTCTGAGCACCTCAAAGGCCGGCTGGGCCCCCGGCCGCGCCAACGAGTTACGGCGTGGGTTGACCAAGCCGATCACGTGACCTTCGGGGTCGGTGAAGAGAGCGATCTCGATGCCCGCCTCAGGAACCTTGTCCGGGCCCATCATGCGCGTCCCGCCGAGGCTCTCCGCCTTCGCCAGCGCGGCTTCGACATCGGGAACCCCGACATAGAAGGTGACGTGGCCGCCGTATCCCTCGGGCGCGGTCCCGACGCCGCCGCCGATTCCGGTCCCATCGGGCGCGGTGTTTCCGTCACGTTGGACGACCGCATAGTTCGTCGGGCCAATCGTGTCTCCGAACTCCCAGCCGAACAGGTCGGAGTAGTAGCTGCGCAGCTTGTCGCCATCCTTGCCGATCACCTCGAAGTGGACAACTGGCTGTCCCATTTGCTTCTCCTTTCAATCGCGCCGAGCGGGCGCTGAGATTGCGGACCTCCGTTAGGACCTCCAGGTACGGCGGAAGTCATCGCCCGTCAAGCAGGTTCAGCCGGTGGATCCGGACGACGCCCCGGACGCGCGTCTCGACCTTCCACTGGCGGCGGCCCGCCTCCTCGAGGAACGCGTCGGCCGCCGGCCGGCCCGGTTCGGCGATCCAGGCCTCGGGCGCAAGGCGCGGCAAGAGCGACAGCAGCAGGGCGACGCTGGCACGCTCGTAGAGGACGTCGGTGGCGAGCACGAGGTCGAACGGGCCGCGCCGGACGAGCTCGTCGGGCTCCGCCCACTCCACCTGCGCCGTCTCGATGGACACGTCGTTCGCGTCCGCGTTGCGCGCGGCCAGCGCGAGCGCTTCGGCGGAGGCGTCCGTGGCGAGCACCTCGGCACCCCCACGCGCGGCGGCGATGCTCGGGACGGCGAGCCCGCAACCGAGCTCGACCACGCGCAGGCCGCGGAGCGGCATGCCGTCGAGCTCGCGGGCGAGCGCCACGCCGCTGCGCCAGAGGATCGACCAGAACGGTGCGAGCGGCGCCCACTCGACCTCGTGGTCGTCCGGCAGCTCGGCGCCGTCGGCCGGCTGCAGCAGGCGGAGATCACCGGTCGGCAGCTCGATCGTGCGGTTGACGAGCTCTTCGGGCACGCGCGGACTTTACGGAAGTAAGCTGAGCGCCCGTGACGCAGTCGAACCTGGAGCTTGTCCGCGACGCGTTCGAGCGCTGGAACCGCCGGGAGCACGAGTCGCTGCTCGAGGACATCGATCCCGAAGTCGTGATCAACGTCGGCCTCGTCGCAGCTGTCCGGCGGCGAGCCTTATCGCGGCCACGACGGCTATCGCGAATGGACCGCGACGATGGAGGAGAGCTTCGAGGTCTGGCAGATCCGTCCCGAGGTGTTCCGCGAGCGCGGCGACAAGATCGTGGTGCTCGGGCACATGCACCTGCGCGGCAGGGGCAGCGGTGTCGAGCTCGATCAGCCGACCGGGTGGCTGATCGAAGTCCGCAACGGGAAGATGACCCGATTTCAGTCGTTCTTGAGCCACGAGGAAGCGCTCGCGGCGAGTGGAATAAGCTAGGGCCCGCTTGGCTCCCCCGACCCCCGCACGCTGCTCTGTTCCGTCGACGGCGACGTGATGCCCGTCGGGGAGGCGACGATCTCGATCATGGACGAAGGCCTGATCCGCGGCGACGGTGCTTTCGAGATGCTGAAGCTCTACGACAACCGGCCGTTCGGGCTGGTCGATCACCTCGATCGCCTCGATCACTCGGCAGAGGGCATCTTCCTCGAGTACGACCGGGCGGCATTCGAGCGGGAGATCGACGAGCTGCTGGACGCCAACCGGCAACACGATGGCGAGCTGCGGCTCATGCTCACGCGCGGCGGGCGGCGGATCGCGATCATCGAGCCCCCGCACGCCTTCGAGCACGGCCTCGCGCTGTCGAGCGTCGCGTATCAGCCCACGATCGTGCTGACGGGACTGAAGACGCTTTCCTACGAGGCCAACATGACCGCCACCCGGATCGCCAAGCGCGACGGCGCGGACGAGGCGCTGCTGGTCGATCCCCAGGGACACGTCATGGAGGCGCCCACCTCGACCATCTTCTGGGTCGACAGCGGCGGCGGGCTGCACACGCCCGCGCTCGGCGCCGGCATCCTCGCCTCGATCACGCGGGATCGGATCATGCGGGTGGCGCCCGTCGCGGAGTCGGACGAGTACAAGCTTCAGGACGTGCTCGACGCCTCGGAGGTATTCCTCGCATCTTCGCTGCGCGAGGTCCAGGGCGTCTCCTCTCTCGACGGGCTCACCTACACGTGTCCCGGCCCGGTCACGCAACGAGTCGCCGGGCTGCTCTCGGAGCGGATCGAGGCAGAGCTGTCAGGCGCCTTGAACCTCGAAGGCGCATGAACTTCGACCTCAGCGACGAACAGCGCCTGATCCGCGAGACGGCGCGCGACTTCGCCGACCGCGAGATCATCCCGCGCGCCCGGGACAACGACCGCAACGAGCGCTTCGACCTGGAGCTCGTCAGGAAGCTCGGCGACATGGGCTACCTGGGCGCGCCGGTCGCGGAGGAGTACGGCGGCCGGAGCCTCGACTACCTGAACTATGGATTGATCGTGGAGGAGATCGGACGTGCGGACTCATCCGCCCGCACCGTGGTCTCCGTGCAGACCTCGCTGGTCGCGGGCTCGATCGAGCAGTGGGGCACCGAGGAGCAGAAGACCTCCCTCCTCCCCAAGCTTTGCACGGGCGAGTGGCTCGGCTGCTTCGGGCTCACCGAGCCGGGCACCGGGTCCGACGCGGCCTCGGTCGGCACGCGCGCCACGCGCCAGAACGGCGGCTGGAAGATCTCCGGCTCGAAGATGTTCATCTCGCTCGGCAACAACGCGCGGGTCGCGATGATCTTCGCCCAGACCGATCCCGAGAAGAAGCATCGGGGGATGGCCTGCTTTCTGGTGCCCACCGACCGGCCCGGCTTCACGTCGCAGGAGATCCACGGCAAGCTCGGCCTGCGCGCCTCGGACACGGCCGAGCTGGCGCTCGACGAGGTCGAGGTGACCGACGACGAGATGCTGGGCGAGATCGGGGATGGCTTCAAGATCGCGATGTCGGCGCTCGACCGCGGGCGGTACAGCGTCGCCGCCGGCTGCGTGGGGATCGCGCAGGGCTGCGTGAACGAGTCGGTCAAGTACGCCAAGGAGCGCAAGCAGTTCGACCGGCCGATCGCGAGCTTCCAGCTCGTACAGGAGCTGATCGCGGAGATGGTGGTGGACACCGACGCCGCCCGGTTGCTCGTGTGGCGTGCCGGCCACCTGAAGGACCAGGGCCGGCCCAGCACGCTCGAGACGTCGATCGCGAAATATCACGCGACCGAGGCTGCGGTGCGCTGTGCGAACGCCGCGATCCAGGTGCACGGCGGCTACGGATACATCGACGAGTACCCGGTCGAGCGCTACATGCGCGACGCGCGCGTGACCACCCTCTACGAGGGCACGTCCCAGATCCAGAAGATGATCATCGGCCGCCACGCGACCGGGATCAACGCGCTGATCCCCGAGTAGAGATTGAGCATCTGATGGCCTCGGTCAGGGTCGAGCAGGACGGAGCGGTGGGAATCGTCACGCTCGACCGGCCCGAGGCGCGCAACGCGCTCTCGCCCCAGCTGATGGAGGAGCTCGCGGCCGCGATCGAGGCGTTCGACTCGGACGAGCAGGTCAACTGCATCGTGCTCGCCGGCAGCGACGAGGTGTTCGCGGCGGGAGCCGACATCAAGGCGATGGCCGAGCGGACCTTCCAGGAGGTGCTGAACGCCTCCACGATGCAGTTCTGGCAGCGAATCGCCGGTTGCCGGACCCCGTTGATCGCGGCGGTCTCGGGGTTCGCGCTCGGCGGCGGCTGCGAGCTGGCGCTGCTGTGCGACATGATCATCGCGTCGGAGACGGCCGAGTTCGGCCAGCCCGAGATCACGCTCGGGATCATTCCCGGCGGCGGCGGCACGCAGCGGCTGGCCCGCGTGATGGGGAAGCAGCGCACCATGGAGCTGGTCCTCACCGGCCGCCGGATCGCGGCCAAGGAGGCGCTGCAGCTCGGGCTCGTGAACATGGTCACGCCCAAGCGCAAGTGGCTCGAGGAAGCCGTCTCCTTCGCCCAGGTGGTGGCCCGGCGCCCGCCGATCGCGGCGAAGCTCGCCAAGCAGGCGGTGCTGGCGGCCGACGAGATGACCCTCACCGCCGGGCTCGCGCACGAGCGCCGGCTCTACGAGCTCGCGATGGCGACCGAGGACCGCGTCGAGGGCATGCAGGCGTTCATCGAGAAGCGCCGCCCGAGCTTCAGGGGCCGCTGATGCCGAACGTCTATCGCCGCGATCTCGAGGAGCACACCGACCGCGAGGGATTCACTCTGGATGGTGAGAGCGTCGGCCTCAACGCCGGCGCCGAGCGCCTCGGCGCGAGCGTCTACGACCTGCCACCGGGCCAGGCCAACTGTCCCGTATCACTACCACCTCGCCAACGAGGAGATGCTGGTGGTGCTGCGCGGGACGCCCGCACCTGCGCACGCCGGACGGGTGGCGCCGGCTCGAGGAAGGCGAGGTGGTCGCATTCCCCGTCGGCGAGCGCGGCGCGCACCAGGTCGTGAACCGAACCGGAGGGAACGTGCGCGTCCTGATCGTCAGCGAGATGCGCTACCCGGAGGTCCCGGTCTATCCCGACTCCGGGAAGATCGGCGTGCGGGAGCACGCGCCCGGGAGCGGACGTGAGGGCATGCGGTTCAACTTCCACCCGGATGACCACCGGGACTACTGGGACGGCGAGTCGCCGCCGGAGACCGGAGGTTGAGCGACCCGTCGGCGGTGGGTGTCGTGGGCGCGGGCACGATGGGCGCCGGCATCGCCCAGGTGGCCTGCACGGCGGGCTTCGAGACGCATCTGCACGATCCCGTCGAGGCTGCGCTCGAGCGCGGCGTCGAGCAGATCGTCGAAGCACATCGAGCGCTCCGTGGACCGGGGGCGCATGACGCGCGGAGGAGGCCGACGCGGCGCTCGCGCGGCTGCATACGCACACGGAGCTGCGACGCGCTCGGCCCCTGCGAGCTCGTGATCGAGGCGGCGCCCGAGGACCTCGAGCTCAAGCGGAAGCTGTTCGCCGAGCTGTCCGAGGTCTGCGGTCCCGACACCGTGCTCGCCACGAACACCTCCTCCCTGCCGGTGACGGCGCTGGCGACCGCGGCGCATCCCGGCCCGAGAACGTGGTCGGCATGCACTTCTTCAACCCGCCGACCGTGATGGAGCTGCTCGAGGTGGTGGCGGGCGATCGAGTCCTCCGAGTCGGCGCTGGAAACGGCCAAGCGCAGCCGGCGAGCGATTCGGGCAAGCGGGTGATCGTCGTGCCCGACGGTCCCGGATTCCTCGCCAACCGCTGCGCGCGGCCGTTCGGGATGGAGGCGCTCAAGCTGCTCACCGAGCGAATCGCGGGTCACGCGGCGATCGACCGCATCGTGCGCATGGGCGGAGGCTTTCGCATGGGGCCGTTCGAGCTGGCGGACCTGGTCGGGCATCGACGTCGGGCTTCGAGGTCTCGAAGTCCTTCTGGGAGCAGAGCTTCCACGAGCCGCGCTGGCGCCCGAGCATGGTGCAGGCGCGCATGGTGCAGGCCGGCCGCTTCGGGCGCAAGGCCGGCCGCGGCTACTACGACTACGCGGCGCGACCCGTACCGCGACGAGGACCCCGAGCCTCCCGCGCCGGGCGGAGCCGGCCGCGTGGCGATCGAGGGCGACGGCCGGCTGGCCGACGACCTCCGCGAGGCGGCCGAGACCGCCGGCTACGACGTGCGGTTCGTGGACGAGTTCGAGGAGGGTGAGACCGAGATCCTCATCGACGCGCACGTCGGCCGCACGCTGCTGGACCCGGTTCCGGAGACCGAGGACCCGAACGCCCTGGTCTGCATCCTGTGCGTGGACGGCAGCCTGGCCGAGCTCGACCTGCGGGGCGACGGCGGTCGGCTTCCACGCACTGCCGCCGTTCGACGAGTCACGCGTGGTCGAGCTGACCTGGTCCCACGGCGCCCCGGAGTCGAACGCAATGCGGGCCGACGCCTTCTTTCGCTCGCTCGGCAAGCACGTCGAGCGGGTCGGCGACGCGCCCGGGCTGGTGCTGGGCCGGATCGTCTGCCAGCTCGTCAACGAGGCGGCGTTCGCGGTCAGCGAGGGAGTCGGCTCGCCCGCAGGACGTCGACGTCGCGATGCGGCTCGGCTACAACTGGCCCCGCGGCCCGCTCGAATGGGCGGACACGATCGAGCTCGACCACGTGCTCGCGACGCTCGACGCGCTCCACGAGGAGCTTCGCGAGGAGCGCTACCGCGCCGCCCCGCTGCTACGGCACATGGTCGCCGAGGGACGCTCGGCCGGTCGACGGGCGAGGGGTTCTTCGTCTACGAGGAGTAGGCGCCCGAGCCGCACTCAGCGCCCGCGTGACCTGCCGGACGAGCGCGCGCCCGATCGTGACGGGATGGTTGAGCACGGTCGCCACGCGGCCGGTGAGCGTGAGCGGGTCGTGTGCGATTCCGAGCTGGCGCAGGATCGTCGCGGAGTCGAAGTAGACGCGCTCGCACACCAGGCCGTCGTCCTCGAACACGAAGATCGCCACCATCCGGCACCGGAACGAGCGGCCGGTCGGCGGCAGCCCGCGGAACGAGCCCTTGTGCGTGCCCGAGCAGGTCGAACTCCACGATCACCGCGTCGTCGGCGTGGTGCATCGCGACGAGCTCGTTGCGCTGGTCCGGGAACGCGGCGCGCGTCTCCTCGTAGTAGCGCGCGACGTCGGCGCTCCCGTCGATCACCTCGCCCGTGTTCATGAGCTCGTAGCGCGGGTGCTTGAAGGTCTCCAGCGTCGTGTCGAACTCGTGGCGGTTCTCGCGACTCCATGTGCTCGCGCACGAGCTGCTCACGCGTCTCTCGCAGTGAAGTCGTGACCGTCATCTCAGGCGTCTCTCTCTCTCGGTGCGCGCCGCCTCGAGATGCTCACGCTGCTGTCGTTGGCGCGCGGTCCGCTGGTCGTCGCGCGGCAGCAGGAACTGCGTGCACCGGAACAGCGCGATCACCCGCTCGTCCTCCTCCCGGCTGACGGTCGCGTCCCAGACCTGGGTGCGGCTTCCGCCGTGCGCCATCCGCGCGTCGCAACGCAGCGCTCCCTCCCGCGCGGTCGCGAGGAAGTTCGTCTTCAGCTCGATCGTCGTGAAGCCGACCGCGCTCCTCCGGAAGCGAGGCAAGGCAGCCCATGCCGGCACACGAGTCGGCGAGCGTGATCACCGTGCCCGCGTGCAGGAAGTCGTTCGGGGCGAGGTGCTCCGGTCGAAGCTCGAGCCGCGCGTCCACGTGGCCGTTGCGGATCTCGAGGAGCTCGATCCCGAACACGCCGGGCAACCGGCCCTGCATCGCTTCCGTGAAACGCTCGAGCGGGGTCGTCGACACCCGCCGCAGGCTACACGCCCGAAGTGGATCTCTCCGTGCGCCTGATCCGGATCCCGCGGCTGACGCGGATCTCCTCGTCGGCCGGCTCGCCGGCGATCTCGGGCCGCAGCGCAGGCAGCCGCTGCCCCTTGGGCCGGATCCCGCGGAACCCGCGCCACGATGTCGCGGTCGGGCACAGGCGCGTCACGGCGCGTGCCCAGGAAGAAGGTGCCGGCGGCGGCGTCGATGCCCCCGGGGCGCCGCACCAGGAAGGCATCGAGGTACTTGAGCCAGAAGCCGCCGAGCGCAACCGCGCGGGCGACGACCGTCCCCAGCAGCGGGCTGCCCCCGACCAAGGCCCGCAGGAAGTACTCGGTGGACCAGAGCAGCGCCACTCCGGGTCCGCACTGGGCCCCGGAGTCGACCTCGTCGAAGAACCGCCACAGGCGCCGGTGGCCGAGGTGCGTGAAGCGGTTGAAGTCGAACGCGCCGGCGTGTACCTGCCTGACGAAGCCGGCCTCCGAGTACACGAGGCCGCCCTCCCCGAGCACCCGATGCACCTCCGAGGCGACGCGCCGCGGCTCCACCACGCAGTCGAGCACGGTCTGGGTCACGACCGCATCGAAGATCCCGTCGGCGAACGGCAGGTAGTGCGGATCGCACACCACATCGGCGCCGGGCCCGACTGTCGGGCCGATCTCGATCACCTGCAACTCAGCGCAGGAAAGAAGCTCCTCGAGGCCGTCTTCTGGTCCCTGTCCGCCGATCACGAGCACGCGCGGCTGGCGTCCGGACGCCGCACGGACCCGCAGCAGCTCCACCAGCCTCCGGTAGTTGCGCTTCGCGGCCCCGTTGCGATCGGTCGTGGGCAGGCGCCGCAGCGCGCGTGCGGCGATCGCGCGCGGGCCCGACAGCGGCGGCGCGGGCCCGGATGACCGGACCCCTTCAGGCGGTGGCGCGGTCACATCGAGCAGGCTGTGCTCCAGATCGATCAGCACCGGCACCCCGTCGAACACGGGGTAGCGCCACTCGGCGCCCTTCGCGACCAGGGACCCGTCCTCGGCGGGCTTCAGCTCGTTGCCGGTGCGCGGGCACCGCAGGAGCGGCAGGACGTCCACGAGACTGCCCCGAAGGACCGCGGCGGCGATCTCCTCCGTCGAGGCGCGCTTGCGTCGTGGGCGGATGGCCACAGGCGTTTTGTAGCGGGCGTCCCGGAGGGAACCGCGCAGCGGACGGACTAGGAGTTGGCCGACTCCGGGTCTCTGTAGACCTCTTTCAGCCAGGGAGGCGACACCGCGAAGCGGTGCAGGCCGAGATCCGCGCAGGCGCTCCAGCGGCATCAGGCGAACCTCCGACGACGGCGTCGTGCGCTCGCCGGACGGCGCTGCCGTCACCTGGCCGGCGTGGCTTCCGCCCGAGACGCGGTACCAGTCCGTGACGGGCGTCCACCCGCCGCTGTAACCGCCATGGGCCGTGGCGCGCGCGGCCACCTGGCCTCCAGGCCGGATGCGCACCTGGTAGCCCTCCCAGTCGTCCGCGTGGTAGCCCGGCCAGCTGTGCCCGAAGACCCGCCCGATCCCCGCGGAGAAGCTCTCCGGGTAGTAGAACCAGTACTGGATGTAGAGCGGCCCGCCGGACGGCCGCCGGTCGATCACGCGCGTGAATGCGGTGACCGGCAGGCCGGAGCTCGAGCGATCGACCTTGGCCGGGTTGCTGGGCCCGTTGGCGCAGTCCTGCTCGCGGCAGCGGCGGAAGTCGATCGGAAGCGCGGCGCTGCTGCGTTCATACGCCACGTTCGGGGAGTAGCGCCGTACGAGCCCGGCGGTCTCTTCTCCATAGGCTCGCGCGAGCGCGTCGGCATCGTCCTCGCAGCCGCCTCCGACAGCGCAGACGATCGAGTGCAGGATCCCCTCACCCATCCCCCACGCCTGGGTGCGGGCGACCGCGAAAGCGAGGCCGGCAAAGAGCACGGCCACGACGAGGAGCAGCGCGTTCCATTCGATGGTGGCCTGCCCCGCTTGCGATCGACGCATCGGCTCGATGGTAGGCGAGGAGCTTCGCTTGAGAGGCGCTCCGTCTGTGATATTCCTATGCGCGCTCCGCAACAGATTCCATACTCGTGCGCGGAGCCTCAGAACGCGGATACGGCCCGGGGGGACAATGGGAACGAGGGGATTGACGCGTCGCCGCCTGATCGGCGGCGCGGCCGCGGGCGCCGCATCGGCAGCGCTGCCGACAGCCGTGGGAGCCGCGGCGGCGGAAGCCGCCGCCACGCAGAGCGCCGATGTGGTCGTGGTGGGGGCCGGCCTGGCCGGGCTCACCGCCGCCCGCCGGATCGTGCAGGGCGGCCGCTCGGTGATCGTGCTCGAGGCGCGGGATCGCGTGGGAGGCCGCGTGCTGACCGAGTCGCTCGGACAACCCGGCGACTATGCGGAGCTCGGCGGCACGTTCCAGGGGCCGACGCAGGATCGCATCAAGGCGCTGTCGGTCGAGGTCGGCGTTGCGATCTACAGCACCTACAACACCGGCAACAACGTGTTCTGGGCGAACGGCCGCCGGCTCGAGTATCCGAACAACACGCCGCTCGGCACGGCGCCGCCCGACCCCGTCGTGGCCGGCGACATCGCGCTCGCGGTCGCGCAGCTGGACCAGATGTCCCTCGAGGTTCCCGTCGACACGCCCTGGACCGCTCCGAACGCCGAGGAATGGGATCGGCAGACGCTCGACAGCTGGCTCCGAAGCAACACCAGCGGCAGCGACGAGTTCATGGCCGTGACTGCCGCCGCGACGGAAGCGATCTTCGGATGCGAACCGCGTGAGCTGTCACTGCTCTTCACCCTGTTCTACATCGCCGCTTCCGGCAACGAGCAGAATCCCGGCACGTTCGAGCGGAACTTCAACACGACGGTGCGGAGCGCAGATGCGGCGGTTCGTCGGCGGCGCCGCGAGGGTCCCGCAGCGCGTCGCGGCGCAGCTCGGAAGCCGGGTCGTGCTGAACGCGCCCGTGCGCTCGATCACGCAGTCGGCCGGCGGCGTGACCGTCACATCCGACCCTGTGATCGCGACGGGCCAGCGGGTGATCGTCGCGATCCCTCCGACGCTCACCACCAGGATCGACTACGACCCCCCGCTGCCGGCGCTCCGCGACCAGCTGACCCAGCACATGCCGCAGGGAACGCTGATGAAGTTCGAGGCCGTGTACGACACGCCGTTCTGGCGCGCGAAGGGACTCAACGGTCAGGCCGTCAGCGAGAACGGGCCGGTCAAGATCACGTACGACGGGTCGCCGTACGACGGCGTCCCCGGCATCATGATGGGCTTCGTGGGTGGCCACGACGCGCGGGTGTGGCAGGACCGTCCCGCGAGCGAGCTCCGAGACGCCGCGTTGCAGAACTTCGCCAACTACTTCGGGCCCGAGGCGCTGTCGCCCACGCGGCGTGGTGACCTTCAACTGGTCCACCGAGGTGTGGAACCGCGGCGGGCCGACGGCGGTGCTGGCCCCGGGCACGCTGATCGACTTCGGCAGCGTGCTGCGGACCCCTGTGGGCCGCATCCACTGGGCGGGCACCGAGACCTCCACCTACTGGACCGGGTACATGGACGGCGCCGTGCGCTCGGGCGAGCGCGCCGCGGCGGAGGCGCTCGCGGGGCTGTAGGCCCGCCGAGCACGGCCGCGCTAGCCGCGTACCGCCGTTCGCGCCGTTCCGGCTCCCCGGTCGCTCGATGCGGCCGTAGTTCATGCCGCCGTACTCGAAGGTCGGCACGACCGGCCACTGGCGGCGGAAGCCGGCCATCTCGGAGGAGGGGAAGACGTTCAGCCAGCGCGGGTCACGCGCGTTCGGGTCCGCCAGCGCCTTCTCCTTGATCATCGAGTCGTACTGGTCGATCGAGTCCTCGAGCGTGTTCGCGTTCAGGATCACCTCGCGGTTCCAGAACTCGGCGTACTTCCTGATGCCCGGGATCTTGGACTGCTGGGGGTGCCACGAGTCCGCGCTCACGCCGTTCTCGGAGGTGACCCACACGCCCTCGTCGGTGTTCACGACGAGGCTGTGGTTGCCGTCCGTGTGGCCCGGCGTGGCGACGATCGCGACGCCCTTGCCGAGCTCGACGTCGCCGTCCAGCAGCACGAGGTTGTCCTCGATCACGTCGTCCATCCCGCCCGGCACGTACCACGCCCACTGCATCGGGTGCGTGGAGCCGAAGGTGTCGACCTCCTTGCGCTGGAACAGGAACTTGGCGTTCGGGAAGAAGGGCTTGCGCGGCTCCGCCTCGCCGTTGATCGGCTTCGTGGTGCCCATCGTGAGGCGCAGGTCCTGCACGTGCAGGTGGTCGAAGCTCACGTAGTCGACGTCGGCGGGCGTGATGCCGGCCACCGCCACCGCCTGCTCGACGGTGTTGTAGAAGGTCGCGAAGACCTTGTACGAGAGGAACTCGCCGTAGCGCTTCAGCAGCTGGTCGTAGAACGGCGCTTCGGCCGCGCCTTCGGCGATCGTCGGCTCCCAGGCGAGCGTGCGGGTGACGCCGTCGAAGTCCTCGAACTGCACGATCACGAGCCTGTTGATGATGTTCACGTACGGGTTGAGCGAGCGTGCCGCCCCGTGAAACGCGAACGTCACGGGGTAGGCGGCGGACGCAAGCGGAACCGTGCGAACCGCGCGCACCCGGTTGTCCGGCGTCGCAAAGCGCTCGCGGAACCGCGCGGCGCACTCACGGATCGCGCGCGGGCGCTCTCCCCGAGGCCACACGTCGTAGACGCCGTCGAACTCGCCGACGGGCTTGATTCCAACGCTCTCGGGCGCGACGACAGCCATCACAACCTCCTCGCTCGGGGAGGCGAGATTCTAGTTCAACTCGATGAGACGCACTTGCCGAACGCGTTCTTCTGGTTCCGGTTCGTGCCGTAGCGGTCGGCGAACGCGCTGCTCGCCGAGGAACGCTCGCTGTGCCTTGCAGAAGCGAGCGGCGTTGCGGAAGTTGTCGCGCTGAGGCTCGCGCACGGGAATCCTCAGCCGCACGCCATGGACCGTGGTGGTCGAGGGTTGCACCGATGGCTTGTAGAACTGACCCTCGTCCTGAGAGATCTCGATCCGGATCGTGTGGCCGGCCACGAAGCGCCAGCCGTTGCCGTGGAGCTCGTAGGTGACGGTGCCGCGCGCGTCGAGCACCCGACGCACGCCGCGATCCACCATCACCTGCGTGCCGTTGGGGAGCACGTCGTACAGGCGCGCGTTCAGCTGCAGGCCGTTCGCCGAGCTCGCGTCGTAGTCGATCGAAACCGTGGTCGCAGCCGATCATGGTCGCGTCCTCGGCAAGCGGCGCGCTGTCGTAGACGGCCACTCCGGGGCCGGCGGGCGTCGTGTGCGACCGGGCAACGCGACCCGTTGATGAAGGCGTTCGCGATCAGGTCCGCCTGCACCGCATGCGGATTGGGCTCCGCGTCGCTGGTGGTCTGCTGGTCGCCTCGTCATGCCGAGGTTCAGCCGGTACGGGGCGAGCTGCGCGAAGCGCGACGCGGTGTAGGTGTCACCCGGCTCGTCCGCGGGGTGCGTGGCGTCCGCGTTCTGCGGGCAGATCTGAGCGCCGCCGTGGCGTCGAACTTCGGCTGCGGGCGGGCTCGGGTTGCCGCGCCGGCTCGCGCGAAGTGGTCGATGAACCGGTTCAGGCGCGTGTTGACGCCGGTGCGCACCAGGCCGTTGGGCGTGGCGTTCACGTCGCCGCCGGGGTAGTCGGCGAACGTGCAGACGTGGTGGTCCGCGCCGCAGATGTCGCCCCACTCCTTCGCCTTGTTCTGCGTGAAGTGCTGGTAGTCGCCGTAGTACTCCTGGATCGGGTAGCCGGGCACGGTGGCCTTCAGGCGGTTCGACATGCGCAGGTGCTCGACCGACGTGAAGAGCGGGTCGGTGAACGTGGCGGCGCTGAAGATCGGCGTCCGGTAGCTCGCGTCGTCGCGGATCCGCTGGAACCAATCGTTCTGGTAGTAGGCGGAGCGGTCGTTGATGAACGCCGGGCAGCGTGCTGTTGACCGTGCTCTGGCAGAGCGGGATTGGTCTCGAACGGATCGCTCGCGTTGAGGCAGCTGAAGGCCTCGACGATGTAGGGCGGGAACGTCGTGCCGATGAAGCCCGATGCCGAAGAGCACCGACGATGAGGCTCGTCTTCGGGAATCCGATCGGGTCGATCGAATCGGAGCCGTCGAACGCGGGCAGGTTGCCCGGGCCTGGTCGAGTGGTTGCCGTTCGGGACGAGCGAGTACACGAGGTCCGTCCACCCGTAGCGCGGCGCCGCCGCCGCCAGCTTCATGTCCTGTGCCGCCGGGACTCGCCCAGTTCGGGTCGGTCAGCGCCAGCCAGGCGAAACCGCCGCCGTAGGAGCCGCCGGTCGCCACGATCCTCTGCGGGTTGACGAGAAGAACGGGTCGTCCGCGAGCAGCCCCGCGAGGTACTGGAAGTCGTTGATCTCGAAGAGGCGCGAGTCGAGCTGCGTCTCGCCGGTCGACCCCTGGCGTGCCGCTGCGGAATCCGCGCGCCGTGTAGTTGAGCACGACGTATCCGCGGGACGCGAACCAGGCGTTGTTGTAGTGCCAGTGCTCACGGCCCGCATCGAAGCTGGTCGCCTCCCAGTCTCCCTTGCTGCCCTGGCAGCAGCCGTGCATGAACGCGATCAGCGGATAGCCGCCGGCGGGTGGCGACGAGGTCGGCATCGAGATGTCGACGTCGAGCGCGATGAAGCCGTCCGGGTCGGCGCCGGGCATCGTGGCCGCGTCGGGCGCCTTCGGCGGGAGCCCCTCCCAGCCGCTGTACTTGGCGGGCACGCGCACGGCCTGCACGCCGCCGATGTTCGGGCACCGTACCGGCGACCGACGGAACCCCGTCGTAGCAGAACCTGTAGGAGTAGCCCGGATGCGGCGTTCTGGGTCGTGCAGGCTGTTCTTCAGCGAGTCCGGGACCTGCAGCCTGCGACGACGATGCTCCCCGCAAGCATCACGAACAGCACCCCTGCCGCAACCACCCAACGCCTCATGCCGGCCAAATCTAACACGTTACTTGAAGTTCGTGTCAGATATCCGCCAACACCCGCCCGCCGTTAGGCTCGGCCGGATGACCGACCTGCACGACCTCGCGGGCGTCCTGCACGTCCACTCCACCTACTCGGACGGCACCGGGACCGTGCCGGAGATCGCCGCCGCCGCGCGTGCGAACGGGCTCGACTTCCTGCTGCTGACCGACCACGACACGCTCGCGGCGCGCGACCGCGGCGAGGAGGGCTGGCACGACGCCGTGCTGATGCTGGTGGGCGAGGAGGTCTCGCCGCGACGCGAGAACCACTACCTCGCGTTCGGCCTCGAGCGCCCGATCGACCACGCGCGGGCTCTCGCCGCAGCAGATCGTCGACCGCGTGAACGAGGCGGGAGGATTCGGCTTCCTGTCGCACCCGTTCTCGAAGGGCTCGGAGCGCTTCAAGCGCGGCGGCGAGGGCATGCCGTGGCGCGACCTCGAATGCACCGGCTACACGGGCCTCGAGCTCTGGAGCTTCGTCACCGACACCGCCGAGCGGGTGAACAGCATCCCCGAGCTCCTGCGCTTCATCGCCGCCCCGGGCCGCTTCATCGACCATCCGCCGCGCCGCAACCTCGAGCGGTGGGACCGAGATCTGCGCGCGCCGGCGCTGCGTCGCGCTCGGCGGCGTGGACGCGCACCAGGTCGGGATCCGCGTGCGGGGCCGGGTGCCGCTGCGGCTGATGGCCTACAAGCGCTCGTTCCGCTACCTGCGCACACACCTGCTGGCTCGAGCGCCCCCTGCTCGGCGACCTCGAGCCAGGACCGGGACACCGTCTACGACGCGCTGCGGGCCGGCCGCGCGTACATCGCCGATGGACTCGCTCGCCCCCGCGCGCGGCTTCCGCTTCCGGGCCGAGGGCTCGGAGGGCCGCAGGCCGAGATGGGCGACGAGGCGGCGGCCGGCGAGTGGGTGCTGCGCGCGCGCACGCCGCGGCCGGCGCGCATGCGGCTCTGCGCGACGGCCGGCCAGGTCGCGCAATCCGAGGGCGACACGCTCGAGCACTGGACCGACGCGCCCGGCGTCTACCGGGTCGAGGCGTACCTGCGACGCCCACGGCCGCGAACGCACCTGGATCCTGTCGAACCCGATCTACCTGCGCTGAAAGCGACTTCGACGCTAGGCGGGCTGCTTCGAGCGCTCGTGCTTCAGGTGCTCGACGTACTGCGTGCGCCGCAAGCGCGGCGGTGGTCGCGTCGCCGACCGCGTTCGTGATCTGGCGGACGAACTGCGAGCGGACGTCGCCCGCGGCGAAGATGCCGGGCACGGCGGTCCCATCGCCTGGTCGGTGACGATGTGACCCGACTCGTCCAGCTCGATCCGCGCGGTCACCTCGGGGTCGAAGATGTCGGAGTGCGGGGTGAAGCCGACGAACGGGAAGATCGCGCCGACCGGCAGCTCGGAGCGCTCGCCGGTCTCGACGTTGCTGCAGCGTCAGGTGGGACACGCGACCGTCGGTGCCGTGGATCTCCTCGACGACCGTGTTCAGGATCTCCTCGACCTTGCCGGTGGCCCGCATCTGCTCGATCAGGATCGGCTGCGCGCGGTACTCGTCGCGGCGGTGGATCAGGTACACCTTGCTCGCCGTAGCGCGTCAGGAAGGTGCCCTCCTCGACGGCCGAGTCGCCGCCGCCGACGACCGCGATCGTCCGCGTCCTCGAAGAAGGCGCCGTCGCAGACCGCGCAGTAGGAGACGCCCTTGCCGGCGTAGCTCCTCCTCGCCGGGCACGCCGAGCTTGCGCGGCTCGCCGCCGGCCGTGACGATCACCGCGGGGGCGCGGAACTCGCGCCCGTCGGCGGTGCGCACGACGCGGTCGTCGCCGTCCACCGAGATCGTCGTCGACCTCCGCGGTCTCGAACCGTGCGCCGAACTTCTCGGCGTGCTTCTGCATCCGCTCGGCGAGCTCCGGTCCCATGATGTGCTCGAAGCCGGGATAGTCCTCGACCTCGGCGGTGTTCCAGAGCTGGCCGCCCGGGATGCCGCGCTCGAGCACCAGCGTCGGGATGCGCGAGCGGCCCGCGTACAGCGCCGCCGTCTGGCCGGCCGGGCCGGCGCCGACGATGATGATCTCCTGCTGCTCCTGCTCGTTGCCGTTCTGTGCATACCCCTGGACATACTCCTATTGTCTCCGCCTCGCGGCGGAACGTTACTTCAATAAGTGAAGTATAGGCTGGGCTCCCTCCGCAATCAGCTTAGCCCGTCCGGTCACGCCGGGGCCTCCTGCTCGCGCCAGCGGCTGACCGTCCGCCGCAGCTGAAGGTAGGCCACGATCCCGGGCGGGATCGGCAGCCAGAACGCGATCACGCGGTAGGTGAGGACCGCCACGAACACCGTCGCGCTCGGCAGCCCGAACGCGAGGAAGGCCGCGATCATGCCCGGCGTCGACCGAGCCCACGCCGCCCGGGAAGAACGGCAGCAGGTTGGCCGTCATCCCGACGAAGAATCCCTGGACCAGCACGGCCTTCGGGACGGACTCGCCGAAAGCGTGGAAGCACGCCCACAGCACCGCGATGTTGGCGGCCCAGAAACCCGACCGCCCCGACGATCGCCAGCAGTCCCCTCGACGGGTGCATCAGGATCGCAAGGGCGGCGCGGGTGCCGCTCGCGATCGTCGCCGGGATGCTCGCCAGCCGTCGCGCCAGGCCCACGCGCCGGTGCCCCCGCGCCCAGCTTGCGACGCCGGCGCTCGAAGTCGCCGGGGATCAACGAGATCAGCGAACACGATCAAGAGCGCGATCCCCGCGAGCGCGGCGGGGACGATCGTCATCGCTGACCGGGGCGGGGCCCGGGAACACGCCGACCCGCAGGAGGATCCCGCAGACCACGAGCGCGCCCAGGTAGACCGTGTAGAGCAGCACCAGGAACGCGACCATCCGGCGGGCGGCCTCACGCGCCGGCATGCCGGCGCGTCGCAGCGCCCAGTAGGTGAGCGCGATTCCGCCTGCGCCGCCCGCGGAGAACAGACGCGTCGCCGCAAGGCCCGCGAGCGTGATCTGGTACGAGGCGCGCCAGTCGAGCCGCTCGCGCACCTGCGGCGGCGCGGTGCTGCCCGCCGACGATGCCGGCGAAGAGGGCGATGTAGGCGACGAACGACAGCAGGTTGAAGCCGAGCGCGACCGCGATCCAGACCGGGTCGGCCTCCTCGATCTTCTCCAGCGCATTGCCCGTCTCGGTGATCTTCGGCAGCACGAAGTAGAGCGCGCCGATGATCACCAGGACCGTGAGCGCGTAGATCGCGAGCCGCTGCCTGTCCATGGTGAAGCCGCGCTCGACCGCCTCGGTCGTGGGCTCGTCCACGATCTCCTCCCTGCCGCTCTCGGGGGGCACCGGCTCCACGGGCTCCGGCGGGCCGACGACCTTGGTGTCGCGCTCGTCCTCGCGCATCACGCCCTCGCGGCGGCCTCCAGAGCCTGGAGCACACGCCCGAAACGGGCTGCCGCCGGCGCCGCCAGCGGGGCCGCCGCGCGGATTGCCGCGGCCAGCGCCAGGCCGGCCGCCAGGTCGACGACGTAGTGCTCACCGAGATAGACGAGCGCGAAACCGAGCACCGACGCATACCCCCAGCCCAACAAGCCAGGCACGAGACCGAAGTCGTCTAGGACTGACGCGGCCATCACCGAAGTGCCGAAATGGAGGGACGGCATCGCTGCCAGTGGATTCCCCCCAAGGAAACGATAGAGAGCGGGCCAGAGGCCGCCCCAGACCCGCTCACCGACGTCCACCATGATCCTTCGCATACCCGTTACCCCCGCCCCCTGCTCGGCGGCCCACCAGGGCGGCGCCGTCGGGACCGCCACGTAACCGATCAGGCCGAGGTCGAAGACGGCACAGATCATCGTCGCCGCCTGGGGAAACTCGTCCGGATGCCGCCACAGGACCCAGGCCGCAGCCGCGTGCGGCTGCAGGAACCACGCCCAATGAAGGAAAACGAGCCCGTAGTCGAGCGGCGTCGGCTCGCCGGGACGGCTCAGCGCGCGCTGGAGCACGACCGTGGGCGGCCGGCCGAAAAGCGCACGATCGACCTTGATCGGATAGTCGACCCGCACCCGCCGCTCCAGGCGCTCCGGCTGGTCGTACGGGAGCTCGTGCACGACTATGTACGCCCACATCTGCAGCGCGTAGAGAGCCACATCGCGTTTCCGGCTGCGCGGCGCGGCGACCGTGATCCCAAGCGGCGCGGCGGCCGTCGCGGCCATCGTCACGGCAGCGGGGAGGCGAAGCTTCTTTCGCGCGAGGGGCAGCACGATGCCCGCCGCGACCGCGCTCCACGCGATGACCCGCAGCGGACGTCCGCGCAGGGAAAGGCCGGAGGCCGTGCGTCGCCGCTTGATACCTCCCACCGGAGGAAAGTTATTGGGGGAGGCGGCCGTAGGCCGCGGCGCGCCTACGGGCTTCCCGACAACTCCGTCTGCAGCGCCCTGCGGGTGAGCGCGAAACCGTCCTTCAGCTGAGCCACCAGCGGGGCGGCCCCCATCACCGACCCGGACGTGCCGATCTGCTCGAGCTCGGTGCAGAGCTCGGCCATCCGCGCCGCCCCGAGCGTCCGGCTGCTGCCGCGCAGAGCGCGGGCGGCCTTTCGAAGCGCCTCCGCGTCATGGGCCGCGACCGCGCGCTCGACTGCCGCCACCCGTCCCGGCGCCTCGCGCAGGAAGAGGCCGACCAGGTCCACGATCATGTCGGCGCCGCGAGCGCTGCCGGTGTGCCGCCGCAGGTCGTCGAGCTCGCCGGCATCGAACACGGACGACGGGCCGTCCGGGGGGGCCGGCCCCGGCTCGTCGGCTGGGTCCTCGGCCGCGGGCTCGGGCACGCCGATCCAGTACTCGAGGACCGCGTGCACGTGGACCGGCTCGAGCGGCTTGCTGAGGTAGTCGTCCATGCCGGCGGCCGAGGCACTTGTCGCGATCCGCCTCCATCGCGCCGGTGGTCATCGCGATCACGGGCGTGCGGCGGGCATCGCCTTCGTGGCGACGGATCTCTCGGGTCGCCTCGTAGCCGTCCATCTCGGGCATGTGGCAGTCCATCAGCACCGCCGCATAGCCGCCGGTCTTCACGGACTCCAGCGCCTGCCGGCCGTCCGGCACGACGTCGACCCGGTATCCCCGTTTCACCAGCAGGCGCAGCGCGACCTTCTGGTTCACGACGTTGTCCTCCGCCACCAGCACCAGGCCCGTGGCCGGCGCGGGCTGCGGGGACGTCACGATCTCGGCCGGCTTTCGGGTCACGTGGCGCTTCCCCGCCCTTTCGGCCGCGGCGACCAGTGCCGCGCGCAGCTTGGCCTGACGACGGGCTTGCGGACGTGGGATGCGAACAGCACGCCGTCCAGGTCGGACAGCTGCTCGCCGCCCGAGCTCAGCATGATCATGGCCGGCGAGCCGTAGGACGGGTCGGCCGCGACGGTGCGTGCGAGGTCGATCCCGTCCATGCCCGGCATCTGCATGTCGAGAATCGCGATCGCGTAGGGGCGACCGTCGCCGGCGGCGGACTGCATGCGCTCGAGCGCATGCGGCCCGTGCTCGGCGGTGTCGACGTCGAGGTTCCAGGCTCTGGCGTGGCCGGTCAGGACTCGCCGATTGGTGGCGTTGTCGTCGACGACCAGCACCCGCAGGCCTTCGAGCTCGCGCGGAGCGGGCGGAGTGTCCGAGCTCCGCACCGGGCCCGGCCGCGGCTCGAAGGGGACCGCGAACCAGAAGGTGCTGCCCCGCTGGAGCTCCGCGTGGGCGCCGATCCGCCCTCCCATCATGTCGACGAGCTGCCGCGAGATCGCAAGCCCCAGCCCCGTCCCGCCGGGCCGCCCGGCGGTCGAGCCGTCGGCCTGCGAGAAGGGCTCGAAGAGCGCCGGCAGCTTCGCCTGGTCGATGCCGATGCCGGTGTCCGCGACTTCGAAGCGCACCGTGACGACGTCGTCCGCCGGTTCGGTGGCGCCGAGGTGACCACCACCTCGCCCTCGGGCGTGAACTTCACCGCGTTCGAGATCAGGTTGACGAGCACCTGCCGCACGCGGGCACGGTCGCCACGGACAGCAAAGGGAACGGCGTCGTCGATCGCGACCGCGAGCTCCAGGCCCTTGTCGTGAGCGCGCTTGGCGAGCAGCTCGCAGATGTCCTCGACCATTCCCCGGAGGTCGAAGAACGCCGACTCGAGCTCCAGCTTGCCTGCCTCGATCAGGGACAGGTCGAGGATGTCGTTGACGACCTCCAGAAACCCCTCGCCGGAGCGGCGGAGCGTCTCGACGTACTCACGCTGCTCGGCGGTGAGATCGGTATCGAGCAGCAGCTCCGTCATTCCGATCACGCCGTTCACCGGCAGGCGGATCTCGTGGCTCATGTTCGCCAGGAACTCCGACAGGCGGATCGATGGATATTCAGTTGTGCGCCGCGCCGGCTGGGCCACCACTGCCGTTGTCGGCATGGGTGGAGCGCGAACAGCTAGAACAAACGTCCAGAAGCTACGCGGTCGTCGAACACGCGGCGCCAGGCGGGCAGCATCAGCTTCTCCATCTCGCCGAGCCGCCCGCGGATGTCCTCGGCCTCGAGCGCCATCACCTCGGCCATGAAGCGGTCGAAGAACGCGGCGTGCCGGGCCTCGTCGACGAGCTGCGTGGCGAGGAAGATCTCGACCTCGCCCGACGGCGCGGCCATCACGAACGGGGCGAGGTCGGCAGCGACCCGCTCCTCGCCGATGTAGAAGCTCGACGAGCGACCACATCGTGTCGAGCTGTCCCTCGCTGGGGGTCGCAAGCCAATGCTGCTTGTCGATGGTGAAGTCGATCTCGTGCGCCTTCCAGTTCTGGCGCTCCCAGAGCGCATAGAGCTCCTCATAGACCGAGCAGGCCGGCTCGCTTCTTGCGCCGCTGCTCGCGCTGCTCGGCGGGGTCGCCCTGGCCCGCGGCAGGGCGCCGTTCGCGCCGGATCCCCAGGTCGAGCGCGCTGGTCCTGTACCGAGGCGCTGGCGCTGCCTCGCGCTCGAGCTCGGCATCGTCGCGGCCCTCGGAGCGCTCGATCCAGCGGCCGAAGAGCGTGACCGGGGAACATCTTCCCTCGACTCGGACGAGCTGCACTGCGCATCGCTTCGTTCGGGGAGAGCTCACCGCGCACGAGCGCGAGCCAGGTCTCCCGCTCGAAGCTGACCTTGGCGTCCGGCTCGGAGTTGGGGCGGCTCGCGTGGTCACCTGAACGTCGCCGTCGTCGACCTGGACGTACCAGATGCCGCCCGCCCCGTCTCGTCGCTCGCATCTCGTAGGACGAGCATGAAGCTGTGACCGCGCGTCCACTCGGGGTCGATCGCATATGGGAGGGCTCGGTAGACCAGGTCGGGGTCGGGGTCGATGCCTGCGCGCGCGACGTCGCGCATGGAGACGTTGCCGGCCGAGCTGCCGCAGCTTGAGCGCCCTGCGCCGCTTGCCGCGGATGCGCAGGCGGCCGGCCGAGCATCAGCCGCACCGGGCTCGCACCGGCGGCCAGCTGGGCGAGCGTACGCCGCGTCGGTGCGCAGCACGAAGTCGCTGCTGCCCGTTCGGACGACTTGCGCGGCCGGTCACACGGTCGCGCTGCCTTCGCCGATCGAGACGACGGTAGGAGCCGACGTCCGTCGATCATCGAGCCCGTAATCGAGCGGTCCCGGACGCCCGCGGCAGCCGCGGGAAGCGCCAGCAGCAGCAGCCGGGCGGCAAGCTCGGGGTGTCCTCGCGCCATCCGCACGAGGGCCTGCTCCATGCCGTTCGACCTTGCCGGCCATCGCCTCACCCAACCCTTTCGAGTATGTCCACTTGTCTACTGTTTCGCCCGCCTCCGCAGCAACTCCTGGGCATCCGCTCGGTCCCGATCATCGTCCCCCAATGCATGGGCACCGCCACCGCGGGAGCGATCCGCCGGGCGGCCTCGGCCGCCTCGAGCGGGCTCATCACATAGGTCCCGCTGACGGGCAGGAGGGCCACGTCGACCCCCGCCGCCTGATCCATCTCCGGGATCACGTCGGTATCACCTGAGTGATAGATCCTGCGTGGGCCGTCTCTCAGGACAAAGCCGAGCCAGCCGGCATCGCGTGAGTGAAATGGCTTCCCGGAGCTGTCCAGCTTGTTCGTGTTGTAGGCGGGCAGCGCCTCGATCTCGAGCTCGTCGAACTCGAACGTCTCTCCAGGCCTGACCGACACGGTGCGGCCCCTGAGCTGCTCCATGACCGTCGCCGGGCCGATCGCCGTCGTCCGCCGCCCCGCCAGGCGCAGGACGTCGTCGCGCGAGAAGTGGTCGAAATGGTCATGCGTGATCAGGATCAGGTCGGCCGGCGGCGCATCCTCGACGCGGTAGGGATCGATGTACACGACGCCCGCGCGCGTCCTGATGCGAAAGCTCGGCGTGCCCGAGCCACTCGATCCCTCGCAACTGCCTCCGTCATGCGCCGAAGGATAGGCTCCGCCGACCGCCGTCACCCGAGTCGCGAGGAGGGCAAATTGGCCTACGAGACGATCGAGCTCACGATCGAGGACTCAGTCGCCGAGATCACGCTGAACCGTCCGGAGCGCCTGAACGCATGGACCGATCAGCTCGGCGCGGAGCTCCGCAAGGCGATCCTGGAGGACGCCGCCGACGAATCGGTGCGGGCGGTGCTGATCACGGGCGCCGGCCGGGGCTTCTCCTCGGGCGCGGACGTCAAGGAGATGCTGGAGCAGGGGTCCACGGGTGAGCGGCCCGGACGTCGGCACGATGCTCCGCGAGCGCTACCACCCGATCATCAAGGGCATCAGGGAGCTGCCCAAGCCCGTGGTCGCGGCCGTGAACGGCCCGGCGGTCGGGATCGGCTGCTCGCTCGCGCTGGCCTGCGACCTCATCTGGGCAGGTGAATCGGCCATCTTCGGGCTGGCGTTCGTGAACATCGGGCTTGCCCCGGACGGCGGCTCCACGATGCTCGTGCCGATCGCGGTCGGCAAGGCGCGGGCGCTCGAGATGGCGCTGCTGGGGGATCCGGTGAGCGCCGAGGAGGCGCTCGAGTGGGGACTGATCAACCGGGTCGTGCCCGACGGCAAGCTGATGGAGGACGCCCGCGCGCTCGCGCGGCGCCTGGCCGCCGGCCCCACCCTCTCCTATGCGAATTCCAAGCGGATGCTGAACAACAGCCTCATGCGGATCATGGACGAGCAGCTCGACCTGGAGGCCGACACCCAGAGCGAGATGACCAGGACCGGCGACTTCCTGGAGGGCATCTCCGCGTTCGTGGAGAAGCGCGAGCCGAATTTCCAGGGCCGGTAAGGGCCGGTTTGTAGGCATCGACACGTGGACCCGGGAGCACGGCGGCCCGGCCTCCACGGCAGATAGAATCGCGCGCCTCATGGGAGCCAGCCCTCGACGGCGCATGCGCCGCCTTGCCCTGATGGCCCTGGCGATCGGACTCACGATCGCCCTCGGCTTGGTGCTCGCGGCGACCGCGGGCGCGGACGCGCTCACGCCCGACGCCGGCCCCAGCGAGAACGCGGTCAAGATCGACACGCTCTACAAGATCGTGTTCTACATCGGCCTGGCCGTGGTCGGGCTCGTGTGGGGAGTGCTCTTCTACAGCCTGTTCCGCTTCCGGGCCCGCCGGGGGCGCCACGCGCCGCAGATCTTCGGCAACTCGCCGCTCGAGCTGGGCTGGACGATCGCGGCCGCCGCGATCGTCTCGATCATCGCCCTGATCACGCTGCTGATGGTGCCGGACATCAGGAATCCACCCGCTTCGGGCTCGGCGTCGCTGGCCGAGGCCCGATCCCAGAATGCGGCGATCGACAGCCACCTCCGCCGAGCGGCACCAAGGCGCTGAACCTCACGGTCTCGGGCCAGCAGTACATCTGGCGCTACCAGTACCCGAACGGCGCCGTCTCGTTCCAGCAGATGGTGGTGCCCGTGGACACGACCGTAATGCTCGACATCAAGGCGAACGACGTCGTGCACAGCTGGTGGATCCCGAAGCTCGGCGGCAAGGCCGATGCCGTCCCCGGCTATACGAACAAGACGTGGTTCAAGGCGACCGAGACCGGCACCTTCGGGGGCCAGTGCTCCGAGTACTGCGGCTCCGGCCACGCGGTGATGAGCGCCGAGGTCACGGTCGTCGAGCAGCAGCAGTACCAGGCCTGGGTCGAGAACCAGAAGAAGCTGATCGCGCAGGCGCAGAAGCTGGCCGTCGAGATGCGAAAGCAGTTCCCGGGCACGTGAGGGGCAACGGGCGATGACGACACGATCCGGAGATCCTGGTCCACGGCCTGCCGCCGCGGCGCGCCGGCTGGATCGACTGGGTCACGACCACCGACCACAAGCGGATCGGGATCCTCTACCTCTTCACGACCGCGTTCTTCTTCCTGGTCGGCGGCGTCGAGGCGCTCCTGATGCGCCTTCAGCTCGGGACGCCCGACAACACGTTCCTCGACCCGAACACCTACAACGCGCTCTTCACGCTCCACGGCACGACCATGATCTTCCTGGTCGTCGTGCCGATCGCGGCGGCCTTCGGCAACTACCTCGTGCCACTCATGATCGGCGCCCGCGACATGGCGTTCCCGCGCCTCAACATGCTGTCGTGGTGGCTGCTCGTGTTCGGCGGCGTGACTCTCTACGCGAGCATCTTCTTCGACCCGCCGAAGTCCGGATGGACGGCCTACGCGCCCCTGTCGGACTCGACCTTCATGCCGGGGCACGGGATGGACGCGTGGATCCTGGCGTTGCACCTCGTCGGGGCTGTCCTCGATCCTCGGCGCGATCAACTTCGTCGTCACGATCCAGAACATGCGCGCGCCGGGCATGTCGCTCAGCCGGATGCCGCTGTTCGTCTGGACGATCCTCATCTACTCGTACCTGATCATCCTCGCGCTGTCGTCGTTCGCGGCGACGCTCGCGATGCTGCTGGTGGACCGCAACTTCAGCGGCACCTTCTTCGACCCGACGCCAGGGCGGATCGGCGCTGCTCTGGCAGCACGTCTTCTGGTTCATGGGCCACCCCGAGGTCTACATCATGGTGCTGCCGTTCTTCGGGATGGTGAGCGAGATCGTGCCGGTGTTCGCGCGCAAGCCGATCTTCGGCTACCGCGCGATCGTGATCGCGACCGGCGCGATCGCCTTCCTCGGCATGCTCGTCTGGGCGCACCACATGTTCGCGACACCCCTCACGACGCCGGTCCTCAGCTTCTTCATGCTCTCGTCGCTCGCGATCGCGGTGCCGACCGGGATCAAGATCTTCAACTGGCTCGCGACGCTGTGGCGCGGCAACATCGAGTTCCGCGTGCCGCTGCTGTTCGTGGCCGCGTTCATCGCGCAGTTCGTGATCGGCGGCGCGACCGGCGTGATCCTCGCGGTCTTCCCGGTGGACTGGCAGCTCACGGACACGTACTTCGTGGTCGCGCACATGCACTACGTGCTGTTCGGCGGCTCCTTGTTCGCGCTGTTCGGCGGCTTCTACTACTGGTTCCCGAAGATGACCGGCCGCATGATGTCGGAGGCCTGGGGCAAGGTCTCGTTCTGGCTGATGGTGATCGGCTTCAACCTCACCTTCCTGCCACAGCACTCGGCCGGCATGTCGGGCATGCCGCGCCGTGTGTTCGAGTACCACGCGACCGGCTCGCTGCACGGCTACAACCTCGCCTCCACGATCGGATCCTTCATCCTGGCCGCCGGCGTGATCGTGACGGTCGGCAACGCGATCTTGAGCGTGCGCAGGGGCCGGCGGGTGGGCCACGATCCGTGGCGCGCGAACACGCTCGAGTGGTTCACGACCTCGCCGCCGCCGGCGCACAACTTCGACGTGATCCCGACCGTCCGCAGCTTCGAGCCGATGAAGGACATCCGGCGCCGGGTTCGCGAGCAGGAGGAGCGGCTCGTCCGACCTCCTGAACGCGAAGCGGAGCCGGTGGCGCTAGCGCATGGAAGCGGCTCCCTCCCGCGGCTTTCGCGTGATCGCCTATGTGGCGGCGGCGCTCACGTTCCTGCTGATCATCGTCGGCGGGGTCGTGCGGATCAGCGACTCCGGGCTCGGGTGTGGGCCCGAGGGAAGCGGCGCCCACGGCTGGCCGCTGTGCGGCGGGCGAGTCGTGCCGCTGATCGACGTCAACATGATCGTCGAGTACACGCATCGCATCGTGGCGGCCGCGGTCACGCTGCTGATCGCCGCGCTGGTCGTGCTGGCGTGGCGCCGTTACCGCGCCGATCGCACGCTCGTGCGCACCTGCATCGCCGCGTTCGCGCTGATCATCGTCCAGGCGACGCTCGGCGGGCTCACGGTCGAGAAGGGATTGAAGGAGGAGCTGGTCGCGGCGCATCTGGGCATCGCGATGCTGCAGATCGGGATCCTGCTCTACATCGCGCGCCTCGGCAGCATCCGCGCCGACGCATCAGGGCGGGGCGAGCGCCTGCTCGCGCAACGCCCATCCGGCACGCGCGCGGTGCGCACCCTCGCGATCTGCGCCTCGGTGGCCGACCCTCGCCACGATCGTGGCCGGCGGCTACATGTCGGCGAGCCAGCTGCATGGGACTCCTCAGGAGCGGGCCACAGCCGACCCGCACACCGCATGTGGGACCGACTTCCCGACCTGTGGGGGCAGCGAGATCCTGCCGTTCGGCCACAGCCGCGCGCTCGACATCCATCTGACACACAGGGCCTTCATGTACGTGACCGTCGTGCTGGTGCTGGCGCTCTTCCTGACGGTGCTGCGGCAGCGGCGCCGGCTCGACCCCTCCTCGGCGCGGACGCTCACCGCAGCGTCTGCTGCGACGGTCGGCGTGCTGGCCGGCCAGGTCCTGCTGGGCGCGGTCAACGTGTGGGCGGGCGAGCATGCCTGGTTGGTGATCGCGCACCTGACCGCCGGCGCGCTCCTGTGGATCACGCTCTTCTACTTCACGATGCTGGCGGTCGGCGCGCCGCAGCCGGCCGAGGCCGGCGCGCGGCGGAAGACCTCGGTACAGCCGGTGGCGGCCTGATGGAAGCCGGAGCACGAGCGCGCCGACCCGCAGCCGCCGCGTCCTGGCTCTACACGGCGCGGGTGATCGCCGGCGACTACGTGGCACTCACGAAGCCGCGGGTGATCTCGCTGCTGCTGGTGACGACGCTCGCCACGATGTTCGTGGCGGACTCGTCGCCCGGGGTCGGCGTGATCCTGGCGACGATGCTGGGCGGCTACCTCGCGGCGGGCGGCGCCGGCGCGATCAACCACTACATCGAGCGCGACATCGACGCCCGCATGGCACGCACCTCGAGGCGACCGCTGCCGGACGGCCGGGTGGAGCCGCGCGCCGCGCTCTGGTTCGGGATCGCGCTCGGAGTCGCCGCGTTCGCGCTGTTCGCGATCGCGGTCAACATGACGGCCGCCCTGCTCGCGATGGCCGGGCTGCTCGGCTACGTCTTCGTCTACACGCTCTGGCTGAAGCCGATCACCACGCAGAACATCGTGATCGGCGGAGCCGCGGGCGCCGTGCCGCCGCTGGTCGGCTGGGCCGCCGCCGCAGGCCAGCTCGACGCGTCCGCCTTCTACCTCTTCGCGATCGTCTTCTACTGGACGCCACCCCACTTCTGGGCGCTCGCGCTCCTGATCAAGGACGACTACGCGCGCACGGGGATCCCGATGCTGCCGGTCGTCGACGGAGAGGCCGAGACCCGCCGGCAGATCCTTCTGTACGGCTGGCTCCTGCTCGCGATCACGGCGCTGCCGGTGATCGGCGGGCTCTTCGGGCCGGTCTACGCGGTCTCGGCCGCGCTGCTCGACGGGGTTTTCCTGTGGCTTTGCCTGCGGCTCCACCGCCGCGCCGACAGGCGCTCGGCGGCGATTCTCTTCCACTATTCGCTCGCCTACCTCGCGCTGCTCTTCAGCGCGATGGCGATCGACCACCTCGTGAAATAGAGTCCCCGCCTCGATGGACCGCAAGCTCGCACGCAGGAACATCGTCTCCGGCCTCGTGGCCGCCGGCGTCGCCGTCGTGATGTTCGGCCTGACGTTCGTCGCCGTCCAGCTCTACCTGGGCTGACGTGAGCCACCACGGAGATCACCCCAACGGGACGATCGAGGAGATCCATCTCCCCAGCCCGAGCCTCGTGCCGATGTTCACCGCGATCGGCATCACGCTCGCCCTGGTGGGCCTGATCTTCTCCTGGCCGTTCGTGGCCGCCGGCGGCCTGATCACCTTCATCTCGGTCGTGATCTGGATCCGCGACACGCGCGCCGACATCGAGCAGCTGCCGACCGAGCACAGGTAGCGGCGCGCGCCCGCGCGGAGCGCGGCGCGGTCCCAAAAAAAATCGGCAATAAGGGGTCGCTGGGGCGTTACGGCCTTACCTGCCCGGTTTTCGCCTCGGAGCTTGGCGGCGCCGACGCGCCCCCACCTCTCGATTTACGTCGATATCGCCCGTGATATCACATGTGATATCGGCGGTGATATCGCTGGCGATATCAGCCCGAAAAGGGCGATGGGTCCCGGGCGCTGTGACGCAGGCGTTACGAAACGACGCCGGTCGACACCCAGCAGCGCACGATGTCGCGCATCGACAGCACGCCGCGCAGCTCGCCGCCGTCGATCACGAGCAGGTGACGGAAGCCGTGGCCGCACATCGTGTCGGCCGCCTGCTCGAGGCTCCAGTCCGGCGAGGCCGCGATCAGCTCGCCGGTGAGGTGGTCGCGCACCATTTCGGTTCCGGGGTCTTCACCTACGGCCACCGACCGCAGGATGTCCCGCTCCGTCACGATGCTCAGGCCCGGGCTCTCAGGGTCCACCACCACGGCCGCGCCCACGTTGCGATCCGCCATGAGGCGTGATGCCTCCCGAAGCGTGTGGCTCGGGCCAACGGTCAGCACGACACTGGACATCCCATCGCGAACTTGCATGCGGCCTCCTCCTGGGCAGGCGTTCGTGATTATTGACGCAAGGTTACCCCAGGGGTCAAATCGCGATTCCCGAGAATTTCGGCCGGCGCTACTCCTGGACGGTCGGTGCGAACGGAACCGTTCCAGGGACCGGCTCGAGACGCGTCGTACGACCCTGCGAGGCCGCCATCACGGTCTCGGCGACCGACTCCCAGCCGAAGTGCTCTTCGGAGGTCCTCACCAGGGCAGCGCGGGCCGACGAGCGCAGCCGCTCGTCCAGCTGGAACCACTCGTTCATCGCGAAACCGAGGTCCTCGACGGAGCGCATGCCGCGCTCGAACGTGAGCAACTCGCGCACCGTCGGGGGCAGGCGCTCGCCGAGGATGCTTGCCACCTCCGCCAGGCCCGAGTGAGCGGCGCAGATCGGCAGCGCGCCGGAGGCGGCGGCCTCGGCGGCGACCATTCCGAAGGCCTCGGGGAACATGCTCGGCACGACCACCTCGTCGGTCGCCGGCAGAAGGCGCGCCAGCTCACCGTGCTCGAGCCTGCCCGTGAACACGATCGTCTCCCGCATCTTCTTGGCGGCGGCGAAATAGCGCTCGTGGCGACCGGTGAGACCCTCCAGGAAGGTGCGCAGATACGTGAGCTGGTCGCGGGGCCCGCCCTCCAGCTCGCGGCCGTAGCGGCAAACGTGCATCAGCAGGCGCTCGTCGGCCCGCTCGAGGCCGCGGAGCAGGATCTCGATGCCCTCGCGGTAGGTGCCGAAGCCGACCACCACCAGCCGCGCGGTCGGGCTCCTTCATGAGCACCAGCGGCCAGGCCGCGATCAGGAGGTCGATCCCCTTCGAGACGATCAGCTTCCCGACGAAGCACACGATCGGATGCGCGCGCGGGTCGATCTCGGCGAGGTCGTGGGGCGCGTAGGCGTCGATGCCCCGCGTGTCGTAGAGCGTGCGAACCTCCGCCAGCTCCTCGGCGCTCGGCGGCTGATCGCGCCGCGGGTCGCAGAGGGCGTCGATGGCCTCCTCGGCGGCGGCGTTGAAGCCGGTGCGCTCGGCGCTCTCCAGCCACCGCACGAGGCCTCGCAGCTCAGCGGCGGCGTCATCCGGCTCGCGCGGCACGAAGGTGTGGACGTCCACGCCCGGCGGCCCCAGGAAGGTGCGCTCGCGGAGGCCTTCGAGCGGCATCGCGGCCCAGAGGCTCTCCGCGGTGTGCCGTGAGCCGACGAGCACCGCCTTGGCGGGCACGAGGCCCTCGCTCGCGTAAGGCGCAAAGCGCTGGTAATGCGGCTTGACCGTGTACTCCAGGTCCGAGCCGTGGATCTTGACCGCGTACGGCGTGTCGTCGAGAGCGCGGTCGAGGATCACGGGGCCCATCACCGCGTGGTTCGCGAACCCCGCGTCCGGCTCGGCGAGCTCGACCACGTCCCGCACGGCCGCGACGTTCGCGTCGATGTACCGGGCGAGCTCATCGTCCGTGAGGTCGTTGAAGGTCTTCACCTCGAAGTCCTCGTAGGTGTCGTACACGAAGACCGGCAGCAGGCCGCCGATGTCGGGCCGGTAGACCGTGCACCGGCCCGCGTGGGCGGGGTGGCGAACGGGCTTGACGTCGAGCCGCCCGTCCCGCCAGTCGCCCACCGAGTCCACGAAGCCGAGCTGGGCCGGCTCGTACTCCTGGCACAGCAGATGAACCTCGTGGCCGAGGCGCACCAGCGCCTCCGCAAGCTCCGCGTTGTAGACGTTCGAGCCCGTGCCGCGGAGCAGCCAGCCGTGGAATATCAGCAGTCTCACGAAGGCGAGGATAGAAAGAACAGCGGGCGGCTCCGGAGGACGGCGCTGCTATCTTTGCCCGCCGTATGGGACGGCCCGAGCGATATCGCGTGCGTGCCCCCGCCTCCGGGCGCGAGGCCGTGATCGCCGTCGACGGCGCCGAGCCCGCCGCCGACGACGTCGGCTACTACGACCAGGTCACGGGCGAGCGGATGTACGTGGTGGCCAAGCTGGTGCCGGACGCGAACAGTCCTTCCAACCTCCCGCGCGTCCCGGAGAACCTCCGGATCTGCCCTCACGACGGCCAGCTCGTGGGACGTGACCTGAGCGATTGCCCGTACTGCGGCCGCCGGCTTCCCGCGCTCGGGGAGCCTCCCAAGCTCAGCTAGCCTTCCCCGGATGCGACGATTCGGCCTATTCGCGATCGCGGCCATCGCCACGGGGCTCATAGTCGGCGTCGTGATCGCCAGTTCAGGAGATTCCGGCTCCGCGACGACCAGCGTCCCGGAGCTGAAGCCGCCGCCGGGGACGATCAAAGGCGACAGCGGCACCACGGACCAGAAGACGACCACCACCGATACCACGGACACGACCGCCCCCACCGAGACCCCGGCGGAGCCGACCCAGCCGAGCGGTGGCACCCAGGCACCCCCGAGCGACACCCCTCAGAACGACGTCCCGCCGCCTCAGGGCAGCCCGGCGGACCGGTTCGAGCAGTTCTGCAAGGACAACCCGGGCGCCTGCTGAGGCGGTCCGGCCGTCCCTGGCCGCGCCTATGGAGTCGGCGTGGTGGGCGGCGTCGTGGGCTCCGGATCGGGGACGATCCGGGCCCAGTAGAGCAGCCGGGCGGTGCGGTACGTGCACTGGTACGGGAGCGCGGTGCTCGACTGGAGGTGCGCCTGGTTGCGCTTGTAGTACGCGGCGAATCGCTTGGGATCCTTGCTGGATGGCGTGTCGCACTTGCTGCGGGCGCGGCTCGCAAGCCAGTAGTTCTGCGTCCCGTCGAGGTTGACCGAGAAAGCCGGGACCCAGGTGACCGCGGTGAGGCCGACGTAGTCGCCTTCCTGCACGCGCAGCGGCTGCGCGAGCCTGTACTTCACGCGGCCCTTCTTGCCGAGGTCGGCCTTGCAGGCTCTGCGTCGGGCTCTGGCGGACGAGGCGGAACTTTCCCTTCAATCCGCGCCGCAGGACGGCGAGCCGGGCCGACGGGTCACCCCCGAAGAAGCTGTTGAAGGAGCGCAGCTGTGTCTCGTTGAGACTCGGGAGCTCGCAGCCACCAGGACACGATCGTGCCGGTCTTCGGCGCCTTGAACGGATGTTCGACGCCATCGGCCATCATCTGGATGCCGGTCACCTTCGCGACCACCTCGCAGGTGGCCGCGGCGGGGCAGCCCGGACCGGGGTAGGTGGCCGTCTTCCCGAGCACGATCGACTTCGGGGGCGTGACCGCGCGCTTCGCGGCGGTCGCAATCGCGGTCGCGGCGAGCAGCAGCGCCATCACGCCTACGAGCAGATATCCGACTTTGATGCGCATCTCGAAAGTGAACACTGACGTCCCGGGAAAGTTCCGGGACCCGGACGGAGGTATGTTTCTCCCCGCCGCCCGCTTCCCCTCTCCGCCAGTGTAGGCTTGGCCGGCTCGATGGACGCCGGTGAGCAGTTCGACACACTCGTGCGCCTCACGCTCGGCCGCTATGGGATTCCGGTCGACGAGGTCGATCTCGCCGTCATGCGCGCCGCCGAGCACGTCTACGGGCCGGATCGCGACGCCTTGCTGAGCGCGGACCTGAGCGACGTCGAGCCCGAGCACGGGCTCGACCCGTCGCGGGCGCCGACGCCGCGCGCGGCGCGATGAGCGAGCACCCCCAGGACCTTTCGCTGCGCGAGCAGGCACAGGCGATCGCCGAGGGCGAGCTGGACGCGACCGAGCTGCTGGAGGCGACGCTCGCGCGGATCGAGGAGCGCGACGCCTCCGCTGCGTTCGATCGCGGAGTCCTTCGCGAGCGAGTCGGCGCGCATGCTCGTCGGAAGCGCCGGAGGGCCCGTTGCACGGCGTGCCGGTCGCGGTCAAGGACATGTTCGCGCTGCCTTGGCGGGCGCCGCGCGACGGATGTACGAGGAACCTGTTCGGAGTCGAAGCAGGGGAGTCGGCCGTCTACCGGCGGCTGCGCGACGCCGGCGCGGTGATCGTGGCGGTCACCAACATGCACGAGCTCGGGAGCGGGCTCGACCGGTCACATCTCGGCCTACGGCCCGTGCGCGACACCCTGGGATCCGTCACGGTGCGGCGGCGGCTCCTCCGGCGGCTCGGGATCGTCGGTCGGCGCCCGGCTCGTGGCCGGCGCCGTCGGCACGGACGGCGGCGGCTCGATCCGGTATCCCGCCGCCTACTGCGGCGTCACCGGCCTCAAGTTCACCTGGGGCCTGGTGCCTCCGGACGGCTACACGCACGGCTTCTCGTCGATGGGCGCTCCGGGGCCGATGTGCCGGGACGCCGCGGACGCGCGCCTTTTGGGCGGCGCCCTGCTCGGGCGCCCGCTGACGGAGCGGCGCGCGACCACGCTGCGCGTGGGCGTCGCGCCGTGGTTCTGGCAGAACATCGACCCCGAGGTGGAGGCAGCCTGCCGGGCGGCGCTCGGCGCGCTCTCGGACAGCGGCGTCGAGACGCGCGAGGTCGAGCTCGACGGAGCCGAGCACGTGATCATCGCGACGGTCATGCACGCTCGCGCTCGAGGGCATTCCGTCGATCAAGCCCGAGCTGGTCGCCGAGGTCGCTCCTCACCTCTCCCCCGTGGGGCGGGCGCTCTCCAAATACAACATGCTCCTGCCCGGCGCGGCAACGGTCCGGGTGGATCGCGTGCGTGCACAGCTCAGGCGGTCGCTTGCCCGAGCGTTCGAGGACGTCGACGTGCTCGCCTGGCCGACCGTGCCCGCGCCCCCGCCGCCGATCGAGGATCCCGCCCGTCGAGCTTCCGTCCGGTCGCGTGCCGGCCGACTACGCGAACGTGCGCCAGGGCGGGATCGGGAACCTCTCCGGCGTGCCCGCGCTCTCGGTGCCCTGCGGCCTTACCTCGGACCGGCTGCCGATCGGCGCTGCAGCTGCTCGCGCCGTGGGGCGAGGACGAGCGGCTGCTCGACGTGGCGGAACTGCTCGAGCAGGCCACGGACCGGCGCCACGTGGACGCCGTCCCCCCGATCGCGGAACCCACACGGGCCTAGCTACTTGTAGCGGTAGGTGATCCGGCCGCGCTCGAGGTCGTACGGCGACAGCTCGATCTTCACGCGGTCGCCGGGCAGGATGCGGATGTAGTGCCGGCGCATCTTGCCGGAGATGTGGCCGAGCACCATGTGGTCGTTGTCGAGCTTGACGCGAAACATCGTGTTCGGCAGCGCCTCCACGATCTCGCCCTCCATCTCGATCTTCTCTTCCTTGCCCATGCGCGCGAAAACTTACCAGCAGGCGTGGCGCACGCTCATCGCCGCGAGCTCGGCAGCGACGCGATGCCAGCTCGGCGGGGTCGGCCGGGCCGGGCACCCACGGAAGCTGCAGCGGATCGTCCTGGTACCGCGGGATCACGTGAACGTGGAAATGGAAGATCGACTGCCATGCGGCCCGGCCCGATGTTGTTGAGGACGTTGAACCCGTCCGGCTCGAGCGTCTCCCGCATGCGCTGCGGTGAGCGCCGCGCCGCGCGCCATCGTGGCCGCGCAGGTCCTCGTCGGAGACGCTCGAACAGGTCCTCGGAGTGCTCGCGCGGGATCACGACGACATGCCCGCGCGTCGCCGGGTTGATGTCCATGACCGTGACCGTGCGGTCGTCGGAGTCGACGACCTCGCCGGGAATCTCGCCGGCGATCACCTTGCAGAAGATGCAGTCGGGGTCGGCGCACGGCGCGGAAGCTTAGTGATCTCGCCTAGAGTGCCGCGTCCCATGACCGCGTGCTCGCAGCCGCCTCACGCTCGAGCGGCGACCGAGCTTCGCGCGTCTCGTCGGGGAGCTGTCCGCGATCCACCGGCCGTCCGCCTCCGAGGGCGAGCGCGGGCCGCGGAATGGGTCGCGGACCGGCTTCGCGAGCTGGGCGCCTCGGCGCGCGTCGAGATCGAGCGAGTCGCACGGCGGATTACTGGACGCCGCTCGGCGCTGCTCTGCGGCGCTCGGCGCGGCAGGCGCGCTGACCGGACGGCGGCATCGCCTGCTCGGGGCGGCGGTCGCCGGCGCGGCCGCGGCCGGCGATCTGGGACGACGTCAGCGCGGGCGCTCATCGCCACCGCAACGTCCTGCCCAGCAGCCCGACCTACAACGTCGTCGGCGAGGTCGGCCCGCCCGACGCCGAGCGCATGGTGGTGCTGGTCGCCCACCACGACGCGGCTCGCTCCGGCCTCATCTTCCATCCCGGCATCCCCGCCTTCGTGTGGCGCCACTTCCCGCGGCTGATCGAGGCGAACGACACGAGCCCGGCGCTGATGGCGCCCGGTGTTCGGCGGGCCGGCGTTGGCGGCGGTCGGCGCGCTGACAGGCAGTGCGCTGCTCCGGCGCGCGGGCGGGATCGTCTCCGCCGGCGCGGCCGCGACGTTCGCCGAGATCGCCAGCCGCGACGTCGTGCCGGGCGCAAACGACAACGCGACCGGTGTCGTGGCGCTGCTCGCGGTGGCGCGTGCGCTCGTCGGAGCAGCCCCGTGCACAACGTGCGCGTGATGCTGGTCTCGACCGGCTCGGAGGAGTCGTTCATGGAGGGCATGCAGGGGATTCATGCGCAGCCACGAGGACCAGCTTCCCGCGCGATCGGACGTTCGTGCTCGCGGTCGACACCCTCGGCTCGCCGCACCTGACCGCGATCCGCGGCGAGGGCATGCTGAAGATGCGCGATTACCCGAGGCCGGCGCTCGACCTCGTCGACTCGGTGGCGGAGGAGCTCGGCGTGTGGCTCTTCCCCAACCTGCGCCTGCGCAACGCCACCGACGGGCTGATCGCGCTGAAGGCCGGCTACACGTGCGCCTGCCTCGGCTCGGTCACCGACTACAAGGCGCCGGCCAACTACCACTGGCCGAGCGACACCGCCGACAACGTCGACTACGACACGTTCGCCGACGCGGTGCGGCTCTGCGAGCGACTGGTCAGGCGTCTCGACGAACGCTGGCTCGCGCCAGCTCCAGCGCCTCGTCCTTAGAGCTCACCTCGCCCGCGAACGCCGCCTCACTCAGCTCCTCGAGCAGGCGGCCGACCTCGGGCCCCGGCTCGAGTCCGACCGCCTCCATCAGCTCCTCCCCCGTCACCGGCGGCCGGGGCGGGTCCGCGCGCCAGGCGAGCGCCTCGCCGACCAGTCGCGCTGGCGAGCGCCAGATGGCCTTCGATCGCCTCGGGTCGCGTGCGTTCGCCCCGTGTCGCCAGCCTGTCAGCCGTCGTCAGCAGCGTGACCTCGACCTCGACCGGCTCGGTGGCGCGCATGTACTCGTAGACGTCCCGGCGCGAGAGCGGCTGCCGGTGCACCAGGAAACCCAGGCGAAGGTGGTGCAACGCGAGCTGCGCGAGATACTCGCCGGTGGCGGTGCTCGCGCGCAGCCGCCGTGCGATCTCGCGGCTCATGTCGGCGCCGAGCCGGTCGTGTCCCCAGAAGAGCACGCGCCCCTCCGGCGAGACCGCCCTGGTCGCAGGCTTGCCGACGTCGTGCAGCAGCGCCCCGAGGCGCAGGGCCTGCCCGCGCGTGAGCTCGTCCGCGAGGGGCCGGTCCAGCTCGCGCCGCACGGCTTCGGCGTGCTCGCCGAACACGGACTCCAGGTCCTGCTCCACGTCCAGCAGCTGTGCGAGGACCTCCAGCGTGTGACCCCACACGTCGAGGTGGTGATAGGGGTTCTGCTCGACGCCCCTGAGCGCCGCGAGCTCGGGCAGCAGCGCGCCCAGCACGTCCGTGGCCTCCATCAGCTGGAGCCCGGTCAGCGGGTCTCGCGAGGTGACCAGCTTCCGCAGCTCGTAGAAGCTCCGCTCGGGCGAGACCCCGGTGAGCCCGCGTGCCCCGGCTCTGACCAGCGCGAGCGTGCGCTGCTCGACCTCGAAGCCGAGCTCGGCCGCGAGGCGTGCCATCCGCATCGTGCGCAGCGGGTCGTCCCGGAAAGCCGCGTCCGCCACGGCCCTGAGGACCCTTGCCTCGAGGTCCGCGACCCCGCCGTGCGGGTCGGTCAGGTCTCCGCCGGCGAGCGGGGTCGCGATCGCGTTCACGGTGAAGTCGCGGAGTGCGAGGTCGGCCTCGATCGAGTCGCCCCGCAGCGGCGTGACGTCGGCCTGCCAGGTGCCGTCCGCGGCCACCACGCGCCAGGCTCCGAACCTCTCGGAAAGCTCGAACGCATGGCCGTCCCTGGCCCGCGCGAGCTCCGTCGCCGCCCCACCGGGATCCTCGGTCACAACCAGGTCGAGCTCGTCGAGCGGCAGTCCGAGCAGAGCATCGCGGACGGTGCCACCCACCACCCAGGGACTCCGGGGCGCAAGCGCGGCGCGCGCCCACCCCACTCCCGCGGAGCGCTCGAGCGCCTCCGCGACGCTCGTCACCCGTCGTACCGGCGGGGAACGCGGCCGGTCAGGCCGCACGTGATCTCGTAGTTGATCGTGCCGAGCGTGCGGGCCAGCTCCTCGGCCAGGATGCGCTCGGAGCCCTGCGCGCCGATCAGCGTCGCGCCCTCGCCAACCCGCACGCCGGAGTCGGGGCCCAGGTCGACCGTGACGTTGTCCATGCTGACCGTGCCCGCGAGCGGGTAACGGCGGCCGCCGATCAGGACATCCGCGGCATTCGACAGCCCTCGGCGGTATCCGTCCCCGTAGCCGATCGGCAGCGTGCCCACCGAGGTGTCCCGTGAGGCGCTCCAGGTGCGCCCGTAACCCGCGCTCTCGCCGGGCGCGAAAGCCTTGACCGCGGCCACGTACGACTCGAGTGTGAGCGCGGGCTCGAGGCCGTGGTCGCGGGGATCCTGCTGAAACGGGTCGAGCCCGTAGATCGCGACCCCGCAGCGGGCCATGTCGAAGCCGGTCGCGGGCTCCGCCAGCACAGCCGCGCTGTTGGCGGCGTGCACGACGATCGCCGGGAGTGTGCGCTTGGCCTCCTCGGCCACGGGCACGAACCTCGCGAGCTGATGCTCGAGGTAGGTCGGGTCGAAATCGTCGGCGGTCGCAAAGTGCGTCATCAGCCCGATCGACTCGAGCGCCTCGTGACGTTCCGCCTCCTCGAGGAGCAGCAGCGCCTCGTCCCCCGATTTCGTGCCGAGTCGTCCCATGCCCGTGTCGAGCTTCACGTGAATCCGGGCGGCTCGACCGGCGACCGCCGCCTTGCTGGCAGCCAGCGCCATGAATTCGCGCGTCCATGCGACCACGTCCGCGCTCGCCTCCAGCGCGATCGCCAATTCCTCGGAGGTCAGCGCACCCATCACCAGCACGCGTCCGCTGATGCCACCCGCGCGCAATCCCGCGGCCTCGTTCGCGGTCGCGACCGCGAGCCACGTCGCGCCGCCGGCGAGCGCCGCTTCGGCGCACTGCAACGCACCGTGGCCGTAGCCGTCCGCCTTGACGACGGCACAGAGCGCCGCGTCGCCGAGGCGCCCCTTGAGCAGCATGCAGTTGTGCTCCACAGCGCCGAGATCGACGCGTGCGACCGCCCGCTCCGCGGGCAGCATCGCCACCGGCGCCTGCGCGCCGCCGCTCATACGCCCGCGCGGGTCAGCTCCGCCATCGAGGACTGAGCCTACTATCCGCCGCTGCGGAGCACCGCGGGCAGGGAATCGATCACGTCGCCGGCGATCACCGACTCCGCCCCGAGCCGATCGGCCGCCACACGGCCCGCCGCCGCGTGTGCGTAGACACCCGCGCAGGCGGCCTCGAAGACGTCGAGCCCCCGCGCGATGAACGCCGCGATCACGCCGGAGAGCACGTCCCCCGTGCCCGCGGTGGCGAGCGCCGGGCTGCCGCCCCGGCTGATCGCCGGGCCGCCGGCGCCGCCGGCGGGGAGCACCAGCGTGTCGTCTCCTTTGAGCACGATCACGGCACCGGCGCGCTCAGCCGCCCGGCGGCCGGCCGCCAGGCGTCCCGCCTCGACTTCGCGCGAGCCGGTCCCGAGCAGGCGCGCCAGCTCGCCGGCGTGCGGCGTGAACACGAGCGGCGCAGAGCGCCGCGCGGCCGGCGCCAGCTCGACGGCCGCAAGCGCGTTCAGGCCGTCGGCATCCACCAGCAGCGGTTGCTCGATCCGCTCCACCAGGTTCTGCGCCAGCGCGAACGAGCTGTCCGTCGCGGCCGAGCCCGGGTCCGAGCGCGACCGCGTCCGCGCGCTCCGCCGCCTCCAGCACCGCTTCGGCGGCCTCCTCGAGCAGATGGCCTCCACGGTCCGGCAGCGGCACGGACATGACCTCCGTGAGCTTCACCTCGAAGATCGCGTTCAGGGACGCGGGGACGGCGGCGCGGGTCCATCCTGCGCCCGCGCGCATCGCTGCGTTGCAGGCCATGCAGGCGGCCCCGGTGAGGCCCGTGGAGCCTCCCACCACGAGCACCGAGCCGGACTGGAACTTGTTTCCGCCTACCCCGCGCCGGTGCAGCAGGCCCAGCACCTCGGGGTCGATCAAGCCCGCCTCCGGCGTCGGCGGGCGCCCCTCCCCGGTCGGTGGGATGCCGATGTCGACCACCTCCACGCGCCCGGCGTACGTCTTCCCCGGCGCGATCCAGAGCCCGAGCTTCGGCGCATGGAAAGTGACCGTGAGGTCCGCCCGCACAGCAGGGCCCCTCGACCTCGCCGGACGAGGCATCGAGGCCGGATGGAACGTCGATCGCGACCACGGTCGCCCGCGCTGCGTTGATCGCCTCGATCGCCTTGTCGAGCGGCGGCCGCGGGCTGCCCGCGAAGCCGGTGCCGAGCAGCGCGTCGACCACCACGGCAGAACGTTCGAGCGCCGCCGGCAGCTCGTCCACACCGATTTGGCGAGCATCGACGCGGTCGTGGTTGGCGCGCGCGTCGGGGCTCAGGTCCGCGGGGGCGAACAGGAGCAGCACGTCGACGCTCAGCCCGTGCTCGCGCAGAAGCCTCGCGACCACCAGCCCGTCGCCGCCGTTGTTGCCGCGCCCGCAAACGATCCGCACGGGCCCATCGAGCTCGAGCGCGATGATCGCCCGGGCGACCTCGGCGCCGGCGCGTTCCATCAGCTCCAGCGACGGGATTCCCGCGCGCTCGATCGCCCAGCGATCGAGCGCACGCATCTCGTCAGCCGTGTAGACGGGCTCGAGCCAGGAGCGCGGGCTCATGCCCGCAAGATATTGCGCTACTCGACGGTGACGGTCTTCGCCAGGTTCCGTGGCTGGTCCACGTTCAACCCGCGAAGCAGCGCGATGTTGTACGCCAGGAGCTGCAGAGGGATCACGGCGAGGATCGGCTGCAGGATCCAGTCGGTGCGAGGGATGAAGATGGTCTGGTCCGCGGCGGCGGCGACGTGACCCGACCCCTCGGTCGCGATCGCGATCACCTCGGAGCCGCGTGCCTTGACCTCGGAGATGTTCGAGAGCACCTTGTCCAGCACCGGGCTGTCGGTGGCCACGCACACGACCGGCCGCGAGCTGTCGAGCAGCGCGATCGGACCGTGCTTCATCTCGCCCGCGGCGTACGCCTCGGTCGGGATGTAGGAGATCTCCTTCAGCTTCAGCGCACCTTCGAGGCACACGGGCAGTCCGATGTGCCGGCCGAGGTAGAGGAAGAACTCGCGGTGGTACTGCGCCTCCGCGATCGTGCGGACCTGGTCCTCGCAGGACTCGAGCAGCTGCTCGATCCGGTGAGGAATCGACTTCAGCTCGGTGACGAGGCCCTCGAGCTCCGCGGGCTCGAGCGCGTGCCTCAGCTCGGCGAGCTTCAGCCCGAGCAGGTAGACCGCGGCGACCTGCGCGACGAAGGTCTTCGTCGCGGCCACGCCGATCTCGAGGCCGGCGCGCGTATACAGGACGCCGTCGGCGTCGCGCGTCATCTGGCTGCCGAGGATGTTCGTGATCGCGAGGACCCGCGCACCCCGGTCGCGCGCAAGGCGCATGGCGGCCAGCGTGTCGGCGGTCTCGCCTGACTGCGAGATGCCGATCACGAGGTCGTCCGGACCGACGATCGGGTTGCGGTAGCGGTACTCGGACGCGATGTCCATCTCGACGGGAACGCGCGCCCACTGCTCGATCGCGTACTTACCGACGAGCGCAGCGTGATAAGAGGTCCCACAGGCCAGGATCACGATCCTGCGCACCTTCGCGAGCGCGTCGTCGTCGATCCCGATGTCGCCGAGATCGACCCGGTCGCCCAGCGTCAGCCGGTCGGCGATCGTCTCCGCGACCGCGTGCGACTGCTCGTGAATCTCCTTCAGCATGAAAGTGGGATACCCGGCTTTCTCAGCGGCATCCTCGTCCCACGTGATCTCCTCCACCTCGCGCTGGACCTCCTGTCCCGCGGCGCTCCTGAAGAACGCCTGATCCTTGTGCACTGTCACGATCTCGTCGTCATTGACGAGCTGCACGTTGCGGGTGTCGCGCAGGAAAGCGGGGATCGCGGAGGCGATGAAGTGCTCGTTGTCGCCGACGCCGATGACCAGCGGGCACTCCTTGCGGGCGCCCACGATCGTCTCGGGCTCGTCCGCGGCGATCGCGACGAAGGCGTAGTGGCCACGAAGCTCCAGGTAGGCGAGGCGAACGGCTTCGGGAAGGCGTCCCGGGCCGAGCACGTCGAGGTGCTTCTCGATCAGGTGCGCGACGGCCTCAGCGTCCGTCTCCGAAGCGAAGACGTGTCCATCGGCCTCGAGCGCCTCACGCAGCTCGACGTAGTTCTCGATGATGCCGTTGAGGACGATGTGCACCCGGCCGGTGCAGTCGGGGTGCGGGTGGGCGTTGCGCTCCGACGGCTTTCCATGGGTCGCCCAGCGCGTGTGGCCGATGCCGGTGGTGGCGTCGGCGATGCGCGTCGCGAGCGCGGTACCGCCGCCGTTCGACTCGGCGTCGACCGCCTCGCGGAGATGGCTCAGATTGCCGACCGCGCGGACAGACTGGATCTCGCCGTCGGCGAGCAGGGACATTCCGGCGGAGTCGTACCCGCGGTACTCGAGTCGCTCGAGCCCATGCATCAGCAGCTCGCCGCATGACCGGTCACCCACATATCCGACGATTCCGCACATTCAGATCAGCGCTCCTTGTGGTCTGACCACGGGGGGTTGCTCCTTCAGAATCAGAAAGAGCCGCCTCCCGCGGCTCCTGACCCATGACCGGCAGGGAAAAAGCGTAGCAGTGAAGGGCTGCTCTGTCTCGCTTTTTTTCGGCCTATGGACGTTTGTTCCTACGGGGAAAAACGCCCAATCTCCGGGTATTTTCGGCGCCGCGTCGGACGACCGCGAGCGAGTCGCCGGCCGCTACAACTTTTCGTGCTCGCCGAGCTCGCGCGCGACCACGCCGGCGAGCCGCTCCACGACCGCCTGGCATTCCTCCTGAGACGGCGTTTCCGCCATCACGCGGACGACCGGCTCGGTCCCCGAAGGCCGCACCAGGACCCGCCCGCGGCCCTCCAGCGCCGCGGATTCGGCGTCCACCGCCTCCCACACGCCCGCGGCGCTCTCGAGCGCGTCACGGTCGGCCACACGCACGTTTCGCAGCACCTGCGGAAGCCTCTTCATCACCGCTCCCGAGCGCAGCTCCGCGCCATCGAGCGCCTGCAGCGTCAGCAGCGCCGCCGCGATGCCGTCTCCGGAAGGCGTGAGCCGCGTGTCCACGAGGTGCCCCGACTGCTCGCCGCCCAAGACCCAGCCGCGCTTCATGAGCTCGTCCACGACGTGCCGGTCGCCCACGTCCGTGGTGGCGACCTCGATGCCCTCGGCCTCCATCGCCTGATGGAACCCGAAATTGGTCATGACAGTGACCGCGACGCCGTTGCCGGCAAGCTCGCCCCTGCGCTTCAGGTCGACCGCGATCTGGGCGATCAGCTCGTCGCCGTCGATCTTCGTCCCGGCGGCGTCCACCGCGAGTACGCGGTCTCCGTCGCCGTCGAAGGCGAACCCGATCGCGTGACCGCCTTCGCGCAGGCGCTCGACGAGCGGGTCCATGTGCGTGGAGCCGACACCCGCGTTGATGTTGACCCCGTCGGGCTCGCAGGCGAGCGTCTCGACGGAGGCTCCCAGCCGCTCGAACAGCAGCGGCGCCGCGCGATATGTCGCGCCATGCGCGCAGTCGAGCAGCACGCGCATGCCGCCGAGTGCCGGCTGAAAGCGCGACTCGAGCTCACGCATGTAGTCGTCGAGGGCGCCGGCGATGGGTCTAACGCGGCCGGCAGGCTTCGAGGCAACCCCTCCGCCGAGCACGGGGCGCTCGCTCCATGCCTGGACGTCTTCCTCGATCGCGTGCTCGGCTTCGTCCGCCAGCTTCCGCCCGTGCGCATCGAAGAACTTGATCCCGTTGTCGCCGAACGGGTTGTGCGAGGCGGAGATGACGGCCGCCAGGTCGAAGCCGTACCGCTGCACCAGGATCGAGGCGGCCGGCGTCGGCAGTATGCCGCCCAGCAGGGCCTGACCGCCGGCGGCTGCGATGCCCGCGCAGAGAGCCGCTTCGAGCATCTCGCCGGACACGCGCGTATCGCGGACGACCAGCACTCTCCGGGCCAGGCGTCTGACAGACCGAGACCGCTGCACGCCCGAGCGCGAATGCGAGCTCGGCCGTGAGGAACTCACCCGCGACGCCCCGCACGCCGTCGGTTCCGAACAGCTTTCCTGTCAAGGTGTCAGTCGCCCCGGCCATTGACTTCGGGGATGCGCGGGCGATCAGCGCTTGGAGAACTGCGGACGCTTGCGTGCCTTCTTCAGCCCGGCCTTCCGGCGCTCCTTCACGCGGGGGTCTCTCGTGAGCAGCTGGCGGCGCTTCAGCTCGCCCCGCAGGGCGGGGTCGGCCTCGATCAGCGCCTTTGCGATCCCGTGCCGGACGGCGTCCGCCTGGCCGGAGATCCCGCCTCCGTGGATGCGCGCGATCACGTCCACGGCGCCCACGTAGCCGGCGGTCTCGAGCGGCTGCTGGACCACCACCTGATGGGTGCGGCGCGGGAAGTAGACCTCGAGCGGCCGGCCGTTCAGCCGGAACTGCCCGGTGCCTGGCGTGACGATCACCCGCGCGACCGAGCTCTTGCGCTTGCCGGTCGCCGTGTAGCGCGCGTCGGCCGCGAGGTCCGCCACGGACCGCGGGGCGGGAGCGGCCTCCGGTTGTTCGGCTTCTTCGGCCTCTGGCGCCGGCTCGTCGGCCTCGGGCTCCGCTTCGACCGTCTCCGGCTCGGGCGCGACCGCCTCCGGAGCGACGTCCTCGGGCGCCGGCAGCTCCGGTGCTCGACCTCGGCCGCGGGAGTGTCAGGCGCGGCTTCTGCAGATGCCTCTACAGGTGATTCCGTGGGAGCTTCCGCGGGTGCTTCGGCGGGCGCCTCCGCGGATGCCTCGTCCGGCTTTTGGTCGTCGCGCGTCGGGTCCCGCTCGTCTTGCTCGGTCAAGTCCGTCTCTCTTCCATTTCTTTCGGCTTCTGGGCTGCGTGTGGGTGATCCGGCCCGGCGTAGACCTTGAGCTTGGTGAGCTGCTGGCGTGCGAGCCGGTTACGGGGGAGCATCCCCTTCACCGCGATCCGGATCACTTCCTCCGGCCGGCGCTCCAGCATGTCGTTGAGCGTGCGAGAGCGCAGGCCCCCGGGGTAGCCGGAGTGGCGGTGATACATCTTGGCTTCCCGCTTGTTGCCGGTGACCGCGATCTCGCGGGCGTTCACGACGATCACGAAGTCGCCCGTATCGACGTGCGGCGTGTACTCAGGCTTGCGCTTTCCGCGCAGGACGTCGGCGATCTGCGTCGCGAGCCGCCCCAGCGTCTTGCCGCGCGCGTCGACCACGAGCCATTCGCGCTCGCGGGTTGCGGGTGTCGCCACGTAGGTCTTCATGCGGGAGAACAGCGAAACCGCGGCGCTCGGGCCGCGATGCCAGGGCCGGAATCATAGCCGGGCGCTGGAGGTCGACCGGCGGCGGCCTCAGCAGGAGTCCGGAGCCCTCGCTATAGTGCCGCGCTTCGAAAGCCAGCCGAATCCCTGTCGGACAGAGCAAGGCACCGGCCGGGAACGGGGGAACCGTTCGGACAGGCAGCAGATTGCCTGGCCGTCGGGGCGAATCGGCCCACATAGGGCCGTAGCGCGACTCTTTCAGCGCGAGCCCGTCAGCTAACCCCGTAGGCCTTGGAAAGAGAGGGCTTACTTGCATTCGCTGTCGTGCGTCGGCGTCCGACCCCGGAGCGGGAAGGCTCGGGCGGACTATCACCAAATTCGTTGCCTCGTGGCGCTCTGGCACCCTGTGCGGCGTCTCCGCTTCGCCTGCGGCGGCCGGCAGCGGCGGCGCCGTGGTGACCCCACCGCCGCAGGGCAAGAAGCGCCTCGTGCCGGCGCTCACCCGCCCGGCGCGGCGCCCCCAGGTGACGGACGTGCGCTGCGCGTCGAACCCGAGCGGTCCCTGCCTCGACGTCCATCGCGCCGAGCGGGGCGCCACGATCCAGATCCGGGGACGGGCGCTCGCGGCGGCGAAGCAGATCGTCTTCTTCGGGGCACGGGGCGCCGCGGACAACGCGCTCGCGCCGGTGCAGTCCGCCCGCCCGACGAGCGCGGTGGCGTCGGTGCCGCAAGAGGCGCTCGACGGGCCGGTGGCGGTGATCGACTCCGCCGGCAAGCGCTCCAATCGCTGGGAGGGCCTGCTGATCGACGTGCCGCAGAGGTTCAGCTTCCGGCCGGCGACCGCCGATCCCTACGTTCAGGTCGGGCTCTCGGAGCCGCGCAGGATCTTCTACGGCGGCATGCAGAAGGCGATCTTCCGCTTCCAGGTCACCGGCAGCCCGGCCGATCGACGTGCAGGTCGACCTGGTCCGGTTGCTGGACGGAGTCGTGGTTCGCAGCTGGCAGCGTCCCGGCGCCGCCCCGGGCGTGACGCAGCTCGTGCGATGGGACGGCGCGATTCGCGGCCGCCCGCAGAAACAGGGCCGCTACTCGTTCCGCGTGACGGTGCCCGGCGCGGTCGGCGCCCGGGCGGAGCCGCCCGCGCCGGACGACCGTGACGCCGTGACGCTGGTCGGCAACGCGTTCCCGGTCAGAGGGCACACACCAGTTCAACACCAGCGCGGGCCGGTTCGGCGCCGGCCGCAACGGCCACCGCCACCAGGGCCAGGACGTCTTCGCGCGCTGCGGAACGCCGCTCGTCGCCGCCCGCGGCGGGAAGGTCGCCTACGCCGGCTTCCACTCGCTCGCCGGCTACTACGTCGTGATCGACGGCGCCGGCACGGGCGTGGACCACATGTACGCGCACCTGCGCCAGCCGGCGCTGGTCACGACCGGCGCGACGGTCTACACCGGCCAGCAGATCGGCGAGGTGGGCGACACCGGCGACGCCCAGGGCTGCCACCTCCACTTCGAGGAGTGGACGGCCCCGGGCTGGTACAAGGGCGGGCATCCGTTCGACCCGCTGCCGGACTTGAAGCGCTGGGACGCGGGCGTTCAGTAGAACTCCCGAAGTGTCCGTAAGCCCCTCCTTGGGCGAACAGCGATCCGTCGAGATCCCTGCGGGACTGATCGAATACCGCGAGTGCGGCAGCGGGCCGCCGGTCGTATTCGTCCACGGCGTGGGTGTCAACGGCGACCTATGGCGCGGCGTCGCGCCGGAGCTCGCGAGCGAGCACCGCTGCATCACGCCGGACCTGCCTTTCGGGGCGCACTCGCGCCCGCTGCGCGAGGATGCCGACCTGTCGCTTCCTGGGATGGCGAGGATCGTTGCCGACCTCATCGAGGCGCTCGACCTCGACGACGTCGCGATCGTCGCGAACGACACGGGCGGCGCCGTCGCCCAGTGGCTCGTAGGCCATCAGCCGGAGCGGATCTCGAGGCTCGTGCTCACCTCGTGCGATGCGTTCGAGAAGTTCCCGCCGGCCCCGCAGCGCTACCTCGAGGTGGCCGGGCGCTCGGCCGCACTGATGTGGCTCGTCGGCTGGACCGTGCGGTTCAAGTTCGTGCAGCGGCTCCCGACCGCGTACGGCTGGACCACTCGGACGCCGATCGACGAGACGATCATGCGCTCATACACAACACCCGTGCGCACCAACGCGGGGGTGCGCCGAGACCTGGCGCGCCTCCTGCGCGCTGTCGACACGCGCTACACCTACGAGGCGGCGGAGTCGCTGCGCGGCTTCGACAAGCCCGCGCTCGTGCTCTGGGCCGAGGACGACAAGCTCTTCCCGCGCGAGCACGGAAGGCGACTCGCGGAGCTCCTGCCCCAAGGCCGCTTCGACACGATCGCCGACAGCCGCACCTTCATCCCGGAAGAGCAGCCGGAGCGGCTTGCCGCGATCGTGCGCGACTTCCTGGCCGAGCGCCGGCCGGCTCCAGCGGTCGGCTGACCGGCCGGACTGACCGCCCCAAAGCAGTGAGGCGGCTTTCGCCGCCTCACTCCCTGCGTTAGACCCGAGGCTATGCGCCGTGCGGGTGGGCGCCGTGCCGGCCGAGGTGCAGCTCGTCCATCAACTTCGGGATGAACGTCAGTGCAGCCACGCCGACCACGACATAGACGATGTCGGACGCGGTACCGCTGCCGAAGATCTCCGTGATCGCGTTCCAGTCGAAGAGCGCGTCGACCGCCCAGTTGAGGGCGACGAGCACTACGAGCAGGAGCGCCAGCGGCTCGAGGCGCTTCATCATCTCCATTCCGTCCTGCCTTTCACTCCGAAAGGGCAATGCCGCACGCATGCGACTTTCCCCTCTCTTCTTTGTAACAGTTGCTACGAACTACCCCGTAAATTGCGGCTGGTTACGTAGCTTGTCTCCTCAGTCGTCCCTGTCGTCGGAGCGCTCCAGCCAGGCGAGCAGACGCCGATATGCCTCCTCTGCCGCCGCGGGCGCATTGAAACGGGGACCGGTGTCGTTGAAGAAGGCATGGTCGGCCGCCGTGAACGTGAGAATCTCGTGCCTCAACCGCGCGGCCTCGGAGCGCTGCCTCGGCGGCGTCGCGCGTCGCGTTGACGCGAGCGTCGAGTCAGAACCTCGGCTGGGCTAGGATTGGGGTGCGGGAGGGGTTCGGAAGTGTCGCGAGAGCGCGCGGGCTTTGCGATACGGGGCTCACGGCGATGGCTGAGTCGGTGCCCTTGGCGACGCGACGCGAATGCGGCAGCTCGGCTTCGCGGACGCACTCCTCCGGGCTGGAGCTCCTGACGCAGCGCTCAACGAACTGGTGGCCACTCACGATCGGTCAACCGGCGCGGCGCGATGCCGGGCGATCACGGCGTTTCGAGCTCTCTCGACACAAGGTCCCGGTTCTCGGTCACGAACGCGCGGGCCAGCCACCTCCTACCCAGCCGGTTTTTCAAGAATCCCCGCCGGCCAGGAAACAGGCTCGGAGGACGGTTACGTGACCGTGCGGCGGTCGCGCTCGGCGAAGTAGCGCAGGTACAGCCACAGCAGCAGTACCGAGAGGCCGACCGCGATCAGGAAGCTGCCGAAGTCGAACTCGTCGTTGTCGGCGATGTTGAGGATCTCCGTCGCGATGAACCCGCCGATCAGCGAGCCCGCGACCCCGAGCGCGATCGTCCAGAGGAAGCCGATCGGCTGCCTGCCCGGCAGCAGCAGCCGCGCGATCAGGCCCACGAACAGGCCCCAGATGATCCAGGAGATGATTCCCACGGGCCTACCTATGCCCGGCCGGCGCCGGTCTATTCCCACTCGATCGTGCTGGGCGGCTTCGACGAGATGTCGAGCGCGACCCGGTTCACGTGCGGGATCTCGTTGATGATGCGGCTCGAGACCGTCTCGAGCAGCTCGTAGGGAAGCCGCGCCCAGTCGGCGGTCATCGCGTCGTCCGAGGTGACGGCGCGGATCACGATCGGGTAGGCATAGGTGCGCTCGTCGCCCTGGACGCCGACCGAGCGCACCGCCGGCAGCACGCAGAACGACTGCCAGAGCTCGCGGTAGAGGCCGGCGCGGCGGATCTCGTCCTGGAGGATCGCGTCCGCGTCGCGCAGGATGTCGAGCCGCTCCTTCGTCACCTCGCCCCCGATCACGCGGATCGCGAGGCCCGGGCCCGGGAAGGGCTGGCGCCAGACGAAGCGCTCCGGCAGCCCGAGCTCCACGCCGACCGCGCGCACCTCGTCCTTGAACAGCTGGCGCAGCGGCTCGATCAGCTCGAAGTCGAAGCGCTCCGGGCAGGCCGCCGACGTTGTGGTGGGACTTGATCTTCGCGGCGCCGTTGCTGGTGCCGCCGCCGGACTCGATCACGTCCGAGTAGAGCGTCCCCTGAACCAGGAACTTCGCCCCCTCGAGCTTCGCGGCCTCCTCCTCGAACACGCGGATGAACTCCTCGCCGATGATGCGGCGCTTCTCCTCCGGATCGACGACGCCCTGCAGCCGCGCCAGGAAGCGCTCGGCCGCGTCGACGTGGACGAGCGGCACGTGGAAGTGGTCGCGAAACGCCGAGGTCACCTGCTCGGCCTCGTTCTTCCGCATCAGCCCGTGGTCGACGAACACGCAGGTGAGCCGCTCGCCGAGCGCCCGGTGGACGATCAGCGCCGCGACCGACGAGTCGACGCCGCCGGACAGGCCGCAGATCGCCCGGCCGTCGCCGACCTGCTCGCGGATCAGCGCCACCTGCTCGTCGATGATCGACGCGGGCGACCAGTCGCCCTCGCAGCCGCAGACCTCGAAGAGGAAGCTCTTGAGGATGTCGGTCCCGTGCGGGGTGTGGACGACCTCGGGATGGAACTGGATGCCGTACAGGCCGCGCTCGGGCGACTCGAGCGCCGCGACCGGCGAAGCCGGCGACGAGGCGAGCGCGACGAAGCCGGGCGGCGGCTCGAAGACCGTGTCGCGATGGCTCATCCAGCAGGTCTGCTCAGCGGGCAGGCCGGCCATCAGGCGGCCGGGCTCGCGGACCCGCAGCTCGGTGCGGCCGAACTCGCCCGACCTCCGCCCTCTCGACGCGGCCGCCGAGCTCGACGCGCCATCGCCTGCATGCCGTAACAGATGCCGAGCACGGGCACGCCCGAGCTCGAGCAGCTCCGTGCGAAGCTCGCGGCGCGCCCTCCTCGTACACCGACGCGGGCCCGCCCGAGAGCACGATCCCGCGCGGGACGGCGACGCGTGAGCTCGTCGAGCGGCACGTCGTGCGGGAGCAGCTCCGAGAACACGCCGCACTCGCGGATCCGCCGCGCGATCAGCTGGGAGTACTGCCCGCCGAAGTCCAGCACCAGGACTTCCTCCGTGGTGGTCGCGCTCGAGCGGCGCTTCCACAGAAGGAGTCGCGGCGCTGCTACTCATCCAGCTCGTTGACCGCCGCCGCGACCTGGGCCTTGCCGTTCGAGCCCATGCCCACGTGCTGCTCGCGCTGGAGCTGCTTGCCCTCGCTCTGCAGCGCCGGCGCGACCATCACCTCGGCGCGGTGGAAGGACGGAATGTCCTCGTAGCCGCAGGTCGCCATCGAGGTCCTGCAGCGCGCCGAACAGGTTGAACGTGCCGTCGTTCTCGTAGGCGGGGCCGAGCAGGATCTCCTCCAGCGTGCCGTTCTGGAGCGTCGTCACGCGCGCGCCGCGCGGCAGCGAGGGGTGGAAGGTCGCCATGCCCCAGTGGAAGCCGCGGCCGGGCGCCTCGTGGGCGCGCGCGAGCGGCGAGCCGATCATCACCGCGTCCGCGCCGCAGGCGAACGCCTTGGCGATGTCGCCGCCGTTGCGCATGCCGCCGTCGGCGATCACGTTCACGTACTGGCCGGTCTCGAGCATGTGCTGTGAGCGCGCCGCCTGGACGTCGGCGATCGCGGTCGCCTGGGGCACGCCGATCCCGATCACGCCGCGCGTCGTGCAGGCGGCGCCGGGGCCGACTCCGACGAGCACCCCGACGGCGCCCGTGCGCATCAGGTGCAGGCCGGTCGAGTAGCTCGCGCAGCCGCCCACGATGCAGGGCACCGGCAGCTCGGCGATGAACTCCTTGAGGTTCAGCGGCTCGACCGAGGCGGATACGTGCTCGGCCGAGATCACCGTGCCCTGGATCACCATCACGTCGAGCCCGGCTTCGAGCGCGAGCTCGTAGTGGTCGCGCACCCGCTGCGGCGTGAACGAGCCGGCGGCCACCACGCCCTCGGCCTTGATCTCGCTGATCCGCTGCGCGACCAGCTCCGGCTTGATCGGCTCCCTGTAGATCTCCTGCATCTCGCGCGTCGCCTGCTGTGGCGGCAGCTTCGAGATGCGCTCGAGCTGGGCGTCCGCGTCCTCGTAGCGTGTCCACAACCCCTCGAGGTTGAGGACCGCGAGGCCGCCGAGCTTGCCGATGATGCCCGCCGTCTTGGGCGAGACGACACCGTCCATCGCGGAGGCGAGCAGCGGGAGCTCGAAGCGGTACGGGCCGAGCATCCAGGTGATGTCGATGTCGTCCGGGTCGCGCGTGCGCCGCGAGGGCACGATCGCGATGTCGTCGAACCCGTAGGCCCTGCGACCCTTCTTGCCCTTGCCTATCTCAAGCTCCATCGAGCAATCCTAGGAGAGGGATCCGACGGCAAGAGTGATTGGGGGGACTGTCGGCGGCGACCAACTGGATGTCGATGTTACCAGCGGCTTTCGGCTCTCCCGCGGTCCTCAGGGACCGGTGAAGCCGCAATTTGGGGCGTCGTGCGATTTGACTCCGAGGCGTCGAAACGCGGAGTTTGGAGCAACTCCGCAAGCAGGTGGTCCCAGCGCGCGCCGATGTGGCCCACCGAATAGTCCGCGGCACGCTCGGCCGCCGCCGCTCCGAACCGGCGGCGCTTCGGCTCGTCCCGAATCAGCTCGAGGATCGCATCGCCGAGCGCGTCCGTGTCCTCGGGTGGGACCAGCAAGCCGGTGCGACCGTGCTCGACGATGTCGGCCGGCCCCGTCGGGCAATCGAAGCTGACCACCGGGAGGCCCTTGCTCATCGCCTCCAGCAGGACCACCGGGAAGCCCTCCGAGCGCGAGCTGAGGACGAAGATCGACGCCTGCTCCATGTACTCGGCGACCCTGCGCGCCCGGACCTTGCCGTGCAGCGTGACCCGCTCGGCGGCGCCGTGCTCGGCCGCCAGCGCGTTCAACTCCTTGCGGAGTGGCCCGGAGCCGCAGATCCGCAGGGCCCAATCGGGCTCGTCGCGGGTCGCCCGCGCGAACGCAGGGATCAGGAGGTCGAAGCCCTTCTGGCCGGTGAGACGACCCACGGCCAGCACCGTCGGCTCGGTCAGCTCGGAGCGGCCCCCGGGAAGCTCCGGCACCGAATTCGGGATCGTCACGACGCGCACCTCGCCGCGCAGGAGCTCCTGATAGCGCCGCCGGTCCGTGTCGGTCAGCACCGCGAGCGCATCGAGGCCCGGATACAACCGCCGCATGCTGGCGTGCACCTGCGGCCCTCGACGGGTGAGGTCCCGATGCTCCTGTGCCACCACCGCGACGCCTGGCCGCGCGGCGCGCGCGCCGAGCATGTTCAGCGAGGGCCGCGTCGTGATCAGGACTCCTGCGCGGAGCCGGCCGAGGCGGCGGACGAGGCGCAGATCCGTCCAGAGCGTGACGTTGGGCGCTGCCATGTCGACCGGATACAGCGTGCGCGCCCTGAAACGCCGAAGCGCGCGCTGAACGGAACCGCGCCAGCCTTGCACGGAGGCTTCCTCTCGCTGGTCGTCCACGGTGGTAACGCGCACGTTTGCGGGGAACGGGAAGAAAGGACGGCCGGGATGCCGCAGCACGCTCACCACCTCGACGTCGTACCGGCCCGCCAGGTGAGCGGCCAGGTTGAACACCGCCCGCGTCACGCCCGTCATCACGTAGGCATTCATGAGCAGGATCGTCACCTGCGGTCGTCCGCCCGCGGGCTGCGGCGGACGCCGCAGAAAGCGCTGAGCCAGCCGCAGCGCAAGGCGGTTCGCGAGCAGTGCCCGCCGCGTCGGGCGCCTGAGGCGCTCGGCTCGGTTCATCGTGCCCGGCCCCATGAGCCGAGCGTACACGCGCGTCCCGCGGAGACCCTTCGTTAGGGTGCCGCGCGTGCGCTGGCGCGAAGTGTTCAACAAGGGCCTGAGGAGCTCCACCGGCTACCAGATCGTGAAGGCCGGCCCCACCGCGGCGCCGGCGAAACCACCCGCGAAGCCCAAACGGGATCCGTTTCGCCGCTATCACGACGAGGACGCGCGTGCGGTCATGACGGCCGTGAAGCCGTGGACCATGACGTCCTATGACCGCCTGTTCGCCCTCGTGGTCGCGGTCCGCTACATGGTCGCGAGCGACATTCCGGGCGACGTCGTCGAGTGCGGGGTCTGGCGGGGCGGCAGCATGCAGGCCGTCGCACGAACCCTGATCGGGATGGACGCCGCCGGCCGCGAGCTGCACTTATTCGACACGTTCGAAGGCATGCCGCCACCCGGCGAGGAAGACAGGCGCCTGAAGGGCCGGCCCGCGGGCGAGCTGCTGGAGTCCGGGCCGCGGCCCGACCTGGTGCGGGCCGTCGCCGACCTCGACGACGTCCGCGCGGGCATGGAGCAGACCGGCTATCCGGCCGAGCGCATCCACTACCACCCCGGCCGCGTCGAGCAGACGATCCCCGCGCAGGCGCCCGAGCGGATCGCGCTGTTGCGCCTGGACACCGACTGGTACGAGTCGACGAAGCACGAGCTCGAGCACCTCTACGAGCGCGTGACCCCGGGCGGGGTAGTGATCATCGACGACTACGACTACTGGGAGGGCGCGCGCAAGGCGGTGGACGAGTTCATCGCGAGCACCGGCGCCCGGTTGCTGCTGGTCCCGATCGACACGGGGCGCATCGCGGTGAAGCAGTAGTTCGTTGGTGCCCGGCGGGAGGGACGAAAAACCGGCATTGAGGGGAAGGGTCGTAAGGGTTCCGTGCGTCGCGGTGCACAAGCGTTGCGGCTGTTGTCCCGGGCGGCTTGCGGCGGTTGTCCGGGCGGGCGTTACATGCACAACTCGCCACACCACCGGGTTCCAGAGGACGTGGCGGTGGTTGTGCATTGCATACGTGCAATAACGCCACACACCCCTTGTTGAGAGGGGCCGAGTGGCGGGTTTTACATGCTGCCGTCACCACGAAATCGCCGATCCGTCCGGATTAGGCGACAAACGGCACGATTCCGTATCAATCCCCTTTTAGTGCCGGTTTTTTGGAGTTGGCAGCCCCGGCGAGCCGCGGCGCCGTTGCGGTTCGCTGACTACGCCTTCGCGTCGACGGCCGCCGGCTCCTGGAGCTCGGTGACCTCGACCTCGTGCTGGAGCCGCTCGGCGGCGCGCGGATCGAGCACTCCGGCGCCGAGGTGCCGAGTGGATTCTGCGCCGCAGGCGACCGCGAAGCGCAGCGCGTCGGCATGGGACTGCCCGCTGTAGCGGGCGGAGAGATAGCCGGCAAGGAAGGCGTCGCCTGCCCCGATCGCGGAGACGGGCTCGAGTCTCTCGGTGCGCACCTCGAACAGGCGCCGCTCGTGATCGCGCCCGACGAGCGCGTAGCAGCCCTCCTCGTGCGTGATGATCGCTTCCCGCGGTCCCAGCTGACAAATCCCGTAGAGGCCGAAGATGTGGTCCTCGCGGTCGCGGAACTCGTGTCCGACGAGCTCCTCAGCCTCGCGCTCGTTCGGCGAGACCAGGTCCGGTCCGGCACGCATCGCCAGGTCCATCGGCTCGCCGTCCGTGTCGATCACGGTCGCCACACCCTGCCGCTTGAGCTCGCCGATCAGGTCCGCGTAGACGTTGTCGGCGACGCCGCGCGGGTGGCTGCCGGCGAAGATGCAGATGTCCGCCCCCTTGGCGAGGTAGATCAGCTTCTCGCAGAAGAGCGACATCTCCGCGTCGCTCACCTCCGGGCCCGGCTCGTTCACCTCGGTCTGGACCCCTGACGTGGGATCGATCACAGCCGTCGAGGTGCGCGACTCCTGCTTGATGCGCACGAAGTCGCACAGGATCGCCTCCTGGGTGAGCTGCTCGATGATGCGCGTGCCGGTGGGCCCGCCGGCCAGACCTGTCGCGATCACCGGCTGGCCGAGCGTCTTCAGCGTGCGCGCGAGGTTGACGCCCTTGCCGCCGGGCATCGTGCGCTGCTCCGAAGAGCGATGGCGTCGGCCGATCTGGAAGTTGGGGACGGCGAGCGTCTTGTCGATCGCCGCGTTCAGGGTGACGGTGATGATCATGTGTGTTCGGCAGGCTCCCTCCCCCTTATACAAGCACGCTGCAGGGTTGACAGCTAGTCGAGTGGCCTCGCGGCCTCTCGTCGTTCCTCTCGACGTTCCTGCCGGCGGCGCCTGCGAGCGGCATCCGCGGCCGCCAGGCGCCGGCGGCGGCGGCCGATCACGACGGCGGCGACCGCCACCAGCGCCAACAACGTCAGCGGCCGGATGAGCCAGTGCGCGAACTTACGGACAAGTCCTGCTTTCGGCACGGCGTCCGCCGTCACGAGACGGACCGTTCGCACCCGCTTGCCGTCCACGTAGACCGACGCCCGCCCGACCCGGGCGCCGTCGGCGAGCGGGCCGTCCAGCTCTCCCGGAGCCTCGATCCGCGTACGGACGCGCTCGCCTCGGCGCACGCTGATCGCGACCGTGCGATCGGGCTCGATCGCGACCTTCCGGTCGCCGAAGAAGGCGACCTTCGCCTCCCCCACAGGTCGGTGCAGGCGCAGCGGAACGACCCGCCGGTACAGGTCGAGGCCATAGTCGAGGAGCGCCAGCGTGTCGGCGTCGCGGGCGGCCTCGGAAGGCGTGCCGAGCACCACACTCACGAGTCGCGCTCCCTTGCGTACGCCGGCGCCGACGAGCACGTAACCGGCCTGGGAGGTGTGTCCCGTCTTGACTCCCTCGACCCATGGCACGCGAGCGACGAGGTCGTTGCGGTTGTCGACGATGCGTTCGCGCGAGCCGGTGAGCAGCCGCGCCCGCGGCATGTCCACCGTTTCGGCCAGGAAGTCCTGGCGCAGCACGACGCTCGCCAGCTTGGCCAGGTCGCGGGCGCTCGAGTAGTTGCCCATCTCGTCGAGACCGACCGGGTTCGCGTAGTGAGTTTGCGTCAGACCGAGCTCGGCGGCACGCCGGTTCATGAGGTCGACGAACTCCTCCACGGAGCCGCCGGCGGCGCGCGCGAGCGTCACCGCCGCGTCGTTCGCGCTCTCCAGCAGCAGGGCGCGCAACAGGTCGGCTACCGACATGCGCTCGCCCGGAATCAGGTGGATCTGCGACTCGGCCGCCGCCGCCTGGTAGGGCGCCGCCCGCGGGCGGCGCTTCAGCGAAAGCCGCTCGACCGACAGCAGGGCGGTCATGAGCTTGGTCACGGATGCGATCGGGCGCTGCGTGTTGGCCGCCCGTCGGTACAGCACGTGACCGTCGCGGGCGTCGATCAGGATCGCCGAGCCGGCGGTCAGGGAAGGCGCGGCGGCAGGCGCGGCGCGTGCGAACCCGGGCGCCGCGAGCAGCACCATCGCCAGCACGCAGATGCAAAGTCCGAGGAAGGGCCTGGTGCGCAAGCGGGGCCGGCCCCGATCAGATGATGGGTTCCGCGGGCCCCATCATCACTCTGGGCCGGTAGTCCCGGTGGCGCCGGTCGTGCCGGTGGCGCCCCGCTCGCCCGCGACCGGGAGGCGGATGCGCTGACCCGTCACCAGCGCCTGCGGGTCGGCGGTCGGGTTGAGCGACACGAGCGTCTCCGTCGGGACGCCGGTCTTCTGAGCGATGATCACCAGGCTGTCGCCCGATCGCACGATGTACACGCCCCGGGTTGCTTGCCTGCGCTCACGCCGGGCCCGCGCCCGGGCGCGCGCAGTGTCGCGCTTTTGCGGCTCGGTGATCGTCAGAGGCTCGGACCGGGACGAGGAGGAGTCGTCGCCCCCGCTCAGCGACGCGATCACAACGATCAGGAACACGATCGCGAAGACGACCAGCGAGGCCGGCGCGAGCGCCCTCAGCGAGGTGTCGCGAAATGCGCCCATGCCCGCCAGCGATGATAACGACGCCCCTGACGGCTTCCCGTCAGTGCCCCGAGGACGAAACCTCCCATGCGGAGGCCCGCAGCTCCTCGGCCGCCGTGCGCGCAGCCGCCGCGGAGCCCGCCTCGAGCGCCGGCCCCACGATCGAGCGCGATGCCGCGATCAACGCCGCGGAGCGTCCCGGGGCGAACGCGGGCCCCAGCAGCTCCGCTCTGCCCCCCTGGGCGCCGACGCCCGGCAGCAGGAAGATCGCCCGCGGCATCGGCGTCGCGCAGGCCGGCGAGCAGTGTCGGCTCCGTGGCAGCCACGACCGCACCGACATCCGCGAGGCCACAGTCACCGACGCCGTCCGCGCCCAGCAGGTCCACCAGCCGTGCGAGCCGTGTCCGCAGGGGAGGCCCGCCGCCCGGCGCCTCGTCCTGGATCTCGGCGGCGCCGGCGTTGGAGGTGCGGACCAGCACGAACGAGCCCGCGCCTCGCGCTCGCGCCGCCGTGACCAGGGGCTCGAGCGCGTCCCGGCCCAGCAGCGGATTCAGCGTGGCGGCGTCCACCCCGAGCCCGCGGACCTCGCCGAACGGCGTGGGCGTCTCCCCCACCAGGGCCTGAGCGTATGCGGCGGCGGTGTGGGGCACGTCGCCGCGCTTCCCGTCGGCGATCACGAGCAGGCCGGCCTCGCGCCCCGCCTCGCAGACATCGGCAAGAGCCGCCCAGCCGGGCGCTCCCAGCCGCTCGAAGCAGGCGAGCTGCAGCTTGACGGCCGCGCACGCGGGTGCGGTCGCCTCGATCACGGCGCGGCAATGAGCCGCGACCGCGCCGGCCGCGCGCTCCGCGGGCGAGCCGCCTGACGGCGATCGCTCGAGCGCCTCCGGCAGCAGCTGCGCCGGGTCCGGGTCGAGCCCGAGCGCGATCTGGCTTTCGCGCGCGGCCACGACCTCCGCCAGCCGATCAGCGAAGTTCACAAGCAGCAGCCGGGCGCGGCCCACCTACGAGCCGCGCCGCCGAGAGCGAAGCGCGACGGGCCTGGTGGCCCTAGCCGCTCTTGACTGCTTCCTTGAGTCCCGAGCCCGCGGTGAATCGGGGCACCTTGCCGCCCGGGATCGTGATGCGCTCCTTGGTCTGCGGGTTGACGCCCTGGCGGGGGCCCCGCTCGGCGACGTGGAACTTCCCGAAGCCGGTGAAGCTGATCTCGCCGCCTGAGCTGAGTGTGCTCTTGATCGTCCCGAGCACCGCCTCGACGGCCTCCGTCGCGTCGCGCTTCGACAGATTCGTCTGATCCGCGACCCGGTCGATGAACTCCTGCTTCGTCACGCTTCCCCCTTGGTGGGTGGGCAAAATCGGCGCCAATCTAGCAATGTGCGCGGACAAGCGAAAGCACGATCCCGCTCTCTAGAGCCAAAAAACGCTGATTAGCGGCGAGAACGGGCGAGATCTGTCTCAGGCGCCGCCAACGGTCATCTCGGTGATCAGCAGCGCCGGGACCTTCACGCTGCCGCCGAACGGGACCCAGCGCGACTCCGTGCCGACCGCCCGCACGGCCATTCAGCATCGAGACCAGATCAGACGCGATCGTCACCTCCCGGACCGGCTCCGCCAGCTCTCCGCCCTGGATCAGGCGGCCCGTGGCTCCCACCGAGAACGTGCCCGAGATCGGGTTCACCCCCGAGTGGAGCCCGCTCACCGACCATCACGTAGAACCCGTCGCCGGCGGCCGCCAGCAGCTCCGCCTCGGTCGCCTCACCGGGATCGACGAGCAGGTTCGTCGGTCCCACCGACGGCGGCGTGCGGTAGGAGCCCCGCTGCCCGTTGCCGGTCGACAGGTGCTTGCCGCGGCGGCCCGTGTAGCTGTCATAGAGGAACTGGCGCAGCGTGCCGTCCTCGATCAGCGACGGTGCGCTGCTGGGGACTTCCCTCCCCGTCGAAGGGAGCCGTCGCCAGGCCGTCCGGCTCGAGGCCGTCGTCGACCAGGCGGACGCGGCGGTCCGCGATCTGCTCGCCCTCCTTGCCGGCGAACAGCGAGCGGCCGCGCTGGACGGCATCCGCAGAAAGCGTCCCGCCGATCACCGAGGCGAAGCTCGCGGCCACGTAGGGGTCGAGCACCACCGGGCATCGCCGGCTGGCCGGCTGGCGCGCGCCGTGCAGCGAGACCGCGCGGTCGGCCGCCTCGATGCCGATCGCCTCGGGATCGAGTCCCTCCGGGCCACGCGCGACCCCCACGGCCATCCCCGTCATGAGGTCCTCGCCCTCGCCGGCAAACGCGTATGCATAGGCATAGCACTGGCTCTGCTCGTAGGAGCCGGGGAACCCGGCGGAGTTGGCGAGCGCGACGCTCCCGGCGCTGTCGGCATAGACGGTGTCCTCGACGTTGGTGACGATCGGGCTCCGTGCCCGTGCCGCGCGCTCGACCGCGAGCGCCAGCTCGATGCAGCGGTCCATGGTCCACGCGCCAACGTCGTCCGAGGCGAGCCGGCCGACCTCCGCCGCACCGGCATCCTCGGCGATCCCGGCGTGCTCGTCGGGATCCGTGACGCCCGCCGCGCCGGTGGCGGCTCCGGCGAGGTCCGCGCAGTCCCCGCTCGCTCAGGTCGGCGCCGTAGGCGTAGCCGGTCTTGCCGCCCGACGAACACGCGCACTCCGACGCCGCGGCTGCCGGCCTCGACGACGTTCTCGACCGCGCCCGCGTACACGCGCACGGTGCGGTTGACGGCGTCCTCGCACCAGGCGTCGGCTTCCTCGCGCGCCGGCCGCCAGGGCCGCTTCGACCGCGGTCTCCGCGGCCTGCTCGAGGTCGCGCGCCGTTGGTTTCGCTCTCAGACATCGGTGCCTCCCACCGTGATCTCGGCGATACGGACCGTGGGCTGCCCGGTGCCGACCGGCACCGTCTGTCCGTCCTTGCCGCAGAAGCCGCTCTTCATGTGCAGGTCGTCGCCGACCGCGTCGATCCGCTTCAGCACGTCGAGGCTGTTGCCGATCAAGGTCGCGCCCCGCACCGGCGCGGTCACCTTGCCGTCCTCGATCAGGTAGCCCTCGGACACCCCGAAGACGAAGTCGCCGGTCGCGGGCTCGACCTGACCGCCCGGCGAACGAGACCGCGTAGAGGCCGCGTTCGACGTCGCGCGATGATCTCGTCGCGAGTCGCGTCGCCCGGCGCGATGTAGGTGTTCGTCATCCGCGGGATCGGCAGGTGCCGGAAGCTCTGGCGGCGACCGTTGCCGGTCGAAGCGGCGCCGTCCTTGCGGGCCCGGGTGAGGTCGTAGAGGTAGTAGCAGAGCTTGCCCTCGTCGATCACGCGCGTCGCCTGGCAGGGCGTGCCCTCGTCGTCGATCGCGTCGGTGCCCCACTCGCCGGGCATCGTGCCGTCGTCATAGGCCGTCAACAGCGTGCCGGCGAGGCGCTCGCCCAGGCGTCCCGCATAGACCGAGGCATGCTTCTGCACCGCGTCGGACTCGAGGCCGTGACCCGTGGCCTCGTGGAAGAGGACGCCACCGAAGCCGTTGCCGACCACGACCGCCATGCGGCCCGCCGGCGCCGGTTGCGCCGTCGAGCATCGTCAGCGCCCGGCGCGCGGCCTCGTCCGCGACCGATGCGGGGTCGCCCTCGAACAGCTCGAAGCCGGCATGGCCGGCGAGCGACTCCGAGCCGGCCTCGACGCGGTCACCGCTCCGCGCCACCGCCTGCGTTCCGAGTCGCACCCGCGTGCGGTCGTCGCTGCTGACCAGCCCCTCGGAGTTGGCGAGCTGGACCTGGCGGCGCAGCTCGTTGTAGCCCGCGGTCACCTGCACGACCTCGGCGGCCGCGGCCCGCGCCCGCTCGTCGCACTCGACCAGCATCTCGGCCTTGCGCTCGGCGGGCACCTCCTCCGGGCGGATCTGGATCGGCTGGGTCGGCGGGTGCGCGACCGCCTGCAGCGGTCGCGGGCGGGTCTCGTCCCGCCCGACCGCCGAGGCGACCTCCGCTGCGACCCTTTCGAGGTCAGGCTCGGCGAGCCCGTCCACGTGGCCGAAGTAGGTCGCGTCGCCGGCGATGACGCGGACGCCCGCTCCCAGCTCCATGCCGGTCTGGGCCGACTCCACCTTGCGGTCGTCGAGGGAGACGGAGAAGCTCGCGCGTCGTTCCGCATACAGCTCGGCGAAGTCGCCGCCGCGTGACAACGCACGTGTGAGCACCCGCTCACCGAGCCCGGGCTCGAACAACTCGACTGTCGCTTCGTCAGCCATGAATCGTGCTCCGTTCCTGGTCGAGGATCGCCTGGCAAAGGGACTGCAGCCGCACGGCTTCGGGCGACTCGTCCGCGAGCACACGGGCCTCACCGTGCCCTACGCGCACGCGCACTCGCGGCCTGCGCTTCTCGTTGCGGCGGCGCACGGCCGCCGCCACCTCCTCCGCATACCCGCCGAGACGCCCGATCGCACGCCGCTGCTTCATCGTTCCGCGGCCCCCACGCGGCGCGCCTCGGCGCCGGCCGCGCGATCGAGGTCGGTCAGCACGGCGTGCATGTCGTAGAAGATCAGACCGGGCAGGACGGAGCGGTCCGTGAGGCACACCATCGCGCCCTCGGCGTAGCGGATCAGGAACAGCGTGCCGCCCTCGCACACCGCGTCGATCTCGACGGGCTCGCCCTCCTTGTCGAAGAGCGCGCCCGCCTCGCGGCTGAGCTCGCCCGCGAGCTCCGCCAGGCGCCCCGGCGGCGGGTGCGGCGCGGCCGCCACGAGCGCGTCATCCCGATCGAGGAGCAGCGCCATCCGGATGTCGCTCGAGAGCTCGAGCAGGTAGCGGAGCGCCAGCTCCTGGGAGGTCGCCGCCATCTTCGACAATATATGGGTCCGTGAACGGCGCTCCGGAGGAATCCCAGAGCTCGCTCGCCCGCGCGGCTTGGATGACGGCCGCGGGCATCTGTGCGATCGCCGCGATCCTGCTGTTCGTGAACGGCTACGACGGCTACGGCGCCGTCCTGTTCTTCGTGGGGCTCGCCGCCGCCGTCAATCTCCTGCCGTAGAGCCGCCCGGGCCCAGCCGGTCGGGCTCGATGTGCACGAGCACCTCGGCGCCCGGGAGGACGCGGCGGACCTCACCGTCCACCTCGTGCGCGATCGCATGCGCCCGCTCGAGCGAGGTTCCCGGCGCGAACTGCAGGTGCAGATCGATGTAGCGCTGGCTGCCCGCGCGCCGGCCACGAAGCTTGTGGTAGCCGGACAGCTCGGGTGCCCGGTTCTCGGCGATCGAGTGGCGGACGACGTCGAGCTCGTCCGCAGGCAGGGCCTCGTCGAGCAGCACGCGCGACGAGCGGCCGCAGGATCCGGATGCCCGCGTACACGATCGCCGAGGCGACGAGCAGCGCCACGATCGAGTCGAGCTCGGCGATGCCGGTCACCTCGATCAGGATCAGCCCGATCAGCACCGCGAACGACGTCCACGCATCGGCACGCAGGTGCGCGGCGTCACCCTCGAGCGCGGGCGAGTCGTGCACGCGTGCCTGCCGGTAGAGGTAGGAGGAGACGCCGAGGTTCACGACCGCGGAGAGACCGATCACGGCGATGCCGATCCCGATGTTGTCGATCTCCCCATTCGTCGCAAGCCGGCGAACCGCCTCGAACACGATCACCCCGGCGCCGACCAGGATCAGCATCCCCTCGATCGCCGCGGCCACGTTCTCGACTTTCGCGTGCCCGTACAGGTGGTCCTCGTCGGCGGGCTCGTCGGCCTTGCGGAGCGACACGTAGGCGACCACCGATGCGAGCAGGTCGATGCTCGAGTGAACGGCTTCCGTCACGATCGCGACCGAGCCGGTGATCGCGCCCGCGGCGATCTTCAGCACGATCAGGATCGAGTTGGAGACGATCGACAGCCGCGCGGCGCCGACCTTGGTCGTGCCGTCGACGGCCGCGGGTGCGATCAACGCGGGGCGGCTCATGCGCGCACCGACAACCAGTCGAGGAACGCGCGCGCGGCCCGGCCGCGATGACTGATCTCGTCCTTCTCCTCCGGCGAGAGCTCCGCCATCGTGCGCTCGTCACCGGGCGCCCGCTCGTCGGGCACGAACGCCGGGTCGTAACCGAAGCCGCCGGTCCCGCGCGGAGATTCGATCACCGTTCCCTCGCAGCGCGCCTCGAACACCTCGTGCCCACCGCCGGGATTCGCGAGCGCGAGCGCGCAGACGTACGCGGCGCGGCGATCGTCCCTTCCTTCGAGCTCGGCCAGGAGCTTTGCCAGGTTCTGCTCGTCCGTCGCGCCATCGCCGGCGTACCTCGCGGAGTAGATCCCGGGCGCACCGCCGAGTGCATCGACCACGATCCCCGAATCGTCGGCAAGCGCGGGCCTGCCGGTTGCGTGCGCAGCGGCGCTCGCCTTCATGAGCGCGTTCTCGGCAAAGGTCGTGCCCGTCTCGGGCGGCAGCTCGACGTCATCGGGCAGCGGGTCGAGCTCGTGGGGGTCGAGCAGGGCACCGAGCTCCTTCAGCTTGTGTGCGTTGCGTGTGGCGAGCACGAATCGCACGGGAGGTTGAGAGTAGTGATTCGCGGCCTGGTTACGGCTCGAGCGGCCCGGCGGCCTCGTCCTGGGCGCGCCGGAGCGAGGCGATGCCACCGGCCGCGAGCTCCAGCAGGCGGTCCAGCTCGTCGCGCGAGAAGGCGACACCCTCCCCGGTCGCCTGCACCTCGACCAGCTCCTCGGCCCCGGTCATCACGACGTTCATGTCGACGTCCGCGCTGGAGTCCTCGCGATAGTCGAGGTCCAGCACCGGCACACCGCCGGCGATCCCGCACGACACCGCCGCGACCGAGCTGCGCAGCGGCACGCGGTCGAGGTCGCCCCGCTCGACCAGCTTGTCGAGGCCGAGCTTGAGAGCCACGTAGGCTCCGGTGATCGCCGCACAGCGCGTGCCGCCGTCCGCCTCCAGCACGTCGCAGTCGAGGTACACGGTGCGCTCGCCGAGCCCGTCGAGGTCGATCACAGCGCGCGCAGAGCGGCCGATCAGGCGCTGGATCTCGACCGTGCGGCCGTCCGGGCGCCCGCGCGTCGAGTCCCGCTGGCGGCGTACGCCGGTCGAGGCCGGCAGCATGCCGTACTCGGCCGTGAGCCAACCGCGGCCCGACCCCTCGCGCCAGCCGGGGACGCCGTCGACGAGCGAGGCCGTGCAGATCACGCGCGTGCCGCCCATCGAGATCAACGCCGACCCGTCAGCGCTGCGGACGAACCCGGGCTCGATCCCGACCGGCCGGAGCTCGTCCGGCGCCCGGCCGTCCGGGCGTGTGCTGTTCGCGGTGTCGCTCGAATCGGGCACGGCGGCATCCTAGGTGAGTGGGCTACGGGCACGAGGTAAAGCGGGCAGGTAAGGAGGGTGCCTTTACGGTTTCGCGCGTCCGTGGTGCGCAATCGCACTCGGCGAGCGCATTTCGTCGCGGCGGATCGAAGTTACCTGCAGTTGTGGGCGCTATAGGCACCCTAACGTCGGGTAACTGGTTCGCCGCCGATGCGACGGCCCGTCACTCACAGAAGACGCGGCGGCCGCACGAGGCGACCGCCGGCCTTTGGCCTTCTCGTCGGTCGTTTCAGTAATGCACCTTGCTGACGGCCTCCGTGATCTTCTTCAGGATCAGGGAGCCGAGCTGCTGTCCCTCGGCGAACTGGGCCGACTTGAGCGCGGCGATCACGCCCACCATGATCAGCGCCACGAGCGCAACGAGCGCTACATATTCGACAGTCCCCTGGGCGCGCTCGGCGCACCACACGACCGCACGTCGTCGTCCTTGCACTCACCACCTCCTCGGGGTTTCGTTGCCAGTGCACCCGACGAGCATCGCGCGCAGCCACGTACGGCTCCAGCACTCTTCGCAAAGCCAGTTGGACGCAATCCGAGAAAAAGTGGACCGGTCCGTGAACGCGGGCTATAGTCGATTCACGAGCCCGGCGTGTGGACACTGAAGTTCCGCTACACGGGCTCTTCGGATTCGTAGGATCAAGGAGGCTTGGCACCATGGCAGCACGAGTGCGGTCGGATTGCCGCATCGTCCGGGTTGGCGCAGGAACGCGCACCAACGACCCGGAGCGGATCCGCGCAGGCCGCTACCTGCTGCCCATAAAGCGTAAGAACGGGCGCGTCGACGCTCACCTGAAGTCAGCACGCGACGGCCATATCACGGTCGCGCTGACCGGCAGGGGCCGAAGGCAGCATCATCGCCTTCGGGGCATGAGCACGAGGATCAGGGCCCTCGTGCATGAACAAGAGCTCGACGCCTCGACGGTCACCTTCGGGTGACTGACATAAAGGGGCTCCCGGGAGGCAGCGCTAGTCGCTGAGGGAGCCTTGCTAGCGGGGGCAAGGGCGCCGTATCGCAAGATGCGGCGCCCTCTTTACTTCTGGCCGCTACGCGAGTGCCGCCCACCACCGCGCGAAGTGCGAACGGGCGCGCTCCACGATCGGGCTCGCCGGCGCCTCCTCGGGCACCAGGCCATCGGCTGCCGCCGCCATCGTCGCGGCCACCGACCGCGCGAGCGCGTCCAGGTCGTAGCCGCCTTCGAGCACGATCACGAGCGGTGCGCCGAGATCGTCTGCCAGCGCGCGCATCTCCGCGGCCATCGCGGCATAGGACTCCTCGGTCAACAGGCAGGTCGCGAGCGGATCGTCCCGGTGGGCGTCGAACCCGGCGGACACGAACACGAGCTGGGGTGCATACGCGCGGGCCGCCGGCACGACCACCTGCTGGACGAGCCCGAGCCACTCGTCGTGGCCGGAGCCGCCCGGGACGGGCAGGTTGATCGTGTAGCCCTCGCCGTCGCCGGCGCCGCTCTCCGACAGCGCGCCGGTGCCGGGATACAGCGGGGACTCGTGGATGCTCGCGTACAGGACCTCCTTGGACGTGTAGAAGATGTCGTTGGTCCCGTTCCCGTGATGGACGTCCCAGTCGAGCACGAGCACGCGCTCGAGACCGTGACCCTGGAGTGCGTGCCGCGCCGCGACGGCGACGTTGTTGAACAGGCAGAAGCCCATCGCGCGCGCGGGCTCCGCGTGGTGGCCGGGCGGTCGCAGCGCGCAGAAAGCGGGCCCGGCCCGGCCGTTCAGAAGGGCGTCCACGGCCCGCACCGCCGCGCCCGCCGCGTGCAGCGCGGCCTCGAACGATCCGGCGGACGCGACCGTGTCGACGTCCAGCATGCCGCCCCCTTGCTCGGACAACCGCGCGATCGCATCGACGTACTCGGGCGGATGAACGGCCTCGAGCACGGGCCGCTCGACGGCCGGCGCCTCCTCGCGCTCGTAGCCGAGCCAGTCGCGCGACGCGAGCTCGCGCTCGATCGCGACGATCCGATCTGGGCGCTCCGGGTGCGACCCGGTGTCGTGCTCGAGCGACGACGGGTGATGGAGATAGAGCGCTTCGGGCAAGGCGGATACGGTACTGCCCCCGTGCCGGACTCGGCAGCCGATAGCTCCGGGCAGGTCGACGTCGCCGTGGTCGGCGCGGGCGCGGCCGGCCTCTACACCGCTCTGGTCGCCGCGGAGCGTGGCGCGCGCGTGCAGATCGTGTCGCGCTCGCCGCTCCCCCAGTCCGCGAGCTACTGGGCGCAGGGCGGCCTCGCGGCCGCGCTCGAGCCGGACGACAGCCCGGCCTTGCACCTGGAGGACACGCTCGCGCGCAGGCCGGCGTGCCACCCGCACCGCCGCCGCGCGTGTGCTTTGCGAGGAAGCCCCGGAGCAGGTGCACGAGCTCGAGCAGCGCGGGATCGAATTCGATCGCGACGCCGAGCGGCGCGCTGATGCTGTCGCTGGAGGGCGGCCACTCGCGCCGGCGCGTGGTGCATGCCGGCGGCAGCGCCACCGGGCGGCACGTGACGGCCGCGCTCTTCTCGCTCGTCCAGGCACACGAGCTGATCGACGTCCGTCCCCGCAGCACCGCCCTCCGGCTCTGGGTCGCCGAGGGGCGATGCATCGGGCTCGTGACCGACGGCGGGCCGATGTCAGCCGCAGCCACCGTGCTGGCGACCGGCGGCGCGGCGGCGCTGTGGCGGCGGCACACCAACCCGCCGGGCGCGATCGGCGCCGGCCTCGTGCTCGCCGCACGAGGCCGGCGCCGCGCTCGCGGACCTCGAGTTCATGCAGTTCCACCCCACCGCGCTGGTGTCGCCGGGCGAGATGGACGGCTTCCTGGTCACGGAGGCCGTGCGCGGCGAGGGCGCGCGGCTCCTGAATGCGGCGGGCGAGCGGTTCGTGGACGAGCTGGCGCCGCGCGACGAGGTGGCGCGGGCGATCCACGCAGCAGCTCGCGCGAGTCTGGTGAGCCGGCCGTGCTGCTCGACATGAGGGAAGTGCCGGCCGAGCGCTTCCCGAACATCGTCGAGGCGCTGGCGCGGGTCGGGCTCGACCCGCAACGCGACCTGATCCCGGTCGCCCCCGCCGCTCACTACATGATCGGCGGGATCGCCACGGACCTCGACGGGCGCTCCACGCTGCCCGGGCCTGTACGCCGTCGGCGAGTGTGCCTGCACGGGCCTGCACGGTGCGAACCGGCTCGCCTCGAACTCGCTCTCCGAGTGCTTCGTCTTCGGCCAGCCGCGCCGCGCGTGGCCGCCGTTGCGGAACCGTCGCCCGCCCCGGCGGACGCCCCTGCCGGCGCCGGCCTCCCGGCCGCTCCCGTCGGAGGAGACCCGCGCAGCGCTCTGGGCGCATGCCGGGCTCGTGCGCGACGCCGCCGGGCTCGAGCTGCTGGCCGCAGACCCGCATCCGCTCGCGCGGCTCATCGCCCGCGCGGCGCTGGCGCGCCGGGAGAGCCGCGGCTGCCACATTCGCTCGGACTTTCCGGAAACCGATCCCGGGCTCGACGAGCGCCATCTCGTCCTCGGCGGACGCCGCGCCGGATCGCTTCGAGCGCTGGCCTTAGGGGCTTTTAAGCGCTCTTAACCCAGACTTAACGAGCCGTACGCGTCGATTTCACACCGCACGGGTGATACTCGCCTCCGCCGAAACTGCGTTCCGGCACGGGGGGAGTAGGCATCGCGGCCACCGTCACCACGATAGGGAGCTGCTGACAACGTGTATCAATTCAGCCGTGCGATCTACCGAGAGCTTGCCCCGTATGTGCTCGAGGACAAGCCCGCGTCCCAGCCTCTGACCAACCGCGAGCTCGTGCTGCGGGAGTGCGAGGAGGCAGTCGAGCGACTCATGACCGACCGCCGCTACTTCGCGCGGCCGGCCCGCACCCTCTTCAACAACATCCGTCCCTACTTCTCGATGGGTGACCTCCCCCGCGTGTACTTCGTGATCGACCGGAACATCCAGGTCGCGCTCGAGTTCCTCGAAGCGCGAACCGGACTACGCGTTCGACAGCACGGGCATGCGAGCGGTCCTGCCAGGCCATGACCCGCAAGGGCCTGCCCTGCCAGCGCCAGCCGCTTCCCGCCAGCGAGTACTGCCCGTCGCACCAGCACCTCGAGGAGACGTTCGAGGAGCTGGAGCTGCCGGACCTCGGGCTCGCCGCCTGAGGGCTCCGACACCCTTTCGTTAGATTCGCGCGCACTTGAGCAGTGCGCGCGAAACGCCCGGCAGGTACGCCCTCGGCGTCGACGTCGGCGGCACGTTCACCGATGCCGTCCTGGCCCGGGACGGCAGCTGTTCACGGCCAAGGTGCCGACCACGCCGGCCGATCAGTCCGAGGGCGTGATCGCGGCGGTGGACGAGGTGCTCGCCCGCGCCGGAGTGGAGCCGGACGCGGTCGAGCGCTTCGCCCACGGCATGACGGTCGCCACCAACGCGCTGCTCGAGGAGCGCGGCGCCCGCACCGCGCTGGTCACCACCGAGGGCTTCGCGGACGTGATCGAGATCGGGCGCCAGGCCCGTCCCGAGCTGTACCGCCCGTGCGCGCGGGCGCCGGCGCCGCTGGTGCCCGGCCGAGCTGCGCTTCGAGGTGCGCGAGCGGGTGGCCCCGGAGGGCGTCACCCGGCCGCTCTCAGACGACGCACTCGACGCAGTCCTCGCGCGCATCGAGGACGCACGACCGGAGTCGGTCGCCGTCTGCCTGCTCCACTCCTACGTCGACCCGGGGCACGAGCGCGCGGTCGCGCAGGCGCTGTCGACACGGCTACCGGACGTTCACGTGTCCTCGTCGCACGAGGTCCTGAGCGTGTTCCGCGAGTACGAGCGGACGTCGACGACCGTGATCGACGCCTACCTGTCGCCGCTGATCTCCGCGCTATCTGGAGCGGCTCGCCGCGCGCGCCTCCGAGCGGGGCTGCCGAGCCGGAGATCATGAGCTCGAGCGGCGGGTTGATCGACGCGCACGCGGCGGCCGCTCGCACGCCGCCTGGACGGTGCTCTCCGGCCCGGCCGGCGGGGCGGTCGGCGCGGCGCACGCTCGGCGCGCTGGCCGGCGCCGAGCACGTGCTGTCGTTCGACATGGGAGGCACCTCGCTGCGACGTCGCGGTCGTCGACGACGGCCGGGTGCGCCAGGCGGCTCGCCAGACGATCGCGGGCCGCGTGCTGCAGCTGCCGATGGTCGACGTGCACACCGTCGGCGCCGGAGGCGGCAGCATCGGCTGGGCCGATCCCGGGCGGCGCGCTGCGCGTCGGACCGCAATCCGCGGGCGCCGAGCCCGGGCCCGGCCTGCTACGGGCGCGGAGGCACGGAGCCGACCGTCACCGACGCGAACCTCGCTGCTCGGCTACCTCGGTGCCGGCTCGGCGCTCGCCGGCGGCGTGATGCTCGACGCCGAGGCGGCCGAGCGCGCCGTCGACGAGCTCGGGCGCCGGCTCGGCCTGGATCGCGCGGAGACCGCCTGGGGCATCGTGCGCGTCGCCGACCAGGAGATGCTGCGCGCGCTGCGGGTCGTGACCGTCGAGCGCGGAGTCGATCCCCGCGGCTACGCGCTGGTCGCGTTCGGCGGCGCCGGGCCCGATGCACGCGGCCCGGATCGCCGAGGAGCTCGAGATCGGGCGCGTGCTCTGCCCGCGCGGCAGCCGGCGTCCTGTCGGCGCTGGGCTGGTCGTGTCCGACCGCCGGCGCGACCTCGTGCGAAGCGTGCTGCTCGCGGAGCCCGAGCTGCGCGCGGGCGCGCGGCGCGGCAGCGATGGCCGAGCTCGCCGCACGCGCCCGCGAGGAGCTGCCCGGGCGCGCGCATCGAGGTCGTCCTACGACCTGCGCTACCGCGGGCAGGCGTTCGAGCTGACCGTCGCCGGGCCGCTCGACGCGATCCGGCCGCGTGCTGCGCGAGCGGTTCGAGCGCGGCCCACGAGGAGCGCTACGGCTACACCGACCCGGACGGCGAGATCGAGCTCGTGAACGTGCGCGTCGCCGCCGTCGCCGACGGCGCGCGGCCGGCCTGGGGCCGCCGAGGCCCCGCGCCGGCGGCGACGTCGCCGAGCGCGAGCCGCCCCGCCCGGTTCGGGGCGGAGTGCTCGAGACCGCGAGTCGTGCGCGGCGAGCTCGCCCGCGGGCGACGAGCTCGAGGGCCCCGCGGTCTGCGAGCTGCCGGAGGCGACGGTCGTCGTTCCGCCCGGCTGGCGCGGCGCCGACGCGTCGGGCGCCGTCACGCTGGAGCGACTGCTTGACGGCCGGCCAACGGCGGCAGGGCGCGCCTCGACCCGGTCACCCTGCAGGTGCTGGCGGGCGCGCTGCGCGCGGTCTGCGAGGAGATGGGAGCGGTGCTCGTGCGCGCGGCCCACTCGGCGAACATCAAGGAGCGCCGCGACGCCTCGACCGCGCTCTTCGACGCCGGCGGCGAGATGGTGATGCAGGCGGAGCACATCCCGGTCCACCTCGGCGCGATGCCGGACGCGGTCGCGGCCGTCAGCGGACACGAGCAGCACGCCGAGGGCGACGCCTGGATCCTCAACGACCCCTACCGGGGCGGCACGCACCTGCCCGACATCACGCTCGTCTCGCCCGCTGTTCGTCGGGGACGCCACGATCGGCTTCGCCGCCAGCCGAGCGCACCACGCCGACGTCGGCGGCGACACGCCCGGCAGCATGCCGGCCGACTCGACGCACGCTCGACGAGGAGGGCGTCGTGATCCCGCCGACCCTGCTCGTCCGCGGCGGGCGAGCTGGACGCGGCGCTGCTCGACGACGCTCACCGCGCGGATGCGCGGCGCCGCGGCAGCGCGAGGCCGACCTGCGCGCGCAGCTGGCCGCCAACCGGCTCGCCGGCGACGCGGCTCGCGGCGCTCGCCGAGCGCCACGGGCTCGACGCTCGCTGCGAGACGGGATGGCGGAGGTGCTCGACTACGCGGAGCGCCGCACGCGGGCCTGCATCGCGCGCGATCCCCGACGGCACGCTACCGGGCGCGCGACGTGCTCGAGGACGACGGCGGCGGCGCCGACGCGCGACTCGAGGATCGCGGTCGCAGTGCGCGTCGCGGCGACGAGGTCGAGGTCGACTTCGCGCGGCACCGACCCGCAGAGCGCCGGGCAACCTCAACTGCCCGCTGTCGGTCACGAAGTCGGCCGTCTACTACGTGCTGCGGGTCGCTGACCGACCCCGACATCCCGGCCTCGGCCGGCGCCTACCGCCCGGTGCGCGTGACGCGCTCCGCCGGGCTGCCTCGTCAACGCGCGGCCGCCGGCCGCGGTCGCGGGCGGCAACGTCGAGACCTCGAGCCGGATCGCCGACGTCGTGATGCTCGCGCTCGGCGCAGGCGATCGACGTGCCCGGCGCTGGGCCAGGGCACGATGAACAACCTCACGCTCGGAAACGACGCCGTTCACCTACTACGAGACGCTCGGCGGCGGCCAGGGCGCCTGTCCGGACGCCGACGGGCCGTCCGCCGTCCACGTCGCGATGAGCAACACGCTCAACACTCCGGTCGAGGCGCTCGAGCTGCGAGTTCCCGCTGCGCGTCGCCGAGTACTCGCTGCGGCGCGGCTCGGGCGGCGCGGGCGCGCTATCGCGGCGGCGACGGGCTCGTGCGCGAGCTCGAGGCGCTGGCGCCGATGGACTTCTCGCTCCTCACCGAGCGCCGCCGCCATCGCGCCGCCGGGCGCGGCCGGCGGCGGCGCCGGAGCGCGCCGGCCGCAACCTCCTGCGACGCGCCGACGGGGCGCTCGAGGAGCTCCCGAGCAAGGCGCAGGGGCGCCTCGAGCCGGGCGACGCGCTGCGGATCGAGACGCCCGGCGGCGGCGGCTACGGCCGCCGAGCCGCCGGCGAGCGCCACGCTGACGGTCATCGGGGCCGGCTGCGAAGCGGCCATACGGGTTGACTGACTGGCCGATCGATATTTGAATTTTGTCGCGAAGCCGTACAATGTCGCGCCGATCGGGCGCTCTTTCGGCCAATTTGCCGGGTATTCTCCCAGGCAGGATGCGGCCACTTCCGGGGCACGGCGCCTGGGCACGCGGGCCGACGGCGCTACAAGAGTCGCTAGCCAGAGTCAGCTTCATGCCAGTCGCGTTCAAAGAATGGGCCGTCACGGTGCGCGCGCTCGCCGAGGGCGAGCAGCTCCTGACCCTGCGCAAGGGCGGGATCCGCGAGGAGAACAAGCACTTCGAGCTCGAGCACGACCGCTTCTTCCTCTACCCCACCTTCGACCACCAGCGCAACAACCTCGTCCGCCAGTCGCACCATCCCGAGCTGCGGCGGGCGCTCGAGGAGGGCGTCTGGGCCGACGGCGAGCCGCCGCCCAAGGCGCTGATCCAGGACGGCGGCATCGAGCAGCCCGAGCGCGTCCGGATCCGCGCCTGGGCCGAGGTCCACGAGCACTACGAGGTCGCCGACCCGCGGATCGTCGACGGGCTCAGGCCGTTCCACATCTGGACGCCGGACTACGCCGTCAAGCGGCTGCGCTGGAAGCCGCGCCATCCGCTGCACGTGCTCGTGCTGCGCGTCTACCGCATCCCGCGCCCGGTGACGGTCGGGTGCGGCCCGAGTACGCCGGCTGCCTGTCGTGGGTCGAGATCGACCGCGACCTGCCGTTCGAGGGCACGCCGGTGATCGCCGACGAGGAGTTCGACCGCGCCGCCGCCGGCGATCGACGCGATCGCGCGCGAGGCCGGCGTGCTCGCCGCCGCGCGGCCAGCCTCGCCTGAGCGCTCGTCAGCCGCTGGCCAGCACTCGACTCGCTCGTCTCCGGCGCGCGGCGCAAGGCGCTCGTGCTCGGCATCGGCGGCGGCGGCGACGTCGTGGGCGCGCTCGCGAGCGCGCGTGCTCTGCGAGCGCTCGGCACGCCGAGCTCGTGCTCGGCGGCGTCACCTGGGAGCGGCTGCCGATCGATCCGCACCCGGGCCCCGCGCCGCTCGACGAGATCGTGCGACGCCCGGCCGCTCGCCGACGGCGTCGCTGCTCGCCGGGCCCGGACACCGCGCACCGACGACGGCGCGGTGTTCGCCGAGGCGCACATGGCGCGACTACCTGGGCGAGCGACGACGGTGCTCGTCGACGTCCTCGGCCGGCCCGCGCGCGGTCGCCGACGGCCTCGCGAGCGCGCGTGCGCGAGCTCGACGCCGACCTGCTCGTGATCGCGTCGACGTGGGCGGCGACGTGCTCGGCGACGGCTCCGAGCCCGGCCTCGCGAGCCCGCTCTGCGACGCCGTCATGCTGGCGGCCGGCGGCGCATCTGCAGCAGCGCGGCGACGCGGACGCGTCGGCGCGGTCTTCGGCCCCTGCTGCGACGGCGAGCTGACGATCGAGGAGCTGCTCGACCGCCTCGCCGCGCTGGCGGCGGCCGGCGGCCTGCTCGGCGACCGCGGGCATGTCGCCCGACGGTCGCCGACGAGCTCGAGCGCGTCGTGCGCGGTGATCCCGACCGAGGCCAGCGCGCAGGCGATCCGCTGCGCGCGGGGCGAGATCGGCGACGACCACGATCCGCGGCGGCCGCCGGCAGGTCGCCGCTGTCGCCGCTCGGCGCGCTCACGTTCTACTTCGACCCGCGCGGTCGCGGTCGGCCAGCGTCGCGCGACTGGCGCGGACGCCGTCCGCGGACGCGGACAGCCTCGAGGAGGCGAACGAGGTGCTGCACGACCTCGGCGTGCAGGACCGAGCTCGACTACGAGCGCGTCGATGGCCGAGGCGATAATCAGCGGTCCGATGGCCTGGACCGAGACCACGTCGCTGAGCTTCACCGCCCGCCACGAGTCGGCGCAGGCCGACGATGCCGCATCGCCGTGCTCGACGCGCTCGAGGCGCACCGCGCACGAGCTCGAGGAGCTGTTCCCGCGCGCTGCCCGGCGAACGTCACGGTCGTGCTGCACGACTCGCGCGCTCCAGCTCGCGCTGGCGCAGCCCTACCTTCCGCTCGCGCGCCGGCTCGCCTCGCCGGCCGGCCGCCGCTACATGGCCGGCTGGTTCACGCCGGCGAGGTGCACACGCTCGCGCCCGAGGTGCCTGCGCAGCGCTGGCCGGCGGGCCGGACTCGCTCGAGGCGCTGCATGCTCACGCCGCAGCGCACCTACACGATGCTGGTCGTCGGCGAGCAACAACCCGCTGCTGCCGCCGCCCTTCCGGCCCGCGCACGCTCGCGGCACTGCTGCGCTGCGCCTGGCTCGCCGGAGGGAGCGGCCCAGTACTTCTCGGGCCAGCTTCCGCACCTGCGCGCGGCGATCGCGCGCCGGCTGCGCGAGCGGCCGCGCTCGCTGCCCGCCCACGCCGCCGCGACGCCGCGCTCGCTCGGCGGCGCGCTGTTCGACCTGCTCGCGCGCGAGCGCGGCGTCGAGGCCTGCGTGCGCCTGGCGCGCCAGCCCGAGCTCGACGCGAGCCGAGGCAGCGCTCGAGGCGGCGTTCGAGCACGCCGCTCGCCGAGGTCGCGCGCGCGCTGGCGCTCGCACCTCGAGCAGCTCGCCCGGCGCAGCCGCGCCGTCACGCTCGACCGGTCGCGCTGAGCACGGCCAGCTCAGACCGAGCAGCGCCGACGCTAGCAGCACGAGCGCACGACCAGCGCGACGACGATCGCCGACCAGCAGCGCCGCCGGCGACGGGCGCGACGCGCCGGCGCCGCGCTCGTGGCGCTCGTCGGGTCGATCTCGCTCTCGCAGCAGCACCTCGCGCGCGACCTCGACGCCCGACTCCGGCACGAGCACGTCGCGCGGGCCGGCGGCCAGGAAGTCGGGCACGTCGAAGCCGGCGGTGCGGCGCAGCGTGCTCGGCACGCCCTCCTCGAGCAGCAGCATCTGGATCAACTCCGCCTCCGGCCTGCTGGCGGGCGGTCACGACCCGGCGCAGTCGCCGCGCGCGTACTGCGGGCTTGATCTTGCGCGCCCGCTCCTGCTGCTCGCGTGCACCGGCTCCTCGACGTCCACCCGACCCGCGTAGGTGAGCGGCATGCCGCAGTCCGTGCAGAAGCGCTCGTCGAGCGGGTAGCGCGTCGCGCAGCGGGGGCAGGCGAGCGGTTCCGGCGGCGACATGGCTCAATCTACGGGCGTCGAACGGCGCCGTGTCACGCGATCGCTAGCTCGACTTCCTCGATCTCGCCGTCGACGATCCGGAACGCCCGCAGTCGGGCTGCTCGGGGTCCGCAAGCGAGACGATCAGGTAGAGCGCGTCCGGCTAGAAGGCGAGGTTGATGTCCGTCTGCGAGGGATAGGCGGCGCTCCGGGTGTGCGAGTGGTAGATCGCGCCCGAGCTCCCAGCCCTGCTCCTCGATCTCCATCGTGATCCGGTACTGCTCGCGCGGGTCGAGCTCGTAGCGCACGCGGGCTCGCCTCGGCATTGGTCGGCGCGGAAGACCTTCACCGCCGCGCCGTCCTTGGTCGCGACGATCCCGCAGCACTCGTTCGGCAGCTCCTCGCGCGCGTGCGCGACGATCTCGTCGCACGATCGAGCGCGGGAGATGCGCACGCGGCCTACCACCAGACGGTGGAGTCGACGGCCTCGAGCTCGTCGACCGACTTCGTCCAGAGCTCGGCCGACAGGTACTTGAGCCGTCGTCGGCGACGACGAACACGACGTTGCCCTCGTCGAGCTCGTTCGCCATCCGCACCGCGACCGAGGCGATCGCGCCGGACGAGACGCCGGCGAAGATGCCCTCCTCGAAGAACAGCTTCTGGGTCCAGACGATCCCGTCGCGGTTCGAGACGAGGATCTTCCGGTCGAGCAGCGAGATGTCGATGATCGGCGGGATGAAGCCGTCGTCGAGCGAGCGCAGGCCCTGCACGTCCTCGCCCTGCAGCGGCTCGGCGGCGACGATCTTCGTCGAGGGGTCGTGCTCCTTCAGCCGGCGGCCGTTGCCCATCAGCGTGCCGCCGGTGCCGAGGCCGGCGACGAACGCCGTCACCTCGTCGAGCTCCTCGATGATCTCCTCGGCCGTGCCGTAGTAGTGCGCGTCCGGGTTGGCCTGGTTGCCGTACTGGTAGGGCATGTAGAAGCTCGGGTCCTTCTCGCGCCATCTCGAGCGCCATCTCGACCGCGCCGTTGGAGCCCTTCGCGCCCTCCGAGTAGACGATCTCCGCGCCGTACATGCGCAGCAGCTGCGGTGCGCTCCTCGGTGACGTTCTCCGGCATCACGACCTCGAGCGGATAGCCCTTGAGGCGGCAGACCAGCCCGAGCGAGATGCCGGTGTTGCCGGAGGTCGGCTCGAGGATCGTCTGGCCCGGGCTGCGATCGCGCCCTCCTCCTCCGCGCGCTCGATCATCGACCTTCGCGACCCGGTCCTTGACCGAGCCCGGTCGGGTTGTAGAACTCGAGCTTGGCGAAGAGCCGCACGCCCTCCTTGGGCGCGAGCCGCTTCAGCTCGACCATCGGCGTGTTGCCGATCACCCCGACGATGTCGGGGCAGCACTTGCGCGGCTCCTTCACCGGGCGCGACCTGCAGCATCGCGGCAGAAGTCTAGTGCGGGCGCCTACGAGCGTGGCGCCGGCACCGCGCCGCCGGCCATCGCCGGCAGGATCACGACCGTGTCGCCGGGCCGACGCCGGTCTCGAGGCCGTTCTGGACGCGCACGTCCTCGTCGTTGACGTAGACGTTCACGTAGCGGTTGAGCTCGCCCTCGCTCGAGAAGAGCTGGTCGCCGGTGTCCGGGATAGCTGGCCGGCGAGCGCCTCGCAGCACCTCGCCGACGGTCCGCCGTCGACCTCGACCTCGCTCATGCCGCTCGACCGAGGGCGCAGCACCGGTGGGATCTTGACGGTCGCCATGCGGGCGGAAGCCTAGTCGCGAGCCGGCGCTAGCCGGCCGCCGCGCAGAGCGCCTCGTAGTCCTCGAACTCGGTGTCGCTCGAGGTCGACGCCGTCGCCGCAGACCGGGCAGCCCTCGGCGTCGCGGCGGACCTCGAGCTCGGTGAACTGCGTCGAGAGCGCCTCGAACAGCAGCAGCCTGCCCGACCAGCGGCTCGCCCTGCGCCGATGATCAGCTTGATCGTCTCGTTCGCCTGCAGCAGGCCCATGATGCCCGGCAGCACGCCGAGCACGCCGTTCGCGCCGCACGAGGGAGCGAGGTCGGCGGGCGGCGGCTGCGGGTAGAGGCAGCGGTAGCACGGGCCCTCGTAGGGCACGAACACCGTCAGCTGGCCGTCGAAGCCGAGGATCGACGCGTGCACGACGGGCTTGCGCTCGCGCACGGCGGCGTCGTTCAGCAGGTAGCGCGTGGGGAAGTTGTCGGCGCCGTCGACGATCACGTCGTAGTCGCGGATCAGGTCGAGCACGTTGTCCGCGTTCGAGGCGCGTCTGGTAGCGGCATCGACCTCGACGTCCGGGTTGAGCGCCGCGATCGTCTTCGCGCGCCGACTCGACCTTCGGCTCGCCGATGCGCTCGGAGTTGTGGATCACCTGGCGCTGGAGGTTGGTGAGGTCGACCACGTCGTCGTCGACGATGCCGAGCGTGCCGACTCCCGCGGCCGCGAGGTAGAGCGCCGCCGGCGAGCCGAGCCCGCCCGCGCCGATCAGCAGCACCTTCGCGTCGAGCAGCTTCTGCTGGCCCTCGATGCCGACCTCGGGGATCAGCAGGTGGCGCGAGTAGCGCTCCTTCTGCTCGTCGGTGAGGATGCGCGGCTGGTCGAACGGGTAGCCGCGGTCCTTCCAGAGCGTGAAGCCGCCGTTCATCGACGGCGACGTCCTCGTAGCCGAGCTGCTCCTGCATGCGTGTTGGCCGCGAGCGCCGAGCGCTGTCCGGTCGCGCAGTAGAGCGATCACGCGCTTGCTCGCGGTCCGGCACGACGTTCTCGATCCGCGACTCGAGGTGGCCGCGCGGCACGTGGACGGCGCCGGGGATGTGGCCCTGCTCGTACTCGCTGCTGCTCGCGCACGTCGACGATCACGAGCGTCTCGGCGCGCTCGCCGTTGCTGGCGCCTGCGAGCGTCTGCTTGACCTCGGAGGGATCGACCTCCTCGACCTGCGCGCGGATCTCCTTGATCAGCTGCTGACCTGAGCGCATCTGGTCTCCTAAGCTGACCATCGGCGGAAAATCCCCTAAATTCCGATCGGACTTCAGAAAATATAGCAGCGGATCGGCCTCGATTCCGAGCCTCCGAGGCCCAAAAAGCGGCGGCGGCGCCTGTTCGGCGCCGCCGCCTCAGCCCCCTTCATGTTGCCGAAGCTCCGCGAGAGCTCCGGTCCATAAGCCTTCTAGCTCACCGCCATCGCGCGCAGCCGGCGCACGCGCTCCTCGATCGGGGGGTGGGTCGAGAAGAGCCCCGCCACGCCGCCGCCGCTGAACGGCTTGACGATGTAGAGCGGCTCCGCGGCCGCGTTGACCTGCATCGGCATCGCCTTGGCGCCCGGCCTCGAGCCGCTCGAGCGCGTCGGCCAGCGCGTTCGGCGCTGCCGCGCGATCCGGGCGCCGGTCGCGTCGGCCGCGTACTCGCGCTGGCGCGAGATCGCCAGCTGGATCGATCGTCGCGGCGATCGGCGCCAGGATCACCATCGCGAGCGCGCCGACAGCCCGAGCGGGCTGTCGTCGTCGCCGCCCATGAACAGCAGCATGTAGGCGATCCAGGTGATCGCGCCGCCGATCGTGGCCGCGACCGACTGGATCAGGATGTCGCGGTTGCGGATGTGGGCCAGCTCGTGGGCGATCACGCCGCGCAGCTCGCTCTCGCTCAGCAGCTGCGTGATGCCCTCGCGTGACGGCCACCGCGGCGTGCTTGGGGTTGCGGCCGGTCGCGAAGGCGTTCGGCTGGCTGGCCGGGATCATGTAGAGCCGCGGCATCGGAACGCCGGCCGAGTGGGCCAGCTCGCGCACGATCTGGTGCAGCCGCGGCGCCTCCTCCTCCGGCAGCGGCTTGCGCCCGGCTCATCTTGAGCGCGATCTTGTCCGAGAACCAGTAGGCGCCCATGTTTATGACGAGCGCCGATGACCAGGAACAGCGAGCGCCGTGCTCGGCCCGCCGATCAGCTGCGCCGAGCACGACCAGCAGGCCGGTCAGCGTGGCGAGCAGGATCGTCGTCCGGATCCCGGCCTTCCAGTTTGACTGTCGTTGACTTGATTCATGTCTCCTATCCAGTGTCCGCGGGCATCCGTGCCCATGCGAGACGGCTGCCTTGCCGCGTATGAGTATCGTCCATCAGGGCCGGATTCGGGTATGGGGTCGGCGACCCCATTTCGCCCCCGGGAGCACCCCATCGCCGTACCCGCCGAGCCGAGCGCGTCATGAGCGCGATGAGAGAGACCCTCCCTCCTCGGCCAGATCCTGGCCCTCAACCTGCTGCTGGTGACGGCCGTCGATCTTCCTGGCCAGCATCGCCGCCGGGCTCGACCTGACGATCCAGGACCAGCGCAGCCAGTTCCTGGTCCTGGCGATGGCGCTCATGCTCACTCCTGGTCGTGAACATCGTGGCTGCTGCGGCGGCGCTTCGAGCCGCTCGAGCGGCTGCTGGACGACGATGGAGCGGATCGACCTCTCGCGCCCCGGGCGCCGCGTCGAGCTCGACCCGCAGCTGCCGGCGGACTCGACCGACGTCCAGCGGCTCGCGCGCGCCTTCAACCGCATGCTCGAGCGGCTCGAGCGCGAGCGCCGGCGCTCGGGCGAGCTGGTGCTGCAGGCCCAGGAGGAGGAGCGCAAGCGCGTCGCGCGCGACCTCCACGACGAGGTCAACCAGGCGCTGACGGCGCTGCTGCTGCGGCTCGAGGCGGCCGCCCAGCACGCCCCGCCGGAGCTGCAGGACGGAGCTCGCCGAGACCAAGCAGCTCGCCAACCAGGCGATGGGGGAGCTGCTCGACCTCGCGCGCCAGCTGCGGCCGACCGCGCTCGACGACCACGGCCTCGTCGGCGGCGCTCGCGACGCACGTCCGCGAGTACGACCGGCGCGGCCCGGCGCAGCGCGCAGCTTCTGGGCTCGACCCCGACGCTCGAGCGAGCCTGCCGCCAGCGACGTCGAGGTCGTGATCTACCGGGTCGCCCAGGAGGCGCTCGACGAACGCGGCGCGCCACTCGGGCGCGAGCCGCATCGAGGTCAGCCTCGAGCGCGCACGACTCGCGCGTCGTGCTGGAGGTCGCCGACGACGGCAGCGGATTCGCGTTCGCCGACGAGGGCAAGGGCCTCGGCCTGTCGGGCATGCGCGAGCGCGCGCTGCTCGTCGGACGGCAGGCTCGAGATCGACTCGCGGCCCGGGCAGACGGGCACGACGCGTGCAAGGCTGCGAGGTGCCGCCGCGCTGACGAGCGCGTCGAGGATCCTGATCGCGGACGACCACGGGATCGTCCGCTCGGGCGTGAAGCTGCTGCTCGACCGCCAGCCCGACATGGAGGTCGTGGCCGAGGCCGAGGACGGCGTCGAGGCGGTCGAGAAGGTGATCGCAGCAGCGGCCCGACGTCGCGATCCTCGACGTCTCGATGCCGCGCATGACCGGCCTCCAGGCCACGCACGAGATCAAGAAGCAGGCGCCCGACACGCAGGTCCTGATCCTCTCGATGCACGACGACGAGCGCTACCTGTTCGAGGCGCTGCGCGCCGGCGCCGCCGGCTACGTGCTGAAGCGCGCCGCCGACCAGGACCTCTCGACGCGGTGCGCGCCGCCGGCCGCGGCGAGCCGTTCCTGACGCCCGGCGCCCAGCAGGCGCTGATCCGGGACTTCCTCGAGCGCGGCGAGCAGCCCGCGGAGCTGACGCCGCGCGAGCAGGAGGTCGTGAAGCTGATCGCCGAGGCGCACACGAACAAGGAGATCGCCGAGATCCTGCACCTGTCCGAGAAGACGGTCGAGTCGCACCGCGGCGACGTGTCCTGCAGAAGCTCGGCATGCGCGACCGCGTCGAGCTGGTGCGCTACGCGATCCGGCACGGGCTGGTCGAGCCGTAGCAACATCGGCGGCGTGACCTCGCGCGCCCGGCTCGTGCTGCTCGTGATCGGCGGCTGCTCGCCGCTCCGACGCGCGGTGTTCGCCGCGATCGCGGCGCGCGACTCCGACTCGAACGGCGACGGCCGCGGCCGTCGAGGAGGTCGACGGAGGCTCGGGCGCAGCGGGCCGCGCTCGCCCTTCAAGGGCGCGCTGCGGCCCGAAGGCGCCGCGCGACGGACTTCGCGCTGCGCGACCAGGAGGGCGACCTCGTGCGGCTCTGCGCGGCTGCGCGGCACGGTCGTCGTGCTGAGCCCGATGTACACGACCTGCGAGGACACGTGCCCGCTCGTCGCCCAGCAGATCCGGGGCGCGCTCGACGACCTCTCCGGCGATCGAGCGCGAGCGAGGTGCGGGCGCTCGCGCTGAGCGTCGACCCCGGCGAACGACACGCCCGACGCGCGCCACGCCGGTTCCTGCGTCGACGCGCCGCGTGAGCGGCTACCTCGACTTCCTGCTCGGGCCCCGCAGCGAGCTGCGGCCGGTCTGGCGCGACTTCGGCTTCTGCGCCGCAGACCGAAGAGCAGGAGCACAACTCGTACGTGGTCCTGATCGACAAGCGCGGCCGCCAGCGCGTCGGCTTCCCGATCGACTACCTCACGCCCGAGGCGCTCGCCCACGACATCGAGGCTGCTGCTGGAAGCAGAGCCGCGCCTGACCCGACTGTTATCCTGACCGTCAAGGTAGGAATTAACCGGCCGGAGGCGAGTCAGATGATGTTCTCGACCAGAGCCGAGTACGGCGTGCGGGTGATGATCGCAGCTCGGGCGCCGACACGGTGCCGGGCCGGTGCCGCTGGCCGAGATCGCCGACTCGGAGCAGCTGCCGCTCGCCTATCTGGAGCATTGATCGCGCGCCTGCGCAAGGCCGAGCTGGTCGCGCTCGACGCGCGGTGCCCACGGCGGGTACGAGCTCGCTCGGCGCGCCGGAGGCGATCACGATGGCGGAGGTCGTGCAGGCGCTCGAGGGCAACCTCGCGCCGATGCAGTGCTTCACCGAGCCGGCGACGAGCCGGGTGCTCTGCAACCACGAGCTCGACGGCTACGAGCACTGCGCGACCAAGCTTCTCTGGACCCGCGTCCAGGGCGGCGTGAGTCGCGCGCTCGAGCAGACGACGCTCGCCGAGCTGGTCGAGTTCGCCGAGCACGGTGCGAAGCCAGCAGCGGCCGCAGCGGCGCACGCGGCACGAGAAGCGCCCGGCCGCGCTCCAAGTTCGATCCGACCGTCGAGACGAAAGGCTCAACGAGAGCGAATGGCTGACCTAGAGATCCAGAACCTGCCACGTCGAGTCGAGGGCAAGGAGATCCTCAAGGGCGTCGACCTGGCGGTGTCGCGCGGCGAGGTCCATGCGCTGATGGGGCCGAACGGCTCCGGCAAGTCCACGCTCGCCAACACGATCATGGGCCACCCGAGCTACGAGATCACGGAGGGCAAGATCCTCTTCCGGGGTCAGGACGTGACCGAGGCCGAGCCCGGACGAGCGGGCGCGCGCGGGCCTCTTCATGGCCTTCCAGTACCCCTCCGCGATCCCCGGCGTGTCGGTCGTCAACTTCCTGCGCACCGCGATCAACGCCCAGCGCAAGGCGCGCGGCGAGGACCCGATCAACCTCAAGGAGTTCCGCAAGGTGCTCGAGGGCCAGATGGAGCTGCTCGGCGTCGACCGCGAGTTCACGCGGCGCTACCTCAACGAGGGCTTCTCCGGCGGCGAGAAGAAGCGCTGCGAGATCCTGCAGATGGCGATCCTCAAGCCGGTGGTGGCGGTGCTCGACGAGACCGACTCGGGCCTCGACATCGACGCGCTGCGCACCGTCGCGAACGCCGTCAACGCGATGCGCGGCCCGGAGCTGGGCGTCCTCATCATCACCCACTACCAGCGCATCCTCGAGCTACATCGCCCCCGACTTCGTGCACATCATGCTCGACGGCCGCGATCGTCGAGGAGGGCGGCGCGGAGCTGGCCGGCCAGATGGAGCAGAAGGGCTACGACTGGGTGCGCGAGAAGCACGGCGAGGCGAGGAAGTGGCTGCCTGACGTGGAGGCGATCACGGCCACCGCCACGCTCCCCGCGCTCGCTCGCCGAGATCCGCGCCGACTTCCCGGTGCTGGCGCGACGCGTGAACGGCAAGCCGCTCGTCTACGTCGACAACGGCGCGACGTCGCAGAAGCCGGCCAGCGTGATCGAGGCGATGTCGACTCCTACTACCGCAACTCGAACGCCAACATCCACCGCAGCATGCACCAGCTCGCGACCGAGGCGACCGAGCTCTACGAGGGCGCCCGCACGAAGGTCGCGGGCTTCGTCGGCGGCGCAGCCGGAGGAGATCGTGTTCGTGCGCAACGCGACCGAGGCGATCAACCTCGTCCGCTACACGTGGGCGCGCGAGCAGGTCGGCGCCGGCGACACGGTCGCTGATCACGCGGATGGAGCACCACTCGAACGTCGTGCCCTGGCAGCTGCTGTGCGAGGAGCAGGGCGCACGCCTCGACCTACGTGGAGCTCGACGGCGACGACCGGCTCGACCTCGACTCGCTCGACGCCGCAGCTCGCGCGGCGGAGACGTGAAGCTGGTCGCGCTCGCGCACGTCTCGAACGTGCTCGGCACGATCAACCCGGTCGCCGAGATCGCGCGCCGCGCGCACGCCGCCGGCGCGAAGGTGCTCGTCGACGGCGCGCAGGCGGTTCCCCAGCTGCCCGTCGACGTTCGCGAGACCGGCGCGGACTTCTACGCGTTCACGGGCCACAAGATGCTCGGCCCGACCGGCATCGGCGTGCTCTGGGGCCGCCGTGAGCTGCTCGAGGAGATGCCGCCGTTCCTCGGCGGCGGATCGATGATCCGCACCGTCGAGCGACGACCACTCGACGTGGGCCGCCGCCGCCGGCGAAGTTCGAGGCCGGCACGCCGGCGATCGCCGAGGCGGTCGGTCTCGGCGCGGCCGTCGACTATCTGGCGGCCCTCGGCATGGACGCCGTCCGCGCGCACGAGCACGAGCTCACCGCGTATGCGCTCGAGCGGCTCGGCGCCGTGGAGGGCCTCACCACCTACGGGCCCGAGGATGTCGCCGAGCGCGGTGGCCTCGTCAGCTTCACGATGGAGGGCATCCACCCGCACGACCTCGCCGAGCTCTGCAACCGGGAGGCCGTCTGCATCCGCGCCGGCCATCACTGTGCACAGCCCCTGATGCGCCACCTGGGCGTGCCCGCGACCGCGCGCGCCTCGTTCTCCGTCTACAACGGCCGCGACGACGTCGACCGCCTGGTGGATGCGCTCGAGAGCGCCAAGCGCGTGTTCGGAGTGAGCTGACCCATGGACGAGCTCTACCGCGAGTACATCCTCGACCACTACAAGAACCCCCGGAACTTCGGCGAGCTCGAGCCGCACGACGTCGAGTGCTTCGACCGCAACCCGCTCTGCGGGGACGAGATGGGCGTCCACATCCGGCTGGAGGGCGACCGCATCGCCGACCTGCGCTTCCACGGCCAGGGCTGCGCGATCTCGCAGGCCTCCGCCTCGATCATCTCCGACGAGCTGAAGGGCAAGACCGTCAGCGAGGTGGCCGGGCTGAACCGCAATTTCGTCACCGAGGAGATCGGGCTGGAGCTGTCCCCCACCCGCCTCAAGTGCGGCCTGCTGGGCCTGAAGGTCGTCCAGGGAGCGCTGCTCGGTACGGATGAGTGGCCGACGGGCACCCCCGACGAGGACCCCGCCGCCGAGGACGTGGCCAAGCTGCGGAGCGAGATTTGACGAGCCGATCTTGCGAGCCCGAGAGAAACCCGACCGCTAGACTCGGTATTGAATAACCAGATTCCTTCTGATGCTCGAACTGAGCTATGACCACCGACGCAACAATCGAGATCTGTCCGGCCGCCGAGCTCGAGCCGGGCGATTCGCGCATCGTCGAGATCGACGGTCGCAAGTTCGGCGTGTTCAACGCCGGCGGCGAGCTGTACGCGATCGAGGACCGCTGCTCCCACGACGACGGCCCGCTTGCCGAGGGCCCCTTCGATCCAGAGGCGCGCACCGTCGAGTGCCCGCGCCACGGCTCGCTGTTCGACCTGCGTAGCGGCCGACCGCGTACGCTCCCCGCTTACCTCCCTGTGGAGACCTTTCCGGTCCGCGTCGAGGACGGCACGATCAAGATGGAGGTTCGCTAGCCATGGCCACACCTGAGACCGCATAAAGGCCCCAGTCGCAAAGCCCGACGACCTGACCGGCATCAAGGACTCGTACGAGTACGGCTTCCACGACTCCGAGACGGACTACGCCTTCAAGGCGAAGAAGGGCCTCAACCGCGAGGTCGTCGAGGAGATCTCGGATCACAAGCAGGAGCCGGCCTGGATGCGCGAGTTCCGCCTCAAGGCGCTGGAGCACTTCGAGGCCCGCCCGATGCCCGAGTGGGCAGGCGGCCACATGGACTCGATCGACTTCCAGAACATCCACTACTTCGTGCGCGCGTCCGAGAAGCAGGGTCGCACCTGGGACGAGGTCCCCGACGACATCAAGAACACCTTCGACAAGCTCGGCATCCCCGAGGCCGAGCGGAAGTACCTCGCCGGCGTCGGCGCCCAGTACGAGTCGGAGGTCGTCTACCACCAGATCCGCGAGGACCTCGAGAAGCAGGGCGTGATCTTCAAGGACATGGACACCGGCCTGCGCGAGCACGAGGACCTCGTGCGCGAGCACTTCTCCACGGTGATCCCGGCCAACGACAACAAGCTCGCCGCGCTCAACTCGGCGGTCTGGTCGGGCGGCTCGTTCGTCTACGTGCCGCCGGGCGTGCACGTCGAGATGCCGCTGCAGGCCTACTTCCGGATCAACACCGAGAACATGGGCCAGTTCGAGCGGACGCTGATCATCGCCGACGAGGGCTCGTTCGTGCACTACATCGAGGGCTGCACGGCCCCGACCTACACGACCGACTCGCTGCACTCGGCGGTCGTCGAGATCATCTGCAAGCCCGGCTCCCGGGTCCGGTACACGACGATCCAGAACTGGTCGCACAACGTCTACAACCTCGTCACCAAGCGCGCGATCGCGCACGAGCGGGCGACGATGGAGTGGATCGACGGCAACCTCGGGTCGAAGCTGACGATGAAGTACCCGTCGATCTACCTGATGGGCGAGCACGCCCACGGTGAGATCCTCTCGATCGCCTTCGCGGGCCGCGGCCAGCATCAGGACGCGGGCGGCAAGGCGGTCCACATCGCTCCCAACACCACCTCGACGATCACGTCCAAGTCGATCTCGAAGGACGGCGGGCGCGCGAGCTACCGCGGCCTGCTCGAGGTCGCCCCCGGAGCCACCGGGGCGAAGTCGAAGGTGGTCTGCGACGCGCTCCTGCTCGACGAGGAGTCGCGCTCGGACACCTACCCGACGATCCGGATCGGCGAGGACGACGTCGACGTGGGCCACGAGGCGACGGTCTCGAAGATCGGCGAGGAGCAGCTCTTCTACCTGATGAGCCGCGGACTCTCCGAGGAAGAGGCGTCGGGCATGATCGTGGGCGGCTTCATCGAGCCCTTCACGCGCGAGCTCCCGATGGAGTACGCGGTCGAGATGAACCGCCTGATCGAGCTCCAGATGGAGGGCTCGATCGGGTAGTGGCTGCGACCGCCACGCGTACAACCGAACCCGACTGGCTGACCGAGCTCCGCGCGCGCGGGCGCTCTCGCTTCGAGGAGCTGCCCGTCCCTCATCACAAGCAGAAGGGCTGGGAGTTCACGGACATGAGCCGTTTCGATCCCGGGGCCTTCCCGGTCGTCGGCGCGGGCGCGCTGGACGCGCCGGCCTGCTCGCCCGCCGGTGGTCGAAGCCGGTGAGCGGCCTTCGCTCCTCGCCGTCGATGGTGCGGTCGAGCCCGGCGCGGGCCCGCTGCCGGAAGGCCTCACGCTGACGACGCTGGCCGAAGCAGCGAACGACCACGGCGAGGTCGTGCGGGCCCACCTCGGCGAGCAGGTGCTCGACGCCGACAAGTTCGCGGCCCAGAACACGATGACGTGGAGCAACGGCGCGTTCGTGCACGTCGCCGCCGGCGCGCGCATCGAGGAGCCGGTCGTGATCACGGCGATCCAGGCCACCGCGGGCGCGATGCCGTGGCGCTCGCTGATCGTGGTCGAGGACGGCGCCGAGGCGACGATCGTCGAGCAGTACCTGTCCGCCGACGACGAGCTCGAGGGCTACTTCAACCCGGTCACCGAGATCGTGGTCGGCGAGGGCGCCACGGTCAACTATCTCTGCGTGCAGGACCTGTCGGAGCGCAGCTGGATCCTCGGGAGCCAGCGCGCCAGCGTGGCCCGCGACGCTTCGCTTCACTGGGTCGGGCTGGGTCTCGGCTCCGGACAGGGGAAGCTGCGGATGGAGACCGACATCACGGGCAAAGGCGCCAGCGCGCGCGTGACCGGCGCCTACGTCGGTCAGGGGTCCCAGCACCTCGACTACGACACGACGCAGGAGCACGCGGCGCCGCACACGACCTCCGACCTCGCCTTCCGCGGGATCCTGCGCGACCGCGCAACGGCGGTCTGGAGCGGCATGATCAAGGTCGATCCCGACGCTCAGCGCACCGACGCCTTCCAGGAGAGCCGCAACCTGCTGCTGTCCGACGGCGCCCACGCCGACGCGATCCCCGGCCTCGAGATCGAGGCCAACGACGTGCGGTGCACGCACGCGGCCACGATCGCGCGACTGGACGCGGAGCAGATCTTCTACCTGATGAGCCGCGGGCTCACGCGGGGCGAGGCCGAGCGGCTGCTGGTGGGCGGCTTCCTCGGGGTGATCGCCGGGCGGCTCGAGGACTCGCCGTTCCTGCACGAAGTCGTGTCGGCTGCCCTCGAGCGGGAGCTCGAGGAGCGCGTGCTGGCCTAGCCCTACTGAACAGTTGTATAGTGGGCTGACCATGCGGTCAGCCACGGCGCTCGAGCACGACCTCACCGGCAAGGCGCGCATCCGCGAAGCGGCGCTGGAGCGCTTCGCGGCGGACGGCGTGGCCGCCACCTCGCTGCGCGCGGTCGCAAAGGCGGCCGGCGTCTCCCCCGGCCTGATCGTGCATCACTTCGGCTCGAAGGAAGGGCTCTGCCGCGCGGTCGACGAGGCGGTCGTGAAGCGCATCGAGCTTGCCCTCGCCGAGGTGCCGATCGATGGGCCCGGGGACGAGCTGCTCGAAGAGCGCGGTGACGCGATCGTCGCGCTGCTTCGCAGCCAGCCGGTCCTGTGCGACTACATCGGCCGCGCGCTGGCCGAGGACACGGAGGCCAGCGCCGAGCTGTTCCACCGGCTCTTCAGGTCCGCGCGGCGCGATCAGGCCCTCGTGAAGGCGAGCGCGATCCGGCCCGAGACGGATCCGTTCTGGCGGACCATCCATCAGATGCTGCTGATCGTGGGGCCGCTCATGATGCGGCCCTGATCGAGCGGGAGCTCGGCGGCTCGCTGCTCGCGGAGCGCAACTTCGAGCGCTGGATGCGCGCCAACACGGATCTGCTCCAGAACGGCCTCTACACCGGCGGTGGGAAGCGAAGAAGCGAAAAAGTGACGCTCACGGCTCACGACCAGCTCGAGCATCTGCGAATGGCGGCGGACGTCGCAGGCATCGACAGATGGAGATCGGGCTGCCCGACGAGCACGACGTCGGTGCTCGGCGGCATGCGCCTTCACTACCTCGACTGGGGAACCACGGGCCTGGCGCCCGGCCGTCCGTCAGTCCTGTTCCTGCACGGCGGCGGCCTCACGGCGCACACCTGGGACCTCGTCTGCCTCGCGCTGCGCGCCTCCACTCACTGCTTCGCGCTCGATCAGCGCGGGCACGGCGACAGCGAATGGTCGCCCGGGCTCGACTACGGCACCGAGGCGCACGTCCGGGACCTGGAGGCGCTGATCGAGCACCTCGGGCCTCGAGCGGCCGGTGCTGGTGGGCCAGTCGATGGGCGCGCTCAACGCGCTGGCCTACGCCGAGCGCCACGCGGACTCGCTCGCCGGGCTGGTGCTGGTCGACATGACGCCCGACGTCCGGTTCGAGGGCGCCAAGCGGATCTTCGACTTCGTCACGGCCCCGGCGGAGCTCGACTCGGTGGAGGCGTTCGTGGAGACGGGCGATGGAGTTCAACCCGCACCGGGATCCCCGCCTGCTGCGGCGGAGCCTGCTGCACAACCTCCGGCCGCTGCCGGACGGCAAGTGGACGTGGAAGTACGACCGGCGGGCCATGACGCGCGAGCGCTTCGACCAGATGCGCGAGGCGAGATCGAGGGCGCTACCGCGAACGGGTCGGCGCGGTCACCTGCCCCACGCTCGTCGTGCGCGGCGAGCGCAGCGACGCCGTCACCCCCGAGAGCCGCGCAGGCGCTGGCCGAGGCGCTGCCCGAACGGCGAATGGACCACCGTCGCCGGACGCCGGCCACACGGTCCAGGGCGACAACCCGCGCGGGCTGGCGGCGGCGCTCGAGGGCTTTCCTCAGGCGAATTCGGCCGCCGGCCTGAAGAACTCCGCCTCGGCCTCGCCGAGCGGGCGTCGCCGGCGGGTCGTCGAACAGCCACTCCCGCGCGATCCGGTGCCAGTTCGCGGTCGCCTCGAGCTGCCCCAGCACGGCCAGCGTGAGCGCCTCCATGCGCCGGCCGAACATCGCGTCGGGAGGCATCGTCTGGCGCTTCATGATCTCGAAGAAGCGAGAGCGCGGATCGCTCACGTCGATGAAGACCTGACGGACATACGCCCGGTCGATCGTGAACGGGCGATCCTCGCGATACCAGCCGGTGGCCGCGTCGAAGTGCTCGAGCACGCGCTCGGCGGTGATCACCTCGTCGGCCGGGTCGAAGAAGCCCATCGCCGCGAGCGCCGCGCGAAGCTCCTCGGCGTCTCCCTCGAGCCCGGCCCGCAGCACGCGGATCTCGGCGTCGACCTGCTCGCGGGAGAGCTTCTTGGCCATGCCGAAGTCGAGGAACGCGACCCGGCCGTCCTCCATCAGCACGTAGTTGCCCGGATGCGGGTCCGCGGAGAAGTGACGTGTGCGGTAGAGGGATCCCAGGAAGAACCGGTACACGATCTCGCCGAAGCGGTCGCGGTCGGCTTGCGGCAGCGCCTTCACGTCGTCGAAGCCGATGCCCTCGACGTACTCGCTGACGAGCACGCGCTCGTGCGAGAGGCTCGGTGATCACGTCGGGAACGAACACGAACGGGTGACCGCGCCAGGTCCGCGCGAAGCGGCGGTGGGTCTCGGCCTCGAGCTGGTAGTCGAGCTCGCAGGTGAGGCGCTCGCGGATCTCGGCGGCCATCGCCTTCGCGTCCATGGCGGGGGCGAAGAGCTTGGCGGCCCGCATGATCAGGCCCATGTTCTGAAGGTCGGAGCGCACCGCCTGGGCGATGCCCGGGTACTGGACCTTGACCGCCACACGGCGCCCGTCGTGCAGGCGCGCGCGATACACCTGGCCGATCGAGGCGGCCGCAAAAGCGGTCTCGTCGAACTCCGCGAAGACATCCTCGAGGGGCTCGTCCAGCTCGCCCTCGATCACCTTGCGCATGTCCTTGAACGAGACCCGCGGCGCCGAGTCGCGCAGCTCCGCGAGCTTGGTCTCGAGCCGCGCATGGAACTCGGGCGGCAATGCTCCGGTGTCGACGAACGAGGCGACCTGGCCGATCTTCATCGCGGCGCCCTTCATGGTCCCGAGCACGTCCAGGATGTGCTCGGCGGCCTTCAGCTGGCGGCGTTCCGCGGCGGCCCGGCGCCCCTCCTGGGAGCGCGTCAGGTTGGTGGCCTTGGTCGCGTACATCCGCGCGCCCTGCGAGCCCACCAGGCCTCCGAGCTTGGCGGTGCGCCGCAGGCGCGAGGTCGGGATGCTCTTGGCGCGCTCGTCCATCCTCGATGACGGTAGCGGGCGAGCCGGTCTATCGGATCACGCAGTGCCGCGCCAGGTGAGCAGCGCGAAGAGGCCCTGAAAGGGGAGCCGCGCCCAGAGCAGGCCCTTTGGAAAGCGCGGGAACCGCTCCGGGCGGACCGCCATGTGGATGTTCGCCGGGTACACGGCCGCCAGCGTCGCGAGCAGCCACCACCGGGCGGCCGGCCGGGTCTTTGCCGGGAGCACCGCCAAGCCACCCGCCAGCTCCGCGACTCCCGCCGCGACGTTCACGGGTCCCTTCCATCGATCCAGCGGCGGCGGGACGATCGCCTCGTAGAACTTCGGCTGGGCGAAGTGGTTTACGCCGTTGGCCAGCCAGAACAGGGCCGCTGCCCACCGCCATCTCGCCCCACCGGTCACGACGGGAAGGCTATCTGGCCGCTTCCCAGGCCGTGGGGTTATCTTATGTAAGAGGATTCGCCGATCGAACTCGATCCCGGACACCCAGACCGTGAGGGTCGACTGGCACGGCTATGCGCTCGACCAGGTGGACACCTGGGCCGACCGGGTCGTGCAGGCCGCATGGGAGCACGGCCTGCTCTACGTCGAGTTCGTGCACGGCGCGGCCGACGTCGCGGCGCGGGGGACGATCGGTCACGACAGTCCCGCGATCCAGGGCCGCGGCCGCGTGAAGGACGTGCTGCGCAAGCGCCTCTATCGCGGCCAGTGGCGGCGCTGGGCCGAGCCGGTTCGCGCCGGCCACCACCGGATCGAGGAGGGCCGGATGGTGATCGCGTTGCTCGAGAACCCGCGACCGAATCCGAAGGCGCGCTGGCCGGTCGTGCCGCCGCCCGGCGTACGACTGAGCGTACAAACTGAGGCCGCGCGGCGGGTACAAACAACTATTGCGGGGTATGAGGACGAGTGCTATACACCCCGCAGAGGGAGTTGAGGAGGGGCGCCCGAGGGAGCGGGGGCCTCTGGCGCTGGTGCAGGGAGGCAGTCGGGAGGCGTTGCCCAGATGTGCCTGGCCATCCCCGGCCAGATCATCGAGATGGTCGACGAGGCCAACCGTCTCGCTCGGATCGACGTGGCCGGCGTGCGCCGCAACGTGAACATCGGCCTGCTCGACGGCGACGGCGGTGTGCAGCCCGGCGACTGGGTGCTGATCCATGTCGGCTTCGCGCTCTCGAAGGTCGACGAGGAGGAGGCGCTCGCCACCCGCAAGCTGCTGGAGCAGATGGGCGCGGAGTACGAGGCGGAGCTCGAGGAGCTGAAGGCGAGCGTGATCGAATGAGGGAGACCTAGCGAAGGTGGCCCCTGACCTCGCTCCTCACTGCAGCTCGGACGAGCACTGCATCACCTGTGGGGACGAGGCCAGGCCGATGCGCGTGGTGCGCATCGACTCGGCGCTCAGCCTTGCCGTCTGCGAGGACGACGACGGCGCTCGCAGGACCGTCGAAGTCGCGCTCGTGGAGCCGGTCGAGACCGGCGACCGCGTGCTCGTCCACGCGGACGTCGCGCTCACGAACCTGAGGCAATCGGCATGAGGTTCGTCGACGAGTTCCGCGACGCCGAGCTCGGCCGCGCCGTCGCGGGGGAGATCCTCTCGACCGTCGAGCCGGGCCGCCACTACAAGGTGATGGAGGTCTGCGGCGGCCACACGCACTCGATCTACAAGTACGGCGTCGACGACCTCCTTCCGGAGAACGTCGAGCTGGTCCACGGCCCGGGCTGCCCGGTCTGCGTGATTCCGATGGGGCGGGTGGACGACGGCATCGCGATCGCCCACCAGCCGGGCGTGATCTTCACCTGCTTCGGCGACATGCTGCGCGTCCCAGGCTCCAACGGGACGCTGCTGGACGCGAAGGCCCAGGGCGCCGACATCCGGATGGTCTACTCGCCGCTGGACGCGCTTCGGATCGCCCGGGAGAATCCGGATCGCGAGGTCGTGTTCTTCGCGATCGGGTTCGAGACGACCGCACCCTCGACCGCGCTCACGCTCAAGCGGGCAAAGCAGGACGGCCTGAGCAACTTCAGCTGCGTCTGCAACCACGTCACGATCGTGCCGCCGTTGCGGGCGCTGCTCGAGTCGCCCGACCTGCGCCTCGACGGCTTCGTCGGGCCCGGCCACGTCGCGACCGTGGTGGGCGCGCGGCCGTTCCACTTCATCCCCGCCGACTACGGCAAGCCTCTGGTGATCGCAGGCTTCGAGCCGCTCGACATCCTCCAGGCGGTGCACATGATCCTCCGCCAGATCGCCGAGGGCGGCAGCCGGGTCGAGAACCAGTACAGCCGCGTGGTGCCCTGGGAGGGCAACATGCGCGCGCTCGAGGTGATGGCGGAGGTATTCGAGCTGCGGCCGCACTTCGAATGGCGCGGGCTCGGCTTCATCTCGCAGAGCGCCCTGAAGCTCTCCGAGGCCTACGCGGACCTGGACGCGGAGCTTCGCTTCAGCACGCCGGGCGTGCGGGTGGCGGACCCGAAGGCGTGTCAGTGCGGCGAGGTGCTGAAGGGGGTGATCAAGCCGTTCGAGTGCAAGGTGTTCGGCACGGCCTGCACGCCCGAGCACGCGATCGGCACGTGCATGGTGTCTCCCGAGGGCGCCTGCGCCGCCTACTACAACTACGGCCGGTTTGCCAAGGAGCGCGAGGTGGTATGAGCCAGAGCGTCTCCGAGCGCGAGCAGCGGGTGCTCGAGATCATCGAGACCGCGCGTGCCAAGCGGGCGCGGTTCAAGGACGAGCAGATCACGATGGCCCACGGCGCCGGCGGACGCGCCACGCAGACGCTGATCGAAGGGCTGCTGGTGCCGGCGTTCGGCTCAGAGAGCCTGGCCGCGATGGAGGACGCCGGCGCGGTGAGCGTCGACGGCGTCGACCTCGCGATCACCACCGACAGCTTCGTCGTGAAGCCGATCCGCTTCCCCGGCGGCTCGATCGGCGAGCTGGCCGTGAACGGCACCGTCAACGACCTCGCGGTCGCGGGCGCGCGGCCGCTCGCGCTGAGCCTTTCCCTGATCCTCGAAGAGGGCCTCGACGCCGACGCGCTTCGCGCCGAGGTCGAGGCGATCGCCGCCGCGGCGGCCGCCGCGGAGGTCGAGATCGTGGCCGGCGACACCAAGGTCGTGGAGCGTGGCCATGCCGACCAGATGTACGTCTGCACGACGGGCATCGGGGTCGCGAGACAAGCGCGCGACGCTCGCGGCCGACTCGATCCAGCCCGGCGACGCGATCCTGGTGTCGGGCTCGATCGGCGAGCACGGCACCGCGATCATGCTGTCCCGCGGCGAGTTCGACCTCGACGCCGACATCGAGTCGGACACGTGCTCGCTGTGGCCGCGCCGCGGACGCGCTGCTCGAATCGGCCGGGCCGGCGTCTCCGCTGCATGCGCGACGCGACACGCGGCGGAGTCGCCTCCGTGCTGAACGAGCTGGCGCGCACGTCTGCGGTGGCGATGGTCGTGCGCGAGGCGGCGGTGCCGGTCGAGCCCGCCGTCGCCGGGGCGGCCGAGCTGCTCGGGATCGACCCGATGTACGTCGCGAACGAGGGCAAGCTGGTCGCATTCGTCGCGCCGGAGTCCGCGGACGCGGCGCTGACCGCGCTGCGGGCAGTGCCAGGATGCGAGCGAGGCAGCGCTGATCGGAGAGGTGAAGACGGAGCCGCCGGGGATGGTGCTCGTGGAGACGAGCTTCGGAGGCAGGCGCGTGATGGACCAGCTCGTCGGCGACCCCCTACCGAGGATCTGCTGAGGGGTACGCACGGATGCACGAGCTCGCGATCGCCGAAGCCGTATGCGAGATCGCGCGCCGGCACGCAGACGGGCGCCGGGTCGTTCAGGTCGACCTGAAAGTGGGCCACCTGCGGCAGGTGGTGCCGTCGGCTCTCGGATTCGCCTTCGACCTGCTCGCGCAGGGCACCGAGCTGGAGGGCGCGGACTTGACGATCGAAGAGGTGCCGGCCGCAGGCGTTTGCCGCGACTGCGGCGCCGACACCGTGCTGCCGGACTTTCCGCTGCAGTGCCGGAGCTGCGGCGGGCTGGACGTGGAAGTGACGGCGGGCGAGGAGCTCCTGGTCGACTCGCTCGAGCTGGAAGACGAGCTTGAACAGGCATTGACAACCGATGGAGGGAGGACAGATGGCTGAGGCATATGCGCCCGGAGTCGACGAGGTCAACATCCTCTGGATCTCGGAGGGGATGAGCTGCGACGGCGACTCCGTGAGCGTCACGGCCGCTGGACAGCCCAGCATCGAGGACGTCGTCCTCGGGGCGATACCGGGGCTTCCAAAGGTCAACCTGCACAACAAGGTGCTCTCCCCCACGCTCGGCGGCGAGGAGTTCCTGGCGCCCTTCCGGGCGGCCGTCGACGGGACGCTGGACGCGCCCTTCGTGCTGGTCATCGAGGGTTCGATCCCGAACGAGAAGATCAACGGCGAGGGCTACTGGACCTCGTTCGGGAACGACCTCGCGACCGGCGAGCCGCTGACCATCAACTGGTGGATCGACCAGCTCGCGCCCAAGGCGTGGGGCGTGGTCGCGATCGGTACGTGCGCGACGTACGGTGGGATCCACGCGATGGCCGGCAACCCGACCGGCTGCATGGGCCTGGCCGACTACCTCGGCTGGGACTTCCGTTCCGCCGGCGGCATGCCGATCGTGAACGTGCCCGGCTGCCCGGTCCAGCCCGAGAACTTCATGGAGACCCTCACCTGGCTCCTGTACCAGGCCGCGGGCCTGGCGCCGCTGATCCCGCTCGACGAGCAGCTTCGGCCGCAGTGGATCTTCGGCAAGACGGTGCACGAGGGCTGCGACCGCGCCGGCTACTACGAGCAGGGCGATTTCGCGCACGACTACAACTCGCCCAAGTGCCTCGTGAAGATCGGCTGCTGGGGGCCGGTGGTCAACTGCAACGTCCCCAAGCGCGGCTGGATGGCCGGCATCGGCGGGTGCCCGAACGTCGGTGGCATCTGCATCGGCTGCACGATGCCCGGCTTCCCCGACAAGTTCATGCCGTTCATGGACCAGCCGCCGGGCGGTGGCGTCTCGTCGACCATGATCGGCAGTCTACGGCAAGGTGATCCGGAGGCTCCGCAGCATCACGAACAAGACGGTCAACAAGGAGCCGAAATGGCGCCACAACAAGCCCGAGCTCACGACCGGATACGAGCCCCGCTGGCGGGCCTAGGACAACCAGCTTTCATCGACTTCAGCGACTGAGGAGAAGGGAGAGACATGGCAGTTCGAGAGAGGGTCAAGCCGGAGGCCGGCAAGATCGTCGACATGTCCTGGGACCCGATCACCAGGATCGTCGGCAACCTCGGGATCTACACGAAGATCGACTTCGACAACCGCGAGGTCGTCTCGTGCAAGAGCACGTCCTCGCTGTTCCGCGGCTACAGCGTGTTCATGAAGGGCAAGGACCCGCGCGACGCGCACTTCATCACGAGCCGCATCTGCGGGATCTGCGGCGACAACCACGCGGTCTGCTCCCAGTACGCGCAGAACATGGCGTACGGGGTGAAGACGCCGCCGCTCGGTGAGTGGATCGTCAACCTCGGCGAGGCGGCCGAGTACATCTTCGACCACATCATCTTCCAGGACAACCTGGTGTTCGTGGACTTCTGCGAGCAGCTCGTGAGGGAGACGAACCCGAGCGTGATGGACAAGGCCGAGAAGACCGAAGCTCCGCGCGGCGAACGTGCACGGCTACAGGACGATCGCCGACATCATGCGCTCCTACAACCCGTTCACGGGCGACACCTACAAGGAAGCGCTGCTGATGAGCCGCATCGGGCGGGAGATGATCTGCCTGATGGAGGGGCGTCACGTGCACCCCTCGACGATCTATCCAGGCGGGGTCGGCACGGTCGCCACACCGACCCTCTTCACCGATTACCTGAGCCGGCTGCTGCGGACGCTCGACTTCATCAAGAAGGCCGTCGCCATGAACGACGACGTGTTCGACTTCTTCTACGAGGCCCTGCCGGGCTACGAGGAGGTCGGCCGCAGGCGCATCCTGCTGGGCTGCTGGGGCGCGTTCAACAACCCCCTGCACGTCGACTACACCTACAAGAACATGGACGACTGGGGCAACGAGATGTTCGTGACCCCGGGCGTCGTCGTGGACGGCGAGCTGGTCACGACCAACCTGGTCGACATCAACCTCGGCATCCGCATCCTCCTTGGGAGCTCCTACTACGAGGACTGGGAGAACGAGGAGGTGTTCGTCGACAAGGACCCGCTCGGCAACCCGGTGGACAAGCGGCACCCGTGGAACCAGACCACGCTGCCGAAGCCGCAGAAGCGCGACCTCGACGGTGGCAACTACAGCTGGGTGATGAGCCCGCGCTGGTACGACAAGCGCACCGGCGACTACCTCGCGCTCGACACCGGCGGCGGCGCGCTCGCGCGCCTGTGGGCGACGGCGCTCGCGAACAAGGTCCACACGCCGTACGTCAACGCCACCGGCGACGGGCGTCACGATCACGCTGCCGAAGACGATCTCGACGCCCGAGTCGACGCTCGAGTGGAAGATCCCCAAGTGGTCGAACGCGATCGAGCGCGACCGCGCGCGGATCTACTTCGTCGCATACGCGGCGGGGATGGCGATCCACTTCCTCGACCAGGCCTTCAACGAGGTGAAGTCCGGAAACACGAAGGTGTTCGAGGACTTCGACGTGCCCGACGAGGCGATCGGCTGCGGCTTCCACGAGGCGGTGCGCGGTGTGCTCTCGCATCACCTCGTGATCCGCGACGGGAAGATCGCCAACTACCACCCCTACCCGCCGACGCCGTGGAACGGCAGCCCGACCGACAGCTACGGGACGCCCGGTCCGTATGAGGACGCGGTGATGGGCCAGCCGATCTTCGAGGAGAACAAGCCAGGACGACTTCCGGGGCATCGACATCATGCGCGCGGTGCGCAGCTTCGACCCGTGCCTGCCGTGCGGAGTCCACATGTACCTGGGCAACGGCAAGGTGCTGAAGCAGGTGCACTCGCCGATGTTCGGCGGCGAGCACAACGGCTGAGGGGGCGGCGGCGATGGATGACCAGGAGGCACGCGAGCGCGTAGGACGGATCGAGGCGATGCTCGAGGAAATCGAGTCATTGCCCGATCCGGTGGCACAGGCACGATGCACCGAGGTGGTCGGCGCCCTGCTCGATCTCTACGGGGAAGGGCTCGCGCGCATCGTCGAACGGTTGCCCGAGCCGCAGGCCCTCGTGGACGACGAGCTCGTCGCGCACCTGCTGCTGCTGCACGGGCTGCACCCGGTGCCCGTGGAGGCCCGGGTGCACGGCGCGCTCGAGGAAGTGCGTCCGTATCTGCAGTCCCACGGAGGCAACGTCCAGCTGGTCTCGCTGCAGGAGGGAGTCCTCCGTCTTCGGCTGGAGGGCAGCTGCAGCGGCTGCCCGTCCTCGGCGGCAACGCTGTCGCTGGCCGTCGAGGAGGCGATCCACAAGGCCGCTCCGGAGATCGAGGCAATCGAGGCCGAAGAAGAACAGCCGTCCGCGGCCAAGGCCGCGGACGGGTCTGCCGCGGGTCCGCCGCTCATCCAGCTCGCCCCTCTATCTCAACGCGAGAACGGCTCGGGGGCATGGGCGACGGCAGGCGTGCTCCCCCAGTTGCGGGCGGGCGGCACGGTTCTGAAGGAGGTCTCCGGCGAGCCGGTGCTGTTCTGCGAGGTGGACGGCACGCCTTACGCGTACCGCCCGACCTGCCCGGGCTGTGGCGAGTCGCTGGAGCAGGCGGAGCTGCGGGGCGCCGAGCTGGGCTGCCCCGGCTGCGATCACCGCTTCGACGTGCGGCTGGCGGGCCGATGTACAGACGCGCCGGAGATCCACCTCGAGCCCGTGCCGCTGCTCGTGGACGACGCGGGACTCGTGAAGGTGGCACTCGCGCCGGCCGCATGACGGCGACCGGCGACACCCTCGGCGGCTCACGGCTGCGCCGGCTCGCCCAGCGCTCGACCGAGGCGCGCGTCGAGGCGCAGGAGCGCTGCGAGCTCTGCAGTGAGCCGATCCCGGCCGAGCACCGGCACCTGCTCGACATCTCGAACGGCGAGCTCATGTGCGCGTGCCGCGCGTGCACGATCCTGTTCAACCGCGATGCGGCGGGCGGCGGCCACTACCGATTGGTGCCCGACCGCCGGCTCGCGATCACGGACTTCGAGCTCGCCGATCCAGCCTGGGAGGGACTGCACATCCCGGTGGACATGGCCTTCTTCTTCCACAGCACGTCCGCCGAGCGGGTGGTCGCCTTCTATCCCGGGCCCGATGGGCGCGACCGAGTCACTCCTGCCACTCGACACCTGGCGTGCGATCGTGGACGCCAATCCCGTGCTCCGCGGCATGGAGCCCGACGTGGAGGCGCTGCTCGTCAATCGTGCGCGGGGAGCGCGGGACTACCGGCTCGTGCCGATCGACGAGTGCTATGGGCTGGTCGGCCTGATCCGAAGTCGTTGGCGGGGCCTCACAGGGGGTAAGGAGGTATGGGAGGAGATCGGGCGCTTCCTCGAGGCGCTCGATCGCCGCTCCCGATCCGTTCGCCGAGACGGCTCACGCAGACAAGGAGAGGATGGATAGCGATGACGAACCTGAAAGTCGGCAAGCCCGACGTCGCGCCGGACGCACCGGCCCACACGCCGGGCATCAAGCAGGGGAACTCGAAGGGAAACTACGAGAGCCAGGCCGGCCACAAGCCGGACGGGCGGGTGACCGCCGAGCGCTCGACGGGCATCAACGCGAAGGCCGCGAACGCGATCGACCCGCGCATGCCCAACCTGCCGCCCGCATAGGAGCCAGGTGGAGGCGCGGACGACCAGCTCGGGCCCGTTCGGGGCCGTGGTCGACCTCGATTTCGGCGTCGAGCACGCCGCGCCCGTGGAGTTCGCGGCAGTGCCGACGATCGGCTTCGGGTTGCGGATCGCGAGCCGCAGCGGACACGCGATCCGGTCGATCATGCTGGACGCGCAGGTTCAGATCGCGGCACGACGGCGCTCCTATGGCGATGACGAGGAGCAGCGGTTGCTCGAGCTGTTCGGTACGCCGGATCGCTGGTCCACCACGCTGCGAACACTGCTCTGGATGCGCACCACTCAGGTCGTGCCGGGCTTCACGGACGAAACGCTCGTCGAGCTCAACATGCCTTGCACGTACGACTTCGAGGTGACGGCCGCGAAGTACATGCAGGCGCTCGGCGACGGCCACGTGCCGCTCGAGTTCCTGTTCAGCGGCACGGTCTTCTACACCGGTGAGAGCGGGGTGCTCCAGACCGGCATGATCAGCTGGGACCGGGAGGCGGAGTATCAGCTGCCCGTCGAGGTCTGGCGGCAGACGATGGACCACTACTTTCCCGGCAGCGCCTGGCTGCGGCTGGATCGCGACACCTTCGAGCGCCTGGCCGCCTACCGCGCCCAGAACGTGCTCCCGAGCTGGGAGAAGACGCTCGGCTCGCTGCTCGACCGTGCCCCGGACAGAGGAGGGTCGCTAGCCGATGGACGCGGTGAAGAGGATCGCCGACGCGGTGCTCTACGAGGGCTACCTGCTGTGGCCGTACCGGAAGTCGGCGATGAAGAACCAGCGCCGCTGGACCTTCGGCGGCGTCTACCCGGAGCGGCACACCGCCGCCCATCCGGACGACCGCGCGGTGATGCAGACGCAATGCCTCGCGCACGGCGACGCCGACTGCCGCCTGGAGGTGCGGGTGCGGTTCCTGCACGTGGTGAAGCGCGACCTCGTCGACGCCGCGGGTGGATCGGTCGAGGAACTGGTCGTGGACGGCCGGCAGCAACGTCGCCTGGGACGAGGCGACCGAACGCGAGATCGTGATCTCGGAGCCGGGTCAGGTCCCGATCGACATCCCGGCCGGAGCGACCGAGGAGGAGCTCTACGCGGATCCGACGGCATGCGCGCGGGCTCCTTCGTGCGGAGCTGGCGTGAGCTTCGCGGGACCGTGGCGGTCGAGGATGGAGCCGATCGGGCAGGACCTTCACCGGATCACCGTCAGGATCTCGAATTCGAGCCCGATCGAGGATGCTTCGCGTGAGGAGGTGCTGCGGCAGACCTTCTGCTCGGCGCACACCGTGCTCCATGTCGAGGACGGCGAGCTCGTCTCGCTGACCGATCCGCCGGACGGATCTGCGGGCCGAGGCGGAGCGCTGCGAGAACATCGGCACCTGGCCGGTGCTCGTCGGCGAGGAGGGCGAGCGCCACACCGATGCTCTCGTCGCCGATCATCCTGCCGGACTACCCGCAGGTCGCCCCGGAGAGCCCCGGCGACCTGTTCGACGCGGCCGAGATCGACCAGCTCCTGCGGCTCAGCATCCTCAGCCATGACCGACGAGGAGAAGCAGGAGATGCGGGCAGCCGACCCGAAGGCGCGCGAGATCCTCGAGCGCACCGAGTCGCTCTCGCCGGAAGAGCTGATGAGACTTCACGGTGCGATCCGCGAGATGAGCTTGTCCATCCGGAAAGGCCGAGGCCGAGATGAGCTACTGGGAGCAGCTCGAGAGGCCGGCGCCGGACGCGGTGCTCGTGAACGGCGTCGAGATACGGCGCCGCAGCCGAGTGCGTCTCCGGCCGCAGAAGGGGCGCGACGTCTTCGACATCGCGCTGGACGGCAAGATCGCGATCGTCGAGGAGATCGTCGAGAGCATGGAGGGCGTCACGCAGCTCGCGGTCACGGTCGAGGACGATCCCGGCCGTGATCTGGGCACCGAGCGGCAGATCGGCCACCGCTTCTTCTTCTCGCGCGGAGGAGGTGGAGCCGCTCGAGCAGCGAAAGCCCATCCGCGCCGCCGCAACGGATCCTCGTGGCGGGCATCGGCAACGTGTTCCTCGGCGACGACGGGTTCGGCGTCGAGGTGGCCGGACGCCTGGCCCGCGCTGAGCTTCCGGACGGCGTCGTGGTCGAGGACTTCGGCATTCGAGGGATGGATCTCGCCTACGCGCTCCAGGACTACGACGTGGCGATCTTCGTCGACGCGCTCCCCCGCGGGCGCGCGCCCGGCACGCTCTACCTGCTGGAGCCGGAGCTGGACGGCAACGAGGCGGCGATCGACACCCATGGCATGGACCCCGTGAAGGTGCTCGCGCTTGCCCAGCATCTCGGCGACCGGCTGCCGCGGGTGCTGGTGGTCGGGCTGCGAGCCGGCCACCATCATGAGCGAGGAGGACGAGCTGTCGGCCGAGCTCAGCGAGGCCGTGCGGGCGTCGATCGGCGAAGCGGTGCGGATGGTCGAGTCGCTGCTCGACGATCTGACCACGCATGAAGACAAACTGAAGGCACAACGAAGGAGAAAAGGAGCGGGAAACATGAAGCTGCTCACGATCGCAGTGGTGGGAGCCCTTGGCGCGCTGTTCGCCATGTCGCTCCCCGAGATCAAGCGGTACCTCAAAGTCAGGAACATGTAACGAGTAGGAGGCCGAATGCATCGCACGAAGGTGAAGGTCGTCGAGGACGCCCTCGACGCCAACAACACGATCGCGCGCGCGAACCGGGACGACTTCGACCGCGCCGGGGTGGCGGTCGTCAACATGATGAGCGCGCCGGGCGCCGGCAAGACGTCGCTGCTCGAGCGGGTTCTGCGTGACCTCGAAGACGTGCGCGTGGCGGTGCTCGAGGGAGACGTGCAGGGGAGCCTCGACGCCGACCGACTCGCGAGCCTCCACGTGCCGGTGACGCAGCTGAACACCGACGCCGGGTTCGGCGGCGAATGCCACCTGGACGCCAACATGGTGCGATCCGCGCTGCCTGAGATCCCGCTCGACGAAATCGACCTGCTCGTGGTCGAGAACGTCGGCAACCTGGTCTGCCCGGCCGAGTTCAAGATCGGCGAGGACGCGCGGGTGATGGTCTCCTCGGTGACGGAGGGCGAGGACAAGCCGCTCAAGTACCCGCTGATGTTCAGGGCGTGCGAGCTGGTGCTGGTCAACAAGGTCGACCTGCTTCCGCATCTGGACTTCGACCTCGATCGCTTCCTGCACAACCTCGACAAGGTCAATCCCGGCGCGGAGCGGATGCTGATGAGCGCCCGGACGGGCGAGGGGGTCGAACGCTTCGGCGAATGGCTGGCCGCGATCCCGGGGCGGGTGGGAGCGCCGGTGTGACGGAAGCGCTCCGGTCGGCCCCGGACCAGCTGCTCGAGGACCTGCTCGAGCGCCGGACCGCGGCCAACGCGCGCTTCTTCGAGGCGGAGGCGGAGCGGATCGCGCAGCTCTGCCACCGGATGGCGGAGCGGTTCGCGCGCGGCGGGCGGCTGGTCGCGCTGGGCCACTCGCCGGCGGCGCGCTCGGATGCGCGGCACGTCGCCGTCGAGTTCGTCCATCCCGTGATCGTCGGAAAGCGGGCGCTGCCCGCGATCGCCCTCACCCCCGACGGCGGCAAGCTTGGTGGATCAGGTCACGCTGCTGGCGGACCCCGACGACATCGTGATCGGGTTCGAGGCCGACGACGGTGCGACCGCGGAGGCGCTGGCACACGCAACCGTCCGCGGCTGCCTCACGATCGCGTTCGTTCCCGCCGGGGCCGAGTGGGAGCTCGAGCCGCCGAGCAGCGACCCGTTCGTCGGTCAGGAGCTGATCGAGACGCTCTACCACCTGCTGTGGGAGCTGGTGCACGTCTTCTTCGAGCATCGCGGGCTGCTCCAAGGCCGCGCTGCCGGGCCGGTGCACGACACGGGCGCCTCGAGCTTCCTCTATCCGTTCCTGGCCGAAGGCGAGCACGATCTCGAGGCGGTCCTGGCGGACGTCGCTCGTTCGGTCGGGTTGAAGGCGGCCGAGGTCAGCCGCGCTCCGCGAGCAGACGCTCGGCGATCATCGGGACGAGCTGGTCGCGGCGGCAGGCGCGCTGCGAGAGACGTTCTCTTCGGGCGGAAAGCTGCTCGCCCTCGGGAACGGCGGCTCGGCCACCGACGCGATGGATGCCGTCGCGGACTTTCGCGCGCCGCGCGGCCGGATGGGGAAAGATCCGCGCCCCGCGCTCGACCTCACCGAGGACTCCTCGATCCTGACCGCGATCGCAAACGACATCGGACCCGAGGCGATCTTCGCCCGCCAGGTGATCGCGTACGGACATGCCGGCGATGCACTGCTCGCCCTCTCCACCAGCGGCAGCTCGCGGAACGTCATCGACGCACTGATCGAAGCGCGAAGCCGCGGTCTCACGACGATCGCGATGGTGGGCTACGACGGCGGCCGGATCGCGGAAGAGGGCCTGGCCGATCACGTCGTGGTCTCGCGCTCTCAGCACATTCCCCGGATCCAGGAGGCCCAGGCGACCGCCTACCACGCGCTGCGCGAGCTCGTGGAGCAGGCGCCGTGAGCATCGCCGCGGCGACGGCGCGGGCGCGCGTCCGGGTGCGCGTCGGGGGCACCGTGCAGGGGGTTGGCTTTCGTCCTTACGTCTTCAGGCTCGCCACCGCGCTCGCGCTCGACGGCTTCGTGCTCAACGACGAGCGCGGCGTGGTGATCGAGCTGGAGGGCGAGGGCGCGGCGATCGAGCGCTTCCTGGCGCGCCTCCCCGCCGAGCCGCCGCCACTGGCGGTCGTCGAGGACGTCGCGACCGTTCCGCTTCCGCCCGCCGGCGAGAGCGGCTTCACGATCCTCGAGAGCCTCTACGCCCGCCGGCCCGATGCGCTGGTGGCGCCTGACACCGCCCCGTGCCACGGAGTGCCTCGCGGAGCTCTTCGACCCCGCGGATCGGCGCTACCGGTACCCATTCATCAACTGCACCAACTGCGGCCCGCGCTTCACGATCGTGCGCGGCGTTCCGTACGACCGGCCGCTCACGACGATGGCCGGCTTCGAGATGTGCGCACAGTGCCGTGCGGAATACGAGTCCCCGCGCGATCGCCGGTTTCACGCGCAGCCGATCGCATGTCCGGAGTGCGGGCCCGTGGCAACGCTGGTGGACGCGACCGGAACGCCCTGTCCGCCGGCCGGTGGGGACGATGCGGTCGCGGCGGCGGCGCAGGCGCTCGGCGACGGGGCGATCGTGGCGGTCAAGGGCATCGGCGGGTTTCACCTCGCCTGCCGGGCGGACGACGAGCGCGCCGTGGCGGCGCTGCGCGCGCGCAAGCACCGCGAAGAGAAGCCGTTCGCCCTGATGGTGCGCGACCTCGACGAGGCCGCCCGCTTCGCCGTCCTCGAGGCCCACGAGCGGGAGCTGCTGCTGGGCCCGGAGCGTCCGATCGTGCTGGCGCCCCGCCGTGCCGGCGCGCCCGTCGCACCATCGGTCGCTCCCTGCTCCCCCGAGCTCGGCCTGATGCTCCCCTACTCCCCGCTTCACCATCTGCTGCTCGCGGACACGGATGCCGCGCTCGTGATGACGAGCGGCAACGTGTCCGACGAGCCGATCGCCTACGAGGACGACGAGGCGCTCGCCCGCCTCGGGACGATCGCGGACCTCTTCCTGCTGCACGACCGCCCGATCGAGACGCGCACGGACGACTCCGTCGCGCGCGCCGTGTCGCTCGGCACGCGGCGGCGGCCGCTCCTTCTCCGCCGCTCGCGCGGCCACGTGCCCGAGAGCATCGAGCTGCCGATCGACTGCGATCGCGAGGTGCTCGGCTGCGGCGCGGAGCTCAAGAGCACTTTCTGCCTCGTCAAGGGTGGGCGGGCCTGGGTCGGGCACCACATCGGCGACCTCGAGAACTACGAGACGCTTCGCTCCTACCGGGAAGGCATCGCCCACTTCGAGCGCCTCTTCGCGATCGAGCCCGAGGTCCTGGCGCATGACCTCCACCCGGAGTACCTGTCCACGAAGTACGCGAGCGAGCGCGAGGCGGACGCGCACGTCGGTGTCCAGCACCACCACGCCCACCTGGCGGCCTGCCTCGCCGAGCACGGCGAGACGCAGGCGGCGGTCGGTGCGATCTACGACGGCACGGGCTACGGCACGGACGGGACCATCTGGGGAGGCGAGCTGCTCGTGGGGGACCTCGCCGGATTCGAGCGGGTGGCCCACCTGTGGCCGGTACGGATGCCCGGCGGGACGCAGGCGATCCGCGAGCCCTGGCGCATGGCGTGCGCCTGGATCGCGGCAGCCGCGGCGCGTCGGATGCTGCCGCCTCGCACGCTCGCCGAGCACATCGATGCCGCGCGCTGGCGCCAGGTGAGCGCGCTCACGGGATCCGCGACGTTTGCTCCGCTGACGACCAGCATCGGCCGCCTCTTCGACGCCGTGTCCGCGCTCTGCGGGCTGCGCCCGTGGGCCAGCTACGAGGGCCAGGCGGCGTTCGAGCTCGAGGCTGCCGCGGACCGGTCCGAGCGCGGCGCCTATCCGCTCCCGCTCGCGGACGGGGTGCCTGGACGCGCGGGAGACGGTCCGCGCGGTGCTCGCCGACCTCGAACGCGAGCACCCGCGTCGAGACGATCTCGGCCCGATTCCACAACGGGCTCGCCCGGGGCACCGCCGCCGCCTGCGCCGAGGCCGCGTCGGGAAGCGGAACAGATGTGGTCGTCCTGTCAGGGGGCGTGTTCCAGAACAGATTGCTGGTCGAGCGCACGGCCGCATTGCTCGGCGACGCCGGCCTGCGCGTGCTGGTGCCGGAGCGGCTGCCTCCCAACGACGGCGGCATCTCGTTCGGACAGGCGGCGGTGGCAGCGGCTCGTGCCGGCGGGTGCGATTGAGCGATGTTCGGACTGGACGACTACATACTGGACCTCGGGCAGGGCGCCGGGCTGGTGCTCGCGCTGGCCGTCGCGATCCTGCTCGGGCTGCGCCACGCGACCGATCCAGACCACCTGACCGCCGTTTCGACGCTGGTGATGTCGGACGAGCGCCGGCAGTCCCGCCGCGCGAGCGTGCTCGGCTTCGCCTGGGGACTCGGCCACGCGAGCACCGTGGTCCTGCTGGGCCTTCCGATCGTGCTCTTCGGGGGACGTCTGCCGGAGACCGTGCAAAGGGGCGCAGAGATCGCGATCGGAGCGGTGATCATCGCGCTCGCCATCCGTCTGCTCGTGCGCTGGCATCGCGGGTACCTGCACGTGCATCCTCACAGCCACGGCGCGGTTCAGCACGCGCATCCGCACGCCCACGAGCACGCGCACGCCGACGGCCACGACCACGTGGTCCACGACCACATGCATCCGGAGCAACTGGGGCGCTCCCCGCTCGCGGCGTTCGGAATCGGGCTCGTCCACGGCATCGGCGGCTCGACCGCCGCGACGGTGCTCGTGATCGCTGCGGTCTCGAGCAGGGCCGAGGCAGTCGCGGCGTTGCTGCTGTTCGCAGCCGCGACGGCCGTCTCGATGGCGCTGTGCTCGGCCGCGTTCGGCTTGACGCTCGCGCGCGAGCCCGTGGCCAGCCGCGTCCGCTCAGCCGTGCCGGCGTTCGGAATGCTCAGCCTGTTGTTCGGAACCTGGTACGTCCTAGGGGCGATCGAGAGTGTCCCCTATCCCTTCTGACATGGACCTCGTCGGCTTCATCGGTCAACGGGGGACCCGGCGGCCATAGAGCAGGATGGCGGCCGGCTCACCGAGATCGCGCACGCGGGGGCGCGGGGCGCAGTCGCCGCGATGGCGATGACCGGCATGCGAGTGGTCACGGTCGACACCGGCATCGTCAAGCAGACACCTCCCGAGGCGATCATCAAGCAGAAGGCGCGCGGTCTGCTCCGGCGCGTGCCGCGAAACCGCAGGCGCACGGCGATCGAGCTGGCTCACTGGGGATACGGCAGCCATGGGCGGAGCTGCATTCGGGATGCTCCCCGAGAGCATCCGGCTGGCGCGGTGGTCCGGACCGGCGTACGGGCTGCTGGTGTGGTTCGGCTTCGAGGCGGGCATCGCCCCGGTGCTCGGACTGGCACAGGCGGGCAAGCCCCGGCCTGCGGAGCGGTTCGCGCTGGACGGCCGATCACCTCTTGTACGGGCTGGTGCTCTCGGAGCTGCGCGCGCGGCCGCAGGGCTAGCGTCCCGCTCGCGGCGCGTTGGTGGCGGCTCCCGAAAAAAGCGGCAATAAGGGGATCGGGATGGGGCTGTCGGAGTGGCCCCCGAACGCGACGCATTGCGCATTCGAGGCGTGAATGGGCCCTTGACGGGCGGACTACCGGCGGCCGAATCCGCACGATTCGACTTTGACGCCCATATACGGCGTCAAGGTCGAAAGCTGCAATACGCATTAGGCGCCGACGGCTCTTAAATGACCAATCTGTCACTCGGAGGCGACGAAACGCTTCCCTTTACTGCCGGTTTTGTCGTCCCGCAACCGACCTGGCGCGCAGCGCGGACGGGCTGGAAGGGCGGCCAGCGCCTAGTGGCGCCGCTTGCGCCCTTGCGCCCCTTGCGCCCCTTGCCGCCCTTGCTCTTCCCCACCTTCCCCACCGCCCCGCGGAGGCCCACGCATCCGATGCAGCCGACGCACCCCGTGCAGTCCACGCAGCCGATGCAGCCGATGCAGCCGGCGCATCCGATGTTGCCGAGCCCGCCCACGATCCCCGCGCTTCCTACGACGCCTGCGCTGACCACTACGGCCGCGCTGCCCACCACGCCGACGCTGCCCGCGACAGCGGCGCTGCCGACGACGGTGGAGCTGCCCGCGACCCCCGCGCTACCGACCACAGCGGCGCTGGCCGCCACCGCCGAGCTTCCCACGACCGCCGCGCTGCCTGCCACGGCCGCGCTGCCGGTCGTCGCGTGGCTACCCGCCACGGCGGCGCTGCCGATCGTGGCCCGGCTGCCCGACACCCCCGCGCTGCCCACCGCTTTCTTGCCCTTGTCCGCCATCGCTGGATTCTCGCTGATCATCTAGCGTCTCGTACGTGCGGCCGGCGCAGCTCGACATCGCGATCCCAGACTTCCCACCGGATCTCGAGTGGATCAACGCCCGGATCGTGAGGCTCGGCACGCTGTTCGGCCGGCACGCGGTGCTGGTGTGGTTCTGGGACTACACCTCGCTCAACTCGCTGCGGGCGCTGCCCTACGTCCAGGAGTGGGACCGCCGCTATCGCGAGCGCGGACTGCGCGTGTTCGGGATCCACTCGCCGCAATTCGACTTCGGCGCAGAGCGCGAGCGGGTCGAAGCCGCAGTCGAACAGCTCGGGATCGAGTTCGCCGTCGCGCCCGACCCCGCCTTCGAGGTCTGGAGGGCCTATGGCAACGAGGTATGGCCGGCGCTCTACCTGTGGGACCGGCGTGGGGTCCTGCGCTACTACCACTTCGCCGAGGGCGCCTACGAGGAGACCGAGCGCGCGATCCAGGAGCTCCTGCTCGAGATCGACGAGGAGCTGGACCTGCCCGCGCCGGTTTCGCCCATTCGCGACACCGACGCGCCCGACGCGCTCGTCCACCCCCCCACCCCTCACAGCTACCTGGAGCCCGACCGCAGCGGCCGCGCCGTGAAGGAGGGTGAGCAGCTCAGCGTCAGATACGCAGGCGCCGGGGCGGCTGCGGTGCTCGACGGCCGCGGCAAGCTCGACGTGGTCGTGGACGGAGAGTGGGCGCGGACCGTCGCGCTCGATGGTCCACGGCTCTACGAGCTGGTCGAGCACCGCGGCCATTCGGAGCACGAGCTGACGCTCGTGTTCCAGTCGCCCGCCCGGGCCTACGCGTTCAGCTTCGCGCCAGGGCCCGCCACGGCGCTCAGCGAATAGCTGCGCCGCTCGGCGCGACGACGAGCCACGTGCCGCCGAACTCGACCACGTTCTGACACGTGACCTGTCCCGGGTTGCGATCGGTCACGTAGTAGTAGAGGGGGTGCCCGGCGTAGGTGACCTGCCGCCGGCCGCCACGGCGCCGCGTCGTGCCGATCAGATCGCCCTTCGCGCCCCGGCCCGCGCGGACCTCGCCGCGCGCGTAGAAGACGGGCCACGCCTGGGCGCAGCCGCCGTAACAGCGCGCCTTGGGACCGCGCCTCCTTGGTGAAGAGGTACAGCGCGCGGCCGCTGCCGTCCACGAGGATGCGGCCGTAGCGGGTCTGCATGACCTTGACGGTGGTGGTCTGCTTCGCCCGTGAGGTCTCGGCCGGGCCGGAGTCGTAAACGGACGTGGTGGAAGTGGAGGTCGTCGCGGAGGCGCCTCCGCCCCCCTCGTCGTCGCCGCACGCGGATGCGGCTGTCGTCAGCGCGATCAGCAACACCGCGCTGAAAATCCCCCTTCGCATGACCCAACCGTCGCGCCGGCGGCCGAAACGTTACGCCCGCGCGTTCAGCAGCTCGCGGATGTCCTTGGGGAGCATGAACCGGACGTCTTCCTCGGTCACCTCGAGCTCCGCCACCTCACTCGCCCCGCGGGCGCGGAAGTGCTCGACGAGCCGCTGCACCAGCTCCTCGGGCGCGCTCGCGCCGGAGGTGATGCCGAGCGTCTCGACTCCCTCCAGCCACTCGTCGCGCACCTCGTGCTCGTTGTCGATCAGATAGGAGCGCGCGCCGTGCTGGCGCGCGACCTCCACGAGCCGGTTGGAGTTCGAGGAGTTCTTGGAGCCGATCACCAGCACGAGGTCACAGCGTGGTGCGAGCTGCTTGACGGCATCCTGGCGGTTCTGGGTCGCGTAACAGATGTCGTCGGTCCGGGGCCCGACCATGTTCGGGAACTTCTCGTGAAGCTTGCGGATGATGCCCGTGGTCTCGTCCACCGACAAGGTCGTCTGCGTGATGAACGCGACGCGGTCCGGATCCGGCACCTCGAGCTCCTCCACGTCGGCCTCGGTCTGGACGAGCACGATGTGCTCGGGAGCCTCCCCCGTGGTGCCCTCGACCTCCTCGTGGCCCTCGTGCCCGACCAGCACGATCGTGTAGCCGTCCGCGGCGAACTTCCGCGCCTCGACGTGGACCTTCGTGACGAGCGGGCAGGTGGCGTCGATCGTGTTGAGGGCGCGCGCGGCGGCATTGGCGTGCACGCTCGGTGCCACGCCGTGGGCGGAGAAGACGACGGTCTCGCCCTCGGGGACCTCTGTCTCCTCCTCCACGAAGATCGCTCCGCGCCGCTCCAGGCTCTCGACCACGTGCTTGTTGTGGACGATCTCCTTGCGGACGTAGACGGGAGGGCCGTAGAGCGCCAGCGCGTGCTCGACCGTGGCGACCGCGCGATCGACGCCCGCGCAGTAGCCGCGGGGCGCCGCCAGCAGGATCTTCCGAGGGCCGGGGGCCGCCATGCCTGAGGAAGTCTAGAGCGGAAGCCCGGGTAAGACCGGTGTTGAGTCTCGAGGTCACGAGGAGTAGCTTTCGACGTTCAGAGGGTCGATCGGGAGTGCGACCCGATCCCCTGCAGACCAACGTTTCTCCAGAAGGAGGCGCGTGATGACTCTGGCGCTGTCCTTGGACGGGCACCCGCGACGCTGGCGCTCGTGTTCCTAGCGGCGCTGCTCTTGGCCGGAGCAGCAGTCGCCAACCATGTCCGGCCGCGAGGGGCACCCCCTTGAGGGTCTCCCTGGTACCGGCGCAGCAACGAATGTACGGCACCGAACGGCGTTCATGAGCCGCCATTGGATCACGTGCGATCGTGTCTACCGCCGAAGCAGTCGCTCGAGCGCCGCCACGGTCGGAACACCGGACGCAAACGGCTTCGGGGCGCAGTCAGTCGCGTTCGTTCGCATCGACGTCATAGGCGTCAACACCGCAGCTGAGGACGACAAGGTCGAGGTGGAGATCACTGACGTTCGCGAGCTGGCGGCCCCGCGAACGACTACAACCCGAACGCGACCGGTCCTGACATGACGCTCGTAGCGCGGATCCCGGGCCCGCCGTGCGACGACGGCGATCGGGGACATGCTGCGCCTCACGGACCACCGCAACATCGGACCGGGACCTGTGGGCGGGGCCGGCACCACCGTGGACTTCAACTTCCCGATTCCGGTCGACTGCAACTTCACGCCGGCGGGCATCGGGAGCACGTGTGCCGTGACGACCACGTTCAATGCGATCCTGCCCGGGCTTCGTGAAGTACGACCCGGCCGATCCCAATCGCAACCGGCAGACCATCGAGGTCGGCCAGATTCAGGTCTACGACGCGGGTCTGGACAAGGTGCGCGGCACGAACGACGACACCCTGTTCGCCGTCCAGGGAATCTTCAACCCGTAGATCGGGAGGAGCAAGTCGCAGAGGTCGGGACCGTCAGGGACCCGGCCTCTGCACCCCTGGGACTACGCCGCCGGATCCGGATCACGAAGTCCGCCGTGCGCGGTGGGGCCTCCACGTTGCCGGCGCGATCCTTCGCCTGGATGTAGAACGAGTACCGGCTGCCGCGCTTGCCGGTGAAGCGGACCGAGTTCCCCCGAGTGGCGATCTCGAATCGATACCGGCCGTTGCCCTTCCGTGCGTAGACGCGATAGGACTCGATGCCCGCCGGCGCGACGCCCGGAGCGGCGGTGTCCTGCCCGCGCCAGCGCAGCCTGAACTTCCGGCCGGACCTGCGCTTGCGCCCGCCCCGTGGGGCGGCGGTCGGTGGGATCGTGTCCTGGGCGAGGGCGAGCGCGGCCCGGACGGCGGCGCCCGCGTTCACGATGCCCCAGCCGAGGTCGTTGGTCCAACCGCGCGTGCGGATCGCGGTCTTCTTCATCAGGCGGATCACGGACAGGTTGCCGAGACGCGGGTTCGCGGCGCGCACGAGCGCCACGGCGCCCACCACCTGCGGCGCCGCCATCGAAGTGCCCGAGAGGTACCCGTATCGCGGATCTCCGTTGAGCGCCGTGCGGCAGCTCGGGCAGGGCGGCGTCGGCGGATTCGTGTCGCCGGTCTCGATCTGCGTGCTGTTCGAGGGGTAGGTCGAGAAGATCCCGGGGGCGCCGCCGGGTCCCGTGTCCCCGTAGGCGGCGATCGAGATCTGCGAGCCGCGGCCGGCGAACGAGGCGCGCGCGCCGGTCGCATCGGCGGCGGTCACCACCAGGCCGGCGCCATCGTCGAGATCCGGTCCGGTCCCGGTCGGCTGCAGGTCCTTCGCCGGATGACCCTGCTCCACCGAGGGCGAGTCGGCGGCCGCGGCGACCAGCACGACGTCACGGCGGTAGGCATAACGAAGCGCGCGCAGCTCCCCGTAGGTGAGCCGGCCTCCGCCGAAGCTCATGTTGATCACCTTCGCGCCCCGGTCCGTGGCGTCCACGAGCGACGCGATCACGCTCGAGCTCGAGAGGTCGCTGCGCTCGGCGATGATCATGCAGTCCGAGCCGGTGCCGGCGATACCGGCCGCGTTGTCCGTCGCAGCGCAGGCCAGCCCCGCAACATGCGTGCCGTGGCCGACCTCGTCGGCGGTCCCGTTGGGACCGGAATCCTGGTCGCGGGCGATCGCGATCTTGCCGCCGAGCTCGGGATGCGACGAGTCGATCCCCGAGTCGATGATGCCGACCAGGACGCCCTGCCCGCGGCTCAGGTCCCACGCGGCGGGAAAGCCCTGCCGCGTGAGATACCACTGGAACGGGACTCCCCGCGGGGCGAGTGGGTCCTGGTCCTCGAAGGCGGGGTCGCTCGGCACGAACCTGAGCTCGTGGCGGGAGTCGCGCTCGACGCGGCGCACGGCCTGATCGCGGCGGAGGTTCGCGGCGAAGCGCCGGAAACTCGTGCCGGCCGGCACTTTCACGGTCATCACGCCGATCTGGCGGACATCCGGCCGGGCCCGCTCGAGGCCGTGGCGGGCCAGCACGGCGGTCGCGGACGCGCGAACTGCCGCCGCCGACGGGGGCGACGGGTCGAGCAGCACCAGGGCACGCTCGGTCGCCGCACTTGCAACGGCGGGCAGCATCAAGAGGGCGACGGCGGCCGTCGCCAGCACTGCCCTCACACCTCTCATCCCTCAGATGGTAGGGGGAGCGTCACCCGGTAGCCACCGTTCGTTTGTCGAGACCCTGGAGGACTGATTCGGCGGCGGGTCACTAGGATCTCCCCCAGCATGGACGTCAACTACCACCTCGAGCTCACGCCGGCGCAGCTGAAGATCACGCACACGGCGCTCAAGAGCCTGCTGGACGACTTCGGGCACGACCAGCATGACGTACACCGCGTGATCCACGAGGTGCTCGACAAGCTGCCCGACGAGCACTCGATCCGCGCGATCACGCTCGACGAAGAGCTGCGTCGCGAGAGCGACTAGCGCGGGTCGATCAGCCGAATCGTTCGGCGCTTGGTGCCCCAGGGCCCGCCCGCGGGGGCCCGCACTTTCGAGACACCTTCGCCCTGACGCGCTTGCCCCGCTTGAGCGCTCGCTTGACCGCCTTCAGCGCCGGTGCGCGTGAACCTCAGCCGCACCCGGATGATCTTGTGCGCGGCCACCTTCTTCGAGTAGCGCTTGGAGCGGTAGTACGCGCGGTGGCGCGCGCGCCACCGGCCAGCTTGACGGTGGCGGTCACCACGAGCGTCGCGTCGGCGTGGGGCTGCGACCAGCACGAACAGCGAGTCCACATCTTGAACGGGCGGGCCGACGAGGCTCTGGTCGGGCGCGCCGGTCGCCGTGGCGTGGCCGGCATGGGCACCGCCCGCGCCCGCCGCGTGCCCACCGTGGGCGGCGCTGCCGGGATCGTGCCCCTCGCCGTGGGCGCCGTGATCGTTGGTCCCGAGATCGGGCCCCGTGTCGGGCGCCGGCGGCGTGACCGGCACACGCCGCACGAAGACGTCCCGCACCGGAGCCTGGTCGTCGTCGGCATCCGAGAGATTCGCGGCGTCTGAGGAGAAGGCCAGGAACCGCCCGCTGGAGGACAGCGCGGGCGCATACGAGGAGCCGTCGGCGACGGCCCCGGCAACGCCGCTCGCCCGGCTCACGAGCGTGGTCGTGTCGGCCTCCATGCTGCGTACGAATATGTCGGCGTCCGCCGTGTCCTCGGCGCTGAGGTTGCCGGCCGACGACTCGAAGGCGATGTAGCGACCGCCCTCGGAGATCGCGGGGCTGGAGGAATCGGCGAACGCCGGCAGCCCGTCCGCGCCGGTCGCGCGGCTGACGAGCTTCGTCTCACCGGCCTGAACGTCGCGTCTGAACACGTCCACGGTCGTGGGGGTGCGAATCGGCTCGTCGACGAAGTTGTTCGCCAGCGACAGGAACGCGACGTAGCGCCCGTCGGACGAGATCGTTGCGCCGAAGGAATCGCCGTCCGACGGCCGGCTGGCGAGGAAGCCGCCGGAGGTGAGGCTGACGGCGGTCGCGGTCGTGAAGCTCGGTCGTACGTCGGTGAAGAACACGTTCGTGTAGGCGTTGTCGTCCTTCGTGCTCAGATTGTCCGCTGTGGACGTGTACGCGATCCGTGCCCCCGTCGTCGGTCAATCGTCGGATCGTAGGAGTCGCCGTCCGCGGGGACGTTCACCGACCCGAAGCTCGTGCGGCTCACGACGCTCAACGTACCGTCCAGCATGTCGCGCCTGTAGATGTTCGAAAAGCTGTCGTTGTCGTCCGTGCTGAGGTTGTCGGCGGTCGAGTCGAACGCGATGAAGTACCCGTTGCCCGAGATCGCCGGATTCGACGAATCGCCATGCGCTGCGCTGCCGTCGGCGGCCCGGGACACGAGCGTCGTCGTGTCCAGATAGGTGTCGCGCACGAACACGTTCTGGACGGCGTCGTCGTCATCGGGGCTCAGGTTGTCGGCCGTGGACTCGAACGCGACGTAGCGCCCGGCCGGCGAGATCGCCGGGTTCGTCGCGTCGCCGTCGGCGCCGGCGCCGTCCACACCGTCCGCGCGGCTGATCAGCGTCGTCGTGTTCGGTCTTCCGGTCGCGTAGATAGAGGTTCGTGACGCCGGGCTGGGCGGCATCGCTCAGGTTGGTCGCCTTCGACTCGAAGGCGATGAAGCGCCCGCTCGCCGACACGGCGATTCCCGGGCCGGAGTCACCGTTCGCCGGCGGTGCGTCGACGGCGCCACGGCTGACCAGCGCGACGTCCCCCACCGCCGCATGCGCGACCAGGGGCGTGAGCGCGACCAGCGCGGTGAGCAACAGGGCGGCGACGGCGAGCCTGAAGCTCGCGGATCCAATCACACCCCCTCCTGAACCCCCGCTCATACTTCGAGGATACCTCGGGGGAGCCCCGCCGGCACCAGGTCTAGCAGCTCGGACGCGCCATCTTGACGGACGTTCGGCTGCCCTTGAGCGTGACCGTCGCGTACTTCGTGCAGGACGCCGAGTTGTGCACCATGTGCACGAGGCACTTGCTCCTCTTGGAGCTCAGCGAGTAGCACGCCGGATGGACCTTGTAGTCGGAGCCCCACCGCTTCTTCACGTACTTGACCACCGCGCTCTTCGCCTTCGACGAGGACAGGCGCGCGCCGGCGCCTGCGGGCGCCGCGGAGGCGGCCAGCAGCAGGGCGAGCAACAGCAACGCGGTCACGACCGCCGCGACGTGCAACCGGCAACTGGCAAACCTCCAAACCATGCCTCTCAGGGTAGTGGCTTCTACCCGTCAGGGGACGAAGAAGCCCTGCGCCAGGTAGCGCGTGTTCGGGTCGGTGTTCGCGACCCCGTCGGAGCCGCCGTCGAACACCTCGATCTTCCCGAGCTGCCAGATCGCGCGCAGGTTCTCCTTGATCGTGTTCGGGACCAGCGCATCGGCCGTCGTATCGAGCGTGCAGGTCGACCCGATGGTCGTGAGCGCCGGTGGTGGTGCACGGCACCGTGAACGAGAAGGGACTGTCCTGGGTCACGCCGACCTCGGACGGGCCGTTGTCACGATCGATTATCCGGACGCTGGTCGTGGCCTTGAGCTGGCCGGTGTAGTCGCCCAGGCCAGTCTTGTTGCGCACGTCGACGACATTCACCTTCAACTTGAGGTCGGCGTCGTCGACCGTATTGGCCGGGTTGCCGACCACCGCGAGCAGGCTCACCGATCCGGACCCGTTGGCCGCAGCGCCGTTGGCATCGGGGCTTCCCATCGTGAGGAAGCTCGACGACTGCACCGGCGGGGTGCACGACTGCGAGGCGAGCGGTGGGCCGTGCGTGCGGTTCGGTGCCGTGCACGGCTGGTATGCGGGCACGAGCGAGGCTCGCGTCGGCGTCGCGCCCTTCGGCCGCGCGAAGCCGGGGTCCGGCGGCGCGTACCAGGCCATCATGATTCCCATCACGTCGATCTGGGTGGCTCCCTGTGTCGTTCACGTATTCGCTGTGGAGCTTGATCGCGTCGCCCACCTTGAACGGCACGCCCGCGGTCGGATAGGCCCCGCCCGCCGGGTAAGGCCTCGGGTTGGGGCCGGCCGGGATGTCGGTCCGGATTCCACAGCTGCTCATCGTGTCGAGGTGTCCGCGCCAACGGGTGCCGGCGTACGGAGTGCCGTAATAGCCCTCGGAGCGGCACAGGGTCGTACCTGTGAGATCGGCCGGTGGCGGGTTGTTGGGAGGAACGGGCCCGAAGTAGCTGTTCGGCTCCGCCGACGATCTCCGCAGACACCGCAACGCCACCGCCCTGCTGCGGCGCAGTGGTTGAGACATGGATTCGCGTTGGTGATGTCCACGTCGTGGAGGTGGCCGGAGATCGCGACCATCCGCCCGTTCACCGTCGACGTCCAGCTCGAGTGGGTGTCCGAGTAGGTCGGGCTCGGAGGCGTCGGCGTCGGGTCTGGAATCGAGTACTCGGAGTCTCCGCAGCCATCGATGTCGAGCCACAGCGGCTTCGACTCGCTCACGTTCGGCGGGTCGGTCCGGTACCGGTAGTGGATCTGGATGCCGAGCTTCTTCTGAACGGCCGACTTGTTCACGAGGTGGTAGATCAGCGTCCAGGTGTTCTGCCCGGCCGGGTTGAAGTAGCCAAACGGTCGCGGCAGGTGCATGTGGGTGCTCTCGTTGCCCGCCGCAAAGAAGCGTTCGCCGAGCTGGCCTTGGAGTCCGCTGGGGCAGACGGCATCCTGGCGCGCGGGATTGATGAGCACGAAGTGGTGCATCATCGCGTCGTTGCTGAGGTTGGCTTCGGTGCCGGTTCGCGTTGTTCGCATCGCCGTCGTAGACGAGCTTCGGGACCATGTCCGTGATGTAGCAGTTGTTGCAGGGCGCCGGCGCCGAGAAGTTGATGGCGTTGTGGACCTGGGAGTTGGCGTTGACGGTGAAGGAGCCGTAGCGGATCTCCTTGTCCGTCCCCGGCCTGGCCAGGTAGTCGCCACGGTCGTCCGTATATGCCGGACAGGTGGCCGGCACGCCCCCTGGCCCGCAGACGATCGTGTCGGCGGACGCGAGGCCCGATGACCCGAACACGCCCAGCACCACAAGCACCGTGCCGAACGACAGCTTCAGCAGCTTCTCCCTAGTCCCCATCTCACGCCCCTCGAGTCGACAACCGACACGAACTTCACCCATGCTAGCCCAGATCGGCGCACCGTTGCCCGAATGGGCGTCAGAGCCCGGGCCAGTGGCGTGCCACGAAGCCCTGGGCGCCGCGTTGCAACGGCTGCCAGCGCGAACCTCGACGGCCTGCGCGGCCGCTCGTGTCGAACCGGACGCCGCCCACGACCATGAATACGTGGCCGGGGTGCGAGTACACGGTGATCCAGCGACCGCGGCCCGGCGCGCCCCACTCCATGAGCTCGCCCGAGGTGAGCGGCGCGTCCAGGAGCCCGGCGGCAGCGAGCGCGTAGCTGACCGATCCCGAGCAGTCGTAGGCGTTGTCCACGAAGGAGCCGTGTCCGCCTCCGAGGCGGTACGGGAATCTCGCGATCGCGTTGCCTCCCGCGACCACGTCCTGGACGGCGGTGGGCGAGCCGGCCGGCGCCCGCGCGCTGCCACGCGCGTTGAGCGCGATCGCGCCGCCTTTGCGCACCCGGCGCTGCCAGTTTTCGAGCTGCTCGAGATCGCGCCTGATCTCCGCGTCCGACGGCGCTCCCGGACTCGGGCCCGGGTCCTCCGCGGCGGCGGCCAGCCTGGGACGGGTCCTGCGCCAGCCGGCCGGGATCGCTCGAGGCCGGCTCGGGGTGGCCGTCGGCCTGCTCCGAGTCGCGGATCCCCGGGTCCAGCGACGCCGACTCGCGGCCGTCACGCTGCTTCGACCCGTCGCCACCGGCCGCGAAGGCCACCACCGTGCCGAGCACGACGATCAGCGCCGCGCCGACCAGTAGCGGCCGGCGACCCAATTTGCGACGGAGAGCCACCGGGCCAAGATAGCCGGGTGCGCGAACGGCAAGCTACGCTTTAGGCGGATCCGGCCCGGCTACCCGGGCACCGAGCGTTCGGAGAGGCGTTCTGATTGTGGCTCTAGCCAGACTTGCGACCGTCGTCGCGTTGCTATCGCTCCTTGCGCCTGCGCTGCGCGCAGGGCGCGGAGCCGAGCACGAGCAACTACGAGACGAAGCTCGACGCGGTCAGCCCGTCGGTCGAAGGGCTCGACGTCAAGACCGAGGGTGGCGACCGCTACCTCGTGGTCAAGAACGACACCGGCAAGCTCGTGTCGGTCGGCGGCTACGACAACGAGCCGTATCTGCGCTTCCTCCCGAACGGCGAGGTCGAGGCCAACGCAAGCTCTCCCGCCCGGTACCTCAACGAGATCCGCTTCGGCACGCCCGAGAACGTGACGATCCCCCGGAGCGCGCTGGCGACCACCAAGGTGAAATGGGAGAAGGTCGGCGACGGCGGCTCATACAGGTGGTTCGACCACCGCATCCACTGGATGGAGAAAGAGCCACCACCGGTCGTAAAGGACGAGAGCAAGCGCACGCAGATCTTCCAGTGGAAGGTGCCGGCCAAGGTCGGCGCGACCCCTGTGACGATCGCCGGCACGCTCTCGTGGGTGCCGACCGCCTCGTCTTCGGGCTCGGGCCTCTCCGCGGGCGCGATCGCCGCGATCGTCGCCGGGGCGCTCGTGCTGCTCGCCGCGCTCGCGCTCTTCCTGCGCCGGCGCGGCAAGGAGGACGACGGGACCGCCCCTCACACAGAGAAGGTCGAGGAAGCCTGGTGAGAGCTCGCGCGCCTGGCCCTGCCCCTGGCGCTGGTGGCGCTCGCGCTGGCGCCCTCAGCGGCATCGGCGCACGCCGTGCTGAAGGGGACCGAGCCGCTTTCGGGCGCGACTGCGAAGCGGGAGCCCAAGCAGATCGCCTTCAGCTTCAGCGAGCCGGTCGAGGGCAACTTCGGCGCGATCCGCGTCTACGACCGCGACGGCGCACGCGTCGAGGCCGGCGAGTCCTTTCACCCGGGCGGCAAGGGTGAGTTCCTCGCGACACGGCTCAAGCCCGGTCTTCCGAAGGGCACCTACACCGCGACCTACCGCGTGATCTCGGCCGATGGGCACCCCGTCTCCGGCGGCCTCGTGTTCTCGATCGGCAAGCCCAGCGCAGCCGGTGCCACGGTCTCGGAGCTGCTCGCGGAGCGGGGCAGCGTGGGCAACGTGACCGAGTTCGCGTTCGCCGTCGTTCGCGGGCCTCCAGTACACCGCGATCGCCGTGGCGATCGGCGCGATCTTCTTCCTGCTCGTGATCTGGATCCCCGGCCCTGGCCTCGGTCGCCGGTGGCGACCGTCGCTGGCAGCTCGCCTCGGAGCGGTTCGCGAAGCGCCTGCGCAGCGCTGCTCGCGATCGCGATCGTGATCGGCGTCGTGAGCGGCGCGCTCGGGATCGTGCTTCAGGGCGCGACCGCGGCCGGCGTGATCGTTCTGGTCGGCGCTCAAGACGCCGACATCATCAAGGACGTGCTCGGCACGCGCTGGGGCACTGTGTGGGGCATCCGCGTGCTGGTCTGGCTCGGCTTCGGCGCGGTGCTGGTCGGGGCGCTCGCGCGCGGCGCGTCAGCCCGTGCTGCGACCGGCGGAGGTCGGCGCCACGGGCCTCGCCATGCCGAGGCCGTTCGGGCCGGTCACGCTGGCGCTGCTCGGCGTGCCGCTCGGCTTCCTCGCCCTGTCGCCCGCGCTCGCCGGCCATGCCAGCCTGCAGAGCCCGACCGGGGTGACGATGCCGGCGAACGTGATCCACGTTATCGCGATCAGCATCTGGAGCGCCGGGCTGGCGATGCTCCTGCTTCGCACTGCACGCGCGCGACGCGGGAGCTCGAGCCGCCGGACCGCTCCCGTCTACTGGCGGCGAACGCTGATCCGCTTCTCGGCCGTCGCCGGGATCGCGTTCGCTGCTGCTCGTGGTCACCGGCCTGGTCCAGTCCTACATCGAGGTGCGCAGCATCGACAACGCGCTGCACACCGAGTTCGGGCGCCTCGCGCTGATCAAGTTCGGCATCGTGATCGGGCCGCTCTGCTCCTGCTCGGCGCCTACAACCGCCGCCTGAGGTGCCGCGCCTGCGCGAGATCGCGGCTGACGGGCGGCCGCCGGGCCGCGCCGGCGTCGTGCTGCGGCGTGCGCTCCGCGCCGAAGTCGCGTTGATCCTCGTCGTCTTCGGCGTGACCGCGGTGCTCGTCAGCAAGCCGCCCTCGACCGCCGAGACGGTCGGGCCGGTCTCCAAGACGGCCTCGCTCGGCCCGGCGGACCTCCAGCTGACCGTCGACCCCGCGCGCGTGGGCGCGAACGTCATGCACGTGTACCTGATCGACAAGCGGAGCGGCGTGCAGTACGACAAGGTCAAGCAGTTCGATATGAAGCTGTCGCAGCCCGGCAAGGGCGTCGGGCCGCTCGACGCCGGCGCCCGCAAGGCCGGCCCCGGCCACTACGTCACGACGGGGGCGGTGTTCGGCGTGTCCGGTGACTGGAACGTCCAGATCGCGGCGCGCGTATCCGAGTTCGACGCGTACTATGCGACCTTGAAGGTGAAGATTCGATGAAGCACGGACGCCGGATACTGCTGGTCGTGGCGCTGGTCGCCGCCACGGCGCTCTTGAACGGCGCCCCCGGCGCCGCTGCCCCGCAGAAGCATGGCTGGGTCGAGACCGGCAACTCGCCGGTGCCCCTCGAGTACTTCCAGGGCGTCACCTCGGACAAGAGCGGCGACATCTATTTCGACGGCGTGTTCTCCGGGCTCTACCGGACCGACTCCCAGCTCGTCGAGGAGGCCCGCAACTTCAACGTGATTCCGGCCGACGTCAACGCCCGCGAGCGCTACAACCACGTCGGCGACATCACATGGGACAAGCGTGAAGGCGGCCGCGTGCTGCTGCCGCTCGAGTGCTTCTTCCCGTTCATCGGCAACTTCTGCGGGACCGGGTCGATCGGCGTCGCAGACGACGACACGCTCCAGATGCGCTACTACGTGAAGCTCGACCCGGCCTTCATCGACAAGGCGATGTGGGCCGAGGTGTCGCCGAACGGAAAGCTCCTGTGGACCTCGAACGGCGCCGTCAACGGTGGCCACGACCTGCTCGCCTACAAGATGTCGGAGATCACCGAGGCGAACGCCGCGCCGGGCGGGCCACTGCTGAAGCCGGTGATCGTGCTGCCCGACGCCGTGCCCCCGAACGGCATCACCGGGCGCGACCTTCTTCAAGCACAGGCTGCTCGTCGCGGGCCAGCGCAGGACCCTGTTCCAGGTGTGGTCGATCGATCTGAAGGACGGCTCGCGCGAGCTCGCGATCGAGAAGCAGGTGCTGGGCGAGTCCGAGGGGCTCGACATCTTCAAGGGACTCGGGGGCGAGCTGCACTGGCTGATCGCTCCCCAGGGCACCGGCGGCCAGCCGCCGACTTACGGCGACTTCGCCCACAGCGGCCTCGTGCACTTCGAGCACGGCCGCGTGCCCGTCCCCTAACGGAACCTGCCCAACCTCCTCCCTTGCCCGCGATATGGCTTCGGCGGGATACTGCCCGGGCGATGTCGCAGGCAGACCTTGACGTGATGCGCAGGTGGGCCGAAGCCTGGAACCGCACCGACCTCGACGCCTTCGCCGCCTTGTTGGCGACGATGCCGAACTCATTACGGACCCATCCTGGATGGAGGCAGGCCCCTTCAGGGGACGGGCACCGATCAGGGCCTGGTACGAAGGGCTGAAGGAGTCGTGGGACGAGCGGGACGCCGTTGTATTGAGGGAGCTGTTCGAGGTGAACGGGCACGTAGTCGCCCGCATCGACTGGCAGGTTCGCGGTCGGTCCAGCGGTATCGACACCGCACTCGACGCGACGAGCGTCAACACCATCCAGCAGGGCACGATCGTCAGGCAGCAGTGGTTCTTCGATCACGCCACGAGCACTCGAAGCCGCAGGGCAGTCGGCCTAGGCGATTTAGAGACGGCCGACGGCGAAGTCCTCGCTAGGACTGAGTGCGGCGGCGGCTCTCAGGGGGCGAACAGGCCCTGCGTCATGAACGGCAGGGGGTCGTCACCAGTGGTGGCGTCGCCGTCGTCGCCGCCGTCGAGCACCCGGATCTGGTCGAGCGCCCAGATCGATTGCAAGCCCTCAGGCACCGCACCGGAAAGCACGGTGTCGAGAGTCGTCGTCAGCGAGCACGTCGATCCGATCGTCGTGTCGGCTGTCGGCGTGCAGGGGACCGTGATCCGTAGCGAGAAGTCCGGGGTGGTGAGCGGCTCATCCCCGTCCGCCACGGACTGGCGGTCGGTCAGGCGGGCGCCGAATGTGATGGCGAGGTCGCCGGCGTAGTCCCAGAGGCCCGAGGCGAAGCGCACGTCCGAGACCGACGTCGTGATGCGCACGTCCGCCTCGTCGGCCGCGGTGGACTCATCGCCTGGGATCGCGCTCAGCGCGACGAAGCCGCCGGCGTTGGCGCTCTGGCCGTTCGCGTCCGGAGTTCCCACGGTCAGCCGGTCGGAGGCGGGGACGGGAGGGTTGCAGGACCGGAAGGCGAGCGGCGAGCCATGAGTGCGATTGGAGTTCACGCACACGGCATAGGCAGGCACAAGCGGGACCCGCAGCGGCGTGGCGCCCCGCGGGCGCGGATATCCGGCCGGACGGACCACCCGTTGCCAGCTCGGTTGGTGATCTGCGCCGGCGCTGCTGGTCAGCTGTCGGCGATCCGTCCCGCTCGCATCGATCGTGTATACGTCGAGATTGCTGCCGGCTACGCGCTCCTTCGCGGCGAACGCGATCCTCGTCCCATCCGGAGACCAGACCGGCTCCGCTTCGTCGAGTATCGGGGTGTCGGTGATCAACGTCGGCGTGCCGCCGGCGAACGGCACCGTGTAGAGGTCCCTGCGCCCGGTACCGGCTCGATCGCTTGCGAACACGACGGTCTGACCGTCGGGCGAGATGCTCGGCTCGTCGTCGAGCGCGGTGGTTCCCGGCGTGAGGGCATGCGCCGGTCCGCCGCCGGGATCGGCCGCATAGATGTTCGACCAGGTCGGCCCGGGCGGGGCATTGCGGGGCGGCGGCGGGGGCACGTTCGCCCTGGAGAACACGATCGTGCCGCCGTCCGGCGACCAGTCCGGGGCGCCGTCGTAGATGTTGTAACCGTTCGGAAGAGTGCCGCCATGTGGACCGATCTCGACCCAATCACCGCCCGCAGGGAACGGCGTCACGAACACGCGTCCTCCGGTGAAGAACGCGATCCGGTCACCGGCGGGAGACCAGGCGGGTCCGTAGTGGTAGTCGAAGTCGCCGGTGACCTGCCGAAGGTCGCTGCCGTCGAACCGCATCACGAAGATGTTGCCCTGGTGGTTGAACGGCCGCCACTCGTGCATGAAGGCGATGTCCCGACCGCCGGGTGACCAGGCCGGATACGGCTCGTAGAAGTCATCGGCTCCGTCGCTCTGCACGAGCGCCTGCCCGCTGCCGTCAGGGTTCATCACCCAGATGTCCTTCGTCCCGTTGCGGTCGGACGAGAACGCAATCCTGCCGTTGGGACCGGGCAGAGTCGCGTGCGTGCGCCCGGGCCAGACAGCTACCACAGCCAGCGCGAGAATGACACAGCCGGTGAACAGGATTCCGAACCGGAAGCGGTGCGAGGGACCCGCGTGCAATTTCCTCCCCTAAGGAAGCACCTTCCTCGGTGATCGTACTCCTGGGCCGGCCAAGGGACAAGAACGCCCTAGGGCGGAGCCATCGCCCGTCCGGATCCCACCTACGCGAGCAGGGCATCCTCCGCGGCGTCGTCCCGCTTGGGCTGCAGGCCGGCTTTTCATCGAAGCGCCTAGAACCCGAGCGCGAACTTCGCGTCCTCGGACATGCGCTCCGGGGACCACGGCGGCGAGAAGACCATCTTCGGGAAGACCTTCTCGACGCCCTCGACCTCGCTGACGAACTCCTTCATCTGCTCGGTCACCTGAGGCCCGATCGGGCACGCGGGGGTCGTGAGCGTGAAGGTGATGTGCACGTCGCGTTCCCTCGATCTCGACGTCGTAGACGAGCCCGAGCGAGACGAAGTCGAGCCCGAGCTCGGGGTCGATCACGTTCTCGAGCGCCTCCATCACGTCATCGTGGTCGGGCGACTTGGTGGCGGTGTCTTCGGTCATGCGTCAGATTCTAGAGGGAGCTCGCCCGTCCCTCCGGCGACCTACTCTAGGCTTCGAGAGCAATGGCCCTGCTGCTGTCCTGCTCTTCATCGTCGTGCCGATCGCGGAGATCTACGTGATCATCCAGGTGGGGCAGGCGATCGGCGCGCTGTGGACGATCCTGCTGCTGATCGTGGACTCGATCATCGGGGCGCGCCTGCTCTCGCTGGCAGGGGCGGCCGGGCGTGGCTGCGCTTCCAGGAGGCGCTCGCCGCCGGCCGGATGCCGCACCGCGAGATGCTCGACGGAGTCCTGATCATCGTCGGCGGCGCGTTCCTGCTGACGCCCGGCTTCATCACCGACGCGTTCGGCCTCGTGCTGCTGATCCCGCCCAGCCGCGCGGTCGTGCGCCGTGTGCTCGCGCGCACGATCGTGCGCGGCCGCTTCGAGCGTCGCCCGGGTCGCGACCTGGGCGACCGCGTCCGAACGGCGTCCGCCGCCACCGCCGAAGCCCACGGCGTATCCCTCGCCCCCCGACCAGCCGCGCCCACCCGAGCTGCCGCCCGGATGATCGGGCCGGAGGACGAGCGGCCCAAGGAGGGGCCCGAGGCGCATCAGGACGCCGTCACGGTCGAGCTCTGCGACCTCGACCGCGGCGTGTGCGCGTTGCTGAGGGTCGTCCGGACCGCAGGCGCCTCTGACCCTTCGGTGCTGGCGCTCGCATGCCTCGACGGGGAGACCGCCGCGATCGGGGACGAGCCCGGGAGCGTTCACCTCGACACGCTCGAGCCACTGTCTCGGTGGACCGCCCGCTTCCAGCACGGCGCCGTCGCGCTCGAGGCCGAGCTGGAGGCGACATCCCTGCCGATCGACCTCGACGAGCCGCTGCTCGCGGAGGCGGCCGGGGTGCACCGGTACGAGCAGCTCTGCCGGGTGCGAGGAGAGCTTCGCGTCGACGGCGACCGGACGCCCATCGAGGGTGTCGGTCGCCGCGCCCACGCGTGGGGCGATCCGGCGGCGGCACGCTTTCGCTCGCTGTATGCGGTCGCGCGGGAGCGCGCCTTCACGGTCACCGCGGTGCGACCGCCGTCGGCCGGCGAGCACGGAGAGGAGGTGATCGCCGCGTATCTCGTGCAGCCGGAGTCGGAGCCCCAGCGCTTCGAGAACGCCCGGCTCTCGACGATCTACGACGCCGCGGGGCGGCCGCGCTCGGCCGGCCTCGAGCTGCTGATGTCCGGCGACGAATACCCGCGGCGCGCGGCCGGCCAGGCGGTCTGCCAGACGGCTGCCGAGCCGCTGCAGGCTGCGTGCTTTCGCTGGTCGCTCGACGGGGAGCCGGCACAGGGCGGCTATCAGCTGCGTCACCCCCGCATGACGACGCAGCGTCCGATCCGCGCGGTGATCAGCGACTTCGGCGGCGTGCTGACGAACAGGCTGATCGAGGCGTTCGCCGCCTTTCAGGACGAGACCGGGATCTCGACCGAGCAGCTCGGCCGGGCGATGCAGCGCGTGTCCGAGCGGGACGGCGAGTATCCGCTGTTCCGCCTCGAGCGTGGAGAGGTATCGGAACGCGACTTCCTCGAGGACCTCTCATGGGGTCTCGAAGAAGAGCTCGGGCACCGCCCGACGCTCCACCGCTTCCGCGAGATCTACTTCGAGGCCCTCCATGCGAACGAGCCGATGCTCGCCCTCATGCGCGAGTGTCGGGACCGCGGCTTCCGGATGGCGATCCTCACCAACAACGTGCGCGAATGGGAGGAGCTGTGGCGCAGCAAGCTCCCGCTCGACGAGATCTTCGAGGTGATCGTCGACTCGGCCTGGGTCGGGATGCGCAAGCCGCAGCCTGAGATCTACCTGCTGACGGTCGAGCGCCTGGGAGACGGCCTCGAGCCGGCGGAGTGCCTGTTCGTGGACGACAACGAGCTGAACGTCGAGGCGGCTCGGGAGCTAGGCATGACCGCCGTGCAGTTCCACTCCAACGAGCAGGCGATCCCGGAGATGCGCGCGGCGCTCGACGGCGCCGGCGCCGCTTAGTTCTCGGTACCGATCCGGTCTTTGACGTAGATCTCGAGCGCCGAGGAGCAGAGCCGCCGCACGCGCTCCTCGGACAGCCAGGGCAGCACGATGTCGAGCGCCTCCTCCTCGCCGACGCCGGCGAGGAAGGCCTCGTCGCCCCGGAAGCGGGCCGCGAGCTTCAGCACGTCGCGCCTGTGGTCGCCGAGCCCGTCGAACACGCCGACGAGGAACTCGGCGCTTGCCACCGGCGTTCCGACCTCGAGCGTCGCGTGCCAGGCCGCGAGCATCGACAGGTCCTCGTGATCGAGGTCGCAGACGGCGCGGGCGTAGTGCTGGCTCAACTCCTCCTCGGGGATGTCGTCGACCCAGGCCTCGATCACCTCGGCCAGCAGCGACCGCCGGGCCTCCCGGCCGATGGACTCGGCCATCACGCGGATCGCCTCGGCTGCCTCGATGAAGCAGAGCATCATGGGGCCACCATAGGAACCAGGGACGACGGAAAAGGGTTCTAGACGCGGCGACGCCCGGCGATCGAGCCGGGCGCGGCCTACTCCCCCACTACCAGTTGCCCTTGCTAGGGCGAAAAGCTCCCGCACCGGTTTTACCTCGAGACCGGCCGTTGCAAAACCGAAAAATCCCTGGAACCGCTACGGTCGGCCGGGTGCTCGCCGACAACTGGTGGTTCTGGGCGCTGACCGGCGCGCTGCTGGCCGCGGCCGTGCTCTGGAGCGGCCGCTATCGCGCGCTCGCGGCGCGCATCCGCGCCGTGGCGCTGGAGCGCCGGCTGGTCGAGCCGGGCGCGGGCGGGCGGATCGATACGCGCCCGGGCGGCTTCTGGTCGGACCTCTCCTGGCTTTCGCTTCTGCTCGGCGCGTGGGTGGCCGCGTCGCCCTGGATCTGGGGATATGACGACGTTGCCGGCGCGGTCGCCGCGGACCTCGTGACCGGCGGCGCGGTGATGGTCCTGACGCTGCTCGGCATCGTGTTCCCGCCGCTGAACGCGCTCACGGTGGTGGCCGGCACGTGGCTGGTGCTCTCGCCATGGGTGGTCGGGTACGGCGACGAGGGCGGACCGGTCGGCCTGAGCGACACGATCGCCGGAGTTCTGATCGCGCGCGCTCGGGCTGGCCGCTTTGACGGCCGCCGGAAACCGGATCGCGCCGGAGGCGAGATGCCGATCGGGCGCGTGCAGCGCTCACGAGATGACTCGTGAAGCAGATTGCCCAGGACCTAGCGCACGCAGGGTCCCGTGTCCACGGGCCCGCGCGCGGCCGCCAGGTCGCTCTGCACGATCCCGGTGGGGACGCCGAAGCCGCCCCGTGGCCCGCGGATGGTGGCCGCGAACACGGTCGCGACCACCTCGCCGTTCTCGTCGACCACCGGGCCGCCGGAGTTGCCCGAGCGGATGTTGCCGCGGAGCGACGTGATCCGCCGCTGCACCGGCCCCTGCCCGTAGGCATCGTGGGTGATCACGGTGCGCGTGTCGCCGAGCCGTCCCGGCGACGCGTGGTAGGGACCGTTCTCGGGATAGCCGAGGATCGCGACCGGGTCGCCCGGCGGCGCGCGCGGGTGGCCACGGAGGACCGGCGCGCCGAGACCATCGACCCGCAGCACCGCGACGTCGTTGTGCGGGTCGAAGAGGATCGCCTCCGCGTCGAGCCGCGGCCCGCCGTCGGTCTGGACGGTCGTGTCGTCCTGGCCGGCGACGACGTGCGCGTTCGTGACGACCACCTCCGGGGAGGCGACCCAGCCCGAGCCCTGGACCGCGAGGCCGCAGGCGGTGCCGAGGATCTTCACGACGCTCGTCGTGCGCCGCGCGCACGTCGAGGATCGCGCAGGATCCGCCGGTTCGGCGCCGGCACGTTCGCCTCCGGGCCCGCGGATGCTTGGAAACGGGTCGGCCCGCGACAGCGCGTTCAGGATCGGGCCCGACGGAGGCAGCAGCTCGTTCAGCTCCCGCAGGATGAACGAGCGCTGGATGTCCTTGCGGAACTTGCGCGCGCCGGGCGTCTGGAGCGCGACCGCGCCGGCGATCCAGACGAGCGCCAGACCGAGCGCCGCGACCAGCAGCGCACCTCCGATCCCGTCGATCACGCCGGCGAGCGGAAACGCAAGCCGGCGCCTGATCCCCTCCCCCATCGCCTCGAACAGGACGGCGGCGAGCCCGCCGATCATCAGCGCGGTCACGAGGCTGAAGAGCGGCGCGTACGGGGAGCTCGAGCCGCCCTCCAGCAGCAGCGGTGCCAGGCGGCTGCCGGCGAAGGCGCCGATCGCGAACCCGCCGAGCGACAGCGCGCTCACGATCAGTCCCTGCAAATAGCCCCAAACCGCCATCAGCAGGATGAACGCGATGATGATCCAGTCGAGTGCCGTCATGGGCTATAAATCGCAGGCATGGAAAGTTCCACCGGATTTGCAGAGGCACCCGCAGCGCGCCACGACGTGAGCGCAATCCGGATCGCGCAGATCGGCATGCTGCTCGCGGCGGTCGGCGCGCTGTTCGTGGTCTTCCACCTGATTCCGATGGTCGGCCTCGTGATGACGGTCGTCGGAGCGGTGCTCGCCGCGCGCGTGGGCATCGGGCATGGTTGGTACACCGCGGTGGCCGCCGGCGCCGCACTCGAGGTGATCGCGCGGCTCCTCGCGGAGAGCTCGGAGACGCTGGGTGGCTGGCTGGCCGTGATCGCGAGCGTCATGATCTTGTGTGCTGTGGCGCTCGGGTATCCGACCGCCGACCGCTCGCGGCCCTAGCGCTCGCGGTCCTTACAGGTCGAGCGTGATGGTGGACTCCTCGCCGTCCGCCGGGATCTTCAGCTCGAGCGGCAGGTTCTCGGTGACGGAGGTCTCGCTCACGCGGAAGAGGATCAGTGCGCCGCCCTGCGGGCTCGTGTAGCCCGGCGAATCGGGCGGCGGCGCCGTCTGCTTGGCTTCGATCGGCTCGGACAGGCTGAGCCCGAAGCCCGTCGCGCTCACGTCGATGGGCAGGTACTCGTTCCCCTCCGTGTCGACCACCCTCATGTCGCGCGGCGGCACGTAGGGCTCGTCGCCCTCGTTCTCGACCGTCAGGAAGACCCCCAGGTACTGCTCGTCCGCGGGCAGCGTCGGCTGTCCCCGCAGGAGGTCGTCGTCGGGTCGTACACCGGGGTTCATCAGGCGGGAGATCTGCACCTGGTAGAGCGCCTCACCCGCATTGATGTACTCGCCCTCGTTGCCGGAGGTCTTCTCCTCCTCCTCGCCGCAGGCAGCGACGGCAAGAGCGATCAGGAGCGCCGCGAGCAGCGCGAGAAGGGCTTCGACAGGCCTGCGTCTGGCTTCCACGGCCGCGGAAGTCTACCCAGCCGCCAAGCGGGTCGCTTCGCTTGCGGGCTGTTCGAGGGCGTCGGCCAGGCGCCGCAATGCTCTCCGTGTCTGGAACCGGAGCCAGGCGCGTCCGCCGAGCGCCGCGCGGAGCTCGTCGGTCTTGGTCGCCTCGGTGCTGGACAGCTCGTATTCGAGCTGCGTCATGTCCTGGCCGGACGGGGTGAGGGTGTAGACGGCGCGCGTCTTCACGCGCCCGATCCGGCCGGCCTGCCCTTCGAGCACGATCTCGTACGGCCGGTCGAGCTCCGTGATCACGATCTCGCCCCAGAGGGAGCTTCCGAAGGCGATCTTGAAGCTGGCGGCGGCGCCCACCCCGCGCGAGTCCATTCGCTCGAGCCGGAAGTCCTTCAGGTAGTGGTCGGAGAACTCGGCGTGGTTGGCGATGTCGGCGAGGTAGTCGAAGACCCGCTCGCGGGGCGCATCGATCGTGACGGCGGAGCTGAAGCGGCGCATCGCCGAGGGACGATATTGGAGCAGCCCGGCGTCACGGCCGGTGCCCGCGACTGTCAGGCGGCGCGTTGCACGGCGAGCGTGCGCGACCGCGGCCAGACACGCTCCATGCGCAGCGGCTCGCCGGCGGCCGGGGCGCAGAGGTCGCAGAGCGACCGCTCGCGGCCGTCCCGCAGCGCGAACACCTGGATCCGCTCGCCCACGAGGGGTGAGCGTCCACATGCCGAGCACGAGCACCGATGCGCCGCCATGCTGAGCACGCTGGTCCTCAGCAGCTGCCGCTCGAGCGCCGGAGCGTGGCGCTCCTCGACGGGCTCCTCGGGCTCGGTCTTGCGCATCAGGACCTTGTGCTTCATGGGCATGAGATTCGCGGCGACTCGCCGGTTCCCTCTCCTCGGACAGCGCCTAGAAATTCCCCTACGAGCGGCCTTTTTGCACGAATTGTCACAAAACGACCGTTTGAATCTCGGTAGAATCCGGACACGGTCGGCGGGAAAGAGGGAGCCCCGTCCGGCGAACCGACCGCCTGCTTAAGGACGCGAAAGCCGGCAGGCGAGGAGGAGTGGTGCAGACATACGTTGCGGGCACGCTCGCCGGAGTCGGATCGTTCCGGTGCCGCACATGTGGGTTCCACGTCGCGCTACGCGCGCTCGACGAGGTTCCCGAATGTCCGAATTGCGGCGACGACCAGTTCGCGCGCGCGTCCATGTTCGACACGTCGGAGTCCGACGGCCACCCGCCGACCACCGCAGACGAGGAAGCGGAATGGCTCGAGACCGTCTGCGAGGACCTCGACGACGGCGACTACCTCGTCTACAGGGACGGAAGCCGCGTGTCGGTGATGCCGCTCACCAGGGAATGGACGAAGATCGGCCGCAGCCTCACCGCGGACATCCGCCTCGACGATCCGACGGTCTCCCGCCGGCACGCGCTCATCTGCCGCCAGTCCGAGGGCGTGCGGGTGCTCGACGACCGCAGCCTGAACGGGATCTTCCTGAACGGCGAACGGACCGAGTGGTCACAGCTCAACGACCGCGACGAGCTGATGGTCGGCCGGTACCACCTCTATTTCGTGAACAACGGCGGCGAGCCGGCGTCGGCGGCCAACCAGGTCGGCTCCGCCGTCGCGTAGCAACCGGCGATCGGCCCAGCCGACTAGACCGGGTGCGCTCGGTAGCGATATCCGCCACCAACCGCACCCGTGGGCGCACCGCCTCACATCGCGACAGCGCAGCGGCCTACTCAGTCGAAACCGACGGGTCCGTCTGCTCGCGCTCGGGCTCTGACATGAGGAAGTGCGGGACGCGGCGCCGCCGCGATGCCGCGGATCCTTGCCGCCTCCTCGTGCTGCTCGGAGCGCTCGAGCTCGAGCGCGTACAGGCCGAGCAGCTCCTGCACGTCGGCGACTCCCTGGCCGTCGAGCTCGCGCAGCGCGACCTTCGCGCCCTTGCCCATCCGCCGCTCGAGCGCCTCGCGGTCGAGTCCCCACTCGGCGTTGAGGCGCATGTAGACGCGGCCGCCGGTCTGGCCCGCGCAGGCCCAGGGGCCGATGTCGCCGAGCACGATCGCGCGCCCGGACGTCATGTACTCGAATGCGAAGCCCTTGATGTTGGCGCGGTCCGCGATGCCGCCGAGGTCGTCGTCGATCGGCCCGTCGGGCTCACCGGCGATCACCACGTCGGCTCCCGAGAGGCGGATGCAGAAACGTGAGTCGGCCGAGCCCTGGACGAAGAACCGGCCGCGCTGCGCGCCGTATGCGAACGACTTGCCGACCGATCCGTTCACGCGCCGGCCGAGGCGGTTGCGTCCCTTCATGATCGCGATCGTGCCGCCGAACATCGTCTTGCCGACGCCGTCCTGGGCGCCGCCCTCGACCCGGATGTCGACGCCCCAGACGTTGAACGCGCCAAGGCCGGAGCCGCCGATCGAGCCGCCGTTGAAGTGGAGGTCGGCGTAGCGTCTCCATCGTGGAGGGCGGCGCGCTGCCCTCCGGTCGCAAAGATCCGGGCGCGCGACAGCGCGCCTGCGAGCTCCGTGCCGAGCACCCGGTCGTTCGCGTTCACCGCACGGTGATACTCGTGCGAGACGTGCCCGATGCGCGCCGGCCCACCATCGCCTCCGCCTTCCACGGTGGTGGCCGCGGTCGCCTGCGGACCGGCGATCGACACCGGCCCGCCACAGATGTCGGCGGCCAGGGCGGCGATCTCGTGTGAGGCCTGCTTCGGCTCCATCCGGATCGGTCGCGCCACGATCAGACCCGCCTCCTCGCGCTCCTCTTCCGCGCTCACGGGCATGTCGATCGGCTCGAGGTCGAGCATCTCGTCGAGCGGGCGAATCATCTCCGTGAGGTCGACGGCGTCGTTCGCCCGCGCCTGCACGAGCAGGTCGCTGCGGCCGACGAGGTCCTGCGCGCGCTCGTAGCCGAGCTCGGCCACCACCTGGCGCACCTCCTCGCCCATGTCGCCGAAGAAGCGCGCGCAGTGCTCGACGGCGCGGTCGAACTCCTGCGGCGTGAACTTCTTGAGGCCCTTGTGCTCGGCCTCCTCCATCGACTCGATCTGGGTCGCGATCCCGACGTGGCAGGTGTCGAGCTGGCAGCCGCGGCAGATCGTGCAGCCGATCGACACCATCGCGAGCGTGCCGAACGCGACGCGGTTCGCGCCGAGGCAATGGAGCTTCACGATGTCCCAGCCGTGGCGGTAGCCGCCGTCCGCCCAGATCTCGACGCGGTTGCGGATGCCGGTCTCGAGCAGCGCGAGGTGAACCGCGCGCGTGCCGATGTCGGAGGGCAGGCCGACGTGGCGCAGAGCGTGCTGGCGGGCGGCGCCCGTGCCGCCCTCGAAGCCCGAGAGCGTGATGATGTCCGCGCCGGCCTTCGCGATCCCGACGCCGATCGTGCCGATGTTCGGCACCACCGGCACCTTCACCGACACGCGCACGTCGGGGTTCGCGGTCTTCAGCTCGTCGATCAGCTCCGCGAGGTCCTCGATCGAGTACAGGTCGTGGTTGTTGGAGGGCGAGATCAGGTCGGTCCCGGGCGACGCGTTACGCGCGGCGGCGACCTTCTCCGAGACCTTCTTCGCCGGCAGGTGGCCGCCCTCGCCCGGCTTCGCGCCCTGGCCGATCTTGATCTCGACGAGATAGGACGAGTTCAGCATCTCGGAGGTGACGCCGAAGCGGCCGGAGGCGACCTGCTGTCCGCGCCACAGCGGGTACTTGCCGTACATGTCGCGGATCTCGCCGCCCTCGCCGTTGACGCACACGATGTTGACCTGCTTGGCCGCCTCCGGATACGCGCGGAACGCGGTCTCGCCCTGTGAGCCGAACGACATCGAGCTGATCACGATCGGGTACGAGTGCCGGCCCACGCCGGGATCGACCTGCGAAGGGTCGATCGGCTCGCGGTCGGAGTGCAGGTCGAGGATGTGGCGCATCGAGATCGGCTGGTCGCGCTCCATGCTCGCGCACCTTCATCGAGTACTCGTCGAACGTGGACGACCCGTTCGCGGCCGCGATCGCGGCCTTGTAGACCTTGGGGTAGAAGCGGAAGGTCTTGGCGGGCTTGTCCTCCTCCTGCCCGGCCAGGATCCGCTGCCGCACGGCCGCCTCCGTGTCGAGCTCGGCGAAGCCGGTGCCGCCGTTGGACGAGCCGTAGTAGGCGGGCGACTCGAACACCTCGGCCAGCTCGGGCTTCAGCGCCGATCGAGGAGAAGAGGCGCGAGTACCCGCGGACCTCGTGGATCCCGATCGTGGAGATCACCTTCTCGATGCCCTTTCGAAGCGCCGAGCAGATGTTCGAGATGTCCTGCTCGTAGTCGTCGACGCAGATCACCTCGCTCATCACGTACGGGCAGATCCCGTCGGCGCCCAGCCCGAGCGCCATGCATACGTCGTGGACGTTGCGGATCGCCCCCGAGCGCAGCACGATGCCGGTGCGCCGCCGCAGGTTCTTCTCGCCCGGCTCGATCCGGTAGTTGCGCAGCGCCGCGTCGATCGCGGCCAGCGCCAGGTGCGGGTCGAGGAACGGGCGCTCGCCCTCGTAGGCGGTGCGGTCCGACAGCACGAGCAGCTCGGCGCCGTCGAGGACCTTCTTGGCGGCCTCGTACTTCAGGCGCTCGAGCGCGCCTTGAGTGGTCTCCGTCTCGAGGCACGAGATGTCGATCACCGCGCCGCGCCCGCGGAAGCACTCCCAGAGGTCCTCGAGCAGGTAGGTCTTGTGCTCCTTCGCGACGCGCCGGTAGACCTCGTCCGAGAGCGGCGCCATGTCGTCGTGGCCGCCGAGGATGATCGGAAACGCGGTCTCGATCGTGCGCGGCTCGTGGTCGGGATGGTCCATCGACGGCCGCGGGCCGAACACGGCGCGACAGGAGAAGTGCTCGATCTCGCGCTCACGGTCGATCGCCGGGTTGGTCACGACCGCGACCGTCTCCTTGAAGTAGTCGGCGAGGTTCTGCCGCTCGGGCGACAGAGCCGCGAGCGGGCCGTCGTAGCCAAGCGAGCCGATCGGCTCGGCCCCGTTGGAGGCCATCTGCTGAACGAGCTTCACGTCCTCGCGCTGCCAGCCCATGCCGGCGAGCACCTTCTCCTCGACCTTCACCGGCTCGGACGGGCCGGCCGCCGCGTAGCCGGGGATCTCCGGGCCCTCGAGCGGGCCGCCGGTCGGGATCGCCTGCTCGAAGCCGGCCAACTCCTCGGCGCCGGTCCGGTCCAGCCAGCGGCGGCGGACGAGGCGCTGCATCTCCTGATGGTCGTAGAGGCGGGCGCTCTGGTCGCGCTTGATCCGGACCATCACCTTCTCGCCGGGCGAGAGCGGCTTCGGCTCGCCGGTCATGTCGGCGACCGACACGACGCCCGGCTCGGAGGTGAACACATAAGTGTCGTGCGCCTCGATCTGCCAGAGGGGGCGCAGCCCGAGCGCGTCGACGCTGAACACGAGCTCGTCGCCGTAGCGCGCGATCAGCGCGATCGGCCCCTGGGCGAACGGCCCCATCGCCTGGCGCAGGTACATGTAGAAGCCGCGCAGGTCCTCCGGGAACTGGCGGATCTCGTTGACGATCGGCGGCACCGTCATCTCCATCGCCTCCGGCAGCGACAGGCCGCGGCGGTGGATCAGCGTCTCGATCGTCCGGTTCAGGTCCTGCGAGTCGGAGGAGTCGTCCCGGATCGGCGCGCCGAGCATGCGCGCCTCGGAGCGCAGGCGGGCGATCGTGTTGATCTCGCCGTTGTGACCCAGCACGGAGAACGGCTGGACGCGCATGAAGGACGGCCACGTGTTGGTCGAGTAGCGGTTGTGCCCGAGCACCGCGACCGTCTCCGCGCGCGGGATCGTTCAGGTCGTCGAAGTAGTGCTGGAGCACCTTCGGCGCGCCCATCACCTTGTAGACCGCGGTCTCGGCGGAGAACGAGGCGATGTGCAGGTCGAGGTTCTCCTCGAGCTCGATCGAGACGTCGAAGAGGCTGCGATCACGCGCGGACGCGTCGGGCACGAGCACGCCGAGCTGCCAGAAGTGCGGCTCCTCCTCGCGCGCGGTCGCGCCGAGCGCCGTGCTGTCGACCTGGTCGAGCCGCTCGGCGAGCACGCGCAGGCCGCTGCGGTTCAGGATCTGGCGCGCCTTGCGCGCGATCTGCGCCATGTCGGCCTTGCGCGACACGAACACGTGCGCGACCGCGAAGGCGGGGTCGAGCGCGAGCTTCGGCGCGTGCCCTCCGTTGCGGACCTCTTCCTGCCAGATCGCTCGCGGGATGTCGACCATCACGCCGCAGCCGTCCCCCTCGCCGTCCACGTTCCCGGCGCGGTGGAGCATCTTCTGCAGCGCGTCGAAGGCGTTCGTGATGACGTCGTGCGTGGCGCGGCCGTCACGGCGGACGGCGGCATAAAGCGCGCACGCGTCCTTGTCCTCGACGGTCCGAGGAGCCCTCAGCGGGCGGTAAGCCTGGAATGGCGAGATTCGGTCGTCCGCCCGTGGCATGGGCGACTCGCGGCCAGCGACGCTGCGCTTCGAAGAGTTGACGCTCAACCTGTCCTCCCGGGTTCCGCGCCTTCTCCGAGTGGGCGCGCGACGGGGTCAAAGAACGGACGCGAAGTATAGTGCCGGGCCACGCGGAACGAAAGCCGCGGGTAGGCCCGCCTGGCAAGCCGGCCTCAGAGAAAACATGTCGACGATCTTGCCGCCTCCGAGCCCCGTGATCTCGGTCCTTTCGCAGAAGGGAGGCACGGGCAAAACCACGATGGTCAGGACGCTCGCGGACGTGTTCCGGCGCGTGGGCCTGGACGTGCTCGCCGTCGACCTCGACCCGCAGGGGAATCTCTCGGACTACTTCGACGTCGACCCCGACGCATACCCGACGATCGGGGAGGTGCTGTCCGGCCGCTCGCGCGCGGCCGACGCGATCCACAAGAACACGATCCCCGCGAACCTCGGCCTGGCGGAGGCGGAGCTGGTGTTGAGCGGCAAGATGGGCCGCGAGCTGACCTTGAAGCGCGCGCTCCACGAGTCGCGCCGTCAGTACGAGATGATCCTGATCGACTGTCCGCCGGCGCTCGGGCTCCTGACGGTGAACGCGCTGGTCGCGTCGACGCACGCGCTCGTGAGCGCCGAGGGCGAGTACTTCTCGCTCCAGGGCGTCGAGCAGGTGCTCGAGGTGATGCAACTTGCGCGCGAGAACCTGAACGAGGGGCTCGAGTGGCTGGGTGTCGTGATGAACATCGCCGACCTGCGCACGAACCACTCGCGCGACGCGCTCGCTTCGCTGCGCGAGAGCTTCGGCGACCGCGTCTTCCAGACGATCATCCGCAGGTCGATCCGCTACCCCGAGTCGGCCGAGCGAGGCGAATCGATCCTCGACTACCGGCCGGAGCTCGGCACGGACTACGTGTCGCTCGCCGACGAGCTGCTGCGGCAGCTGGGCGACGAGGAGACGCGCGAGCGGCTCAGCGCATTCCGCGGCGAGCTGGTGCCGACGGGCGGCGGTCAGCCGAGCTGGTAAGCCGTGGCTGAACGCTACGACGTCTCGGGCAAGGTCGTCCTGATCACGGGCCGCGCGCGCGGGATCGGCGCCGAGGCGGCGCGACAGCTCTACGCGAAGGGCGCCCAGGTCTCGCTCGTGGGCCTCGAGCCCGAGCTGCTCGAGCAAAGGGCGCAGGAGCTGGGCTCGCGCGCGGCGTGGTTCGAGGCGGACGTGACCGACACCGCCGCGCTGCAGCGCGCCGTGGAGGGCACGGTCGAGCGCTTCGGCGGCATCGACGTCGTGATCGCCGAACGCGGGCATCGCCCCGGTCGGCACCGGTCGCGACGATCGATCCCGACGCGTTCGAGCGCACGATCGAGGTCAACCTCCTCGGTGTATGGCGCACGGTGCGCGCGGCGCTGCCGCACGTGATCGAGCGCCGCGGCTACATCCTCCCGATCGCATCACTGGCTGCCGCGCTCCACCTGCCGCTGATGGCTCATTACGCGGCCACCAAGGCGGGCGTCGAGGCGTTCTCGGACTCGCTCCGCGCCGAGGTGCGTCACACCGGCACGAAGGTGGGCGTCGCCTACTTCAGCTTCATCGACACCGACATGGTCAGCGAGTCGCTGGACGAGTCCCCCGCGAAGCTGATGCGCGAGAGCACGCCCGGGCCGGTCAGCGGCGTGGCCTCGGTCGAGTCCGCCGGGCGCGCGATCGTGCGCGCCATCGAGCGCCGCGCGCGCAAGGCCTACGCGCCGCGCTGGGTGCCGATCCCGCTGGCGCTGCGCGGCATCCTGCAGCCGCTGCTCGAGAGGCAGAACCACGACACGATCGAGGAAGCGGTGAAGCTCGCGGAGGCCGAGGCGGGAGCACCACGGCCCGTTCGTGACGCAGGGCCTCGTGTCCTGAGTCCCTCCAGGTTCCAGCCGAAGTAGACCTCCACCCGGCAGACCTTGTCGCCGTCGAAGGTGAGGATCTCCGTGTTGCGAAACCGGCTGCCGTCGGTCTTCTCTGCCTCGTAGGTGACGAGCACTTCGTCGCCGATCTCGACGAGCCGCTTGAACTCGAAGCTCTCGATCAGCTCGGCGTTCGGCCAGCATCGCTCGAAGTACCTTTTGCCCGGTCGATCCCCATGTCGGCAGGGCTGTAGAACCTGAAGTCGTCGCTCAGATGCTGCTCGATGAGGCGCCGGTCGCCGATCTCGTACGCCCGGTAGCAGTCACGGACGACCTGCAGGCGGTCAGAGGCAGGCATGGCTACAGCTCCGCCACGTCCGCGCCGAGCGCGACGAAGTTGAGCCGCCGCACCTCTCCCCACCCGGCGGTCTCCTCACGCAGCCGTTCCACGAGCGCGCCCGTCTGCTCGAAGAAGACCCAGAAGAGCACGGTCGGGCCGGCGCCCGAGATCGTCGCGCCGAGCGCGCCGAGGTCGGCGGCGCGGCGCACCAGCTCCATCGAGCGCGGGATAGAGGTGCTCGCGCGCGGGCTGGTGGAGGCGATCCTGCAGGCCTCGCGCGATCAACGCCAGGTCCGCGCGCGCGAGGCCGAGCGCGAGCACCGCGGCGTGCGCGACGTTGAAGGTCGCATCGGCGAGCGGCACCTCGGCCGGCAGCGCGGCCCGCGCCTCGGCGGTCGGACACCTGCTCCGGCGGGATCACCGCGACGGCCTCGAGCCCGGCCGGCGGCTCGAGCCCCGTCACATGGCCGTCGGCGCAGATCACGAAGCCGCCGTGGACGGAGGCGGCGACGTTGTCCGGATGCCCCTCGATGCGGGCCGCGCGCTCGAAGATCTCGTCGCGGCCCAGCGCCAGCTCGTACATGTGGTCCGCGGCCACGAGGCCCGCCACGATCGCGGCCGCGCTGGAGCCGAGCCCGGCGGCGAGCGGGATCTCGGACCGCATCCGGAACGCGTGCCGGTCCGCCTCGTGGAGGTCGGCGAAACCCCGCACGCAGAGGTTGGTCTCGTCCACCGGCAGCTGTTGATCGCCGACGTCCACCGAGAACTCGGCCGCCTCCTCGACCTCCAGCTCGAGGTGCGCCGAAACTGCCGCGGCCATCGCGTCGAAGCCGGGGCCCGAGGTTCGCCGACGAGCCGGGCACGCGCACCCGGCGGCGGCGGCCCATCAGCCTGGGCCCCCAGCACGGCCCGCTCCACCTGCGCGAGCTCCGGGTCGCACGGGATCACCGGCGGCGCCGCACGGAGCGCGGCGTCCGGGTCCTTCAGGCCGTGTCCGGTCAGCACGCACACGAGCAGGGCGCCCTCGGGGGGATGCTTCAAGCACGCCCGCCACGCAGGCGGCCGAGGCGGGCTCGCAGAAGACGCCCTCGTTGGAGGCGAGCCACCGCTGCGCGTCGAGGATCTCGTCGTCGCTGACCGTCTCGACCGCGCCCGCCGGCCTCCTCCAGCGCCTGGACCGCCTCGGCCCAGCGCGCCGGGTTTCCGATCCGGATCGCCGAGGCGACCGTCTCCGGGTGCTCGACCGGCCGGCCGAGCACGATCGGCGCGGCGCCCTCGGCCTGGAAGCCGTAGAGGCGCGGCCGGCCCTGTCCGTACTCGCAAAAGCCCTTCCACCAGGCCGTGATGTTGCCCGCGTTGCCGACCGGGATCGCGAGCGCATCGGGCGCGGCGCCGAGCTCGTCGCAGACCTCGAACGCCGCGGTCTTCTGGCCTTCGATCCGGAACGGGTTGATCGAGTTGACGAGCTCGACCGGCTGGCGTTCGACGATCTGCTTGACGATCTCGAGCGCCTGGTCGAAGTTGCCGCGCAGCGCCACCACGCGCGCGCCGTGGATCACGGCCTGGGCCAGCTTGCCCTGCGCGATCTTGCCCTCCGGCACGATCACGGCGCCCCGCACGCCGGCCCGGGCGGCGTAGGCGGCGGCGCTCGCCGCCGTGTTGCCGGTGGAGGCGCAGATGATCGCCTCCGCCCCGTTCGCCTTCGCGTGGGAGACGGCGACCGTCATGCCCCGGTCCTTGAAGCTGCCGGTCGGGTTCATGCCCTCGAACTTCAGGTGCGTCTCGATCTCGAGGCGCTCCGACAGGCGCGGCGCGTGGACCAGCGGAGTCGAGCCCTCCATCAGGGTCACGACCGGCGCGTCGGCGGCGAGCGGCAGGCGCTCGCGGTAGCGCTCGATCAGCGGGACTCGGCCTCTGGCGACGAGCCTGGCTCACGAGACGAACTCCTCCTCGATCACCCGGATCGACCGCGGCGGCGGAGCGCAGCAGCGAGAGCTTCGAGATCTCCCTCACGGCCGCCGCGAAACGTCCCTCGGCGACCGGGTGCACGACCATCACGAGGCGCGCGTTGTCCCCCATCCCCTTCTGCACGACGCTCTTCACGCTGACCTGGTTGTCGCCGAGGATCTGGGCGATCTGGGCGAGCACGCCCGGCTTGTCGGCGACCTCCAGGTACAGGTAGAAGGCGGACTCGACCTCCTCTCCGGGGATGAAGCGCAGCTCCTCGATCGGATCGAGGTCCATCCCCTGGGAGCTCATCACCGACACGACGTCGCCGAGCACCGCGGAGGCCGTCTGCGGCCCGCCGGCGCCGGGACCCGAGAGCGTCACCTCGGTGATCGACGGGGACTCGAGCGTCACGGCGTTGAAGGGCCCGACCACCGACGCCAGCGGGTGGCCGCCGTAGAGGAAGCAGGGAAACACCCGCACGCTCACGCCCCCGTCGCGGCGCTCGGCCACGCCGAGCAGCTTCAGCACGAGCCCGAACTCCTTCGCGTAGTCGATGTCGTCGGGCGTGATCGCCTCGATGCCCTCGAACGGCACGTCGCCGAGCCCCACCGACGCGTGGAACGCGAGCCGCGCCAGGATCGCCATCTTCGCCGCGGCATCCTTGCCGTTCACGTCCTCCGCCGGATCGGCTTCCGCGTACCCCAGCTGCTGCGCGCGCCCGAGAGCGTCGGCATAGGTCGCGCCGGTGCGGGCCATCTCGGTGAGGATGTAGTTGGTGGTGCCGTTCACGATCCCGTGCACCTTCTCGATGTGCGCGCCGGCGAACGACTCGCGCATCACGCGGATCACCGGCACGACGCCGGCCACGGCGGCTTCGTAGCGAAGCTGCGCGCCGCTGGCGCGCGCGGCCGCCAGCAGCTCGTCGCCGTGCTGGCTCAGGAGCTGCTTGTTCGCGGTCACCAGCGGCTTGCCCGCCTCGAGGGTCGTGAGCGCGAACTCCCGCGCCGGCTCGATGCCGCCGATCAGCTCTACGACCGCGTCGGCGCCATCCAGGATCTCGCGGAAGCTTCCCCGCGAGCGCGTCAGCACGCCTGCGATCTCCGGCCGCCGCCCGGTCGCGGTCGCGATCGCGTCGGCGCGCTCTTCGACGAGCGCCGCAAATGCCGATCCGACGGTCCCGTGGCCGAGGAGCCCGACTCGAAAAGGCTCGGTCATTCGTCGCGCGCCGCGAGGTCCTCGTAGGTCTCGCGGCGGACGACCACCTTCGCGGTGCCCTCCCTGCAGAAGATCACCGGAGGCCTCGGGACGCCGTTGTAGTTGTTCGCCATCGCGTATCCGTAGGCGCCGGTGGCGGGCGTCACGAGCACGTCGCCCGACCGAGGCGCCGGGATCGCCACGTCCTTGATCAGGATGTCCCCCGACTCGCAGTGCATGCCGGCGATCGTCGCGACGTCGGTCGCGGGCGCGTCGGGCCGGTTGGCGATCGCGGCCTCGTAGCGGGCGCCGTAGAGCATCGGGCGAAGATTGTCCGACATGCCGCCGTCGACCGACACGTAGGTCCGCACGCCGGGGATCTCCTTGATCGTGCCGATCCGGTAGGCGGTGAGGCCGGCGTTGCCGACCAGCGAGCGGCCCGGCTCGACCAGGATCCGCGGCACCGGGTCGAAGACCTGCTGGACGCCCCGGACCTTGACGTCGGCGTAGTCGTCGACCGAGGCCGGCTCGTCCTCGGCGGTGTAGGCGATGCCCAGGCCGCCACCTATGTTCAGCATCCGGCATTCGAACCCGACCGCCTCGACGAAGTCGGCGAGCAGCCGGATCGTCTTCGCGTACGGCTCGAGCTCGAAGATCTGCGAGCCGATGTGGGCGTGGATGCCGACGAGCTCGATCCGGTCGGACGCCTCGCACCCGGCGCACCGCCTCGGCCGCCAGCCCGTCCTCCAGGCCGAAGCCGAACTTGGAGTCGAGCTGTCCGGTCTGGATGTAGGAGTGCGTGGAGGGCTTGATGCCGGGCGTGAGCCGGATCAGGACCGGCTGCCGCCGGCCCGTCCCCGCGAGCAGCTCCTCCACCAGCTCGATCTCCCGGAACGAGTCCAGCACGATGTAGCCGATCCCGGCGTCGAGCGCGAGCTCGAGCTCCGCCGGGGCCTTGTTGTTGCCGTGCATGAAGATCCGCTCCGGCGGAACGCCGCCTCTGAGCGCGAGGTAGAGCTCACCGCCGGAGGCCACGTCCACCGACAGGCCCTCCTCGGCCATCACGCGGTAGGCGGCCGTGATCGGGAGCGCCTTCGACGCATAGATCACCTCGAAGTCGTCCGTCCGGGCCGCGAATGCCTCCCGGTAGGCGCGCGCCCGGGCGCGCATGTCGTCCTCGGCGTAGATGTAGGCGGGCGTGCCGTGCTGCTCCGCCAGCTCGACCACGTCGCAGCCGCCGACCTCGAGGTGGCCGCGCTCGTTGATCGTGGTGCCGAGGGGATACGCCTGGCTCAGGGCGGTGGTGGCCATACTGAGGGCTCATTATGGATTACAGCCCGCCCCAACCACCGAGCGAGTCAGGGACCCTCGACGGGATCGCATATCACCTGTGGCTTCCGCCCGAGGACGAGCCGGCGCCGGCCGTGATCGTCTTCCACGGCGCGGGCTCGCAGAAGGAGAACCACGCCGACTACGCACGTGCCGCCGTCGCGCACGGCTTCGCCGCGCTCACCTTCGACAACCGCGGCCACGGCGAGACCGAAGGATCGCTTGGACCCGGGGTGATCGCGGACCTCCAGAAGCTGGCGCGCTTCGTCGCCGAGCGGCCCGAGGTGGACGAGCGCCGCGTGGCCGTCCGCGGCTCCAGCATGGGCGGTCTGCTCGCGATCCACATGGCGGCCGCCAGCGACGCGGTCGCCGCGGCGGTCGCGATCTGCCCCGCCTCCGAGCAGATGCTGCTCACGAGCGTGCGGCCCGTGGCCGCGGGCAAGCCGCCCGCACCCGGCAGCTACCTCGAGGCGATGCGGATCGAGGCCACGGCGCTCATGGCCTGGCTCGAGGAGCACGAGGTCGGCGACGCGGTCGAGCGACTGGGCGAGAAGCCGCTGATGCTGATCCACGCCAAGGGCGACGAGCAGGTGCCCTACCAGCACTCGGAGGAGCTCTATGCGCGCGCCGCCGAGCCGAAGCGGCTGCTGCTGCTGGAGGGCGGCGACCACCGCTCCGCGCAGCACGACGCGGAGCTCCAGGGCGAGTCGCTGCGGTGGCTCGCGAGGAAGATGTAAGGACCGCGGGAGGCGACTGTCTTGAACGTCAACGACAGCGACTGGGACGTCGAGCGCTCGCTCGGCGACGCCAAGATGCGCATGCTTCACTTGGGGCGCCGGATCGGTGGCGAGCTGATCGGCGCAACGATCTTCGAGCTCGAGCCAGGCCTCGTGGGCGTGTCGCACCTTCACCACGGCAACGAGGAGTGGCTGCTGGTGCTGGATGGCGTGCCCACGCTGCGAACGCCGGACGGCGAGCGAACGCTCGCAGCGCGGAGACGTGGTCGCCTTCCGGCGCGGGCCGGACGGCACCCACGCGCTGTCGAACCACTCCGAGTCCACCTGCCGCTTCATCGTGTTCTCCAGCATGCGACACCCGGACGTGGTCGAGTACCCGGAGGCCGGCGTGATCGGCGCGATCGCCGGAGATGCGCCCACTGCCGGTCGCGACGCGCCGTTCGAGGCGTTCTTCCGCGCCGACGACCAGATCGGCTACGGCGAGATCCGCTAGACCGGCCTCAGGCGAAGACCGGCCGGCGGCGGCTCGCGAGCGCGAACCAGACGAGGCCGGCCAGCATCAGGCCCAGGCTCTCGATCTGGGGCACCGTCAGTCCCGACCCACACCTCGTCATTTCGCCGCACGAACTCGACGAGGAAGCGCTCGAGCCCGGAGAGCACCAGGTAGAGCGCGAACAGGAGTCCGGGCGCGAGCCGGTCGCGCAGGCTCCAGAGGCCCCACGCCACGAGCCCCATCGCGAGCGTCTCGTACACCGGCGTCGGTTGCACGCGGTCGTCGGTCGGCACCGTGCCGTCCGGGTACGACATCGCCCACGGCAGGTCCGAGGGCTTCCCGTAGTCGCCGTCACCGGAGAGCTGGCAGCCGATCCGCCCGATCGCATATCCCAGCGCGAGCGGCGCGGCCGCGAGGTCGAGCAGCGCGAGGCCCAGGAAGCCGCGCCACCAGGCCCAGACGAAGACGGCGATCGCGCCGCCGAGCGCACCGCCGTACCAGACGAGACCCGAGCCGGAGAAGAGGTTGCCGAAGAAGTCGTCGCTGACGTCGCTCCAGTTCTGGATCGAGGTAGTAGCCGCGCGCGCCGACGATCCCGCCGACGAGGCCCGCGAAGATCATCTCGTAGGCCCAGTCGACCGGCTTGCCGAGCTCCTTGAAGCGCCGGCCCGAGACCGCCGCGGCCGCCAGGAAGCCGAGCGCGAACATGAGCCCGAAGGTCTTGAGGGCGACAGGGCCCAGATCGATCTCAGGCTGCATCGAGCGTGGATTATCCACTTGTGCCGGTCGGGCGACGGCGGTAGCGTCTCGCACGGAGGATCGGGTGCGTCGACTGCTCTGCCTATTGGCGATCATCGCGCCGGCCGCGCTGGCGCCGATCGCGGACGCCGCGTTCCCGGGCGCCAACGGCCGGATCGCGTACGAAGTCGACGCCGACTGCTTCGCCGAGAACTACGACCTTGAGACCGTCAACCCGGACGGCAGCTCCCGCAACTCCGTTCCTACTGCCGGCATCTGACAACCTGACGCCCGCGTGGTCGCCAGACGGCGCCCGCCTCGCCTACAGCGAGGACTATGCCGTGACGACGATCAAGCCGGACGGCAGCGATCGGCACAACTTCTCTGCCCCGTCGCTGGACGAGAGTCCGGCGTGGTCTCCGGACGGTACGCGCATCGCCTTCGTGGCCGAGGGTGAGATCACGGTCATCAACGCGGACGGCACAGGGCGTTCTGGCACCGGGCGGTTCGGGTCTGAGCCCTCCTGGTCGCCGGATGGATCCCGGATCGCGTTCCGGGGGCGGGCGGCGAGATCTACCTGATGGATCCGGACGGCGGCAACCTCACGAACGTCACGAACAGCGCCGCCTTCGAGGGCTCTCCCGACTGGTCGCCGACCGGCGCGCGACTCAGCGGTGTCGTCGAACCGCGACGGCCCCGGGATCTACACGATGAAGCGCGACGGAAGCGACGTCGTGCGGGTGACCTCGAATGCGGCTGGCGACCACTCGCCCGCATGGTCACCGGACGGCACCCGGATCGCATTCGAGCGGAATTTCAGGATCTGGTCGGCGAGCTCCGCCGGTGGAGGCGAGGTGCAGGTCAGTCAGGGCTTTCCGCAGGTACTGCCATCGCCACGCCGACTGGCAGCCGCTGCCGGCGCTCGGCTACCCACGACCGCGAGGCGCCTCGCCCTCGTACCTCTCGCTGGTGCCGGCGTATCAGCCGTGCACGGCGCCGAACCGCACCCATGGTGCGCCGCTCTCGTTCGACTCGTGCGCGCCGCCCACATCCGCCTCATCGGAGCTGACGCTCGGCAAGCGGTCCGTCAACTCCGCCGTCGTCAATGCGAAGAACGGCAATCCCGCGACCGCGCTGGATGAGGCGGACGTGCGGTTCCAAGTGGACGTCAGGGACGTCCGCCGCACCGCCGATCTCGCCGACTACACCGGACAGCTCGAAGCCCGCCCGGTGCTGCGCATCACCGATCGTGACAACACGCCTCATCCCGGCGGCCCCGGGCCGGCCACCGTGAGCGACCAGGCGCTGCCGTTCGGAGTACCGTGCACCGCCACGCCCGAGACGACCGTGGGTGCCACCTGCTCGATCTCCACCACAGCCGACGCCGTGCTGCCGGGTGTCGTCGAGGAGAACCGGCGCGCGGTCTGGGAGCTCGGCGCGTTCGAGGTGCGCGATGCAGCCGGCGCCGCGTTCCTACGCCAGGGTCTGTTCGTGCCTTAGATGCCCTACAGGTAGCCCATCGGATCGACGGGCTGAGCCGTTGATCCGGACCTCGAAGTGGAGGTGCGGGCCGAAGCAGTGGCCGGTGCAGCCGACGGAGCCGATCACCTGTCCCTGCGTCACGGACTGCCCGACGCTCACGCCGATCGAGGACTGGTGGGCGTAGCAGGTGGCGACCCCGCCGCCGTGGTTGATGCACGTGTACTGGCCGTACCCGCTCATCCAACCGGCCAGCGCCACCGAGCCGCTCGCCGCCGCGCGGATCGCGCGTGCCGGTCGGTACGGCGATGTCGACGCCCGCGTGCAGGCGGCCCCACCGCATCCCGAAGCCCGACACGACCGGTCCGTTCACCGGCCAGATGTAGCCGCCGCTGCCCTGGCGGATCGGTCCCGCCGGCGCACGGCCGCCCGACCCCTGAAGCTGCCCGGTGACCTGGGCGGAGGCCGCCTGGAGCGCCGCGAGATCGCCCTCGAGCTCGTGCTCGTGCTCGCGCACGCTCGACAGCGAGCCGCGCTTGCGTCGCGCGGCCGCCGGCGAGGTCCGCCTGGCGGCTCTCGATGCCGGCGCGCGTCTGCGCGAGCTCGCGCGTCCTGGCCTCGATCTCCGCCACCGCCGCCTCGGCGCGCTTCTTGAGCGCCTCGAGCAGCTCCTTCTTGCGCTGCGACTCCTCCTTCAGCCTCTTCACGCGAGCCGACGATCCGCTGGTCCTGCTTGCCGATCCGGCTCAGGTAGTCCGCACGCACCAGCAGGTCGCTGAAGCCGTCCGCCTCGAGCACCACCGCGAGCAGGTCGGGCTCGTCGGACTTGTAGATCGCGACCATCCGGTCCGCGAGCACCAGCTGTGCCTTCGCGAGCTCCTTCCGCAGCCGCACATAGCGCACGTACTCCTTGCTGGTAGCGCGCCTGCACGCGCGCGAGCTCGGCGCGGCGTGCGTCGAGCACCGCCTGCGCGCGGCGCTCCTGCCGCTGCAGCACGGCGATCTCGCCGCTGAGCGTCCGGATCCGGCTGCTGAGCGCGCTGATGTTGGTGGTGAGGGACTGCTCGCGGCCCGCACGTGCTCGAGCTTGCGCGCGCGTCGACTCGAGCTTCGAGTTGATGCTCGACAGCGTCTGCCCGTGCGAGGGCGCCGGCGGCGAGTGCCACGCCGCGAGCGCGGCGGCGATCAGGGCCACGCACGACCAGGGTCGTGAACGGCGATTGGGGGCTGGTCCTGCCATGTTGGCTCTTTCCGGCGCTTACGGGGTTAGCTGTCGGGCTCGCGCTGAAAGAGTTGCGCTACGCCGCCATCCGGCGATTAGCCCCGAGGGTCCGCGCTCGCGGTCCCCGTTCTTTGTGGAGGGTGGTTCCCCCGCTCTGCCGCCTCCGGCGACAGACTCAGCGCTTTTCGGCGTCGATCGCACCTCCCGCGAGCGAATTGCCTGCAAAGCGCGCGGAACTGTATCAGCCAGGACGCGAACGGTGTCTGCGATCCTCCCTCCGCGATTCCCGTGCAACGCAGGATTGCCTGTCGTTAGAGCCTCTTAGACTGGGCGCGCGATGGACCTGGGACTCCGAGGCAGGGCGTGCATCGTCACCGGCGCGAGCCGCGGGATCGGGCGGGAGACCGCGAGACAGCTGTGCGCCGAGGGGGCCTCGGTGCTGCTCGTGGCGCGCTCGGAGGAAGAGCTGCGCGATGCGGCCGCCGCATGTGCGCGCGAGGGCGGGCGGGCCGAGGCGTTTCCCGTGCGACGTGACCGAGCCGGACGCCGGCGAGCGCATGGCCGAGGCCGCGGCGGACCGCCTCGGCCCGGTGGACGTGCTCGTCAACAACGCCGGGGGCGCACGGTGGCGGGACCTCGACGACGTTCCCGACGAGGACTGGCAGGCAGCCTGGGACCTGAACGTGATGGCCTCGCTGCGCGCGACGCGGGCGGTCGTCCCCGGCATGCGCGAGCGCGGCTGGGGGCGAGTCGTGAACGTCTCCAGCACGGCCGGCAAGCGGCCCTCCCGCAACATGCCCGAGTACTCCGTCGCGAAGGCGGCGCAGCTCTCGCTGTCACGGCTCTTCGCCGACCGGCTGCGCGGCGAGCGGCGTGCTCGTGAACGCGATCTGCCCCGGGCCCGACGAAGTCGGAGCTGTGGGTGGCCGAGGGCGGCCTCGCGGACCAGTCCGCCGAGCTCTCCGGGCTCTCCGGTGCCGAGGAGGCGCTCGCGAAGGCCGGCGAGGGACGGCCGATCGGGCGGCTCGCCGAGGTCGAGGAGATCGCGGCCGCGATCGTGTTCCTGTGCTCGGAGCGAGCGTCCTACGTGGCCGGCGCCGCCTGGAGCGTGGACGGCGGCACCGTGCCCGTGATCATCTAGTGCGCTTGCCCTAGGGCCGCTCCACCTGGAGCAGCTCGCCCGTCTCGGCCGCGCGCACCATCTGCAGCGTCGTGTGGTGGATGTCGAAGCGGTCCTCGAGCAGCTTCTCGAGCCGGTGGCGCACCAGGTCCCGGTCGCATGCCTGGCTGACGACCACGTGTGCCGAGAGGGCCGGGAAGCCGGACGTGACGGTCCACACGTGCAGGTCGTGGACCTCGGTCACGTCCGGGTCCGCCGCAAGCGCTTCCCCGATCTCGCGCGCGTCCATGCCGGCCGGCGCGGCCTCCATCAGCACGTCGATCGGGTCCTTGAGCAGTCGCCACGAGCTGGCCGCGATCAGGCCCGCGATCAGGAGGCTGGCGAGCGGGTCGGCCGCGTTCCAGCCGGTGGCCAGCACGACCGCGCCCGCGACCACCACGCCCAGCGAGCTGAGCGCGTCGGCGAAGGAGTGGCGGAGCACCGCCTCGAGGTTGAGGTCCTTCCGCTCGCCGCCCATGAGCACGAGCGTCGCCGCTGCGTTGCCGAGCAGGCCGACGAAGCCGAGCACGAGCACGCCCACTCCGCCGACGTCCGGCGGGTCGGAGAAACGCGCAACGGCCTCGAACACGATCAGCGCCGAGACCACCACCAGGCCGACGCCGTTGATCAAGCGCGCCGATCACCTCGCTGCGCTGAAGGCCGTACGTGCGCGCCGCCGTCGGCGCCACGGAGGCAAGCCGCGCGGCGACGCAGCGCGATCCCGATCGCAGCTACGTCGGAGGCGAGGTGGCCGCCATCCGCGAGCAGGGCGAGCGAGTTCGCGAGGATCCCGCCGACCACCGTGGCCGCGAGCATCGCGAGGTTGATCGCCAGCGCCACGAGCATGCGCCGCCGGTTGGTCGCGCGGCGCGCGTCGAGGTGCGCGTGATGGTGGTGGCTGTGACCTGGCAACCGGGCTCAGCGTAGCCGAGCCCGGGAGGCGCCGGAAGCGCGGCTAGCTGGCCGCGACCTTCTCGCGCTCGGCGGCCGCGCGGCGTCTCCGACTGCGCGTTGCCGGGCGCCTGCGACACGACCGTGCCGTTCGTGGCCGCGACGTCCCTGGCGAACTGGAGGCGCTCGGCGTACTCAGCCGCCTGCATGCGCGCGATGACGAGACGCTGGATCTGGGCCGTGCCCTCGAAGATCTGGTAGATCTTGGCGTCCCGGAACCACTTCTCGAGCGGGCAGTCCATGCTCTGCGCTTCCGGGCCGACGAGGTCCATCAGGGTGGTCGTCGCCCACATCGTGACGTCGCCGCCCTTGAGCTTCGACATCGAGCCCTGGCCGCTGGTCATCGGCACGCCGTTGCGACCCATCCAGGCGGCCCGCCACACGAGCAGCCGGGCGGCCTCGATCTCGGTCGCGACGTCGGCGATCACCTGCTGGATGCGCTGCTCCTCGAGCAGCGGCCGGCCGTTGTCGTAGCGGGCGGAGAGGTACTCGAGCGTCCACTCGTATGCCGCCTGGGCGATCCCGAGGGCCGACGCGCCCTACGGTCGGGCGCGTGAGCTCGAAAGTCGCGAGCGCCCCCGAAGACTGCGAGCTCTTGCCCGAACGGGCACGCTCGAGCTTCTTCTGGAGCTTCTCCTCGCCGCCGAGCAGCGCGTCGCCGGGCACGCGGCAGTCCTCGAGCACGATCTCGGCCGTCTGCGATGCGCGGATACCGAGCTTCGACTCCTTCTGGCCGAGGCGAAGGCCGGGGTTGTCCTTGGTGACGACGAACGAGGCCTGGCCACGGTGGCCGAGGTGCGGGTCGACGGTGGCGACCACCACGGTCACGTCCGCGATGCCGCCGTTGGAGATGAAGGTCTTGGTGCCGTTCAGGATCCAGTCGTCGCCGTCGCGCTTGGCGGTCGTGCGCAGCGACTTCACGTCGGAGCCGGCCTGCGGCTCGGTGACCGCGTAGGCGCCGAGCCTCGGCTCGTCCTTGGTGCCGACCACCTCGGGGATCCAGCGGCCGATCTGCTCGGGGGTGCCGGACGAAGCGATTCCGGCGGCGCACAGCGAGGATGCCGAGATCGCGAGCGCGATGCCCGCGCAGCCCCAGTGGAGCTCCTCGGCGTAGATCACGCCCTTCAGCCCCTCGGGGTCGTCCTGCAGCGACATGATCCAGTCGAGGCCGGCCAGGTTCCACTGGTAGGCCTCCTTGATCACCTCGTAGGGGACGCTCTCCTCGCGGTCGTGCTTGGGGGCGACCGGGCGGATCGACCTCACGTGCGAACTTGCGGCAGTACTGCTGCCACTCCAGGGTCTCGTCGCTGAGGCGAAAATCCATGACGGAACTCCGAGCCTTTCGGCCGCCGGCGGCCGGATCCTTAGTGGGGCACGCCGTCCGGCGGTTGACTGATCAGTCAACCAACGTCCATATTACCCCCTCGGCGGCCGGATATCGCCTGAAATCGGTGCCTCGGGGGCAGCGCGATGCGGCTCGTGAGGCCCGCTGCAGCCGCTATCGTGGCCGCCTCGGATGACGCCTCCGCGCTCCAGATCCAGGGGTTTTCTGGCGACCGCGGCGGCGCTCGTGGCGGTCGCGCTGGTCGCGGTGGCGGCCATCTTCGGATCCGGCTGCGGCTCGGACGAGCCGAGCGCGGTGGAGGTCCGTCTGAACGAGGACACCGCGAAGCAGAGCGTGCTCGGTTTCCCGGCGCTCGCCACCAAGAACACGACCCGGGTGGGCGGCAAGGATCCGGTCGCGGATGCGGCCGCCGTCGCGGTCGCGGTCTACCCGAGCCAATCGACGACCACCCGGCCCGAGATCGTGTCGATCGTGAACGAGGACGACTGGCGATCCGCAATCGCGGCCTCGGTGCTGATGGCGCCGCCACTGCGGGCGCCCGTGCTGTTCGGCTCGCGTGACGACGTCCCGGACGCCACGCGCGAGGCCCTCGACACCCTTGCGCCGGGCGGATCGGCGGACGCCAAGGGCGCCCAGGCGCTGCGGGTGGGCGACGTCGCCGCGCCGAGCAACCTGCGCACGACGTCCGTGTCGGGCCGGGACGCGTTCGCGCTCGCGGAGTCGATCGACAGCTTCCAGACCCAGGTCGCCGGCGAGCCTTCCGCGCGCCTGCTGATCGCGTCCGGTGACGACAAGGCGTTCGCGATGCCGGCCGCGGCATGGGCGGCGAAGTCCGGGGACCCGGTGCTGTTCGCCCAGAAGGACAAGCTTCCGGCGCCCGACCGTGCGGGCCATCAAGCGCCACGAGCAGCCGAGCATCTACGTGCTCGGCCCACCCTCGCGTGATCGCCGACTCGGTGATCACCAGGCTGCGCAAGCTCGGCAGCGTCAAGCGTGTCTCGGGCAAGACCCCCGTCGAGAACGCGATCGCGTTCGCGCAGGTACACGGACGGCGACTTCGGCTGGGGACTGCAGGACCCGGGGCACGGCCTCGTGTTCGCGAACGTCGACCGCGAGCAGGACGCGGGCGCCGGCGCGGCGCTCGCCTCGTCCGGGAAATACGGCCCCCTGCTCCTGCTCGACTCCTCGAAGGAGCTGCCGACCCAGCTCGAGAACTACCTGCTCGACATCCAGCCCGGCTACCGCTTCGACCCGGTGCGCGGGGTCTACAATCACGCCTGGCTCATGGGGGACGAGGATCGCAATCAGCCTCGATTTGCAGGCACATGTCGATCAGCTGATGGAGATCGTGCGCGTCAAGCAGCAGGGCTCGACTTGAGCGGGGCGGAGAGCCCCGAACGCCTGGCACCCGGCCACCGGGTGACCGTCGAGGACATCCGCGCGCTCGTCGGACCGGCCGCCCCCCACTTCGCGCTGCAGATCCGTGACCGAGTCGCGCGCCTGATCGCCGACCTACAGCCCGGCGACCCGGTCAGGATCGAGGGCGAACGCGCGATCGAGCGGCTCGAGCGGTTGGCGCGCGAGGGCCAGAACTCGGGCCACGTGCAGGAGCACGAGCTGCCGCTTCCGAGCCTCGTTCTCGAGCGGCCCGCGCGGCGATTGAGCGCGGCCGACCGCGCGCTACCGCTCTTTCGACCCGAATTCCTGGCCGAGCCCGGGATCGAGCGCCGCGACGGCTACCTCGACGTGGTCGTGCGAGACCTCGACCAAGCCGGCATCGCACGCGAGCTGATGCAGACCACCGCGCTCAGCAAGGTGTACGAGCGCTGGTGGCGCCCGGCGCTCGGGCGCGCGGCCAAGGGCGTGCTCGGGCCCGGCATGGCCGACGAGCGGCGGATCGCCCGGCTGCTGCTCGGCCTCTCGCGCGGCGACGGCGTGCTCGACGTCGCCTGCGGGCCGGGCAACTTCTCGCGAGACTTCGCGCGTGCTGTCGGCCCGGAGGGAATCGTGGTCGGCATCGACGCGTCCCGTCCGATGCTCGAGCGCGCCGTCCGCGAGACGAAGGAGGCCGGGCTCGCGAACGCGGTCTTCGTGCACGGGGACGCCTCGAGCTGCCCTTCCGCGATGCGTCCTTCGACGCGGTCTGCTGCTTCGCGGCGCTCAACCTGTTCGCCGAGCCGTTCAAGGCCCTCGATCAGATGACGCGCGTGCTGACGCCGGGCGGCCGGATCGCGATCTTCACGAGCTGCCGCAGCGTCGCGCTGGCGCGATCGAGCCGGCTCACGGCGCGGTTCGAGTCGGCGGCCGACGCGCGCGCGAGCGGGCTTCGCGGATGTTCGATCAGGACGAGATCGTCGGGGCGCTGCGGCTGCAGCGTGGCTTCGCGGACGTCCACGCAAGCGCGATCTCCGGCTGTCACGCAGTTCGTCGGGCGGCCGGCTCGGCTGTAGCGTCGCCGACGGCTGCAGCTTCGCGGTCAATGCCACGCATCGGCCCGGAGCGCCGACTTCAGCCGGTTTCTGCGCCGCGGCGCCGTCGATCCCGGCTCGCGCGACGCGCTCGCGGTGCCAGCGCGAGTCGCCGAACATGACGGCGTCCGACTGGGCGCGCTTGAGGAACAGGTGCAGGTCGTGCTCCCACGTGAACCCGATCCCGCCGTGAACCTGCAGCGACGCACCCGGTGACGCGGCGTGCCCGCGTCGGAGGCGTAGGCCTTCGCCATCGAGGCCGCCAGGGGCGCGGTCTCGGGCTCGTTGTCGGCGGTCCAGGCCGCGTAGTAGGAGGCCGAGCGGGCGCCCTCCGTCTCGAGCAGCATCTGGGCGCAGCGGTGCGAGACCGCCTGGTAGGCGCCGATCGGGCGGTTGAACTGCTTGCGCTCCTTGGCGTAGTCGACCGCCATCTCGAGCGCGCGCTGGGCGATGCCGGTGAGCTCCGCCGCGACCGCGATGTAGGCGCGGATCCGTGCGTCCTCCATCGCCCCGTCGCCACCGAAGGCGGCGTCCTCGTCGACCTTCACCCCGTCGAGCTTGACCGCGTACTGCTTGCGGGTCGCGTCGATCGTGGGCGTCGGCGTGACCGTGACGCCGGGAGCGTCGCGCTCCACGATGAAGCGGCGGTCTCCCTTGGCGCCGACGATGAAGAAATCGGCGGTCGCCCGCGTCCAGCACGAAGAGCTTCTCGCCGTTGAGCTTGAAGCCGCCGTTGGCGGACTCGGGCTCGAGAGTCACGTCGGCGGGCGTCCAGCCGGCCCCGCGGTCCCAGAGCGCGATCGTGCCGCGCTTCTCACCGGCGGCCAGCGGCGCCAGCCAGCGCTCGCGCTGATCGTCGGTGGCCGCGGTCTGAAGCGCGAGCGCCGCGAGCGTGTTCGAGAACACAGGGCCGGGCGCGAGCGCGTAGCCCAGCTGCTCGAACAGCACCGCGAGCTCGATCGTGCCGAGCTCCTGCCCGCCGTGGTCGGCGCTGACCAGCAGGCCCGGCCAGCCGAGGTCGGAGATCTCCTTCCACAGGTCCGGGTTGAAGGCGTCCTCGGAGTCGGCCGCCTCGCGGAGCTTCTCCGAATTCAGCCGCGCCGCGAGAAAATCCCGCGCCGCCGCCTGCAGCATCTGCTGCTCATCTGTCAAGTCAAAGTTCATCGCAGCTTGGGCAGCCCGAGCACGCGCTCGGCCACGATGTTCTTGAGGATGTCCGTGGTGCCGCCTTCGATCGAGTTCGCCCGTGTGCGCAGGAACTGGTACTGCCAGTCGCCGTCGATCGCATATTCGGAGCCGTCCTTGAACTGCCCGTAGGGCCCTTCGATCTCGAGCGCCAGCTCCATCAGGCGCTGGTTCACCTCGGCCCATTGCCATTTGCCCAGCGACCCCTCCGGGCCGGGAACACCGTTCTTCATGATCTTGGTGAGACCGCGGTAGTTCGTCACCCGGAAGATCTCCGACTCGATGAAGAGCTGCGCGAGCCGATCGCGGATCACCGGATCCTCGGAGGTCGGATGCTGCCCGTCGCGCGAGGTGGACCTGGCGAGGTCGATCGCGCCGCGAATGTGGGTCTTGAGCGCCGCCTGGGCGGCGAAGGCGAGGCCGGCGCGCTCGTTCATGAGCGTCGTGATCGCGACCCCCCATCCGTTCCCGACTCCCCCGATCACGTTCTCGTCGGGGATGTAGGCCTCGTCCATGAAGATCTCGTTGAACTCGGATTCGCCCGTGATCTGCACGAGCGGCTTCACATCCACCTCGGCCTGATCCATGTCCATCAGGAAGTAGGTGAGGCCCTGGTGCTTGGGCGCGTCGGGATCCGTGCGCGCCACCAGCATGCACCACTTGGCCTCGTGCGCGAGCGTGGTCCAGACCTTCTGCCCGCTCACGACCCAACCGCCGTCGCGCTTCACGGCGCGCGTCTTCAGGGAGGCGAGGTCGGACCCCGCCTCCGGCTCCGAGAAGCCCTGGCACCAGATCTCCTCCGCCGAGAGGATCGGCTCCAGGTAGCGCTGCTTCTGCTCCTCGGTGCCGTGGTGGATCACCACCGGCCCGCCCATCACGAGGCCCAGCACGTTGGCCGGCGCGGGCACGTTGGAGCGGACCATCTCCTCGGAGAAGATCGCCTGCTCGATCAGCGTCGCGCCGCGGCCGCCGTACTCCTTGGGCCACGAGAGGCCGGCCCATCCGCCCTTGTGGAGCTGCGCCTGCCAGCGGCGTCGCCACTGGAAGCCCTCGGCCTCGTCCTCGGGCGGCTTGCCCGGATTGTTGGACTCGAGCCAGCCGCGCAGCTCGTCGCGAAAGGCCTCCTCGCTGGGACTCAGGGTCAGGTCCATTCCGCGCCTCCTTCGACTTCCTGGTTGATGATCAGACGCGCTGGATCAGCGTGCCCGTGCCGAGCCCGCCGCCACAGCACATCGTCACGAGACCGATCTCCTTGTCGGATCGCTCCAGCTCGTGCAGGAGCGTCGTGATCAGGCGCGCGCCGGTCGAGCCGAGCGGGTGGCCCAGCGCGATCGCGCCGCCGTTCACGTTGACGCGGTCCATGTCCGGCTCGAGCTCCCGCCGCCAGGCCGCGACCACGGAGGCGAAGGCCTCGTTGATCTCGACCAGGTCGATGTCGCCCATCTTCATGCTGTTGCGCTCGAGCAGCTTCCGGGTCGCGGGAATCGGGCCGGTCAGCATGATCACCGGGTCGACCCCGACCGTGGTCTGGTCCATGATCCGCGCGCGCGGCTTCAGGCCGTACTCGTCGGCCTTCTCGCGCGTCATCAGCAGCACCGCCGCGGCGCCGTCGGAGATCTGGCTGGAGTTGCCGGCCGTCACCTTGCCGTCCTCCTTGAACGCGGGCTTCAGCTGCGAGAGCTTCTCGAGGCTCGTGTCGGGGCGGATGCCCTGGTCCGTGACCACGCTGGTCACCGAGCCGTTGGTCTTCACGTCCATCGGGATCATCTCGCGCTCGAAGCGGCCCTCCTCGGTCGCCTTCGCGGCGTTCTGGTGCGAGCGCAGGCCGAGCTCGTCGAGCTCGGAGCGGGGAATCTCCCACTGGTCGGCGATCATCTCCGCCGAGATGCCCTGGGGCACGAGGTTGTAGCGCGCCATCAGCTCCTCCGGCCACGGCGAGCCGATCTGGTCCACGAAGTTGAACATCACGCCCATCGGGATGTGGCCCATGTGCTCCACGCCGCCGCCGATCACGACGTCGTGCACACCGGCGCCGACGAGTGCGGCGCCGAAGTTGACGGCCTGCTGCGCCGAGCCGCACTGGCGGTCGACGGTGGTCGCGGGGGTGGTCATCGGGAGCCCTGCCTGCAGCCAGGCGTTGCGGCCGATGTTGAAACCCTGCTCGCCCATCTGCTGGACGCAGCCGGTGATCACGTCCTCGACGGCGTCGGCGGGGATGCCGGCGCGGCTGATGACCTCGCTGAAGGCCTTGCCGAGCAGCTCGTTGGGGTGCGTGTCCTTGTAGTAGCCCTTCTCGGGGTGCCCGCGGCCAATCGGGGTGCGGGCAGCCTCGACGATCACGACTTCACGGCCCTTGCCGTTCTGCATCGGTCCCTCCAGTCGACTCGATGCCGGGCCGCTCGCCTCTCTCGAGCCGGTCCGGCTCTGAAACTTGAGAGCTCCTCGTTGCCGAGCTCGTGCGTCCTGCGACGTTTATGTTATCCCATTGACTCATGAGTCAATCGGCGCAAACCGGCCCGGATCCCGCGATCCAACGCGGAAACCCGGAGCGGCTCGGGATCGCGGGAGCCGGCACGATCGCGTGCGGGCTGGCCGAGGCGACGGCCGCACGCGGCCTCGAGGTGACGCTCTGGGGAAGAAGTGACCGCTCCCTCGCCGGCGCGCGGGAGAGCCTCGGCGAGGAATCGCCGGTGATTCTCACGACCGACCTGGACACGCTCGCCGCCGCCTCGCTGGCAGTGGAGGCGGTGGCAGAGGAGCAGGACGCAAAGGAGGAGGTGCTGGGCGCCCTCGCCGCGCGGCTCGACGACCAGGCGCTCCTCGCCAGCACCACGTCCTCGCTCAGCATTGCGAAGCTGGCGGCGGCCTCCGGGGTGCCGAGCCGGTTCTTCGGCCTGCACGTCTTCAACCCGGTGACGCGCATGGAGCTCGTGGAGCTGTGCTTTCCGGACGACGCCGGCGCGGCCACGCGCGATCGGGCGCACGCCTTCTGCGCGGTCGTCGGGAAGTCCGCAGTGGTGGTGCCCGACGAGCCCGGATTCGTCGTGAACCGGCTCCTGTTCCCCTACCTGTTCGAGGCGGTGCGGCTGCTCGAGCGCACCGGCCTCGACCCGGACCAGGTGGACACGTGCATGAAGCTCGGCGCGTCCCATCCGATGGGGCCGTTGGAGCTGCTCGACTTCGTGGGGATCGACGTCGCCGACGCGATCGGCGAGGCGCTGCACGCCGACACGTCGGACCCCGCGCACCGCCCGCCGGGGCGGATCAAGCGCCTGGTCGGCGAGGGCAGGCTCGGCCGCAAGTCAGGCCGCGGCTTCTACGAGTACTAGGTGCGGCTCTACTAGGTGGTCGACTTGCGCCGGCCGTTGGTGGTGCGCTTGGCGGGCCGCTTCGCCGGGGGCTTGATCCGCGGCGCCGGGTCTTCCTTCCGGCGGCCGGCGATGTCCCAGATCACGTCGGCCTCGCTGATGCCCTGCAATTCCGCCTGATCGGTGATCGAGGTTCCAGGGCAGCTCGGCCTCGGGCAGGTCGTCCCAGCGGGCGAGCTCCAGTGCTTCGAGCGCACCCTCGAGGTCAGATCCCACTTCGCCCTGGATCCGGATCAGATCCTTGAGAGTCTCCAGCTGGCTTTCGGTGAAGCGCGCGCACCACATAGAAAGTCCTCCGGGTCCGGGGACGGAAGCGACGCGCTCCAAGGTAGGGGCGCTTGCGGACGGATCGACGCGGTGTCAGGAGCCGCCTTCAGGCACGGGCGCCTGAGGCAGCTCGCCGGTGACGGATTGGATGCGCACCGCGTCGACCCGGTTCTCGCGCACCGACTCGACCCGGATCCGGTAGCCGTTGGCGGTGATCATGTCGCCGCGCTTCGGCAGCCGGCCCAGCTCGCCGAAGACGTACCCGCCGACCGACGTATAGGCGTCGGTCTCGACGGGGAGCTTGATGCCGAAGTCCTCCAGGTCGCCGAGCGATACGTGACCCCGGACGAACCAGTCGCCGTTCACCAGCTGCCGGATCGAGGACAGCACGGGGTCGGTCTCGTCCACGATCTCGCCCACGATCTCCTCGATGATGTCCTCGACGGTCACGATTCCGGCCGTGCGGCCGAACTCGTCGGCGATCACTGCGAGCGATGCACGTTGACGGCGCATGTCGGTGAGCAGGTCATCGAGCGGCTTCGTCTCGGGCATGATGAGAGCCTCGCGCACGAACGGGGAGATCGATGCGTTGCGCCGTCGCTCATGAGGGCCTGCGCGAGCCGGTTGGAGTGCACGACGCCGCGCACGCGGTCCGGGTTGTCGTCCTCGATCACGAGCAGCCGCGTGTGGCCGGAGCTGATGCAGCGGCGCAGGGCGGCCTCGACGGTGTCGTCCGCATTGACGGTCACGAGCGCCGGCGTGGGGGTCATCACCTGGCGCGCTTCCTGCTCGTGGAGGTGGAAGACGCCCTCGAGCATGTCCGCCTCGCCCGGGTCGAGCTGCCCCACCCGCTCGCCGCGGCCGATCAGGCGCCGCAGCTCCTCGGCGCTCGCGATCTCCGCGTCGTGCTCCACCTGGATCCGGAGAATCCGCTTGATGACGAAGTTGGCGGCGTTGTTCAGCGCCCAGATCACGGGATGGAAGCCCACCCGGAACCACTCCAGCGGCCTCGACGACCAGAGTGCGACCCGCTCGGGGTGGGTGATCGCCATGATCTTCGGCGCCTGCTCACCGATGATCACGTGCAAAGCGGTCACGAGCGCGTATGCGATCGCGACGGAGATCGCGACCGAGGCGCCATGGCTAAGGCCGCCGAACAGAGGCTCGACCAACGCAGCGATGGCAGGCTCGCCCAGGAAACCGAGGCCGATCGAAGCCATCGTGATCCCTACCTGGGCGGCCGACAGGTACTCGTCGATCCGCTCTAGCTCGTGGAGCGCCAGCGCCGCCCGCTTCGACCCTTTCGCAAGCTCCTCGACGCGTGAGCGCCGGGAGCGGACGAGCGCGAACTCGGCCGCCACGAAGAACCCGTTCACGAACACGAGCAGGACCAGCAGGAAGAGGAAGAGGCCGGTCACGTCAGCGAGGACGGTGCGTGCAGAAGCGGGCCCTACCGGCGCCGGCTGTCCACTTCAGGCGGACGTGGGTATGTCCGCTGGGACTTCGAGGAGGGTCGTCGCTCATCAGTCGACGGCGCTAACGTAGCAGACAGCAGGGCGTGCTCAACGAATGCGGCTCCGAGTGCGCTCCACAGCCCCCAGGAGCTCCTTGCCGCCCTGTGCGGCCAGTCCCTTCAGACCGCCGCTCCGCTGCCGGCGACCACGCCGGACCTGGAGCACGACCAGCGCCGTGCCGGCCGCTGTCCCGGCGACGAGTGCGGCCGCCGGGCGGACCCAGTTGCGCGGGTCGCGCATCGCGGCGAGCTCCCAGTCGGTCATCTCCTCGAGGGCCTCGATCGCCGCCGCCTGCACCTCCGTCAGCTTCACCTCCAGCTCGTCGACCAGGCTCGCAGGCGGGTCGACCGGTCTGAACGCTGTCTCCAGCAGGCGCTCGATCCGAAGCCGCGGCTCGATGTTCTCGGCGGGCTCGCTCATATCTCCCCCACAGTCTGTCCCTTCTTCTCCATGTCCTGCTCCAGCTGCTTGATCGCACGGTGGATCAGGACCTTGGTGGCGCCGTCGGTTCTGCCGAGCGCGCGGGCGATCTCGCGGTTGTCCATGCCGAGTGCGAAGCGCATGATCAGGGCCTCACGTCTGTCCTCGGGCAAGTTGCGCACACCCTCCAGTACTGCAACGGCGTCTTCTCTGCCGACGACGAGATCCTCTGTGTCGTGGGGCTCCCCGACGTCTGCGTCGAGCGCCGAGGTCGGCTTGCGCGACCGGTCCCGGTAGTAGTTGGCGGCGAGGTTGTGCGCGATCCGGATCAGCCACGGCCGCAAGGGGCGCCCGTCGGACTCCCGCTGGGCACGCTCGAAGTGCCGGTAGGCCTGCAGGAACGTCTGCGTGGTCAGATCCTCCGCGTCGTGGTGATTGCCCGTGCGGTAGTAGGTGTAGTTGTAGACGTCGCGCAGGTGCTCCCGGTAGAAGTCCGAGAAATCCTTGTCGAGCGCGGCCTTGTCGCTTGGCCCGTGGGCGTTCCCCTCCACGTTCAAGAGCGTACTCCGCGCGTGACGCCCTCATGGTGAGAGTCGCTCAGGCCGCTCGCGAGCGAGCGGCCGGGCGGCGGGTGGCGGCGAGCCATTGCTCTGCGCCGATCCGGCCTTCGGCCAGCGCGGCGAGCTCGTGCGTCGCCGGTGCGCTGACGCCGGCGTCGTCCATCGCCTGTGCGAGCACCGGGAGCACGTGGAGCGCCTCGGGCACCTGGCCGAGCACCCCGGGGATGTCCTCCGGGACCATGCCCTGGGCGAGCAGCTCGCCGGCTCGGCGGTTGCGGCTGTGGGCGGCCAGCACGGTCGCGACCAGGTCTCCCGCGCCGGTGGGGCCGACGAAGCTCTCCGCTTCGGCGCCCCGCGCCTTTGCGAGCGCGAAGCACTCGGCGTAGACACGGCCGGCCGCGGCGCCCGCGGCATTCGGCCCGTCGGCGAGCGCGGCGCCCGCCGCGAGCACGGCGGCGTTCTTCGCGACGCCGGCGAGCTCGACGCCGACGAGGTCCGAGCTGGTCTCGCATGCGACCCGGCCCTTTCGAAATGAGCTCGCCAGCAGGGCCGCAAAGATGCGGTCGGGTGTGGCGACGGTCAGGGACGCGCCGCGCTGGACCGACTCGACCGCGTGCGCAGGACCGCCGAGGCATGCAATCGGGCGGCTCCCGAGAACGTCTTTGGCGAGTGCGCTCGGTGCGGCGCCCGCGGGTGCGACCAGACCCTTGCTCAGGACGAGCACGCCGAGGTCGTCGGGGATGCGGGAGGCGATCGACTCGAGCGCGTTGGGCAGGAGCTGCGAGGGGACCGCCAGGCAGACGAGGTCGGCCTCGGCCCAGTCGATCGTCGGCGCGGTGCCGACGGTGACGGTGTCGGGCAGCGTGACACCGGGCAGGTAGCCCACGTTGGTGCGAAGCGCGGCGAGCTCACGCGCCTGCTCGGCGGACCGGCAGACGAGCTGCACGGACGCGCCTCCACGCGCGAGCAGGGTGGCGACCGCCGTCCCCCAGCTGCCGGCGCCGATCACGACCACGCGCCGGATCGGCGGAAGTCCGCCGAGGTACTCCCACTGCAACGCGACGCAGGACCAGACGCGGTTCGCGATCTCCTGCGCGAGCCCGTGCCGCGGCTCGCGGTCGAGCGGCCGCGGGTAGGTCAGGGCGCGCCCGCAGCGGACGGTGACCCGGCGCGGGCGGATGCGCCAGCGCCTGCGGATGTCCTCGGTGCCGATGATCGCAACGGGCACGATCGGGGCGCCGGTCTCGAGCGCCAGGCGCCCGACGCCGCGCTTCGGCTCGCCGAGCGGGCCGGGGCGCGTGCGAGTGCCCTCGGGAAAGATGCCGACCGCGCCACCACGCTCGAGGATCACGCGGGCGGTCTCCATCGCGTCCTCGTCGGACTCGCCACGGCGGATCGGAAAGGCCCCGAGCGCGAGCAGTATCCACGCCTTCCAGCGCTTGTCGAACAGCTCCACCTTGGCCACGAAGTGGAGCGGCCGGCGCGGGCAGAGCCCAATCATGAAGGGGTCGGAGAAGCTGCGGTGGTTGGCCGCGAGGAGCACCGGCCCGTCTGCCGGAATGTGCTCCCTGCCGACGCGGCTCAGGCGGAAGTAGACCCGGAAGAACGGCTGCAGGATCCCGCGCACGATCCAGTAGACGATCGGTATCGGGCCGCGTTCGCGCGCGATCTGGTGAGCTCGGTCGAGGTCCATCCCTGTGAGAGAGGTACCCCTGTTCGCCGCGCTCAGTTACAGCCCTGCGGCGAGGGTGGACGATTTACTGAAGGCGGCGTGGTCAGTTCTTACGAAGTTGCTGCAGAGAGGCACTGAATCTTGTTCCTTCGTGCCGTAACGTCGAAGGGCTGCCATGAGCCTGCCTGCTCCACCCATCTCCAACGGCCATCCGGTCGACGTTGGAGCCCGCACGGAGGCGCTAATCCTGGCCGAATTGATCAAGCGCGGCTACCAGGTTCTCGTCCCATTCGGGCACAACCAGAGATACGACCTCGTACTGGACCTCGACGGCAAGTTCGTGCGCGCTCAATGCAAGACCGGCCGCCTCCGCGGTGGCTGCGTGATCTTTCACGCTGCAAGCATTCGGTCGAACAGATGCAGGACCGTTATCCGGGACTACAAGAACGATGTCGAGCTTTTCATCGTCCACTGCTCCGACACGAATCGGATCTATGTGATCCCCATCGATGAAGCCACGCGGACAGAGGGTAGGCTTCGAATAGATCCAACCGCCAACGGCCAGTCCAAGCGCGTTCGGTGGGCTCGCGACTACGAACTGCCCGCCTAGCTCAATCGGTAGAGCACGGTCCTTGTAAGACCGGTGGTCTCGGTTCGAATCCGAGGGCGGGCTCTAACCCTCCTGGGCCGTCAAACGCGGTCGAGGTGCGTGTCCTTGGAGTCGGTCGGGTACCTCAGGCCGAACCCGAGCGCTCTGTCCACGCCGATGTGCGCGATCCAGATCAACGCGACCTGTGCCACGACGTCTGCATCCATCAGCACGCCGGCAACGCCCAGCGCGACCGGCCCCACATAGGTGTGCACGGCGTTGTAGATGACCGACCCGCTGCGGGGTCCGGCCAGATAGCCCAGGAACGACAGATCGGGCGCGAGGAACAGCGCCACGAAGGCGACGATGCTGTAGCTGGCATCGACGTAGACAACGACCGCTCCGGCGAACACCACGAGCCCCTCGAGGCGCAGCAGCACGCGCGGCAGTCGCTCGACCCGCATTTGCGCGACCATACCGGCGTGAGCCCGCGCCAATCAATCGTCCCGCCGCAGCCGGAGTTGAAGGGAAGGAAGTGCCGGCGGTGCGGCGATCCGGCCCAGCGGTTCCTGCGTCGCTGCCCGCAATGCGGCCGGCGCTACATGTCCCTGCGCGGCCTTACTCGGATGCCGGGCCGCTGGTAGGCGAGTACCCTTCCATATATGACGCGCGAGGAAGCCGAACAGCTGCGCGAGCGCCTTTCCAGCGAGCATCCCGACCGCGCGACGCACACCTGGATCGCACGCCAGGACTCGACGGGCGATTGGTCGCTCGCAAAGATCCGTCTGCCGGACGGCGTGAAGCTCGATCCGCTGAAGGCGACGGTCGAGGCCAAGCCCAAGCCGCGCGAGGGGGACGACCCCCGCCAGGCGATCTTTCGCAACATCCCGCCCTACGGGGCTGTGTAGCTCCAATAGATTTCCGGGAGTGGCCAGGCTCCCCTACGTCGACCCCGCCGGCGCGCCGGAGCCCGTGCGCGACGCGCTCGGGCGTGTGCCGCCCCTCAACATCTTTCGCATGATGGCCAACGCCGAGACGGCGTTCCGGCCCTGGCTGCGCTGGGGCGCGACGCTGCTCGGCGAGCTGCAGCTCGATCCGCTCCTACGCGAGCTGGCGATCCTGCGGGTCGCACGGCTGACGCCGCACGCCGAGTACGAGTGGGTTCAGCACGTGCCGCTCGCGAAGGCGGTGGGCGCGTCCGACGACCAGGTCACCGCGCTCGAGCGCGACGACCCGGAGGCCGAGTGCTTCTCCGACGATCAGCGCGTGGTACTCCGGTTCACCACCGAGGTCCTGCGCGACGCGCAGGCCTCGGAGGACACGCTCGAGCAACTCTCCGCGATGCTCTCTCCGCGCGAGGTCGTCGAGCTGCTGATGGTGATCGGCCAGTACATGATGGTCGCCCGTGTGATGGCGACGACCCGCATGGAGATCGACGAGCCGGCCGGGCCCGACGCCCTCTCTGCGGCCGGCTGAGTCTCCTACCTAGGGGACCGCACGCGGCGGCGCAGGCTCCCACCCCACTGTGAGGTGGTAGATCACCAGCACGTCCAGGGCGATGATCAGGATCGAGAACAGCGGGAACGCGGTGATCAGGCCGATCTGGGCGATCGCGTTCAGGGTCGCGAACACCACAGCCACGCCGCGCGCCCACGTCTGACCCGAGAAGAGTCCCCCGGCCGCCAGGACCATGATTACGCCGAGGATCAGGTGGATCCAACCCCAGGCCGTGAAGTCCCAGATCACCACGCCTCTGCCCTGAACCGTCACGACCTCGTCGTTCAGGATTCCGGCGAGGCCGTAGAAGAAGTTGAGCCAGCCCACGATGAAGAGGACTACTCCCGCGAAGGCCGCCCACCCGCTGGGCTGCGCCGGTGCTCGCATCGTCATTCCAACCTCCCAATCCGCTTGCACCAACGGAAGCTAGACATGGATGTCACGAAGTCAAGATCGACGGACCGATAGGCAATCCCGCTTGCCTGCTCACATATCTTGAGCGGCCATGGTGCGTCTCGAAGGTGGCTCTTTCTTGATGGGATCGGAGGATCGCTTCGCGTATCCGGGCGACGGTGAGGGGCCCGTTCGGCGGGTCACCGTCTCGCCGTTCTCGATCGATGCCGGGGCAGTCACGAACGCGCAGTTCGGCGAGTTCGTGGAGGACACCGCCTTCATTACCGACGCCGAGCGCTTCGGCTGGTCATTCGTATTCGCGGGCCTGCTACCCGAGGACTTCCCGCCCACGCGCGGAGTGGCGTCGGCGCAATGGTGGCGACAGGTGGAGGGAGCGAGCTGGTCCCGGCCCGAGGGCTTGCAGTCGGACCTCGAAGGACGCGGGGATCACCCCGTCGTCCACGTCAGCTGGAACGACGCCGAGGCCTACTGCGCGTGGGCGCAGAAGCGCTTGCCGACAGAGGCCGAGTGGGAGTACGCGGCCCGGGGAGGCCTCGAGGAGAAGGTCTTCCCGTGGGGCGACGAGCTGGAGCCGGGCGGAGCGCACGTCATGAACGTCTGGCAGGGCGTCTTCCCGAGCGAGAACACCGTCGCAGACGGCTACTACGGCACGTGCCCTGTCGGCGCATATCCGCCGAACGGCTACGGCCTGCACAACATGACCGGCAACGTGTGGGAGTGGTGCTCCGACTGGTACAGCCCCGACTTCCACACTCGTGAGAAGCGCACCGACCCTCACGGACCCGGTCGCGGGAGCAACCGGTCGACGCGCGGAGGGTCCTACCTCTGCCACCACTCGTATTGCCGCCGCTACCGGGTCGCGGCGCGCAACTCGATGGAGCCGGACTCCTCGACCGGCAACACCGGCTTTCGCTGCGCGCAGGACGTGTAGCCCTCGGCGGATGGTGCACGCATCTTCGTGCGAGCACCATTGTGGTTCGCGCACTGCGGATGAAAAGCTGAAGGGTCGTCCCAGCGGAGAGGAGCCAGATGGCGAAGGATGTACAGGCCGGCCGCGACGTGCTGCCGATCCCGGACCGTCCCCACACGGGTCTGGTCACCTACGACGCGAAGGACCCGGATACGTCCTTCCCCCCAATCGAGCCGCTGCGGCCGCCGGCGGGTGCCCCGAATGTGCTGATCGTGCTGATCGACGACGTGGGGTTCGGGGCTTCGAGCGCCTTCGGCGGCCCCTGCAACACGCCCACGGCCGAGCGCCTGGCCGCGGACGGTCTCAAGTACAACCGCTTCCACACCACCGCGCTCTGCTCTCCGACCCGTCAGGCGCTCCTCACCGGCCGCAACCACCACTCGGTCGGGATGGGCGGCATCACCGAGATCGCGACCTCGGCACCGGGCTACAACTCGATCCGGCCCAACACCGCCGCCCCGCTGGCCGAGACGCTGAAGTTGAACGGTTACTCGACTGCTCAGTTCGGCAAGTGCCACGAGGTGCCGGTCTGGGAGACCAGTCCGATCGGGCCGTTCGGCGCATGGCCCACCGGCTCCGGCTTCGAGCACTTCTACGGATTCATCGGCGGCGAGACGAACCAGTACGCGCCGGCGATCTATCGGGACACCGTGCCGGTCGAGCCGGACCGGACGCCGGAGGAGGGCTATCACTTCACGGAGGACATGACCGACCGCGCGATCGAGTGGGTGCGCCAGCAGAAGGCGCTCGCTCCGGACAAGCCGTTCTTCGCATACTTCGCGCCGGGGGCGACGCATGCTCCGCATCACGTTCCAACGGAGTGGTCCGACAAGTACAAGGGGAAGTTCGACCAAGGCTGGGATGTGCTCCGGGAGGAGACCCTTGCTCGTCAGAAGGAACTCGGGGTGGTCCCGACCGACGCGCAGCTTTCGGCGCGTCCTGAGGAGATCCCGGCATGGGATGACATGCCGGATGACCTGAAGCCCGTGCTCGCGCGCCAGATGGAGGTGTACGCAGGGTTCATGGAACACACCGACCACCACGTCGGTCGGTTGATCGACGCACTGGAGGAGCTGGAAATCCTCGGGGACACGCTCGTCTACTACATCATCGGCGACAACGGGGCGTCCGCAGAAGGCACGCCACAGGGGTGCTTCAACGAGCTCATCGTGCTCAATGGCGCCGCTGGCCTGGAGACCACTGAGTTCATGGCTTCCCGGATAGACGATTTCGGCACGCCGAAGGCCTACAACCACTACGCGGTCGGCTGGGCGCACGCCATGGACACGCCCTACCAATGGACGAAGCAGGTCGCATCCCACTGGGGCGGGACACGCAACGGCACGATCGTGCACTGGCCCAACGGCTTTCGCGGCACGTGGCGAGATCCGGTCGCAGTTCAGCCACGTGATCGACATCGCTGCGACGGCGCTCGATGCGGCCGGGCTGCCCGAGCCTGCGATCGTGGACGGTGTCCAGCAGATGCCGCTGCACGGCCGGAGCATGGTCCCGACGTTCGACGACGCCCACGCGCCCGAGCACCGTGAGACGCAGTACTTCGAGATGTTCGTGAACCGCGGCATCTACCACAAGGGCTGGACCGCGGTCACGCGGCACAGCATCCCGTGGCTCATGAAGGAGAACCCGCCCTACGACGCTGACGTCTGGGAGCTCTACGGGCCGGACGACTGGACGCAGTCACACGACCTCGCCGGAGAGATGCCCGACAAGCTCGAGGAGCTGCAGCGCCTTTTCCTGATCGAGGCGACCAGTTACAACGTCCTACCGCTCGACGATCGCCGGGCGGAGCGCTTCAACCCCGACATCGCCGGCCGGCCGCAGCTGATCCGCGGCAACTCCCAGATCCTGTTCGGGGGCATGGGGCGGTTGAGTGAGAACTCGATCGTCGTGATCAAGAACAAATCGCATTCGGTCACCGCGCAGCTGATCGTTCCGGAGGGCGGCGCGCGAGGCGTGATCGTCGCCCAAGGCGGCGCATTCGGTGGCTGGAGCCTCTACGTGGACGAGGGCCGGCCGGCGTACTGCTACACCTTTTTCGGGCTGCAACGCTTCAAGGTCTACGGCAACCAGCCGATCCCCTCCGGCGAGCACCAGGTGCGCATGGAATTCCACTACGACGGTGGCGGCCTCGGCAAGGGGGGCGACGTCACGCTCTACCTCGACGGCGAAGAGGCCGGCAAGGGGCGCGTGGACGCGACCGTGCCGATGGCGTTCTCTGCCGACGAGACCTGCGATGTGGGCAGTGACACAGCCACACCGGTTAGCGACGACTACGGGGCGCTGGACAGCCACTTCACGGGCAGGGTGGCCTGGGTGCAGATCGACCTCGACGAGGCAGCCGAGGACACAGACCATCTGATCGGACCGGAGGAGCGCCTGCGGATCGCGATGGCGCGTCAGTGATCTAGGCGATCGGGAGAGTGAGCACGAACACGGCTCCGCCCAGCAGCATCGCGCCGCCGAGGCACAGCACGGCGATTCGCAGCGGTTGCCAGTCGACCCGGAGCGAGATGCCTGCGAAGAAAAGGACCGCGGCGAAGAAAACGGTCGACAGGATGTACTTGTCGTCGTTCGTCTTCGCCTGTGTGCCCTCCTCGTACTGGTCATCGGCCATGGCGTCGAATGCCCGCGCCCGTTTCAGTGCCGCCGGCCGGTAGGCGGCCGTGTACAGCGGCCCCGCCACGGCCCGTGGGTTGGTGAAGGGCCGTTGCGCGAGCCAGGCGCGGTAAGCCGGCACGAACTCCGGCCGGAAACGCCGGCGGTATGACGCGGCGAGCTCGGTCTTGCCCGCGTCGTGAGCGTCCAGCCACTCGTCGAACAGCAGCAGGTCATCGATGCGAAGCTGACCCGCACGGTTCGCCTCGCTCTGTGCCTTGATCCGGGTCGCCGAGGCCTTCGCGAAGTGCTGCGATTGCTCACCCGACCAGCGCGCCGCCTGGTAGCCGCTCCACGCAGTGGCGACGGTCGTGACCGAGAGCAGCAGCACCGCGCCGAGCTCCAGGATTCGCTCTCCGCGCGATGATCGCTCCGCGGGTGGATTGCCGCCCTCGCTCAATTCATGCGGTACGTGGCCGTGGACATGCGGCATCGTCGAGCAGACTATGCAGAAGCGCGCACTCTCCTGTGCGGCACGGCCGGCAGCTCCCGTTCCACGTAGACGACCACTGTGCGTGCGATCAGGTCGTGCAGGCCGCGTCGCCGGTCATTGACGAGGATCAAGAGGTAGCCGGCGAAGAACGGAATTGCCGCCAACAACATTCCGATCACTCGCAAAAGCCCGCGCCGAGGCCGGATGCGGTCGCCCCCCGTGTCCGTCACTTTGACTCCCAGAGCCATCATGCCCGGGGTCTGCCCGGTGAGCGACCACCATGCGGTGAAGTAGGTCGCGTACGAAACGCTCCAGGTGGCCCCGGCGAGCAGTGCACCTCCCAGGTCGAAGCTCACCGTGAAGGTGCCGAAGGCCTCGATGACCAGCCCGACGGCCAGGGCCCCGCCGAACAGGAGTCCGTTCAGGATCAACAGGTCGAGCACGAACGCGACGGCGCGGGTCACGATTCCGGCGTACGGCCCGACCGCCGCCACCTGTGGTTGGGCGTCGCTCACGGCTCTTCACCCGGTGGACCGGTCAATGGAGGAGGGGGCCTCCGCGAGCGGCGGAGGAGCCTGCGCGCGATCCGCTCGGCCACGTCATCGGCCACGATCGTGCGACTGCGCACCTCGTCGGCGACGTCACCCGCGAGACTAGCGCTCCCCGCGCTGATCGCGCCCATCACCTCGGGGCTGTGGGCGATCTGCTCGACGAGACGCCACACTTCCTCGCTCTCCAGGATCCGGTCGATGAGCTTGTCGTAGAACTCGCTGTCGAGCACGCGCACGACGAGGCGGTCGAGGCCGGGGCTTCCGAGCACGGCCTGAACGAGCCGCTCGGTGGACGGGCTGTCGAGCGCATCGGTGACCAGCTCGGTGAGCTCCGGGCGGGCGAGCGCAGTCTGCAGGAGACGGTCCATCGCGTCGCCTTCGAGCAGCTGCTCCATGACCGCCTGGGCCACCTGCGCGTCGGTCAGCTGCTGGACCACGTGCGCCGGGATCTCCGCCACGATCAGCTCGGCCGTCACGCGCTCGATCAGCTGCGACTCGACCAGGATCGAAGCCACGCGGTCGGGAAACGGTCCCTCCAGGACCTTTTGCAGCAGCGCGTCGGTCCGCGGGTTTGCGAGAACGCGGTCGATGAGACCCTCGACCCGGGGCGACTCCAGCGCGCGGTCGATCGCTGCGTTGGTGCCGCGCTCGAGCGCCAGGAACACGCGTCGCTGCTCGCGATAGCCCGCGTCCTCGAGCGCTCCGACGAGAGACTCGAGACGACCGCGTACAGGGCTGGCCAGGCGCGACCGCCATCCCGCCCGGACGACCACGCCGGCCGGCCAGAGCACAAGGCGGGCGACGTCGGCGGCGCGGCCCGTGGCACCCGTTGCGGTGCGGCCGCCGACCGCGATTGCGCCAGCGGCGACGTTTCGCGCCGATCGGTGTGCGTGAGGCCGAACCACGAGGTCGCTCGATCGCTCCGGGGTCATGGGGGAATCCTCCCGCTAATCCAGGACGGGCACAGCCAAGCCGGCACGACGCAAACAAAGGGTGCTGGCACCATTGCGCCTCGAGAGCACGTGCGGGATCCTGTGACGCAGTGCCCGCCGCGACCAAGAAAGCCCAGGCAGCCGACCCGAACGCGCCCCAGCTCTCCGCCGAGGATTTCCAGCGGCTCTTCGCCCTGATCAAGGGTGCCGACAGCGTCGAGCTGAAGCTGACCGTGCCCGAATCGGATCAGCGCTCCGCCGTCCAGGCGCTCGACATGGATCCCTTGAACGGACAGCTCCGCCAGGTGTATTTCTTCGACACGCCTGACCTCGCGCTTTACAGCAAGGGCGTGGTCGCACGTGCGCGCAGAGTTCAGAAAAAGGGCGACGACTCGGTCGTGAAGCTGCGACCGGTCGTCCCGACCGAGCTTCCGGATTCCTTGCGAAAGTCGAAGAATCTGGGGGTCGAGGTGGATGCCATGCCCGGCGGGTTCGTTTGCTCCGCCTCGCTGAAGCATGCACCGACGACCGGGCCCGTGCGCGAGACGTGCGCGGGACAGCATCCGCTGAGCGGGCTCTTCTCGAAGGAACAGCGCGCCTTCTTCAAGGCTCACGCACCCGACGGGATCGAATTGGACGACCTCACCGTGCTCGGTCCCATCAATGTGCTGAAGCTGAAGTTCTCCCCCGCGGGATACGACCGCCGGCTTGTCGCAGAGTTGTGGCTGTATCCCGACAACTCACGCATCCTCGAGCTCTCGACCAAGTGCGAGCCGAACGAGGCCTTCCAGGTCGCTGCCGAGACGAGGGCGTTCCTACTCGGCCGCGGGGTGAACCTGTCCGGCGAGCAGCAGACCAAGACCCGAACCGCGCTGGAGTTCTACTCGAAGCAACGCTGATGACGCGCTGAGCGGCGTTAGGATTCCGCTGTGAGTACGCCGTCGTACGGGGCGGAGGTCAGCTGGGAGCCGGAGCGCCCGCGGCTGCGACCCTTGCGACTGCTGGTCTCATGGGCGATCGCCGCCGCTTCGCTTTACGTCGCCGCCGCACTCCTGCCCGGGCTGGAGCTCGACCGGCCGGGCGCAGCTTTCGTAATCGCCGCTCTGATCGCAGTCATCAATGCGGTCCTCCCGCCTGCCGTCGCGGCGCTGCGGCTGCCGTACATGCTGGCGCTCGGCTTCGTGCTCGTGTTGATGCTGGACGCAACCGCACTGGTGATCGCGGACGACGCGCTCCCCAGCTTCATCACCGTGGGCTCGTTCGGAGACGCGCTGCTCGCGGCGCTCGTGATGGCCGCCGTCTCGATCGTGCTGCAGGCCGTGACCGGCACGAACGACGACGACGAATACTCCCTGCGCGTGATCAAGCGGATCGCACGCCGCCAGGGCGCGAAGGAGCGCACCGACGTCCCCGGGATCCTCTTTCTGGAGATCGACGGGCTGGCGTTGCCTGTGCTGCGCCGTGCAATGCGCGACGGGAGCGCGCCCACGATGGCGCGATGGATCGCAGAGGACGGCTACCACCTCGCGGAATGGGAGCCGGACCTCTCCTCGCAGACCGGCGCCAGCCAGGCCGGCATCCTGCTGGGGTCCAACGAGGGCATCCCGGCATTCCGGTGGGTGGAGAAGGAGACGGGCACCCTCATGAGCTGCTCCGCACCGGCCGACTGCGCCGAGATCGAACGGCGTCACGCGACCGGAGTGGGGCTGCTGGTGAACGGCGGCGCGAGCCGCGGAAACCTGCTCTCGGGCGAAGCGGACGAGGTGATCCTCACCGTCAGCCGCATGGAGGCCGAGAAACGGGCCAATCCGGGCTACCGGGCGTTCTTCGCAAACGGCTTCAACGTCACGCGCGCGTTCGTGCTGTTCGGATGGGAGGTGCTGCTGGAGTGGACGGCCGCCATGCGGGCGGCCCGGCGGGACGTGCGCCCCCGCGGCCACCGAGGAGGGATCTATCCGCTCATGCGGGGCGCGATGTGCGTGATCGTGCGCGACCTCGTCGTGTTCGGCGTGCTCACGGACATGATGCGCGGGCGCCCCGCCGTGTACGCGACGTTCGCCAGCTACGACGAGGTCGCGCACCACTCGGGCCTGGAGCGCGCCGACACCCTGGAGGCGCTGCGCAAGCTCGATCAGCAGTTCAACCGCATCGAGCGGGCGCGCCGGTATGCGCCACGCCCGTACGAGATCGTCGTGCTCTCCGACCACGGCCAGACCCAGGGCGCCACCTTCAAGCAGCGCAACGGTTACGGGCTGGTTGATCTCGTCGAGCGGTCGCTGGCCGGCGGCGGGGTCGCGGACATCCCGGGCGGCGACGAGCAGAGCGCGATGGTCGAGCACGCGGTCAGCGAGGCGACCGGGCGTACCGAGGAGAAGCGCCCGAAGAACGACGTCTCGGATCGCGATGCCGTTGTGCTCGGGTCCGGCAATCTCGGGCTCGTCTACCTGATGGAGGCGAAGCACCGGCTCACGCTCGAGGAGCTCGACGAGCGGCACCCCGACCTGGTCCGGGGGCTGCGCGAACATCCGCACGTCGGGTGGCTGCTGGTCCGTTCGGCAAAGCACGGGTCCGTCGCGCTCGGCGCGCGCGGTGCCAACTACCTCGGGGAAGGACGCATCGAAGGAGAGGACCCACTGGCGGCTTTCTCGCCTACCGCGGCGCGCCACCTGCTCCGCACCGACGGCTTCGAGCACGTCGCCGACATCATGGTGGGCAGCTTCTACGACCCCGAGCTGGACGAAGGCTGTGCGTTCGAGGAGCTGATCTCGTTCCACGGCGGCCTTGGAGGCCTGCAGACTCGGCCGTTCATCCTCCATCCCGAGAGCCTGCCTTTGAGAGACGGCCCGATCATCGGCGCGGCCGCCGTGCACGGAGTGCTCTCGGAGTGGCGGCGAATGCTGCACGGCGAAGCGGAGATGACTCCGTCCGCGGCCCCGGCCCAGACCGACACCCTGCCTTACGTGGAGTCCTGACGCTCCGCGGCGCGGCGCAGCTCGCCCTCGATCGCATCCAGCCGCGAGGAGATCTGCTCGAGCCGCTGCATCAGGGGATCATGCCCAGCGTCCCTCAGCTCCTCTTGGCGGCGCGCGACGAACGCGCTCGTGATGATGGCGGTGATGATCGACAGAAACGAGAGCCCACCGATCATCAGGAATGCGGCGAGCACCTTGCCGCTGGTGTTGTTGGGCACGACGTCGCCATAGCCGACGGTGGTCACGGTCTGGATCGCCCACCAGAAGGCCAGCCAGACGCTGGGAAACGTGTCCGGGTCAGCGATCCGCTCGACCACCCCGAAGACGATCACGGCGAATACCCAGAACGCTGCAACCAGATACGCGGCGTTGCGCGGGCGCAGGGCCTTGCTGCCGAACCTTTCGTCGGCCCACTGCTGTGCCCGGGAAGAGCCGGGCCTGCCGGGCTCAGCCACGCGCGTCTGCACTCATGCCGGTACTAAGGTAGGCGACGATCACTCCGGCAATCATGACGGGCGACGCGTCCGCGCCGGTGTTCGTCGTCAGCAGCCCCGCGAGGATCACGGCGCCGCGGGCCTCCGGGTTGTGAGCGGGCGGGGGTCATCACCTTCGCGAGATCGCCGGTGATGCCAAATCATCACCCCGACCGGGTGAGGTTGGCCGATGGCCCGAGCACGAGCATACTGGCGTGGCGTCGCCCCCGTCCGCTGACTCCTCGGCCGCACCCCAGCGTTCGGGGCTCGTCCTCGTCTCGCTCATCCTGGTAGCGGCGGTCGCCAACCTCAACCTGGCGGTGGCTAACGTCGCGCTGCCGGACATCGGCAAGGCGTTCGATGCGGGGCAGACGGCGCTCAACCTCGTGGCCGTGGGCTACTCGCTCGGGCTTGCCGCCTCGGTGCTCTATCTGGGCGCGCTCGGTGACCGCTACGGGCGTAAGCTGATGCTGATCGGTGGCATGGCGCTGTCGATCCCCGCGTGCGTGCTCGCGGCACTCGCTCCTTCGATCTGGGTGCTCTTCGTAGCACGCGTGATCGGCGGGCTTTCGGCGGGCATGGCCTTTCCGACGACGCTCGCCCTGATTACGGCGCTGTGGTCGGGTCCCGCCCGCACGAAGTCGATCGCGCTGTGGTCCGGCATCGGTGGCGCCATCGCTGCTCTCGGCCCACTGATCTCGGGCGCGCTGCTCGAGCAGTTCGACTGGGAGCTCGGTCTTCCTGATCACGCTGCCGCTCGCCGTGGTGGCGCTGCTCATGGCCCTCCGCTTCGTCCCGAGCCACGTCAACGAGACGACCGACCCCGTCGACAATCTCGGCGGGATCCTGTCGGTCGTGCTCGTGGCCGCACTCGTTTTGGGCATCAACTTCGCGCCCGTGCCGAACAAAGGCGCCCTCGCACTGGGGCTGGGGGCCATCGCGCTGGCTGCTCTGGTCGCCTTCTTCGTCCGGCAGCGTCGTGCCCGGAACCCGCTCTACGACCTCGGGGTCGCCGGGCGGCGGATCTTCTGGGTGGCCGCATGCGCGGGGGTGATCGTGTTCGGCTCGCTGATGGGCTGCAATGTTCGTGGGCCAGCAGTTTCTTCAGAACGTGCTCGGTTACTCCACGCTGGGCGCCGGCGCCGCGATCCTCCCGGCAGCATTCCTGATGGTGCTGGTGGCGCCGCGCTCGGCCAAGATCGTCGAGGAGCGGGGATCTCGGTTCACGTTGATCGCCGGCTACTTCTTCTGCCTGCTCAGCTTCCTCACGATGCTTCTGCTGTGGAAGGAGGACATCTCTTACTGGAAGGTCGCCCTCGGCTACGGGCTGATCGGAATCGGCGTCGGGCTCGCGGGGACCCCGGCCTCGCGTTCCCTCACCGGCTCGGTGCCCGTCAGGCGGGCCGGAATGGCTTCGGGTACGGCGGACCTCCAGCGCGACCTCGGCGGCGCGATCATGCAGTCGATCTTCGGCGCGCTGCTGACGGCGGGCTATGCCTCGGCGGTCGGGGCGGCGGTCGCCACGGCGCCCAACGGCTCGCAGATCACCGACAGCGTCCAGAGCCAGCTCACGAAGTCCTTCGCGGGCGCAGAGGGTATCGCGCAGCAGTACCCTCAGTACTCCAGCAAGATCACCGCCGCGGCGAAGTCGTCGTTCCTTCAGGGCGACGAGTGGGCCTACATCGCCGGCATCGTCGCGATCCTGCTCGGCGCGGTGATCGTCTTCTTCCTCTTCCCGTGCCGGGAGCAGGAAGAGCAACTGCTCCAGCAGTACCACGAACAGGACGTGGAACCCGGGTAGGTGGGAGTAGGACGTGGCAAGACCGGCTTCCTGCCAACCCAATCGCCGAGAGCGGACGCAGGGGTGCAGTGCTCAAGCGTGCACCCGGACGGTCGGGTCGAGGATGCGGATCGCCGTCGATGACGAGTCGCTGCTACCCCGCGAGGCTGTTGGCCGCGATGACGATGAAGAGCCCGATCACGATCTCGCTGACGATCCACGAGTTCGTCTTCATCCAGTCGCGCGCCTTCGGCATGAACGCCTGTGCCCGTTGACCGAACACCAACAGCAAGATCGCCGGGAGCGCTAGGAACAACAGGGTGAGCACCACAAAGGGAAGGTAGTGCCACCACGGATCGCCGTGACCAGCGAGATACGTGCCGACAGCCCACGCGGTGAGGATGTCGGTCGGGAACACCCCAAGCAGCAGGAAGCCGAGTTTGAACGACAACCTGGGGTTCGCCGTCTGCAGCTTGCCCATCCATTTCGGCGGCTCGGCCGTCTTACGCCCGAGGAAAGTGTGCACCGCCGCGGCTACGAGCAGCACGAGGACGACGATGTCGAGCGTGTCGTCCGAGGCCCCGGCGTCGGAGGCGCCGCTGCCCACGAAGTACGCGATCGTGACAATCGCGGTGATCGAAAGGGCCGCACCAGCGACATAAGCAGCCGAGTTGCGGCGCCAGTTCTCGCTCGTGGCGAGGAAGATCGCGCTCAGGATCTGCGGACCGGCGATCATCACGAACGCCATCGGCAGGATCTTTGCGATGTTCACAGTCGAGCCATCTTCCGGGATGTATCCACGTCTGGCCCGGCAACGCTACACGAGGGGGTCCGGCGATTCCGTCACCCCGATGGGGTGATTGCGTCGCACTGCATGCTCCGTTGCGCCAGAGAGCCGCGGCGACTCCGCAACGAAACCACCAGCCCCGACGGCCGCCGCGAGGGCGAGCATCC
>CAVWYB010000031.1:0-232510 GCA_963759145.1 uncultured Solirubrobacterales bacterium
AAATGAGCTTTGAATACTCAGGGAGATGGTCGCTTATCGGGAGATTCGGGTCCGCCGGACCGTAGGTTTCCTTCTCGCTGATGCCGGAACTCGCAAGGCTCATCATGAGGCTGATCAAGGCTAGCAGTTAGACCCCGGACAATTTCTTCCGGCTGAACCCGAATATCGCGCCTGTCGACGGTTCCGGGGGGCCGGCCCGAGGCTGACATGCCGGGCTTGAGGAATGGACACCCGCGCCAGCGACGGATCGGTCGGACTGGATAGGTCCTCATCAACGCCGTTCTGGCGACCAATCCGCCGAGCCTCATATTCACTCGCCACTAGGCGACTACCCAGGAGTAATCTGGTGTCGGAGGCCACAGTTGACTGACCGCCACCGGCCTCTGACCGACGAACAGAGTAGGCCGCCGCCCATATCTTAGAAGCGAAGCCACTGAACGGCCGCATTGTGCTTGTCGACTACAATCCCCGATGGGCGGGACTGTTCGAGCGCGAGGCTGCCAGAATCCGGACCGTCGTTTCGGAGGCGTTGCGAATAGAGCATGTCGGCTCGACGTCCGTACCTGGTCTGCCAGCCAAGCCCATACTTGACATCGTTCTCGTCGTGACCGACTCGGCCGCCGAAGCGGCGTACGTGCCGGCACTCGAGTCGACTGGCTATCGCCTACACATTCGAGAGTCTGACTGGTATGAACACCGGATGTTCAAAGTGCCGGACACGGACATCAACCTCCACGCGTTCTCGGCCGGCTGTGCCAGAAGTCGACCGAATGCTGATGTTCCGAGACTGGCTCCGCGTCAACCCCGCAGACCGGCAATTGTACAGCTCGAACGAAATCAGCTTTGGCTCAGAAGGAATGGACGTTCGTTCAGCACTACGCCGATGCCAAGAGTGAGGTCATCGATGACATCATGACCCGAGCCCGGCATAGGTCCAGATAAACGCCGTTCTGGCGACCAATCCGCCGAGCCTCATATCACTCAACACTTCGCGACTACTCGTTACCTATCCGTGGACGACCACTGACACAACGAGTACCAGCAAACGTGGGAAGGCACCCGATGAAACGTAGCAGACCCCGAACCACGCTTCGCGCGCGAGCCCAGGGCACAGCGCGGCAAGATGCGTCTCACCGGCGGGCCGTCAAGGACCTGGCCAGTTCAGAGCAATCCGTCCAGCAGCACGATGTCGGTCAGTGTCTTCGCCACGGCCGCATAGATGTGCTGACCGTCGCGCGACCACGACACGCTGCGTGCGATGACGACGGATTGATCGCCGAAGTCGGTCACCGGCTTCATCGGTCCACCGGAGGTCGGTAACAGCCAGATGTTCGTGGTGGTGCCGTCAATGAGGAGCGTGGCCAGGTACTGCCCATCCGGTGAAATCACGAGCGACACGTGCCGTGCAGGCAATCGTTCGCCGGGCACTCGAGCGATCGTCTCGCCCGGCCCGCTCGGAGGACTCGCACGCACGTACGCGACTCCAACCCCGAACACGCCCATGCTCGAACGCATCGGCCCAACGAGAAAGAGGGTCGTCCCGTCAGGAGAGATCGCCGGGAGTGCAACGCCAATGCCTGTCCGGATGAATTCCGCGGGTCCACCATCAATCGGCAGTCTCGCGATCCCACCGGGTTCGACACCCAGACGCCAGTAGTACAGCCAACGGCCGTCGGCCGAAAAACACGGCGCCCACCCATGCACGAGTTGGCGGAGGTTGCTGCCGTCCGGACTGATTCCCCAGAGTTCTGCCTGCGTCGGCTTGGATCGCACGAACGCAATCAGATCTCCGCGCGGCGACCACACCGGAACGCCGAACGCCACTTCAGGATCGGTCTCGAACGTAATCGGGCGCGCCGCCGATCCGTCTGTTGCGGCGATCCAGAGGTTTGCGTGGCCCCCGCTGTCCGACACGAACACGATCTCGCGCTCGTCCGGACTCACCGATGGTACCCGAACGTGACCCGTTTGCCGGGTGATGCGAACCGCCGCACCAGTGTTCTCGACAGGTGAACCGCCGATTGGAAACTTCCAGATGTCGGAGCGGCTGGTGATGCGCCCAGCCACCAGCTTGCCGGAGGCGTGGACCTCGGGCTCCACGTGGGAATGATCTCCGTAGGTCAGTTGCCGATCGCCGCTGCCGTCGCGCCGCACGACGCGGAGATTGAGCACCGGCGGATACAGCACCGAGCTGTCACGCGACGAGCTGTAGACGAACCCGGAGCCGTCGGCTAGCCAGTCGAAGCCCTGCAGCCATGACCCTCCCACGACATCGTGTCGCTCTCCGCTTGCCAGGTCGATCACCTCGAGGTGGCCGTCAAAAGCGGTCTGATCCAACCGCTGAACGGCAATCGTTCGATCATCCGGGGCCCAGCGCGGTGGACTGTAGGTGCCAGGCGGCAGCAGCGCCACACGATCCGACCCCGACCCGTCTCGGGCGCTCACCACCAGCGCGAGTTGGTCATCTACGGATTGGAAGAGCGCGATTCGCCGGCCATCGTGGCTGAGGTCGCCGGCGCTGATCGACGTGGTGACCCGCCGCGGCCACCCACCAAGCGCCCCGATCTCCCAGATGGTGCCGGCATCGGCACCGGCCGGCGCGGGAGTGAAGTAAATCAACGTGCTCGAATCGGGGGCCCAACGCGGGTGTATGTGATGCGCGTCGTCGCGCGTCAGCTGCAGCGGCCCACCGCCTGCCAGGAGCCGGATCCAGACTTGACGTTTGCCCGCAACGACGGCGACGTAAGCGACCGTCTTGCCGTCAGGTGATATCGCTGGAGTCTCCTTCAATCCCTCGACATCGGTCAGCCGTTGGAACTCGACGCGACGAGCTCGCGGGCGCGGGCGTTCAGAAACGAGGTCGCGTTCGGGCTGGTTGCACGCCTCCTCCAGGTCGTACCGCGCGTCGCCGATGTCACGTAATCGCCTGCGCGCCTCCTTCTCGAGACACCGGCGCAGCAGCTTCAGGATCACGGCCGGTGTGTCAGACGGCACCACCGACCACTCGGGCGTGCGTTCGACGACCGCCACGATCGTGTCGGACAGGGTTTCCCCGGGGAACGCGATTCGCCCGGTCAGCATCTCGTAGAGGACACAGCCGAAGGCCCAGATGTCCGTCCGCTTGTCCACAACCTTCCCGCGCGCTTGCTCCGGGCTCATGTAAGCGGCTGTCCCTAGAATCACTCCGGCCTGCGTCATCGCGGGCGGCGTGATTGTCGGCGACTGCGAGACGCTCGTTAACAACGCGCCGGTCGGTTCCATCACTTTCGCCAACCCAAAGTCCAGCACCTTCACCGTGCCGTCCGCGCGCACCTTGATGTTCGTGGGCTTGAGATCCCGATGGATGATTCCTTGCTCATGCGCAGTTTCGAGCGCCTCGGCGATCTGCTTGGCGATCGGCAGCGCCACATCGACGGGAATCGGCCCTTGCGCGATCCGATCTGCCAGCGTCGGCCCCTCGACGAGTTCCATCACCAGCGCGATTGTGCCGGCGCTCCTTTCCAGGCCGTGGATGTGGGCGATGTTCGGATGATTCAGCGCCGCGAGGACTTCAGCTTCGCGTTGGAAACGCGCCACACGTTCAGCGTCGGCGGCAACTAGGTCGGGTAGCACCTTGATCGCCACCTGGCGCTTCAGGTTTGTGTCGGTCGCCCGATACACCTCGCCCATACCGCCGACGCCGATCTGGGCCGTGACTTCGTAGACGCCAAGGCGGGTGCCGGGGGTGAGGGCCACGAGATTTGCCGTGATTATACCGGCGGGGCGACGGCACCCACGGGATTACTCCTGTGTGACGCCGCAGGGGTGACCAATCTGAATGGAGAGATCACTCGCCACTAGGCGACTACCGGCTAGTGATCGGCAGGGCGGCTCCCGGTCCGGCCGCGGCCATGATCGCACCGACGTTCTCGGGCGAGAAGAATTGCGCCGGTGAGATCGTCCCGGCATTCATCTGCACGAAACCGTCCATGGCTCTTTGGTCGCCCCATATCGCGCCAAACAACTGCTGGACCTCTGGCGGCGGGGGCTCCATCGTGGCTAACTGGCATGTGAACTCGTACATCGGCAACGCGTGCTCGTCGCGCTCGCGCTGATACCCACCCATCGCATCGTCGAACGGGCGCGCTCCCGACTAGCTGTTCGATTGTGCACACTTGTGGTGGATTAACGCTTATAGTCAAAGCTTGAAGCGTTCTCGAACTAAGCCCGCCCGCGTTCGCGTCGCCGCCAGCGTCAACCGTCCGTCGAGGCGGTCATCCGCACACCCCGATTTGCCGAGCGGCCGGCCAACGGAATCGAAGCAAGAGGGGGCGTTCGATGTCCAGGCCTTCCTCGACTCGACGGGAGTCGCGAGAAGGATCGTGGAGTATCGGCGAGCCGACGTCATCTTCACCCAAGGCGATCCCTGTGAGAGTGTTCTGTACATCCAAAAGGGTGGCGTGAAAATCTCGGTGCTCTCGAAGACAGGGAGAGAGGCGGTCGTGGCGATGCTGGGCCCCGGCGACTTCTTTGGCGAGGGAGGCTTGGCGGGGCAACCCGTCCGGATGGGGACCGCGACCGCGAGCATTCGCAGCACCATCCTGTCTGTGGACCAGGATGAGATGGTTCGCCTACTCCACCAGCAGCACGCGATGTCTGATCGGTTTATCGTGCACCTGCTGGCGCGCACCATCCGGATCGAGGAAGACCTCGTCGACCAGCTCTTTAGCTCCAGCGAGAAACGGCTGGCGCGAAAGCTGTTGCTGCTCGCGCAGTACGGCGAGCACGACAAACCAGAACGGGCCGTCCCGGCGATCTCCCAGGAGACGCTGGCGGAAATGGTCGGCACGACGCGATCGCGCGTGAATTTCTTTATGAAGAAATTCCAGCGACTGGGGTTTATCGACTACAAAGATGGGCTCAAGGTCAACAACTCGCTGCTCACGGTCGTCTTGTACGATTAAGGACACCGCGCCCGGCCGCTCAGACTGAGATCGCAACGGCGGGCGGCACCGCTGCCGTCAGACGCCGTGGCCGATAGACACGCTCGTAAAGCGGATGAGTTTGGAGCATAGTAGCTGGCTGGATTGGCGGCGAGCGCAAATATGCCTGGCCAACATTTTCCCACCGACACCCGAGGTCTCGGCGCGGCATGAGGACCCGTGGAAACGCGGCGCTGCAGCAACTCGCGCTTAGAGTGCTGGCGCAGCACGCGGGATCGGCTCCGGGGACGGAGGCTCTGGTGGCGGCGGTGCGCCGCGCCTACGATGACCTCGCGCGGGTGTCTGCTCCGCTGATTGGCCAAGTTGGCGTCGATGCGCTGACTGGGCGCGCGTTGCATCTTGCGCAACGGGCGCACCCGTGGTTGGTCCACACGCGCGCGCCGGAGCAATGGAAAGGGCCATTTGATCAGATCATTTTCTGTCTGGAGCAACAGGATCCCGCCGTTGCCACGGAAGCCGCCGGAGCGGTGTTCGGCACATTGACGGGGTTGCTCGTGTCGTTCATCGGGGAACCCTTAACGGTGGGTTTGTTACGACAGGCGTGGCCCGATGCCTTCGACGACGCCAGGACAGAGGAGGTATAAGGCATGACGGACCGGGTGGCGATTCGCCGACTTCTCACGGGCGTTCCGGGACTCGACCAGATCCTGGGCGGAGGCCTGCCGGAGTTCTCCTTCAATCTCATCGCCGGCGCTCCAGGCGCGGGGAAAACGACGCTGGCGCAGCAGATCATGTTCGCCCTCGCCGGTCCCGATCGTCCTGCGCTGTACTTCACCGTCGTGGGGGAACCCCCTCTCAAGATGCTGCGCTATCAGCAGCAGTTCACCTTCTTCGATATCGCCCGCGTGAATCAGACGGTCCGCTACGTCAATCTGAGCCAGGACGTGATCAGCGGCACGTTGGAGAAGCTGCTGGGACGCATCGTTCAGGAAGTCGAAGCGACGAGCCCCGGCGTGGTGATTGTCGATTCCTTTCGAACCGTGGCCCAGGCTGCCGAGCGGGCGCAGAATGGCGATCTCGATTTGCAGCACTTCGTGCAGCAATTGGCCATCCGGCTCACAAGCTGGCAAGCGACGACGTTTCTCGTCGGCGAATATCAATCCCCGGCGGCTGAAGAGAATCCGGTCTTCACCGTCGCGGACGGCCTGCTGTGGCTCGTGCAAAGCCTCGATCGGAATTCGATGGTGCGCAAGATACAAGTCATGAAGATGCGCGGACAGGCACCCATTCCTGGGTTGCATACATTCCGCATCACGAACGACGGTCTGCAGGTGTTCCCCCGAGTCATCGTCGGGCCCGATGAGAAGTCGCGGCCGGCGGGGGCCGGCGCGGAGCGGAAAACGCGAGAACGGCTCTCGGTCGGGGTCAAGGGATTGGACGAGATGCTCGGCGGCGGCATTCCCGCCGGCTACTCGGTGCTGCTCACCGGGCCGTCAGGCTCCGGCAAGAGTGTGCTCGCCAGCGAGTTTATCAGCGAGGGGGCGCGTCGTGAGGAACCGGGCATCATCGCGGTGTTCGAGAAGCGCCCCACCGACTACTCGCAGGATGGTCCAAGTGGACAGCGGTTTGAGCGATTCGTTCGCGAGCGCAAGGTGGGCATCATCCACTCACGACCGCTGGACCTCTCCATCGATGAAATGCTCCATGAAATTGTCGAAGCCATTCATCGTCTCAAAGCTCGCCGACTGGTCATCGATTCGCTCTCCGGGTTCCAGCTGGCGCTGGCGCCGACCTTTCGCGAGGACTTTCGGGAGTCGCTCTATCGTATGGTTGCGGTGCTCACCGGGATGGGCATCACCATGATAATGACGGCGGAACTGGAAGACAGCTACACGGATCTACGCTTCAGCCCGCACGGTACGGCCTTTTTGACTGACGCGATCATCATGCAGCGGTATATCGAGTTGCAGGGTCAACTGCAGCGAGCCATGGCCGTCGTGAAGGTGCGTGGGAGCGCTCACAGCAAAGATCTGCGAACGTTCGAGATCACGGAGAAAGGAATCGTCATGGGCGGGGCGCTCGGTGAGTACGAGGGCTTGCTAACGGGCAGCCCGGCGTTGATCCCAAGCGCTCTGCCAGTGACACATCAGCAGAAGCCACGTCGGGGACGCGCATCACGGTCGACCGACGTTGAGGATGACTGACGCAAACAAACTCGTGAAGGAGCCATCCCAAGACTGCGGCAGGACTTCCCGGAGGAGTTAGAGAACCCAGTTGATCCGTCCGTCGAGCCGACCGCCTGGGTACCGCTCCGGGTCGTCGTGAAGGGCCGGACGACTCAGATATATGTCGGACCGGTCAAATCGCCCACTCTGGAGGTCCGAAAGCTCGGGGCACACGATCGAGGCATGATAGGCCTGTGGGCGGGGAACGGCAGCGACGGAGACTTCCGAACCTTCGCATTACGCCCATGAAATGACAGGCCGTTTCGAAATTCGTGGATTGGTCCTGACTAACGCCGATCTGACGACCAGTGGATCGCTCGCCACAAGGGTGCAGGTGCGAACGAGCGCAGCGAGCGAGCCACGCGAACGGAGCGCGCCGACCAAGCGGCGCGCGAGAGAGCGTGTCGGGGGGTCCGGCGGGGCGAAGCCCCCCGGCTAAGAAAAGCGCGCCCGGCAGGACTCGAACCAGCGGCCCTCGGCTTAGAAGGGTGTGTTCTTGCGTCGGAGGTGGCTTGCTTTTCAACCGGTTGCGAGCACTGCCACGCGGACGTGCCACGCGCTCGATCTCCGGCGTCTCGCAATGATCGCTCCGATCACGACTAATCGTTCGTGTTGAGGCCTTCGATTGGTAAACACTGGGCGACTTATCGTGAGTATTCAGCCGCAGGCAGCGTGCTTGTGGGAGAGCGGTTCGATTCCCATCTGGTGCACCAGCCTGCCGGCATCCGTCGGCGAGACGTCAACAGTTCATCCGCCGCCACGTTGTGGTCACCTTGACGCAGGCCCCCTCGCCCCACTCGTCGATCCACACATCGAGGGACGCATTCCTGCTGCCCCGGACGAGCCGCAGCCTGCCTGACCCGCCATTTCGAACAGTCTACGCACGGCCGCTGGCCGCTCCGTCCAACTTCCGACCCGTTCGACGCGATCAGGATCAGGCCGGAGTCAGGACGAGCGAATTCCGTTTATCACGAGCGCTCCCAACAGCCTGAGCCAACGCCTGCAGGTCGAACTCGTCGTCACCTACCGGACCGCGGCGATGCCGAGAACGGATGAGGTGTCGCTGTACTTCGCAGGCACACCCCACGGGTCCCTGACACGCGCGCCGCAACGATTCGTCAGTCTCAGGAGGCTCATATGCACAGACACCTCTCAACGGTCGCCCTCATCGCAGCCGGTACGCTCTCGATCGGCGGTCTTACGCCATCCGCCCAGGTAGCCCCGTTCAACCTCGATACGGGAAACGCGGCGATAGAGGTGATCATCCCGGCGGTGATCCCAGCGCTCTTTCAAACGACCGCGCCCAACGATGCGCCGATCATCCTTCGTCATACCACGGTGATCACCAACGCATGGTTCGACGCGATCGCGCCGTACCATCCGACGGCGGTCGGGGTCTACTCCCGCCTCGGCCGCCGCCCGCCGGTCGAAGCCGCAACGAACAGGCAGAAGAACATCGCGATGCTCTATGCCTCGTATCGGGTGCTGAACAGCATGATGCCCAGGTTTGCGGCCAACTGGCGCGCGATGCTTGCCTCAGTGGGCCTCGATCCGGATGATGCGAGCGAGGACTTGGCGACGCCGGTCGGCATCGGAAACGTGGCAGGAGCGCGCGTGGCCCGGGTGCGGGAGCGCGATGGGATGAACCAGCTCGGTGACGAAGGCGGTCGCCAATACAACAAACGGCCGTATGAGGATTACACGGGTTACAGACCGGTGAACACGGCCTATAAGCTGTGGGACCCTTCGCGTTGGCAGCCACTGCTCAACTCGCCAGGTAACGGTACGTTCACGATTCAGAGTTTTGTCACGCCTCAATGGGGTCTGACGCGCCCGTACTCATACACGCACCCTGGCCGCTTTCGCGTTCCAGATCCCGCGAGCAGCGATCACCAGAATTTTCACGCGTACAGAGCACAGGCCGACGAGGTGATCGCAGTCCAGGCCTCGCTCACCGACTACCAGAAGATGGTGGCGGAGCTCTTCGACAACAAGATCTCGGGGCTTGGTTTTTCGGCGCTGTTCATCGCGCTCAGCCGGGGTATGTCGCTGGACGAGTTCGTGCACTATGACTTCATGACGAACCTGGCGGCGTTCGACGGGGGGATCGCCACCTGGAAGGAGAAAGTCGTCCATGACGCCGTGCGCCCGGTCTCTGCCATCCGGCACCTGTACCGGAACCGGAGAATCACCGGGTGGGCGGGGCCCGGCCGTGGAGTCGTCGATGACTTGCCGGGCGTCGAATGGCGGTCGTATCTGAATACGGGCAACCATCCGGAATATCCGTCTGGCTCCTCCTGTTTCTGCGCGGCGCATGCGCAGGCCAGCAGGCGCTACCTCGGGTCCGATGCGTTCGGCTGGTCAGTGCCGGTGCTCGCCGGATCGTCCGTGATCGAGCCAGGCGTGACGCCCGCAACAAACCTCACGCTCGGTCCGTGGAACACGTTCACCGAATTCGAAGACGACTGCAGCCGCAGCCGGGTCTGGGGCGGCGTCCACTTCGTCCCCGCAACGACCGAAGGACAGAAGATGTGCCGTCCGATTGGAGATCTTGCGTTCGAGTTCCTCCAGCGTCACGTGCAAGGAACGGCGAGGTAGCGAAGGGAAGAATTCTGACGACCCGGCTGATGCAGGCACAGGTGGCGTCCAGGTCTTGTACGGCCAGCGCATGTTGGGGCAGCGGCCAGCTTGTGGTCGGCGAGGCGGGAGGCAACGGCAATGCTACTCAATCGGCTGAAAATCGGTGGTGGCTGAGGGTGGTTCCGGGTCGGCGAACTTGAATCGACTATGCGATTGTTTTTCAGTGGCTTAGAGTGGCGGAGAGGCTGGAGATTCGGACCTATGCCGCCGTCGAAAAGCGCTCCGCCTCTCTGAGCCAATCCGCCACCCGGTTCCATCTGGGGAAAATCTGGGCCACCATCCTTTCATTTCTGGTCTCGATTTCCCGCAAGTAGCTGAAGGCCGGTGCGGTTACGCGGGTTCCAACAAAGCCTTTTCCGTCGAACGCGATTCCCTCGGGAAAGAACAGTTGTTGGAACCGCTGGCGCTGCTCGAGCGATGCCTGCACCCAGAGGTCGGCGGCGCGCGGTAGAACGCGTTCTGCGAACGCCAGGCTGAGTGTCGTTGAGGTCGGTGGAAGGCGTGCTGAACTTGAATCGCGGGTGGCTCGTCTTTCATCGCGTCCCCATAGGCGCCATCCGTCGCAGCTCTTCGAAGAAGTTGAGAATGAAGACGAGTCGGTCTTGTGGCCGGTCGAACGAGCCGAGCTCGGGGGCGACGGCGATGCGCTCGCCGTCAGGGTGCAGGTCGAACGAGCGTTGTCCTGTCTGCGGTCCGATGTAACCCTCCGCCCACAGCCGTGGCTTCTCAGCGCGGAATGAATCGCCTGTTGTGGTGTAGGCGGCGACCATGACCTGATTCTCGGGGCTGCGGTAAAGGAGTTCGCGGCGCGTACGCGACCATGTGGGGGTGACCCCACCTGCGGTCGAAATCAGCCACGTCCCGCCAGGTCCCGGAAACGGCCGCACATAGATCTCAAATCGCCCCGTGTCATTCGCCTGATACGCCAGCCACTTTCCATCAGGGGAGAACACCGGCTCGCGTTCAATCGCGGCCGTGCTCAAGAAACTCGTCGGGGTGCCCGGTTTCCAGCCTGTGAGCTCATCACCTTCGATGACCACCACCATCAGGTCAGCGCCTGTTTGCGGGCGCGTCTCCTGAAAGGCGAGAATCTTTCCGCCCGGATGCCACGACGCGGCCGATTGGGGATGCTGGCTGTTGGTCAGTCGCTGCGCGTCTCCGGTACCGTCGGCTCGCTGCCAGTAGAGATTCTGTTGAACATCCCGGTTCGACCAGAACACAATTCGGCGACCGTCCGGCGTCCACACCGGCTTCTGATTCTGTGCCGCGTTCAAGGTGAGCTGGGATGGCCTGTCGTGCGCCCACTCGTACACCCAGACGGCGAGTTGCTTGCCGTCGTTGATCTCGATGGCGAGGCGGGTGCCGTCTGGCGAGAACTGAGGGTTGCCCCAATTCGTCGGCATGGCTCGGAGCGGCGTCCTTCGTCCTGCTCGATCCATCCATTGAATCGGCGCGCCGCCCATCGGGGCTGAGCCGACGGGGCGGTCGAGATAGACAAACGTGCCGGTCTCGGACGCCGCGAACTGCGCCGAGCCGCCATTCGGGTTCGATCCCACACCGTCCAACGCGAGAAACGGGGGCCCCGTCACCTCGAGCCGCTCGAGATCGAATGGCACGGCAAAAATCTTTGCGTCGTGGAGGTACACGATATGTCCGCTGGCCAGATATCGTCCGTAGGAGCCGCCGCGCTGGACGATCTTGCGCTCGCCGGCGGGTAGTCGCTGCACGACGAGCGTCGCGTCGTCCCAGTTCATGCGGCTGGTGTGACCGGCATACAGCAGCGCAGCGGCCCCGGGCAGGACCTGCGGCCACCCATGTGCGACCTCGCCGTCCGCGAGAGTGGTAACCGGCGTTGGCGTCCCGCCGTTCGACGAGACGCGCAGCAGGCCGCCGCGGTCCATGCCAGCGAAGAACGGCGCGAACACGATCGATCCGTCCGCACCCCACCACCCGCCTCTGCCATCCGGCGTATCGCAGATGGTCACGGGGGCACCGCCGGACACCGCCACTTTCTTCAGCCTGGCATCAGCAAAGAACGCGACCCATTGACCATCGGGTGAAAAGAACGGACTGTGGGCGCCCTCCGTGCCTGGCATGGGCGTGGCGTCCAACTGGTCGAGACGACGAAGAAACAGCGACGCGGGTCCGGTGCGTCGTTGTGCAACGAAGACCAACACCTGTCCGTTCGGTGACAGGATGGAGGCGGACCCGCGGTCGACGGTCGCGAGCGTCGCTTCGGCGCCCAACCCCAGGTGCACGCGTATTGGCAGCGTCGGCGGAGCGACGTTGCCACGGAGGCCCCCAGAAAGGAGCACGATCGCGAGCGCAGCCGCTGACGCGCCTGTCAGGACCCACGGCAGTGCCCTGCGCCACGCCGCTGGTGGACGGGTCACGCCCTCGTCGTTCTCACCACTCGGGGCCATCGCCTCTTCGATGTCGAAGCGGGCGGCGGCAGCGGAGTCGAGACGGCGCGTCCGATCTTTCTGCAGGCAACGCCGCAGCAGTCTACGGATGGGCGCCGGCGTTCTGGCCGGCAAGAGGTTCCAGTCCGGCTCACGCTCGATGACACGCGCCATCGTTTCCGAGACACCTTCCCCAGCGAACGCCGACTGCCCTGTGAGCATTTCGAATAGCACGCAGCCGAAGGCCCAGATGTCGGAGCGCTTGTCGACCGCCTTACCCCGTGCCTGCTCAGGGCTCATGTACGCCGCGGTGCCGAGGATCATTCCCGCGTGCGTCATCGCCGGAGAGGTGAGCGTGGGTGAATTCGACAGCCCGGCGTCACTGCCGCTGCTCGCGACCGCAGGGTCCATCGCCTTCGCCAAACCGAAGTCCAGCACCTTGACGGTGCCGTCGGGCCGCACCTTGACGTTGGCGGGCTTGAGGTCGCGATGAATGATGCCCTGCGCGTGAGCGGCTTCGAGCGCTTCGGCGATCTGACGCGCTATGGGCAGTGCCTCGTCCAGCGCGAGTCCGCCATGGCCGATGCGGTCCGCCAGCGTGACTCCGTCGACCAACTCCATCACGAGGGCCTGCACACCGTCGGCGTCTTCGAGTCCGTAGATGTGCGCGATGTGCGGATGATTCAGCGAAGCCAGAACTTCGGCCTCGCGCTGGAAGCGGGCGAGCCGATCGGGGTCTGACGCCAGCGCGGGTGGGAGAACCTTGACGGCGACGTCGCGTTTCAGTTTGGTGTCAACGGCGCGATACACCTCGCCCATCCCACCGGCACCGAGGGCGGAAAGTATCTTGTAGGGGCCGAGGCGGGCACCTGGCGTGATGGCCACAGAGGTTGGTGCTCATCATACCGCCTCAGAGTCGCGAACGAACCGAGGCGGACCTACGGGACTCAACCAAGCGCGATGATGTTTGTTTTTGAAGTTGTTCGATGCCAAGGGACGGAAGCTGTTTGACGCCGTTGTGGCGATCAATCCGCGGCCGGGCGATTCCTCGCCACTTCGCGACTTTTGGGGACCTATCGAGAAGACGCTGCCGCGAGCCGTCGATTGCTCCTATACACAGAGAACTTTTTGTTATAAAGTAATTCGCGGCCTCGGTACCAGACAGCGGCTTCCGCGTTTTCACGGCGGTTTGGGAAGTGGTCGCACATGACATCGTCTGTAACGAACCCCGGGAAGGCATTCGCCCGCATCGCTCTGGCCCTGGCCATTGCGGCGATGGGCATTTACGTCGCGAGCTCAGACCCGCCGGGCGGGGCCGTCGTCGGATTCCTGCTCATGCTTGCCGCGGTCCTCTTCGGCGTGAGGACCGCGCGGAGCCGGCTGCCGACCTGGGCCGGGCGCACCGCAGTGGCGGTCGGCGCTCTCATTGCCGCGTTCGCGGCATTTCTCATCCATTCGATCAAGGTAGAGGCGCCTCTCTTCGCGCAAGCTCCGGGCGTGCCGTCGGTCAGCGCGTCGGCACCCTCGCCACAATTGGCGGCAGCCGTCGATCGCGCGCGGCCGATGGTGCGCGCGGCCATCGTGGAGCAGAACCTGCCAGGAGTCTCGATCGCGGTCGGCATCGGCGGCGGCCCCGGGAATATTGTCTGGGCCGAAGGGTTCGGATGGAGGGACGTCGTCACGCATACGCCCGTCACACCCGATACTCGATTCAACATCGGCACTGCGGCACAGGTGGTCACTCCCGCCGCGGTCGCGTCCCTCGGCCTGACCAACACCGGTACGGATTCGGCGGCCGAGTGGAGCCCGGATCATATCGGGGAGCCGGAAGAGGACTTCCCAGGCTTCACGGCCGTCCACGACCTCATCCTCAGGCCGATTGGTATCAGCGCCCCCCGGCAGCCATTGCCGGGCGATCGCGCGACGTTCTACGTGCCGGCAACATTCTGGCGGGGCTTCACCACAGATCCCCGCAGTGGACGACGACTGATGTACATGCGCGACCTGGCGTGCTGTGCGGGGAAAATGGCGTTCTATTCCACGCCGTCCGATCTCGTCCGCTTTGCCCTGGCGACGAATGCAGACAGCGTCAACGGCGAGCTCGCAGGCGGAAGCGTGATGTCGCTGATGACGCGCCGCGACAACGGGATCGTCGTCGCCGTGGCGTCGAACATCGCGCACGCCAACACGGTCGCTCTCGCGCTAAAAGTGGCTGACACGTTCGCCGAACAGAAATAGACCGCCGCGCCCGGCTGGTGCAATGCTCAGCCGCTGCCCTTACCCGCGATTAACGCCGTACTGACGATCGACTGGCCGGTCGACCATCGCTAGTCCCTTGGCGACCAGGCAGGACCAATCCACCGCGTGCGGACAATTTCTATTCGGAATGCCAATTCTGCAGCGTGGTAATCGGCGACGCCGTCGTCCAGTTTCTGTGTTGGTGAGGAACTGCTCGCGCACCCAGGCTTACTCGCGCAGGCGCATCGTCTACTCAGACGCGAGGCGCCAGCCGACCGCCCAGTTCTGGGCTTTCATCTGGTCGCTCCAGCGGAGTGCGCTGGTCCAATCGCAGAAGTCTCGATGTCCCAGCGGACGGCCGTTGATGAACCATACAACAACCGCTCCGTCCGAACGCGGATCAATCACAGCGTGAGACAACAGGCCGTCAGCCCGCCGCATTCTCCACATGACGGTCGGCTCGTTATACACGAATCGGATCGGAGGCTCGGGCACGCGTCATCAAGAGGCAAGGGTGATACCAGCCCCAGGGCCCCCCTTTCTCCCTGAAGCCGCACGACGTCGGCCGCAAAGGTCGCAGATCAGAAGACAAAGGTGGCGACCATCGCGATATACGCTTTTCTGACCCGCACCGTCTTGGCGTGGCTGCCCGAGATCTCGCCTGTTGGGCAATCTACACATCTGAAGCAAAGCCGAACGAACGAGCCGTCTCACTCGTGACGGAGAGCCGTGATCGGGTTGACCCGAATCGCCCGCCGCGCCGGAATCGCGCAGGCGATCAGGGCCACGAGCGTCAGCATGCCGATGGTGACGGTGAAAGTCGGAAGATCGGTCGCCGATACGCCTTGCAGGAAGCCCGCGATGGCGCGAGCGCTGGCGAGTCCCGCGGCCAGGCCGACCAGGATCCCGAGTCCGACGAGCGACATCCCATCGCGCACGACCAGCAGGAACACGCGATGAGTGTCGGCGCCCAGCGCCAGCCGAATGCCCATCTCGCGGGTACGCCGTGAGACCGAGAACGACAACACGCCGTAGATGCCCACGACCGCCAGAACGAGTGCCAGGCCGCCGAAGACCGCCAGCAGCCACGTGCCCATGCGCGCGGCGTACAGCGAAGTACCGATGGCCTCGGTCATGGTTCGAATATTGGGCACCGGTAGGTTGGCATCGAGCAGTTGAATCTCGCGGCGAAGGCTGCCGACCAATGAGGCCGGCGGGACCGAGGCGCGGACGTACAGCAACATGCCCGTTTCGTGATTCTGCGCGAGCGGCAAGTACGCCACCGGCACGGCGCCTTCGGACAGCGTGCTGTACTTGCTGTCGCGAACCACGCCGACGATCTCCCGCCACGGTCCGTCCGGTCCGTCGACGCTGACCCGGGTGCCAATCGGAGTCCCGTTCGGAAACTGCATCGCCACCGCAGCGGCATTCAGGATGACGACCGGAGGCGCGGTCTGGCCGTCGGTGTCGCTGAAATCGCGACCGTTCAACAGTGCGATACCCATCGTCTTGAAGAAGTTGGGACCGACGACGTTGGCGTTGATCGCTCTCGGATCGTTGGTGACGGGCCGGCCGCCCTCGCTTTGGCCACGGTCGTGGGTCTGGCCGCGCCCCTCGATGTGCAGGCTGAGCACGCGGCTGCTGCCGCCGAGCAGCGCCACCCGCGCCACCGTCGCCGACTCGACGCCGGGCAGCCGCTCCACCTGCTCGACCGCCTGCCGATAGAACTCTTGTCCCTGCGCGCGGGTGTAGCGAAGGAGATTGATGCTGAGCGGCGCCGAGACGAGCTTGTCGACGTCGACGCCCGGATCGATCGCGCGCGCCGACTGCAGGCCGCGCACGAAGAGGCCCGCGGCAATCAGCAGCAGCAGCGACAGCGCGACCTCGCCGACCACCAGGATCTTCTTGAGATCGAAGCGCGCCCGGCGCTCGCCGACTGCCGCGTCCGAGCCTTTCAGGGCCGGCACCAGACCGGGGCGTGACGCCTCCAGCGCCGGCGCGATGCCGAACAGGATGCCGGTTGCGCACGAGAGCAGCAGCGAGAAGAGAAGCACCCGCTGATCGATCGAGAAATCGAAGTCGAGCGGCAGCGCGCCTGGAGGCGGCGGCGCCGCCTGAAACGCGGCGGTCGCCGCCCAGGCGAGGGCGACGCCGGCGCCGCCGCCGAGGAGCGACAACAGCACGCTTTCGGTCAGGAGCTGTCGCACGAGCCGGATGCGGCTCGCCCCGAGCGCCAGGCGCACGGCCACTTCCCGACGCCGGGACGAGGCGCGCGACAGCAGCAGGTTCGCGATGTTGGCGCAGGCAATCAACAGCACCGCCCCCACCACGCCACCGAGCAGCAGCGCCGCGGATCGCAACGGCTGACGCTGATTGTCCGTCCCCTCCTCCATGCCCATCACCGAAATGGGCTGCAGTGGCCCGGAGGGTGCGGCGGGCGTGGGCGCCGCGCCGGCCGGTAGCCGCGTGCGGACGAACTCGGACGCCACACTTTCCAGCTGCGACCGCGCCTGCTCGATCCGGGCGCCCGGCTTCAGCCGGCCGACTGCGCTGATCCAGCTGTTGGTCAGATGCTTCAGCAAGTCAGGATCTTGATCTCCGGAGTACCTGGCCCGCGGCGGCCGCATGATCGCCTGCATCATCATCGGCACGTAAAGGCTCCGTCCGCTCCCGAGCCTTGGTCCGTCAAACCCCGCCGGCGCCACGCCGACCACAGTGAAGACGTGGCTGTTCAGCCGCACCTCTCGCCCGACGACGTCCGCCTCGCCGGCGAACCGCGTCTGCCAGAAGTCATAGCTGATCACCGCGACGGGATGCGCGCCCGGTGTCACATCGTCGGCCGGCGACAGCAGCCGTCCGCGCGCCGCGGGGCCGACGTCGAGGACGTCGAAGAAGTTGCCGGTGACGATCAGGCCGTTCACCAGTTCGGCCGAATCGCCGGCGTTGAGGCTGGCGCTGATGCCGCCCCAGCCGGCCAGGCCGGCGAAGTGCTGGTTGTGGTCGCGCAGGGTCGCGTACATCGGATAGGAGAGCACGCCGCCGTTGCCACGGGAGACATAGGCGAGGCTGGCGGGGTCGCCGACCCGCAGGCGCTGGAACAGCGTGGCGTTGACCAGGCTGAAGACGGCAGTGTTGGCCCCGATGCCGAGCGCCAGCGTCAGGATGACCGCGAGGGTGAAGCCGGGCTGCCGGCGCAGCATGCGGGCGGCGTAGCGGAGATCCTGGAACGCGTCGGCAACCACCCCGCGACCCGGGGAACCGTCGGCAATCGGCGGTGGCACGTGCGCCTGCCGCAGCGCCCGCATGTACCGGGCGAGCGTGTCTTGGTCGCGCAGTTCCTCGAGCGCGAGCCGCCGTGCGTCGAGGTCGGCGATGCCGTCGGCGCGCAGGGCGTCGTAGCGGTCGTCGAGGTGCTGCGACAGCTCGTCGACGATCTCCCGCTCGCGGGCGGCGGTCAGCGCGAGCGGCGCCAGGCGCGGGTGCAGGTGTTCCGCCCAGTCGGCTCGGGATGGGGGCCGGGGTGATCTCGAGGCTTTGGTCGAATCAGGCATGGTCGACTCCGGTGATGAGGCGCATGGCGGTGACGAACGTCCGCCAGGTGTTGCGCTGGCTGACCAGCACGCGGCGACCCTCGGCGGTGAGCCGGTAGTAGCGCCGGCGCCGCTGACCGGCTTTCTCGATCCAACGCCCCTGCAGCCAGCCGCGCTCCTCGAGCCGGTAGAGCAGCGGATAGAGCGAGGCGATGTGGAACTTCAACTGGCCGGCCGATCGCTGGTCGATCTGCTGGCTGATCTCGTAGCCATGCCGGGCGCGGGTCTCGACGATCGACAGGATGATCAGTTCCGCCGACCCTTTCTTCAATTCGCGATCGAGCATCCGCCGGTCGATAGCAGTCATAGCCACATATGCTATAGCCAATACGTGTGAGCGCCAAGAAAGATCAAATCATTCGGGCCTGACCGCGTTGGTGGCCGGGTGGCTTCCGGCCCGCCGCGCCTCACGCATCGATCCGTCGGTGGTGGGAGCTGATGGCTGGTGGCGCGTCCGAGGAAGAGGCGAGGCGCCTCGCGCTCGCGCAGTTGCGGGACGACGCGCTCCTGCGGGGCCTCGCGCCGTTGAGACAAGCGCAGCAGCGGCCACCCGTGACACCTGGCATCGACCGATCCCGGGGTGAGCGACCTGTGGCGCGATCGGCGCGACGCCGTTCGACTGCTCGGGAAGCAGATCGGCTTCTGCGCGACGGCGGTGGTGGTTCCGATCTCTAGCGGGTTCTGGCGCTGGCTTTCAAGCGTCCGCCCATCGAATCGTGTGCACGCAATGCCGCAGGGCAGTCGAGTGAGCGCTGGACGGAAGCCTGCGTATCGCTGAAACAGGAGGAGTGATTCAGGTTGACTCGAGCGATAGTCGTGAGCAGTTTCGTGGAATGCGTCAGTCCCGATAAACGCCGTAGTGGCTTCTAATGCGTCGCACGCACGCGTCCCGAACTCCCTACCACGCGATCACCGCAGCGGGGAGCCGGCAGGTTCTTCGGGGGCTGCCTGCGGTCAGCGGCACGGATTGAGGTTTGATACCGCCTTGACCACAGACACGCTGCCCCGCGGGAAAGAATCGTCCACGGTTCCCCAAAGAATCGCTTGCGGTTCCCTATCACGCCCACGCCGGAGGGCTGCCCACCGGTACACGCGCCAGATGACGGGAAAGCCGGACACTCGGCTTCCGTGCTCCACGGGTGCGACCCTGATGATTCCGGCAGGGTCGAGCTATACTCCAGCGGCTCCACTTCAGGAGAGGTCAGGCATGAAGAAGCGTCGCGTCGCGCCGGTGTCTCTGTCGGTGTGTTTGATGTCCGCGACGCTGCTCTTCCAGGCTGTGGCCCGCGCGCAGGACGCGGCCGCACCGGCGGCCACCTTGAGCTGCACAGAAATGGAGACCTACCTCAAGACCGCGAAGGTGGTCTCGCAGAAAAGTACTTCAGTCGGCATCACCGCGCCGTCTCGCGCGATGCTGGACAACGGGACACTCCAGCACGAAGCGTTGATCCAAACCGTTGACATCAAGAAGACCACCTTCGAAGGCAGCCGCGGTACCGAGCTGAACTTCCGGGATGCCTGGCAGTACAACGTCGCCGGCTACGAGCTTGCGAAGATGCTCAAGCTCAACATGGTGCCGCCGTATGTCGAACGGCGGGTTGGCGGCAAGGATGCGTCGGTGTCGTGGTGGGTCAACGACGCGATGATGGAGAAGGATCGGTTCCAGAAAAAGATCCAGCCGCCCCAACCCATGAAGTGGAGCGAGCAGCTCTCTGCCGCCCGGATCTTCCACGAGCTGATTGCCGACACCGACTTCAACATGACCAACCTCCTCATTGCGAAGGACTGGCGGATCTGGATGATCGACTTCAGTCGGGCGTTCCGGACGACGAAGACCATCAATAACCCGAAGCAGCTGACGCGCGCGGATCGCACCCTGCTGACGAGCCTGCGTGAGCTGACGCTGGACGGCGTGCGGCAGACGCTCGGGCGATGGCTGACCAAGAATGAGATCGAAGGCCTGGTGGCGCGGCGCGACCTGATCGTGCAGTTCTTCGACAAGGAAGTCGCGGCTAAAGGGGAGGGCGCCGTTCTGTACGACCTCCCGCGAAGCAGCGAAACCTGCGGCGCCGGCCTCCGGTAGTCACGCGCCCGGGGTCACACCAGGGCCAGACCGGCTGTGATCGTAACTACGGCCGGGTGGTGGGCCGGCCGTCCAGGAACTGCTGCGGCGTGAACTCGATCAGATACCGCGCAAGTTGAGCCCTGTGTGGATGACACAGAGCTGAACATCGAGTCAGGCTCTCGGCGAAGCGTGAGAGGCCGAGCGCAATCGCTCGCGAAAATCAGCGGAAGGCAGGCGCCACGAACGTGCCGAGGAAAAGCGGCATGCGTGACGTACGCAAATCGAATCATCGACAGACCTTCGCGGTCGCGAAGGCCCGCTCGAGTCTGGAGCTGCTGTCACGGGCGGCGGCGCATCGTTGCTCGAGTCGGGGCGGGGCGCTGGCCGACGTCACAGACCGCAACGACATCCAACCGCCCCATTTATCCATGCGATCACCATCCGTCGCCGCGCGGGTCTATCGGTGCGAGCGTATCGCGACCGCTGCCTGTTCGTTGTCGTCATGCAAGCCTTGCGGCGGCCGGTGCTTCTCAGGCGAATTGCTCCATGTCGGAAGCGCGCGGGCGAGCGTCCGCGGTCCAATGATCTCGATCGCGTCCGAGCGCAGTACGGCGCCCCACTCGATCTCTCCCAAGTGCCAGCGCGCGAACGCTACAGGATCGTTGACCACGACGATGAGGTCCTCCTCGCCGCCGGGGTACTTCTCGCAGATTTCGGCGTCGCCCTTCTCGACCAAGAGCCAGCCCCGACTGCCGGGCCCCGAGAGCGTGGGGTAGTCGAAGCGAACGAGCACCCGACGTCGAGGCAAGCGTTCACGGACCAGGTAGAGCGTCGCCCATGCCCACAGAACCACGCCGGGATGCGCATGCTCGGGCTTCAGCTCGACCCACTTCGTTCCCCATCGCTGCAGCGCCAGCATGACTTCCGACAGCTCGCGTCCGGCCTCGGTCGGTTCATAGGTGGAGCCAGGGCCGTCCGTCCTGCGACGGATCTCGATGACACCGGCGTGCTCGAGATCCCTCAAGCGCGTCGAGAGCAGGCCGCGAGAGAGCCCTGGTGCTCCCTCTGCGATCTCGTTGAACGATCGGCATCCGACCAGAACGATGTTCCGCAGGATGATGACCGTCCAGCGTTCGTGGAGCAGCTCCGACGCTCGAGCGATGGGGCAGTACTGCCCGTAGGTACGCATATCCACAGCTTGCTCCCATCGTCGACGCCCGGCTAGTTCTATTTCTGAACTTGTCCGATCCGCCTAGAACCCGCACGCTGAGTGCCATGGTACGGACGAAAGCAGATTGTCTTGAGTGAGATTGTGGACCTCGTCGTCATCGGTGCGGGCCAGGCCGGACTGTCGCTCTCCTACGAGCTCTCGCGTGCGGGTGTCGAGCACGTCGTTCTCGAGCGCGGGCGCGTCGGCGAGTCGTGGCGCGGGCGATGGGACAGCTTCTGTCTCGTCACGCCCAACTGGAGCATGCAGCTGCCCGCAGCCCTCGCGTCGTCCGACCCCTCACGGGCAAGCGACCTCCGGACGGTGGACAACCGAGCCAAACGGTCAGTCCTAGACCGCCGGCTACATCGCACGTAGCCGAGGAGTTCGACCGGTGAAACAGAAAGGGAGAACAAGCATGACGGATGTAAAGGGTCTGTTGATGGTAGCAGCACTCGTGCTGGGGGTCGGCGGATATGCGATCCAGTCCAACGAGGTCCATCTCGACAACGAGGAGCTTGCCGGCCGGTCCGTGAGCGGTGAGACGATCGTCCGCTGGAACCAGAACGCCGTGACCATAGCGAACGGCCCCGCGCTGCCGATGATGCGCGAGCTCGCGATCGCACACATCGCGATGCACGACGCGGCAAATGCCGTCGAACGGCACTACAAGACGTACTCGCGCATCGCGAGGGATCGCCGCGCCGACCCGGCGCTCGCGGCCGCCGCCGCCGCGCACGCCGCGCTCGTTGCGCTGAAGCCATCCAGCGTCGTGGAGATCGACGAAATGTTCCAGACCGACCTCGCCCGGGTCATCGACGTGGACAAGCTCCAGCGCTCGCTCACGGTCGGCGCGGCCGCGGCCAACGCGATCCTCGCGCGCCGCGCCGACGACGGATCGAACGCGAGGGTGACCTACACCTTCGGCCCGGTCGAGCCAGGCGTCTACCAGCCGGTCCCGCCGGCCGGCACCAACGTCGCCTTCCCGCACTGGCCGGACGTCACCCCCTTCGTCATGACGTCCGGCAGTCAGTTCCGCCAGGCTGGTCCGGTCAGCCTTTCGAGACGGACTTGGGCCCGCGACTACAACGAGGTCAGGAATTTCGGCCGGATTGACAGCACAGTGCGCACGGCCGACCAGACCCACGCCGCCCGCTTCTGGATCGAGAACCCCCAGTTCGCCACCAACACCATCGCGCGCACCGTTGCGACCGCCAACGACAAGGGACTTTGGGCCACTGCTCGTGCGTTCGCGCTGGTCAATGTCGGCATCATGGACGCCTCGATCGCGACCTGGGACGCCAAGTACCATTTCAGCTTCTGGCGCCCCTACACCGCCATCCGCGGCCCCGATGGGGGCAGCGTCGACGACGGGCGCGCGGACACCCCGCTCGATCCCACCTGGCTGCCGCTGAACGGCACCCCGGGCCACCCGGAGTACCCCTGCGCCCATTGCGAGCTGTCGGCCGCCGGCTCGGTCGGGCTGACCGCCGTCTATGGCTCTCACACCGGTTTCACTATCACCACCTCGACCGCCAACCCGGCCGGTTCGACCCGCACCTACCAAAGCTTCGATCACCAGGTTGAGGAGGCGTCCGCCTCGCGCACCTGGGGCGGCTTCCATTACCGGTTCTCGCGCGAGGACGGCAAGGCCGCCGGCTACGCCATCGGCCACTACATCCTCCGGAACGTGTTCCGGCCGGACCACGACGACGAGGACTAGACTACCTGAGAGCAAACGCTTGTTTGGCAGTCGCTCGCCGGGCACGATTTGAACCCTCGTCCTAATCGATCGAGCTACGTCACGATGACATCACAGTTCTCGCGGATGACAATTCCGTCGGCCGAGAGGGTTTGGAGGCGCCAGTGTGTTTGCCTGCCTTGCCGCGGACGACGACGTCCGTGCCCGGCGTCAGCGACTGCACGGCCACCCAGCTGCCCATGGGGACCATGCAACACGCATTAACCGGGACGTGGATTGCGAATATCGACCAGTCCCGACGCGATCCCAATCACCAATTTCATCACGCGACCATGCGGTTTGAGGTGGTCGGCGATCGGGTGTCTCTGGTCTTTGGCGGCGTCAATGCGAGCGGTCGACACGAGCAGGGTGGACAATCGTTTCACGCCGACGGCCAGGAACATGCCGTGCCCGAAGCGCCGGGAGTCGTGGTCGTCAGCACGCTCGAGCCGCGCGCCTTTCATTCGACAGGGAAGAAGGACGGTGTTGTGATCGGCCGCGCGACCTACGAGGTATCAGAGGACAGTCGGATGCTGACAGCCACCGTCTCCGGTGTTGACGCGAGCGGCAAGGTGTTCGATCAGGTCATCGTGTTCGATCGCGAAGAGCCAGCAGCTTAACGCCGGAAGGCCGTTCGCCGAACCGACGCGAGTATTGGGCACTAAGATGTTGCCGAGTGTGACGAGCTGCGGGTCAAACACCGGGAAGAGGGCGACCTGGAGAATCCCCGGCTGACGAAGAAACAGGACCTGAGCTACTTGGCAATGGATGACGAGTCAAACGATCCTCGCGGCGAAGCCGTAAGAGCGACGCTCGCAAGAATCCTGGCCGATCCAATCGTCAGCGGGCGTTGGCACGCTCAGGCGAGGTTACCTAGTCGGAAAGCTCCGTCGAAGTCATGCGGCCCCACTCCACAACGGCAAGTACCGCCGGTTGCACGCCCCCGCAACCAATTGAACCGGCACGAGAAGGTCGCCCGTTTCTGGCGACCTTTTCGTTTTCTGGGCGGCAGTCAACATCGCGGCCAGATTCCCTCTCAGCTCGATCCGGAGCTGGCCCTTCTCCGGAGTCAAGACAATCGAATCAATCAGTCCTCGGAGCATCTCAGAGGCTTCGAGGCGGGTGTCTTCGCGCTGGAGCGCAGCGGCGAGTACCGTCGCAATGTACCGCTACGAGCGCGATTGAGCTCGCACCGTTCGCCAGAATGCTTCGACGCGTTCATGCGCCGTCGCCACCGCCTGGTCCATCCTGCAATCGGCCGCGAGAGCCGCGAACGGTTTCGCCCAGCCTGACGGAGGGTCCGGCACGACAGCAGGCACCGGATGCGTTCCGCGTCGGTGGAACGTCGCATCGACTGCCGCTCTCACGCGCTCCGTCGCCGGCGCTTCGTGTTCCAGAATCAGAACAAGATCCACCAGGTCACGCACGCGGCTGTTCGGCGTCTCGCGTGGACGCGTGTACGCGTGAAACTTCTCGGCCCAGTGCTGCTCGACCGAGAGCGCTGGCACGACGACGGCCGGGATGCCGGCGAAACCGAGCCAGTCTTCGCCCTCGACCGTCTCGAGCGGCTCCAGGATTTCGTCTCCGACACCGAGGTCGACGTGGAACTTCACGAACGTCCGACCGTCGAGACGTGCATCGACCGGAAAGCGCGCGCCGCCTTCGGGAGCCTGATTCAGTTCGGCCATCGCCTCGCCCACGATGAACGTGAAGAAGTCGGACAGATCAATCGACGCCGCGAGCTGCAGCCGTTCTCGCAGCGACGACTGGTCTCCGAGCGTGTCCCTGGGCACTCCTGACGGTCAGGTCGAGATCCTTTGTCGACCGCGCCATGTGGAATCGCATCTCGAGCGCATAGCCGCCTTTGAGAACCCAACCTCGTCCGGCTGCGACGGGTCGAACATGCGTGCCAGGAGTCGATCGAAGGCGACCTGCCGGCGCAGACGATGCAGATCAACTCCGTCACGACGCGCCCGTTCGTTGAGCCGCGCCTCGAGTGCGGTTCGAAACGCGCCGGCGGTGGCGTACTGGCGTTGAGCTGCCATCAGGTACCTGCTTCAGGATTCTGTCGATCCGTTGTCGTGCCCGAGTGCTGACGCGTGCTGTCTCGAGTGGCCGTCGCATGATCAAACCGCGCCGGAGCGCCTGGTCGACTGCCTGGACCTGGAGCTCCGGAGCGATCACGCCGTCGGCGATGACGTCAATCAGCGTTCGCAGCGGCGTGGTCACGCGCACGCCGTCGATCGTCTGGACGTCTCGCGCGCTGAGCCTGGCGTGGTGCAGGCGGAGTACGTCAGGAATTGCGGCCATCCTCCGGAATCCGGGAGGCACCGTCATGTCCAGCTTCGCCGGCATCACGTCGGACAGATCGTGGAGCGTCAGCGCGGTCGCGTGGCTGAATACGCCTTGTGGCTCGTCCTGCCGGTTCCGTGACCACAGCTGCCAGACCATGAGATCTGGCCTGAATGGCGGCGGAAACTGCGCCAGCCGGTACACGCCGCGTGCCTCGCGGACCCAGTTTCCGGACCGCACCTGATACGGGTGGACGCTGTCCTCGTACCCGGCGTTGCGTGCCTGGCGGGCGGTAAAATAGCCCCCTTGGGCTTGCGCCGTCTCGTAGAGTCGCCGTGAAGCGGTTGTATTGCGTGGCACGCTATAAAACCTCAAATGATTTGAGGAATTATAGCACCTAACGCCAGCATCTGCTCAGCTGGCCTCTGCCTAGGCAGGCGACATCGGTATCCAGACAAGCCTGCGAACCCTGAGATCTTGGAGAACACGCCGGGCCCGTTGTGACACCACGACGCCCTGGCTGCCACCGACAGGCCTTGCATCCGTCTCGCTTCGCACCTGGCGCCAATCGCCGAAGTACTCCCAAGTTCGATTGAAGTCCGGTGTGCCGGCGGGGACCGGGTTATCGCGCGGGACTTCCGGTTCTTTGGCGCTTCCGTAGTGCCCGCTACGGCCGCAAACGGTACACGGTGCTTCGGTTTCGTAGCCCGTTGTCGACTCATGGAGTCGAGGAAACTCGCTCGTGATCTCAGTAGCTCAGAGCGCTAGTCGCAGCCTCTCCTTCACGCTCCAATCCTGCAATAACCGAAGCGACTTCCCCGACGGCGCACGATTGCCCCAGCCGCGCGCTTGGACGACGGCGCGATGAAAGGATCATTGGTCTCGTAGGGTGGCACGGCCCACGCCTTCGTTCGCCGCGTGGCGCCGCCATCGACCACCTGCGCGCCGGGTGCGAAAAGAGGGAGCGATTGGCTCAGCGGCCGAAACGCGCGAAGAATCCCGGCTTTGCGGCAAACCCCTCGAGCATCCACAGGTTGCTCGTGAACGTGCCGCTTCCGTAGATGAAGCTCTTCCCGTCGGGCGCGAGGCTGAGCCGGATCGACGGGCTTAGATTGCTGCCGGGCCGGAACTCACGCCCGACATTGCCGATGACCGTTTCGGCGCCGGTGGCGATGTCGATGCGGAACAGATCCTCGCGTCCCTGATCCGAACGCACGCTGTAGACATATTTCCCGTCGGCGGAGAACATGTAGTGCGGTCCACGATGCTCGCCCAGCGGCTTCGTGGTCTGCCCATCCGCTGACACCAGGTTGGCGCCAGTCGCGATCCAGTTCCCGTCCGGCGACCACGACGGCACGTTCGCGCCCGGGACGTCCCTCTTCAGGACGATCGGCGTCGCCTGCCCCGTGGTCTTGACTTTCTTCAGATCCACTTTGTCATCACGGATGGCGCAATACACGAACCAGGCGCCATCCGGGGACCAGGAGCCGCTGAACTCCTGCACGTCCTCGTTGGTCAGCCGGACCGGCGCACCGCCAGCGACGCTCGAGATCCAGATCCTGGCCGTCGTCCCTTCTTCGACCCTCGTGTAGATCGCGCGGCTCGCGTCGGGCGACAGCGTCGGCGCCGCGAGCCACTGCGTTGTGCCGTCGCGGAAATCGCGGGCCGTCACGATCGGACGATCCGGATTGTCTGGCCGGTGGAGCCAGATCTCGTTCGGGCCGTTCCGATCGCTGACATACACCATCACCGGCTGCTTCGCCGCCCACGCGGGCATCAGCTCGTTGCGGGCCGTGGCAATCAGCTTCCGAGGAACGGCGGTCGCGAGATCCACGGAGACAATGTCGTAGTGTCCGACGTCGCCGCTCAGGATCAGCCGCTGCCCGTCGGGGGAGACCGCCGGAGCGCCGGTGCTGCTCGTGCCGCTCGTGATCGCGTGACGCTCGCCGGACGTGGTATCCGCCATCCACAGCTGGAGGGCCGCATCCGGCGCCGGCTGGAGCGCCAGCACGACCCGCCGATTGTCCGGCATCCATGCGAACTGTGGTGTGCCGCCGAAGGTCCGCAGCGGCGGCAGGACCTGCCGCACTCCGCCCGAACCCGATGGCGGAAAGTCGAGCAGCCACATTTCCTCGTCACGACGGCCGGCGTTGACCATCACCAGAAGGTGTTTGCCATCGGGCGAGAAGTCCAACGTCGGGACGTTGAGGACGGTCTTCGACGCAAACGGGTCTGGGGCGTATTTCTTCGGCTCGCTTCCGGGTGGCGAGGTGAGCCAGATGGTATTGGTGCCACCGGCGAGCGATTGCAAGGCTGCGACCGTTCGGCCGTCCGGCGAGATCGCGATCGCCCGCTTGTTGCCGGTTCCATGCTCCGGCTGGGTCATCACCTGTTCCGGCTCACCACCGACCGTGGCAATGGACCAGATACTGGGCGGCCGGCTCTGCGCGAACAGAAAAATGCGCGTCCCGTCCGCGCTCCATCGCATCGGGTATGCGTTGTCCTTCATGTGCGTCAGCTGCAGCGGCGTCGGCAACTCCAGATAGCGAAGGTAGACCTGATACGGAGCGGTCTGGTCGGCTCGGGCCGCATAGGCGACGGCCTTTCCATCCGGCGACCAGACAGGGGAAGTCTGACCGCCCGGCTCGAACGAGAATGGCGTGAAGCGATATGCCGACTGATCCGGCGGCGCGGGACCGGACCGGAACACGAGGACCGCGAGCGTGGCCAGAACCCCGAGAACAAACGCGGCAGGCAACGGCCAGCTGCGCGGACGGCGAGGGGCGCCAGGCACAGGCTCGGCAATCCCGGTCGCCGTGCCGGAAGCCTCCGACAGGTGATCGCGCAGGTTGCGAAGCTCGTGGAACAGGTCGCGCGTCGAGTCGTACCGGCCGGAGGGCTCCTTCGACAGGCAGCGATCGATAGTCCAGCGGAGCGGAGGCGGAATCCGCGCCTCGATCGGCGGCGGTTCGTCCGAGATGATCGCCGACATCGTCTGAACGGATTCCGGCTTGTCGAAGGCCTTGCGCCCGGTGGCCATTTCGTAGAGCAGGAGCCCGAACGAGAACTGGTCGGAGCGGTGATCGGTCGCCTTGCCGCGGGCCTGTTCCGGGCTCATGTAGCGCACCGTGCCGACAATCATCCCGGCCTGGGTCGGTTGCACGGTCAGCGCATCGCCCGAGCCCGGCAGCGTGTGTGTGGCCGGTTTGGCCAGGCCGAAATCGACAATCTTGGCGCGACCGTCCGTCGCGATCATCACGTTCGCCGGCTTGAGATCCCGGTGGACGATGCCTGCCGCGTGCGCGCAGGCCATGCCGTCGGCGATCTGGACGGCGATGTCGAGCAGCCGGCGAACGGGGACTGGGCCGCCTTCGACAACGGAGGCCAGGCTGTCGCCGTCGATGAGCTCTGCCGCGATGTACAGGTGCTGGCCATCGCTGCCGACGTCATAGATCCCGAGGATGTTGGGGTGGTTGAGCGCGGCGGCCGCGCGCGCCTCCTGCTCGAAGCGTGCGCGGCGATCCGGATCCGACGAGACGTCGGCGGGCAGGATCTTCACCGCGACGTCGCGTCCGAGCCGCGCATCTCGGGCCCGGTACACCTCGCCCATGCCGCCGGCGCCGAGCCCAGAAACAATCTCATAGGGTCCGAGCCGCGTGCCGGGGGCGATCGCCATGTTCTCGAGGTGCCTCGCGGGCTACTGTATCCGAACTCCGAACCCTGGTGCGCGGCGATGAAGTTCGGGCCGCGCCTCGGGGACCGGTCGAGCGACGCCGCTCTCCGAGAAAAGAGCGAAGGCCTAGCCTCGTGGGCCGATTAGTTTTGGTACGTCCGACAGCTTTTCAATTGAGATCATCTCGGAACCCTTAGGGCCAGAGATGTTCCCCTGACGAAACATTGGCGGGCCGACGGTCAATCCTCGGCTTGTCGAACCCACCATCAGCGACAAAGAGAGTTGCCGATCTCCCGCCACGGCAACTTGGACCTCAGCGCATATCGGGAAGTCGCGGCCTTTATCGAGAGCCGGATTGCCTGTCTGCTCGCCGCAATCGTTCGTCGACCATTTCAGCACGGCCTGCGCGCCAACCAAACCTTGAACCCATGCCTCAAATGTCGCGCGCGGCAGTGTCTTTTCCATGTCCTGCACGACGGCATTCTTGGCAGCACTGATGGCCGCAGCCTGAGGCGGCGCCTGAGGCGCGGCGCCGAGGACGACAAGAACGAAAAGAAGGAGGATGCGCATGGGGGTAAGTATGCGGCTCAATAGCGGGCGATTCTAAGAGCCTCTAACAAAACCCCCATCGGCGTCACCCGGCAACCACAAGCGGGGTATCCGCTGATCCGCCAAGCGTGGCCGGCCGAATGCGCCAATTGCCCAGGTTTCCTGTCAGGGCGACAGTCGCCGATAGAGCCAGGCCTTCGCCAGCGCCCATTCCCGCTCGACCGTCGCCGGCGAGACGCCGAGCGCTTCGGCCACCTCGTCGATGTTCAGCCCCGCAAAGAATCGCAGCTCAACGACCCGACACTGCCGGTCATCGAGTGAGGACAGCGCATCGAGCGCCTCGTCGAGGGCGAGCACGTCCACGCTCGACGGCTGGGTGGCTGGCGACGCGTCGTCCAGGCTCACCATGGTGACCCGTCCGCCCCGCTTGTCGGCGTGTTGTCGGCGGGCGTGATCGACGAGGATCTGGCGCATCAGCCTGGCCGTCAACGCAAAGAAGTGGGTCCGGTTCTTCAGCGTCATGCGGTCCACGTCCACGAGTCGCAGGTAGACCTCATGGACGAGCGCCGTCGACTGCAGTGCGTGCCCCGAAGATTCGCCCCGGAGACGGCGGCGCGCCACGCGGCGCAGCTCGTCGTACACCACCGGGATCAGGCGGTCGAGCGCCGCGGCGTCTCCCTGGCGCCAGGACAGGAGCAGTTCCGTTACTTCGTGCACGTGAAGCAGTCCGTCATCGGCTCGTGAGGGAAAAGAACGCCCGTTTGCGCTTCTATCCTACAGGACCGAAACAGGCGATCGACGCCCGCGATTCGTCGGGCCATCACGGCCCGCTCGCACGAAGCGTTTAGCAAAGGAGTCTTATGAGCACCACTCGCACTCGCACGCGCGTCACCTCGTTGGTCGGAGCAATCGTGATGCTGCTCCCGGTATCTGTCTCCATGGCACAAGGACCGGAGTCTCTCGCCATGGCAGGAGACCAACGCGACAAGAACAGGCCCGTCGAAGTCACCTTCACGAAATGGGTCTTGTTGAATTCCGTCAACATGGAAGGCGTTACCGGAGGCGCTGTCCCTGGCGTCTTCGTCGGGGAGACTCTTCAGTCACAAATGAGCGTGAACCCGGACCTGAAAGGCAAAGTCAATCGGCTCGAGGTGGTCTATGAGGTCCAAGACCAAGACGGGGACCGTGATTTCACCGCGCTGATCCGGGGAGGGTCAAACAGGGTGGAGGGAGTCGGCCTGTTCGACGGCGTCATCCTGGCTGGGTGGCGCACCGGCGCGCGGGTGCAGGTGGCCTGGCAGCGCTATCTGGCTTCCGATCCCATCTGCCTGGACGCAGGCGCACCCCCCAGGCCTGAACTGTTTCAAGGGAACCATCTACGTTGGGCGCGCCCCACGGGACTGAACTAGCCAAGGGCCCTGCCCTTGATATCCCGTGGGCAGCTGACTTGGCTAGTTGTTGTGTCTCTTGGCACCGCTCCGGGGCGCCTAGCCCGTTATGCGTCGCAGCAACGAGTACGAAGTTCGCGTTCCGGGCCGCATAACGGGCTAACCGCAGGCACGACGTCGCCCAGCCCGCTCAGCGCGCATTATGGATTACGCGACGCAGGAGCTTCGAGCGGGTTCCGGCAGTTGCAGGACGTGCGCATGTGCGGGCCCCTCCCGCCATCGGGCCATCGTGAATGCCCGTCAATGCAGAGGTATCCGAAAAAGATTGCGCTGTAGATCCGTCTTGGTGAACACATACGTCGACGGGTCCGCCCCCGGCGAGATGGAGCCATTCGAGATGATCCGGACTTCCGGTCGTCCAGCGGCATCACGGTCGACTCCCTCCGCGGGCAAAGCCGGCAGCGAGCTGCCGGACGGCACGGGAATCACGTATGTCTTGCCGGTTGCCGGGGGCGCAACATACAACCATCTCCCGTCGGACGACCAGGTCGACGGGCAAACCCTGGCACAGATCTTCGTGGGGCCGCCCCCGTCGACCGGCAGGGCGAACGTGCCGCCCCCAGCCAGGGATGCGATCACCCACTTGCCGTCAGGCGAGAGGCCGAACTTGTCGATAACCGTAGCGGCTGTGACTCGTGAGCGGCCCGTTCCATCCTTCTTGACCCGGATCAGCGCGTTATTTTCCGCCACCGAGCGAAAAACCAGGTCTTCTTCCGGGCCGAAGGAGACCTGATCTCCCCCTTGGGCGATCTGGCGAGGCGGTGTGCGCCGGTCGAGGGCCGCCAACCAGATCTGGGATGTTCCATTCCGGTCCGTTGTCGTGAAGGCGACCTCCTTCTCGTCACGCGAGATCTCGTAATCGCTGACCGACACGCCCGATAGCACGCTCTCACTCTTCCCCGACTTTGGGTCCAGCGAGCGCAGTTCAGCCGACGCCGCGACCCGACCCCTTGACGATAACCACCAGTCGCGGACGAGCAGATAGAACACGCGTGTGCCGTCCCTCGACAGACGCGGCACCAGGGCATAGCCTTCAGAAAGGATCGCGCGCTCGCCGGCGGCGTCGTGCATCCAGATCGCGCTCCGACCCGTACCGACCGATGTGACGAACGACCGGCCATCGGCGGCCAGCGCAATGCCCTCCTCTTCGGTCGGGCCGAAGGTAATCTGCTCCGGCGCTCCGTCCGGGAACTTCTGCCGCCAGATGTGCGAACTGCCGCCAACGACCGCGCTGAAGTACATCCATTGTCCGTCTGGAGCCCAGGCGGCGGCGATACAGGTGCCCTGAGGTCCGACCAGCCGTCCGGAGGAGCTGCCATCGAACGGAACGAGTCGGCATCGATCCGTGAAGGCATGGGCACCGGTCATCTCGACCACGAGAACGGACTGACGATCCGGTGACGCGTAGGAGTAGTGCGCCATCGCATGCTCGTCTGGCTGGATATAGATCTCCCGCGACTCCGCTCGGCCCTCCGTCGCGGTCACGATTCCCATGTGGGGGAAGGTCTTGATCTCGGAAAAGAGCACGCGATGATCGGCAATCCAGGTGAGTCCGGAGGCGTTGGGCAGGAAGCGCGTTGGCTGGCCCCCGAGCACCGGAACAGTCCACGTATCCCAGGAACCGGCAGTGACCTGCGTGTATGCGATCCGCGATCCGTCCGGTGTGAACACCGGTCCGTACCTGCGGGCCGGCTCCGTCGTGAGCTTGACTGCCTCACCGTTCGGGAGCAGCTTGACGTAGATGTCGCCGCTGCTCAAGAACGAGTCTTCGCCGCGTTTGAAGGCCACCATTCGCCCGTCGGGCGACAGGCTGGGTGCCGTGGCCGAGTCGGTAAAGTTCGTGAGCTGCGTGTACTCAGACGGTGAGGTCACTGGCGCTGACGGTCTCGTCGAATAGAAGATCCCGATCCCCGCTGCGACAACCAGGACGTTCAGCCCGACCCCACGATAGGTCGGACGCGAATGGCGTGGAGGCGCTGCGACAAGCGCCTCGAGCTCGACTCGCGCTTCACCGATGTCTCTGAGACGCTGTTTCAGATCCTTGTCGAGGCACCGCCGCAGCAGATGCCTTACGCTCGTCGGAGTGTCGGCCGGCAGCGCACGCACGTCCGGCTCACGGTCCAGAACTGCCGCGATCGTGTCGGAAATCGTTTCGCCGCGGAACGCCGGCTGCGCCGTCAGCATCTCGTAGAGCACACATCCGAACGCCCAGATGTCGGTCCGTTTGTCGACCGCCAGTCCTCGGGCCTGTTCGGGACTCATGTACGCCGCGGTCCCGAGGATGACGCCTGTTTCCGTCGGATGCGCGCCGGGAGCCGGCGGGTTTGTCGCGTCCAGACTCGCGCGGCTTGTCGGGTCGAGGGCCTTCGCCAGCCCGAAGTCCAGCAGCTTCACTGTGCCGTCCTGGCGCACCTTGATGTTCGCGGGCTTCAGGTCTCGATGGATGATCCCCTGTTCGTGCGCGGCTTCGAGCGCCTCGGCAATCTGCGTCGCTATCGAAAGCGCCTCACCGACCGGGATCGCCGCGCTCGCGATCCGATCGGCGAGCGTCGGGCCCTCGACCAGTTCCATGACCAAGGCTCGTACGCCGGCGTCCTCGAGTCCATAGATCTGCGCGATGTGCGGATGATTGAGCGAGGCGAGCACTTGCGCTTCACGACTGAAGCGCGCGAGGCGATCGAGATCGTCGGCAACGGCCGGCAGCAGGACCTTGATCGCGACCTGGCGATTCAGCTTCGTGTCGAGGGCTTTGTAGACCTCGCCCATCCCGCCGGCGCCGATCCACGCCTCGATCTGACAGGAGCCGATCCGGTGGCCCTCGAGATTCTTTGCGGCGAAGGCGTCCTGGACCTGAGCCGCAGCAGGCGTCTCGAGGAAGCTCTTGGCACGCTCGTTCGACGCCAGCAGCGATTCCACCTCCTGGCGCAGGGCCTCGTTGCCTCCGCAGGCTTCGGCCACGTACGCCGGGCGTCGTTCCGCCGGCAGCGCCCGCGCGCCCGCGAACACCTCTTTTAGGCGCTGCCGATCATAAGCGGGGACTGCCATGAACTGCGAAATTCTACGCCAAGCAGGGTCATTCGGCGGCAACACCTGCGCTGAGTTCCCCCTCGTCGGATTGTCCCTGAGCAACGCCCCAGTTTTTCCGGATTCCGACTCCGCCCCCGAAAATCCCGTCCAAAGGGCGAGGCGGACGCGATTGCTTAGGAGGGCGGCGACTCAGATGCTACCGGAAACACTTGTCGGGTCGGACCCGAACTCGAAGCGGGAACCTGTGGCGCGATTCCATGGTCTGGAGAAGTGCGGGGGGGCGGCCGGCTCTTCCGTAAGCGGGCGCGGCATCGGGTCTGGGACGGCCGCGCGGGGCTTCGAGTGGGACGTGCGGTCGAGTTGGACATTGGGTGGGCGGTTGACGCCTCAAACAGACTGGAGCGCGGGGGCCTCGGATTCCCTAGGCGCTGGAGTGAGGCGCGCAGGCATTCGAACAGTTCGTCGAAGATTGACATTGACGGATGGCGCGTTACTCACGCAAGAGAGGGCCCGTTCCCGGCCCTCTTCCCTAAAGCGCGGGGGGGGGAGCGGGGAAAGCGCGAAAAAGAAGAAGGAACCTAATCGTTGTCGTCGTTGCGGTGTCTGCTTCCAACGCGGCGTGATGTAGAGGGTTCACCTCGAGCAAGGCGTGCCGTCGGCCCCACGGGCTGGTGCCTTCTCGAATTCTTGGTACGCGCGGGCCAACGCCGGCTCGTGAGGCCCTGGGAGCGCCGGATGCAATCGATCCGCATGCCCCGCGCATTGGAACGCGCGTCAGACCTGTGTGTGCAGGCCGGCAGGGGCGCACGAACAATCTGCGCGCCCTACCAATGCTCATCATCATTTATCTCTACGAAGATCCGCGAAGCCGTACGTCCCGTCCCAGCGGCATTCCGACGTGCAGTCGACATCGACACGAGCATGGAACCCGGCGAGGTTTCCGAGGCCGTCCGAGAACGTGCACAGTCCGAGATTCGTCACCAGATCGAGGGTGCAGCGGCCAACGGCCCTGTTTCCGTTCCCTGCGTCGAGGACGACGTTGCTGTCCAGCAACCCCGTCGGAGTACCAGGCGCCTGGTCATAGAAGACACGCGTGCCGACCGGAATCCTTCGAACGTTCGAGGACGTGATCGTCCAGAAGTCACCGGCAGCTCCGGTGTGCTCCGAGCACTCCTTCGTCACATGGAGATCCCTCGTTCGCTCGGAGGACGCCGATACCGAAGCCACTCCCCCGCTCAGCACGAGGGTCAGGGCGGCACAGGCGCACGCGACGACGACAAGTCTTGGGCTGATTTTCGCAATCATGATCTTCTCCTTCAGGCTAAAAGGGACGGCCGAGATCGATTTTCTCTGTTACCCGTCCGACCGCGTGCCGCATTCCCCTCCTACCTACAGACGCGAGAACGCGGGGAAAACTTGCTCACAGGATCCCGACGAGGCAGAATGCGGCCTCAGACACGTGAGTCATGGACGCCAGGCAACATCCGGACGCGGATGTGAGCGGTTTGCTGGAGGCCTGGAGCCACGGGGACGTCGAGGCGCGGGACCGGCTGCTGGCGGTGGTGTATCAAGAGTTGCGGCGGCGCGCGGCAGCCCATCTGCGGCGCGAGCGGGTCGGAGACACGTTGCAGCCGACCGCGCTGGTCCATGAGGCCTATCTGCGCCTCGTCAAGCAAGACCGTGCCGCCTGGCAGAATCGCGCGCAGTTCTTTGGCGTCGCCTCGCAGATGATGCGCCGCATCCTCGTGGACCGGGCCCGGGCGCGCAACATGACGAAGCGGTCGGGCCGATGGGCGCGGGTCACGCTCGACGAGGGGGTCGCCCAGGAGCAGGCCCGCGAGGTCGATGTGCTGGACCTTGATCGCGCGCTCGTCGAACTGGCGACGTTCGATGCCCGGAAAAGTCAGATCGCCGAGCTGCGTTTCTTTGGCGGCTTGTCGCTCGAAGAGGCCGGGCGCGTGGTTGGCCTTTCCGTCGCCACGGTGGAGCGGGAGTGGCAGGCGGCCCGGGCGTGGCTCTACGCCCGCCTGACCGGAAAGACTGGCAGGACTCGGCTCGACTGACCTGTCCTTTCGCCCTTCGGCTTCGTCAACGGTCCACACCGTGTAGATCGGCACGTCTTCGCTCCGCTCTTCGCTACGCTGCCTGAAAGTCTCAGCATGACGCCCGAACGTTGGCATCAGATCACCGAGATCTACCATGCCGCGCGCGAGCGCGATCCGGCGCGCCGCGATGCGTTCGTCGCAGAGGCATGCCTCGGGGACCTGACGCTGAGCGGGAGGTCGAGGCCATGCTGGACGGGCTCGATGACGCTGGCCAATTTGGCGAGAGCCCGCTCTTCACGTCGGCCTCATCGCTCGAGCCGGGCCCCTCGGTCGGCGTGACACAGCGTTGGCTCCCGGCGCTCGCCTTGGACCGTACGAAATCATCGCGGCGCTCGGCGCCGGTGGGATGGGCGAGGTCTATCGGGCGCACGATACCCGCCTGAGTCGTGATGTCGCGATCAAGACCCTACCGCCGGCATTTGCTGACAACCCCGAGCGGCTGACGCGCTTCCGCCGGGAGGCGCGCATGCTGGCATCGCTCAATCATCCCAATATCGCCGCGATCTACGGCCTGGAGCGATCGGGCGACGTCGACCACCTGGTCCTGGAGCTGGTGGAAGGCGAGATACTCAGCGGTCCAATGCCGGTCGACGAAGGCGCTCGATTATGCACGTCAGGTTGCCGAGGCGCTGGAAGCCGCGCACGGCAAGGGCATCATCCACCGCGATTTGAAGCCAGCCAACATCAAAGTCACGCCCGAAGGCCGCGTGAAGGTACTGGATTTCGGGTTGGCGAAAGCTGTCTGGGGCACGGAAGAGAGCCAGGACTTTTCGCAGTTGAAGACGGTGACCGGACTCGAGACCGTGGCTGGACACATCGTCGGCTCTCCTCCGTACATGAGCCCCGAGCAGGCGCGTGGGAAAGCCGTCGACGAGCGGACCGACATCTGGGCTTTCGGTTGCCTGCTGTACGAGTTGCTCACCGGGAAGCGGGCGTTTCTTGGCGAGGATTTGTCGGGCACGATCGCAGCGGTGCTGGAGCGCGAGCCTGATTGGACAATTCTGCCCGGCGCGACTCCAACGAGCATCCGTGAGCTGTTGCAGCGCTGTCTGCACAAGGATCCGACGCGACGGCTGCAGAATATCGTGGACGCCCGGAAAACGATCGAGCGGGCACAGCGTGGCCGGAACCGGTGGAAGATCGCTGCGATTGCGACAGCCGCGCTGGCAGTGCTGGCCATTGGCGGCGCCGTCTGGTCCCGCGGCCCGGCTCCTGCACCCAACCGATCCGAGTGGGTCCAGATCACCAGGCTGCCCGATTCGGTCAGCCAGCCCGCACTCTCTCCCGACGGGCGCATGCTGACATTCATTCGCGGGCCCGCGACGTTCTTCGGGCCCGGCCAGGTTTACGTCAAGATGCTTCCGGATGGCGAGCCCGTACAGCTGACGAACGACAGCCAAGCGAAGATGAGGCCGGTGTTTTCCCCGGACGGCACGCGGATCGCGTATACCGTGGTGGGCCCGAAGTTTCTCTGGGACACCTGGGTCGTCCCCGTGCTGGGCGGCGCACCGCAACAATGGCTGAAAAACGCCTCCGGACTGGTCTGGACCGGTCCGCAGCAGGTGATGTTTGCGGAGATCAAGCAGTCTCCCCACATGGGGATTGTCGCGGCCGACGAGAGGCGGATCGGGCAGCGTGATGTCTACCTGCCCGCGCATGAACATGCCATGGCGCACCTCTCCTACGCGTCACCCAACGGAGAATGGGTGCTCATCGTAGAAATGGACGAGGATCACGCCTGGATGCCATGCCGCCTGCTTCCCCTGGATGGCAAGTCGCCGGCCCGCCAAGTGGGGCCACCAGATGCCGCCTGCACGTCTGGGGCGTGGTCGCCCGATGGCAAATGGATGTATGTCACCTCAAACGCCGGAGGAGTCAATCACATCTGGCGGCAGCAGTTCCCCGACGGGGAACCGGAGCAAGTGACCTTCGGCCCAACCGCGGAAGAAGGCATCACGTTGGCGCCGGACGGCCGCTCCTTTGTCACGGCGGCGGCGCTGCAGAACGTCTCGATATGGCTTCACGATGCGAGGGGCGAGCGGCAGATTTCTTCGCTGGAAGGGATTGCCGTGAATCCGAAATTCACACCTGACGGAAAAAAGTTGTGCTACATCATCGTCAAACAAACTCCAACCCCATTTTCCGCGCAGCCAGGTGAAGTGTGGGTAGCGGACCTTGAATCCGGGCGTTCCCAATCGCTGGTTCCGGGCTTTCGGGCACTGGACTATGACGTTTCCGCTGATGGCCTGCAGGTCGTGATGGACGCGGCAGACCCAGAGGGTCAGCGAGGGCTTTGGCTGGCGCCGCTTGACCGACAATCGCCGCCACGGAGGATCCCGAACGCCGAAGGCGGCCGACAGCCGAAATTTGCGCCCGACGGCGACATTCTCTTCCGCCGCGGTGAAGGGACCACCAACTTTGCTTACCGCATTCGACCGGACGGGTCGCGAATACAGAAGGCGCTCGAGCAAGAGATCGCCTTACTGTTCGCTGTTTCGCGAGATGGACGGTGGATCGTGGCGTGGTCTTTCTTCCTGATAACGCAGGAATGGCACTCCAGGGGTTTCCTCTAGGCGGCGGGCCTCCAGTCACAATCGCCGCTCATGCCATGTTCAATTGGTCACCCGGCGGCGATTCTGTCTCCGTGTCCGGCGGACCGATCCCCGACAACCGGAGTTACATCATCCCACTGACGCCGGGCGAGGCATTCCCTCGGATACCGGCGGAAGGATTTCGTTCCGAGGAGGAGATCGCCCAACTCCCGGGAGCACGAAGGATCGACGCGCTGACGGTGCCGGGGCCATCACCTGATGTCTACGCGTTCTATCGCGGCACGACGCAGCGCAACTTGTACCGCATTCCCCTGCAATAACCCAATGGCGAAAGCCGCGTCGGAATAGCTCGGGCGAGGATTCTTGGTCGAATCGAGCACCGTCAGAGACGCTCTATCCCTACACTGATGATGAACGGGCCCCTTGGCGAGTAGTGACCTATCCGATTGGACGCTGCGCGCCACGCGCTGCCAACCATCTGCCATCGCCCTTCGCTCAGCGGAAATTCTCGATGAGCATCAAATCGCCGCCGCGACGCACCCCGCCAATAAAGAGAATCGTGCGGCCGTCAGGCGACGCGGCAAAGTTGACGTGCGGCAGACCGGGAGGGAAATGCTCGAGCCTCCCGAGAAGGCGGTCACGACCGGTGTCGAGATCGATCACGCGAAGCGGCGGCCTCGAGCTCGGATCGCAGGCCACGTAGACGACGTTGCGCCCAGCGGGAGCGAACGCCGCCGATCTGACGCAGTCGACGAGCTGCCTTGGTGCGGTCGTTCCCGTGAGCGCCAGAAGCAGCAGGGCTGAGTCCCCGTTCACCGGCTGGTACAGAAGGCTCGTTCCGTCCCCCACCTCGTATCCCAGAAAGCCGCTGCCGGTTCGCGTCACCTGTTCCGGCTGCCCACCCGTCGCTCTCACACGCCAGATATCCCGCGCACCGTCCTGATGGCTCGAGAAATAAATCCACCGGCCGTCGCGCGACCACCTGGGGACCGTCTGAGAACCCGGTCCAGTCGTGATCTGGCGTGCCGTGCCGCCTTCCGCGTCGATGGTCCAAATGTGAACCTGATCACCACCGTCCGAACTATCGAAGGCGATTGATCGTCCATCTGGCGACCACGCGGGTGAGCCTGCCCATTGCCGCGTGTCGTGGGTGAGCTGGCGTGCGTCCGACCCGTCCGCTGCTGCCACCCAGATTGCGACGTTCCCGGAGCGACCCGAGCCGAACGCCAGTCGCCGACCATCTGGTGAAAAGTGGGGGTCGGTTTCAAACGACGACGACGCTGCGACCAGTTCAGCTGGGAGCCCTGCGTTGAAGCGATAGAGGTGCCCGTCCCACTCGAATTGTGAGAACACCAGTCGGTCCCGCGACGCAGCCGTTGCCGGGTACTCGGCGAATTCACTTGCGATCTCAACACGCTCGGGTGGCCGTGTCCCGTCGACCCAGAGTCGCCAGAGGCGCATGGGACTGGGGGCGCCGCCGGCGAACACGAGCGATTTGCCATCGCGGCTCCATGCGATCCCGGCGGGGTCTGGCGGCTGGCGTGGCCAAGGTCCGCGCCTCGGTCGTTGGAGTGGATCTGTCATCAACATCGATGACGCGCACGGCGCATTGGCCGGGCACAGCAACGGCAAGAACACACCGATCGAATCGCAAGACAAGTACGCAAGGCGGTGGCCGTCTGCGGAGAAGGCAGGGTCTAGATCGAACGTGGGACGGTTCGGTCGTGTAATCGGCTGAGGCTCTCCACCTTCCACGGGGATCCGATAGAGACCAGCGGACACGCCTGTCGAAAAACGCGGATCGCGACCGGCAACGATGGAGCGCCCGTCGGGTGACCAGGTAATCTGCGCGCCAATGAGCTCCTCGATCTCCGTTAGCACCTACGGGAAACTCACTCAGCTTTCGAATCGGGGCCACCCAGGGCCGACGTCAGGTGAATGCGAGATGAATGTCCTATTCTTCGAAGGAATGCAATGCGCCGCCCATCGGGTGACCAGCTCGGCGCAAAGTCGTCTGCCGGATCCGTCGTCACGCGGCGGACAGTTGTCGACCCACCAGCGTGACGTAGATGTCGGTATTGTCGAACTTCTCGCCGGACCAGGCAAACGCGACCTGGTCGCCGTCAGGCGCGAACGCCGGCCAACTCTCTTTGCCGGCCAGTCTCGTGAGCGGCACGATCCGCGTCGGCGGGGTATCGATCGTAGGAGTTCGGCGAAGCAGGCCTGATCGCCGCGACCGTCGCGACCATAAGGATCAGGCCAGCCACGGCGATCGCGCTCGATCGACCGAGCCGCTTCCGCGGCGGGTTTGACTGAGTCGCCGGCAGATCTCGAGTGACGCTGGTCGGCGCGACGGGCTCCCCGGCCACCGTCTCAGCCCCGCCCTCGACACTGGCAATGAAGCGGTACCCGCGCCGAGGCACGGTCTGAATGAAGCGTGGTGAGTCCGCGGAATCGCCCAGCGCCTCTCGCAGGCGGTTGATGACGGCGTTCAGACCGTGCTCGAAGTCGACAAACGTCCCGCTGGGCCACAGTCGCTGGCGCAGTTGCTCGCGAGTGACCAGATCCCCGGGTCGGGCCAGCAGCTCGACCAGCACCTTGAGTGATTGGTCCTGCAGGCCGACGAGCACACCCGCCTTGCGCAGTTCACCTGACAGCAGATCCAGTTCGAAGCTGCCGAATCGAAGCGGCCGGCGTGCTGGCGCGGGGACTTCTGCCATCGCCACCTGTCAAGACGTGCCCGCAGAAACAGCGCCATCCTAGCACGCGCGATCTCCGATGTGAGTTCCCCGGCTAACTTCATGCCTGCAAGCCACTTGGCCTGCGACCTTCGTACGAGGCGGACATGACGCGCAGGTCATTGAGGTAGCCGGCCCACACGCCCAGCGTCGACGCACATCGCCAACACGGAGGTGCGTTCATGCTGGTCAATGCCCGTCACTGTGTTCTCGGACCGCTCGTGCTCCTGGGGACGTTACTCGGATTGTCGCCTGTCAACGCTGGCCCAAGCGCCTATGACGAAGCCATCGCGCGAGCGTTGCGGCTGCTGCCGCGACAGCCGGACAAGATCGAGGTCGTCGAACGGGACGAGCGGTCTCGGGAGCGCAGCGGCAGACCCCATGTGGAGGCGTTCGTGAACCATGGCGGTCGGGTCGTCTACCTGATCAGGCAAGGCGTCACGCTGCAAGCGACATTGAAGGGGCCGGGGATATTCGACTACGCACTGGCCACCGTGATCTGGCACGAGATGGCTCACATCGATGGCGCGGATGAGGTTGCCGCACAAGAAGCTGAAGAACAGCTCTGGACGGAGTTCATCGTCTCGCAACGCGTGGATCGCACTCGAGGCATGAAATACCTCGCTCTCTTGAAAAAGCGACGGATCGGCGACGCCGATGGCAAACCCGCCGTCCCTCGGGAAACCTCCCGACCGTGACGCGCAATCCCTCGGTCGTGTGCTCTTGATTGAGTGTCCGGCGCGCCTTCGATCTATCGGCCTGCGCTCCGTTTGCTCGCCGCTGCCGGTCGCTCGCGTTCTGCTTGCTCCGGCTCAAACCGGAGAATGTCGCCAGGCTGGCACGAGAGCGCCCGGCAGATCGCCTCGAGCGTCGAAAAGCGGATCGCGCGCGCCTTGCCGGTCTTGAGGATGGAGAGGTTGGCCAGCGTCATTCCGATCCGATTTCCGAGATCGGTCAGCGTCATCCGCCGATCGTGAAGCAGATCGTCGAGCTTGACGGCGATCGCCATGTCACAGTGTCCCTTCGAGGTCTTCGCGCATCAGCGCGCCTTCCGCGAACACGCGGGCCAGCAGGAACGTGAGGAGCACGGCGAGCCAGCCGTTGATCGAGAAGCCGGCATCGAGATCGACCGGATGCGTCGGCGTCGACAGCGTCTTGGCGACCGCGCCGATGACGAGGCTGAGAAGCTGCAGCGCGAGCAGCGACCAGGCGATCGCCTGCAAACGGGACGCGTTCTCGGCGACGAACGGGTCGCGCGCGCGCACCGTCTCAACGATCGCGAGCAGCCGTTTGAGGACGGCGTAGTTGAGTGGGATCGTGGCAAGACCGAGCACGGCGATTCCGCGCAGGCCCATGACCAGCCGCTTTGCGTCAAGCGATGGCGAGAGGTCGAAAGCGCGCATGATCCATTGCTCATTCGGGACGACGAACAGCAGAGCGAGGATCACGGGGACCATCAGCCAGTTCACGACGATGAGGATCCGCAGCACGAGGTAGGCGATCGGCAGCGCGGCGGATGGCGAGGTTGACGTAGACATGATTCACTCCTGGTTTATCGAATATCAATATGTTATTTAGCGATTATCGTCAAGTAAATTATCGGTATTCGATAAATAGCAAATTCTCGGTCGCCGCGCGTGTACGCCGCCGTCGCGTTGCTGATTCTGGTCGTGGCTCTGCTGGCGAGCGCGCTGCCGACGCTGCGCGCGTCGCGCGCCAATCCGCTTGACGCCCTGCGCATGGCGCAGTAGACACGGCTGCATGCCGCAGTTCGTCCAGACCGTCAGGGACGATTTTCGAACCTGGTTCGTGACGGCAGCGTGACCGCGATCACACCTCGAGAAGATCTCTCCCAACGATCACGGTCCCGCGAAAGCGCCGTCGCGCCGCTTCGAGCCACATCGCTTCGGTCACGTCCGGATCATCGGGCGGGACGAAGTGGGACAGGACCAGAGTCTTGACGCCAGCCTCCTGTGCCACGCGGCCGGCATCCTCCGCTGACGTTTGATGCGCCAGGATGCTCGCCTTCAGCGCCGCAGCGTTGGGCACTCGAGCGACGAGTCGGTCGATGGCCGCCGGATACATCACGGAGTGCACCAGCACGTCGGCGCCAGCGGCGAATTTCACAAGGGTTGGCGAAGGAGCAGTGTCGCCGGAGATCACGATGGAGCGATCGCGGGCATCGAATCGGTACGCGAACGCCGGAACGACGGGCGGGTGATCGACCAGCGTGGACGTAACCTTCACATTGTTATCAGACATCACGGCGCCGCCCACCAGCAGCTCGTGGGCGTGCACCAGTGGCATGATGGGCACGCGGCCTTCGTTGGTGACTCGGGTGTTGATGTCAGACGCGTTCATCTCGAAGAAGAGCTTTGTCATCTGCTCGAGAGGTGGCGGCCCCCACGTGTCGACCCGCGTGCTGAGTCCGGCCGTCCACGCCAGGAGGATCAGGTTGCCATAGTCAGCAGTGTGATCCGAGTGCTGGTGGGTGATGAAGACGTGACGCACCGACGGCAGGGGCACTCCCGCAAACGCCATCTGCCTGGCCACGCCATCCCCGCAGTCAATCACGTAAGCGAGGCCGTTGCTGACGATCACCTGTGCCGAGCCTGAACTGGCCTTCCTCGGCCGCGGGCCGCCGCCCGTGCCGAGGAGAATCAGCTTCGTGTCGCCCTGGCGCCCCGCCAGCGATAGGTTTGCCGCAAGCGCGAGGGCCCCCGTCAGAAGTGTTCGTCGGCTAAGGAACACGGCGCGATCATACAGGTACGCGCGTGACGCGTCGGCGTCGACAAGAGATCAGGGTCGTTACGCTCTACGCATCCTCTGCCCGCGGCGCGAAGTGCCGCTTCGCCAGATACCGACACCGGCCCACCCCTCAGTCGTAGAGCAGGAACGGCCGCCGTCGTTCGCGGAACGCCGCGGCTTCCCGATCCCACTCCTCGAGAAGCGCCGGCAGCGTTCCGCCGTCGATGGCCAGCCTGACCTTGTCAGACCCCGTCAACCTGTCGATCGACTTCCCCCACGCGAACTCCTTCTGGTGCCGTCGGCGGATTTCGTCGATCAGCAGCAGCGATGTCCGCACCGGGCGGTAGGCTTCGCGATCCGTGACGACAAACCGGATCGCCGGAATGGTCTCTCCTGGAAACTTGGCCGCCCCGCGTTCCACGGGCATCGTGATGGCCTCGAAACGGATACCGGGCAGGCGGCGTTCATTCATCGCGGTCACGATCGCAGGCGCGTCGAGCCACGGTGCGCCGACCTGCTCGAAGGGACGGTCCGTCCCGCGGCCTTCCGTCAGGTTCGTCCCCTCGAAGTAGACCGTGCCGGGATAGTTGTTCAAGGCCGCCGGCGATCTGAGATTCGGTGAGGGGTTCCGCCAGGGAAGTCCGGTGTCGGCGAACCACTGAGAGCGGCGCCAGTTCGCCGCGCGCGCGACGATCACATCCGCGCCGATGCCGAATTCCTTGTTGAAGAACGTCGCGAGCTCGCCGACGGTCATGCCGTGCCGCGCGGGTATCGGATACATCCCCACGAACGATTTGAATGCCGGATCGAGCAGCGCTCCCTCCACGATCTCGCCGCCAATGGGATTGGGGCGGTCGAGGACGACGAACGGGATGCGCTTTCGTGCCGCCGCCTGCATGGAGAGCGCCATCGTGGAGACGTAGGTCCACGTCCGGCCGCCGACCTCCGGCAGGTCGTAGACGAGCGCATCAACCTCTTTCAGCATCTCGGGCGTCGGGCCGCGATCCTCCGCCATGTACAGCGAAAAGATCGGCAGGCCCGATTTCGAGTCCCGGTCGTCGGCCACTTTCTCGCCCGCGGCCGCGGCTCCCCGGATGCCGTGCTCGGCGGCGAACAGGGCCACCAGCTTCACGTCAGGGTGCGCCACGAGGAGATCGATGTCGGACGTACCGGCACGGTCGATCCCCGCATTGTTCGTGATGAGCCCGATCCGCTTGCCGCGAATGCGCTCGGGCACGGCCGAGAGGAACACCTCTATGCCTGGTCGAACGGGCTCGGTGGATCGAACGGGCTGTTGTGTCGAGCCGATGCCGCAGACGGCGACGAGAATCATGCCTGAGACGAACGTTTTCATGGCCAGGAATACGCGGTCGGACGGGCTGCGCGATCTTAACGCGGCGTCGGTTTCTCCCAGTACTTCTCCATGAAGCTCACCACTTCCTTGATCATCTCGGTCCTCGGGATGTTGTGCGCCGCGTCGTATTCGACGCGGCGTTTGTGTTCGGCTGGAGTACCGAGGAGCCTGAACAGCGGCTCCTGGGAGCTGACCGTCGGGTAGTAATTGTCGAAGCGTCCGTTGAGCATCAGCACGGGTTGTTTCACGCGCGGCGCAAAGTTGACGGTATCCGCTTCCGGCAGCGACGGCTGCAGGTTGAGGCCGCCCATGTAGATCACGCCCAGCGAGATCCGCGGCTCGATCGCGAGGAAGACCGGCGCGAGCGCCGCGCCCGAGCTCAAGCCAATGTAGCCGATCCTGTCCTTCGCGATGTCGGAACGGCTTTCGAGGTAATCGACCGAGCGGCCGACGTCCTTCGACCACATGATCATGTGATCGCGGAAGCCCGCGGTCATGTTCGGAGTATCGTCCTTGACGCCATCGGCACGCTCGAACGTGCTCTTGTAGACGGGATACAAGAAGGCGCGTCCGCTCCGCATGATGAAGGTGAATCGATCGAAGTCGGTGGTCGCCGCGCTGGAGCGCTCGTAAAAGACGTTCGCCCCCGAGAACCCCACCATCACCTGGTAGGGCGGCGCGGCGTTCTTCGGGAGAAAGAGGTACGCGGGGATCCGCTCGTCACCATACGCCGCGGCGTAGCTGACCCTTTCCCTGCGCCAGTCCGGGGACGTGTCGTCCACCGATTCCACCTGCGCCTTCAGATCGCCGTGATCGAAGGAGTAGAGGCTGCGCCACGCCTCGAACACCTGCGAACTGACCGGTTTGACGTTTCGCCAGTCGCGGGCTGGCGCCACGATGCCGGCGGTCAGCGCCGGCGACAGGTCCCCGGGCGAATCGAGCCGGACGCAGCGGAATCCGTACGTTCGGATGGCGGGTAAAAGGCGCCTGCGCATCCGCGTCGGTGAACATGTACACCGGTTCGTTCCACGCGCCGCCCAGGATGTAACGATTCGCGCCGGCGGCATTCAACACCCACTCTTTCACGTTGCCACCCATGTCGGTCGTGCCGCCGTGCGTGATGGCGCCCGAGGTGCCGACCGGGATCGGCGACTTGCCGTTGAAGTTGCTGGCCGGCACGACGTCACCGCTCAGCCTCAGGCCGGCGGCGCGGGTCCAGTGATAGATCGTCGGCAGCGACTTGCCGGCCCAGCGCGCATAGGCCGCCGCTTCGTACCAGCTGACGCCGCCAACCGGATACTCGTCGTGGCCGGCGGCGTAGGTGCCCAGCTCCCACTCCGCGGGGCCCGGCTGACCGGTCGCGTCGCGGAAGTGCTTCATCGCCTCGTCGAACGTCAGGGTTCGCCCATCCTTGAGAAACGGCTCCCGCCACAGCTCGGCGCGCCGGTACCCGCCGTCGTCCACGAACCGTTTGAACGCGCGGTTCGTGACCTCGTGCCGATCGATCCAGTAGTCGGGCAGTTGCACCGCCGAAAGATGTTCAAGAGTGGGCATGGCGATCTGAAACGTCCGATTGGGCGATGCGATTCGGACCATGCCGGCTGGGATCTTGTCCGGTGGGAAGAGCGTAAAGCGGATGTTCGCCGTCGACGAGAACGGGCTAGGTCCGACGTCCTCCGCGATCTCGTGGCCCGGCAGCTGGCCTTTCCAGTGCATCAGCCCGCGCGGCACGGTGGCGTCGGCGATCGGCGTCTTCCCGAGGGGCCGCCACGGCTCATTGCTTCGGCCGTACGGGCGGTAGAAGACGTCGGCGCCGGCCGGTTCGGAATCGATGACCGCGCGCCGTTCGATCCCCCTGATCTGTTCCGCGAGGAGTGGATCGTCGGGGATGTACGGCTTCGCCTGCTGCGCCAGGGTATAGGCCGCGTCGAACTTGTCCGCGTCGGCCAGCCTGATGATCTCCGGCAGCGCTTCCTGCCGCGCCCAGCGCACCTTCGCGTTGCGCTGCGCCCACCAGGCGATGCCGCTGGCGACGACGGCGAGCGCGACGGCAGCAGCCGCGAGCTGCACGCGGCGCGACGTCCGCGACCGCGCGACCGGCGGCAGCGCTCCTGACGACAGCTGCGCGTAGCAGGCCGAGGCGAGATCGCGTACCTCGGCCGCCGTGATCGTGCGCCGATCGCGATGGCGCACCATCGTCCGGTTCACGATCTCTTCCAGCTGGCGGCTGACGTCCGGCCGTAACGATCTGACTGCCGCAGGCGTGGTCGTCTGCACGGCGTTGATGACCGCCAGCGCGTTCGTGCCTTCGAACGGTCGCCGGCCGGCCAGCATCTCGTAAGTCACCACGCCGAGCGACCAGAGATCCGATCGCGCGTCGACGTCTTCACCCGCGGCCTGTTCGGGCGACATGTAGGAGGCAGTGCCGAGGGTGCGCCCTCGCCCGTGAGCTTCGTGATCGTTTCCGCCGTCTCGATCTTGGCGAGGCCGAAGTCCAGCACCTTGACGCTTCCGGTCCCCGTCAGCATCACGTTCGACGGCTTCAGGTCCCGATGCACGATCCCGGCGGCGTGGGCCGCCGCGAGCGCATCGGCCATCTCCGCGACGATGCGGGCGACCTCGACCATCGACAGTTGCCCGCGGGCGAGGCGCGCCTCGAGCGTTTCTCCGTCGTAGTGCGCCATCGCGATGAACGGCTGACCGGCGTGGTCGCCAACCTGGTAGATCGTCGCGATGTGTGGATGATCGAGCGCGCTGGCGGCACGCGCCTCCCGGAGCAGCCGGGCCGCGCCTTCGCGACTTCCGGCCGTTTCCGCTTGCAGAAACTTGAGTGCCACGCGCCGGTTGAGGTTGGTGTCCTCAGCCAGATAGACCGTGCCCATCCCGCCGGCGCCGATGCGGCTGATGATCCGGTAATGGGCGACGGTGGTGCCGACCATTGCGTGACGATCTTACTCCTCGAACCTCCCCGTCGTGCCCACCATGCCACAATGCCACAGCTCATCTGGTGCGTTGACGGGCCTGACGTTTCCGGGCGAGATAGTACGTATCCGTCCCGCGCTTCTCGCCAGGCGTCCTCGGTCGCACCTCCAGGCCGTCGAAACACCGCAGGAGATCGAACCCGGCCACCTGGAGCGCTCGCCGAATCTCGGCGTCGGTCCAGCAGACGTGCCAGAGCGTCTCTCGCACGTGGCGCCACAGGCGTCCCGACGGCACGAGCCATTCGAAGTCGAGCCTGGCGCGTCGCCCGTCGGCCTCGAGGCTCCCGTGCTGCACGAGCTTGAATCTCTTGTCCTCGATCCAGAACGTCTGCGGATACTGCGTGCGCAGCGACAGCGGCGTGTTGACGTCGAAGCAGAACCACCCGCGATCCGATAACGCGCGCGCGACCGCGTTGAACACCCGCGGCAGGTCGCGGCGGTCGGCAAGGTTGTTCAGGGAGGCGAACTCCGCGAGCACGAGGTCCACGGGACGGGGAAGCGTGAAGTCGCGCATGTCGTCGCAGTGGACCACGACCGCGAGCTTCGCCCGGCGCGCGCTCGCGCGAACCGCCTCGCAGAACACGGGCGAGCTGTCCACGGCGTGGACCTCCAGGCCGCGCCGCGCGAGTTCGAGCGCGGTCTCGCCGCTGCCGCACCCGAGATCGCACACGCTCCGCACCTTCGGGAGCACGGTGCGGAGGATGTGTCCCCTCGCGTGACGGTTCATCGGCGCGGCATACCCGCACAAGACGTCGTAGTGACGAGCGAGAAGCGCATAGGGCGCATTGACCGGACCATCCGCCGCCGACGGGGAAGGGCCGGCATCGACTGCGGCCTTGAACCGATATCCACGCCGGGGAAGCGTCTCGATGAATCGCGGTGCCGCCGCCGGGTCGCCAAGCGCCTGGCGCAGCCGTTTGATCGCCGCGTTCAGGCTGTGCTCGAAATCGACGAAGGTATCGTCGCGCCAGAGTTCACGACGCAGATCGTCGCGTGTCACCAGTGTGCCGGGCGACCGCACCAGGAGCGCGAGAATGCGAAACGGCTGGACGGGCAGGAGGTGCCGGCTGCCGTTCTTCGACAGCTCCCCCGACCGTAGATCCAGCGCGAACTCACCGAATCGCACGAGCTCGGGTTCCGCTCGACTGGCTGGCATGGCTCATTCTCGAGAGAGGCGCGATCGTATCAGACAAAACACTCGCCAACGTCCACGTCACCTTCCTTTCACCTTCGTATCATCGTCCGGTCATTGAGGTCGCCACGGCGTTCACCGTAACGTCGCGGCATGCAGCGCGATCCTTCGATGCGTCCGAGCAAGCGCGATCCCAAAGATCCCTCTTGACCCTCACGTTGCGTCAGGGCTGCACACTCTTGTTGTGACTCGAGTGTGCACCTATCTGGTCAAAGACGTGGCTCGACTGGCGGGCGTCTCGGTCCGCACGCTGCATCACTACGATTCCATCGGGCTTCTCGTACCCGGCGCCAGGACGGCCGCCGGCTACCGCGTTTACACGGACTCTGACCTGCTTCGGCTGCAGCAGATCCTGATCGGACGGGAACTCGGACTGCCGCTCGAGGACATTGGGCGCGCGCTCGACGATCCCGCATTCAACCTCCGGGAGGCGCTGCTTGCACAGCGAGAGCAGCTGGAGCAGCGGGTACGGGAGACAGCGAACATGATTGCTGCCGTCGACGTTGCCCTTGCGCTGGTGACCGAGCCAGGCAGGGAGAGACGCATGGACCAGCTTTTCGACGGCTTTGCTGTTTCGCGGAGGTATGAGGCGGAGGCGCGGGAACGTTGGGGAAACACGTACGCCTACAAGGAAGGGGCGCGTCGAACAAAGAGATACACGACGGAAGAGTGGACGCGCCTTCGCGAGGAGGCAGACGCGATCTACTCGGAGGCGGCCGCGCTCATGAAGGCAGGGCGAGTCGCCGTCGACGAGAAAGTGCTCGACATTGCAGAGCGGCACCGCCTGTGGATCGACCGGTGGTTCTATCCGTGCAGCTCCGAGATGCACCAGGCGCTCGCGTCGATGTACGAAAGCGACGCGCGATTCGCAACCGCGATCGACGAGCACTCGCCAGGCTTGACGACGTTCCTCGTCGCTGCAATCCGGGCGAAGGCAAGGCTTTGAGGGCGGTGGTAACCCGGAGCGCGGTTTCTGGCTCTTAGTGTTGGCCCGTCGTCGTTCAACATTCGAGGTCAGGCGGTGAAGGAGATCACGGAGTCAGTTGGAACCCAGAAAGGACCCGTCAATGAGCACCAAACAAATGCAGCGGGCGCGCGTCAACGGAGCGGAACTCGAGTTCGAGGTCACGGGCGCCGGCGAGCCGGTCCTGCTGATCCACGGTGCCTGGATCGCCGAGGCCTACGCGCCGCTCTGCGCCGAGTCGGTCCTGAACAGCCGCTATCGTCTGGTGCGCTACCATCGGCGCGGCTACGCCGGCAGCAGCCCGGTCAAAGCGCCGTTCAGTCTCGCCGAGCAGGCCGCCGATTGCCGCGCCCTGCTGCGGCACCTCGGCATCGAGCGCGCACACATCGTCGGCCACTCCTCCGGAGGGGCCATTGCCCTGCGGCTGGCGCTCGACGCGCCTGAGGCCGTCCACTCCCTCGTCCTGCTCGAGCCGGCGCTGCTCGACGTCCCGAGCGGAGCCCTGCTCGCCGAGGCGTTCGGACCAGCTCTGGAGCGGTACGGTAGCCGGCGACAAGGAGGGCGCGGCCGACAGCTTCCTTCGCTGGGCGATCGGGCCAGACTACCGAGCTTGGCTCGATCGACTGATCCCAGGCGCATACCAGCAGTTGGTTGCCGACGCAGACACCTTCTTCGGCGTCGAGCTTCCGTCCGTGCAGGAGTGGCGCTTCACGCGGGAGGACGCCCGGCGGATCACCCAGCCCGTCCTCGGCGTGCTCGGGGCCGAGAGCGCCACGATTTGGCCCGGCTGGAACGAGGTTCAGGAGCGGCTGCGTGAGTGGCTGCCGCAGACCGAGCCGTTCGTGCTCGCGGGTGCGAACCACGCGCTACAGGAGAGGGACCCTCGCGGCATCGCTGAAGCCATGGCGCCGTTCCTCGCCCGCCATCCCATGCCAGTGCCCGCCTGAGCCCCAGGGCGGATCAACCTCTCCTCTGGAAGAGGGTCGCGCTCAATGCTCCGGGAAGGCTGAACATGGCGTCATCACTCACTTGCCTCATCGCGATTGCGATCGTCATGGCCTCGTGCGCGAGACATGCGGACGCTCAGGCCCCGGAGGGGACCGAGGGAGCCCAGCCATGCGCGATTCCGCTCCCGACGCTGCAAATTGAGAGGACGCTCGAGCCGATCGTGCGCGAGATGTGTCGTCGATCGCCGACGTTTCGAAGACAGCTGATCCGGCTGGCCGGCGCGCCCGGCCTCGTGGTTACCGTTGCGACCTGGCGCGTCCGACCATCGAGCCACGCGGAAGCGACAACGCGATTCGGCCGGGAGCATGGCCTTCTGCGCCGAGCGGAAGTGGTGATCGGCCGCGCAGACAAGGCGAGCCTCGTCGAGCTCATAGCCCACGAGCTGGAGCACGTGCTCGAGCAACTCGACGACGTGAACCTGCCTCAACTCGCCCAAAGCCCGGGCGTCAGCGCAAACCGCCATGAGCGAGGACGATCCTTTGAGACCGCGCGCGCCAGACAGATCGGTCTCGACGTCGCCGCCGAATTCAACGCCGGCTCCGTCGCTTCGAGCAAAGGACAGGTGGTGCGGCGATGAAGAGGCGGTTGGCGTTCGGCGTGCTCTGGTTGGCCTCGGCGCGGCTGATCACTCAGGACGAGGAGCCATCCCGCGCAACAACCCTCCCACAACGTGCCGTGGTGCACCCTAGCTCGGCGACGGTCGATGTGAGTGCCGACGGGCGGTTCGTCGCCTTCGAGTCCGCGGCGGCGCTCGTGCCTGCCGATCAAAACAGGAGCGTGGACATCTATGTGCTCGAGCGGTCGACTGGTAACGTGACGCTGGAAAGCGTCGTCACCAGTGGCACCGTTGGCGATGGGACGAGTCATCCTCGACTGAGCGGGGACGGCCGGTACCTCGTATTCACGTCGTGCGCGCACAACCTCGCCGACAACCAGCCGATGACAACCGTCGTTCCACAGGTCCTCCTCCGGGATCGCTGGGTCGGCACGACCACGCTCGTGTCTCGCACCTTCGCCGGCAGTCCAGGCAATGAGGTCAGCGGGCATGCGGACATCAGCGACGATGGCGGAACGGTCGTGTTCCAATCGGCGGCGACCGATCTCGTTGATGAAGAGGATCGAAACGGTCCACGGTCAGACGTCTACGCGTTCGATGTTCGTTCGCACCGAATCGAGCGTGTGAGCCTGGGCGCGAACGGGGTGCAGCAGGCAGCCGGATTGAGCTTCGCACCAACCGTGAGTGGCGACGGTCGATCGGTCGTGTTCGTGTCCTCCGTACCACTGGATGGCGTGTTCAACCGGCGACGCTCCCGTCGGGAGGCGGAAGGTGTCAATCACGTCTACCTCCGCAATCTCGACAGCGGCTTCATCGGACGCATCAGCCATGCACCGGCGGGCGACGATGCCGACGGCCCGAGCTTTCATCCAGCAATGAGCGGAGACGGCCGGCTGGTGGCGTTCGCTTCACAGGCCACGAACCTGGTGCCGCGCGACAGGAACCGTGTTGCCGACGTCTATCTACACGACGTCCACACCGGACAAACCACGCTCGTCAGCCGAAGCGCAAGGGAGGCAGCGCCACTGGCCCGAGCCGCCAGCCGGCGCTCTCGGCGGACGGCCGATTCGTGGCCTTCGTCTCCGACGCCGCGGATCTCGCATGCGCGAACCGTTGTCCGAACCGCCTGCTCGATCTCAACCTGGTCGCGGACGTCTATGTCTTCGACACGCTGACCCACGCCCTCGCTCGAGTGAGCGGCGCGCGCGCGGAATCGCCGTGGTGGGAGGTCAGCACCGGCCCGTCGCTCGACGCGGCGGGTCGCGTGATCGCATTCTCGTCGCGGCATCCGATCGACCCGAGCGATGTCAAACACGACTTCGATCTGTTCGTCGAGGAGATGCCTCTCGTGCTTGGAAAAATGCTGCCTTGGTAACCCTGCCGCGGGTTTCAGGCTCCTTATGGTGGGCAAGAGGGATGTCGTGGCCAATCCGAGGTGCTGAGTTGTCGAACCGAGCGCTCAGTCGCACGCTTGTCGAGTCCGAGGCTCGTGAAGCCTTCGGGGAACTGGTGAAGCGGTACCAGAACGCGGCAATCGCGTACGCATACGGGATCCTGAGAAATCATGCCGGCGCGGAGGATGCGGCCCAGGCCGCGTTCCTCAACGCGTGGCTCCGCCGGGCCGATCTCCGCGAACCCAAGGCGTTTGGCGGATGGCTCCGGGCGATTGTGCGGACCGAGTGTTTTCGCGTCGCCCGTCAAAGACGCCTGGTCACGGTGCCGCTCGACGATGCATTCGGCGGGGGAGTGGAGCCGTCAGCCGGGAACATTCCCGACCTGGACCTCCAACACCTGCTCCTGACCGCGATTGAGGCGTTGCCTGATTCCGATCGGACGGTCATCGCGCTCCGGTACATGAGCGATTTTTGTACGAGGACATGTGCGATTTTCTGGAAGTCCCGCTGAGTACGGTCAAGAAACGCCTGCACGAGGCACGACGACGCTTGCGAGCCCGGTTGACCGCATCGACTGACGAACGACGGATGCGGCAGGTGTTGCGAAGGGGCCGCGCTGTCGCTGGTCCACGACGATGTAGCGCTCATAGGCAAGCCGGCAAACCTGCTCCGGTCCTGGGTCCACAGGCACATCCATAGGCCTATTGTGGCGAGTCGGTTCTCGAAGCTGTGTCCTTGCACTCCGGAGAAGCGCCGGGGGCGCGGTTGTACGGAGCGGTGGGGACCCACCCGAAAGAGAAGCGCCCGGCCGATCATGGCCGGGCGCTTCGAGAGGCGTTACAGCAGGGGTTCTTGACGCCCCTTGTCCCTCCGGGAGAACGGAGAGACACGGGAATCTACAGTAACCGACCGGCGAGTCAAGTCCGAATGTGCCATGAATCGGGGCTTGCGTTGCATTTCTTACACGTGCTGAAGGTGCCGCTCCCTCATATGCCCCTCGTAAGGCCGCCGTCGACCGGCATGTTGATCCCGCATACGTAGGAGGCACGCGTCGAGCAGAGGAAGGCCACCACGTCCGCGAACTCCTCCACGCGCCCGAGCCGGCCGACCGGGACGTCGCCCTGAGGCTGATCGGCGATCTCGTCGACCGATTTGCCCTGGAAGCTCGCGATGCGGTCCGTCGCAAACCGCCCCGGCGCGACGCTGTTGAGGAGGACGCCTTCGCCGGCGAGCGTCTCGGGAGATCGTCTTGAAGGCCCCGACCGCGGCCAGACGGTGGCTGTTCGAGAGGATCAGGCCCGGGATCGGCTCCTTGGTCGCGATCGAGGTCACGTTCACGATCCTCCCCCACCCCGCCTCGCGCATCGCAGGCACCACCGCCTCCACGAGGGTCATGGGCGCCAGCACGAGCGCGCGGTGCGCGGCCTCCCAGTCGTCGCGGCTGAACGCGAGCGAGTCGCCGTGGGGCGGCCCGCCCGTATTCGTCACGAGGATCTCGACCGGGCCGAGCTCGCGTGTGACCTCCGCGACCAGCGCCGGCAGCCGGTCGAGGTCGTCGGTGTCGGCCGCGAACCCGCGCACCTCGCCGCCGGTGTCGGCCGCGATCGCGGCAGCCGCCTCTTCGATCCGCTCGCCGCGCACGGCTCGCGACGGCGACGCGCGCGCCTTCTCGCGCCAGCGCCGCGCCGATCGCGCGCCCGAGCCCCTTGCTCGCGCCCATCACGAGCGCGACGCGCCCTTCGACGCCGAGGTCCACGGAGCTACTGGTCTTGAGGCTGGGTGAAGGGCTGGACCTCGTACGCCTTGCCGGCCGTTGCGCCCAAGGCCAGCACCCGCACGCCCTCGGCGCCGGTGACGAGCTTCCGTTTCTCGCCCGGTCCGACGCGCGCGAACGTGCCCGGCTCGAGCTGGTGCTCCTCGCCGCCTGTCTGCAGGGTCGCGGCGCCATTCAACACCGTGTAGACCTCCTCCTGGCCGTCGTGGGAGTGGTCGTGCTCGGGGTACATGTCCGCGTTCGGCGGCATGTCGATCACCTGGATCCCGAAGGACTCCACGCCCAGCCCGTGCCTCACGAGCTTCATCGCTCCACCGAAGGCGCTGTCGAACTCGTCCAAGCGCCTGACCGTCACATCAGCCATTCGTTTCCTCCTCGCCGCGTTGGGGCTTGCGGGGGCAACCCTACCGCGACCAGCGCGCGCAGCCCGGCGACTACAATGGCTGCTCTCGGGGGCGTAGCTCAGATTGGTTAGAGCGCTGCCCTGTCAAGGCAGAGGTCGCGGGTTCAAGTCCCGTCGCTCCCGCTGAAGTTCGGTGCTTGAAGTCGCCAAAGGTTGAACTGTGAGCCAACTCGCCTCAGAGCACTGCGAAGCGTGCGAGAAGGGGACCCCTCCCCTCAGCGAAGAAGAGGCCGCGCGGCTGGCGCGAGGACGTGCCCCAATGGGAGCGCGTCGGCAACCAGAAGCTCCGCCGTACCTTCGAGTTCCCCAACTTCCGCGACGCGTTCGGGTTCGTGGCCCGCGCGGCGCTGGTCGCGGAGGCGGAGTTCCACCACCCCGACATCGAGCTGGGCTGGGGTCGGGCCGCATTCGAGCTGACCACGCACGCCGCCTCTGGGCTGACGCGCAACGACTTCGTGATGGCCGCGAAGCTCGACGAGCTCGCGGAGACCTGAGGCGACGCGATGAGCCTCGAGGCGGAGATGCTCGCGTTCATCAGGGCCGGGGTCGAGCACCACAACGCCACCTGCCCGATGCCCGCGCGGGCGATCCTGCTCAACTCCGGCAACTTCGAGCTGTTCGGATGGGACGAGCTGTTCGGGCTGCCGGTGGAGCCGCGGGACGAGATCCCGCCGAAGCGCTTCCGGATCGACTGCCCCGGCTCGGCCTACGGGATCGAGGAGGAGATCGCCGAGGCGGTCGGCGAGCCGATTCCCGTGCGGACCGCTCCCGAGGCGCCGGTGCTCGAGTAGCCCTGCTAGGGACCGGGCGCGCTCGACGCCGGGCGGCAGCCGGCCCTCCAGCGCGAGCTTGTCGAGGTGGGCCTCCAGGGTGAGCGCGGCCGCGGGACGGAGCACGGGCGGCACGTCGTCCCAGACCTCGTCGAGCAGCGCCTCGCGCTCGCGGACGCCACGGTCGAGCGCGGCCACCAGCCGTCGTTCGCGGTCGAGCCGGTGCTCGATGTACTCGGTGAGCTTCGCGTGCGGCTCCCACACCACCGGGCCGTGGCCCGGGCAGAGCGCCTGGAGCTCCAGCTCCCGCAGGCGCTCGAGCGACTCGAGGTAGCGCGCCAGGGAGCCTCCGCCCGGCGGGATGAAGACGCTTCCCTCGCCGAGCACGGTGTCGCCGCAGAACAGCACGTCGCCGGCCAGGTAGCTGACGTGATCCGCCGAGTGACCGGGCGTCTCGATCACCTCGAAGGGGCCGATCCTGTCTCCGTCCGCCAACAGTCGCTCCAACTCGAGCCCGCGCGCCGCGGGCTCCGAGAACCCCTCCACGTCAGGTGCATCCGGTCCCGCGAAGACCGGCACCCCGTAGCGCTCGGCGAGCACCGGCGCCGACTCCGCGTGGTCGAGATGGCGGTGAGTCAGCACGATCGCCGCGAGACTGCCGCACTGGCGAATCGCGAACTCGAGCCGCTCGAAGTGACCCTCGTCGATGGGTCCGGGGTCGACCAGCCACGCGGGTGCGCCGACCAGCCACGAGTTGGTGCCCGACAGCGTGAGCGGCCCCGGGTTCGACGCGCGCACGAGCGTGACTCCCTGGGGCGCCCAGCCACCCTTGATCCTCTGCTGCGGGGCCTCGGCCGCCATGCGCGCATTATCCGGGCACTGACCGCACTGCTCATATAGTCGGGGGATCGTGAGCGAGCAAAGGCCCAAGCCGGCGTTCGGCCGCGCGGACCGCATCCTGCCCGGCATCTGGCGAATCCGCCTGCCGCTGCCGTGGCCGGGCGTGCCGCACGTGAATGCCTGGGCGATCGAGTCGCCGGCCGGCAAGGGCATCGTGCTGGTCGACACGGGCATCAACGAGCAGGACGCCTTCGGAGAGCTCGAGCGCACCCTGCGGTTGACCGGCCATGGGATCGAGGACGTCGAGCTGCTGGTCTGCACGCACGCCCACAGCGATCACTACGGCCTCGCGGCGCCGATCGTGGAGGCCGCCGGCTGCGAGCTCTGGATGCACCCGAACCACGCACACATGTCACGTGCTGCCAGTGACCCCGAGCGCGCGCTGGAGCGGCGGATCGAGGTAGCCAGGCAGAGCGGGGTGCCGCTCGAGCCGCTGCGGCGCTGGGCGGAAGAGCGGCGCGATCAGACGCCGTCGATCGCGGGCGTGGTGGAGCCCGCACGTGACCTCGTGACCGGAGTAGAGGTCGAGACCGGGGCGGGCCGCTGGACCGCATACGAGACCCCGGGGCACGCGCCGTCCCACGTCTCCCTCTTCCAGCCCGGACCAGCGTCTGCTGATCAGCGGCGACCACCTCCTGGGACGGGTGTCGCTCTACTTCGACTACGGCTGGACGCCGGATCCCGTGGCCGAGTTCCTGACCGGGCTGGACACGGTCGAGGAGCTCGACGCGCGACTTTGCCTTCCGGGACACGGCCGCCCGTTCGGCGACGTGCGGGCCCACGTGGAGGCGAACCGGCGTGAGATCTCAGAGCGCGTGGAGGGAACGCTCGCGGCGCTCGCGGACCAGGAGGTGACCGCCTACGAGCTGGTACCCAAGGTCTTCGGAGACGGACTGGACCGCATGATGATGAGCTGGGCGCTCACGATCATGCTGTGCTTCCTCACCCACCTCGAGCGCCTGGGGCGCGTCGAGCGGGTTACGCCGAGTGACGGGCAGCCGGAGCTGTGGCGGCCGAGCGCTCGAGCGGCCGCCACGCTTTGAGCGCGGACAGGATCGCGCGCGTCGCCGGCGACTTGTTGAGCGTGTAGAAGTGGATTCCCGGTGCGCCGCGTGCGAGCAGGTCGGCGCACTGGAGCGTGGCGTAGGCGACGCCCAGCTCAGCCACCGCCTCCTCGCCCTCCGCGTGCCGTGCCTCGAGCTGCTCGTTGAGAGCTGATGGGATCGTGGCCCCGCACAGAGTGGTGAAGCGCTTGATCTGCTCGAAGTTCGTGATCGGCATGATGCCGGCGATGATCGGAAGCTGGATGCCGTGGGCCCGCGCGCTCTCGACGAAGCTGAAGTAGTCCTCGTTGTCGAAGAAGAGCTGGGTGATCAGGAAGGTCGCGCCGGCGTCGACCTTGCGCTTCAGGAAGCGCAGGTCGTGCTCGAGGTCGGGCGCCTCGGGGTGCACCTCGGGGAAGCAGGTCGCGCCGATGCAGAAGTCGTAGTCGGAGCGGATCAGCTCGATCAGGTCGACCGACGACTCCAGGCCCTCCGGATGCGGCGTCCAATCGGCCTCGCCTCGCGGCGGGTCCCCGCGCAGGGCGAGCACGTTGTCGATGCCCGCCGCTCCGATCTCGTCCAGGATCTCCCGTAGGCGGTCCGTGGGCTCACCGACGCAGGAGAGGTGGGCCATCGACTCCAGCGAGAGGTCCTCCTTGATCCACTTCGTCACCTCGACCGTCCGCTCGCGGGTGGACCCGGCCGCGCCGTAGGTGACGGAGACGTAGTCGGGGCTGTCCTTCCGCAGCTCGCCGAGCGCGTCCTCGAGGCTGCGCTGGCCGTCGTCGGTCTTCGGCGGGAAGAACTCGAACGAGAACACCGGCCGGGTGGTCTCGAGGATCTGGTCGATACGCATTCGCAGAATGGTAGAGGCGAAAAGGAACGGGGCCGGCTGATGCCGGCCCCGCTCATTGCGTCCGTGCCGCTCCTCGGAAGGGGCGATGCTGCCCCTCGAGAAGTTCCTCGTTGTCGGCCTCCGTGCCGGTGAGGAGCGGAAATCCCTTTCCGTGGAACTGCATTCGTCAGGCGGGACGGGCGATTTGAAAGGAGCGGCCGTCAGAATCTGGACGAACGTCCGGGCGCGAGCGCGCCCTGGCGAACCCGCTGATCTGCTTGCAGATCGCGCGTCAGTCCAGGTCGAAGTCTTTGGGAGGCTTCTGCTCGAACCAGAGCCGGTCGTGCTCGGGCGTCTCCTCCAGGAACTCGGGCGTCTCGCGCAGGACGTCCTCGGTCGGCGCCGGCTCCTCCTCCCACTCGTCGAGCGGGTCCTCGTGGGGCTCCTCGTCCTCGGAATCGGAGCGGCGCTCGCGCTCGACGGCAGGAGGCGGCGCATAGGAACCGTTGGACTCGAGTGAGTCAGGCGGCAGGACCTCGTCGGGCGCGAGCAGCTCTTCGTCGGACCCGTCGGGCGCCCATGGATCGGCATCGGGCGACGAGCGCTCCTCCGCCGGGGCAGTGCGCTGCACCTGGAACTCGGGCTCTGCCTCAGAGGCGTCCGGAGCGGCTTCCGCCGGAACGGGCTCGGCAGCCGGGGTTGGCTGCCGCAGGCCGGGGCCGGCCGGGCCGAAGGCCTCGGTCTCCTTCTGCTCGAGCTCCTCGTCCGAAGCGCCCAGGCGGCGCTTCAGCTCGAGATGCTCACGGATCGCGTCATCGAGTATTCCCATGCCCGCATAGCCTTGCAAATGCAGCCGGATCGCGCCAGGGTCCTGCAAGCGCGCGCCTATACTTGACCGCCCCGGGGCTATAGCTCAGTTTGGGAGAGCGCCTGGATCGCACCCAGGAGGTCGCCGGTTCGAGCCCGGCTAGCTCCATGACGGAAGCGACCCCCCTGAACGGGGGTCGATTTCGTTCACGCCCCTCAGGATCAGCCCCCTTCAGGCCCTCAAGTCGCGCGCACCATCGTCCGATCCTGGACTCATGCCCAACGACTTGGTAATTCCCCCCACTGGCGCACGCCGCCTGGTCACCCGCAGCGACTTCGACGGTCTCGTCTGCGCCGCCCTGCTGAAGGAGCTCGGGATCCTCGAGGACATCCTGTTCGTCCACCCCAAGGACGTGCAGGACGGCAAGGTCGAGCTCACGGCCGACGACATCACCACGAACCTGCCGTACAGCCCCGAGGTCGCGCTGTCGTTCGACCACCACAGCTCGGAGGACGTCCGCGTCACCGAGGACGCCGGCAACCGCGTCGCGATCTCGGGTGCGGACTCGGCCGCGCGCGTGGTCTACGAGTACTTCGGCGGAGCGGAGCGCTTCCCCAGCGTGAGCGAGGAGATCATGGAGGCCGTCGACAAGGCCGACGCTGCGAAGTTCAACGAAAGCGAGATCCTCGATCCCCAGGGCTGGATCCTGCTCAGCTTCCTGATGGACCCGCGCACCGGGCTGGGACGCTTCCGGGAGTTCCGTATCTCCAACTACGACCTGATGATGGAGCTGATCGACCTCTGCTTCGAGCGCAGCGTCGATGAGATCCTCGAGCATCCGGATGTCGCCGAGCGCGTCGCGCTCTACCACGAGCATGCCGAAGCGGCAAAGGAGCAGATCCTGCGCTGCTCCACGGTGCATGGACGCGTGGTCGTGCTCGACCTCCGCGACGAGGAGGTCATCCACCCGACCAACCGCTTCATGGTCTACGCGCTCCATCCCCAGTGCACCGTCTCCGTCCACGTGATCTGGGGCGTGCGCCGGCAGAACACCGTGTTCGCGGTCGGCCGCTCGATCATCGACCGCTCGTCGACATTCGACATCGGCCGACTGATGCTCGCCTATGGTGGCGGCGGCCACGAGGCGGCCGGGACCTGCCAGATCGACAACGATCGCGCCGGGACGGTGCTCACGGAGATCGTGGACACGATCGATACGGGCGAGCGCCAAGCGGCTGCCGCCTGAGCCTCAGTCCACCGGCAGCTCCGTCCAGTACTCGGACTCGAACGGGACCGACGCAGCCCGGAATTGCGCGTAGCGCTCGGCCATGAAGACCGCCGGGTTCTCGAACGCCGCCTTGATCAGGTCCCGCGCGCAAGCGCCCTCGCCGATACTCATGCGGGCGGCGGCGGCGAGGATCTCGATCTGCGTCAAGGCCGTCGAGTGGCGGTCCCTGGCGGGAAGGGCCGCCATCGCGACCGGCGCGCCGTCGACACAGAACGCGCCGTAGCGCGAGATGAATCCGACCACGCGCTCGATCGGCTCGTTGGTGAAGTCCGTCGTGAGCGTGATGCCGGTCAAGCGCCCGACCTTGTAGCTCAGCTCGGTCCACCAGAGCGCCGTGAACTGGACCGGGGTCAGAAAGAGCACTGCGACCCTCACCGCGGTGCCCGGGCTCGGGATCAGCGTCGCCGGCATCGTGATGAACAGCGGTGGTTGCGCCGCAGCCCCCACGTCGAAGCCCTTTAGATATCCGGCGAGGATCAGGGCCTCGCGATCGCCTTCCGGTAGGTGGGAGAGCTTCAGGGCGAGCCGCTCCGGCGAGCCGTTGGCTCCATACGCGAGGAGCGGGATCCGGTGGTCGGACTCGAGGTACTCGCCCACGAGCTCCTGCCGGCGGCGGCTGTCGATGTCCGTGAGGTCCTCGACACCCTTGTCGGTGACGTAGCACGAACCCGGTGGCCGCTCCCACGGGTACGTGATCGCCTGCTGATAGTGCTCGTCAGACAGCTCGTCGCGCGTGCCGACCTGCTCGAGCAGGCCGGCCAGGAACTCGAGGAACTGCTCGTCCGACATCGCCTGCCGCTCGCGAAGCAGCGGCTCCGTGATCTCCGGCCAGCCGCGCATGTCCCGAGTCTAAGCACGGCTTCGCCGACGCGAGAGAATGGCGCCGTGAACCTCGAGTCGCCAAGCATCGTCCGCACTCCCGAGGAGCTCGACACGGAATGGCTTGCGCGCGTCCTCGCCGCGCCGGTCACCTCGTTCACCGTCGAACCGATCGGCACCGGTCAGATGAGCCAGACGTACCGAATCTCGCTCGTCTACGACGATGTCGAGCACGCCGGGCCGGACAGCGTCGTGATGAAGGTGGCGGCCGCGGACCCGACGAGCCGCGCGACTGGTGTCGGCATGGGCATCTACGAGCGCGAGATCCGCTTCTACCAGGAGCTCGCGCCGCGGATCGGCGGCGCGCTTCCCCGCGTGCCACCTCGCGGTATACAGCGAGGACGGCTGGTTCACCCTGGTGCTCGAGGACGTGGCGCCGGCGCTGCAGGGCGATCAGATCGGGGGCTGCAGCGTCGCCCAGGCGCGGCTCGTCATGAGCGAGATGGCGCGGGTGCACGCGCCCGTGCTCGGCGACCCGGCGCTCGCGGCGACGGCTTGGCTGAACCAGCCTTCGCCGGTCGGCCAGGCATTGCTTTCGCAGCTGCTGCCCGGCTTCCTCGAGCGCTACGGAGATCGGATCGAGGCCGAGCATCGGGCGCTGTGCGAGCGCTTCGTCGCCAGCCTCGACGGGTGGCTTGCCGACAGGCGGCCTCCGCTCGGCCTCGTGCACGGTGACTTTCGCCTCGACAACCTGCTCTTCGGCGAGGAGGGAAGCCCGAAGCCGCTCACGGTTGTCGATTGGCAGACGGTGGGCTGGGGCGGAGCGATGGCGGATGCCGCCTACTTCCTCGGCGGCGGCCTCACGGTCGCGGATCGGCGTGCGCACGAGGAGGAGCTCTTTCGCGAATATCACGACGCGCTGCGCAGCCAGGGCGTGGACGGCCTCGCGCTCGAGGACTGCTGGGAGCAGTACCGCCGCCACACCTTCGGCGGCGTGCTGATGGCGATCCTCGCGCCGATGGTGGTGGAGCGCACGGAGCGGGGCGACGAAATGTTCATGGCGATGATCGCCCGCCACGCGCAACACGCGATCGACCTGCAGGCGAGCGACCTGCTGCCGCCCGCGGGCGCGGGCAGGCCGGCGCCACTGCGACCAGAGCCGGACGACGAGGGGCTCACGAGCCCGGCGGCGAGCAGCTCTGGAACGAGAGCTGGTACTTCGACGCCGTCGCGCCGGACGGCGACCTCGGTCTCTACGTGCGCATCGGGCTCTATCCGAACCTGGGCACGTGCTGGTACACGGCATTCGTGTGCCGGCCGGGCGCGCCGGCGGTGGCGGTCATCGACTTCGCGGCCCCGCTGCCCGATGCCGGGCTAGGGATCTCGATTCCCGGACTCGAGGCGGACCACGTGTGTGAGGCGCCGCTCGAGCGGTTCCGCGTCGTGCTCGAGGCCACCGGCGAGGCACACGCCGATCAGGCGGCGCCACTTCGCGGCGAGCGAGGAGTCGCACTACCCGTCGCACTCGATCTGGTCTGGGAAACCGAGGGCGAGCCGTACGCCTACCGCGTCACGACGCGCTACGAGATTCCCTGCCTGGTGTCCGGCACGGTTCGCGTGGGCGACGAGCAATTCGAGCTCCGCAGGCCCCGGTCAGCGCGACCATTCGTGGGGCCCGCGCGACTGGTGGTCGATGGACTGGGTCTGGAGCGCAGGGCGTCTCGAGGACGGCACGTGCATCCATGCCGTGGAGCTGCGCCTTCCGGACGCGCCCCGATTCGGCCTCGGGTACGTTCAGTCGCCCGGCGGGGAGCTGATCGAGCCGGACCACGTCGCGGCGGCCGAGGAGGTCGGCCCCGACGGGCTGATCACGGGCGCCACATCTCTCTGGCGCCGCCCGGCCTCGAGATCGACGTTCAGCCGCTCGCGTTCGGCGCGCTACGTCTCGTTGCGCCTGATGGTCGCGTGTCCCACTTCCCGCGTGCGATGTGCCGCCTGCGGTCCGGCGACGGGCGGAGCGGCCTCGGCTGGGTGGAGTGGAACCGAAACCAGTGAACGCGCCGAGCTCGGTCCTGCGCAATGCGCAGCGGTCGCTCAGGAGCGGGCGGGCTCGTACACGAGGATCTCGACGCCGTCGCCGACCGTCTTCGAGTCGGTCAGCCGCAGAGGCTTCTTGTCGCTCGTGTCGCCGAACACGCGCTTGCCGCTCCCGAGCACGACCGGGAACACCATCAGCCGTAGCTCGTCGACGAGGTCGTTCTCCAGGAGCGTCTGGACGAGTTGCGCGCTGCCGTGCACGACGAGGTCGCCGTCGAAGTCCTGCTTGAGCTTCGAGACCGCGTCCACCACGTCTCCGTCGAGCACCGTCGAGTTGTTCCATTCCGGATCCTTCAACGTGTTCGAGACGACGTACTTGGGCATGTTGTTGAACTTGTCCGCGAACTCGCCGTCCCGCGACGGCCATGCGTCGGCAAAGCCCTGGTAGGTCACGCGGCCGAGCAGCAGCGCGTCGGACTCCATCGCCTCGTCGAGCTTGAACTTGTCGCCCTCGTCGCCGCGCGAGAACTCGAAGCTCCATCCTCCGTACTTGAAGTTCTCCGAACCGCCGGGGTCCTCCATGACGCCGTCCAGCGAGACGAACTCGGTCACCACGATCCTGCCCATGTCGGTTCTCCTTCTTGTCGGGGGTCGCGCCCACTATACTCAACTCGATGGTTGATCAACCAATCGGTGCAACAGCGTCCGAGGACGAGCTCAACACCACCTTCGCGGCCCTGGCCGATCCCACCCGCCGCGCGATCCTGGCGCGGCTCACCGACGGCGAGGCGACCGTCAACGAGCTGGCCGAGCCGTTTCCGATCACGGTACAGGCTGTCTCCAAGCACCTCCGGGTGCTGGAGCGCGCCGGCCTGATCGAGCGAGGGCGCGCGGCTCAGCTCCGCCCCTCGCGCCTGCGCGGCGCTCCCCTCAGGGTGGCCGCCGAGTGGCTCGAGTCCTACCGCGACTTCTGGCAGGGGAGCTTCGACCGCTTGGACGAGCGCCTGCGCGCGGGGGACAATCGAGTGCAGGATGGCTGAGTACGGGATCACGATCAAGCGCGTGTTCGAGGCGCCGCGCGTGCGCGTGTGGAGGGAATGGACCGAGCCAGCCCGCTTCGCCGACTGGTTCGGCGGACCGGAGGCCGAGGTGCCGCTCTCGAGCGTCTCGATGGACGTGAGTCCGGGCGGCGCGTGGCAGGCAACGATGTTCTTCGGGCCCGACCGCCGCGAGATTCAATGGAAGGGCGAGTTCCGGGAGGTGGCCAAGCCCGAGCGCCTCGTCTTCACGGTCACCGATCGGCCTGACGATGACGCTTACGAGCTCGTCACCGTGGTCCTCAACGATCTCGGCGACGGCCGGACCGAGATGCTCTTCCGGCAGGACGGCCACATGACGCCGGAGCAGTACGAGCGCGCCGGGCAGGGGTGGTCGGGGTTCTTCGACCGCATCGCGGAGCGCTTAGCCGGCGCCTGACCGCGCGGCCAATATCGCGTCGAGCGTGTCGGCCTCGGCGGCTGTCTTGTCCTCCCGGTAGCGGACCACGCGCGCGAAGCGCAGGGCCACGCCGCCCGGATAGCGCGAGCTCGTCTGGACGCCGTCGAAGGCGATCTCGACGACGAGCTCCGGACGGACCTGCACCGTCCAACTGTCCCGGGACGTCTCGAGCTCGAGCAGCTTCGCGGTCTGCCAGGTCAGCATCTCATCCGTGAGTCCCTTGAAGGTCTTGCCGAGCATGACGAAGCCGTCACCGGAAGGATCGCGGGCACCCAGGTGCAGATTGCTGAGCCATCCCTGCCGGCGGCCGTGTCCCCACTCGGCGGCCAGCACCACGAGGTCGAGCGTGTGCACCGGCTTGACCTTGAGCCAGCTCGAGCCGCGGCTGCCCGCGACATAGGGCTCCTCGAGCGCCTTCAGCATCACGCCCTCGTGCCCCCGCGCGATCGCGTCCTCGAGGAAGGAGCCGGCGGTGGGCGCGTCCGAGACAACCGTGCGAGGCGTGCGTTGCGCCTCGGGTACGAGGTCGGCCAGCAGCGCCGCGCGCGCGGAGGCAGGGCGGTCCAGCACGTCCTCGCCGTCGGCGTGCAGGACGTCGAACAGGGACAACGTGAGCGGGCCGGTCCGATCCTGACGGCGCGCGAAGCGGGCTGCCGTGACCTGGAAGGGCTCGGGTCGGCCGTCTGGCCGCAGCGCGATCGCCTCGCCATCGAACACCCCGGCACGCACGGGCAGCGCAAGCGTCGCCTGCACGATCTCGGGCACGCGCGCGGTGACGTCGTCGAGGCTTCGTGTGTACACGCGCACGTCGTCGTCGCGGCGATGGACCTGTACGCGGGCGCCGTCGAGCTTCCACTCGATCGCCGCCGTGCCGAGGCGCTCGAGCGCCTCGCCGACGTCCTTTGCTGGACGGGCGAGCATCGGCCGCACGGGGCGGCCCACCTCGAGGTGGAAACGGTCGAGCGCCACCGGCCCCTCGCCCAGCGCCGCGGCCGCCACTGCGGCCAGATCGCCGCGGAGCATGAAGGCTCGCTGGACCGCGGCCGTGCGGCGCCCCGACGGCCCGCGCGAGCGCCTGCACCATCACGCCCTCCAGCGCGCCCTGGCGCAGCTCTCCGCCGAGCAGCCGCCGGAGGAACTCGCTCTCCGGCGCGGTCGCGCGAGCAAAGAGCTCCACGAGCGCCTGCCGACGGGCCGCCTGTGAGCCCGGACCGGCAAGCGTCCCGATCCGCTCGAACGCGGCGTCGACCTCCGCCACGGTGAGGCTCGGCTCCGCGGCAGGCGCCGGCAGGTCGCGCAGCGCCGCCCAGCCCACCCCGATCTGGCGCTGGCGCAGCTCGCCCGACAGGAACGCCACGCCGGCCGGAACCTCGTCCGGCGCGAGCCGCTCGAGCACGCCCGCGATCCGCTCTACTTTCGCCAGCCGCGAGCGGGTTGCACCCACCGCGTTCGAGGCCTCCACCAAATCCCTCAGCAGCACGCTCGAATCATTTCGAACGGGCTACATTCCCGGCGCATGACCTCCACGACCAGCGCCGGCTGGCCCGAGACCATCGACCCGATCATCGACGGCGATCACGTCGTGATCCTCGCTTACGTGACCCCGGCAAGCGGCGTGGTGCTCACGCCCGTGACGAACTTCGGCGTGCGCGATCGGGAGGCGGGAACGGTGACTGTCAACACCTCGGTGGGCGCATGGAAGAAACTCGACCGCATCCGCCGCAACCCGCACGTGGCGCTCGCTTTTCACACCCGCTCGCACGCGCGCCACGACCGGCCCGAGTACGTGCTGATCCAGGGCAGGGCGTCGCTGTCCGAGCCCATTCCCGACTACCCGGCTTCGGTGCTCGAGCATTGGGAGCGCGTCGAGCCGTGGAGCGAGATCGGGCCGCTCTGGAGGTGGTGGCTGCGCGCGTACGCCCTCCGAGTCGGCATCGAGGTCGCATCGGAGCGCGTGATCGCCTGGCCCGACCTCACCTGTCGCGAAACGCCACACGGGTACGGCGAGCCGGCGCCTGCGACAGCGCCCGAGCCGCAGCGTCCACCGGGGGGCGGGACGGGCCCAAGGATCAACGCCGCGCGTGCCGCGAAAGCGGCCGCGCGCCTGCCCGACGTGCTCCTCGGCTGGGTCGGCGCGGACGGGTTCCCGATGGTGGTGCCCGTGACGGTCACGGGCGCGGAGCAGCGGGGGTTGATCCTGGACGTTCCCCCTGGCCTGGTCCCGGGGGGCGGGCGGCGGGCGGGCGTCACCGCACACTGGTTCGCGCGCGGCGTGGTCGGTCAGCACCAGCGGGTGCATACCGGCTGGCTCGATGCGGACCCGGAGCGAAGTCGTTACATCTACGCGCCGCACACGCAGGTCACCTACCGGTTCCCCGCCTCCAGATTCCTGTTTCGCCTGTTCGCGGGAGGCGCGACTCGCTTGCGGATCCGCGGCGCCAGGCGTGCCGGGTTGGACACCCGGTAGAAACCGGGCCACGTGTCTCGCTACGTCGCGTTCCTGAGGGGCATCAACGTCGGAGGGCATCGCGTCACGAGCGAAGGGCTTCGTTCGTGCATCGAGGAGCTGGGCTTCCGCGACGTGTCCACCTTTCGCGCCAGCGGCAACTTGATATTCGACGGCGGTCGCGAAAGCGCCGAGAAGGTCGCTGGCCGGATCGAGCAGGGACTGGCAGCCTCGCTGGGCTACGAGGTGCCGGCCTTCGTGCGGACGGCGGCCGAGCTCGAGGAGATCGCGAAGCACCGATCCCTTTCCGGCAAAGTTGGTGACGGCCTCCGGCGGAAAGCTGCAGGTGGTGCTGCTCTCGGCGAAGCCCAAGGCTGCAGACCAAGAAGAAGGCGTTGGCGCTGGCCACGGACGATGACCGGCTGGCGATCCGGGAACGCGAGCTCTACTGGCTGCCGAGCGGCGGTCTCATGGATGCGGCCCTGGACCTCAAGGAGATCGAGCGGCTGCTGGGCTCCAACACGATGCGCACCAAGAGCACGGTCGATCAGATCGCCGCGAAGTACTTCTCGGCCTGACTACGCAGTTGCCGGCGCTTTCAGCCCCGGGTCAGGCGGCCTGTTGCCGTGGCTGCGTCTCCCGCACGAAACCGCGAATCGCGCCCGCGAGCTCCGCCGGCTGGTCCGAGGGGATCAGCGTGTAGCTGTCGGCGATCTCCAGGAACCGGCCCTGCGGCAGGAGCTCGGCCAGCCGCCGTCCGTGCTCGATGGGCATGATGCGGTCCTCCGCCGCCCAGGCGACCAGCGCCGGGCGATCGAAGCCGCGAAGTGCCTCGGCGGCTGCCACCAGCGCGTGCGAGTCCGTCGTGCGAATGTACCTGCGGAGGTCCCGCCGGATCGCGCGCTGCGTGAGCAGCGGACGCAGCCAGCCGTCGACGACCTCGGCGGGTATCGGGCGCTTGCTCATCCAGCCGAAGGCGACCGGCAGACGCCGCAGGGGGCGAAACCGCAGCGGCTGCACGAGCGCGTTGAGACCGCCCGGCACCCTCGCCGAGAGCCCGAGCACCTTGCCCGGAAGCCCGGGCGGGACGTTGTCGAAGGCCTCGCACGAAGTGATCACGAGCCGCGCGATCTGCTTGTCGAGCGACTGCAGAGACGAGCAGCTGCGGCCCGCCCCAGTCGCTCATCGCAAGCGTCACGTCGCGAAGATCGAGGCGGTCCATGAGCTCTGCGATCAGGCGGGCGATCCCGTGCATCGACAGGTCGGCGTCGGGCCGCATCGGGTGCCGATGCCCGCCGAGCGGCAGGTCGGGCACGATGCAACGGTGGTCGGTGCGGAGGTCGCGGACGACGTCTCGCCAGAGCGAGCCGTTCATGGCGACTCCGTGGACCAGCACGATCGCCGCGCCGGGCCCACCTGTGTCCTCGTACTCGATCGTGCCTGCTGAAAGCTCCACTTCGGCCATGCGCCGCCTCCTGCGCTCGAAGTGCTACTTGATAGATCGCTCTAGCGGGAGCGTACCCTACCATTCGAGGGGATGCCGACGGACACCAAGGACAGGATCGTGAACGCGAGCGCCGAGCTGTTCCGGCGCCAGGGATACACGGGCACCGGCCTGAAGCAGGTCGTGGCCGAGGCGGAGGCCCCATTCGGGTCGCTTTACCACTTCTTCCCAGGTGGCAAGGAGCAGCTGGGGGACGAGGTGATCCGGGTCGCCGGTCGCTTCTACCTGCAGCTCTTCGAGGACATCTCCGACGCCGCCCCCGACGTCGTCACCGCGACGCGCGACTTCTTCGCGGGCGCAGCCGAGACGCTGCGCGTGACCGGCTACGCCGACGCCTGCCCGATCGCGACGGTCGCGCTCGAGGTGGCCAGCACCAACGAGACGCTCCGCAAGGCGACGGCCGACGTCTTCGAGAGCTGGATCGAGGCTGCCACGGGGCGGGCGATCGAAGCCGGCATTCCGAAGCGCCGTGCGCGCGAGCTGGCGTTCTCGTTCCTGGCCTCGCTCGAGGGGGCATTCATTCTGAGCCGCGCGATGCGCAGCACGGAGCCGCTCGAGGTCGCGGGCACACAGGCGGCCGCCGAGATGCGCGAAGCGCTGCGTGCAGTCAGGCGGCGAAGGACAGCTGCACGGCGATGAGCGCCGCGATCCCGGCGAGGCACAGCAGATGGTCACGGCAGATCGACCGCGCGAGCCGGCTCTGCACCTCGGACCGCGTCCGATCCGTGCGCCCAGCCGTACGGCGGCCGGGAAGGTGCGCGCGGCCGCGATCCCGATCGGCAGGCCGGCGAGCAGCAGCGACGCCCAAGCGGCGCCGCGAGGCGCATCGTCGTTCGCGATCTGAACGACGATCGCGCCGAGCGTCACGACCATCACGGCCGCCACGAGCCGGTTCATGGGGTCGGCCTCCGTCGTCACCCGCCGGTAGTACGCCGCGATCGAGGCAAGCACTTCCTCGGGCAGCTCGCCGCCGCGGTGTCGCAGCACCTGGACGTCGAACATCAGGTCGAACCACAGCACGGCCAGCAGGAAGCCGGCGCCGGCCGTGACGAGCGCGGTCACCGCGGCCGGGCTATCCGCCGATCTTCTTCAAGTCGATGTCGAAGATCAGCGCGGCCTCGGCGGGGATGTCGGGTGGATAGCCCTGCGCGCCGTAGGCCAGCTCCGGCGGGATGATCAGCTTGCGGCGCCCGCCGACCCGCATGCCCACGACCCCCTCGTCCCAGCCGGCGATCACCGCGCCGCCGCCGAGCGGAAACTGAAACGGGTCGCCCGGACGGTTGCCGTTCCAGGAGGCGTCGAACTCCTTGCCGTTGTCGAAGAGCACACCGACGTACTGCACGGAGACCAGATCGCCGGCCGCGGCCTTCTTGCCCTTGCCGACGATCAGGTCCTGCGCGACAAGGCTCGTGGGCGGGTCGCCCTTTCCCTTCGGCGGCTCGGGCTTGCTCTGCAGGTCGGCTTCGGCCGGCGACGGCTTCACCTTCTTGGCCACCGGCGCCTCCTCGGATTGAGGGGGCTGCGGCGCCTGCGTGGCGGTCTGCGCCTGGGTCTCGGTGGTGGTCTGATCGGCACTGTCGGAGCTGTCGTTTCCACATCCGGCGGTCACGACGGCGGCCACCAGTGCGAGGGGAATCAAGGAGCGGAGTGGGGTCATGGCCCGTTTCTGTAGGGATGGATGGGCCGGGAAGCCGGACATCATGACGGCACGGCACCTTGCATCGCGCAGCCGCCCGGGGGCCGATAGAAGTAAAATCCCGCCACCTTCGGCAGCGCGTCGGGCGACTCCCGAGGTCAGTGTCCATGTCGAAGCCTCTCGAGTTGAGAACCGAGCAGGACCAGGGAGGGCCGCGGCTCGTCTTGTCCGGCGAGCTCGACCTGGCCTCCGCCGAGGAGCTCGAGGCACACCTCAAGCAGCTCGAAGCCTCGGAGCCTGACGTGCTCGTGCTCGATCTCCGCGAGCTCGAGTTCATGGACTCGACCGGCCTCCGCACGGTGATCGCGGCCGATGCCCGCGCCAAGGACCGGGGCGGCCGCCTGATCGTCGTGCGCGCGCCCGAGGAAGTCGATCGCGTCTTCAAGCTGACGCGGATGGACCAGCACCTGGAGTTCGTCGATCAGCCACCAGAGGGGTAGCAGGAGGTTCGAGCGGGCCACGTTGCGGGAACCCTGCCCTCGAAAGGAGGTCCCATGGACCGATCGTCAGAGGAAGAGGCCCGGCGACCACTGGAGGAGGCCGGCGAGGGCGAAGCCGAGGGCTTCGAGATCGCGGAGCAGGACCTGATCGAGCACGCCGAGTACCAGAGCGGCGAGGGCATCCCCCGGCTGGACCAGTTCGAGGGCGAGCCCGAGGAGGGCGGCCCCGGCGTCTACGGCGAGGCCGGACGAAGAGGACTCGACCGAGGTGGTGGCCGATCCCGACGCCGGTGAAGACGACCCCGGCGAGGGCCCCGGGCTCACCTCCGAGCGCTGACCGCCGGAGAAGGCGTCTCGCGCAGCGGAGTTGCGGTGCTTGTCGATGCGCCGCAGCTGCTCGTGTGCCCGCGCCTCGAGCTCGATCAGCCAGAGCGCGTCGAGCCGGGGGTCTTCATCGGCGACCGCCATGAGCGCCCGCCACAGCGACAGCTTCCCGTTGACGCCCGTCCATAACCCTTCCATCTCCACCAGGCGGCTCAGCGGTGAGTACTCGGTCAGGCGGCCGTTCAGCTTCAGCCGTCCCGCCTTCTCGAGGCTCCAGCCGACTGCCTGCTTCAACGGATCCCGCCGTATGCCGAGCCGGCTCATCAGGCCGATCAGCGATCGCCGGTCCTCGGTGATCTGCTGCACGAGCCATGCGAAGAACTCGCCGTAGCGGAGTACCGCGGTTGCTGGACACGTGACCGCTTGGCGAGCTCGACGCCAACCGTCGAGCCCGCCAGGTGGTCGTTCAGGTAGATCGACAGGAGCTTCTGGTCAAGCACGGCTCGACCGGCGTGACGAGCTGCGGCCACTCGACGTCGACCGTGAGGTCGTGCGCCGGGCGGTCGATCCGCTGCGCTTTGCTGCGGTGGTCTTCCGCGCGGTCGAGCGACCGCTGGAGGACCGGCGCCGGGCTGCGCGAGGTGGAGCGGCTGCCGGAGCCGCGACTGGAAGTCGTCCGCCGGCGAGTCCTGCGGCCGCCGTTCCGGCGGAACTCGGACGGGATCTCCGCCTTCGCGACGTCGTTGACGAGCTGCGGAATCAGCTTCTGGAGGAAGTTCGCCATGCGCTCCTCCTCGCGGCGGATCTCCTTCGCGAGCTTCGCCGTCTCCTTGTCGCCGACCTTGTTGGCGAGCTGCTCGATCGCCGTGTAGGTCGCGATCTCCTCCGCTTCCTCGGAGTATTCGGTCTTGGCGTTCTTCAGCATCTTCTCGGGCTCGCTCGTGCCGCGCACGGCGTGCAGCGGGCCCCGCGCCAGGGCAAGGGCGCGGTTCGCCACGCTCATGCCGGCCTCGGCCGCCTCCGTAAAGGCGTCGGGCCCGGGGAGCGAGACCGTCTCCGCGCTGCCGCCGAGCTGCTTGATGCGCCGCGCGACCTGGTCGCCGTGCCGCTTCGTCTCGCGGCGGTGCTCCTCCAGGCGCTTCCGGTAGTTCGGCTTCGTGGTCAAGCCGATGTGCGCCTCGAGCGCCTGCTCCAGCTGGCGCTCCTTGCCGAACGCCTCGTTCAGGTACTGGACCAGTTTCGCGTCGCGCGCGTTCAGGTCACTCATCTGAGATAGCTCCTTCCATTCCATCCGCTTGCGGGATCCAGTGCGTACCCGGTATCGGAGCTTTCATTCACGCGGTAGCGCAAACCGGAAAACGGGAAGGACTGACTGTCGTGGCAAGGCTGAAACGTGTCGATTGCTCGCAGCCCGGCATCAGCCGGAGGCGGCGCGGCCGCGGCTTCGAGTACCTCGAGGCCGATGGCTCGCGTGTGACGCTCGGAGGAGGTGCTCGCGCGAATCCGCGAGCTCGCGATCCCGCCGGCCTGGACCGACGTCTGGATCTGCAGGCACCCGAACGGCCACCTCCAGGCGACCGGGATCGATGCCGCCGGGCCGCAAGCAGTACCTGTACCACCGCGGCCTGGCGCACGCGGCGCGACCAGCAGAAGTTCGACGAGATGCTCGACTTCGCGCGCGCGCTACCGCGGCTGCGAAAGGTGATCCGGAAGGACCTCGCGGCCGGGGAGCTGGACCGCCGGCAGGTGCTCGCGTGCGCGCTGCGGCTGCTCGACCGCGGCTTCTTCAGGATCGGCTCGGAGGACTACGCCGAGCAGAACGACAGCTACGGCCTCGCGACGATCCTCAAGTCGCACGTGTCGCTGGTGCCGGGCGCGGTGCGCTTCGACTACGTCGCGAAGAGCGGCCAGCGGCGCATCCAGGAGATCGACGATCAGGATGTCGTGCGCATCGTGACCGCGCTCAAGCGCCGGCGCGGCGGCGGCGAGGAGCTGCTGGCCTACCGGAAGGGCGCAGGTGGGTCGACGTCACCTCGGCGGACATCAACGAGTACGTCAAGGAAGCGACGGGCGGCGATTTCTCCGCGAAGGACTTCCGCACCTGGAACGGGACCATGCTCGCCGCCGTGGCGCTCTCGATCGACGCGCACGAAGCGCGAAGCCGTGCGCCCCACCAAGCGTGCCATCACGGAGGCGGTGAAGGTCGTGGCGGGTTTCCTCGGCAACACGCCGGCGGTCGCCCGCGCCTCCTACATCGATCCGCGCGTCTTCGACAGGTACCTCTCCGGCTGGACGATCGCGCCGGCGCTCGAAGAGAGCGACGACGCATACGGGCTCGGACGCGAATCCAGCCGGCGGGTGATCGAGGAGGCGGTGGTGGACCTGATCGAGGAGCCACGCGCTTCCGATGACGTGGCGAAGGTGGCGTAAGCCACTCCGTAGATCAGCTTCCTCACCGGCGTCGCTCGAGCTGCATCCTGCGCCTGATCGGCAGGATGTACCAGAGCAGCGCGAACAGCAGCAGCGTAGTGCTCGTCGCAATCACCGTGGCCACGATGCCGAAGATGAAGTCGGTGACGAGCAGCACGACACCCGTCATCGCGAGCGCCAGAAACGCGAGGCCGATGATCGCGTAGCGGTTCGCCTGGAACACGATGTGGCGCTTGTCGCGCAGCCGGAACTCGATCCGGTGATGAGCGGACGGCGCGATCAGGAACGCGGTTGCGATCGCGGCGCACATCAGCGTGCCGAAGTAGATGTCCTCCTGGTAGGAGGCCAGCTCCGTGAACCGCTGCGCGAACGGCACGCCGAGCAGGAAGGCGAACAGCACCTGCACTCCGGGAAGCGCAACTCGCAGCTCGTTGAGCAGCTCGGTGAGGTTGCGATCGAGCCGCTCCTCCTCGGTCTCGTCCCGGGGGTCGTCGCCCGCCCGGTTTTCCGTGTCAGCCATGCGCGATCGCTCAGTTGACTGTTTCAGTCAGGCGCGTCGCGTGGCTCGAGCTGGATCTCGCGATGCGCCCGGTGATCGCCCGCCTCGAGCTCGCGCTCGCGCTCCAGCTCGGCGTTGAGCTCCTGGCCGAAGCAGCACGGCGATGTTCGAGATCCACAGCCAGATCAGCCCGATCACGACGCCGGCCAGGCTGCCGTAGGTCTTGCTGTACGAGCCGAAGTTCGCGACGTAGACCGCAAACGCCGCCGACGCGATGATCCAGATCACCACCGCCACCACGCTGCCCGGCGTGATCCACCTGAACTTGGGCGGCTTCACGTTGGGCGTCCAGTAGTAGAGGATCGCGAGCATCAGCATCACGACCCCGAGCAGCACCGGCCACTTCGCGATATTCCACACCGTCACCGCCGTGTCGCCGAGGCCGATCGGGCCGGCGATCGCGCTCGCGAGCGGTCCGGTTACGACCACCGCGATTCCCACCAGGGCGAGCAGCACCACCATCACGAGCGTCACGACAAGCTGGGTCGGGCCGGAGCTTCCAGAAGGGGCGGCCTTCCTCGCGCTCGTAGATCGCGTTCGACGCTCGCATGAACGCGCCGACGTAGCTGGAGGCCGACCAGAGCGCGACTGCCAGCCCGATCACCAGCGCGACGCCCGGCGCCGCTCTTGTTCGTGATCAACGACTCGATCGGGCCCCTGAGCGTGTCGACCGCGCTCGACGGGCCGATCTCGTCGACGATGTCCAGGAGCGCGTTCGTGGTCTGCGGGTTCTGGCCGGCGAGCCCGAGGATCGAGACGAGCGCGATCAGCGCAGGGAAGATCGACAGCACCGTGTAGTACGTGAGCGCCGCCGCCCAGTCGGTCAGGTCGTCCTCCCTGAACTCCTTCACGGTGCGCTTGAGCACGGCCCACCAGCCGCGCGCCTGCAGCTCGCTCGGCCCCTCGGGCGCATTGGTGCGCCCGTTGCGGTCTCCGCCCGTGCGTTCCCGCTGCTCCTGTAGTCGCGCCTCTGCCATCAGCCTCTCTCCTCTTCGGGCCTAACGGCGACGTGCGAGCACGATCAGCGCCACACCCGCTGCGACCGCTCCCGCGATCGCGATCATTCGCCGCTTGTCGGCCCCCTCGGTGCCGTCCATGCCGGCCACGTGTTGGCCTTTCGCCACCACGTGCTCCTTCTTGCGATCGAGCGTCTCACGTGTCTCGGAGATCTTGCGCTGGGCCTGGCCCTTGACGTCGGCCTTCTCGGCCAGCGCCGCCACCGTCTCTCCGAGCTCGCGCCGCTCGCGCTCTATGTCCGCGCGGATCGCGCTTGGGTCTTGACCCATTCGACGTCCTCCTTCACGCTTTCGCTCGCCTGCTCGGGTACGAGCGGCGATGCGGTCTCGATACGGCGCTTGCCCACGAGGGCCAGCACCCCGGCGACCGCGAGATATGCGGCCGCGACGATCAGCGCCGCCACCCACGCCTCGTCGATCACGGTCGCCAGGCCAAGGATCAGGGCCGCGGTGAGCGCGCCGAGGCCCAGCACTGCCACCAGCCCGCCGGCACCGATCATGCCGCCGCCGATCCCGAAGACCTTTCCCTTTTCCGACAGCTCGACCTTGGCCAGCTCCATCTCCTTGCGCGCAAGCGTCGAGACCTGTGTGGTCAGGAGATGAACCAGCTCTCCAACCGAGCGATCATCTTCCTCACGAGCGGCGCCGTTGGCGCGCTCGTGCTGGACTTCGTTCATTGCCACGGGCTCTCCCCTCCGGTCAAAACCAAGCTTCAGCCAACCTCCGGGTTACCCGAGCCCATGTGGGACCTAACCTTGACCGGTTCTCGACCGTTCGTCGACGAACGATCGGTGATGCCGACTTGCATGAGTCGTCCGCCTACCCGTCCGGAGCTCAGCGCAACCTTTCGCGCCCACGGACGTCTATAGAGACACAACCCTTCCCTCCGGCACGACATCTAGCTTGCGGGCGGCGGGTAGACAAACTCACGCACAACAGCAGGGCACGAAGGAGACATCCCGGTATGAGGTCCACGACTCCCGACAGCACCCCCGCGGCGCGACGCTCGGCGACCGCGTTTCAGGAAGGCACCTATCTCACGGATGGAACGCGCCTGCTCAGGGTGATGAGGGTGGACGCCGACGGGGCCGAGGTCGAAGACGCTCGCACGGAACAGCTCGAGTGGCACCCCGCCGGCGAGCTGGCCTCCGCCACTCGCGCGGTCGAGCCGCTGTCGGCGCCTTGAGGCTTCTCAGCCCGGCGGTGCGACTGCGAGCGCGGATCAGCGGCAAGGACGCAGGGAGGCCGAATGCTGCATGCGGCGACCGAGGACGCCGCAGCGCCGATCCGCCGCGCGGCTGGCGGGTTTTGGGCAGCCTAGCCAAACCTGTCAGAACCGGACTGCCCCGGCTTGGGCGCTTGCCGGCGGCGCCGTAGGGGTACGAAGCAGGCGCATGGAGGGGTTGTCGGAGGAAAGGCTGTGGCGCTGACCGACGCTGGGAACATCGAGACCAGCGGCATCCTGATCGTGCGCGCAGCGTTTCAGGGCGTTCGACAAACGCGACCTGACCACGCTGGTGGAGCTGACGGATCCCGAGGTCGAGCTGTTCGCGCCTACGGCGGCGCTGGCGAACGACGGCCGCTGCTACCGGGGTCACAGCGGGATCGCCCGCTACCTGCGCGACGTCGAGCGAGTCTGGACCAGCCTTCAGGTGCTCCCGGAGAAGTTCCGCGAGGTCGGCAATCACGTGGTCTGCCTGGGACGCACCCGCGCGCACGGACGCGACGGGATCGAGGTCGACAGCCCGACTGCATGGGTCTGGGAGCTGCGGGCCCGCAAGCTGAGATGGGGATGCGTCTACGCGGATCCCGGCTCGACCTTCATGGGCCTGAGCTTCGGTGCGGAGCACGCGCGCCGGAGCAGTCCCGCAGGGCCCCGGCGACGCCGTGCCGGCGCCCCTCAGTACCGCCTGAACGCGCAGCACCCGTCCCCGAAAACCCCTGCATGCATGGAGCTGGGTAGTGCTAGCGTGCACCTGTGTCGGGTGTGAGCATGGGGACTGAGATCCGGCGGCGGCGCTCGCGCTGGTTTGCGGCCGGGCTCGCGGCCGCGACAGCCGTATTCGTGCTCGACGCCGCGACCGCCGACAAGGTCGTCACGCTGATCGCCCTGCTGGCGGTGCCGCCTTTCATCGCGGCGGTGGGCGCGAGCCGCCTCCAGACCCTCATCGTCGCGCTCTATTCGATCGCGCTCACGGTCCCTGCCGGGCTGATCGACGGCATCTTCGGCAACTTCGAGCATGTCCTGAAGGCTGTGGTGGTGGCCGCGGTCGCGCTGGCCGCCGTGCGCATCGCCGCCGATCCGCGAGCGGGCCGAGCTGGGCAACGCGCTCGACCTCTCGGTCGCGAATGCGCTCGCCGAGAGCCCGACACTGGACGAGGCGACGCCGCGGCTGCTCGAGGCAATCGGCGATCTCCTCGGATGGCAAGCGGGGGCGCTGTGGGAGATCACCCAGGGAGCGGAACCCTTCGATGCGTGTCGACCTGGCTGGCGCCCACAGCCTCGCTCGAGCAGTTCGACGACTTCAGGCGGCCGCTCGAGCTCGTCCCGGGCGTGGGGTTGCCGGGAATCGTGTGGAAGAGCGGCAAGCCGGAATGGATCTACGAGGTCGGCACCGACGACCGGCTGCCGCGAGCGCGCGCGGCGGCGGCCGCCGGGCTCCACAGCGCGCTCGCGTTCCCGATCGTCGGAACGCAGGGCGTGCGCGGAGTGGTGGAGTTCTTCACGACCGCGAAGCGCCGGCCGGACCCCGCGCTGATGGCGATCACGAGCCGCATCGGGCGCCAGATCGGCCAGCAGGTGGAGCGGCGGCGCGCCGAGGAGGCGGTGCGCCAGAGCGAGGCCCTGCGCGGAGCCGTGCTGGAGTCTGCCCTCGACTGCGTGATCACGATGAACCACGAGGGGCGGATCGTCGAGTTCAACCGGGCGGCGGAGGCGACCTTCGGCTACAGCCGAAAGGACGCGGCCGGGGCGCTGCTCGGCAACCTGATCGTGCCGCCGTCGCTGCGCAAGGCGCATTTCGAGGGACTCGCCCGGTATCTCGGGAGAACGAGGGAGGCGAGTGATCCTCGGCCAGCGGCTCGAGCTGACCGGCATGCGCGCCGACGGCACCGAGTTCCCGGTCGAGGTCACGATCACCCGCATCGGCGCCGAGGAGCCGCCCATGTTCGCCGGATATCTGCGCGATCTCAGCGAACGCAAGCGCGCGGAGCAGGAGCTGGAACGGCTGGCGGCGATCGTCGAGTACTCGAACGACGCGATCGTGGCCGTGCGGCCGGGTGGCGAGGTGATCGCCTGGAACCCGGGTGCGGAACGGCTTTACGGATACTCCGCCGAGGAGGCGATCGGCAGGCACATCGGCTTCACCGTGCCGCCTCACCTCAAGGCCGAGTCGGCCGACCTGGTGAGGCGCGCGGACGGCGGCGAGGCGGTGCAGAACCACCAGACGCAGAGGCTGCACAGGAACGGCACGTTGATCGATGTGTCGCTCACGCTCTCTCCCCTGCAGGACGCGGATGGGGCGTTGATGGGCACCGCCGGGATCATCCGCGACATCACCAAGCAGAAGCGCGAGGAGCGGCGCGCGGCGTTCATCGCCGACGCCGTGCAGATCCTCGATGGATCGCTCGAGCTGGACGTCGGCGTCCGCAACCTGGTTCGGCTCGTGGTGCCGCGGCTGGCGGATTGGTGCGCGATCCACGTGCCGGGGCCCGACGAGTCGGTCGAGCTGCTGGCGGTGCGGCACAGCGTGCCCGAACGCGAGCAGCTCGCATGGGAGCTCGACCGTCGCTACCCGACCCAGTTCGACCAGCCCGAAGGCGTGCCCAAGGTGCTGAAGACCGGCGAGCCGCTGTTGTTCCGGGAGATCCCCGATGCCTGCTGGTGGACGGCGCCAAGGACGAAGAGCACCTGCGATTGGTGCGCGAGCTGGGACTTCGCTCGGGCATGATCGTGCCGTTGCGCGCGCGCGGCGACACCTTCGGCGCCGTGACCTTCGTCGCAGCGGAGTCGGGTCGGATGTTCGACGAGGACGATCTCGCGTTCGCCACCGAGCTGGCGCGCAGGGCGGCGCTTTCGATCGACAACGCGCGTCTGTACGCGGACCTCGAGGCACGGCGCCGGGAGCTCGAGTTCCTCGCCAGCGCGAGTGCCGAGCTCGACGCATCGCTCGATCTCGACCTGACCCTCCAGCGAGTCGCGGATCTCACCGTCCCCTACCTGGCGGACGGCTGCATGGTCGACCTGCTGGACGAGACCGAGGTGATCCGCCGAGTCGCATCCGCGTCGTCGGTCGAGACGCTCGAGCCGGTGCTCGATCGCCTGCGCATGCACCATCTCGAGCTCGACGGTCCGCATCCGATCTCGATCGCGATGCGGACCGGCCGCCTGCAGGTGGTCGAGAAGGTGACGGACGAGCTTCGCCGGGAATGGTCCACGGACGAGCAGTACTTCGAGGACATCCGCGAGTGGCCGGCTCGCTCGGCCGTGGTCGCTCCGCTGCGGGCCCGGGGGAAGACGCTGGGCACGATCGCGCTCGCAACCTTCACGGACCGGACCTTCGGGCCACGCGAGATCGCGACGATCGAAGAGCTCGCGCGGAGAGCGGCGATCGCAGTCGACAACGCTCGGGTCTACAGCGAGCGCAGCTACATCGCGGCCCGACTCCAGCAGAGCCTGCTGCCGCCTCACCTGCCGGATGTCCCCGGCCTCGAGATCGCAGCCCGGTTCCGGCCCGCGGGCGAGGCCTACGACGTCGGCGGCGACTTCTACGACATCTTCGAGACCGGCACCGGCGGCTGGGCGATCGCGATGGGCGACGTCTGCGGGAAGGGCGCCGATGCCGCCGCGCTGACCGCGATGGCCCGCTACACGATCCGCGCGACCGGTATCCGTGCGGCGCAGAGCCCTCAACGCGTGCTGTCGCTCCTCAACGACGTGCTGCTGACGGAGGCGCCCAGGGAGCAGTTCCTGACGGTCGCGTACGCCAACATCCGCGTCGGCGGAGGATACGACGGAGCTGGCGATCGCGAGCGCCGGGCACCCGTTGCCGCTCCTGCTCCACGCCGACGGTCGCCTGGAGCAGGTCGGAGCGCCGGGCACGCTGCTCGGCGTGGTGCCCGAGATCGAATTGCACCCGGTCGTGCTCGAGCTCCAGCCGGGCGACACGCTGGTCTTCTACACCGACGGCGTGACCGAGGCGCGCACGACCAGCGGCGGGATGTTCGGGATGGAGGGTCTCATGTCGGCCGTGACGGCATGCGCCGGATGCGACGCCGCCGAGGTCGCGGAGCGGATCGAGAGCTCGCTCACCGACGCGAACGTCGAGCGGCCCCGGGACGACATCGCGATCGTGGTGGTGCAGGTGTCCGGGGCCGGCCGGGACGTCGCGCAGCTCGAGTCCGCGGCGGCGGTCCCGTCGACCGCGCCCTGAGCAGCTAGGGCTGCACGGGCTCCTCGCGCGGCAGCGCCGCGCCCTCGGTCAGCTGCTCGTGGCGGTGCTGGACGCCGCCCGCGATCTCGTCGAGGCGGGCAATCCGGTCCTCGGTCGGCGGGTGCGTCGAGAAGAGGCGGGAGACACGCCCTCCTGGGCCGAGCTGCGGCGCGATCATGAGGTGCGCGATCGAGGGGTTCGCGAGCGCCGCGGAAGGCTTCTGGTTGGCCGAGATCTGCCGCAAGGCCGACGCCAGGCCCTGCGGGTAGCGCGTGAGCTCGGCACCCGACGCGTCGGCGACGTACTCCCGGCGGCGGCTGATCGCGGTCTGGATCACGATCGCTGCGACCGGCGCCAGAATCGCTCCCGCCACCACCGCGACGAGGACCAAGGGGTTGCCGCCCCGGTCGCGATCGCCGCCGCCGAACCACAGCGCGCGCGGTCACGATGTACGCGAGCAGCGCGATCGAGCCGGCCAGCACGGCGGCCCAGGTCATCAGGCGCACGTCGTAGTTGCGGATGTGGCTCATCTCGTGGGCGAGCACGCCCTCCAGCTCCTCCTCGTCGAGCCGGGCGAGCAGGCCGGTGGTCACGCACACGATCGCCTGCTTCGGATTGCGGCCGGCCGCGAACGCATTGGGCGCGTCCTCGGGCGAGATGTAGAGGCGCGGCATCGGAAGCCCCGCGGTGATCGCGAGGTTCTCGACTCTGCGCCACAGCTCCGGCGCCTCCTCCTTGCGCTTCACCTGCCGCGCCCCGCTCACGAGCGCGACCAGGTCGTCGCCCGCGAACAGGTTGATGATCACCATGAAGATCGCCACGAACAGCGCGATGAAGAACGCGGCCTCGCCGAGCCACAGGGAGAACAGCCAGCCGAGCCCGGCGTACAGGAGCAGGAACCCGATCAGCAGGAAGATCGAGTTCCGCTTGTTCGCGCTGATCTGCTTGTACAACACGGTCGGTCAGCCGCCGGGGCGGCCCTGCTCGCGCCGCTAGGCGCCCGGGGCCGGCGCCGTGCCGAACGAGACAGTCGGCACCGCACGGTCCGTCGGGTCCTCGATCTCGAAGAAGTCGCGCTCGCCGATGTTGCGGGCGTTCGCGATCGACGCTCGACGGGAACGACTGCACCTTGATGTTCAGGTCCCGCACGGTCATGTTGTAGAAGCGCCGCGCAGCCTGGATCTTGTCCTCGGTGTCGGTGAGCTCGTTCTGCAGCTCGAGGAAGTTCTGGCTCGCCTTCAGGTCGGGGTAGTTCTCGGCGACCGCGAAGAGCTGTCGCAGCGCACCGGTGAGCTGGTTCTCGGCCTGCGCCTGCGCTTCGGGGCCGGTCGCGGCGACCGCGGCGTTGCGGGCGGCCGTCACGTTCTCGAACGTCTGCCGCTCGTGGGAGGCATAGCCCTTGACGGTCTCGACCAGGTTGGGGATCAGGTCGTGCCGGCGCTTCAGCTGGACGTCGATGTCGGAGAAGCCCTCATCCGCACGTTGCTGGAGCCGGATGAGGCCGTTGAACGTCGCGATCGTGTAGATGATCGCGATCACGACGATGGCAAGGATGGCAATGATTACCCAGGTCATCTGAGCCTTTCGGGAGGAGTGGGGATCTAGATATTAGGGCGGCCGGAGCCGCGCGCCGGACATTCTTGCGCCCCTCGGGCTCTACGCGTTCTTCACCTCGGCCACGAGCTTCGTCACGCTGTCCTTCGCGTCGCCGAACAGCATCACGGTCTGGGGCTCGTAGTAGAGGTGGTTCTCGATCCCGGCAAAGCCCGGGTTCATGCTGCGCTTCAGCACGACCACGTTCCTGGCCTTGTCCACGTCGAGGATCGGCATGCCGTAGATCGGGCTCGACGGGTCCTCGTGGGCGGCCGGGTTGGTGACGTCGTTGGCGCCGATCACGAGCGCCACGTCGGTCTGGGGGAACTCCGGGTTGATCTCGTCCATCTCCTTGAGCTGGTCGTACGGCACGTTGGCCTCGGCCAGCAGCACGTTCATGTGGCCGGGCATGCGGCCCGCGACGGGATGGATCGCGTAGCTGACATCGACGCCGCGCTTCTCGAGCTCCTGCGCCAGCTCCTGCACGGAGTGCTGCGCCTGCGCGACCGCCAGCCCGTAGCCGGGCACGATGATCACCTTGTCGGCGTACGCGAGCATCGTCGCGACGTCGGTCGCGCTCGTCTCGCGGATCGAGCGGTCGCCCATGTCGGCAGCGGCCGCGCCGGCCTTGGGCGCCGCGCCGAATCCGCTGAACAGGACGTTCGCGAGCGAGCGGTTCATGGCACGGCCCATGAGCACCGTCAGCAGCGTTCCCGAGGAGCCGACGAGCGAGCCCGCGATGATCAGCGCGGTGTTGTCGAGCGCGAAGCCGGCGCCCGCCGCGGAAAGCCCGGTGAAGGCGTTCAGCATCGAGATCACGACCGGCATGTCGGCGCCGCCGACGGGGATGATCAGCAGGATCCCGAACAGCAGCGCGGCGCACAGCATCAGCACGAAGAGGCCCTCGCTCTCCGGCCCGGCGGCGAGGTAGATCACCAGGAACACGATCCCGGCGAACAGGCCGCCGTTCACGAACTTGCTGCCGGGGAACACGATCGGGCGGCCGGTCATGATCTCCTGGAGCTTCGCGAACGCGATCAGCGAGCCGGAGAAGCTGACCGCGCCGATCACGCAGGAGAGCAGCGTCGGGATCAGCGTGTCGGCCGGGATGTCGCCCGGGAACGGGATCCGGTCGTGGTACTCGGACAGCGCGACGAGCGCGACCGCACCGCCGCCGACGCCGTTGAAGAGCGCCACCATCTGCGGCATCGCGGTCATCTTCACCGCCCGCGCCGAGAACGCGCCGATGATCGAGCCCGCCGCGATCCCGAGGATGATCAGGCCGTAGCTGTCGATGCTCGCGGTGGAGCAGCGTCGCCGCGACCGCGATCAGCATCCCCACGGCGGCGAGCTCGTTGCCCCGGCGTGCCGTGCGCGGGTGGCTCAGACCCTTGATGCCGAGGATGAAGAGGACCGACGCCACGATGTAGCAGGCATCGATGAAGTCGGGGTCGCGGAGGCTGAAGGTGGCCAGCATCGCCTACGCCCGACTCGAATATCGCCGTCGATCTGCAAGCGATCGACGGGTTTGCGAAGGACGGAGTTCGTCACTTCGGCGTACTCGGTCTTTTTCGGCTTGCGCTCTTCGCGGCCCTTGAACATCTCGAGCATGCGATCGGTGACCAGGAAGCCACCGACGATGTTGATCGTGCCGAACATGACCGCGACCGTGCCCGCGATCTTCACGAGCGTGTCCGCGTCGGACTGGCCCACGACCAGGAGGCCGCCGAGCAGCACGATGCCGTGGATCGCGTTGGTGCCCGACATCAGCGGCGTGTGCAGCATCGTCGGCACCTTCGAGATCACCTCGAAGCCGACGAACACCGCCAGCACGAAGATCGTGATCTCGCTGACCAGGCTCATGCGTTCACCGCGCCCTCGACCGCTTCCCGAACGCGGTCGTTGACGATCCGGCCCTCGTGCGTGACGCAGCAGCCGGACACGATCTCGTCCTCGAAGTCGAGCTCCACCCGGCCCTCGTTCGACATGTACAGCAGGAGGTTCGCCACGTTGTTCGCGTACAGCAGGCTGGCGTGGAACGGCAGCTGGCTCGGCAGGTTGAGAGTGCCGTCGATCGTGACGCCACCGCTGCGCGATCACCGAGCCGGGCTCGGTCAGCGCGCAGTTGCCGCCCGTCTCGGCCGCGATGTCGACGATCACCGAGCCGGGGCGCATCGACCGCACCATCTCCTCGGTGATCAGCTTCGGGGCGGGCCGGCCGGGCACCGCCGCGGTCGTGATCACGACGTCGGCGGCTGCCACGCGCTCGGCCAGCAACTCGCGCTGGCGGCGCTGCTGGTCCTCCGTGAGCTCCTTCGCGTACTGCCCGGAGCCGCCGCCCTCGCCGTCGGCCTCCATCTCGATCTGGACGAACTTGGCGCCGAGGCTCTCGACCTCCTCCTTCACGGCCGGCCGCACGTCGTAGGCCTCCACGACGGCACCGAGCCGCTTCGAGGTGCCGATCGCCTGAAGACCGGCGACGCCCGCGCCGAGCACCAGCACCCGCGACGGGGCGGCCGTCCCGGCGGCGGTGATCAGCATCGGGAAGAACTTCCCGAGCAGCGTGGCGCCTGCGAGCGTCGCGCGATACCCGGCCACCACCGCCTGCGAGGAAAGCGCGTCCATCGACTGCGCGCGCGTGGTCCGCGGGATCATCTCGACCGCGAAGGAGGTGATGCTGCGCTCCGCCAGCCGCTTCACCAGCTCCTGGTTGGTGAGCGGCGAGAGGAAGCCGATCAGGATCGCGCCCTCGCGCATCCCTTCCAGCTCCGCGGCTTCGGGTGCGGAAACCTTCGGGACCACGTCCGCCTGGCGGAGCGCTTCCCCGGCGTCGGGCACGATCGTCGCGCCCTTCTCGGCGTAGAGATCGTCGGCGAGATAGGCCTCCGCGCCGGCGCCCGCCTGGACCAGCACCTCGAACCCGGCGTCGACGAGCTTGCCGGCCACGTCGGGCACGAGCGCAACCCGGCGCTCGCCCGGCTTGGTCTCTTTTGGAACGGAAACCTTCACGTGCAGAGGGGCATCCTGAGCGGAAGGCTGTACCGCCCCGGGGCGGGAGACTTTATCCAACCGGGCTGGAAAGCAGCCTGGCAACGAGCCTGGAAACGACCGAGCGAGCGAGATCTTCGGCGATTTGCAGCCGGGCGCGCAAGCTTCTGGCATGGCCTCCCGGCTAGACTGGCCGCCGGTGCCGACCTTCACGCACGCGGGGCAGAGGCTCTCCTACGAGATCTACGGCGAAGGCAGTCGCAACTTCGTGCTGCTGCCCGGACTGCTGTTGCCGAGCCGCATGCACGAGCCGCTGGCGGGGGCGCTTGGCCGACCGTGGCCACCGGGTGATCACGTTCGACCTGCTGGGACACGGAGGCTCGGATCGCCCGCGGGACATGTGGCGGTACTCGATGCCGATCTTCGCGCGCGAGGTGGTGGCGCTGCTCGACCACCTGGGCCTCGACGAGGCGGTGGTCGGCGGCACCTCGCTCGGCGCCAACACGACCCTCGAGGTGGCATCGCTCGCGCCCTCCCGGTTGCGCGGCATGGTGATCGAGATGCCGGTGCTGGACAACGCGCTGCTCGCTTGCGCGATCGCCTTCACGCCCCTCCTGATCGGGCTGACGTTCGGCGAGCCGATCACGCGACCGATCGCGGCGGCACTGCGGGCCGTCCCACGCGTGTTCGGCCACTACCCCAACATCGGGCTCGACTGGGTGAGCCAGGAGCCCGCACCTTCGGCCGCCCTGCTCCAGGGGCTCTTCTTCGGCCGAACGGCGCCTCCCAAGGACGAGCGCAAGACGTTCGCCGCGCCCGACACTCGTGCTGGGCCACCCGCGCGACGCGATCCACCCCTTCTCGGACGCGAAGATGCTCGCCGAGGAGCTGCCCAACGGGCGGCTGCTCGAGGCCGACTCGGTCTACGAGCTGCGCCTGCGGCCCCGGCGCCTCACCAACGAGATCGCGTCCTTCCTGGACGAGTGCTGGATGCCGCAGCGCGCGGGCCAGCGCCGCCGCGCCGCGAGCGCTTAGAGCCTAGGCCGGCACCGGTTCCGGCGCGGCCGCGGTCGCGAGCGCGGCGAGCGCCTCTGTGGCCGCCCGCTCACCCGACTGGATCGCGCCGTCCATGTAGCCGTTCCAGACCGTGGCCGTCTCGGTGCCGGCCCAGTGAATCGGCCCGATCGGCGCTCTGATCGCGGGCCCGTACGCGGTGAGAACTCCGGGCGGCGTGTAGCCCACGTAGCAACCGCGGCTCCACTCCTCGTCGGCCCAGTTGCGCTCGACGTAATCGTGCGGCTGCGCGGCGCGCGGGCCGAAGAGCCGCACCAGGTTGCCGATCACGGCGGTCCGGCGTTCGGAGCTCGAGACGCGGCCGAGCTCGCGCGCCCAGTGGCCCTCGAGGAATCCGACGATGATCCCGGGCGAGCCGTCCGGCGGTGAGTTGTCGAAGATGATCGAGAGGGGGCCCACGACGCTGGCGGCGCTGCCCGACAGGCCCTCGGCGCGCCAGAACGGCTCTTCGTAGAACGCCAGGCACTTGATGCAGGAGCCCATCGGGAACCGCTGCGTGAGCTGGTCCCGATAGCCCGGCAGGGGTGGGTCGTACGCGATCCGGCCGGCGAGGGTCGGGGGAATCGCGACGATCGCGCGCCTCGCCCGGACGATCGCCTTGTCGGCGCGCACGGTGACACCGTCTTCGGCGGTGTAGTCGATGCGGCGCACCGGCGAGCCCAGCACGACCTCGCCGGCGATCTCCCCTGCCGCCTTCACCGCCAGATTCTGCGCACCCTCCACGAACCGGTCCTGCTGGGCGCCGCCCTCGGTGTCGAGCAGCAGGTCGAGCTTTCCGCCGGAGTGGATGTAGAAGAGCAGGTGGAGCAGGGAGACGTCGGCGGGCATCGCCGCCCAGACCGCCTTCACCGCCAGCTCCAGCATCGTGCGGCCGCTCCGGGTTCCCATGTTGCGGCGCATCCACGACCACGCGGTCTGGCTGTCCCATTCCTTTGCCCGGGGCGCCTGCCAGGGCGCCTCGAGCGGCACCTTCGACGCCATCCGGTCGAGCCGCAGCATCGCCTGGCCGACGTCGGCGACCACGTGCGGACCGAGCCGCGGGATCGTGCCGGTGTAGCGCACCAGCTTGCCCCCGACCTCGACGACGTGCTCGCCGCGCGCGTACGTCGGAAACGTGCGCCAGTCGAGCGAGCGCGCCAACGCCTCCACGCGATCCTGCGTCGGGCCGATCCACTGGCCGCCCACGTCCACCCATTTCCCATCGCCGATCTCGATCGACTCGAGCCGCCCGCCGACCCGCTCGCGGGCCTCGACGACCACCGTGGAGGCTCCGCCGCGCTCCACCGCGCGGGCCGCGGTGATTCCGGCGAGCCCGGCTCCGACCACGGCCACGTCGGCCTCGATCGTCGGCACGTCTGTCGATCTGCGCCCAAACGCCACGGCCTTACCCTACTGCGCACCCCTGCAGACCCGACGATCTGCTTGAGATCGCGGCTTTCTAGAAGTTGGTGGCCTGCGACTCGAGCGGCTCGGGCGCGGCGCCCAGATAGCGCTGCTTGAAGGCGCGGATCACGTCGAAGGTCTCGTCCGTGACCTTCTTGCAGCCGGCGAGGTGCCCCCAGGCCGTAACCGCCACCGCGTAGGGCATCTTCGCGTTGGGAAACAGGACCGTGTAGGCCTTGTCCTCGTTGTAGAGGCCGCCCAGCTGCGCCAGCCGCTTGGGGGAGATCGTGGGCTTGTACTGGATCTCTACGCGGCCGTGCTCCAGCGTGTGGACGAGGTGCGTCATGGGCGGTGTCTTCGTGTAGACGCCGTCGTCCTGCGGGATCGGGTAGTGGTTGCCCGAGGTCGGCGGGTTCGTCTTGTACTTGACGTTGCCGGTGACGTGCGTGCGACCCTCGATCTCCGGGTTCAGGAGGGTGCAGTTGGCCGCCTTCGCCGCCTTGGCGAGGTCGGCGATCTTCTCGGGCGGCGGCGTGGCCGCGGGACTCGCGCTCTTACTGAACCCGAGCGCGGAGTCCGTGCCTCCGCCCCCGCCGGCGGCCAGCGCGACGACGACCGCCACGATCGCTCCGGCGGCGAGCACGGCGCCTGCCACGATCGAGTACAGGCGGCGCTTGCGGGACTCGTCGAGCTGCGCCCGCTCCCGCGCGAGACGCTCTCTGCGGCGCTGCTCCTTCTCTTCGCGTCTGCTCGACATCGTGAGCCAGCTTAGCTAACGAAATTGCCCGATTCTGCAACTCCCCGGCCGCCCGAAGCCGGATCCGGGCGCGAGCGGAATACTTTCGCAACCTCCGGCTGGATCAGGTGTTTCGAGCCACACGGCGGGGGCGCGAGGCCTCCGCTCAGGAGGCACGGGAGACTGTACGGATGACGAAGGGCCGGACGATCGCGCTTTTGCTGGTGGCCGTTGGTGCCTGCGTCGCATCTCCGGCGCAGGGCTCCCCGGGCATCCCCGATCCGGTCCAGTTCGAGCGCCATGTGCCCGATGCGCCTGCGAGCGCGGCGGCACACGGGCGGCGCACGCTCACCGGAACCGTGCGCACCGGTCGGCACTTCAACGTCGTCGGCCTCCGCTGGCAGGGAGACGCGGTCGCGTCGCTGTCCGTGCGGGTGCGATCCCGTCGCGGGTGGGGCCGCTGGACCGACGTCCCGGTCGAGCCGCGAGCACGGCCCGGACGTCGGGCAACGGGGAGCCCGAGGCGGGCGGTCGCGGGTCCGATCCCGGTCTGGGCGGGGGAGGCGAACGCGGTGCAGTACCGGCATGCGCGGCGACGGCGCGCATGCGAGACCTGCGCTTCAGCTTCGTCAACACCGAGGGAACCGCCACCGCCGCGGGCCGGCGCGCCGGCGGCGCGCGGGCGAGCATCGCGCGGCCGATCGCGCCTGCGCCCGGCGTGCCCGCGGATCGTCACCCGGGACGAGTGGGGAGCCTCCAAGTGCCCGCCCCGCGCGACCCCCGCCTACGGCCAGGTGCAGCTCGCCTTCGTCCACCACACGGTGACCGCGAACGACTACGCGCCCACGGACTCGGCCGCGATGGTGCGCGCGATCTGCATCTACCACCGCAACTCGAACGGCTGGAACGACATCGGCTACAACCTGCTGGTCGACAAGTACGGCCAGGTCTTCGAGGGTCGCGCCGGCGGGATCGACGCGCCCGGTGGTCGGCGCGCAGGCGCAGGGCTACAACGCCCAGTCGACAGGCATCGCGAACCTCGGGACCTTCAGCACCATCGGGCAGAGCACGGCCGGCCTCGATGCCCTCGCGCGCATCCTGAGCTGGAAGCTCGCCGTGCACGGCGTGCCTCCGACCGGTCAGGTGCAGGTGGTCTCGACCGGCGGATCGCTGAACCGCTACCCCGCCGGCACGCGGGTCACGTTCGAGCGCATCTCCGGTCATCGCGACGGCGACGCGACGTCGTGCCCCGGCGACGGCCTGTACAGGCAGTTGCCGCAGCTGCGCCAGATGGCCACCGGCGGGCCCCTGCCCGTGCTCGCGTCGATCTCGCTGAAGGCGCGATCCACGAGCATCACGTACGGCTCGAAGGCGGTGCTGTCAGGGCGGCTGGCAACCCCGGCCGGCACGCCGGTCGAAGGACAGCAGGTCGATCTCCAACTGCTCGGTCGGTCTGGCGCCTGGAACTCGATTCAAAGACTGAGGACGGACTTCACCGGCGCCGTCACGACCAACCTGCGGCTCACCTACAACCACGTGCTCCGCGGCTGGTTCGCCGGCGGGCCCGGGCTCGCCTCGGCGCAATCGAAGCCGATCACGATCGGCGTGCGGCCGCAGGTCACCGCGCGCCTGCGCGCTTCCTCGGCGGCCGTGTTCCGGCGCGGCAGCCGCGTGGCGGTGCAGGGCACGGTCAAGCCTGCCAAGCGATACGCGCTGTTGCTGGTGGACCGGCTCGGCCCGAGCGACAAGCGGCGGGTCGGCCGGCGCCTCGTGAAGGTGCGCGGCGGGCGCGCACGGGCCAGCTTCCTGTTCGAGCGCAGAGGCAGGTATGCGGTGCGCTTCGGGACCACTCCGGATGCGAAGAACCTCGGCGGGCGCTCTGCGCCGATCCCGATCACGATCCGCTGATCGCGCACGGTAACGCCTGCGCGAGCCGGGCGGCGGGCGCCACCCTCCGGTGGGCCCGCGATAGAGGCCCTGGCCGGTGACCAGCAACCGTACGGTCTCGGCCAGGATGCGCAGGTCGAGGCGCAGCGACCAGTGCTCGATGTACCAGAGATCGAGCTCGATCCGCTCGTGCCACGGCAGCGCCGCGCGACCCTTCACCTGCGCCCAGCCGGTGATCCCGGGTGGCACCGACAGCCGGCCGAGCTGGCGCTCGGTGTACTGGGAGACCTGGACCTGAACGGTCGGCCGCGGCCCCACGAGGCTCATCTCGCCGCGCAGGACGTTGACGAGGTTGGGGAACTCGTCGAGCGACAGCCGCCGCACGATCGCGCCGACGCGGGTGATGCGCGGATCGCCCTCGTCGACCGCCAGCCCCGCCCCCATCCGCTCGGCGCCGCTGACCATCGTGCGGAGCTTCAGCAGGTCGAACTGCGCGCCGTTCTTGCCGACGCGCCGCTGCCGGTAGATCGGCGAACCGCGCGTCTCGGCGCGAACGGCCAGGCACGCGAGGCCCACGACCGGCGCCGACAGCACCAGCAGGGCGGCGGCGCCGGCCACGTCGAAGGCGCGTTTCGCAAGGCGCGCGGCGGTGGGCCGGGGATCCGGCGGAATCGCGCTCGCTTCCGTCACGGGCGGCCCTCGGCTCGCTCCCATGTGGTGGGAGTGCCGTGCCGGAGCCAGTCCCACAGTCCCGCCGCCAGCGAGGCCGTGACGAGCACGTAGTAGTAGGCCAGGCCGAGTGCGCGGGGCCGGCCGTTCGTGAGGCGGCCCGCCGCGGCCGCGGCGAGGAAGGCGACCTGCGCGGCGAGCGTCACGGTGTAGAGGGTCGAGCCGAACGCGAGCGGCACGTTCACGGCCAGCGCCACCACGTGCAGCAGCGGCGTCGCATAGCGCAGCAGCCGGTGCGAGTACACCTCGAGCGCGTACAGGGGTCCGTAGCCGCGCGGGTCGAGCATGCCGCCCGCCAGCACCGCCGGCCAGGCGTGGCTCATCATCCGGCGCTTGCGGCGGAACTCGCCCTCGATCGAGGCCAGCGGCCGCTCGACCGCCACCGCCTGCGGCTCGTACACCGCGCGCCAGCCGCGCTTCACGAGGTTGAAGGGAAAGGAAAGGTCGTGACTCGTGCGCGGGTCGAGCCGGAGATACGCCTCGCGCCGCACCGCGTACACGGCGCCGTTGCCGGCGGTGATCGAACCGAGCCGCGTCTCGAGCGCGCGGACGGCGGTCTCGTATCGCCAGTACACGCCCTCCTGGTTGGTGCCGTCCGGAGCCAGATACCGCAAGGCGCCGCAGACATAGCCGACGCCCGGCTCCGCGAGCCGTCCGACCAGCAGCCGCAGGGCATCGGGCTTCCAGAGCGCGTTCGCATCCGAGAACGCGAGCACGTCGCCCTGCGCCTCGTCCGCGGCGGCGTCCTGCGCCCGTACCTTGCCCGCCCGCGGAAGGTCCAGGACCCTCACGCGCCCGGCCCCGCTGATCGCGGCCGCCGCCCGGGCCAGCTCCACCGTACGGTCCGCGGACCCGTCGGAGGCGACGATCACATCGAGACGCTCGGGCGGGTAGTCCAGGGCGAGCGCGTTCTCGACTCGTCGCTCGATCACGGCCTCCTCGTCGTGGGCCGCCACGATCAGGGTCACGCGCGGCAACGCGACCGCCGTGGCCGTGAACGGCACTCGTCGTCGCACTCGGGCCAGTGCGGCGAGCAGCAATGGGTATCCGACGTGCGCGTAGACGATCAGGCCAAGCGACGTCCACAGCACGACGGCGAGCGCGGTGCGCATGGGGGCGCATTATGGCCCGCGCCGCCCGCGTACTATCTCCGGCGACCAAGGTTATGGCAGAACCCACACCGTCTACAAGACCTTCCACACGAAACGGCGCCGGGAGTTCGTGCGCATCACCGAGGACGTGCAGCAGGCGGTCGACGAGTCGAGCGTCCGAGAGGGAATGGTGCTCGTGTCCGCCATGCACATCACGGCGGGCGTCTGGGTGAACGACGATGAGCCCGGGATCCACGAGGACACGCTGGAGTGGCTCGACAAGCTCGCGCCCCCGAGCTGGAAGGAGCCGGAGAACGACGTCGCGCGCCAGCTGCTGCCCGACGGCGGGGACTATCGCCACCACCGCGGCGGAGAGGACAACGGCGACGCTCACCTCAAGAACCTGCTCGTTCACCACCAGGTCGTGCTGCCGGTCACCGATGGGCGCCTCGACCTCGGGCCCTGGCAGCAGGTGTTCTACTGCGAGTTCGACGGCGGCCGCTCGAAGCGGCTCGTCATAAAGGTCCTGGGCGAGTAAGAAAAGGGCGGTCGATCTGCAAGCAGATCGACCGGTTCGTGGCAGGCTCAGGTGGCTGCAGGTACGACCGCGCGCGACTCTGCAGTGGCTCGCACACGCGACTTCGCGAGCGTCGCGCAAGGAGCGAGCGCCACGCCCGCGGCGAGGATCACCCACGTGAACGGGTCCTCGAGGAAGGCCGCGTAGCCGAGCGTGTGGATCACGAGGGCGGTGAACATCGCCGCGAGCGCAGCGCGAGCGGGCAGGAAGCCGTTCTGCCTCGACCCGTCCAACGCCGGCGGCGCGCGCGAGCCGCGAACCGTGCCGTTGCCGAACAGGGTCATGAACGACACGAACAGCACGGCCAGGTAGGCGGCGAGCCCGATCAGCCCCTGCTCGGCCGCGATCGTGATCGGCATGGTGTGCGAAGCGGACACCGCTTCCTGCTGGTTGCCCTTGCGCTCCTGCCGGTACGCCCGCCCGAACGATCCGGAGCCGAAGCCCCACAGTGGTCGCTTGCCGATCAGCTCCACCCCGCCCTCGACCAGGTCGCCGCGGCCGCTCGTGACATTGTTCACCCCGGAAGAGCTGCCCAGATGGATCTTCAGGGTGCTCTGGAAGGCGAGCACGAACACGCTCGCCGCCACCAGGCCCCCGAGCGCGGCGGCGGCCGTGCGGCGTGCGTCCCAGCGCAACGCCGACAGCACCGCGAGCCCCGCCAAGAGCGCCGCGAAGCTCGACTGCGAGAAGGTCAGCACGAGGCCGCCCCAGAGGATCGCCAGCACGACGGCCGCCCCGAGCACGACCCGCGTGCGCCGCTCCCACAGGACGAACGCCGTCACGACCAGCATCACCAGCATGAGGAAACGCCCGTAGATGTTCGGGTCCCAGAAGACCGAGTTCACCCGGAAGTACGACTGGAGCTGGTTCGCGGCGATCACCTTTGGGTTCCACAGGAGCTCCCGGCGGTCGTACTCCCAGAACCCGATGCCGCAGAACACCAACGCCAGCCCGACCGCGACGCCACCGCAGGCAAGCACCAGCCGGCTCGACCACTCGACCTCGACCAACAGGCGGAAGAGCAGCGCGAACGGCACGTAGAAGAAGACGACCTGCTCGAGCGCCTGGTCGAAGTCGCGCGAGTAGAGCGACTGGAGCGCATAGAGGACGACGAACGCGGCCAGCGCAGCCGACACGGCCCAGGTCGTCTTGGTTTGCGCCTCGCCCTCGAGTGGCCTCGCGCGCAACCCAGGCTTTCCACGCGTAGGCAAGGCACCCGCCGGCGATCACCAGGTACAGCGGCACCAGGAGGTTCGCCGTGCTGCCCCCGGCCTCGACGGGGATCCGGAAGGGCAGCACCGCGACCGCCAGCAGCGGCAGCGCCTGTGGATGGCGGGTGAAGAGCACCGCGAGCCCGGCGACCGCCGCGCCGCCGACCAGGCCGAGCGAGACCGCCTTGCGCACGTCGTCTGTGACCGACTTGAACTGCTCGGTGTCCGCGATGTGGCCGACGAGCAGCACCGCCGCCAGCACGAGCGCGGCCACCATGAACGCCCCGCGACGCCGCTGGTCGCGGTCGACCAGCACCGCGGCGACTGCCAGTGCGGCCGCCACCACGCCGAGCTTCGGCACGCCTTGCGCTACCGCGAGAGCAGGGCCCATAGCCTGGGCATTATGGGCGCGACGGGCCCGGACGCGCCCCCACGCTCAGCGCCCGGCCGAAGCCGTCGACGCCGATCCGGGCGACCACCCCGCGGCCGAAGCGATAGACGACAACGTCCGGTCTGCGGGGCTCCGCGCCGGCGGAGGCGAGCAGGCGTGCGCCGGGCGGCAGCCGCAACGAGGGCTCGAGCCGCGGGAAGGGCCCGAACGCGCCGCCGACACCGCTGAAGAAGTCGATCCGGTCGCCGAGCACGACGAGCGCACGCGGCCCTTTCTCGATCCTCACGCGTTCCCCGAGGAACGCCCCGGGCTCGCCGCGCACGATCGTGTCGGCGGACACGGAGATCTTGCGCGAGAAGCCGCGCGTGCCGATCCAGGCGAGCGTCCCGCCGGCTTTCACGAACGAGGCGAGCGCGCGCGTCAGCGGGAGCGGCGCGAACCGCGGCGAGCCCGCGATCAGCACTCCGGAGTAGCGTGCCAGCGAGGCATCCCCGTCGCGCAGAAGCGCGAGATCCGTGGTCACGTCGAAACGCAGACGCGCCGTCCGGAGATGTCGCAGGACCGCCGCACCGGCGCCGAACCCGGCCGGCAGCCCACGGCCGGCAAACGGCCGCTCCAGCCCGACCGCACGGTCCGAGGGCAGCACGTCGGGATACCCGTCACCGTTCTCCTCGACGGGGTTCTCCGCCTGCCACGTCAGCGCCGGCAGCACGACCAGCACCCGCTGCCGCCTTCGCGCCTGCACCGCGAACGGCGTCTCGTAGGTGTGCGAACCGGAACGCAGCTCGAGCAATGCGACGCCCGATGCACCACGAGGGGCGCGTACGCGCAACGTTCCGGAACGCGAAGATGCCGCGTGCGAAGGGTCGCGTCGAGCCCAGCCTCCGCACGCGCCACCGGTAGCGCCGGCCCGCGGCCTGCACGCGAAACGAGGCGAACGAGCCCGCGCGCACCGGTCGGGCCGGAGGCACGGCGGCGAGGTACCGGACGGTCACGCCGGGATGCCCCTTCACCGCTCCCTTCCTGGGAGGCACCCGGACCGGCCCGATGTTGCCGGCCGCGTCGCGGACGCGCACGACGAGGAGGTAGCTGCCGGCGGGCGCCGGCCTGTGCACGGCTCCAAGCCCGGCCCGGCCGTCCCAGTGGAGCACGTCCGTTCCGGACCGGCCGGTGCGGCGGGCGACCAGGCGCGGCGCCGGGAGATCGGTGCGGTAGACGAGCAGCACCGGTCGCCGCTTCGGGCCGGAGTAGCGCAGCGTCGCGCGGCGCGCGCGCCCGGATGCTCCGGGCGTGATCACCGCCGGCTTGACGAAGCCCACCACGGGGCTCGGGGGCACGGTGTCGAGGAAGATCTTCCGCCCCGACGTGACCACCCGACCCTGCCGGCGCAGGCTCACCCGCACCTGATACTCGCCGTCGCGCGCCACTCGCCCACCGTCCGTGCGCCCGTCCCAGCGGAAGCGGTAGCGGCGGCCGGCGCGCACGGTGAGGTTCTCGGCCAGCGTCCGGACCCGATTGCCGTCGCGCGTCACGATCGAGACCGTCACGTCGTCGGTGCGCCGTAGTCGCAGTGCGAGCACCACCGTGTCGACCCGTCCGTCGCCGTTCGGCGAGAAGTGCCGGTTGAAGGTGAGCTTCTCCACCACAGGCGCCGAGCGCTTGAGCCTGGTGGTGACGAAGAACGCACCCACCGTCGCCACCACCAACGCCGCGAAGACGAGCGCGGCCGGCGTCAGACGGCGATATAGAGGTGTCCCGCCCGAAGCCTCGTCCCGCCCGAAACCGGCCGGTTGGCTGCAAACCGGCCGCCCATGTTTACTGGCTGCGATCCGAGCCTACAAGCACGACCGCGTCGAACGAGCCGGCGATCTCCGCGTTGACCGTGTCGACCTGGCCGATCGACCGGATCGAGAGCCGGTTCGCGACCGCTCGCGCAGCCGCCGCCTGGCCTTTGCGATAGAGGACCTCGGAGCGACTCTGGTCGATCCGCGCGGCGTTCCCGATCGTGCCCAGGGTGAACCCGTTGGCGCTTACCTCCTCGCCGACCTTCGCCGCCAGGCCCTGCACCGTGGTGCCGTTCAGGATCGCGACCGTCACCTGCGACGGTTCGACGTTCGTGAGCCTGGCTGCCGCCGCTGTCATCGCCTCGAGCCGCCGTCGCGCTGCTTCTGCTTCGCGGAGCTCGGCGTAGTGGCTCTCGTCGTTGTTCAGGAGCTCGACCGCGCCGTAGGCGGCGCCGCCGAGCACCAGCACGCCCGCCACCGTGAGCGCGATGTACCGCAGCTGCGGGATGTGCACGTTCCGGATCCGCTCGCGCAGGGGTTTTCGCTTCCGGACCGCCGCTTCCGAGAGCGGCGTCGGCGGGAGCTGGTGCTGCGAAGCAGGCAGCGCCGGGGGGACGTGCGTGGCCGGCTCCTGCGTCCCGGTGCGCTCCATCTCGACCGCTCGCTCGGGTGCCCGCCCCGCCCAGTCGCGCAGGCGCCGCACGTCGCGCGCCTGCGAGAAGTAGAGCAGCGCCAGTATCGCCAGGCCGAGGAAGGACGCGAGGCCCACATATGAGCCAACCCGCTCGAGCAGGTCCATCTAGTGCCCCACTAGTCGGCGAGGGATTTAGCCAGGGTGCTCACGTCATCGGCGGCGCCGGCGTGAACCGTGCTTGCCAGCTCCGCAACCTGCTGCGCGAGGAACGTCTCGTCGCCTTGCTCCACGAGCCGCTCAACGCGTTCGATCACGCCTTCCACCCACTCCGGGTCGAGCGGCGCACGATCGGCCTTCATGATCCTGTCCGCGTCGGTCGGCACCGGGCGCTCGCCCTCGTTGAAGAGCTCCTCGCGGAGCTTCTCACCGGGCCGCGGGCCGATGATCTCGATCGGGATGTCGCGATCGATCTCCTGTCCGGAGAGCCGGATCATGTTCCGCGCGAGGTCGATGATCCTCACCTGATCGCCCATCTCGAGCACGAACACCTCTCCGCCCCGGGCGATGTTGCCGGCGCGGATGATGAGCTGGACGGCCTCCGGCACGGTCATGAAATAGCGCTCCATGTCCGGATGCGTGATCGTCACCGGGCCACCCTGCTCGATCTGCTTGCGGAAGAGCGGCACCACGCTTCCGCTCGAGCCGAGCACGTTTCCGAACCGCACGCAGCAGAAGGTCGTGTCCGGGTGCTTGTGCCCGAGCGCCTCGACGATCCACTCGGCCATCGCCTTGGAGGCGCCGAGCGCCGTCGCGGGCTTGACCGCCTTGTCGGTCGACACGAGCAGGAAGATGCCCGCGCCGCGACTCGGCGGCCGCCTGTCGCGCAGACCTTCGTGCCGATCGCGTTGTTCCTCACCGCCTCGAGCGGGTTGTCCTCGGTCAGCGAGACGTGCTTGTACGCGGCTGCGTGGAACACGACGTCCGGCTTGAAGCGCCGCATCACCTCCTGGACGCGCTCCGGGTCCTTGCAGTCCGCCAGGATCGACTCGCAGCCGGTGAAGTGGCGCTCGTGCAGCAGCTCGTGCTCGATCTCGAAGAGGTTGTCCTCGGCGTGGTCGAGCATCACCAGCACCCGCGGGCGGACGCGCGCGATCTGGCGGCAGAGCTCGGAGCCGATCGATCCGCCGGCGCCGGTGACGAGCACCGTGCGATCGCGCAGCCAGGCACCGGCGCGGTCGATCTCGAACGGCACCGGATCACGGCCGAGCACGTCCTCAACGCGCACCTCGCGCACCTGACGCATGAGGTTGACCGAACCGGAGATGAGCTCGAAGACGCCGGGCAGGGTGCGGACCGGGATGTCGCGCTCCCGGCAGGCGCGCACGACCTTCTCGCGCACGACGCCGGGCGCGGACGGGATCGCGATGATCACCTCGTCCGGCTCGACGTCGTCGAGCAGCCGGTCCATCTTGTCGGTCGTGCTGAGCACCTTCAGGCCGTGGATTCGCATGCCGCGCTTGCGAGGGTCGTCGTCGATGAAGCCGATCGGGGTCTGGCGCAGCTCCGGGCTGCGCTGCATCTCGCGCGAGACGAGCTGGCCGGCCTCGCCGGCGCCGACGATCAGCACCTCGCGGCCCTTGGCCAGCACGGAGCCGCGGGGCGGTCGCTCGAGCACGCTGCGCACCGCCAGCCGTACGCCACCGACCAGCGCCGCGGTGAGCAGCAGGTCCATGACGGCGATCGAGCGCGGGAGGTCGCTGCTGGTGGGCGACCACACGAACAGGACCCCGACCATCACGAGGCTCGCGACCACGACCGCCTTCAGGATCGTCTCGAAGTCGCGCAGGCCGACGTAGCGCCACCACTTCTGGTAGAGGCCGAAGGCGGCGAAGATCGCCACCTTCCCGACGATCACGAACGCGATCGTGTCACCGAGAAGCTCGCGGTAGCGCTCCGGGATGCCCTGATCGAACCGCAGCAGGTAGGCCAGGAAGTAGGCGAGGCCAACGAGCGCCGCATCGACCAGGACCTGAACCGTGCGATGCCGGTAGACCGGATCGTTCAGGCTGGCGGGCATTCAACCGGCAGTTTAAGCCTTACGGGTGGCGGCTAGGCGCGCTTTGAAGCCCCGCATGCGGCTCACCAGTCGGCGCGGTCCGTGCCGAAGTTGAAGGATCTGAAGGCCTTCCTCACTTCGTCGAGGAAGCCCTGGTCGGCTTTGGTCACCGCTCCGGCCTTGGTCTGGCGCAGTCGCAGCACGACGCCCTCCGTGACGTCCTCGTCGCCCGGCACGAGCATCATGTCGCGGCCCCACGTGAAATGGCCCGGGGGGCCCGAGCGGAAACCGACCTGGTAGCCCTGGGCGTCGTTGACCCGCGCGCTGCCCTCGTCGCGAAGCTGGAAATCGACCAGGGTGCGCCCAAGCTCCTGTTCGTAGTCGTCGATGTAGACGGGCAGCAGCCCGGACGTGACGTTGCCCGAGTAGGGAGGAAGCCGCAGGCGGCTGACCGTGATCGAGGCCGAGAGTGCGCCCTTTTGCGCCTCGAGCCGGACAAGCTCCGCGCCCTGCGGCGCGACCCGATGCAGGACGTCGGAGGAGTACTGCATGTTGAACGTCGGCCCGGCGCGGTAGACGATTCCTCCGGCCCCGTGACGAGCGAGTAGACGAGCGCCCCGGCGGCCGCGACCGCGAGCGCCAGCGCCACGAGTCCTCGTGACACCGGGCCGGACGCCGAACCGCCGGTACAGCAGCACGGGCAGGCTGGGAAGGCCGGCACCGTAGTCCGGGCGGGGCGGCGCATCCGAGCCGAGGCGGGTGGTCACGCGGGCAGAGGCTACTGCGGCACGCAGGCGATCTGGCAGGGATACGTCATCCAGGCGCGCAGGTCGCCCTGGGAGTCGAACAGGTAGGCGCCGTCCCCGAATCCCCGGCTGTCGCCGGGGGCGTTGTCGAAGAGCGCGTGGTCGAGGCCCCAGTAGAAGTCGTAGCTCGAATCGGTGCCGGTGCCGACGCGCACGGTGACGGTGCCGCCCGGCGGAATCACCGCCCACGACGGGAACCTGAACGTCGTTAGCGAGGAATCGCGCAGCCACCAGCCGGCCAGCGGCACAGTCATGTCGGCGCGAGAGGTTCTGGATCGTGACCTGCTCGCCGTTGATGTTGGAGCCGTCGTAGCCCGTGGGGTCGTAGACGACGTGCAGGCGCAGGGGGGCCGGCTCGGCGGGCCCACCGCCGCAGAGGTTGGTGTCCCACAGGTTCAGGCGGGCCGCGGCTGCCTGCTGGGCGAGCCTGTTGTACGTCGATGTTCCAGGCCTGCTCGACCCTTTGGGAGACCCACAGCGCGTGCCCCTCCGCGACCAGGATGCTGCCCACATCCAGCCACTCCCCGCGGATCTTCACCGCCACCGACCGGCGCGCGCGGCGGCCCGCGACGCTGGTCGCGTCCTGCGCGCCCAGGCGCACGACACCCCGGCTCTTCCGCATCAGCTGCTCGAGCCGGTCGGTCGCCTGCAGCGCATGGCAGTCGCCGCGCCGCCTGAACGGGCTGCTGTTGTAGACGGTCTGCTCCATCGCCTGGATCCCGGTGATCCGGACCCGCACCTGCTTCCACTTGCCGGTCGAGGTCGGCATCCGCACGTCGATCGTGTCGCCGTCGTCGACCCACAGGAGCTTGGCCGGCCAGAACTCGCACATCGGCGTGCCCGGAGCCGGCAAGGCGCCCGGCGGATGCAGGTGCCGGTCCACTGCCGCGTGGGCGAGCGGCGGCTGGACGACCAGCGCAAGCGCGGCGAGCGCAGAGTGTGGCCGTCAGTCGGCGCATACAGCACCACAAACATATGGAAAGCGCCGGAGTAGCGGAGGAGCCTGCGTCACACTGCACAGCCGTGATCAAGGTCAGCGTGATCGTGCCGGTCTACAACCCCGGCTCCAGAATCGACGCGTGCATCGCCTCACTGCTCGGACAGTCGCTGCCGGCGGACGAGTACGAGCTCGTGTTCGTCGACGACGGCTCCACGGACGAGACCCCGGCACGGCTCGACGAGCTCGCGCGGACGCACCCGAACGTGCGCGTCGAGCACACGCCGAACTCCGGTTGGCCGGGCCGCCCTCGCAATATCGGCCTCGACCTCGCGCGCGGCGAGTTCGTGTACTTCGTGGACAACGACGACTGGCTCGGCCGGCAGGCACTCGAGCGGTTGCACGGAGCGGCGGAACGCCACGAGTCGGACATCGTGATCGGCAAGGTCGTCGGCCATGGCAGGCTGGTGCCGAGAGCGCTCTTCATTCGCAACCGGCGCGAGACGCCGCTCGACTGGCAACCCCTGCTGGGGCTGCTGACGCCGCACAAGCTCTTCCGGAAGAGCCTGCTGGACGAGCATGGAATCCGCTTCCCGGAGGGTCGGCGCCGGCTCGAGGACCACCTGTTCGTGGTGCACTCCTATTTCCACGCGCGGCGGATCTCGGTGGTCGCCAGCTACCCGTGCTACCACTGGATGCGCAGCCCCGGCGACGTGAACGCGGCCTGGCGGCAGTTCGATCCCGCGGACTACTTCGACAACGTGCGCGAGGTGCTCGACCTGGTCGACCGCCACACCGAGCCCGGGCCCGTGCGGAGCGGGATGTACGCGCAGTGGTACAGGGGCAAGATGCTCGGGCGTGTGGGCGGCCCGCCCTTCCTGCGACGCGAGCCGGAGTACCGGCGCCGCCTCTACGAGGAGATCCGGCGGCTCGCGCTGGAGCGGTACGGGCCCGAGATCGAAGGCGACCTGCAATTCAACCTGCGTGTCCGGTCACGGCTGCTGCGCGCGGGCCGCTACGAGGCGCTCGAAGCGCTCGCCCGGTTCGAGTCGCAGCTGCGTGCCGACGTCAAGGTCCGGCGGGTGAGCGGCGAGGCCGGCGAGCTCTCGATCGAGCTGGAGGCATCGCTCGGGAGCGATGCCGAGGCCCTCGCGGTCGCGCGAAGGGGAGCTCGGTACCACTGGCTGCCGCCACAGGCGCTCCGCGACGAGCTTCCGGAGGAGGCGCTCGACCTGACGGACGAGCTTCAAAAGGGGCGGATCCAGGTGCTGTTGCACTCCGTCGCGGACGGAACCGAGTACGTGGTGCCCTCGGTGACCGAGACCGCGCTCGTGAGCGCGCTCGGGCGCGCCCGAGGCGAAGCGGCCCGTCCTGATCGCGCGCGCCGACATCGTGCGAGCGAAGGCCGCCGCCGGGGTGCCGCTGCCGCCCGGCGAATGGGACGTGAAGGTGGTCGTCGAGGTCGCCGGCTTCCGGGCGAACGCGCAGTCGGTGAAGCCGCCCCGGGAGCGACCGCTGGGCATCCGGCGCGGAAGCACCATGACGCTGGTGGCCACCTGGGAAGGTGGCCGGTTGCTGCCGAGGCCACGCCTGAGGCGCCGTCTCGGCCCGCCGGATCCCACGTGTGGCGGGCCTGATGAAGCGCCCTACGCGGCCACGCGCGCGCCGCAAGGCCGCCGGCACGAACCGGCGGCTGACCGGCAGGCCGAGATCCCGGCGCACACGCCTGCGCAGCTCTCCCACTCCGCGCCGGCGCGAGACCGAGCGGTCGCGTGCATCGCGCAGCACCGACCAGAACGAAGCCGAGAGCACGACCGCCGGGTCGAGCGCCTGCCGCCGCTCCAGCACGTCGGGCGGGACCGGCTGGGGATCGGGCCTCACCGAACCCAGCACGATCTCGTCGTAGCGTGCGTCGAGCTTCGAGTTGCCGGGGTCGAGCCCCAGCACCAGCAGCAGGCCGGTGGGCCGGGTATCGACGCGCAGGCAGATCAGGTCGGGCCGGTGGCGCGCGAGAATCCCGAGCATCTTGTACACGTCGCCGGTCCACTGGCGCGTCTGCCGCTTGCGTGCCGCCATCTGGACGTCACGCGGGTAGATGTCGTCGAACACGACGACGCCGGTCCATGCCGCGAGCCTTTCCACGTTGATGAAGTCGCGCAGCGCGTATTCGACGAGGTGCATGCCGTCGATGAACCCCATCTCGACGCGTCGGCCGCCGAACGGCGCAAGCGGGTCCGGCCGGTCGAAGTACTCGTCGCTCGTCTCGCGGTACAGCGCGGTGTCCGGTCGAAGCTCGGTCCGCAGGCGATAGGCAGGGTCGATGCCGACGCCCGCCGAGCGCGCGAGCGCTAGGCTGTCGCCGTGCCGAATCCCGATCTCGAGATAGGTCGGAGGCTCGAGCACCCCGTGCATTCGCTCAAGGAAGTCCAGGTACCGCACAGCGCCTCAACGCTACCGCGCGTGCGTCTTCGGCGGCGCTTGCTGGGGCCCGTCGCGCTCCGGTTGCATCGCGCCGCGCTGCGAGTCGCACGCCCGCTGGTGCGCGGACGGAGCAAACGGCACGCCGGCGGTGCCGAGTCCGGGAAGGTGCGCATCCTGCTCCTGCACGCGTACGGCATGGGCGGCACGATCCGGACCACCCTGAACCTCGCCGGGCATCTCGCCAAGAGCCGCGAGGTCGAGGTGCTGTCGCTGGTTCGCAGCCGCGACACTGCCTTCTTCGAGCGTGCCGCCGGGCGTGACGGTGACCACGCTCGACGACCGCACGGGCAAGCCGCGTTCGAGTCTGCCGGCTGCGGTGCTCTCCCGTCTGCCGAGCCTGCTCGTGCATCCCGACGACTACGCCTACGCGCCCAGCAGCCTCTGGACCGACGTGCTGCTCGTGAGGGCGCTGCGCTCGATGCGCGCGGGCGCCCTGATCACGACCCGGCCGGCGTTCAACATCCTCGCCGCCGAGGTGGCGCCGGCCGGTGTTCGCACGATCGGCCAGGAGCACATGAACTTCACGAGCCACGAGCGAGGAGGCCTGCGGGCGGACATCGACCGCAGCTACCGGAAGCTCGACGTGCTCACGGTGCTGACCGAGGACGACCGGCGGGACTATGGCGAGCTACTCGGCGACGCCGGCACGCGCGTCGTGTGGATCCCGAACCTGGTCCCGAGCCTCGGCGGGGAGCCCTCCCGACTCGAGGAGAAGGTGGTCGTGGCCGCCGGGCGGCTGAACCGCCAGAAGGGCTTCGACCTGCTGATCGCGGCCTTCGAGCGTGTGGCCCGGAAGCACCCGGACTGGATGCTGCGCATCTACGGCAGCGGCCCCTGGCGGCAACGGCTGCAGGAGACGATCGCCGCGGGCGGCCTGGAGGAGCAGGTCTTCCTGATGGGCCGCTCGAACACGCTGGCCGACGAACTGCGCAAGGGCTCCGTGTTCGCGCTCAGCTCCCGCTTCGAGGGCTTTGGGATGGTGATCGTGGAAGCAATGAGCATGGGCCTGCCGGTGGTCAGCTTCGACTGCCCGCGCGGTCCGGCGGACATCGTCGACGAGGGACGGGATGGGCTTCTGGTGCCGCCGGGGGACGTCGAGCGCTTCGCCGGCGCGCTGCTCGAGCTGATCGAGGACCCGGCGCGCAGGAAGCGCTACGGGGCGGCCGCGCTCGAGAAGGCGCGCGCGTACGACATCGACGTGATCGGGCCGAGGTGGGACCGGCTGCTCGACGAGACACTGGTAACGCCGGGCAAGCAGGCGCGCATGCGGCTCCAAGCCGCGTCGCCGCGGCTGGTTAGGCTGAGGCAATCTCCCCCGTCGAAGCACCCGAGCGCTCGCGTCCGTTGCGCCCGCGCGGCCGTGCAGTGGATCCCACATCCAAGGTGACCACCGCCGTGCTGCTTGCCACGGCCCCCGACGACCACGGCGAAGCCGCGGCGGCACTCCCGTGGAGCGACGGCACCGTGCTCGCCCGCCTCGTCGCGCAACTGGGCGACATGGGCGTCCGCTCGGCCCACATCATCACCCGGCCGGGATGGGAGCAGACGCTGCGGGCCGCGATCGAGAGCCTCGCCCTCCCCACGCGGCTGCACGTCTCCGGCGACGTCGGCAGCGACCTGCGGACGATCGCGACGATCGCGACGCAGGAGCCGGGAGACCTGCTCGTCGCCGGCGCAGACGTCGTCATGCATCGCGAGGCCCTCGCCGGCCTTGCTGCGCGACTCGCGAGTCGCGACCGGGGCGCTCTGCGCCGCGGGAGAGGTCCCGAACGCGCTGTCGCCGGCGGCGCGAGAGCCACATGGCCGCCTGGTGAGCGCGGGGTCCGCGCATCACTCCGTCAGCCGGCCGAATGCGAGCTTCCTTGGCCTGGTCAGGATCGCGGCGGTGGACCGGCCGGCGCTCGCCGAGGCGGCAACCCGGCTGGCAGCGCTGCCGGCGGCAGAAACGGAGAGCGCCGTCGCGCTCGCCCTCGTCGGGCTGGTGCGCTCCGGCGCCGGCGTCGGCGCAGTCCAGCTGCGCGCGCTCTACTGGGCGCGGCCGGCGTCCCGGCGAGAGGCCGAGCGCGCCGCCGCCGAGATCCGCGACCTCGACGAGGACCGCCTGCTGCTCGATTCGGCCGTCAAGGCCGACGACAGCTTCTTCACGACCTTCTTCGTCAGCCCATGGTCGAAGCACGTCGCGCGCTGGGCCGCGCGGCGAGGATGGACGCCGAACCAGGTCACGACGGTGTCGCTCGGCATCGGCGTGCTCGCAGCGATCGCGTTCGCGACCGGCGAGCGGGCAGGCCTGATCGCGGGGGCGCTGCTGCTGCAGCTGTCGTTCGCAACCGACTGCGTGGACGGGCAGCTCGCCCGCTACACGCGCACGTTCTCCCGACTCGGCGCGTGGCTCGACGCCGTCTTCGACCGCACCAAGGAGTACGCGGTTTACGCGGGCCTCGCGATCGGCGCGAGCGCTGCCGGCGACCCCGTCTGGGTCCTGGCCGGGGCGGCGCTGGCGCTGCAGACCGTCCGCCACGCGGTCGACTTCTCGTACGTGATCCTCCAGCGCGAGCAGCTCGCCGCGGCCGAGCGGCCGCCACTCGCCGAACCGGGTGACGGCCGGGCCGGGGCCGCGCGGCGCCGCGGGCGTGTGGGACAGCGTCACGCGCCGCTCTGGCATCCACTGGGCCAAGCAGTTCATCGCCTTCCCGATCGGGGAGCGCTTCGCGGCGATCTCGATCACGGCGGCCGTCGCGAGCGCACGCACGACGTTCGTGGTGCTGCTCGCCTGGGGCGGGATCGCAACCGCCTACAAGACGATCGGGCGCCTCGTGAGGTCGGTCCCGCGGTGAACCTGTTCGAGCTCTGCCGTGACGACGGCCCGCTGGCGCGTGTGCTCGGCGCGACGCTCGGCGCGGTCGTGCGCCTGCCGGCGATCGCGTTGCTGGCGGTCGGCCGCCCTGCCCCTGCTCGTGGTGCTGGCGATCGAGGGAAGCAGCGCCTCCGATGCCGCGGTCGGCGCCGTGCTCGGCTGGTTCGTGCTCGTCGCGGGCGCATCGAGCGGCCGGCCGCACACCGATCCGCTCCGCTGGGCGGTGCCCCCACTGCTGCGCCTGGGCGAGTACGCGGGGATCCTGTGGCTCGGCGCGCTGGCGGGCGGGTCCGGACCGGCCGCCGCCTTCGCCCTCCTCGCCGCGCTCGCCTTCCGCCACTACGACCTCTTCTATCGGCCGCGCTTCCTGGGCGCCGCGCCGCCGCGATGGCTCGGCGACCTCGCCGGCGGCTGGGAAGGACGTCTGATCGTGGCCTACGTCCTGCTGCTGGCAGGTGCGCTGCCGGCCGGGCTGTTCGCGATGGCGGGAGTCCTCGGCGCGTTGTTCGTCGCCGAAAGCGTGCGCGCGTGGTCGCGCGTGGTGAAGCAGGTCGACGTGAGCAAGGAGGCGCAGAGCCGGAAGTAGATGTTCAAGGAGACGCAGAGCCGGAAGTAGGCGTTCATTGATGGGCCTCGTGCTCGCCGCAGGCGCCGGGAGCCGCCTGCAACCTGACACCGACTCGCTTCCGAAGACGCTGCTGCCGGTCGACGGGGACCGGTCGATCCTGGACGTGGCGCTCGCGAACCTCAAGCACGTGGGGCTCGACGAGGTGGCGGTCGTGATCGGCTTCGCCGCCGACCGCGTCATCGAGCGGGTGCCCGAGCTCGAGCGCCGCTACGGCCTGCGCATCGAGCCGATCTTCAACCCGAAGGCGGAGGAGTGGAACAACGCCTACTCGCTCTGGTGCGCGCGCGAGGCGTTCGCCGGAGGCGCGCTGCTCGTGAACGGCGACACGGTCCACCCCGTGGCCGTGGAGGAGCGCCTGCTCGCCGGCCGCGGCCAGGAGCTGGTGATCGCGGTCGACCAGTCCAAGCCGCTGGGCGAGGAGGAGATGAAGGTGCAGCGTCTCCGGCGCCGGGCTGCTCGAGCGCATCCACAAGGGCCTCGAGCCGTCGAGCGCCCACGGCGAGTACATCGGCCTGACCCTGATCGAGCCGGAGGGCGCGGCGCCGCTGGCGGACGCGCTCGAGGCGACCTGGCGACGCGACCCCTCGCTCTACTACGAGGACGGCTTCCAGGAGCTGGCCGACCGCGGCGGGCGGATCGGCATCGCCCCGATCGGCGAGGTGGAATGGGTCGAGGTGGACGACCACGCGGACCTCGCGCGCGCACGGGAGCTGGCATGCCGCTGCTGACGCGCATGGTGGGCACGCCGCTGGCGATCGACATCTGGCCCGGAGCGGTCAGCGCGCTCGCGCCGCTGCTCGCCGACCGCCGGATCTCGAGCGGGGGGCACGTCGCGGTGGCGGTCGGTCCCGGTCAGGGGGAGGAGATCGCCGCGCTGCTTCGCCCGCGGCTCGCGAACGCCGAGATCTGGACCGTCGAAGGCGGCAGCCTCGAAGCCGCCCACGAACTCGCGAAGCGGCTGCGCGAGGGCTTCTACGACGCGCTCGTGGGGATCGGCGGCGGGCGCACGCTGGACGTGGCCAAGCACGCCGCGTCGCTCGTCGGGCTGCCGGTGGTGACCGTCGCCACCAGCCTCGCCCACGACGGCATCGCCTCGCCGGTGGCGTCGCTCTCCGACGGCGGCCGCAAGGCCTCGTACGGCGTGCAGATGCCGATCGCCGTGGTGGTCGACCTGGACTACGTGCGCCGCAGCGAGCCGGCGCTGCGACGCTCCGGCATCGGCGACGTGGTCAGCAACCTCTCCGCGATCGCCGACTGGCGCCTGGCCGAGCGCGAGACCGGCGAGCCGGTCGACGGCGTCGCCGTCACGTTCGCCCGCACCGCCGCCACGTCGGTGCTGAACCGGGAGGACGGGATCGACGACGAGGCGTTCCTGACCGCGCTCGCCGAAGCGCTCGTGCTCTCGGGGCTCGCGATGGCGACGGCCGGCAGCAGCCGCCCGTGCAGCGGCGGTGACCACGAGATCCTGCACGCGATCGACCACCTGTTTCCCGACACCGCGCGGCACGGCGAGCTGGCCGGCGCCGCTAGCCTCTTCACGTGCTTCCTGCACGGCGACGACTCGCTCGCGCGCGGAATCGACGCCTGTCTCACTCGCCACGGCCTGCCGCGCACACCGTCGGACCTCGGCCTGAGCGAGGACCAGTTCGTGCAGGCCGTGCTGCACGCGCCGGCGACCCGGCCCGACCGTTACACGATCCTTGAGCACCTCGACCTCGACGAAAACCGAACCAGAGAACACGTCCGCGCGTTCCTCGACGCCTTCGATCGCTGAGCTGCGCGCCGCGACGCAGCCGCCGTCGCTGTTCGAGCGCAACAGCGGCGAGCACTGGACCGGTCGGCTCTACATGCGGCGCCTGTCGCCGTATGTGACCCGGCGGATCCTGCCGACCCGGTTGAGCGCGGACGCCGTGACGGCCGCGACGATCGTGGCCGGGCTCGCGGCGGCTGCGGTGCTGACGCTGCCGGGCGTGATCCCGGCGGTCGCCGCGGCTGCTGCTGATCCAGGTCCAGATGCTGCTCGACTGCTCCGACGGGGAGGTCGCCCGCTGGCGCCGGCAGTACTCGACCGCCGGCATCTACCTCGACCGGATGTCCCACTACGTGACGGAGACGGCGTTCCCGATCGCGCTCGGGATCCGCGCCGACGGCGGCTGGGACGAGATCGGGGGATGGACCACGCTCGGCCTCCTGGTGGCGGTGCTGGTGCTGCTGATCAGAGCGGAGAGCGCGCTGGTGCACGTCGCGCGGGCGGAGTCGGGCAAGCCGCTCGTGGCGGACACCGAGGAGGTCGCCGCGCCGCGCGGAGGCCTGCTGCGGCGGCTCCGCCGCGCGTTCGGGTACCTGCCCTTCTTCCGCGCGTTCGTGGCGATCGAGTTCACGCTGCTCGCGCTCGCGGCGGCGATCGTCGACGCGATCGCCGGCGACCTCGTCGGCACGCGCGTGCTGCTCGTGGCGCTGCTGCCGGTGGCGGCCGTGACCGCGGTCGGGCCACCTGGTCGCGATCCTCACCTCCAGCCGGCTTCGCTGAGCCGGTGACCCGAGCTTCGCCTGCGTGGTCCTGACGCCAGGGACGCCGGCCGGCCGAGCTGCGGCTGGCGCTCGACTCGCTGCTGCGCACAGCGAGGGGATCGACGTCGACGTGGTGGTGGTCGGAAACGGCTGGGAACCGAGCGGGCTGCCGGCCGGGCGTGCGCGCGCGTCGCGCTGGCGGAGGACGTCGGGCATCCCCGGCGGCAGGAACGCCGGCGTGCCGACGGCACCGCGGAGAGCTGCTCTTCTTCCTGGACGACGACGCCAGCCTCGCGTCCGAGGACGACGTACTCGCACGCGTCGCGGCGAAGTTCGCCGACCCGAAGCTCGGGCTGCTCCAGCTGCGCGTCGAGCCGCGAGGCGGCGGACCGCCGCGGCGCGACTGGGTACCGCGCCTGCGGCGTCGGCGATCCTGCGCGCAGCAGCGACGTGACCGCGGTCTGGGAGGGGGCGGTCGCGATTCCGCGCAAGGTATTCGAGCAGGTCGGCGGCTGGCCGGCGGAGTTCCGGCACGCCCACGAGGGCATCGACCTCGCCTGGCGGGTGATGGACGCCGGCTACCGCGTCCGCTACGCGGGCGACGTGGTCGCGCTGCATCCCGCCGCAGGCAGCGCCGATGCCGCACGACTACTCGTTCTACTTCGGCGCCCGCAACCGCGTCTGGCTCGCGCGGCGGCACCTGCCGCTCCCGCTCGGGCTCCTCTATGTCCTAATGTTTGCGCTCCGCACGGCGCCCAGGCTGCGTTCCATCGCATGCCCTTCGGCGAGGCGGCGCGTGGCTACCGTGACGGGATGCGCGGCCCCTGCGGCGGGCGGCGGAAGCTCCGCATCCAGCACGCTCGTGCGGATGACTCTGGCTGGCCGTCCACCCATAATCTGACCCCATGAGCCCGGAGACGCGAACCGACAAGGAAGGGCCGCGGAACGCCGAGACCAACGGCGCCGTGGCCGCGCCGCGCCGGTTCTGGGGCAGGCGCAACGGCGCCTCCCAGCTCACCCGCGAGGACGAGTTCACCGGCGAGCAGCACGTCTACGAGCCGCACGCGGCCGGGCTGCCGCCCCTGCGGTCGTACGTGCGCGAGCTCTGGCGCCGCCGCGAGTTCGCGATCGAGCTGTCGCGCACGAGGCTGCGCGCCCAGCACTTCGACACGACCTTCGGCCAGCTCTGGCTGATCCTCAACCCGCTGCTGCTGGCGGGCGTCTACTTCGTGCTGGTGGACATCATCGTGCCGGAGTCGCGCGGCCTGAAGTTCTTCGCGCACCTGATGGCCGGGCTGTTCGCGTACTACTTCGTCTCGAACGCGATGCGCGAGGGCGTCAAGTCGGTCGTGAAGGGCGGCCGGCTGATCCTCAACACGGCCTTCCCGCGCGCGCTGCTGCCGCTGTCCTCGGTGGTCACCGCCTTCATGCGCTTCGTGCCCACGGTGATCGTCTACGCGCCCGTGCACGTGATCGCGGGCCTCCCGGTCGGCTTCGAGATGCTGTGGCTGTTCCCGATCGTCGCGCTGCTGGTCGTGCTCGCCTCGGGGCTCGCGATGCTGGTGGCCGCGCTCCAGGTCTACTTCCGCGACCTCTCGAGCTTCCTGCCCTACTTCCTTCGCATCTGGCTGTACGCCTCGCCGGTGCTCTACTACGCGCACGAGGTGCCCTCGCGCTACCAGTGGCTGCTCGACGTCAACCCGCTCGCGCCGCTGCTGACCGCGTGGAGCGACATCCTCAACGCCGGGCATGCGCCCGCCGCCGGCGACCTGCTGCTGGGCACCGCCTGGGCGTTCGCGCTGTTCGTCGGCGGCGCACTTTTCTTCATCTCCCGGGAGCGTGAGTTTGCCGTCCGCCTCTGACACCGCGCTCGAGCATCCGGGTCGAGGACGTGTCGGTCACCTACCGCACGTCGTTCGAGCGCAGGCCGACGCTCCGCAACACGGTGCTCCGGCTCGGCCGCCGGGAGCGGGTCGTGCGCGAGATCGAGGCGCTCAAGGGCGTCTCGTTCGAGGTCGGGCAGGGCAAGGTGCTCGGCATCCTGGGCGCGAACGGCGCCGGCAAGTCGACGCTCGTGCGCACCGTCGCGGGCATCCTGCCGCCCACCGAGGGCCGGGTCGAGATCCAGCGGGCGCGTGAGCACGCTGCTCGCGCTGGGAGTGGGCTTCAACCGCGACCTGAGCGGGCGGGACAACGTCGTGCTCGGGCGGCCTCGCGGCCGGCCTCAGCCGCGACCAGATGGCGGAGAAGTACGACGAGATCGTGGAGTTCGCGGAGCTGGAGGAGTTCATGGACCTGCCGATGCGGACCTACTCGTCGGGCATGTACGGGCGGCTCGCGTTCTCGGTCGCGGTCAACATGGATCCCGACATCCTGCTGATCGACGAGGCGCTGTCGGTGGGCGACGCGCGCTTCCGGCGGAAGTCGTTCGAGAAGATGCGCGAGCTCTGCGGGCAGGCGCGCACGATCGTGCTGGTGAGCCACTCGATGGGCAGCATCAGCGAGCTGTGCGACGAGGCGATCTGGATGCACAAGGGCGAGCTGCGCCTGCGCGACGAGCCCGACGCGGTGATCGAGGCCTACACGCAGTTCCTGGACGTGCGCAACGACGCGCTCACGAAGGAGGACCTGTAGGGCGCTCCGAAGTGCAGCTGCCGCGGCGGTAGTAGACGCTCCAGGAGTCGTTCGTGTACAGCTTGCTGTAGCCGCGTGGCAGCGTGACGCGCGGGAAGTTCTCGCGATAGAAGCGCTTCACGTGTGGAACGGCCCGCGGCTCCACCAGCATCGGCCCCAGCGGGCTGGCACCCTTCTCGATGGTCTGCACCGAGCCCGGCTTCCCGTCCAGCCAGTAGCGCAGATAGGGCATCGGGCGATGGTCTGCCACGGACAGGGACCCGCAGGCCTCGAACGTCTCGCGCACGGGCGGCGCAGTGCCGACGTCGCGCAGGTCCGCGTACAGCCGGCCGTCGCGCTCGATGCGGTTGTGCAGGCCCTCGAGCATGTTGAAGTGCCGTGGCAGGAACACGACCGATGCCGCCAGCGCGACCATCCCGGCCACCAGCCAGCCGCGTCTTGCGCGTCCCTCCGGCAGCAGCATCCATCCGCACACCGCGAGTCCGTAGAAGAGCGCCATCAGGATCGCCGGGGTACGCAGGTAGCGGCCGATCAGCGGCAGCCCGAACAGCGGGCCGATCGCGAACACGAGCGTCATCGCGAGCGCGACCACCACCGGCAGCGTGCCTGCGCGGCGCCGGTAGAGCCATGCGAACACCAGCCCGATCGGCACCCCGATCAGGAGCGGCTCGCGCAGCGTGAAGCCGAGATATTGGAGGGTCCAGTAGGGCACCTGGTGGATGTGGCGACGGCGATCCTGCTCGTCCGCCAGGGCGGCGGTCCCGTGCAGCGAGTGAAGCGCGTCGTGCGCGATCAGCAGGTCGCTCAGCATCCAGATCAGCGGCGCCGAGGCGACCAGCGCGGCGAAGAGCACACGCGTGCGGTTCGACACCGCCGGCCACATGTAGAGGAAGTAGAGACCCGACAGGAACCATGCCTCGGGCCGCAGGAGGCCCGCGATCGCCAGCACCACGAACACCGGCACGCCGCGCCGCGGTCGGCGTGCCTCGATCAGCACCGCGCCCACGATCAGGGCCGCAAACGGGATGTCCTGGTAGGCCAGGAGCGCGTCGCGCTCGAGCGCCGGCCGTGTGAGCACGGCGATCGCCGCCACCAGCCCCGCCCACGGCGAGAACAGCTCGGCGCCCAGGCGGTAGACGAGCCACCCCAGCGCGCCGAACGACAGCAGCACGATCCAGGTGAGCAGCTGGTCCGACGCGCCGAACGGATGGACCAGGAATCCCACCGCGGTCTGCAGGGGATGAGGCGTGGGCGTGAACGGCGTGCCGTAGTCGGGACGGTCCCCGTGCCACAGGTCACCCGCCCAGAGCAGCGCATAGCGCGCGTCGTAGTTCAGGTACCACGGGCTGAACACGAAGTGCAGCACGGCGGCGACGGCGACCGCCACGCCGGCCGGCGCCGCGAGGCGGACCAGCGACTGTGGGATCCGCGCCACCCTGGCCGGCGCGGCAGACGTGGAGGAGCTAGCCATTCGAGTCGAGCGCGTCCACGACGGCGCGCGCGACGTCTTGACCGTAGGTCGGACCCATCGGAAGGGCGAGGTTGGTGGCGGAAGCCCGCTCCGTGCCGGGCAGCTCCACGCCGTCCCGGTAGGCCGCCATCGCGGGCTGAAGATGCGTGGGCACGCGGTAGTAGCCGCGCGTGTCGATGCCGGCCTCCGCGAGGCGCGCCGCGAGCGTGTCAGGCTCGTCCGTGCGCGTCACGTACAGGTGGTGCACGGGCTCGACTCCGGGCGGCGCGGACGGGAGCGCCACGTGGCGGCCGAGGCCCAACTGCTCGTAGGCGCTCGCGAGGGCGCGGCGCGCGCCGTTCAGGTCGTCGAGCCGCGGCAGCACGGCCCGCAGGGCAGCGGCCTGGATCTCGTCGAGCCGTGAGTTGAAGCCGATCTCGGTGAAGGTCCCCTTGTCGCGCGAGCCGTGGAAGCGAAGCAGTCGCGCCTTTGCCGCGAGCGATTCGTCGTCGGTCGCGATCGCGCCTCCATCGCCGAGGCAGAAGAGGTTCTTCGATGGAAAGAAGCTGAACGTGGCCGCGGCGCCGAACGCCCCGGCCCGCCGGCCCTGCAGCGACGCGCCGGCCGCCTGCGCCGCGTCCTCGAGCATCGCGATCCCGCGCTCGCTCGCAAACTGCGCGATCTCGTCGAGCGGCGCCGGGCGGCCGAACAGGTCCACCGCCACGATCGCCTTGGTGGCGGGCGTGAGCGCCCGCTCGACGGTCTCGGGCGTGATGCAGAACGTCTCCGGGTCGACGTCGCAGAACACCGGGCGGGCGCCCGTGTGCGGGATCGCCTCGGCGCTCGCGTAAAAAGTGAAGGAGGGCACGAGCACGTCGTCGCCCGGCCCGACCCCGAGCGCGATGAGGGCGATCGTGATGGCGTCGGTGCCGTTCGCGACACCCACCACCTGCCGCACGCCGAGAAACTCCGCGAACTCCCGCTCGAAGGCGTCCACCTCCGGCCCGAGGATGAAGCGGCCGGAGTCGATCACCGCGGACACGCGCTGCTGGAGCTCGGCTCGCAGAGCCTCGAGCACCTCCTCGGTGTCGAACAGGGGAATCCGCACGACGCTCACGCTACCCTGCCCTCGAGCACGGACGGCCACTTGGTCCCCTTCTCCACAGCCTCCATCACCGGCCCGATCGTCGACTTCGCGACGAACGTCGTCGACGACCTCGGCCTCGCCGGGATCTTCGGCCTGATGCTGCTCGACAGCGCCTGCATCCCCACGTCGAGCGAGGCGATCATGCTGTTCGCGGGGTTCAACGTGGCCGACGGCAGGTTCACGATGCTGGAGATAGTGATCGCAGGCTCCGCCGGAAACCTGGTCGGCTCATGGGTCGCATACGCAATCGGCTACTACGGCCGCGTCGAGCTGCTGAAGCGGCACGGGAAGTGGTTGCACATCGGCCCCAAGCAGATCGCCTGGGCGGATCGCTGGTTCGAGCGCTACGGCGACGCCACCGTCTTCTTCTCGCGCATGCTGCCCGTGATCCGCACCTTCATCTCGCTGCCGGCGGGCGTCGCGCAGGATGCCGTTCTGGAGGTTCACCGTGCTGAGCACGCTCGGGATCATCCCCTGGGTGCTCGCCTGGGGGATCCTGGGCGACCAGGTCGGCAGCGACTGGGACAAGCTCCAGGAGAAGGCGCACTACGCCGACTACGTGATCGTCGCCGGGATCATCGCGATGATCGTGTACTTCGTGATTCGCAGCAGGCGTCCTGGAAAGCCCGCGACCGAGACGCGCGCGCCTTGAGCGACGACCGGCTCCCGATCGCGCACGCCGCCGCACTCGGCGCGATCCAGGGACCGGCCGAGCTGCTTCCCGTCTCCAGCTCCGGACACCTCGTGCTGGTGCCGGCGATGCTGGGCTGGCCCTACCGCGAGCTCGACCCCGAGATCCGCAAGTCGGTCGAGGTGGCGCTCCACGCCGGTGGTGCGGTGGCGCTGCTGATCGGCCTCCGGAAGGAGGTGCGCGAGTACCTGCGGTCGTTCGGGCTGCACAACCTTGCCAGCCTGACGCTCTCCTTCACGCCCGCGGCGCTGATCGCGCTGCGGTTCGAGCGGCCGATCGAGCGCCGCCTCTCGGAGCCGTACCCGGTCGCGATCGCGCTGATCGCCGGCTCCGTGGCGATGGCGATCGCCGACGGGCGGCCTGAGCGGCGCTCGCGCGAGCAGGCGAGCCTGATGGACGCGATCGTGATCGGCGCGGCGCAGGCGTTCGCGCTCGCGCCCGGAGTCTCCCGCAACGGCGCCACCCTCGACCGCCGCCCGCTGGCGTGGCTTTCGCCGGGCGGACGCAAACGTGATCTCCCGGCAGATCGCGCTACCGGTGATCGTGGGCGCCTCCGTCCTGAAGGGTGCGCGGCTCGCGCGGCGGGAGTTTCCGCCAGGGGTCGGGACCGGCATGGCGGCCGGCGCCGTGGCAGCCTTCTCCTCGACGCTCGTCTCGATGCGGCTGATCGCGATGCTCGAGCGCAGCCGCTCGCTCCTGCCCTACGCCGCCTATCGGACCGCGCTCGGCGTCGCCGCGCTGTTCGCGCTTCGCAAGCGTGCCGCCGCCGCGGCGGGAGGTGCCGGCATCGCTCAACGGCCACCGCGCGGCCGCCCCGGCTCCGGACCCAGCCGCTTACCGGCGCCCCGCCGTCATTCGATAGCGGCGTGGCCAGCAGCAGGCGACGCATACGCGACGGCCGGCGTCGACACGACGCAGGCCGGGCACGCCGTCGACGCGCTGGTGGCGGTGCTCAAGACGATCGACCCGGGCAGGCCGAGCAGCTCGGTCGTGGGCGCGGGCCACTACGCCAGCGTGCTCGCGCTCGACGAGCCGGACCGGAATCGCGCTCTGCACCGACGGCGTCGGCACGAAGCTGATCGTCGCCGAGCAGGCCGGCCGCTTCGACACCGTCGGCATCGACTGCGTCGCGATGAACGTCAACGACCTGATCTGCGTCGGCGCCGAGCCGCGCGCGATGGTCGACTACCTGGCGGTCGAGCAGGCCGACGCAGACGTGCTGGCCGCGATCGGGCGCGGTCTCAAGGCGGGCGCGGAGGAAGCCCGGATCGAGATTCCCGGGGGCGAGCTCGCCCAGCTGCCCGAGATGGTGCGCGGCCATCCATCGCCGAGCGGGCTCGACCTCGTCGGCGCCGCGATCGGCACCGTGCCGCTCGACCGGGTCGTGACCGGGGAGCGAATCGCGCCCGGCGACGCCCTGATCGGCCTCCCCTCCACCGGCCTGCACTCGAACGGCTTCACGCTGGCGCGGCAGGCGTTGCTCGAACGGGGCGGCCTGCGGCTCGACGAATCGCCCGGCGAGCTCGGACGCGCGCTGGCCGACGAGCTGCTCGAGCCGACCGCGATCTATGTGCGGGCGGTCCTCGAGCTGCTGCGGTCCGAGGTCGACGTACGCGGCCTCGCCCACATCACCGGCGACGGGCTCCTCAACCTGCTGCGACTCAACGCCACGCGCGGTTACGTGATCGACCAGCCGCTCCCGTCGCAGCCGGTGTTCGAGCTGATCGCGCAACTCGGCGGCGTACCGGACACCGAGATGCATCGCGTTTTCAACATGGGCACGGGCTTCGTGTGCGTGACGCCGGCGGCGGACGCCGAGCGTGCCCTCGCGCTGGTCCGCGCGCATCACCCCGGGGCCGCCGCAGATCGGCCGGGTCACGGAGGACGCCGGGACAGTGGTGCTGCCGGGCGCCGGCCTGGCCGGCGACCACGCGGGCTTTCGGGCGCTCTAGTGCCCCTCTGCCGCTTCCCACAGGTAGCCGGTCAGCCGCCGCAGCGGCCGTAGCCGCCACTGCTCGGCGAGCCGGAAGAGCTCTGCGCTCGCGCGTGGGCCGGGCAGGTCGCACAGCACCTCCACCTCACGCGTCGTGACGCGGCCGAAGCGCGCGACCGCGTCCTCCACGCCCAGCGGGGGAGCTCCGGCCGGGCGGGCGCCGGTCTCGAGCGCGGCCGTACGACAGGCCTCCAGCGCCTGGAACCCCGGCAGCACGCGCTCGGTGCCGTCCTCGCCGCGGAACACGAGCGTGGGCAGCGGCGCCCCGCCGGCTCCCTGCGAAGCGGAAGCCACCGGCTCGCGGATGCGCTCCGCCAGCACCTCGGTCTTCTCGAGATCACCGGCGAACGCCTCGGTGATCGCGTTGGAGCGCAGGTCGATGCGAAAGCGCTCCACGTCGAGCCCTGCCGGCACGGCTCTCCTCGATCAGCGCCTCGGTGTGGTCGAGCTTCCGGCGCTCGCACATGATCGACTCGCGCAGCAGGCGCAGATAGCGGTATCCGCGGTCGTTCGCCTGTTCCGCGGCCGCCTTCGCCGCCATGCATGCGGGGTAGGTCGAGGTCGAGGGGCGCATCGACCCAGACCAGCGGGTCGAGCGGCGCCTGCGTCTCCGCGCTCACGCGCAGCCACTGCTCGATCATGCCGGCGCGCGCCGCCGGTTCGCGTGCGAGGCTTCGGCCGAGACCGCCCATGATGAAGGTCCATTCGAGCCCATTCGCGAACTCCACCATGAGCTTCCTGATGGCGGGCTCGAGTGCCCATGACCACGGGCACGCGGGGTCCGTGTGGTACGCAACCATGACCATGGCGGCGGAAAATACCGGCCGCGGCCTTTCGAACGCTCCTGTCTGCGAACCTCAACTAGGCTCCTAGTGACAACCATGGCAACCGTGATCGGCACGAAGCTGAGCGGCAGGTACCGGATCGAGGACGAGATCGGATCCGGTGGCATGTCGACCGTGTACCGGGCGTTCGACGAGACGCTCGAGCGTCAGGTCGCGCTCAAGATCATGCACAGCGACATCTCGAGCGATCCTGCGGCGCTCGAGCGGTTCCGGCGCGAGGCGCGCACCGTCGCGCAGCTCTCCCACCCGCACGTCGTGATGGTGATCGACGCCGGGGAGGACCAGGGCCATCCATACATCGTCTTCGAGCACGTGCGCGGCGAGACCCTGAAGGACCGGATCCGGCGCCAGGGGCCGCTGCCGATCGCGGAGGCCGTCGCATACGCGATCGAGGTCGGGCGGGCCCTGCAGACCTCGCACGAACAGGGACTCGTGCACCGCGACGTGAAGCCGCAGAACGTGCTGCTCGACGAGGAAGGGCCGCGCGAAGGTGACCGACTTCGGAATCGCGCTCGGCCTCGAGCCGGAAGGATTGACGGCGGCCGGGAAGGTGGTCGGCACGACCGACTACGTGTCGCCCGAGCAGGCGATGGGGCAGGAGGTGACGGGGCAGTCGGACGTCTACTCGCTCGGCGTCGTGCTGTTCGAGATGCTCACCGGCGCCGTGCCCTTCAAAGGCGAGAGCGGCGTGAGCGTCGCGATGAAGCACGTGCGGGAAGGCATCCCGGACGTGCAGCGGCGCCGTCCGGAGGTGTCGGCCGCGCTCGCGGGCGTGCTCGAGCGAGCGACCGCCAAGGAGCTCGAGAACCGCTACCGCTCGATGGCCGACTTCGTGCGCGACCTCGAGGAAGTCCTCACCTACGAGACCGCCCGCGCGGGCGAGGCGACGGGAGAGGCGACCGCGATCCTCAGCGAGCTTCCGGCCAACGTCGCGCGGCGCAAGTCGGGCTGGCGGCGCTTCGGGCCGGTGGCCGCATACGTCCTGATCGCGTCGGCCGTGGCGGTGGGCGCGGTGCTCGTGATCGGCGGCAACGGCGACGACACCAAGGGCGCCGGCGTCAGCGGCTTGTCGGCGATCGGGCTCAGCGAGAGCGCCGTGCACGACTACGACCCGCCTCCCGGGGACGGTTCGGAGAACACCGAGCAGCGGGGACTGGCGCTCGACGGCGACAAGACGACCGCGTGGGAGACCGAGAACTACGACACGCCCGATCTCGGGAACATCAAGACCGGCGTCGGCCTGTATCTCGACGCGGGCCGGCCGGTGGTGGCCCGCGCTCTGAGGGTGATCACGCCGAAGCCGGGCTGGTCCTACCAGGCCTACGTGGCCGATCAGGTGCCACCGGACCTGAGGGGCTGGACGCTGGTCGGCACCGGCAAGATGGATTCGATGCGCAAGACCCTCGGGCTCGACACGGCGGGCAAGCGATCGCGCTTCTACCTGCTCTGGATCACGAATCTGACCGAGAGTCCGACCGGCCGCTCGAACGCCGGGGTCTCGGACCTCGAGCTGCTCGGCTAGTGCCCACCTGAGCGGAGGCGGCGATGCGGATCGAGGACTACGCCCTCATCGGCGACCTGCAGACCGCGGCGCTGGTGGGGAACAACGGCTCGATCGACTGGCTCTGCTTCCCCCGGTTCGACTCCGGCGCGTGCTTTGCGGCGCTGCTGGGAGACGACAGCAACGGCCGCTGGCTGATCGCGCCTGCCGGCGAGGTGAAGCGCACGTCGCGCCGCTACCGGGTCGACACGCTGGTGCTCGACACGGAGTTCGAGACGGACAGCGGCTCGGTGCGGATAGTCGATTTCATGCCGCCGCGCGGCAAGGCCCCGGACGTGGTCCGGATCGTCGAGGGCATGAGCGGCACCGTGCGGATGCAGATGGAGCTCGTGATCCGATTCGACTACGGATCGATCGTGCCGTGGGTACGAAGGCGTGGGAACGCGCTGACGGCGATCGGTGGGCCGGATGCGCTGGTCCTGCGCACGCCGGTGCCAACGAAGGGGAAGGACTTGAGGACCGTCGCGGAATTCGAGGTGGGCGCGGGCGACTGGGTCCCGTTCACGCTGACCTGGCATCCGTCGTCCGAACGGCTACCACGTCCGATCGACCCCGCGGTGGCCCTCCGCGAGACGGTCGACTACTGGGCCGAATGGACGGCGGGCTGCACCTACGACGGCGAGTGGCGGAACGAGGTGATGACGTCACTGATGGTGCTGAAGGCTCTCACCTATGCGCCCACCGGCGGCATCGTGGCCGCCCCGACCACCTCCCTGCCGGAGCAGCTCGGCGGCGTGCGCAACTGGGACTACCGCTTCTGCTGGCTCCGTGACGCGACCCTGAGCCTCTACGCCCTGATGTTCGCCGGCTTCGAGGAGGAGGCGATCGCCTGGCGCGACTGGCTGCTGCGCGCGATCGCCGGTGACCCCGAGGATTTCAGCATCATGTACGGGCCGGCCGGAGAGCGCAGGCTGCCCGAGCAGGTGCTCGACTGGCTGCCCGGCTACGAGGGCTCGAAGCCGGTGCGCATCGGCAATGCCGCCTCCTCTCAACGCCAGCTCGACGTCTACGGCGAGGTGGTCGACTGCTTCTGGCACGCACGCAGCCTCGGGCTCCCCCTGGACGAGAACGCGCGGCAGATAGCAATCACGCTCCTGGGGTACCTGGAGACCGCGTGGCGCGAACCCGACCACGGCATCTGGGAGATCCGGGGGCCTGAGCAGCACTTCACCCATTCGAAGGTGATGGTGTGGGTCGCGTTCGACCGAGCCGTGAGATCGATCGAGAGCGGGGCCTGGAAGGCGCCGCTCGAGCGCTGGAGGCGAGTGCGAGAGGAGGTGCGGGAGGAGATCCTCTCCAAGGGATACGACGCCGAGCGCGGCACCTTCGTGCAGCACTACGGCTCGAAGGAGCTCGACGCGAGCCTTCTGCAGCTGCCGATCGTCGGCTTCCTGCCGGCCACGGACGAGCGCATGGTGCGGACGATCGAGGCGATCCAGCGAGAGCTCGACGGCGGGGGGCTCGTGCGTCGGTACGTGAGCGCCGGCGAGTCCGGAGTCGACGGCCTCCCGGCCGGTGAGGCGGCATTCCTGCCGTGCACGTTCTGGCTCGCGGACAACCTCTTCCTGCTGGGCAGAGACGAGGAGGCACGGGCGACCTTCGAGCGGCTGCTCCCCCTCGCCAACGACGTCGGCCTGCTCTCTGAGGGGTACGACACGCACGCACAACGGCTGGTGGGGAACTTCCCACAGGCGTTCACGCACGTGGGGCTCGTGAACACCGCGCGAAACCTCACGCCCGGGCCGAGCCCGTCCCAGCACCGCGGCCGAGTCGAGGATCAGTAGCGGAAGCCGCGCTCGCGCTCGAAGCGGTCGAGCGCCAGGCCCACGAGCCGGTCGAGCAGCTCCGCATATGGGACGCCCGAGGCCTCGAAGAGGCGCGCGAACACGCTCGTGGCGGTGAAGCCGGGCATCGTGTTGAGCTCGTTCAGGAGTACGCGCCCCTCCGCGGTCACGAAGAAGTCGACCCGCGCAAGACCCGCACACCCACTGCGCGCGTAGGCGTCGGCCGCGATCCTGCGCACGCGCTCGCGCTGCGCAGCCGAGATCGGCGCCGGCACGACCAGCTCCATCCCGCCGGCGGTGTACTTCGCGTCGTAGTCGTACCACTCGGCGCCGGTGGTCAGCACCTCGCCGGGCTCGGACACCGTCGGCTCGTCGTTGCCGATCACGGAGCACTCGATCTCCTTGCCGACCGCAGCCGCCTCCACCAGGCACACAGGGTCGTGCTCGAGGGCCGCCTCGATCGCTCGCCGGCAGCTCGGCCTCCTCGCTCACCTTGGAGATCCCGACGCTCGACCCGAGGCGGGCGGGCTTCACGAAGCTCGGGAGCCCGAGCGCGAGCGCGCGTTCGAGCGCAGGCTCGCGGGCCTGCCGCCAGTCGCGCGGTCGTGACCACCTCGTACCGGACCTGCGGCATCCCCGCCTGCGCCATCAGGCGCTTGAACGCGGCCTTGTCGATGCAGAGCGCGGAGGCGAGCACCCCGGCGCCGACATACGGCACGTCGAGGCACTCGAGCAGTCCCTGCACGGTGCCGTCCTCGCCGAAGGGCCCGTGGAGCACCGGGAACGCCACGTCTGCCCCGAGCAGGCCCTCTCCGGGCGCGAACCCCACTCGCTCGCCCTCGGTGCCGTTGGCTCGCGGATCGCCCGTGCGCCACCGGCCCTGGCGGTCGATCACGATCGGAACGGTCTCGTGGCCGGCCTCCTCGAGGCCGGTGAGCACCGACTTCGCCGACTCGAGCGATACGGGATGCTCGCTGGAGCGCCCGCCGGCGAGCACCGCGACTCGCATCAGGGCACCGCCGGGGGCTCCGGCGCCGGGATCACGAGCTCGCCGACGGTGAGCGTGACCGTCGAGCCCTCGCGGCGCTCCGCTCCGCCGCGCGGCGACTGCGAGAGCACCGTCCCCTCCTCCTCGGGCAACTCGGTCTGGCGCGTCCGGACAGACGGCCGGAAGCCCGCGTCCTCGAGCTGAGACTCCGCATCGGCCTGGCTCAGGCCCGTCACGTCGGGCACCTCCAGCACCTTGCCGTTCGACACGAAGATCGTGACGCTCGTGCCCTGATCGACCTGCAGGCCTCCCGCGGGAGACTGGCTCACAACCGTGCCCTGCGGCTCCGTGGACGCCTTCTCGCGCACCACCGCACTGAGCCCCTTGCCGCGCAGCGCCGTGACCGCGGACGTCTCGTCCTGGCCCGTCACGTCCGGCACCACGACCTGCTCGGGACCGCTGCTGACGAACAGCGTCACCTCCGAGCGCCTGTCGACGGGACGGCCCTCGCTCGGATCGGTTCGGATCACGAGCCCGCTGGCCACCTTGGCCGAGCTCTCCCGCTGAACGCTCCGGCGTCAACCCCGCCGCGCGCAGGCGCCGCTTGGCGTCCGCCTCCGTGAGTCCGAGCAGGTCCGGCACCTTCACGGTTCCAGGGCCGTTCGACACGAACACCGCCACCGAGGAGCCGTCATCCACGTTCCGGCCCGCATTCGGAGCCTGGTCGAAGACGATGTCCCGCGGCGCCCGGTCGGCGCGGCGCCTGACGTCGACCTCCAGGCCGGCGCGCTCGAGCTCGGCACGGGCGCTGTCCAGCGTCTGACCGACGACGATCGGCACGCTCACCTGGCTCGGCGAACGCAGGGCGAGGAAGGCGACCACCGCGAGCGCTGCAAGCGCCACCAGCAGCGCCGGCAGGAGCCAGCGGTTGCGCCGCGCATCGTGCTCGTCGGGGGGCTCGCCGGAAGGCGGTGGCGGTGGCACGTCCACCATGGGCTCGACCACGGCGGGCCCGTCGGCGTCGGCGGGCGGCGCAGCGGCCACGGGGGGGTGGTGGTGGCATGCCCGCGGGCGGCATGCCAACCGCCACGGGCGCGAACACCGCGGTGCTCTCGGTGTCGACCGGACCCCGGTCGAGTCGCGACTCGACCGCCTCGAGGTCACGCATGAACGACTCGGCGTCGGGGTATCGCTCGGCGGTGCTCTTCGCGAGCGCCTTCAGGACCACCGCCTCGAGCTCCCTCGGGATCGCCGGGACGAGCTCGCGCGGCGACGGGCGCCGGCTGGTTCACGTGCATCAGCGCGATCGCGACCGCGCTCTCGCCCTCGAACGGCGCCTTGCCCGTCAAGAGCTCGTACAGCACGACTCCGATCGAGTACACGTCGGAGGCCTCCGTCACCGGGCTTCCCTGAGCCTGCTCGGGCGACAGGTACTGCGCGGTGCCCATGATCGCGCCCGCCTGGGTGATGTCCGACGCGCCCGCGCGCGCGATGCCGAAGTCGGTCACCTTCACGCCGTCCTCGGCGTCGAGGAGGACGTTGTGGGGCTTGAGGTCCCGGTGGATCACGTTGCGCCGGTGCGCGAAACGCGCGGCGAGCAGGATCTGCTTCGTGATCCCGATCGCCCGGCGCACGTCGAGCGGCGCCTCCGCCCGGATCACGTCCTTGAGCGAGCGCCCTTCGCAGTACTCCATCGCGATGTAGTAGGTGTCCTCGAACTCGCCGCGGTCGTAGACGCCGACCACGTTCGGGTGCTGCAATCCCGCGGCCGAGGACGCCTCGCGCCGGAAGCGCTCCACGAACTCGGTGTCCTGTGCGAACCGCCGGTGCAGGAGCTTCATCGCGATACGCCGGCCGAGATGCGTGTCCTCGGCGCAGTAGACGTCGGCCATCCCGCCGGACCCGATCTTGTGCAGCATCCGATAGCGGCCGTCGACGACGGTGTTCTCGGGGACCAGGCTCATCCGGCCGACCTCAGGAGCGTCTGGATGACCTGCCTGGCGATCGGCGCGGCGATCGTCCCGCCCTGCCCGGTCGTCTGCTCGACCGTCACGGCGATCGCCACCTGGGGGTCTCCTACGGGCGCGAATGCGATGAACCACGCCTGGTTGGCGTTGCCCTTCTCTGCCGTCCCGGTCTTGCCGGCCACGTTCACGCCCTGAAGGGCGGCCGCCGTGCCCGTGCCCTCCTCCACGACCTTGCTCATCATCCCCGCCAGCGAGCTCGCGGTCGACTCGCTCATCACCTTGCTCTCCTCGCTCGGCTTGATCCGGCGCACCGTTCGCCCGTCCGCATCGGTCACCTTCTCGACCAGGTGAGGCCGCATCAGGCGCCCGCCGTTGGCGATCGCCGAGGCCACCATCGCCATCTGCAACGGCGTCACCTGCAGGCGTTCCTGGCCGATCGCGACCCGCCCGATGTCGATTGCGTCATCGGCGACCCAACAAGCCGGCCCGCGCTCGAGAAGACGCCGCTCGCGCGGACCTCGTCCGAGGGAAGGTCGATCGCCGGCTTTTGGTCGAAGCCGAAGCGGTTCATGTACTTGTACATCACGGACTTGCCCAGCTTCTCGCCGACCTGCGCCCAAACCGTGTTGACGGAATTAGTGAGCGCCGTCGTGAGGGAGATGTCGCCGAACTGCTCGTTGCCGAAGTTCGAGAGCGGCACGCCGTCGATCTCGATGGGCGACTTCCCGTTCACGAACGAGTTCGGCGTGAACTGGCCGCTGTCGAGCGCGGCTGTCGCGGTCACGACCTTGAACGTCGAGCCCGGCGGATAGCCGCTCTGGGCGGCCCGGTTCAGAAGCGGCGAACCGGGGCTGCGGACGAGCCGCGCGAAGTTGTCGGGCACGGAGTTCAGGTCGAAGCCCGGCACGCTCGCCATCACCCGCACCGCGCCGGTCTGTGGCTCGATCGCGACCACCGACCCCGGCCTGCCGGCGAGCCCGGCGAGCGCCGCCCGCTGGCTCTCCGGATCGAGCGCCGGTCGCAAGGTCGTCGCCCTCGCGCTGCTTGCCGCGCAGCTCGTCCAGGATCGTCTCGAACTCGTCGGCCTTGCCGGTGAGATCGTCGTCGTACTTCCGCTCGAGCCCGGAGTTGCCCCGCGTCACGAAGTTGTAGCCCACGGTGTGGGGAAACAGGTCCCCCTCGGGATACAGGCGCGCTGTAGAAGCGGTTGGCCCCGCGACCGTTGACCCTGTTGCGGGCGAGCACCGTCCCGTCCCGCGCGATGATCAGCCCCCGCCGGATCCGCTGCTGCTCGAGCAGGGGTCGCTTGTTCGCGCGATTCGCCTCCAGCGAGCCGGCGTCGACCACCGCCCAGTACGTGGTGAACCCGATCAGCACCGCGAACAGCAGCACGACGAGTCCGAACAGGTTCGTGATCCGGCCGTTCACGGAGCCGTTCCCTGCATCACGACCGGGCTGTGCGGAGCGACGCGTGGCTCGCGCGCCTCCTGGGACACCATCAGCAGTATCGCGAGCAACACGAAGTTGGCGACGATCGAGCTACCTCCGTAGCTGACGAAGGGCAGCGTCACGCCGGTCAGCGGGATCACACGCGTCACACCGCCGACGATCACGAACGCCTGCAGGGCGAATACGGCCGTGAGACCGGCCGCCAGCAGCTTCAGGAAGCCGTCGTCGGCCATCACCGCGACGCGAAAGCCGCGCTCCGCGAACAGCAGGTAGGTGAGCACCACGCCGGCGGCGCCGAACAGGCCGAGCTCGTTCGTGATGACGGCGTAGATCAGGTCGGTGTCGGGTGCCGGCGGAATCTGGGCGCCGCCCGGGAGGTTCAGCAGCGCCTGGCCGAGGCCTTTCCCGAAGAGTCCGCCGTCGGCCTGCGCGAACAGCGACTGCACGATCTGGAAGCCGGACCGCTCCGGATCGCCCCACGGGTCGAGCCAGATGTCGATGCGCTCGTTCACGTGCGGGACCGTGTTGGCGAAGAACCAGGCGCCGATCACGAACAGCGTGAGCCCTGCGATCACGAACGACATGCGACCCGTGGCCACGTAGACGAGTGCGAGGAACGCGCCGAAGAACATCAGCGAGCTCCCGAGGTCACGGATCACCACCAGCATCAGCATCGACGCGCCCCACACCACGAGCAGCGGCCCGAAGTGCTTGAGCGGCGGGATCGTCACGCCGAGCACGCGGCGGGCGCCGAGCACGAGCATGTCGCCGCGTTCCACCAGATAGCTCGCCAGGAAGACGACGATGCAGAGCTTCGCGAACTCCGTCGGCTGGAACGTGATCGGCCCGAGGTCGACGCCCAGGTACGCGCCGTTCACCTGCGCGCCGACTCCGGGCAGCCGTGGCAGCATCAGCAATCCGATCCCGATCGCCGCGATCACATAGCGATAGCGCTGAAGCACCCGTACGTCGCGCAGCAGCAGGATGGTGGCCGCGAACAGCACGATCCCGACCACGAACCAGCCCGCCTGCTGGCGCGCCAGCGCGTCGTCGATCCGGTAGATCATCACGAGGCCGAACGCGGCCAGCAGCGCGGCCAGCGGGAACAGATAGGGGTCGGCGTCGGGGAGGGTCACGCGCACGAAGAGGTGAACGGTCAGACAGAGCGCCAGGAAGATCCCGCCGTAAGTGAGGCTGACCGAACCGAGGTCGCTCGAGCGGGCCATGAACACGGCCGTGAAACCGGCCGTGATCATCACGGCGACGGGAAACAACCCCATCAATTCCCGGTTGCGGGCAGTCATCGACGCCCGTCCCGCAGGGGCGCATCCCCCGCAGCCGGGCAGTCTGCTTGCAGACTGACCGTTCTTGTTCTCACAGTCCCCGGCCCTGCTCCAGCTCTTTCACGAGGTCGGTGGCGTCGTCCTCGGAGCGCAGCTGGTGGTCGAGCAGGCGTCGCCGCTCGGTGGAATCCGAGCGCTCGCACCGGCACCGAGCTGACATAGCGCCGCTCATAGAGGTCGATTCCGAAGGGCAGCTCGTACGGCACGCCGCGGTAGAGCGTCACCAGCCCGCGATCGGAGCCGACGAAATACACCCGGTGGATGCCGGCCCATGCTCCCGCGCCCGCGCCGGCCAGCAGCGCGAGACCGAGCACCGCGACCAGGATCGCCCGTCCCCGCCGCCGCGAGCGGCGTGGCTCACGCCTGTCGGGATCATGCCTGACCGGTGGCGGCGGAGGCGGAGGTGGCGGCAGGCGCTCGCCTTCGCCGTCCGTGGCCGCCTCGAAGCCCTCGGTGCGGAGGTCCATGACGGTCTCGTCGGGCGCCGGGGAGTGGTCCCGGCCTTCTCCTTCCTCATCCCCGCCGACCCGGAAGGCGACCACCGTGATGTTGTCCCGCCCGCCGGCGTTGTTCGCTTCCTGCACCAGCCGATCGAGCGCCCTCTCGAGCGTGTCCTCCTCGGAGAGAATCGCGCGCAGCCGGTCCTCGCGGACCATGCTGGTGAGTCCGTCGCTGCAGAGCAGGAACACGTCCCCGCCACGCGCCTGGTGGGTATGGACGTCGAGCTCGACGTCCGGCTCGGGGCCGAGCGCGCGCGTGATGATCGAGCGCTGCGGATGCTCCTCCGCCTCCTCGGGGGTCAGCTGGCCGCGGCGCCGCAGCTCCTCCACCAGCGAGTGGTCGCGGGTGAGCTGCCGCAGCTCGCCGTCGCGAAAGAGGTACGCGCGGCTGTCGCCGACGTGCACGATGCTGACGCCGTCGGTCGAGAGCAGCGCGCCCGTCAGCGTGGTGCCCATGCCGCTGCGGCTCGCGTCCTCGCGAGCGAGGTCGAAGATGCGCCGGTTCGCCTCCTGGGCGCGCCTCGCAAGCTGCTCCTCGGGATTCCCGTCACCCATGTCCTCGTCGAACGCATCCGCCGCGATCCGCGAGGCAACCTCGCCGGCCTGCGCCCCGCCCATCCCGTCCGCGACGACGTAGATCGGCGAACGCGCGTAGTAGGAGTCCTCGTTCGCATGCCGCTGGCGCCCGGTGTCGGTGCGCGCCGCTTCCTCGACGATTCGCAGCATCGAGTGCATGCTAGATGGTCGTGGGATCGATCATCTAGGGCTCGTACCGGAACTCGGTGTCGCCGATCCGGATCCGGTCATCGGCATGCAGCTGTTCCTGGCCGCTCACGCGGCGGCCGTTCAGATAGGTGCCGTTGGTCGAGTTCATGTCCTCGAGGTAGACCCGCCCATCGTGATCGAAGACCCGGGCGTGCTGCCCGCGAGGCGAAGTTGTCCTCGATGTGCACCTCGATGCCGCCGGCCCGGCCGATCACGAGACCGGTCCCGACCACGAACCTCTGGCCCGCGTGCAGCCCGCCGCCGTGCTCGGCGACGATGCGCGCGGACGACGGAGCGTGGCCGGCAAACCCGTCGGCCCCGTAGTCCGCATCCCTGTAGGCGTCGGCATAGGGCGCCGGGCGGCGAAGGTCCTTGAGCGCGCTTCTCGCAACCCACAGCAGGAAGAGATAGAGCACGGCGAGGAAGGCGAACTTGAGGAGGACCTCGATCGGGTCGGCCATCGGTGAACCTCAGTCGACGTCGAAGCGAAGGCGCGCCGTGCCGAGGCCGATCTCGTCACCCGGGGAAAGACGCGTGTTGCTGACCTTCTTGCCGTTCACGACGATCCCGTTCGTCGAGTCCAGGTCGACGACGTACCAGTCGCCGCCCCGGCGCTGGAGCTCGGCGTGGCGCCGAGAAACGTTCGGGTCCTCGACGACGAAGTCACAGCGGCTCGACCTCCCGATCACGGTGCGCGGCCGATCGATCACGAAGGTCTTGCCGTCCATCTGGAGGAGCGCACGCGTCTCGGGCTTCTGGTCCGAGACGACCTCGGGACTCTCGCTCGGCCGCGCGGACGAGTAGACCATGGTCGCGCCGAGATCGCCCTGAGCCGCCTCCTCCCGCTCCGTCGCCGGCGGCTTGACAAGCCGCGCCTGGATCCCGAACTCGCCCATCCGCAACCGCTTGTCGGTCTCGAACGTCACCTTCGGCCGCGTGAGCAACGCCAGGTTCTCACGCGCCGCGTGCTCGAGCAGATGCGCCGACAGCTCGTCCAGGAGCGCGGGCTCGTACCCCTCGAACTGCCGCCGGTCCTCGCGGGCGAGAAACACGATGTACTCGTTCGGGACGTAGGTCCGGGAAACCGAGACCGTCTTGTAGGAGTCCATCTCCTTGGCGAGCTTCCGAGCCAGCTCGACGGGTTGCACGCGCGCTCGGAAGGCGCGGTTGAACACGCCTTCGACGAGGCCTTCGAGCCTCGCCTCGAGATTGGTCAGGACGCCCATATTGGATCCACGCGGAAGCCCGCCGCGGCGCGCTGGAGGCGCGCGGCGCTGGTTGTGCCTTCCTGATGCTACGAGAACAGGGCGGGTTTCCATTCCCTTGTCGGAGCCGATGGGACGACCTGGCCGGTCGCCAACGGCCGATTTCCCATGGGCAGGGGCCGGCCGCGGCCTATTGGTAGGGCCTGAATCGGCCGCCGCGCTCGTCATACTCTTGCGCGCAAGTTCTCCAGGAGCGACGAGGAGACCTCTTTTGTCCTTTCCGGAAGGTCGTAGGCAGCCTGCCGCGGCGAGACCCTCTCGGGGCGGCCGGCGGGTGGGCGGCCGCGGTCGTGGCGGGTCCGGCGGCGCCGGCGGAGGTGACCAGCAGTCGATCATGGTCCGCCGCACGATCGCGCTGCTCGGCGCGGTCGTGATCGTGGTGCTGCTGGTGGTGGGCATAAACAGCTGCCTCGACAGCCGCAAGGACAGCGCCTTCCGGGACTACGCATCCGACGTCCGAGCGCTCGTGAACGCCGAGCAGGATCTCAGCGATCGGCTGTTCGAGACGCTCTCGAAGCCCGGCCAGGGCGATGCGCTCGACGTGCAGACGCAGGTCAACGCGATGCGGGTGGACGCCGAGCAGCTCGTGGACCGCGCGAAGGGCACCGACCATCCGGGCGACCTGAGCACCGCGCAGGGGTGGCTGGTGACGGCGTTCGAGTTCCGCGCGGACGCGATCGGCCAGATCGCGAACCTGCTCCCGACAGCGCTCGGCGACAAGGGCAGGCAGGCGGCAATCGACTCGATCGCCGGCCAGATGCAGGCACTTCTCGCAAGCGACGTGATCTATTCCCAGCGTGCAATTCCCGCGCTCACGTCCGCGTTCAGCAAGCGCGGCATCGAGGAGCGGTTCCCCAACGAGCGGTTCCTGCCGGACCTCGGCTGGCTCGACCCCGAAACCGTGCGCACCAGGCTCGATCAGCTCGGCGGCGCTGCGGAGCCCACCACGCCGGGCCTGCACGGAACCTCCCTCGAGGGCGTCACCGTGCAGCCGGCCGGCACCGCGCTGACCGACTCGGGCGTCAACCGCGTGGCGCTCACCGACGAGCTCGCGTTCGACGTGGAGGTCATGAACGGAGGCGACTCGGAGGAGACCGACGTGGGAGTGACGATCACGATCACCAACGGCAGCGAGATCAGCGTCGAGCAGACGATTCCGAGGATCACGGCCGGGCAGTCGGAGACGGTCAGCATCCCGCTCACCGAGAAGCCCGCGGCCGGCGCCGTCACCACCGTCACGGTCGAGATCGCAGCCGTGCCGGGCGAGAAGAACACGGACAACAACAAGGCCACGTACCAGGTCGCGTTCACGGGAGGCTGAGCCTCCGGAAGCGCGCCCGGCCCGGAAGTCGAGCCGAATCCGGGCTGGTTATGCTTCCGCCGTGTCCGACGACCTCACCTCGACCGTCGGCGTAATCGCGATCGCGGCCGGGGCGCTTGCGCTGGTCGCAATCGTGCTCGTGCTCGTGCTCATGAGGCGCCTGAAACGGATCCGCAACGCCCAGCAGGCGGTGCTGGGAGCATCCGGCGAGCGAGACCTCGTCTCGCACGCACAGTCGCTCGGGGCGGCGTTCGAGGAGCTGAAGCGGATGGTGGACGGCACCTTTTCGCAGCTCGGCCAGCGGCTCGAGGGCAACGAACGGCGCCTCAGCCGCACCATCAGCCGCACGGCCGTGATCCGCTATGACGCCTACGGCGAGATGACGGGGCGCCAGTCGAGCTCGATGGCGCTGCTGGACGACACGGGTACGGGCGTCGTGTTGTCCTCGATCCTCCATCGCGAGCAGGCGCGCATGTACGTCAAGGGCATCCGCGACGGCCAGTCCGAGTTCGAGCTCTCGCCCGAGGAGAACGAGGCGATCCAGACCGCCCTCGGGCGGTGAAGGTCGCCTTCCTAGGCCCCGAGGGCACCTTCAGCGAAGAGGCGCTGTTCGCGGCCTTCGACCGCGCCGGGATCGAGCCGGTGCCGCTGCCCACGATCTTCGACTGCGTGGTCGCCGTCCAGGAGCGCCACACAGAGCGCGCGTTCGTCCCGATCGAGAACTCGCTCGAGGGCTCGGTCAGCGCGACGCTCGACACGCTCGTGTTCGAGACCGATGCGGTGGAGATCGTCGGCGAGGTCGTGCACCCGATCCAGCACTCGCTGGTCGCCCGCCGCGCGCTTGCACTCGAAGCGATCGAGCGCGTGGTGTCGCACCCACAGGCGAGCGCGCAATGTGCGCGCTTCCTGCGCGACCGCCTGCCGCAGGCGGAGGTCGTAGCCGCGCCGAGCACCGCGGACGCCGTGAAGATGGTGGCCGCGAGCGAGTCGCCATGGGCCGCGCTCGGCACCCGCCTGTCGGCGGAGCTCTACGACTGCGAGGTGCTGCTCGAGGGCGTCGAGGACCACCCGGAGAACGAGACCCGCTTCGTGTTGCTGGAGAACCGGGATGCTCGGCCTTCGGAGCGGTCGCGATCGCGCGAGCCGGACGAGCGCCTTGGCGATCGTCCGCCTCTCGTTCAAGACGTCTGTCGTGTTCTGGGGATTGCCGGACGCTCCCGGGCGCGTTGCTCGAAGTGCTCCGGGAGTTCGCCGCGCGGAGCGATCAACCTCAGCAAGATCGAGTCGCGGCCGTTGAAGCAGGGTCTTGGCCGCTACATCTTCTTCGCGGACCTCGAAGGGTCCACGAGCGACGAAGCGATCGCCGCCGCGCTGTCAGCCGTCGAGGGTCGTGTGGACACGCTGCGGGTCCTGGGCTCGTATCCGGCTGCCGGAGCGACTTCCGCCACTGGCTAGACTTTCCCGTCAGCGGATGGAACCAATCGCCGTGACAGCGACTTCATCGCCGGCGCGCGACGACGGTGACGTCCCCCCTGCGTTAAGCGCCTCGAGCAACGGCCGCGTCCACGGCGTCGTGAGGCGCGCCGACAGCGGGCGCGTGCTGGTGCTGAACGCCTCCTTCGAGCCGCTGAACGTCTGCTCCGTCCGCCGCGCGGTGGTGCTGATCCTCAAGGAGAAGGCGGAGATGCTCGAGCAGGGCGAGCGCCAGCATCCACTCCGAGAGCATGACCCTCCCGCACCCGGTCGTGATCCGGCTCGTCACCTACGTGCGCGTGCCTCGCGACCGGGCAAAGCGGCGCATCACGCGCCGGGCCGTGTTCGCTCGCGATTCCTGGACCTGCCAGTACTGCGGGACCACCTCTCACCTGACCGTCGACCACGTGATCCCTCGCAGCCGGGGCGGTCCGAGCGACTGGGAGAACATCGTCACCTCGTGCGCGCCGTGCAACCGGCGCAAGGGCAACCGCACCCCGGTCGAGACGGGCGTCCACCCGCGGCGCACGCCCAAGGCCCCGGGGCCGGCGATCTTCATCCGCGTGGCGGCACCGGTCGTGCCGGCCGCCTGGCAGCAGTATCTATTGACTTAACGAAAGCCTCTGCCTCAGTCACACCTCTGCCTTCAGCCGTTGCTGAGCAGCCTTGCTCCGGCGCTGATCAGCTGCCGTTCGGCGAGCCGTTCTCCGGCTCGACCTCGGCCGCGGTGCAGCCCCATCGCCGTCGGGCGAGCCGCCGTTCGGGGACAGCTCGTCGTCCTCGATGACATCGGCGCCGATGTCCGCGTCGCTCTCGACGACCACCGCCACCGCGCTGACGGTGTCGTCACCGCGCAGGTTCATGACCTTGACGCCCTGTGTCGCGCGACCCATCCTCGAGATGCCCCGCACGCTCGTGCGCTGCACCATGCCGCTCTGCGAGATGAACACCAGCTCCTGGTGCTCCCGCACGATCAGCGCGCCGGCCAGCGCTCCCTTGCGCTCGGTCATCTGGATGGTCTTGACGCCCTTCGTGCCGCGGCCCTTCACCGGGTAGTCCGTGATCGGTGCGCGCTTGCCGAAGCCGTTCTCGGTCACGACGAACAGCTCGGTGTCGTCACGGGCGACGTCCATCGCGAGCACCGCGTTGTCCTTCTCGGACACGTTCATGCCGCGCACACCGGAGGTGTCGCGACCCATCGACCGCACGCGTGACTCGTTGAACCGCGCCGCGTAGCCGGAGCGCGACACCATGATGATGTCGTCCTCGCCGCTCGTGCCGCGCACGTCCACCAGCGAGTCGCCGTCCCGCAGCTTGATCGCGATGATCCCGTCGGCCCGGATCGGCGTGTTGTAGGCGGTCAGCTCGGTCTTCTTGATCAGGCCCTTGCGCGTTCCGAACACGACGTACTTGTGCTCGGAGAAGTCGCGGGTCGGGATCATGGCGCGCACCTGCTCGCCCTCCCGCAGGGGCAGGAGGTTGACCAGCGCCCGGCCCTTGGCCGTGCGCGCTCCCTCCGGCAGCTCGTACACCTTCAGGCGGTAGACCTTCCCCATGTTCGTGAAGAAGAGCAGGAAGTCGTGGGTCGAGCAGATCCGCAGGTGCTGGATGTAGTCGTCCTCCTTGGTCTCCATCCCGATCACGCCCACACCGCCGCGGTGCTGCTTGCGGTAGGTGGACAGCGGCAGCCGCTTGATGTACCCGGAGCGGGTGATCGAGATCACCATCTGCTCCTCGGCGATCATGTCCTCGAGATCGACCTCGCCCTCGGCCGCGATGATCTCGCTGCGGCGCTCGTCGCCGTAGATGTCCCTGATCTCGAGCAGCTCCTCCTTGATCAGCCCGTACAGGCGCTCCTCGTCGCCGAGAATCGCGCGCAGCTCCTTGATCCGCTCCATCAGGTCGGCGTGCTCGGACTTGATCTTGTCGGTCTCCAGAGCGGTCAGGCGCTGGAGGCGCATGTCCAGGATCGCCTGCGCCTGCTCGACGGAGAGCTCGAACTGCTCGACCAGTCCGGTGCGCGCCTGCTCGGGATCGGACGACGAGCGGATCAGCTGGATCACCGCGTCGATGTTCGAGAGCGCGATCAGCAGGCCCTCGAGGATGTGCGCGCGGCGCTCGGCCCGCTGGAGCTCGTCCTTGGTCCGGCGGGTGACGACCTCCTTCTGGTGGAGGACGTAGTAGCGGATCACCTCGCGCAGGTTGAGCGTGCGCGGCACGCCGTCCGCCAGCGCGACCATGTTCACGCCGAACGTCTGCTGGAGGGAGGTGTGCTTGTAGAGCTTGTTCAGCACGATCTCGGGAATCGAGTCGCGCTTGAGCTCGATCACGAGCCGCATGCCCGACCGGTCCGTCTCGTCGCGCAGGTCGCTGATCTCGGAGATCTTCTTGTCGCGGACGAGGTCGGCGATCCGGTCGATCAGGTTGCCCTTGCCGCCCTTCTTCACCATGAAGGGCAGCTCGGTGACGATGATCGCCTCCTTGCCCTGGCGCAGCGGCTCGACGTGCGCGCGACCGCGCATCACGACGCGGCCGCGGCCCGTCTCGTAGGCCTGCTTGATGCCCTCGCGGCCGACGATGTAGCCGCCGGTCGGGAAGTCCGGGCCCTTGATGTGCTTCATCAGGCCCGCCATGTCGATCTCCGGGTCGTCGATGTAGGCCACGACCGCGTCGATCGTCTCGCGCAGGTTGTGCGGCGGGATGTTCGTCGCCATCCCGACGGCGATCCCGGACGAGCCGTTCACGAGCAGGTTCGGGAACCGCGACGGCAGGATCAGGGGCTCGCGCCGGGACTCGTCGTAGTTGGGCGTGAAGTCGACGGTGTCCGCGTCGATGTCGCGCAGCATCTCCGTCGCCAGGCGTGCAAGGCGCGCCTCCGTGTAGCGCATCGCCGCGGGAGGATCGTCGTCGATCGAGCCGAAGTTGCCCTGCCCGTCGATCAGCGGATAGCGCAGCGCGAAGTCCTGGGCCATGCGAGCGAGCGTGTCGTAGATCGCGGAGTCGCCGTGCGGGTGGAAGTTGCCCATCACGTCGCCCACGACGCGCGCGCACTTCCGGTAGGCGCGAGTCGGTTGCAGGCCGGCCTCGTGCATCGCGAACAGCACCCGGCGATGGACCGGCTTCAGCCCGTCGCGCACGTCCGGGAGCGCGCGACCGACGATCACGCTCATCGCGTACTCCATGTAGGAGGAGCGCATCTCCTCCCCGAGCCCGCGAGGCTCGATGTTGCCGGTTAGAGCATCAAGAGTGGCCAATATCTAGTCCTTCCAATTACGTCGTACTGCCACAAACCCGCTCGGCTGCTTGCAGACGAGCGGCCATTTCTGAGAAGCATGCGCCACCACTACACATCCAGGAATTGGACATCCCTCGCATGCTTCTCGATGAAGGCCCGCCGCGGCTCGACCTGGTCGCCCATCAGCATCGAGAAGAGCTGGTCGGCGGCGGAGGCGTCGTCGATCGTCACCTGCTGCAGGGTGCGCGACTCCGGGTCCATCGTGGTCTCGCGCAACTGGTCCGCGTTCATCTCGCCGAGGCCCTTGAACCGCTGTAGGCGCAGGCCGCGCTTGGCGAGCGCAAGCACCTTCGTCCGCAGATCCTCGAAGGACAGCGCCTCGGCGTCGTGGTCGTCGAGCTTCAGCTTGAACGGGGGCGTGCCGGCGAGGTTCTGCAGTTCCTCGTGGACGCGCGTCAGCTGCCGGTACTCCCGCGACCCGAAGATGTCGGTGCCGAGCGCGTGGGTCGTCGCGAGCCCGCTCTTGCGCTCGATCACCTTGATGCGGATCGAGCCGTCGCCGTTCTGCGACAGCACCTCCGTGTCATAGGGCTCACCCTCCGGCGCCTTCTTCTTCAGTTCCGCGACGACCTTGTCAACGTCCGTCAGGCCCTGGTCGAGCACGGCGGACTCCTCCAGGAAGGTGATCACCTCGTTGCCATGCGCGGCCCGCAGGGCGGAGGCCCAGCCCTCGTACTCCTTGACCAGCCTCGTCAGACGCTGCCAGCGCTGCTGGGTCAGATTGAACGCGGTGCCGGCGCGGTCGAACACCTCGATCCGGTCGAGCTTGTCGCGGAGGAGCACCTCCTCGAGCTCGGACTCCTTCTCGATGTAGATCTCCTTGCTGCCGGCCTTCAGCCGGTAGAGCGGCGGCTTCGCGATGTAGACGAAGCCGGACTCGATCAGGCCCTGCATCTCACGGAACAGGAACGTCAGCACGAGCGTGCGGATGTGCGCGCCGTCCACGTCGGCGTCCGTCATCAGGATCACCTTGTGGTAGCGCAGCTGCTCGAGGTCGAACTCCTCGCGGATGCCGGTGCCGATCGCCGTGACGAGCGCCTGGATCTCCTCGTTCGAGAGCACCTTGTCGATGCGGTTCTTCTCGACGTTGATGATCTTGCCGCGCAGTGGCAGCACTGCTTGCGTGTTGCGGTCCCGGGCCTGCTTGCCACTGCCGCCGGCCGAGTCGCCCTCCACGATGAAGATCTCGGCCAGCGCCGGATCCTTCACCGAGCAGTCGGCGAGCTTGCCGGGCAGGGTCGAGTTCTCGAGCGCCGACTTGCGGCGGGTCAGGTCCCTAGCCTTGCGCGCAGCCTCACGGGCGCGAGAGGCGGCGACCGCCTTGCCGATGATCTGGTTCGCCTCGGAGGGATTCTCCTCCAGGAACTCGCCCAGCTTGCGGTTGACGGTCGACTCGACGAACCCCTTCATGGGCGGGTTGCCGAGCTTCGACTTGGTCTGTCCCTCGAACTGCGGGTCGTGGAGCTTGACCGAGACGATCGCCGTAAGCCCCTCGCGCACGTCCTCGCCCTGCAGGCTCTCGTCCTTCTCCCTCAGGAGGCCCTTCTTGCGGGCGTAGTCGTTGAGCGTGCGCGTCAGCGCCGAGCGAAAGCCGGACAGGTGGGTGCCGCCCTCGGTGGTGTTGATGTTGTTGGCGAAGCTGAAGATCGACTCCTGGTACGAGGAGTTCCACTGCATCGCGATCTCCGCCTGGCCGTCCTCGGACTCGCCCTCGAAGTAGACGATCTTCTGGTGAATGGGGTCCTTGTTCGTGTTGAGATAGGCGACGAAGTCCCTGATCCCGCCCTCGTAGCGAAAGTCGACGCTGTCACCGGACCCCCGCTCGTCGATCAGCTCGATCCGCAGCCCCTTGGTCAGGAAGGCGGTCTCCCGCATGCGCTGGGCCAGGGTCTCGAAGTCGTACTTGATCTCGCTGAAGATCTCGAGATCGGGCAGGAACGTGATCGTGGTGCCCGTCTCGTCCTTGGGAATCGACGGGCCCTTCTCCAGCGGGCCGAGCGGGGCCCCGCGCTCGTAGCTCTGGGTCCAGACGTGTCCCTCGCGCTTGATCTCGAGGTCGAGGCGCTCGGACAGCGCATTCACGACCGACACGCCGACGCCGTGCAGGCCCCCGGAGACCTTGTAGCCACCCCCGTCGCCGAACTTTCCGCCCGCGTGCAGCACGGTCAGCACGACCTCCGCCGCGGGCCGCTTCTCCTTCTCGTGCATGTCGACGGGAATGCCGCGTCCGTTGTCGGTGACGGTCACCCTGTTGTCCGGCTGGAGCACGATCCGGACGGAGTCGCAATAGCCGGCGAGAGCCTCGTCGACGGAGTTGTCGACGACCTCGTACACGAGGTGGTGAAGGCCACGCTCGCCGGTCGAGCCGATGTACATGCCGGGTCGCTTGCGGACCGCCTCGAGACCCTCGAGAACGGTGATGTCCGCGGCGTCATAGGTGGCGCCGCCTTGGCCTTGCCGGCCCCATCTTTTTTCCGGGCGTCGCTGTGCCCGGCCGTACCTTTACGCGACCCGTTTTCTGGCAATGAAAACCTCCGAAAGCCGTTCTGGACGGATGCCGCCAAAATCCGCGCGCGCGGCTTTCAGAAAGCGATCTGCGCGCGCCTGTTGGGCACCCAAGTCAGTGTACGAATGGTAGCAGATCGACTCGTGAATCAGGCCGCGCCGGGCGCTCAAATTTCCCATCAGAATGGGAAAAATCGCCTACGCCGGCAGACTCCGGGAAACGACCGCTCGCGGGAGCCGCCGTGAACTTTAGAGAGCGCACTCGACGCTCTCCCGGAAGCCGGTCGTTGAGCTGCTGGAGCAGCGTCTCCTCGAGCATCGTGAGCTCCGCCGCCCAGACCGCCGAGCGGCAGCGCACGATCAGGCTCCCACCCCGCTCACGATCGGGCCAGGCCTCCTCGGCGACCTGGTCCCCCACCACCTCGCGCCAATGCCGCTGGGCCGCCGAGAGCAGGTCCGTGGGAGCGATCTGCTCCTGCACGCGCTCGAGGATCGTGCGCAGCTCCTGCGGGCGGCGCCGGGTCATGCCGTGGCCGGCTCGGCGCTCGCGAGACTGGACGTCGCGCCGGAGCCTGCCGCCGCGGCGGTCACCTGGACGCGGGCGAAGCCTGGACGCGACCCGGCGGCGGCGGGGTCGGCCGTGGTCAGGAGCGTCTGCCCTCCTCGCTCCAGCAGGTCCAGCAGCCGCTCTCGCCGCTCGTCGTCCAGCTCGCTGAGCACGTCATCCAGCAACAGCACGGGAATCGCGCTGCGGGTCGAAGCCAGCAGGTCCCGCTCGGCGACCAGCATGGCCAGCAGAGCGAGGCGCTGCTGGCCTTGCGACCCGAATCGGCGCAAGGAGCGGGAATCGAGGTCGACCGAGAAGTCGTCGCGGTGAGGCCCATGCGTCGTGAAACCCCGTTCGAGATCGTTCTGGAGCGCGGCCTCGAGCTCCACTTCCAGCTCCTCCGGCGTAGCTGCATGCGATCGCGGGCGGTACGCCAGCGCCGGCGAGCCCTGAAGGCCGAGCTCGCGCTCCGAGCTCCGCGAACCGAGGGGACAGCAGGCCCTACCGACTCGGTGCGATCGGCCATCAGGCGCATGCCGTGCCGTGCAAGCTCCTTCGTCCAGCCGCCGAGCGAGGCCGCCGACGCGCTTCCCGACCGTACGCGGCCGAGCAGGCTGTTGCGCTGGGCCAGCGCCCGGGCGTAAGCGCGGCGCGTCTCCCGGCGAGCCGGCCAGAGCGCGGACACCACCTCGTCCAGGTGCGCCCGCCGGATTCCGGCGGCGCCCTTGACCAGCTCCAGCCGATCAGGCGCGAAGACGCACACCAGAGGACGGGCATCGGACTCGACCGGTCGGTCGAGACGTGCCCCGTCGGCTCTGATCACCTTCGCCGACGAGCGCTGGATCACGACTTCCAGCCGGTGCTCCACGCGGCCGTCGTCCAACTCGACCGCCACGCGCGCGACCGGCGCCTCGAAGCGAATCAGCTCCCGGTCGTTGGCCGTCCGGAAAGACCGGCCGACACATGCCACGTACAGCGCCTCCAGCAGATTCGTCTTGCCGGACCCGACCGGTCCCTCGAGCACCGTCACGCCCGGCTCGAGATCGACCTCGGTGCGCTCGTGGCTGCGGAAGTCCCGGACGCTCAGGCTACGAACGACCAACTTCTACCTCGGCGGTCCAACGACCAACTTCTACCTCTGCGGTCTATCTGCTGGGGCAACCTTGTCCCCGCGCGCTTAGACGTTGAGCCGGACCGGCATGATCAGGTAGAGGAACTTCCCCTCCCCGTCGTCGCCGGCCGCCTCCAGAAGGCCTGGCCGCAGCGGGCTGATCAGCTTGATCACGAGCTCGTCCGAGTGCACGCTGTCGAGGCCGTCCTGGAGAAACTGAGGGTTGAAGCCGATCTCGAGCGCCTCTCCCTCGTAGTTGACCGGCACCGTCTCGGAGGCCTCGCCGACATCCGGCGTCTGCGCCGACAGGGTGACCTCGCCACCTTCGAAGCGCAGCCGCAGCGGAGCCGTGCGCTGAGCCAGGATGCTGATGCGGCGCACCACGGACAGCAGCTCGTCGCGGCTGACCCGGAGCTCGTGCTCGTAGCTGTCCGGGACCAGTTGGCGATAGTTCGGGAATTGACCATCGATCAGGCGAGATGACAACGTCATTCGTTCGACCCCGAACACAACCTGGTTGTCGTGCGCGGCGATCGAGATCGTGTCCGCACCGGTCTCCGCGGCCACCCGGCCGAGCTCCTGCAGGGCGCGAGCCGGCACGTTCGCCTCGAACGGCTGGCGGTCCGGCTCGTCGAGAGGCGTCTCCTTGACGCTCAGCCGGTAGGAGTCCGTGGCCACCATCCGCAGCCCCTGATCGTCGACTGAGACCAGGATCCCGGTCAGCACCGGTCGCGTCTCGTCCCGCGATGCCGCCTTCGCGACCCGTTCGATCGTGGCGGAGACCGCTTTCGCCGGCAGCTCGACTCCCGCGCCGTTCGGCGATTCCGGGATGCGTGGGAAGTCGTCGGCCAGCAACGTGCGCAGCGAGAACGTGGCCCGCTCAGAGCTGACGGTCACCTCACCGGCTTCGGCACGCTGCTCGAGCAGCACCGACTCGCCCTCGAGCGCTCGCAGGATGTCGACCAGCAGACGGGCAGGCAGGAGCACGATCCCAGGCTGTTCGACATTCGCCTCCAGCGACGAGCGCAAGGCGATCTCGGTATCGGTGGCAGACAGGTCGAGGCCCGAGTCGGTGGTCGCGAGGCGAACGCCTGACAGCGCCTGGATCGCACCGCGCGTGGCAGCTGCCCGCGCCACTACCTGCAGCTCCGCGAGCAATGCCTGGCGTCCACAACTGACTTTCACAGTTGATCACCCATTGGAAGAGTGTCTTTTGGATATGGAGATAGAAGGCATGTGGAAGCTGTGTGCAGAGCGGCTGAAAGTGCTTGACGAGGCGCAGTCTCCCTGTGGGCGGCGCCTGTGTTCGAGATGTGGAAGCTGGACTCGGTCACGACGCTTCCGCAGGTCCGGCGAGCTGGACGAGGATCCCGTCCACAGTCTGCCGGGTGGAGTCGTCGGCCAGGATGCGCGCGCGCATCTGTCGGTGTGCATGGAGCACGGTTGTGTGGTCACGGCCGCCGAATCTCTGTCCGATCGCGGGAAGGGAGAGCTCGGTCAGCTCGCGGCAGAGGTACATCGCCACCTGGCGAGCATAAACAACCTGGCGGCCACGTTTGGCCGACGTGAGGTCGCTTTGCGGGAGCGCCAGGGCCTGTGAAGTGGCCTCCTGGATTCGCTCTACGGTGGGCTTGCCGGTCCTAAACCGAAGGCGGAGTCCCTGGTGGCGGTGGGGTGTAGAGGTTCGAGAGCACGTGTTCGACGAGTGCGGTGGTGATCGGCTGCTGGGTCAGCGAGGCATAGGCGCGCACCCGGATCAAGGCGCCCTCGAGCGCGTGGACGCTCGACGAGATCCGCCGCGCGAGCAGCTCCAGCGCCTCGGGTTGCTCCGGGTCGGTCAGCCATCCCCCGGCGCGCTTGCGGATGATCGACAAGCGGGTGTCGAAGTTCGGCGGCTCGAGGTCGACGACCAGGCCCGACTCGAACCGGTCCCGGAGCCGCGAATCGAGCGCCGGCATCGCGGGTGGGGGGCGGTCCGCGGCGATCACTACTTGAGCGCCCTTCGTGATCAGCGCATCGAAGGTGTGCAGAAGCTCCTCGGCCGTTCGCGGCTTGCTCTCGACGAACTGCAGGTCGTCGAAGAGCAGGAGATCCGCCTGCCGGTATCGCTGCTTGAAGAGGTCCATCTGGCCGGCCCGCACGGCAGAGGTGAAATCGCCGGTGAACGTCTCACCGGTCACGTACAGGACAGCGAGCACCTGATCGTTGAGGATCGTGTAGTTGCCGATCGCATTCAGCAGGTGAGTCTTTCCGGTGCCCGGAGGGCCGTGCAGGAAAAGCGGGTTGTATGCCTGTCCGGGCAGCTCCGCCGCGGCCAGCGACGCGGCATGGGCGAAGCGGTTCCCGGCTCCGATCACGAACTCCTCGAACCGGTAGGCGGACTTGAGGCGCCGGCCACGGTTGTCGGCCACGGCCCGGTTGCCAGGGAGGCCTGCCGTTTCCCCAACCAGCTCGACGCGCACGAGCGATCCGCCGAGCGAGGCGAGCGCATGAGAGAGCACCTCGCCGAATCGCCGTCGAACCCAGTCGCGAATCGCGGCCGGCGCCTGAACGTAGAGAATCCCCTCCGACAGCGCCACGGCATGTAGCGGCTCCAGCCACATGCGGTACACGTTGTCGGGGATCTCGGCGCGCAGCCGCTCGAGCAGAGCGGTCCAGGTCCTCTCGAGTTCGGGCTGAGACGGCATGATTCGACGACCCTCTGGCCGAAGGGTTGTAGGGGTATGAAATGGGGCGCCCGGCGAAGACCTGTACGAGACCGCCGAACTGCCGAGGCGGGAGCGATTCTACATCTGTGATTCGGCCGCGAAGAGTGACGGCGGGCGCGTCCCGGGGAGCATCACGCAAATGCCGCGCAAAAGATTCCGGCGATCCGGAAACGTCCATCAGGCCAATCTCCGGAGCGCTGGAGGAGACTCTTTATACTGACCATCCGGCGAGCTCAGCGCTCGTCGAGCAGGAGCGGACAGGCACAGGTAAAGGCCGCCGCATCGGACCGCGCGATGAAGCGAACGTACCAGCCGAAAAGACGCAAGCGCGCTCGTACCCACGGGTTCCGGGCTCGCATGCGCACGCGTGCCGGCCGCCTCACGATCAAGCGCCGTCGCAAGAAGGGGCGCACGCGCCTCACCGTCTGACGGGGTCCTTGGTGGACCGGCCGCGAGGAGCGACTCGTCGGCGACCGCGCCTCTCGCGCAGCGCCGACTTCCAGCGTGTCTACCGCCAGGGTGACTCGGTGGCGAGCCGGCATTTCGTGCTCTACGCGTTTCCCCGCGAGGCCGATGCCGACCCGGATGCTGAGCGCGCGCGAGGAGATGCGGCTGGGCGTCTCCGTGGGCAGGCGCGTGGGTGGGGCGGTCGAGCGAAACCGCGTCAAGCGGCTGCTGCGCGAGGCCTTCTGGGCGCTCCCGGATGCGGTGCCGCCGAGCCACGACTACGTGGTGGTGGCGCGGCAGGGAGCCGCGGAGCTGGCGGACTCCGGCGGCCTCGAATCGTTCAAGGCCGACCTCGCGTCGTTGCTCGAGCGACTCGAGCTGGGCACACCCGATCGGGAACGGCGAGCCTGAGGCCCGTGCTCGCGAGCGTCCTCACACTGCCCGTCCGCCTCTACCAGCGGGTGATCTCGCCGGCGCTGCCGCGGCGGTGCAAGTACGAGCCCACCTGCTCGGCCTATGCCGTCGAGGCGCTCCGTACGCATGGGGCCCTGCGCGGCTTCGTGCTGGCCGTGTGGCGGGTGCTGCGCTGCAACCCCTTGAGCCACGGCGGGTACGACCCGGTTAGCGCGACAGAAGCTCTTTCGATGACACCGGTCTTCGCCCACATCCTCCAGCCGCTGATCGACGCCGCCGACTGGCTGCTGCTGACCCTGCACGACGACGTCGGCTTCAGCTGGGGGCTGTCGATCGTCGGCCTGACGGTGATCGTGCGGCTGGCGATCCTGCCGCTCACGATCAAGCAGATCAAGTCGATGAACGCGCTGCGCGAGCTGCAGCCGCAGATCAAGGAGATCCAGGAGAAGTACAAGGACGACCGGCAGCGCATGAACCAGGAGATGATGAGGTTCTACCAGGAGAACAAGGTCAACCCGTTTGCCTCCTGCCTGCCGCTGCTGCTGCAGCTGCCGGTCTTCCTGGCGCTCTTCTACCTGCTGAACGGGGACGAGTTCCAAAACCGGGTGGAGGCGTCGGGCGAGCAGGCGTTGCTCTTCATCGACGACCTCGCCGAGAAGGCGACGGGCGCCGAGCTGGTGATCCTGATGGTCCTGTACATCGGCTCGCAGATGGCCTCGACGCTGGTGATGTCGGTGACGCGCCGACAAGACGCAGCAGCGCATCATGCTGCTGCTGCCGCTCGTCTTCGCGGTGCTCATCCCCAACTTTCCGGCCGGCCTGATCGTCTACTGGATCACGACGAACTTCTGGACGCTGGGCCAGCAGATGGTGGTGAAGCGAGCTGGCGCCGCCGCCCCAGCCCGTGATGCCCGCGATGGCCAAGGCCGCCGGTCGAATGGGAAGAGCGACGGGAAGGCCGCGGGGAAGGGCGCGCGCACGGCCGGCGGGAAGGCGAAAGACAGGAGAAGGCTCGGTGGCCGCCGGCGCCGCCGGCAATCCGAAGGCGCCGCCACCGCCGCCGCGGAAGAAGAAGCGCCGGCGGCGCTGAGCCTGTCCGACGCCGGCGATGCGACGCCGCGTCGAGGCGGAGGGCGCCAGCGTCGGCGAGGCGAAGTGGGCGGCGATGAAGGAGCTCGAGCAGCAGGTATCCCGGGCTCGAGGTCGAGCAGGTGGAGTTCGAGGTGCTCGAGGAACGGCCGGGTCCGGCGACGCGGAGGGGTACGCGCGGGTTGTCGGCGACCGCCGACCTGAGGCCTGGCGGGCGGCCGAGCAGGAGTTCGCGTGGCCCGACGAGCCGGCCGAGCGCGTGCGCGAGATGCTGCGGCGGACGATCGCCTACCTCGGCATGCGCGCGAGCGTCGACGTCGAGGAGCGGCGAGGAGCTGCGCGCCGACGTGAGCGGCCCCGAGCTCGGGCTGCTGATCGGCAAGCACGGCCAGACGATCGACGCGCTCCAGTTCCTGTGCACCCAGGCGGCGTATCGGGGCCAGGAGGAGCGGAAGCGGGTGGTGCGTCGATGCCGGCGGCTACCGGGAGCGCCGCGAGGCGATGCTGCACCGGCAGGCGGATCGCGGCGTGGCGGACGCGCTGCGCTTCGGGCGCGCCGGTCGAGCTGGACTCGATGACCGCGCCGGAGCGGAAGGTCGTGCACCTCTACCTGCAGGAGCGTCCGGAGGTGGAGACCCACAGCGAGGGCGACGAGCCGTTCCGGCGCATCGTGATCACGCCGATCCGGCCTCGCTGAGGTGCGCGCAGCCGGGACGGGCCGCCGGCGACAGCGGCGCCGTTTCACGTGAAACGCCGCACGAGCATCGTCTGCACGAGCTCGCCACGGCGTTCGCCCTGCCGCCTGCGGCAGAGCGGCAGCTGGCGGCGCTGCTCGACCTGCTGGCGGCTGATCCGGAGGCGCCCACGCCGTCACCTCCCCGGCCGAGGCGGTCGACGTGCACCTCGCCGACAGCCTGTCCGCGCTCCCGCTGGTGGCCGAGTGCTGCCGGCCGCGCTGCGACCGACCGATCGTCGACATCGGCAGCGGCGCGGGCTTCCCGGGCCTGGCGATCGCGGCCGGCCGGCCGCTGCTTCGACCTGGTCGAGGCGACCGCGCGCAAGTGCCGCGTTCATCGCGCGGGCGATCGAGCCTCGGCCTCCAGAATGCGCGTGCCGTCTGCGCGCGCGCGGAGGACTGGGCCGCGCTCGAAGGCGCCGGCCGCTACGCGGTCGCGCTGGCCGCGCGCGCGTCGCGCCGCTTGCCGACGCTGGTCGAGTACGCGGCCCGCTGCTCCGCGAGGCGGGCATGCTGGTGGCGTGGAAGGGCGCCGCGACGCGGCGAGGAGCAGGCGGGGCGGACGCGGCTCAGCGCCTCGGCATGAGCCTCCGCGCGGTCGGCGGGTGGCCCCGTTTGCCGGCCGCCCGCCACCGACACCTGCACTGTTACGAGAAGCCGCGCCGACACCGGCCGGCTACCCCGCCGCCCGGGCATGGCGCGCAAGCGGCCGCTCGGGCGGCGAAAGTTCGACCCCGAACTAGGCGCGATGCCGAACCTGCAGGATACAGCGGCCCGCAGGAGAACGGTAGGTTCGGCGGCGAATTACAGCCTGCTGGTCGACCAGTTCCGACTGAGATCGGGACTATCTTCGGCACCGATGGCCACTGTCTACGCGGTCGCAAACCAGAAGGGCGGGGTGGGCAAGACGACCACCGCCGTGAACATGGCCGCCTGCGTGGCCGAGGCCGGCTACCGGACGCTGCTGGTCGACCTCGACCCGCAGTGCAACGCGACCGTGGCGCTCGGCCTCGCCAAGGACCTCGAGCCGAACACCTACACGTGCCTGCTGGGGGACGACGCATTGGCGAGCGCAACGCCGGCCGACCGCCGTGGACCACCTGCTGGTCGTGCCCTCGACGCCCGACCTCGCCGGCGCGACGGTCGAGCTGCCGCGCCTCGCAGGCTCGGAGCAGCGCCTGCGCGAGGCGCTCGCCTCTGTCGCGCGCAGTTCGACCAGATCGTGCTCGACTGCCCGCCGTCGCTGGGCCCGCTGTCGGTCAACGCGCTGGTCGCGGCCGACCGCGTGATCGTGCCCGTGCAGGCCGAGTACCTCGCGCTCGAGGGGCTCGCGCAGTTCCTCGACACGCTCGGGCTGATCCAGCGCGAGCTGAACCCGCGCCTCGAGGTGGCCGGGATGCTGCTGACGATGTACGACGGCCGCACGCGCCTCGCCCAGGACGTCGAGCGCGAGCTGCGCGAGCACTTCCCGACGCTCGTGTTCCGGACCGTGATCCCGCGCAACGTCAGAATCAGCGAGGCGCCCAGCTACGGTCGGCCGGTGATCCACCACGACCCGCACTGCGCGGGTGCGGACGCCTACTTCGAGCTTGCAAAGGAGGTCGCCGAACGTGGTTGAGCGAGGAATCGGACGCGGCCTGGCCGCGATCCTCCCGCCGGCTCGTGAGCAGGACGAGAGCCTGCAGGAGATTCCGGTCGATCTGATCGACCCCAACCCGCGGCAGCCGCGAACGCGCTTCGAGGACGACGAGCTGCGCGAGCTCGCCGAGTCGGTCGGGGCGCGCGGCATGCTGCAGCCGGTGCTCGTGCGCCCGCTCGCCGGCGGTCGGTACGAGCTGATCGCAGGCGAGCGGCGCTGCGCGCCGCGCGGCTGGCGGGTCTCGACCGGGTGCCGGCGGTCGTGCGCTCGACCGAGGAGAGCGAGCGGCTCGAGCTTGCGCTGATCGAGAACATGGCGCGACAGGATCTGAACCCGGTCGACGCTGCGCGCGCCTGCGCGGCGCTCGTCGACGAGCTCGGCCTGACGAAGGAGGAGGTGGGCCGCCGGGTCGGTCGCAGCCGCGTCGCGATCTCCAACCTGGTCCGGCTGCTCGAGCTGCCCGACGAGGTGCTCGCGATGCTCGAGTCGGGTGAGCTGAGCGAGGGTCACGGCCGCGCGATCCTGCAGCTGCGCGACCGGAGTGAGCAGCGCGCGCTTGCGCGGCGCGCTCGCGACGAGGGCCTCTCCGTGCGCAGGACCGAAGCGCTCGCGCGGGGTACGGATGCGACTCGCGTGGCCGCGCCCCGTCGTCCTCCGCTGGTGCCGGCCGACGCGCTCGAGGCGGGTCGCGAGCTGGAGGAGGCGCTGACCGCGTCGCTCGGTCACGAGGTGCGGGTGCGCGTTGGCCGCCGGGGCGCGAAGGTCGAGATCGCGTTCGCCGACCTGCGCGATGCGCAGGAGCTGGCCCGACGACTGGCCGGCCCGCTCGCCGCCTAGCGGCCCACCCGAAGCTCCTGGCTACGGATAGCGCCGGGCCGGGTGCTCGGTCAGGTAGGGCTTCGGTTCGGGGTGTCCGGCCAGGAGCGTGTCGATCACCGGGCACAGCAGTGTCGGCCCCAGCTCGATCACGTAGATCTGGCCGAGCAGCGGGTAGCCGTCGTGCGGCACCGTCGCGAGCTCGTCGAGGAAGCGCTCGATCGCCGGCCGCACCAGCCGCCGGTCGTGAAACGCGATTGCGCCGTTCTCCCGGACGACGCGCCGGCAGAACCTGGCGTCGTTCAGCACCGCCTCATACGTGTGTTCGCCGTCCACCAGGCAGAGCTGAGGTGCGGCCAGGTTCTCCGGCGCGACCCCGCCTGGTGTCGGATTCGATCGTTCGCACCTTCGCGAGGTCCGCGCCGGGCACGGCGCCGAGCATGTCGAGCATGCGCTGCGGTCGTGTTGCCTCGGTAGTCGGAGGCGCCGCGCACGTCGGGCGCCGAGTCCGGCCGTGAATCGATCGACGTGATCGAAGTGCAGCGGGAGTCGGCGACGAGCACCTGAAGGGAGCCTCCCACGTACGACCCGACCTCGAGGTATGCGAACTCGCCGTGGACCTCGCGACAGGAGTTGTGAAGAGCCAGCAGCGAGATCCGGTCGAGCTCCGATGTCTGTGAGCGGACGTGGCTGAAGAGACTCGTGTCGAGCGCCGCCAGCGCGGCTTCGAAGTCGGTCAACGCGGTTCCCGGCGTAGCGCCGCCTCGAGCGCGGGCACCCAGCCGGCGATCGTCTCGTCGCGGACCAGCTCGAGCTCTCCGTCCAGATCGAGCCGCCGCCAGCCACGCAGGTGCATCCAGCCTCACGTCGCTCGATCTTCTCGCGCAGCTCCTCCTCCGAGCGGGACGCGTAGTGGTTGATGCGCAGCCGCTCGAACGAGGTGGACATCGTCTGGGCCTCCGCGATCGGCCAATGGTTCTCGTCCACGGGCAGGCCGTGGTCATAGGTGAACCAGTGGGCGCCCTCGCAGCGCACGGTGCGCATCGGGTCGACGATGCACTTGATCAGGCCGCTGTCGGCCTTGTCCCTGAGCGGATAGCTCTCGATCACGAGGCCTCCGGCGCGGTGCGGTGTCCCGAGTGGCTGAACATCGCCCAGTTGACACCAACGCCGGGCCACCGCTCGTAGTCGCGGAGCACCTCGGCGACGGTCTTGCCGGTGGGGGAGAACAGGAATTCGTCGATGTCGAGAAACGCGATCCACCGCGCATCCGCGCGGTGGGTCCGCAGGCAGTGGTCGTAGACCTCGCGCTGGTCGGGCGGCGCGGGCTCCCATTCGTGTAGCGACACGATGCCGCGCTCCATGTACGGCGACAGCACCTCCAGGTGGTCGTCGGTGCTGCCGTTGTCATACAGGAAGAATCGCTTCACGCCCATCAGGCGATGGAACTCGATCCATTCGCGCAGGTAGGACGCTTCGTTCAGGTAGATGGCGCAGGCGGCCAGGTAGGCGGCGTTCGGGGAGAGGTTGCGTTCGACCGGAAGCTCCGTGACGGCCGCGCGATCGCCCGTCCAGAGCACCTGTTCGCGCACGGACATCTGGATCAGGCCCTGCACGTCGATCATGTCCCGGACCGGTATCGGATGAGCCTTCATGCGTGCGTAGACGTCATTGGCGAACTCGAGCTGGTCGGCATACAGCTCGACGAGCGTCTGTGGACCTGAGGCGTCCCGGCCGAGCAGCTCCTGCAGGCGGCGAAGGGGGGCGCGGACGATCGGCAACGATTCCGGTTCGAGGGCGAACCCCAGCAGCGAGCCGAGCGTGAGCATCGCCGACCCGCCGATCGCGCGGGCCTGGTCGTCGCCCGCCTGGACGATCCGTTCGCCGGCTTCCGACGAACCGGCCGAAGCGCCCGACAGGATCGCCCTCGTCTTCGAGGAAGCGTGTGAGCACGGCGCGAAGCGACTCGGGGTCCCGGCGCCCCCAGTCGTTCATCCAGCGGCCGTGGCGCGGAGGAACGAGCCGGTCGCGGGATGCTTCGAACGGGTTCCGGCTCACCGGTCGCAGCGCTTGGGCGAGCAGCACGCGCCAGTCGCCTTCGTCGCGTGCCACCTCCAACGTCCGCCTCAGCCGGGCCGCGGCGGCGAGCTTCCGCTGCCGTTGCTCGAGGTCGAACGTGGGCTTGGTCCGAGCGTGGGCGGCGTACTCGAGGAATCTGCTCCACGCTCCCTCGTTCATCCGTCGCAAAGGGTACTCACGCACCCGTTTCAGCGGGCATGTCGGGCCCTGCGCCTTCGCTAATCTAGGCCTGGTGCGGGCCGCGCCCGCCATGGGCGATTAGCTCAGTCGGTCAGAGCGCCTCTCTGATAAGGAGGAGGTCCCTGGTTCGAGTCCAGGATCGCCCACTCGGAATCCCGCACGGCGGGGTACGGGGTCAGCGGATGAACAGGCCCTGTGTCGCGAACAGGGCGTCGTCAGGGGTCGAGATCGTGCCATCGGGACCCTGGTCGTACACCTGGACGGTGCCCAGCTCCCAGATCGTGCGCCGCGACTCGACGACCATGCCTGGGATCACCGCGTCGGCAGTGGTCTCGGTCTGCGCAGGTGCTCCCGGATAGGTCGAGCGTGGCTGTACACGGGACCGGGATGTCGAGTGGGAAGTCGGAAACCGTCGCGGCGTCAGCGGCGGTTGGGCCGTTCAGCCTGTCCGTTGCGCGGAGGATCGTCCTCGCCCGGAGGGAGCCCACGTAGTCGGGCAATCCGGTGGTCGCGTCGAGCACATCGGAAATCGAGGCGATGATCCTCACGTCCGCTTCGTCCTCGGGCGTGCTCGGCTTGCCGAGCACGGCGCGGAAGCGCACGAAGCCGATCGATCCGACGGCCAACCCGTTCGCATCAGGCGTCCCCACGGTGGCGGTGTTGGATGTCTGGCTGGGCGGCGAGCACGACGGGTGCGCAAGCGGACTGCCGTGCACCGTGTTCGGCGCGATGACAGGGTCGATACGAGGGAACCAGGGCAACCCTGGTGGGGGTGGCGCCCCTCGGGCGCGGGTATCTGCTCGTGAAGGATGCCGTGTACGTCGTTTCGGTCGGCGGTGTCGTGATCGGGTGCGAGATGGCGCCACCGCCTGACCAGGAGACGAAGGTCTGTCCCTGTCCCGCGGAGTCGAACTGCGTCTGAGGCGTGCTGAGCTGCAATGTCCAGCCATCCCACGAGGTCACAGACGGCGGCGCGATGGTGCCGTTCAGGTCCACTCGCAAGCCGGTGGGAGCGGTCGCAAAGTGCAGGTCTACGAGGCGCGGCCGCAGGTCACGGCTCACCGTCGTGCTCAAGCCCTGCGAGTCCGTGGCAGTGAGGCGCACCTCCAGATAACTGTTCGTGGTCGCTCCGAAGTCCTCGGGGACCGGGGTGGTGATCGTGGCGCCGTTACCCGGCGTCGGCGGCAGGAACGGATGCGTGTGCGTGGCGTGGTGCTTGACGACCTGCCAGCTCAAGCTGGAGTCCGGCACGGTCCCGTCCTCGGGGTCGGTCGCGCTCCCGGTGAGCGTGAGCGTCTCGCCGACCCTGAACAGCTGGCCCGGCAGCCGGGCGTGGAGATGGACGGCGCCGGCTGGTTGTTTCCCGCGTCGATCCGGATGGTCGCGGTGTCCTGCCCGCCGTTTCCGTCCGACACCGTCAGCTTCGCCGTGTAGGTGCCCGGCGTCGTGTACTGGTGCGAGGCCGTCGCGGTGGTGGCGTGCGCCGATCCGTCGCCGAAGTCCCAGTCGAAGCTGAGCGGTGTCGTTGTCCGGGATCGCTGCTCTGGGTTCCGTCGAAGTTCGTGCTGAGCGGAAGGTCGCCGTTCGTCGGGCCGGCGGTCGCAACGGCGAGCGGCGAGCGATTCTCGGTGCCCGTGTACGCGGATCCTGTAGAGGCCGGGCGGGCTCGCCCAGGTCATGTAGTAGAGATCCTTGGACGCCGAGCCGGGAGGTCCGAAAGCCATCGCCACCACGCCTCCCGCCGGCCCAAACTCCGTTGCCGTGTATCCGCCGGCTCCCGTCGGGCACCATCTGGAAGAGCTTCTGGCAGACGAAGTCGCCGTACAGATAGCTGCCGTCGTACTGAGCCGGCCAGACGCCGTCGGGCACGAACGCGCCGGCGGTGATCGAGGTGCAGCCGCCGGTGTGGTCGTAGTCGTAGATCGGGGTTGGTCATGCCCGGCGGGCGGCGGGCCGCAGTCGGTGTAGGAGGCGACCGCGCAGTGGCCCTCGCGCAGGTTCCAGCCGTAGTCTGCGCCCGGGGCGCCCAGGTTGATCTCCTCCCAGTGATCCTGGCCCACGTCGTTGATGAAGAAGCGGGTCGTGGAGCGTCGTCGTCGAAGGCAAACCGGAACGGGTTGCGCAAGCCGGTGGCGAAGATCTCCTGGCACCAGTCGCCGGGGATCGTGCGGCCGGTGAGGTTGCAGCGGCTGGTGCCCGGGCCCTGGTGGGGGTTGTCGATCGGGATGCTCGCCGTCGGCGGTGATCCGCACCATCTTGCCGACCAGCGCGTTGCGGTAGGTGGCGGCGTTGTTCCACATTCCCGCAGGCGCTCGCGCCCGTGTAGTCACAGCCGCTGTCGCCGATCGTCACGTAGAGATAGCCGTCCTTGCCGAAATGGATGTCGCCGGCGTTGTGGTTGCCGCTCACCGAGGGGATGTTGTCGAGCAGCACCGTCTCGCTGGCCGGGTCGATCAAGCTGTCGTTGCCGAGCACGAAGCGCGACAGCCTGTTGACAGGTTGCGAGGCTGGGTCCGCCTGGTTCGTGCCGCAGCTGTCGGTGCCCCTGTCGTAGGTGTAGTAGAGGTAGACGTAGTGGTTGTCGGTAAACCCCGGATCGACGGCGACTCCCACCAGGCCGCGCTCGACATCGGTGCAGAGCTTCGAGCGCAGGTCGATCGCGGGAGCGGAGCGCATGGCGCCGTTCTCGTAGAGCTTGATCTCACCGGTCTGAAACGACAACAGGAGACGGCCATCCGGCGTAAAGGCCAACCCCGTCGGGAACCCCCAGACGGCCAGCTGCTGGTTCTCGAATCCCGGCGGAAGCTGCGGCGGCGCACGTGCATCGATCTGGATCGTGGCCGTGTCCTCGCCGCCGTTGCCGTCAGAGACGGTCAGGATCGCCGTGTGGATGCCGGCCGTCTGGTACACGTGCGAGGCCGTCGCGGTGGTGGCGTGAGCCGATCCGTCGCCGAAGTCCCAGTCGAAGCTGAGGGTGTCGTTGTCGGGATCGTTGCTCTCCCGCCCGTCGAAGCTCACCGTCAAAGGGACGTCGCCGTTTGTCGGGTCGGCCTGCGCGACGGCCACCGGAGAGCGATTGGCTCCGCCTGTGAAGTCGATTCGATGGAGCGACGGCGGCTGGTTCTGCAAGTAGTAGAGGGCCTGTGCAGAACCGTGAGGACCGAAAGCCATATCGATCGGATAGCCGATGCCGGTCGCGAACTCACTGGGGATGTATCCGCCGGCTCCATTCGGCGCCAGGAGGAAGATCGTTCCGCAGACGAAGTCTTCGAACAGATAGCCGCCGCCGTATGCACTCGGCCAGAGCCCGTCCGGAACAAACGCTCCTCCGGTTATTGCTGCGCATCCGGCCGCGTGTTCGTAGCTGAAGATCGGATTCGTCATCCCCGCAGGTGGCGCACCACAACCTGTGTAGAAGCCGGTTGGGCAGCGACCTTCGCGTACGTTCCAACCGAAGTCGGCGCCCGCCTGACCGAGATCGATCTCCTCCCAGGCGTCCTGGCCGGCGTCGTTGATGAAGAATCGCGTGCCTGCGGTGTTCGGGTCCATGTTCGCCCTGGACGGGTTGTGAAGGCCCCAGGCGAATGTCTCCTGACACCAGTTGCCGGCCGCAGTCCGTCCCGTGAGCCCGCAACGCGCCGTATTGGCGCCCAGGAAAGGATTGTCCGCCGGCACGTCGCCCGCGGAGGTGATTCGCAGGATCTTGCCGAGCAGGACGTTGTGGTCGCGGGAGGCGTCGTTCGAAGCACCACAGCCGCTGTCGTTGTTGTAGTCGCAGCCGCCGTCTCCGACGCTCACATACAGGTAGCCGTCCTTGCCGAAATCCAGGTCACCCGCGATGTTGCTTCCCGTGGGCGTGACCAGGTTGTCCAGCAGGACAGTTTCGGTGGCAGGGTCGATCGTATAGCCGGTCAGCACGAATCGGGAGACGCGGTTTACGGGCTGGGACGACGGATCGGCCGGGTTGCTTCCGCAGGAATCCGTCCCTCTGTCGTAGGTGTAGAAGAGGTAGACGAAATGGTTGCTCGTGAAATCCGGGTCGACCGCCACCCCCACCAGACCGCGCTCCATGTTCGTGCAGAGCCGCGAGGCCAGATCGAGCGCCGGAGTCGAGCGAATCGCGTTGTTCTCGTAGATGAGAACCTGGCCGATCCGGGTCGTGATCAACATGCGGCCATCGGGCGTGGGCGCAAGACCGCTGGGGTAGCCGACCGACCCGATGAGCCGATCCTCGAAGCCGGCGGGCACAGTCGCAGCGGTCGCCGTGGGTCCCGGCAAGCCGAAGGACAAGAGGAAAACGGAACAACAAAAGGCACAACGAAAGCGCCAGAGCCGCCACGCAAGCGCTCCACCGACCGCCGTCCTTGTTGGTCATCCCGTAGTTCAAGGGATTGCCGAACAATATCCTGAACGACCCCGTCTCACTTAGCCGCGTCCAGGATCGCACTCTTCGCCGCGAAAGTGGCCTATTTCCTCGAAGGCAGACCCGCGGTAGGCTGCTGAAGGCCGTTCCTATAATGGGCGGCGTACGCGATCCACCCCCGGTTTGGAGCCAGATCAGTGCAGGAGATGGTCATCTATGGCGTGAGCTTCGACATGGTCGGGCAAGCAGCCGATCGTGCTGCTCAAGACCATCGACGGCAACAAGTTCCTGCCGATCTGGATCGGCCACCCCGAGGCGGCCGCGATCCTGATGAAGCTTCAGGGCGCCACCACGCCGCGCCCCATGACGCACGACCTGATCAGCGAGATGATCGGCGAGCTCGACGCCCAGTGCACGCGGGTGTCGGTCACCGAGCTCAAGGACAACACCTTCTACGCCTCCATCACCCTGCGGGTCAACGGCCAGGAGGTCGAGATCGACTCGCGCCCCTCGGACGCCCTCGCGGTGGCGGTCCGGACCTCGGCGCCGATCTTCGCTGCCGAGGAAGTGATCCAGGAGAGCGCGATCGAGTTCGAGCACGAGGTCGAGGACACCGAGGAGGTCGTCGACAAGTTCAAGAAGTTCCTCGACGAGGTGACGCCCGAGGACTTTGCCTCAGGCGCCGGCTAAGACGCGGCACTCGCCCGGGTCTAGAAAACCGTCAGCCTGTCCGCGACCCGGCCGGCTGCTTGCAGCCGGACGGCCAGTTGTTCTGAGCGCCAGCTCCACCAGCCGTTCGACCAGCTCGTCGAACCTGATGCCCGCCGCTTCGGCCGCCTGTGGATACAGGCTGGTCTCGGTCAGGCCCGGGATCGCCTGCGCCTCGAGCACGTGCAGCTCGCCGTCGGCGTCGAAGCATCATGTCGACCCGCGCGAAGCCGTAGCAGCCGAGCAGCCGGTAGGTCGCGACGGCCAGCTCCTGCGCCCGCTCGGTGACGTCGGCGGGCAGGTCCGCCGGGCAGGCGTAGTCGGTCTTGCCGATCTCGTAGCGGGCCTCGAAGTCGAAGAAGTACTCCTCCTGCTTCGGCTTGGCCTCGACGATCGGCAGCGCCTGCACGCCCGTGTCCGTCTCCAGCAGCCTGACCGCCAGCTCGCGGCCGTTGACGTGCCGCTCGAGCAGCACGCGGTCGTCGTAGCTGAACGCCGCCACGAGCGCCTCGGGCACGTCTTCAGGGGAGGCCGCGAACTCGATCCCGAGCGCGGATCCCTGGGCGGCCGGCTTCACGACCAGCGGAAACCCGAGCCGCTCCTCGATCGCCGGCAGCGCGTCGGCGGCGCCGAACTCCTTGAAGGCGACCTCGCTGAAGGCGAAGAAGTCCGGCGTCGGGATGCCCTCCTGCTCGAGCAGGTGCTTCGTCAGCACCTTGTCCATGCACCGCATGCAGGCGAGCACGGCGGAGCCGGTGTACGGCATGCCGACGATCTCGAGCATCTCCTGGACGGTGCCGTCCTCGCCGCCGCGGCCGTGCAGCGCGATGAACGCCACGTCGGCGCCGGACTCGCGCAGCCGCTCGACGAGCGTGGCGTCGACGTCGATCGGCACGACCTCGGCGCCGAGCCGTTCGAGCGCGTCCTCGACGCGGCCGGCCGGAGCGCAGCGAGACCTGGCGCTCGAGCGAGGGCCCGCCCTTCAGGACCGCGACGCGCTGTGCGTTCATGAGCCGCTGGCGTCGCGCTTGGTGTCGCTGGGGCGCCGCGGGAGGTGAAGGACGTTCGCGCGGAACATTTGCGGGCCTGTTCTTCTCTCGGCGACTCGGTGGACTGCGACCGGCCGCCCTGTCCGCTGAACGTCCCGTAGAGGCTCGATCTGCTCGTCGACGACCTTGCCGATCCGGCGGATGCCCTCGACGATGTCGTCGATCGTCCACGGCCGAGAAGTTGAGCCGCATCGAGCTGCCGCCGCGGCCGTCCACGTAGGCCGCCGAGCCGGGGACGAACGCGACGTTCTCCTCGCGGATCGCCTTGGCGAGCAGGTCGCTCGGTGTCGATGAAGTCGGGGAGCGTGGCCCAGATGAACAGGCCGCCGCCGGGCTGGGTCCACTCCGCCTCGGCCGGGAAGAACTCCGCCAGCGCGTCCAGCATCGCGTCGCGCCGCTGGCGGTAGATCGTGCACAGGTCCTGTACGTAGGCCCGCCAGCGGCCCTCGGCGAAGTAGCGCCTCGACCAGCTGCTGTGTGAGCGACGAGGTGCACAGGTCGGCCGCCTGCTTGCCGAGCTTGATCTTGTCGAGCACGGGCGCCGGCGCCGCCACCCATCCGAGCCGGATGCCCGGCGAGAGGATCTTCGAGAACGTCCCGAGGTAGAGCACGTAGACGCCGCCGTCGAGCGAGCACAGCGTCGGCAGTGGCTCACCCTCGTAGCGCAGCAGGCCGTAGGGGTTGTCCTCCAGCACCAGCAGCTCGCGGTCGCGCGCGATCTCGACCAGCCGTTGCCGGCGCGGTCCCGACAGCGTCACGCCGGCCGGGTTCTGGAAGGTCGGCACGGTGTAGATGAACTTCGGCCGGCGCCCTTCGGTCTCGAGCCGGTCGAGGGTCTCCTCGAGCAGGTCGATGCGCATGCCGTCGGAGTCCATCTCGATCTGGACCACGTCGGCCTCGTAGCTGGAGAACACGGGCACGGCGCCCGGGTAGGTGGGCGCCTCGCAGATCACCACGTCGCCCGGGTCGACCAGCGTCTTCGTCACCAGGTCGATCACCTGCTGGCCGCCGGTCGTGACGACGCACGTCGTCGACGTCGACCCGCATGCCCTCCGCCGCCATCACCTCGGCGATGCAGTGCTTCGTCTGCGTCGAATCCCTCGGTCGGCCCGTACTGCAGCGCGCTGGCGCAGGAATCCCGCGCGATCTTCGCCGTCAGCGCGGCGAACGTCTCGGGCGGGAAGGTGGAGGTGTCGGGCAGCCCGCCCGCGAGCGAGATCACCTCGGGCCGGGCGGTGATCGCCATCAGGTCCCGCATCGCCGACGAGCGCATCTGGCGCGTGCGCTTCGCGAAGAGCCCCGCGTAGCGCTCGATGTCGTGGCTGGTGCTGTGCTGCCTGTCCCGTCACGCGCGTCTCTTCGGGCATTCGCGGCTCGATCTCTCGACCTGCCATACGGTCATCCGCCGCGCAACGCGTCCGGCGCTGCTCGCAGACCGGACCGCCAAGCGTCCAATGACGATAGACCATAGGCCATGGACCTCTTTCTGGCGATATCGCAAGGAGTCGGCATCTCGCTCGCGACCGGCGTGCGCACGCTGCTGCCGCCGCTGGTCGTCGGGCTGCCTTGCGCTCGCCGACGTGGGCGTCGATTTCGACGGCACCGACTTCGCGTTCCTCGAGTCGGTCCCGTGGCTCGCCGTGCTCGATGGCGGCGATCGCGGTGGTGACGCTCGCGGCGCGCCGCCGGGTGGCGATCCCGGTGGTCGCGGTCGGCTGTCGCCGCGGTCGCGATCGGCGCACTCGTGTTCGCGGGCTCGCTCGCGGACGAGGGCTACGCGACCGGCCCGGGGCTTGCTGCCGGGGCGGTGTGCGCGGCGCTGGGCTTCGTGGCGGCGCGCGCGTTCTTCGGGCGGGCGGCCGCGAGGGCGCGCGCCGGGGGCGAGGAGGAGGCCGCGTCGCTCGTCGAGCTGTTCGCACAGGCAGCCGCGCTGGTGCTGGCGGCGCTCGCGGTGCTGGTCTCGCCGGTCGCCTGGGTCGCCTTCGCCTTCGCGCTCTGGGTGCTCGCTGGTGCAGCGCCGCCGGGCCGGACAGAAGTACGAGGGGTTCCGCATCCTCCGGTAGAAAAGGCCAAGCTCGTTCTGGTTGTCGTCGACGCTCTCAAGCCGGCGATGCTCGAGCGGGCGGTCGACGAGGGCAAGGCGCCGATGTTCGCCGAGATCCTGCGGCGCGGCGCTATGTCCCGGATTGCGTGAGCGTGTTCCCGTCGGTCACGCCGGCCGCGTCGGCCACGATCACCACCGGCGCCACGGTCGACCGGCACGGCGTGCCGTCGATCAACTGGTACCACCGCGGCGAGCGGCGCTACGTCGACTACGGCTCCTCCGGCCAGGCGGTGCGCACGTTCGGGGTGCTGCGCACGATGATCGACATCGTCTACAACATGAACTTCGATCACCTCAGCCGCGCGCAGCCGACCTTCTTCGAGCGGCTGGACGATGCCGGCGTGCGCACCGCCTGCACGCCGTTCCTGATCTTCCGCGGCCGCACGCGGCACGAGCTCGGCGTCCAGGGCTGGATGCGGCGCGTCGTGCAGGCCGCCAACTTCCGCCACGCGGTCTACGGGCCGGCGGAGCTGTTCTACGGCGAGCTCTACTCCTCCCAGACGGTCGACTGCCGGCCGACGCTCGCGCGGCCGGGCACACGCGATCCGTACTCCGGCTGCGTGGGCGCGCTACCTGGAGGAGTACGACCTGTACGACTTCATGCTGTTCTCGCTGCCCGACAACGATCACTACTCGCATCGCCAGGGCCCGGCGCGACACGCTCACCTCGATCGCGCGCGCCGACCGCACCTGGAGCAGCTGGTCGAGGCGGGCGGCGGGATGGAGTCGTTCTTCGACGACCACGCCGTGATCCTGATGGCGGACCACGCCCAGATCGCGGTCGAGCGAGCGGATCAGGCTCGACGTCGCGCTGGGCGAGTGGAGGGTGCTGCTGCCCAACGACCTGGACCCCTCCGAGGCCGAGCTGGCGGTCTGCCCGGGCGCGCGCTCGGCGATGGTCTACGTGCTGCGCGACGAGGATCGCGTCGACGCGCTGCACGGGCAGGTGCTGGCGCGCCTGCGAGAGCTCGAGGGCGTCGAGCTGATGGCCTGGCGCGAGGACGGCGAGGCGTGCGTGTGGACGGAGCGGGGCGAGCTGCGCTTCGCGTCCCGGCAGCGGCGAGCGTGACGCATGCGGTGGGACGTGGGACGTCGACGGGTGCTCGAGACGCTGGAGCTCGAGCGGAGTCGACGGTGTGCTCGGACAGCCGCGCCTACCCGGATGCGCTCGCGCCGGCTGTGGGCCGCGCTTGCCTGCGCCGGCGCGGGAGACGTGCTGGTGTCCGCCGCGCGCGGGTACGAGTTCGTGGACTGGGGCGGCGCCGATCACGTCGGCGGCGGCAGCCACGGCTCGCTTCGCCGCGGCGACTCGCTGGGGCCGCTGGCGTTCGTCAACTGCGGGCCGGACCTGGACGGCGGCGCGTCCCACGACGGGCCAGTGGTCGATCGCCGACGTTGCCGGGGTGGTGCTGGACCACTTCGGCGTCGAGGCGTCGTGAGGACATCTTGAGCCGAGCATCGTGAGGCGGCGGGTCATCGCCAGGGGCCGTGTGCAGGGTGTCTTCTTCCGGGACACGGTGCGGAACGCGGCCACCCGCGAGGGCGTCGCGGGCTGGGTGCGCAACAATCCCGACGGTACGCTCGAGGCGGTCTTCGAAGGAGCGCCGGATGCGGTCGAGCGCCTCGTCGCGCTCTGTCGCGAAGGGCCGCCCGGCGCCGACGTCCAGGGGCTCGAGGTGGTCGACGAGGTCGACCAGGGCGACGCGGCTTCCGTATCCGCTGAGCGCGTCGGTTATCTTGATCCCGGATGGATGACGCTCACCTTGCCGTGAGCCCCCCGCCGCAGACCGAGGCACTACCGCAGCGGAGCACGGGTTCCCCCCTCCCGGGCGACGTGGCCACCCGCCGCGCCCGCGCCGGTCACCATGCCCGCCGCGTGCGGCTGGGGCTGCGCAAGCGCCGCACAACTGGGTGCAGCTGGTCAAGTTCTCGGTCGTCGGCGCCACCGGCTACGTCATCAACCTGGCCGTTTTCGCGGCCCTGGTCGAGGGCGCCGGCGTCCACTACCGGACCGCTGCGGCACTCGCGTTCTGCGTCGCCGTCACCAACAACTTCCTGCTGGAACCGGCACTGGACCTTCAAGGCGCCCGACTCCCACGCCGGCTTCCAGGCCGCCCGCTTCCTGGTCGTCAGCCTGGTCGCGCTGGGCTTCAACCTGATGGTGCTGGAGCTGCTGGTGAGCGTCGGCGGACGTGCCGAAGATCCCGGCTCAGGCGATCGCGATCCTCGCGGCGACGCCGCTCAACTTCGTCGGCAACAAGCTGTGGAGCTTCGGCAAGCCGACAGCCCCTCGCCGCGCCACCGCCGGCTGAGCCGATCCATGCGCCGGCTTGCTCGAGCGGCTGGCCTCGGGCGCGGTCGTGTTCGCGGCTGGTCCGCCATGTCGCCCGCCCCCAGTCAGGCGGCCGCCGTCGCGCCGACCCTCACGCAGCCGGCTTCGCAGACGAAGCCGCCGCCCGAGCACTTCCTCAACGCGATCCAGGCAACCCGCATCGCGGCGCGCTCGCCGAAGCTCCAGGACGAGCTCGAGAGCCACGAACGCACCACGCATCGAGCGTTCGCGAAGGGCCCCAGCCGCTGGCAGGTGAGCTGGTACGACGACGGCAAGGAGATCGGCCAGGTGATCGTGGACGAGCGCACGAAGCGCGCGGTCGAGGTGTGGACCGGCGATCAGGCTGCCTGGCAGATGGCCCGCGGCCAGTCCGGCGCGTTCGGGCGCAAGGTGAACTCGCCCGCGGTCTGGATCCCGATGATGGTCGCCTTCTTTCTCCCCTTCTTCGACTGGCGGCGCCCGCTTCCGGATGCTGCACCTCGACCTGCTGGTCCTGCTCGGCGTTCTCGCTGTCGCACGTCTTCTTCAACCGCGGGGACATCGACGTCTCGGTGCCGCTCGTCTATCCGGTGCTGGGCTATCTGCTGGTGCGGATGCTGCAGGTCGCCTACGCACGGCGCCGCGGGCCGCCACGCCCGCTGCGGCTGTTGGTCCCGGTTGGCTGGCTGGCGCTGGCGCTGATCTTCCTCGTCGGCTTCCGGATCGGCCTGAACGTGACCAACTCGAACGTGATCGACGTCGGTTACTCGGGCGTGATCGGCGCCGATCGCATCACTCACGGCGAGCAGCTCTACGGAGGCTTCCCCTCCGACAACCAATCGGGGGACACGTACGGGCCCGTGAACTACTACGCCTACGTTCCGTTCGAGCTCTTGTTCCCGTGGTCCGGCAAGTGGGACGACCTGCCGGCGGCGCACGCCGCGGCGCTGTTCTTCGACCTGGCCACGATCCTGGCGCTGTTCTGGGTCGGCAAGCGGCTGCGCAGGGGCCGCGAAGGGACCGCGCTGGGAATCCTGCTCGCGTACGCCTGGGCCAGCTATCCCTACACGCTGTTCGTCTCCAACACGAACGCCAACGACTCGCTGATCGCGCTGCTGGTGGTGCTCTCGTTCGGCGCGCTCACGGCGCCACGCGCGCGCGGGGCGTTGCTGGCGCTGGCGTCCGCGGCCAAGTTCGCGCCGCTCGCGCTGGTGCCGCTGTTCGCCTCCTACGACCGGCGCCGCCTACGCGACGCCGCGCTCTTCGCGCTCGCGTTTGCGGCTATCACGATCGTGGTGTACGGGCCGGTGCTTCCCGAGGGCGGTATCTCCACGCTCTGGGACCGTACGATCGGCTTCCAGCTCGGGCGCGACTCGCCGTTCAGCATCTGGGGGCAGCACGAATCGCTCGGCTGGCTCCAGTCGGTCGCAAAGGCGGGGCTGGTCGTGCTGGCCCTGCTGGTGGCGCTCGTTCCCCGCAGCAAGACGCCGCTGCAGCTGGCCGCGCTGGGAGCGGCGGTGCTGATCGCGCTCCAGCTCACGATCACGCACTGGTTCTACCTCTACATCGTCTGGTGGTTCCCGCTGGTGATGGTCGCGCTGCTCATGGAGGCGCTCAGGTCTGCGACTCCGCCGGCACCAGGATCTGCTCGATCGAGCTTGCAAGGCCAGGCCGATCCGACGTCACGAGACATCCCATCACCCACGGGTCCTCCTCAGCCGTCTCGAATCGCACCGGCATCTGCGTCAGGAACCGCTGGATGATCTGTTCCCGCTTCACGCCGATCACGCCGCCGCGGGGGCCGGTCATGCCGACGTCCGAGATGTAGGCGGTGCCGCCGGGCAGCACGCGCCCGTCCGCGGTCGGTACGTGGGTGTGGGTGCCGAGCACGGCCAGCACGCGCCCGTCCAGGTACCAGCCCGAGCGCGACCTTCTCGCTCGTCGCCTCCGCGTGGAAGTCGACGATCACGTAGTCGGCTTCGCCCTCCAGCTTCTTCAGGATCCGGTCGGCGACATGGAACGGCGAGTGCGCCGCGTCGATGAACACCCGGCCGGAGAGGTTCACGACCGCCCAGCGCACGCCGTTCTTCTCGTGCACCAGGTACCCGCGACCCGGGTTGCTCTCGAGGTAGTTGGCGGGCCGCACGATCCGGTCTGAGCGGTTGAGGTAGTCGTACACCTCCGCGTGGCGGTACACGTGATTCCCGGTCGTGATCACGTCCGTGCCGGCGTCGAGGAGCTTCTGCGCGGTTCGCTCGGTGATGCCGAGGCCGCCGGCGATGTTCTCGCCGTTCGTCACGACGAGGTCCGGGGCGTGGCGCTCGATCAGGCGAGGCAGCGTGGTCGTGACCGCTTTGCGTCCGGACTCGCCGACGACGTCGCCGATGAACAGGACGCGGCGTTCGGGCATGCGCCGTGTATATCGGATCGAAGGTAACCTCGCCGTCATGCGAACCGATGCGCCGCCGCTGCTCCGAGCAGTCGAGCTGCGCAAGAGCTACGGCGGTCGCGAGGCGCTGAAGGGGGTTTCGCTCGAGGCCCGGGAGGGTGAGTTGATCGCCTGCATCGGGCCGAACGGCGCCGGCAAGACCACGCTGCTCACGATCCTGGCGAACATCCAGCCGCCCGACTCAGGCACGATGTCGACGGCCGGCCGCGTGGGGTGGGTGCCGCAGCAGCCGGCCGTCTACAGCAAGCTCAGCGTGGCCGAGAACCTGCGGCTGTTCGCGCGGCTCGACCGGGTCGGCGACGTCGAGGCCGCTGTCGCGCGGATGCTCGACGAGACGGGTCTGGGCGAGCGCGCCGACGAGCAGGTCGCGCATCTGTCCGGTGGCAACCGTCAGCGCGTGAACGTCGCGATCGGGCTGCTGGGCTCGCCCTCGGTGCTGCTGCTCGACGAGCCCAGCACGGCGCTCGACCCGCGCCAGCGCGAGCGGCTCTGGCAGTTCATCGGCGGGCTGGCCGAGCGGGGCACGACCGTGCTGTATTCGACCCACGTGGTCACGGAGGCCGAGCGCTACGCGACCAGGGTGATGGTGCTCGCCGACGGCGAGCGCCTCTTCTGGGGGACGCCGGCCGAGCTCCGCCAGACCGTGTCCTCGAACGGCGACTTCGAAGCCGCGTTCGTGTCGTTCCTTCGCCAGCACGGGCACTGATGCGATCGGCTGCGGTGGCTGCTGCTGAAGGACCTGCGCATCCTGCTGCGCTCACCGCTCACGACCGCGGTGCTGGTCGTGTACCCGGTCGCGGTGGCGTTGCTGATCGGGTTCGCGTTCAGCCGCGGGTCGGACAAGCCGACCGTGGCGGTGCTCGACCAGGTGCCGCCGGACGAGCAGCTCCAGATCGGCAATCAGCGTCTCGGCGCGCTGCTCGGCAAGGCGGAGCTGGCCCGGCGGGTCAAGACGATCGACGTCTCGTCCCGGGACGAAGCCGAGCGCAAGGTCCGCGACGGCGACGCGCTCGCCGCCTTGATCATCCCGGCGGACACCGTCCGCAAGGCAACGTCGCAGCTCGATCAGTCCCAGATCGAGCTGCTCGTGAACGAAGAGGACCCGGTCAAGGGGCAGCTCGTGGACGACACGATCTCGAGCCTCGTGGCCGCGCAGAACCGCCGCGTCTCGAGAGCGCTCATCAAGGAGAACCTCCAGTACCTCCAGCTGCTGTTGAAGGGCGGGACCGTGAACGTGCTGGGAAACGAGTTCACCGTCCTCGGGCTGCGCCGCATCGAGCAGATCACGCGCACGGCGAAGCGTGCGCTACCGCGGGGCTCGCCGGTGCGCGAGCAGCTCGATCAGGTGATCCGCTTCAACACGCTGGCCCAGGAGAACTTCGACCTGGGCGCCCGGGCCCTGACCGCCGCGAGCGAGCCGATCAGGGTTCGCAAGCAGGTGCTGAACGGAGGCCGGGTGCCGCTCACGAGCTTCGCCGCCGCGCTCGCGGTGGCAGTCTCGCTGATGTTCGTGACCGTCCTGCTCGCCTCGGGGTCGCTCGCGCTGGAGCGCACCGAGAACGCGTTCTCGCGGCTGGTGCGGGGGCCGGTCTCCCGCACCGCCCTGCTCGGGGAGAAGGTGCTGCTGGCGGGCGCGGTGGGCCTCGTCGTGACGCTCCTGATGGTCTTGGTCCTCGGGGTGTTCGTGGCGCTCGAGTGGGATCGCTTCCCGCTCTGGCTGGTCGCGCTCGTGGTCGGCGCGCATCGCCTTCGGGGCGTTCGGCATCGCGCTCGGCGCGGTCGCCCGCGACACGTCCGCTGCCTCGCTGCTCGCGTTCACGGTGCTGCTGCCGCTCGTGTTCTGCGCGCTCGTGCCGTCGGGGGTCGTGAGCCCCTGGCTCTACGACCTGACGCGCGCGGTGTCGGCTGTGTTTCCGTTCAAGGCCACCGCTGCAGGCGGTCGAGGCGGCCTTCTACGGCGAGGGCGGCCTGGCCGGCCCGCTGCTCCATCTCACCGCGCTGGCGGCCGCGTTCGGGCTGGCCGCCCGCCTTGCAGTGAGACGCTACGCATAGAGGCCCGCTTCCAGGCCCAGGTTAGACTTTGGGCGGCATGGCCTTTCCAGCGACGCGCCTCCGGCGCATGCGAAAGACGGGCGGTCTGCGGGGCCTCGTCCGCGAGACCGACCTGTCGGTCGATCATCTCGTCTACCCGCTGTTCGTCACTCACGGCTCCGACCGGCGCGAGCCGATCGAGGCGATGCCCGGCATCGAGCGGCTCACGATCTCGCATCTCGAGGACGAGGCCGGTGAGATCGCGGAGCTCGGGATTCCGGCCGTGCTGCTGTTCGGCATTCCGGCGGACAAGGACGAGAGCTGCGTCAGGCGCATACGATCCGGAGGGGATCGTGCAGCTCGCGGTGCGCGCCCTCAAGCGGGCTCAGCCCGACCTCACGGTGATCACCGATGTCTGCCTTTGCGAGTACATGTCGCACGGTCACTGCGGCGTGGTCAGGGATGACGGTCAGGTCGACAACGACGTCACGCTCGAGCTGCTCGCCAAGACCGCGATCTCGCACGCCGAATCCGGCGCGGACGCCGTCGCGCCGTCCGACATGATGGACGGCCGCGTGGGCGCGATTCGCGCGCAGCTCGACTCCGAGGGACACAGCGACCTGCCGATCGTGGCCTACAGCGCCAAGTTCGCGTCCGCGTTCTACGGTCCCGTTCCGGGAGGCGGCCGACTCGGCGCCCGCCTTCGGCGACCGCCGCGGCTACCAGATGGATCCCGCCAACGCCCGCGAGGCGGTGCGCGAGGCGAAGATCGACGTGGACGAGGGTGCAGACGTGGTGATGGTGAAGCCGGCGCTGCCCTATCTCGACGTGATCCAGCGTGTCCGCGAAGCGGTGCCGGTGCCGGTCGCGGCCTACAACGTGTCGGGCGAGTACGCGGCACTGAAGGCGGCCGCCGAGCGCGGTTGGATCAGCGAGCGACAGGCGGTGCTCGAGTCGCTGACCGCGATCCGGCGCGCGGGCGCAGGAATAATCGTTACGTACCACGCGAAAGAGGCCGCTCAGTGGCTACACGGGTAGGGGTTCCGAAGCTCCGCTCGCGCGAGCAGGGCGCGGCCGTCCCGCTCACCGAGTGGGACCGGCGCCTGCTCAACCTCCTGCAGTCCAGCTTCCCTCTGGCAGCAGCGCCCTTTCGCGGCCGTCGCCGAGCAGGCGGGTGTCGGCGAGGGCGAGGTGATCGAGCGCACGCAGTGGCTGCTCGACAAGCGCATCATCCGTGAGATCACGCCGATCTTCGACACGCCGGCGCTCGGCTACAGCTCGATGCTGGTCGCCGCAAGCGTCGATCCGGAGCATCCACAGCGGGCCGCCGCAGTGATCAACGAGCACCCCGGGGTCTCTCACAACTACCTGCGCAATCACGACTTCAACCTCTGGTTCACGATCGCGACGGCGCCCGACTCGGAGCTCGGCCTCGACGGCACGCTCGAGGTGCTGAAGGCGCGAAGCGGGGCGGACTCGATCCGGCAGCTCCCTACGCTCACGATGTTCAAGATCAACATGAACCTGGAGATGGAGGGCGGTACCGAGGCGCTTGCCGCGGCCGTCCAGGCCACCGAGCCGATGCCCCGCGAGCCGGTCCCGCTCGACGACTTCGACATCGCCGTGATCCGTGCCACGCAGGGGCCGATGGCTGTTCGCTCAGACGCCTATGCGCCGGCCGCGGAGAAGCTGGGGATCTCCGTCGATCAGCTGCTCGAGCACCTACGCGGGATGGTCGAGCGCAAGCTGCTCCGCCGGGTCGCCGGCATCCTCTTCCATCGCCGCGCGGGTTTTTCCGCGAACGGCATGGGCGTCTGGAAGGTGCCGGAGGACCGCATCCTGGAACTCGGTCCTCGGATGGCGGCGGTCCGCGGTGTCTCGCACTGCTACCGCCGGCCGACCTACCCGGACTGGCCCTACAGCGTGTTCACGATGGCGCATGGACGGTCCAAGGAGGAGTGCGACGCGGTGCTCGACGGCGTCGCGGCGGTCTGTGGTCTCGAAGGCGACGACCGATCGACGCTCTACTCGTCGACGGAGTACAAGAAGGTCCGGCTTCATTACTTCACGCCCGACTACGCTGCGTGGGAAGCCCGATATAGCTGACGCGGCGCCGGGGCACCGGCGCTCGCACCAGCTCTTCGAGCGGGCCGTCGCGCTGATCCCGGGAGGCGTGAACAGCCCGGTGCGCGCGATGCGGTCGGTTGGCCGCGACCCCATTTTCGTGGCCTCGGGAGAGGGCGCTCACCTCGTCGACGTGGACGGCAACCGCTATGTCGATTTCGTGTCCTCCTGGGGGCCGCTGATCCTCGGACACGCCCACCCGGACGTCGTGGCCGCCGTGCAGTCCGCGGCCGCACGGGGTACCAGCTACGGCGCGCCCACGGAAGCCGAGGTCGACCTGGCCGCGGAGGTGGTCGCACGGGTGCCCGGCGCCGAGATGGTGCGCCTCGTGTCGTCGGGGACCGAGGCTTCGATGACCGCCGTGCGGCTAGCGCGCGCGGTCACGGGCCGCGACAAGATCGTCAAGTTCGCCGGCGCTTACCACGGCCACGTCGACGGCCTGTTGGCCGACGCCGGCTCCGGGCTTGCGACGCAGGGAATTCCCGCATCGCCGGGCGTCACCGCCGCACAGGCCGCGGACACGGTGGTCGTCCCCTGGAACGATCCCGAAGGCCTCGTGGCCGCGGTGGATCGCTCGGGAGGGGAGCTCGCCGCGATCCTGGCCGAGCCGCTGCCCGCGAACATGGGACTGGTCCCGCCGGAGCCCGGGTTCCTGGAGTTGTTGCGCGCGGAGTGTGACCGCACCGGCGCGCTGCTGGTGCTGGACGAGGTGATCAGCGGCTTCCGCGTGGCGCGCGGCGGCGCGCAGGAGCTGCTCCGCGTGCGGGGCGACCTGATCGTGCTGGGCAAGGTGCTCGGCGGCGGCCTGCCGCTGGCCGCCGTGTCGGGCTCGCGGGACCTGATGGAACGCCTCGCGCCCGCGGGCGAGACCTATCAGGCGGGGACGCTCTCCGGCAATCCGCTCGCGACCGCCGCGGGCCTCGCGACCCTCGCCCGCCTCGACGCCGCCGCCTACGAGCGCCTCGCGCACACCACCGCGCGCCTCGCCGCCGGCCTGGCGGCAAGCGCACGGTCCGCCGGCGTGGCGGTCCAGGTCCCGTCCGTCCCTGGCTTGCTGACGGTGTTCTTCGCACCGGCGCCGGTGCGCGACTACGCGGAGGCGCGAGCGGCCGACGGCGCCGCGTTCGCGCGATTCCATGCGGCCATGCTGGCGCGCGGGATCTACCTGCCGCCGTCGCCGTTCGAGGCCTGGTTCCCGTCGCTTGCCCACGACGACGATGAGATCGAGGCGACGCTTCAGGCGGCCTCCGAGGCGTTCGAGGTGCTGGCCGAGTGAGAGCCGGGGTGGCGGGGGACGAGGCGCTTGGGCAGCTCCGCGAGCTGGTCGCCGCGGAGGGCGGCGAGCTCGCCGCAGCGCTTACCGCAGAGCCGGCGGTCGAGGCCTTCGGCCCGCTGGTCGCGGCCGCTGAGCGCTGCCGTGAGCACGCGGAGGACTATGCGCTGCTGATCGAGAGCATCCTCGAGGGCTATCTGGTCCACTACCGGCGCCCGCGGTTGCTCGAGCCGCCCGACGCCAACCTGCGGCTGCTCGCCGGCGACTACCTCTATGCGCTCGGGCTCTCGCGGCTCGCGGCATTGGGCGATCTGCCCGCCGTGAGCGAGCTGGCGGACGTGATCGCGTTGTGCGCCCAGGCGCACGCCGGTCCCGATCCGCCTTCGGCCGAGGTACCCGAGGCGATCTGGGCGCTCGGTGCGATCGGAGTCGCGGGCGGGCCGTGGGAGGCGGGCGGAACCGCACGGCAGCGGCTTCGGGAAGCGCTCCCGGGGGCCCCCGTGGCGGCGCTGGAAACGGCTCTGGCGCGCGCCATGGAGCTCGGTATCGAGCAAGAAGCTCGGCGCGCCTTGATAGCTTTCAGAGCCCAGAGTCGAGACGACTCCCGAAGTACGTAACACGCGCAACTTTCCTCCAGTGGCCGACGAGACAAGCATCGAACGTCCCGTGACGCCGAATGGCGCCGACGGCGCCGTTCCGGGTCATCAGCCACTCCCACCCACGAAGATGCCCGGCTACTTCGAGGGCGAGACGATGACGCGCCGCGCGCTCTTCAGCGGTGGCGCGCTGGCGGCGGGCGGGATCGCCACCGCCGCGATCGCCCTGCCGGCGATCGGCTTCGCGGTGGGACCGGTGTTCAAGGAGGAGGACGTCGATCTACCAGGACGTCGGGCCGATCAGCGACTTCTCCGAGGACAACTACGTGCCGCGGACGATCACGATCTCGTCAGGCGTCGGCGAGGCGGGCAAGACCACCGCCTACATCCGCAAGACCAGCGCCGCGCTGCCCGGCGAGAAGCCTGGCGGCTTCGTGGCCATCTCGACTCGCTGTGCGCACCTCGGCTGCCCCGTGCGCTGGGTGGTGGCGGCCTCGCGGTTCGTCTGCCCCTGCCACGGAGGCGTCTACGACTTCCAGGGCAAGGTGGCGGGCGGCCCGCCGGTGCGCCCCCTCGACCGGTTCGTCACGCGCGTCGAGAAGGGGCAGGTCCAGCTCGGCCCGCGCTACAGCGTGAACTCCGAACTGAAGCGGTTCTCGCCGCGCGACCCGGGCGAGCCCCTCGACGGCCTCTGGCAGTACCTGTACCCCAAGCGCTTCACGGTCCCGAGCCCTCAGTAGATGGCGATCAAGATCCCAAAGCCACCGCTCCCGGGCCGACACAAGCCGGCGCCGCCGAGCGTGCCCGAGCCCAAGGTTCCGGCCAAGGATCAGGCGGCCGAGGTCGGCGCGGAGATCATCGGTTGGGTCGACGAGCGCAGCGGCGCGAGCGGCTTCCTGCGCGGCTTCCTGTTCCGGAAGGTGCCGAAGGGCACCAACTGGTTCTACACGCTCGGCTCCGCGACTCTGTTCGCCTTCCTCTCGCAGGCGGTCACGGGCGTCTTCCTCGCGATGTACTACGACCCGTCGTCCACCCGCGCCTACGACAGCATCCAGCACATCAACAACGACGTGTGGCTGGGCTCGTTCGTACGCGGCATGCACCACTGGGGCGCCAGCGTGATGATCGTGCTCGCGTTCCTGCACATGGGCAGGACGTTCTTCTTCGGCGCCTACAAGTACCCCCGTGAGCTGAACTGGCTGGTGGGCGTGGTGCTGCTCATCCTGACCCTCACGATGGGACTCACGGGCTACCTGCTGCCATTCGACCAACGCTCGTTCTGGGCCACTGTCGTGGCCGTGAACATCACCGGTTCGGGCCCGGTCGTGGGGCCGTACCTGGCGGACTTCCTGCGCGGCGGCCCCGAGTTCGGCGCCACCACGATCGCGCGCTTCTACGCCCTTCACATGCTGCTCATCCCAGTGCTGATCGCGGCCCTGATCGGGATTCACATCTACCTCGTGACCAAGCTCGGCACGACCGCGCCGCCCTGGCTCAAGGCGAAACTCCCCGAGCCGCGCGAGCGCGAGCAGGTCTGAGGCGGAGTCGAGCCAGTGAAGGCCAACGAGAAAGAGGAGTACCTCCGCGACTACCAGGTCCTGAAGTCCCAGGGGAAGCCCTTCTTCCCCTATGCGGTGCTCAAGGACTCGACGATGGCGGTGATCGTGCTGGCGGTGATCATCGCGATGTCGATCATCCTCGGCGCGGGCGAGCTCTGCGAACCGCGCGGACCCGACCACCACCACCTACACGCCACGGCCGGACTGGTACTTCTACTTCCTGTTCGAGCTGCTGCGCGTGATCAAGCCGCCGAGCCTCGTGATCCTGGCGACCGTCGGGATCCCGACGATCTGCATGGTGCTGCTCCTGCTGCTCCCTTTCTACGACCGCAACCCGGAGCGGCGTCCCGAGCGGCGGCCGATCGCGACCACTTTCGCGATCGGGATCATCGCGGCGATGGCGTACCTCACCTACCTGGGCGCGCACGCCGGCGCCCCTGACCAGATCGACCTGCCGGTGCCGCCCTCGGCGCAGGCCGGGCAGACGGTCGCGAACCAGTCCGGGTGCGGCGCCTGCCACAAGTTCGGCGAGGCCGGCAACGCCGGCCCCGGACCGGACCTCACCCACATCGGGTCGACCTGCCGTCACAGGCGATCGCCCGCACCCTCCGGAACCCGACTGCGCCGATGCCGTCGTACCAGGACCTCCCGCCGAAGAAGTTCGATGCCCTGGTGAATTACCTCTCGGCCCTCCGCTAGGAGGGATATTGGGAGCCGACGACACGAGCGAGGCTCGTGTCCGCACGATGTTCGACCGCATCGCGGGGCGCTACGACCTCATGAACTCCGTGATGTCGGCCGGCCTGCATCACCGCTGGCGTGCCCGGGCCGTGGAGCTGGCGGACGTCGGGCCGGGGGAGCGCGCGCTCGACGTCTGCTGTGGCACGGGCGACCTGGCGCTCGCGCTGAAGGGGGCGGTCGGGGCCGAGGGGGACGTGGTGGCGCTCGATTTCTCGGAGGCGATGCTCGAGCACGCGCGCGCGAAGACCGCCGCGCGCGGGCTGGAGGTGGAGTACGTGCACGGGAACGCGCTCGAGCTGCCCTTCGAGGACGCGAGCTTCGACGCCGCCACCGTCGGCTTCGGGATCCGCAACGTGATCGACCTCCCGCGTGCGCTCGCCGAGCTGCGCCGCGTCGTCCGGCCGGGCGGCAAGGTCGTGGTGCTCGAGATCACCACGCCCGAGCGCCCGCCACTCAGCTGGTTCTACGCCTTCTGGTTCGACCGGGTCGTGCCGTTGCTGGGCACGGTTACCGGCGAGCAGGACGCCTACTCGTACCTGCCGGAGTCCGTCAAGCGGTTCCCGCCTGCAGCCGGCCTCGCCAAGCGGATGTACGACGGAGGCCTGCGGGACGTGCACTACCTGGTGCTTGCCGGGGGCATCGTCGCGATTCACGCCGGCACGGTGGAGGAGGTCCGCAGCGGTCGCGACCGGCAGGCCGAACAGCACGCGGCAGACTCGTTCGAGGCCGTGCTCGATGCGGACGGCGGAGCGCTGCGGGCACTCGTGGAGCGAGCCGAGCAGGAGCTCAATGCCGCGGCTTCGGACCACGGCGCCGCGCTCACCGGCGCCGCGCACGGCACGCTGTCTGCCGGAGGCAAGCGGCTGCGACCGGTGCTCGTGTTCGTCTGCGGCGCGGGCCGCGACCGCGAGAGTCTGGTGCGGGCCGCGGCGGCCGTGGAGCTGGTGCACATGGCGACTCTCGTCCACGACGACGTCCTCGACGACGCGCTACTGCGGCGGGGACGGCCGACGGTGTACGCGAGCGAGGGCCGTGGCCTGGCCACGGCGACCGGCGACTTCCTGTTCTCGCGCGCGTTCGCGCTGCTGGCCGCGAACGGCATGGCGGATCAGGTGCAGGCGCTCTCGGATGCCTCGGTTGCGCTCGCGCGCGGAGAGCTCGAGCAGCGCGAGGACGCCTACGCCGCCGACCTGGCGCTCGACCGGTACATGCGCCGTTGCGAGCTCAAGACCGCGAGCCTCTTCTCGGCCGCGTGCCGGCTGGGCGGGCTGGCAGCCGACCGTCGCCCGGAGGAGGTCGCCGCGCTCTCCGCCTACGGCCGGAAAGTCGGCATCGCCTTCCAGATGCTCGACGACCTGCTCGACGTCAGCGGGCCCGCCGAACGCACGGGCAAGCACCGGGGCACGGACCTGCTGGACGGCACCGTTACGCTCCCGCTGATCCTGGCCCGCGAGACCGATCCCGGTCTGGGCGAGCTCGACGTGCGCGCCGTGCGCACGCCGGCAGCAGGCGGAGGAGGTCTGCGACCGGATCGCCGCCACCGGCGCGCTCGATCGCACGCGAGACTGGGCGCGCGGCCTCGTCGAGGAGGGCAAGGAGGACCTGCGCGGCAATGTCGACGCCGTCCTCGAGCAGCCGCTGCGCGAGGTCGCCGACCGTGTCGTCGAGCGATACTCCTAGCGGCGGACCCTCTGCAAAACCCGTCGATCTGCAAGCAGATCGACGGCCCTTCTAAAAGTCCTCGGGGAGAATGTGATCGCGCGCCAGCGCGTGGGCGAAGCGCTCGATGTCTTCTTCCATGTTCGCCTGGATCAGGCGCTTGAGGTCGTCGACGAGGCTGTCGGTGCCTCGGTCGAGCTCCTCGTCGAACCGCTCGACGGTCTCCTGGTCGAAGACACCGGTGTTGAGCCATTCGCAGTTGGGACAGCGGAGCGTGACCTCCCAGCTGGCGCGGTCCACCTCGGTCCAATGGACCGGGTAGACGAGGCGCGCGTCGCAGTCCGGGCAGATGTGAAGCTCGAGCTTCCGGAGCGCCTCGGGGACGGAGGCCTGGTCGAAGTAGACGACCTCGATCGTCTTGCCGCTCGGAAGCGCGACGCGCTTCACGCGCTGCCCCGTCCGGCCGACCTCCTGATCCCTTTTCTGCTCCCCGGCTTCCATCTGCTTGACCGACCTATCGGCCGCCCTCCAAGGAAGCTTTAGAGTCGTGCAACCGCCTCGCAGGGCGGCATCGGCAGGTGGTTCATTTACACTGCGCCCGCCTCGTGGTATTGAGCGATCGCAGCATCAAGTCGGAGATCGCCGCCGGGCGGATCGTCTTCGAGCCCTACGACGAATCGCTCGTGCAGCCCTCCAGCGTGGACGTGCGGGTCGACCGCAAGTTCCGCGTGTTCCACAACGCCCGCCATCCGTACATCGACGTGCGGAAGCCCATGGACGATCTCACCGAGCTGATCGAGGTCACGGACGGCGAGCCGTTCATCCTGCACCCCGGCGAGTTCGTGCTCGGCCAGACGCTCGAGACGATCACCCTGCCGGACGACATCGTGGCCCGGCTCGAGGGCAAGAGCTCGCTCGGCCGCCTCGGCCTCCTGATCCATTCGACGGCCGGATTCGTGGATCCGTCCTGGAAGGGCAACCTCACGCTGGAGCTCTCGAACGTGGCAAACCTGCCCATCACGATCTACCACGGCATGCCGATCGGCCAGATCTCGTTCATGCGGATGGATGCACCGGTGGAGCATCCATACGGAGCTGCCGAGGTAGGTAGCAAGTACCAGGGCCAGGCCGAGCCGACGCCCTCCCGCTTCTACCGCAACTTCGAGGACTGATGGAACAACCGCCGCCCGGCTGCGAGCAGCCGGACGGGTCGCCGAGACGTGCTGAGTTCAATGGCATGCATCGGCGCTACCATTTCCCACAATCCCTCGAGAAGGGTTGAGCAGATGCCCAATATCGGACCGCTGGAAATCGTCGTCATCCTGATCATCGCGCTGATCGTGTTCGGGCCGAAGCGCCTGCCCGAGCTCGGCCGGTCGATGGGCAAGGGAATCCGCGAGTTCAAGGGCTCGCTGATGGGCGACAAGGACGATGACGACGACGACGTTCGCGAGATCGAGCGCGCCAAGCGCGAGAGCGCGGTTCGCGAAGAGGAGACCCCGCTAGAGGGCGAAGTCGTCCACGACCGCAGGACCTAGGAGAAGCTTCACGCGGCCCACCCGGACCAGTCCGGCGGCCGGCGGCTGAAGTTTGCCCATCCAAGTGGCGAGGATCCGGTCAGCCAAGCATGACGAGCACCTGACGCTCGTCGAGCACCTCGATGAGCTCCGTACGCGGATCATCATCTCGGTCGCGGCGTTCTTCGTCGCGTACGCGTTCTGCTTCTGGCAGAACCACCGCATCCTCGACCTCCTGGACGACCCGCTGCCGGACGACCGGCATCCGATCACGCTGGGCGTGACGGAGCCGTTCATGACGACGCTGACCGTCAGCGCCTACGCGGCGCTGCTGGTGGCGCTGCCGATCATCCTCTACCAGCTGTACGCGTTCGTGCTGCCGGCCTTCAGCCCCACCGAGCGCCGCGTCGCGCTCCCGCTCCTGCTGATGGTGCCGGTGCTGTTCATCGGCGGCGTCGTGTTCGGCTATTTCCTGGTCCTCGACCCGGCCGTCCACTTCCTCCTGAACTTCAACGAGCGACCAGTTCAACATCGAGGTCCGGGCCCGGGACTACTACAGCTTCGTGACCATGACGCTGCTCGCGATGGGGATCATCTTCCAGATCCCGATGGGCATCCTCGCGGTCACCCGGCTCGGGATCGCGACGCCCAAGCAGCTGCGGCAATGGCGTCGCTACGCTTATCTGGGCATCGCGGTGGTGGCGGCTCTACTGCCCAGCATCGACCCGGTCAGCATGCTGATCGAGATGGTGCCGCTCGTGATCCTGTTCGAGTTGAGTATCGTCATGGCGAGCCTGTTCGGGCAGCCGGGCGGGCGCTCCGCCGCAAGCGCGCCTTCGCCCGAAAGCTCCGGCCAGGCAGCCGGCGGCTGACACCGAAACGAAGTCCTGGAACTGACACTCTCCTAACCAGATGCTGTTCGACCTCAAAGGCAAGCGCAAGCGTGTGGTGCAGGTCACGTACGTGATCCTGGCCGTCCTGTTCGGGGGAAGCCTCGTGCTGTTCGGGACCGGCAGCGGCGTGAGCGGCGGCCTGATCGACGCGATCACGGGCAACAACAGCAGCACCGCCAACAGCGCGTTCACCGACCAGGTCGAGCGCACCCAGAAGGCCGTGCAGGAAAATCCGAAGAGCGAGCAGGCCTGGCTGGACCTGACCCGCGCGCAGTTCAACCTCGCCGCCTCGCCCGAGGGCTCCGATCCCGAGACCGGTCAGCTGAACGACACCGGCAAGCAGGCGGTGCTCGAGACGATCAACGCCTGGGAGCGGTACCTGAAGCTGGATCCCAAGAAGCCGGACGCGGCGACCGCCCAGTTCGCGGCGCTCGCCTACGGTGCGACGCAGGACTACAAGCAGCGCGGTCAAGACGCAGGAGCTGGCGGTGAAGTCGCGGCCGAACCCGACCGGCTACTACCAGCTCGCGCAGTTCGCCTACTCCGGCGGAGACGTGAAGGCGGGCGACGCGGCTGCCGCCGAATCGGTCCGGCTGACGCCCAAGGATCTGCGCAACACGGTGCGGGACCAGGTGAAGCAGGCGAAGAAGCAGGGCGCCCAGCTGGTGAAGGCGATCAAGGAGCAGGAGAAGGCCAGCAAGCAGGCGAGCAAGGGCCAGCCCAAGGGCACGGCCTTCGGACCGCTGCCCGGCGCCACGGGCAGCGCCGGCGCTTCTCCGTAACCGCGTCCATTCCTCGCGGATACGATGGGACCGTGTCCGCAGGGGTTGCACGACTGATCGCCGCGTTGCTCGCGGCGGTGGCCCTGTCGGTCTTGGGGGGCACGGCGGAGGCGGCTTTCCCGGGGAAGAACGGCAGGATCGCGTTCGTCCGGGATGCCCAGGTGCCCGGCACCGACACACGCCACATCTGGACGATTGACCCGGACGGCTCCAACGCGCTGCAGATCACGGACGACTCGATCGCCTGGCAGACGAGCTACTACCACTGGAGCATCTGGCCTGCCTGGTCGGCGGATGCGCAGCGGATCGTGTTCGCAAGCACGCGGTCCGTCGGCTTCTTCGATCTGTGGGTGATGAACGCAGACGGCACGGGCGCAAGGCAGCTGACGGATGGAAACCTGGATGAGTTTCCGTCCTGGTCTCCCGACGGCAGCCGCGTCGCCTTCGATCGCCAGCCGTACCTGGGGGCGAGCCCTCGCAGCAACCTCTGGATCGTGAACGCGGACGGCACGGGCGCCCACATGGTCGACGTAGGCGTGAACGAAACCGTGTTCGAGCCGTCGTGGTCCCCGGACGGCGGGCGCATCGCCTACAGCAACCTCGGGCAGATCGTGACGGTCCGCATCGACGGGACGGACCGCCGCGTCGTCACCGGCATGCCCGGCGGCGGCGCCGCGCGGGCGCCGAACTGGTCGCCCGACGGCTCGGAGCTTGCCTTCATGGGCGAGCGACCGAACGGCGATGGTCGTTACGACATCTGGGTAGTCGATGCGGACGGCTCCGGTATGCGACGAGTGGCTGAGCTCGGCAAGCACCCCGCCTGGTCGCCCGACGGCACGAAAGTTGCGTTCTCGAAGCAGGACTTCACCTTCGGCCCCGCCGTCCACGTGGTGAACGCCGACGGTTCGGACGAGTACGAGGTTGCCACCGCGGAGACGGCCAGCTTCATCTCGCGGCCGGACTGGGCGCCGGAGCCGGAGCCGCAGCGGTCGGACTTCAGGAATGGGCCGGCGTTTTGCCGGGCGCTGCGCGACTTTCTCGGACGCGATCGCTTCGCGGCCCGGTACGGCGGAAACGCGAACGGCGCAAATGCGTTCGGCAAGTGCGTCAGCGGCGGATAGGCCGGATATGCGGTAGCCAGGAGACCTGAGAGCGCCGCTACCATGCGCGCTCGGGGCCGTTAGCTCAACTGGCAGAGCAGGGGACTCTTAATCCCAAGGTTGAAGGTTCGAGTCCTTCACGGCCCACTTCAGAGCCAAATCCGGGGGGTCGGGATTGACACGTGTCCCGACGGGGACGGCCGGCGCGCCGTTAGGCGAGATACTGCGCACGCGATGTCGCAGGAGAACGTCGAACTCCACCACCGAGCCATAGACGCCTTCAACCGACGCGACCTCGGGGCCTACCTTGCTCTGAACGACCCCGAAGTGGAGTTCACGCCGTACGAGGTGTGGGTCCAGGGGGGCGAGCCTTACCGGGGCCATGCCGGTGTTCGAAGCTGGTGGGAAGAGTCTTTCGCGGTCTTCCCGGATCTCAGAGCGGAGGTCCAGGAGATACGAGACTTCGGGGACCGGACGTTCGCGTGCGGGCGCATTCACGGGCAGGGCGCGGGGAGCGGCGCGTCGATCGAGCGGGCGATGTGGTTGGCCAACGAATGGCGTGACAGGAAGGCTGTCTGGTGGTGTGCTTTCGGGAGCGAGGCCGAAGCCCTCGAAGCAGCAGGCCTGTCGGATCAGGCGGCGTCGTAGAAGAGGCGGATTTCAGCTCTGGCTCTGAGCGAGCCTGCCCCAGAGCAGGATGCGCTTGAAGGTGAACGGGTAGGGTCGTTCCTCGGGGAGCTCGGAGCTCAGGATTGCTCGATAGCGGGCCAGGAAGTCGTCGTACGCCCTCTCCGGTAGCCGCCGGCGATAGTCCGTCAGCAGCGTCCCCTTGACCCAGTCGACGACGGCTTCGGCCTCCGGCAGGACGTGCAGGTAAACCTGCAGCCGGACTTGCTGAGACTCGTAGCCGAGGGCCTGAAGCAGTTCGGCGTAGAGCTCCGGCTCCAGCACGGGCGTTCGACGGACGTAGCCGTCGAGGGCCTCCCGAAAGGGCTCTTCGCCGGCGACCCGCTCCGCCACCAGGTGCGACGGATGGTCGTGATTCGCCGGCACCTGCACGGCGAGCTGACCGCCGGCGGCCAGGACGGATGTCAGCCGCGCGAAGAGCGCGGCGTGGTCGTCGACCCAGTGCAGGGCGGCGTTGGCGAACACCACGTCGAAGGGCTCGGAGGGCGCCCACTCGGCAATGTCTCCGAGCTCGAAGGACAGGCCTTCGCCCGCGTGCGACGCGCTTCGCTCGAGCATCGCCGGCGACGAGTCGAGCCCCAGCGTCGTGCTCGCGCCAGTCCGCTCGTGCAGCGAGCGGGTGAGCTCGCCGGTGCCGCAACCGAGATCGACGACGTGGCCCCCGGGGCAGGGCTCGACCAGGTCGAGCAGGTCGAAGAACGGGGCCGATCGCTCGCGCTCGAACTGCTCGTACTGGCCTGGATCCCAGCTGTCGGTCGGCAAGGCGGCCAATATGGCTCAAATACATCTCGGACAAGCGCAAGTTCTCGCGATCGCGCTCGTCTTGGGTTCTGAAGATACGGAATTCGGGTTCGCGACCCTCTATCGGCATTGATAGGGGGGCATGGGCACGGACCGCCCTTCAAGGACGAAAGGCGCGCGGCGAGGGACCAGGAGGCGCCCTCGCCGCCCCGCCTTACACTCACTCCGTGCTGCGGGGACGCATTCTCAAGCCAATCTTGCTGGTCCCGGTCGCCGCTGTCCTCCTGCTTGGCCTGGTTGTCCCGGTACTCGGATGCGGCGGTGACGACGATCGGCCGGAGGCGGACCGGCCGCCTCCCAGACGCAGCCGGGCTCGGGCTCGGCGCAGAGGGGAGGCGCCGGGTACAACCGGCCGCCCTCCGGCGGCTCGCCCGCCGCTGGTGCGCCGGGTGACGGGGAGTCCTCGGCCGAGAGCACGGGCGGCTCCGGTGCGCCGCGCAGCGGTGCGCCGCGCCGCAAGTCGCTGCTGCGCTACCTGGCCTCGAGGTACAGGCAGTCACCCTGGTACCCGATGCTTCGGAAGCTCCAGGTGAACGGTGGGCACGTGCGCGTCCATCTCACGTTCTCGCCCGAGTCGGACGACGAAGCCCCGCCGGTGCTCGCCTGCACGGCGGTGCTCTCCTACGGCAGCCAGGTGCAGGATGTGACCGTCTACGGTTCGCCTACGTCACAGGGGCGGACTGCGATCCTGAGGCAATGCTAGGAGCCTCTGCCGGCGGGTGAGCAGGCACAGGCGCCGGCCGCGTGCGCGGCTTCAGCAGCGTCAGGCAGATGAGCAGGCCCACCGCGATGCCCAGCCCCAGCCCGCCTCCGAAGTAGGGCAGCATCGGCTTCAGCGTGCTCGCCAGCTCGTCGAACACGCCGCCTCCCGCATCGAGCTCCGGGGAGCGCCAGATTCCGGTCCACATCCCGGCCAGCCCGCCGATCGCGCAGCAGGCGCCGAAGACGAGCTTGCGCAGCTCGCGCAGTATGCGATCCCAGCGTCCCTCGCGCATGTGTTATGGGTCGGCGCCCGGTCCCGCGCCTTGAGTCGCGGGCCTCGGTTCGGCCTTTGTTGTCGTCAGTACGAGCGCGGTAGCCCGAGGGAGTGTTCGGCGACGTAGTTGAGAATCATCTCGCGCGAGACCGGGGCGGTACGAACCAACCGGATCCCCCAGTAGATGTCGGTGAGCCCGTACTCGAGCGCGAACCCGTTGCCGCCGTGCGTCTGGATCGCCTGGTCGATGCAGTGCAGCCCGGCCTCGGCGGCGGCGTATTTGGCCATGTTGCTGGCCTCTCCGGCCGGCGCGCCCGCGTCGTAGAGCGCGGCCGCCTTCTGGGTCATGAGCCGCGCCAGCTCGAGCTCGATCTTCGCCTGCGCGAGCGGATGCGAGATGCCCTGGTGCGCCCCGATCGGGACGTTCCACACGATCCGCTCCCGAGCGTACGCGGCGGCCAGGTCGAGCGCCAGCCGGGCGCCGCCGTTGCACACTGCCGCGCCCATGATCCGCTCCGGATTGAGCCCGTCGAAGGCGGCCTTCAGCCCGCCTGTCTCGGAGCCGATCAGGCGCTCGGCCGGGACCTCGACGTCGTCGAAGAAGAGCTGCCACTGCTTGTCGGGCGCGCGCAGCGCGGTCGGGATGTGCTGCCTCTCCATCCCCGGCGCATCGGCGTCCACGATCAGCAGCAGCGGCAGCCCGAGATTGCCGTCCGCGTCGCGGGCACGGGCCACCACCAGGATCGCATCCGCATCCTCGACGCCCGAGATGAACGTCTTCGTGCCGCGCAGCACGTAGCGTGCCGTTCGCACGCCGGGCGGAGGTGGAGATGTTGTGCGAGTTGGAGCCGGCGTCGGGCTCGGTGATGGCGAACGCGACTTTGGTGGTGCCGGCAGCGATGCCCGGCAGCCAGCGCTCCCGCTGCTCCTCGGTGCCGTGCCTGGTGACGATGCTGCCCACGATCGCCGGAGACACCACGATCAGGAGCAGCGAGCATCCCGCCGCCGAGATCTCCTCCCCGACCGCGGCCAGGGCCCACATGCCGAGCCCGCCGCCGCCGTACTGCTCCGGAAGGTTGACGCCCAGGTAGCCGCGGCTGGCGAGCGCATCCCAGAGCTCCGTGGCCGGCTCGCCTTCGGCCGCCTTGCGGCGCGTGTACTCCCGGCCGTAGTCGCTGCAGATCGCGCGCACGGTTTCCCGCAGGAGCTGCTCCTCCTGGGAGGGCACGAGCGCCAGCGTGGGGTTCGTCTCGACGGTCGCCATCAACGTTCGGGGATGCTGCCTTCCGGTACTCCTTCCGATACTCCTTCCGAGGCCCCCTGCAGGATATTCCCCGCAAGCTCGCGCTCTTTACGCGACTCCGGCCGGTCCTCGCCCGCCGTGTACTGACCGAAGACGGCCCGCGCGGTCTCGAGCGCGCGCTCTGCGATCCGGCGATCGGGCTCGGCGGGATAGGAGCCGCTTCGCGATCGCCCAGGCCACGCCGTAGGCGAATCCCCAGTCGTTCAGGTCGCACTCGAGCTCGGTCAGCAGCCCCGGCGCCCGCGGACCGCCGGGGAGCGCGCTCCACACGCCGCGGTGGGCGATGTCGTCTTCGAGCGCGGCCCGCACGAGCCGCTGGAGCTCGAGGTCGGCCCCGGCGGCGCGCACGCCGTCCATCGCCGGCGGGCGCCGGTGTGAGCACGAGATTCAGTCCCACGCCGAGCAGAGTCACGATGTTCGACAGCCACAGCCAAGCGAGCGCCGCGATCCCGAGGGCAACGGCCCCGTAGACGCTGCCGAACGGGTCGAGCGCCGCGGCGCAGGCCGCGAAGCCCGCCGAGATCGCCAGGAAACCCCCCAGCGAGACCGCAAGCCCCGGTATGAACGCGCCGAGGTCGTCCACCTGCAGGTCGGGCGTGGCGTAGTAGAGGACGCTGAACAGGGTCAGCCACATCAGCGACACCACCGTGGCGCCGAGGCTCCCGTAGGTCTGGTCGAACGAGTCGAAGTTCGCCAGGTAGAAGATGAAGCCGCCGAGCACGAGCGCCCACAGGGCGGCGGCAACGGCCTGGCGAGGAGAGATCGGGCGCGGGTGGTCGCGCGGAGGCATCACGACGGCACGGTAGAGGGACACGAAGAGCAGCACGTACGCGACCACGAGGCACGGCCACTTGCCCGCGTTCCACAAGGTGAGCGCGCGGTCTCCACCAACGAGCGCGTCGATCGCGGCACGAGCCGTCGGTCCCGGAGAAGACCAGTGCCGCGGCGACGGCTGCGAAGAGCCCAGCGAGCGTCAACAGCGTCAGGGCGCCCAGAGCCCCGGGGCGACGATCGGCCGGTGCGCCCGCCGCCTCGGTGGCGGGCACCGCGCGCAGGAACGCGCGCAGGTACGCGGCCGAGAGCCAGACAACCCCGACGGCTGCCGCGATCAGGCACAGGGCGGCGAGCGCGTCGTACCTGAACGCCGCCGCGAGGGTTCCGCGGATCGCCGACGACCCGCCGTCGGGCCCGACGATGTCCACGAACCTCAGTGCTCTGTTGGTGGCGCCCGGGTCGTCTCCGAGCAGCGCCACGAGGGACGCCAGGCCGGTCAGGGCGGCGCCGAGCGCCAGCGCCGAGCGGAGCAGCAGCAGGTTGGCGCGACGGATTGCCCCGGGCGCCTGCCGGCGCAGGTCGCCGAACACCTCGCCGTTTTGTCTCAGGGCAGCCATCCGGGCGCTGGAGGATGTCACCTCCTTCGCGAGCCCGTCGTACCCGGGCTTGCGCGTACGGCATACTCCAGTGGACTTCCGCAGCTTGCAAGCAGGGGCGGAGCGGAAACTCGCAATTTGCCAGGAACGGGTGGAGCACTGCCGTCCGCCCACGGAGAGAGGCGATCGTGGCTACGGATGCCAAGCAGTCCGGAGAGGACGTCCCGACAGCGGGGCGGGGATCGACGGCCTCCTCGCCGCCGGTCGGTCGCGTGGCCGCCTCGCCCGCAAGCCGGGCTCGAGATGCTTCACCGCAGGGCACAGGCAGGGCTCGAGCGGGCGCTCGAGCCGGGCGAGCAGGTGAGGCTCGTGATCCCGGGGCTGCTCTCCGCGGCGATCGTGGCGACCGACCGGCGGGCGTTCGTCTTCAAGACGGGGGCGCGAGCCGGGCTGCCGTTCTCGGCGCGGCTCAAGGAGTTCGAGTACGAGAGCGTGATGCGCGTCGACCTGCGCCCGCCGGCGAGGTGGACGTGGTCGTGATCCACGCGCCGCTCAAGATCTCCACCTGCTCCAGCTATTGGGCCGATCCGCGTGACGATCATTGGAAGGCCCGCAACGCGATCGCCGTCACGCGCGGCTCGGCGCTGGCCGCCGGCAGCGTCGAGGAGCTGTCGCGGCTGGTGGCCGGATTCAACGACCGCGGAGCGGCTCGCCAGCGCGCAAGCGCGCACCGGAGCCCGAGCGACCGCGCCGAGCAGACACCGGACGTCGTCGGGCACATCGCCGAGCGGGCAGCGATCCCGGCGTGCACTCGCTGTGGGAGCGAGCTCGGCTCGGGGTGGCAGTACTGCCCCCGCTGCGGCGCACCGGCCACGGCGGGCGAGGGCCTAGGGCGTCTCAAGGGCGGGACCGGGCGGCTCCTCAGCGCCGCCGCCGGCAGTCCGGCCGGAGCTCCTGACAGCTACTCGTAGAAGGGCGTGTAGTACTCGCCGAGCCGGATCCGGTATTCCTGGTCGGCGTATCCGGACGGGTCGTACTCCGGCGCGTGCTTGATCTCGTCCTTGGTGCGATCGACGTAGATCTTCTTCGCGTCGGTGTCGATCCGCTCGATCGTGCCGACCGGGAGGAACACCTTCCGGCCGAAGACCAGCGGTCCCGTATCGACGACGAGCGAGTCGCCGCCCACCTCGAACGTGGCCGGATCGACCTTGCCGATCTCACCGTCGATGGCTTCCACGTGGTAGTCCTCGAGGTCGATCTCCGGGACGGTCTCTCGGTACACCCAGATGTCGACGGCCATGGTGCCTCCTATCGCTTCTTCGCGTCGACAGCGCGCTGCAGCTGCGACTTGTTCATCCGCGAGCGTCCCTCCACGCCGAGACGCTTGGCCTCGTTGTAGAGCTGCTCACGCGTGCGGCCCTTGGGGCGGTTCGTGCCCGAGCGCTGGCCACCCCGGCGGCTCGGCGACGAGCCGCTCGTCGAGCTGCGAGAGCGAGTTCGCGACTCGCCCGCACGGGCGCGTTCCTTGTTCACGGTGCGCGCCGCGATCTCCTCGGCACGATCCGGCGAGGCGCCACGCGAACGCGCGCTGTCCTTGACGTGCTCGTATTGCCGGGCGCGTTTCGTTCCCTTTTTCACTCCGCGTGGGGGCATTCGGCTTCTCCTCCTGGTCTGCGATGGGTATCTCTTGCACGCGCGAGTACCCGCATGCACACTCGAAGCGAAACCGCGTCGCGCGGACGAAAAACGGAGGCCCGTCCAATCGACGGGCCTCTCGAGCTCCCCAAATCCCCTCAGCCGAGGATTCTTGTGCCGTCCTGGTCCGGTGCGCGTGACCGGAGCGGCCGGCGCTCGTCGAGGCTCCCTGCCCGTCGAGCAGCCAGATTTTTAACGTGGCGAGCCGCACAAGTCAACCCGCAATGAGCGCGAGGCGGCGGAGAGCGTACGGCGACCTGCAGCTGACGCGGGGGCTGCCGCTTCCTCTAGCATTGCCCGCGCAGGTCATCGACGCAGGCACGGGGGAAGCCGTTCCGTTGAAGAAGCTCGCTGTCGCAATCGCTGTGCTGGTCTCGCTTTGCGCGGTGGCCGTGGCGCAGGGCGTGGTCGTCCAGGAGTTCAACTACCAGGTCAAGGACATGCGGTCCGACGGCCGCTACACGGTCGTGTTCGAGTCGCGCAGCTACGACCCGACCGGCGGCATCCCGGACGAGCTGAACGAGCACATCCGGCTCCCAAGGGCGCCACGGTGCCGAAGGCGTTCCGCAACAAGCAGTACTACTGCCGGCCGAAGAAGCTCGTCGACAAGGTCCGGCTCGAGAAGGGCAGCGGCCGCTTCACGCCGTTCATCGACAACAAGCTGAAGGGCAAGAAGAAGGCGCCACGAACGCCAAGAACACGTCGACGTCTGCCGGTTCGCGCGGATCGGCAGGGGCAGGGTGCTGGTCGACGCGCGGCCGTTCGCAGAGCGGCCGATCCCCGCCGACCTCGAGATGTTCTGGACCAAGCCGGCTCCCGGCGCGGTGGCCTCGTTCGCGATCATCGGCATCCCGGACGAGCGCGCCCCGGTCGTGCGCGACAACCCGACGGTGCGCGAGACGGATCCGGTCGTGAACGTGAACTTCTTCAACGAGCCGACGCCCGACGGCCTGTACGACTACAAGGTCGTGCTGCCCACCGGCCCGGTCAACGGCATCAGCATCTCGGTCGCCGAGGTGAAGGTGACGGTCACCGGCCTGACGCTCTGAAGAACGAAGAAGAAGTGCACCAAGCGCAAGCGCGGCAAGTGCGTGAAGCGCAAGGTCAGAGAAGCGGACGTTCTGGTTCACCAAGCCGACCTGCCCGCCGAGCGGGCAAGCTCAGCTTCGAGGCGTTCTACGGCTACAAGGACCCGGGGTACAGGACCAGCTGAAGAAGATCACATTCCCTGCCCGAAGCTTCGCAAGTCGGCGTCGGGCATCCGATCGGCCGCTTGCTGGCATTCGCGACCCGTCCAGCCGCTTCGGACGGACGGCTGTCATTCAGTGCGTCGGGAACCTCGGCAGGATCCGGTCGAGCCAGGCCGGCACCGCCCAGGTGCGCTCGCCGAACAGGCGGATCAGCGCCGGCAGCAGGATCAGCCTCACGACGGTCGCATCGAGCACCACCGCGACGGTCAGGCCGATCCCGAACTGGCGCGTGTTCGCGACCGGTGAGACCGCGAACGCGAGGAACACGAACGCCATCACGGCCGCGGCGCCGGTGATGATCGTGGCGGTCTTCTCGAGGCCGTAGCGGATCGCGCCCTCGGTCGTCCCGGTCAGCGCACGGCCCTCGACCAGGCGGCTGATCAGGAACACCTCGTAGTCGATCGACAGCCCGAAGATGATCGCGAAGATGCCGCTCAGCGCGATCGCGTCGAGGTAGCCGGGCCCGCCGAGCAGCGGCGGGTCGGTCTGGAACACGATAATCAGGATGCCGACCGCCGCGCCGACGGTGACGAGGTTGAGCAGCACCGCGCACGAGCGCGAGCACCGGTGCGCGGAACAGGACCAGCAGCACCAGGAAGGTGACGACCACGAGCGCCACGACCAGCCACGGGAAGCGCGCCGAGGTGGCCTGGTCGAAGTCGTCGAGCAGCACGGCGGGGCCGCCGACGACGCCCTCGGCGCCCATCGTCCTTGGCGGTGTCGCCGCGCGGCCCGCTCGAGCGGCGGGCGCAGCGCCTGGTGTCTTCGTCGAAGGCGCCGCCGTCCGGGACCACGATCACGCGCGCCGTGTTGCCGCCGCGGGCGGTGTTGATCGCGAAGCCGCGTTCGCCTGGGTCTGTGGCTGCGCGCCCTCGATGCCCGCGAGCACGAAGTAGCCCGAGGTCGCGGCCTTGCCGACGTCGGTGCCCTGACCGCGCGGGCTCGCGTGCTGCGGGTCGTTCGCCTGGCGCACGGCGACCACGCCGTCGAGCAGCCGCTGAGGCCGCGGCCGATCCGGGTTGCTGCCGGGGCGGCCGCGGTCGAGCCCGGAGGACAGCGCCGCGCGCCGCCGCCGTTGCCGCTGAGCAGCTGGTTGATGCCGGTGTCGAGCTGCTGCGTGCCGGCGTTGAGCACCCCGGCGCCGTCCGCGAGCTGCGTCGCGCCGGCCGCGGTGCGGGCGATGCCCGAGTCGAGCTGCTGCTGCCGCCGGCGATCTGCGCGAGGCCGGCCGACCAGGCGCTCCATCCCGCGCGGATCTCCTTCGCGGCGGCCGCGTTGGCGTCGAGCTCGGTCGCGTAGTCGGCGAGGTTCGACTGCGAGCGGGCCGAGCTGCGAGAGCGCGCGCCTGGATGTCCTGCCTCGCGCGCTGCCACGGCCGGGTCGGCCGCCGCCGCCGGGCCCGACGCTGCCGAGGTTGCGCAGCGCCGACTGGACCGCGGACTGCGCTCTGTCGAGCGGGTCGTCAGCTTCGTCGTCGGAGTTGCGGTTCTGCTCGACGAGGACGTCGCGTGAGCTCCGCGATCGCGTCCTGCAGCCTCGCGCGCTCCGCGGCTTGCGCGGCTGCGACGCCTTCGAGAGCGGGTCGCGCCCTCGCCGGTCTGCGCTCACGCCGTCGGCGAGCTGCTGGGTCTGGGGCACGGCGGCGCTCGTGCCGCCCGCGATCTGGCCGGAGCCGGCCGCCGCCTGCCCGAGGCCGGCGGTCAGCGTCGTCGCGCGCCCTGCGCGCCCGCCTCGAGGCCGCGGTCGAGCGCGCCGGCGCCGCGGAGCAGCCGGCGCGAGGCCGCGCTCGAGCTGCGGTGAGCTGCCGCCCGCCCGGTGGCGATCTGGCGGGTGAGCCGCCGCAGGACCGCGGTGCGGTCGAGCAGCGAGGCCGGGCCGAGCACCGCCTCGACGCCGTTCGCCGCGCGGCCTGCGAGCTGGAAGCGCTTCAGGCGCGCAGCCGCGGCTCGGTCGTGATCGGCCCGTTGCGTGTGAAGGTCGACCTCGAACGGCGTCGCCCAGCCGGCGCCCCGGTCGCGCTCGAAGTCCTCGTAGCTCTTGCGGGCGGCGTTGTCGGGCGGCAGGTTCGCGACGTTCGGCGGGCCGGTGTCGAGCGCCAGCGCGGGCGCCGACAGCAACAGCAGCGGGAACGATCGTCGAGCAGCACCGCGATCCGGGCTTGCTCGACAGCGCGCTCGGAGAGCCGCACCCACGGGTTCTCGCGGCGCGCGGACCAGAGCTGCCAGCGGTTCACGTTCGTGCCGAGCAGCGCGAGGCCGGCCGGGATCGCGAACAGCGCCGCGACCACGGCCAGCACGCAGGCGACGATCACGCCGAGGGTCGCGGACTCGAGCAGGCTCCCGGGCGCGATCGAGGAGCGCGCCGAGCATGCCGACCGCGAGCGCCGTGCCGGCGAACACGCACCGTGCGCCCGGCGCGCGCGACCGCCTGCTCGAGCGCCTCCTCGACGCTGCGCCGGCGGCGAGCTCCTCGCGGAACCGCGACACGATCAGCAGCGAGTAGTCGACCCCAGCGCGAGGCCGATCATCGTGAGCATGTTCAGCGCCAGCGCGTCGAGCGCGAAAGGTCGTTGAGGAAGCCCATCACCGCCGTGCCGATGCGGGTCACGAACAGGCCGCAGGCGAGCGGCACCAGCGCCGCGATCGGGCTGCGGAAGACGAGCAGCAGCAGCACGATCAGGATCGGGAAGGCGATCAGCTCGCCCTTGTCGAGCGAGTCGAGCGACGCCTCGTTGAGCGCCCGCACGAGCGGCGCGCGGCCCGAGAGCTCGGCCTCGACCGGTGGCTGCACCTGGTCGAGCTCGCGCTGCACGGCCGGGACGGTCTCGTCGAGATCTCTTCCTCGGACCGCTGCACCTGCAGCGTGAGCAGAGCCTGACCGGGCGGCTCGCGCAGCGCCCGGTCGCCGCCGATCGCGAACGGGCTCAGCACCTGCACGCCCTCGATCCGCTCGAGGCGGGCGATCAGCCGCTCGGCCTCGCGCTCGAGCAGCCGCTCCTGCCCGGCGGGCGCCTTCAGCAGCACGGCGAGGCTGATCTGCGCGCCGAACTGCCGCTCGCGTCAGCTTCGCCGCCCGATCGGCGTCCGTGCCGGGGATCTGGAGGTTCGTCTCGTGGAGGTTGTCGCGCGCGTTGCCGGCGAAGAAGAGGGCGACAACAAAAACGCCTACCCAGACGAGCAGGATAGGCACCGGCCTGCGGATCGCAAACCTCGCGAGCGAGCCTCAATGGCGTCATCCGTCCCTCATCCGACTTTCCCTTTATACAGGCCGAAACTCGCCCCCACCCCCGGTCTCGGAGCGACCTGCAACCAGGAGGCGCGCGATGCGCGTGCGATGCCCGCCGGCGGCCCTGCACCCCCGGCTCGTCATTTACCGCCCGCCGACGCGGCGGTCAGCGACTCATCTGGTAGCTCAGGTACCTAAAGATGTGTCGCGCGACGTTGATGCTGGCTTCTGACAGTGTCCTGTGCCAGTTCCCGCATGACCTCCACCTCCTGCCCAGTGCCCCGGAATCTTACCCGACATGGTGTTAAACGGCGTGGACAACCGATACTGCCATGCGGATAGTCACCCTGGTCGGAAACCGGCCCCAGTTCGTCAAGGCGGCGGCGGTTTCGCGCAGGCTGCGGGAGCGCCACGACGAGCTGCTCGTGCACAGCGGCCAGCACTACGACGACGAGCTGTCGGCGGTCTTCTTCCGGGAGCTGTCGTTGCCGGCCCCGACCGCCGGCTGGGGGTCGGCTCGGGGTCCGACGCGAGCAGGTCGCGCTCGATCATGCATGCGTTCGAGCCGGTGCTGGAGGCCGAGGCGCCCGGACCTCGTGCTCGTCTACGGGGACACCAACACGACGCTCGCGGGCGCGCTGTCCTGCGCGCGGCTCGGGATCCCGCTGGCGCACGTCGAGGCCGGCATGCGGTCCTTCGACTGGTCGATGCCGGAGGAGCGCAACCGGGTGCTGACCGACCACGTGAGCGAGCTCTGCCTGTGCTCGACCCGACTGCCGTCGCGCAACCTCGAGCGCGAGGGGATCGAGCGCGGGCGTCGGCTGGTCGGTGACGTGATGGCGGACGTGAGCCTCGCGATGGCGCCGGTCGCGGCGCGCGAATCCGACGCGCTCGGAGCGGCTCGGGCTGGCGCAGAACTAGTATGCTGGTCCTCACGGTGCACCGGGCCGGCAACGTCGACCACGAGGCTCCGCTGGCGAAGCTGGTGGAGCTGCTGCGCCGGCTGCCGACTGCCGGCGGTCTTCCCGGTCCATCCCCGCACCACGCGCGGCGCTCGAGCGCCTCGGCGCGCTCGGCGAGCTGGAAGCGCTCGCGCACCTGCGGCTCGTGCCGCCGCTCGGCTATCTCGACTTCCTCGGGCTCCTGCGGGGCGCGTCGGCCGTGCTGACGGACTCCGGCGGGGTGCAGAAGGAGGCCTACCTGGCCCGCGTGCCCTGCCTGACGCTGCGCGAGACAGACGGAGTGGACCGAGACCGTGGAGCACGGCTGGAACCGGCTCGTGGGCCTCGACCCGCGACGGGTGCTGGCGGCGCTCGAAGGCCTTGCGCGGCCGGCCTCGGCATCCGGAGCTGTACGGCGGCGGCCGCGCCGGAGAGGCGATCGTGACCGCGCTCGAGGAGGCGTGGAGGCAGACTGAGCCGCCCGGTTTCTTACACTGCCTGAGTCGTGGAGTCGTCTGGAAGCCCTGAAGGAAGCCCTGCAGGAACCTCTGAAGGCCGGCCGGCCGTCGGGATCGTCGGGCTCGGCTACGTCGGCCTGCCGCTCGCGCTCGCGTTCGCGCGCGAGGGGATCGAGGTCATCGGCCTGGACGTCGATGCCCGCCGGGTCGAGACGATCCGCGCGCGGCGACAGCTATGTCGAGGACGTGGACGCCGCCGAGCTCGCGAGCGTGGTGTCCGCTGGGCTGCTGACGGCCACCACCAACTACGACGAGCTCACGCGGGCGGAGGCGATCGTGATCTGCGTGCCCACGCCGCTGACCGAGAACCGCCAGCCGGACCTCGGCCCGGTCGTGGATGCGGCGACGTCGCTGTCGCGGGTGCTGCGCCGCGGCCAGCTGGTGGTGCTCGAGTCCACGACCTACCCCGGCACCACCCGCGAGCGGCTCGTGCCGCTGCTCGAGGAGTCCGGCCTCGCCGCGGGCCGCGACTTCCACGTCGCCTATTCGCCCGAGCGCGTCGATCCGGGCCGCTCCGACTTCACGCTGCGCAACACGGTCAAGATCATCGGCGGTCTCACCCCCGTCTGCAGCGAACGGGCGAAGCAGCTGTACGAGCAGGTCTGCGACCACGTGATGGTCGTCTCCACTCCGGATGCGGCGGAGATGGCGAAGCTGCTCGAGAACATCTTCCGCTCGGTCAACATCGCGCTCGTCAACGAGCTCGCGGTGCTGTGCGACCGGATGGGCATCGACGTATGGGAGGTGATCGATGCCGCCGCCACCAAGCCGTTCGGCTTCATGCGCTTCGACCCGGGGCCGGGGATGGGCGGCCACTGCCTGCCGGTCGACCCCTTCTACCTGGCCTGGCGCGCGCGCGAGTTCGACTTCTACACGGAGTTCATCGAGCTGGCCGGAAAGATCAACCAGAGCATGCCGTACTTCTGCGTCGACAAGATCGAGCGCACGTTGAACGACCACGGCAAGCCGGTGCACGGCTCGCGGATCCTGCTGCTGGGCGTCGCCTACAAGCCGGGCGTCGGCGACCTGCGCGAGTCACCCGCCCTCAAGATCCTGAAGCTGCTCGGCGAGCGGGGCGCGGAGCTCTTCTATCACGACCCGCACGTGCCGACGCTCCCCGAGGCGCGACTCGAGTCGGTGCCCTTCGAACAGGAGCTGGGGGCCGCGGACCTGGTCGTGATCGTGACGGCCCACCCCGAGCTCGACTACCGGCGCACCGCGGCGGAGGCGCAGCTCGTCCTCGACTTCCGCGGCGTCACGCGCGGGATCGAGTCTGGCAACCTGGTGCGGCTGTGACGCCTGACAACAGGAAGGTCGCTGTTGGCGTAGTCGGGCTCGGCTACTGGGGCCCGAACCTCGCGCGCAACTTCGCGGGACTCGAAACTTGCGAGCTGCGCTGGTGCTGCGACCGCTCCGAGGAATCACTCGCGCGCTGGCGCGGCGCGTTCCCGGGCACGCTCTTCACGCCCGCGCTCGACGATCTGCTGGCGGACGACGGGCTCGACGCCGTGGTGGTCGCGACCGACGTACCCTCGCATGCGCCGATCGCGATTGCCGCGCTCGGGGCCGGCAAGCACTGCTTCGTGGAGAAGCCGCTCGCGCAGTCTGCCGCCGAGGCGACGGCGGTGGTCGAAGCCGCCGAGGCTGCGAGCCGGACGCTGATGGTGGGACATCTGCTCGAGTATCACCCGGGCATCGCGAAGCTGAAGGAGATCATGGAAGCGGGCGACCTCGGAGAAGTTCACTACGTCTATTCGAATCGAGTGAACTTCGGGAAGATTCGCCGCGACGAGAACGCGCTGTGGAGTCTCGGCGCCCACGACGTCTCTGTCCTGCTCCACCTGTTCGAGCGAGGAGCCCACCGAGGTGCTCGCCCGCGGTGAGTGCTATGTCCGCGCCGGGGTCGAGGACGTCGTGTTCTGCTACCTGCGATTCCCGTCCGGTCGCGTCGCCCACATGCACCTGTCGTGGCTCGACCCTCACAAGGAGCGCCGGTTCACAGTGGTGGGCTCGAAGCGCATGGCCACCTTCGATGACATGGAGCTCGAGCGCAAGGTGACGATCTACGACAAGGCGGTGGACCGGGACTTCCGCAACTACGGCGAGTACATCACGCGGTCCGGGGACGTGATGAGCCCGCAGGTGTCGAACGAGGAGCCGCTTCGCATCGAATGCCGGCACTTCGTCGAGTCGCTCACCTCCGGCACGGAGCCTCGGTCCGGTCCTGCCAGCGCGCTGCGCACGGTGCGCGTGCTCGAGGCCTTGCAGCGCTCTCTCGAAAGTGGTGCCACCGTGCAGCTCGCCGTGCCGGCATGAAGCACTGCGTGCATCCGTCCGACCTGGCGCCGGGGCTGATGCTTGGGCACGACGTCGTGATCGGCGACGGTGTCGAGGTCGGCGCGGGCGTCGTCATCCACAGTGGCACCGTGGTCGGCGACCGATGCGAGATCCAGGATGCCGCCGTGCTCGGCAAGCGGGCGCGACTGGGGCGAAGCTCGACCGCACCGCGCGAGGACCCCGGTCCGTTGGTGCTGGAGGACGGCGCGACGGTCTGCGCGGGAGCGGTGGTCTACGCCGGGGCGCGGATCGGGAAGGATGCGATCGTGGGCGATCAGACACAGATCCGGGAACGCTCGACGATCGGCGACGGCAGCGTGGTCGGTCGCGGGACAGGCGTCGAGAACGACGTTCGTGTCGGCGCCGGTGTGCGGATCCAGACCAATTGCTACATCACGACAAACACGGTGGTCGAGGACGACGTGTTCGTCGGACCCGGAGTCGTCACGACCAACGACGACACGATGGGCCGCCACGACCGCGACTTCGAGCTGGCCGGCCCGGTGCTCCGGCGCGCGAGCCGGATCGGCGGCGGCGCCGTGCTGACGCCGGGTGTGGAGATCGGCGAGGAGGCGTTCGTCGCCTCCGGTGCGGTCGTGACTCGCGACGTGCCGCCGCGGGCGGTCGTGATGGGCGTGCCCGCGCGGGTGGTGCGCGAGGTCCCGGATGCAGATCTGATCGCGGCATGGCGCTCCTGAGGCGGAGCTCCCCTCCTGTCGTTCCGGGACGCCGCGGCCGCCGGATGCTGCGCCGCCTGCGCCGACTGGACCCGCTCGAGCAGCGCACGCTCGTCATGAGCCTGGTCGCCCTGGGGACGGTGGGCGCAGTCGCGGCGGGCGAGGTCGGCAGGCTGTGGCGCCGGCGCGTGGTCGCCGAGGGCCCGGAGTCCGCGCCCGAGGTGATCCAGGAGGGCGCCCGCGCGGCGCTCGACACCGTCGACGTGGCGCGCATCGGATACCGCGAAGCGACCACGGGGGAGACCGTGCTGTTCAACCTGTTGTTGGCGTTCGTGATCTCGTCCAGCACCGTCAGGCTCACGACCTTCGGGGTGCGCAGAGGAGTGCCGCTGCTCTTCAACGTGCGGATCGGCCGCCGGCACATCCATCACTTCGTGCCGGGCATCCTGGTCGCGTTCGCGGCCGGCGCGGCGGCGCTTTTCGCCAGTGACGGCCGCCTGCGCGAGACGCTCGCGATTCCCCTCGGAGCGGGCATCGGTCTCACCTTCGACGAGTCGGCGCTGCTGCTGGAGCTGGAGGACGTGTACTGGACCCGGGACGGCCTGGTGGGAGTTCAGATCACGCTCGCGACCGCGTCGCTGCTGGCGGCGGGGTTCCTCGCGATGCGGATCCTGCGCCGGGGCGAGCGCTCGAAGGAGGAGCGGCACGAGCTGCCGCGCGTGCGCGACCCGTTCGCGGTCTAGGGCGGCGGCAGCCGATAGAGCGCCGGAAATGGCTCGGCGCGGCGTCTTATTGCCTGTACGGTCAAAGCCCGCTCGACCGCGGAGGATTCGCATGCAGAGACTTCTTGGCCTTTTGGCGACGCTCACGGGCGTAGCGGCTTTACTCGCCCTGGTTGCGGGGCAGGCACTGGCCGGCCACGTCAATTGCGGCGGCATGATCACGCAGGACACGACGCTCGACTCGGATGTGATCGGCTGTCCCGAGGAGGGAATCATCATCGGCGCGGACAACGTCACGTTGGACCTGAATGGCCATTCTGTGTCCGCGGCGAGCAGATCGATCCGGGTGTCCGCCGAAAACGCGCGGATCGAGGATGGAGCAGTGGGAGGCGGCACCGGCGGCGTCAGCTTCGTGCGGGGAACCAGCGGGACCGTGCAGAACGTCAGCGTGACTGGCAGCGAGGTAGGGATCACACACTCTTTTCGAGCAGCACCGTGAACCTTGTCGGGAACACGATTCGCGCAAACACCGGCTCGGGCGTGCATGATGGACGTGGCGTCCTCACCGGTAGGGGCAACGTCATCAGCGACAACGGTGGGGCCGGAGTGAGCCTCGTCGAGTCGCGGGCAAATTTGACGGACAACGTCATCTCGCGAAACGGGGCCGGCGGCATCGAGGCGCGTGACCGCGTGATCCTCGACGCGCACGACAACACCGTCACCCAGAACGGGATCGACGGCATCCTGGCCGGGCCGGTGGTGAGCGGCCTGATCTCCGACAACGCTGTCGACCGCAATGGCAGTGACGGCATCCATGTGACGGCCGACAATCCGCGCCTCACGATCTCCGGCAACCACGCCTGGTTCAACCGGAACCTGGGGATCGAAGCAGTTGCCGGCGTCTCTGGTTCGGGCAACTGGGCGAAGCACAACGGCAACCCGGCGCAGTGTGTTCCGGGCTACCTGTGCAGCACGACCGGGAAGCCCAAGAACCTCTAGGCGACCGCGCGCAACGGCCGGGCGCCGTCCGCCCAGATGACCTGTTCGCGGCCCGGGCCGACGCCGATCAGCTTCACCGGCACGCCCACGTAGTCGGCGATGAACTCGAGGTAGTCGCGCGCTGCGCCGGGGAGCTCGGCCAGCGTGCGGCAGTCGCCGATGTCCTCGTCGAACCCGGGGTGCGTCTCCGTCACGGCAGTCGCGCTGTGCAGGATCGACTGGTGGTACGGGAAGTCCTCGAACACGGCGCCTTCGTCGTTCCGGTAGCTCGTGCAGACCCGCAGCGGGTCGATCCCGGACAGCACGTCGAGCTTCGTGACCACGAGGCCGGTGAGACCGTTGATGCGCGCTGCGTAGCGCAGTCCGACGAGGTCGATCCAGCCGCAGCGACGCTGGCGCCCCGTGGTGGTGCCGTATTCGTGCCCGCGTTCGAGCATGTGCCGCCCGATCTCGTCGTGGAGCTCGGTTGGGAAGGGACCCTCGCCGACGCGCGTCGAATAGGCCTTGGCGACGCCCCAGACCTCGTCGATCGCCTTCGGGCCCACCCCGGCGCCCACGCAGGCGGCACCCGCGATCGGATTCGATGACGTCACGAACGGATAGGTGCCGTGGTCGATGTCGAGGAGCGTGCCCTGCGCACCTTCGAACACGACCGTGCCGTTGCGCTCGAGCGTCTCGTGACAGAGCATCGCCGTGTCGGCGATGTGCGGCTCGAGCCGGTGGCCGTACGTGACGTACTCCTCGGTCATCGTGTGGAGGTCGAGCGCGGGGTTCTTGGCGTGTGAGCGCAGCACGTGCCGCTTCGGCTCGAGCGCCGCCATGATCTTCTTCCGCAGGATCGAAGGGTCGAGCAGGTCCTGGACCCGGATCCCCAGGCGCGACGCCTTGTCCGCGTAGCAGGGCCCGATGCCGCGCTTGGTGGTGCCGATCCGCAGCTTCCCGAGCCGCGCCTCGCCGGCCTGGTCGAGCAGCACGTGGTAGGGCATGATCAGGTGGGCGTTTGCGGAGATCTTGAGCCCGCTGACGTCGATCGCCTGCCGCTTGAGCCCCTCGATCTCGTCGAGGAGCACCTTGGGGTCGACCGTCACACCGTTGCCGATCGCGCAGGTGAGCCCCGGATAGAGGATGCCCGACGGGATCAGGTGGAACTTGAACTCCTGTCCCTCACGGACGATCGTGTGGCCGGCGTTGTTGCCGCCCTGAAAACGGATCACGAGGTCGGCCTGCTCGGCGAGCAGGTCCGTCACCTTTCCCTTTCCTTCGTCGCCCCACTGGGCGCCCAATACGACTATTCCAGGCACAGCAAGAGAGTGTAGGAGGCCGTTAGCCGAGCGCCGACCGGGCGGGGTCGTAGCGCTCGCGCAGGTCCGGGCCGAAGAGCGGAAGCTGGTCCGTCATCTCGGTCAGGCGGGAGACGGTGCGCCGGCCGATCTGCTGCTCCAGCGAGGCCGTCTCGATCAGGTTGGTGGTCACCACGATCGAGCGCTCCTGCTCGTAGCGCTCGTTGACGAGCGAATAGAGCTGCTCGAGCACCCATTCCGTCTGCTTCTCCGCGCCGAGATCGTCGAGGTGCAGCACGTCGACCGCCACGAGGTGGGCGAACAGGTCGGCGTGAGAGCGGTCGCCGGCGGCCGCGTGTCGTAGGTGTCACGGATCTCGGCGAGGAGCCGGGGCACCGAGTAGATCGCGACCGAGTGCCCGCGCTTGATCGCCTCCTTCGAGACCAGCATCGCGAGCGTGGTCTTGCCGGTGCCCACGTCTCCCATGAACCAGAGGCCCCTGCCGTGGCGGATGTTCTCGTCGATGTTCCGGCAGAACGCGCGCACGGGCCGGACCACGTTCGAGCTCAGCTCGGTGACCGGCGCGCGATCGAACGAGACGCCGCGGTACTTGCGCGGGATCACCGACGAGGCCCCGGTCGAGCGTGAGCGTCGCAGCCGGGATGCGCGGCAGGAACAGGCGACCGCGTCTCCCTGCTCGTCGAGCACGAAGCCGTCTCCACCGCAGTGCGGGCACTCCCATTCCTCGCTCGCCACGCGGACGAATCGCTCGGTCATTCGGGCATGCCGTCCCCGACCGGTACCTGGTCCACCGGGAACCCTTCGCCGCGCGCGATGTTGGCGAACTTCGGATAGCGGCTCAGGAAAGTCATCTCGACGTCGCCGATCGGCCCGTTGCGGTGCTTGGCCACGAGGATGTCGGCGATCCCCTGGCGCTCGGTCTCCCGGTTGTAGTACTCCTCGCGGTAGATGAACATCACGAGGTCGGCGTCCTGCTCGATCTGGCCGCTCTCGCGGAGGTCGGACAGGATCGGCCGCTTGTGCGTGTCGGAGCGCTGCTCGGGCGCCCGGCTGAGCTGCGAGACGGCCACCACCGGCACCTCCAGCTCGCGGGCGAGGATCTTGAGCCCGCGGCTCATCAGGCCGACCTGCTGGACGCGGCTGTCCGCCGACGGATCAGCCCGCATCAGCTGGAGGTAGTCAACGATGATCAGCCCGAGCCCGCCGCGGTGCTGCTCCTTGGAATGAAGGCGCCGCGCCTTGGCGCGCAGCTCGAGGATGTCGATGTCGGACGAGTCGTCGATCCAGACCGGCGCTTCGTTGAGCGTCTCGCACGCCCTCACGACCTTCGGCCAGTCGTTCCGCGCGACCTGGCCCTTGCGGAGCTTGTCGCCCGGGATGCGCGCGCGGCTGGCGATGAAGCGCTGCGCGAGCTCCGTGACGGACATCTCGAAGGAGAACAGCGCGACGGGGCGATGGTGGTCCACCGCCACGTTCTCGGCGATGTTCGCGACCAGCGCGCTCTTGCCCATCGAAGGCCGGGCGGCCAGCACGATCAGGTTGGACTTCTGAAAGCCGCCGGTGAGGTCGTCGAGGTCCTTGAACCCCGTCGGGGTGCCGGTGAGGGTCGTGCCGTCCCGTGACAGCTGTTCGAGCCGGTCGACCTGCTCGTGCAGGATGTCCTCGAGCGAGAGGAAGTCTCCCGACCGTTCAGCGTGCGCGACCTCGAACAGGGTGCGCTCCGCGTCCTCGACGAGTTGCCTGGGCTCGCCCTTCAGGTCGACGACGTCGGCCTCGACCTTCTGCGAGAACTTGAGCAGGCGGCGCAGGAGCGCCTGTTCCTGCACGATGCGCGCGTAGTGCCGGGCGTTGGCGGCGGTCGGCACCCCCGACGCCAGCTGGTACACGTAAGCCTTGCCGCCCGCGGCCTCGAGCCGGCCCTGCTGGTCGAGCTCGGCGCTGACCGTCAGCGGGTCGACGCCGGCATTGTTGTGGCTCAGCTTGATGATCGCCTCGAAGATCAGGCGATGCGAGTCACGGTAGAAGTCGTCCGGCTTGAGGTGGACGTCGACCGTGACCGCGTCCACCGCGGGCTCGGCCAGCAGCATCGCGCCGAGCACCGACTCCTCGGCCTCGATGTTCTGCGGCGGGACGGCTACGCGGGTGGGCGTGACCGTCACGAGTGCGCCGACCACCCGCAGCGCCGCTCGTGATGCGCCGGCGACGCGGTAGATCACTTCTCTTCGACGACCATGGTCTTGACAGATGCCGTGACGCCCTCGGACACCTCGATCTCGACCATGTGAGTGCCCAGCTCCCTGATCGGCTCGTCGAGCCGCACCTTGCGGTGATCGACCTTGAGCCCGCGCGCCTGCTGCACGGCGTCCACGATCTCCTTGGCGGTGACGGAGCCGAAGAGGCGCCCGTCTTCACCCGCCCGGTGGGAGATCGTCAAGACCGTCTTGGACAGGAGCCCGACGGTCTCCTGCGCGCGCTCGGTCTGCTCGCGCGCCGCGGTCTCGGCCTGCTCACGCTGGCGCTGGGAGGCCGCGATCGACGCCGGCGTGGCGTTCTGCGCGAGCTTGCGGGGAGCGAGGTAGTTGCGAAGGTAGCCCGGCGAGACGTCCACGACCGCGCCCGCCTCGCCGAGGCCCTCCACGTCCTTCAGAAGGATTGCCTCCGCCATGGGAGCCGGTTAGCGCTCGCTGACGTAGGGCAGGAACGCGAGCTCGCGAGCCCGCTTGACGGCCTCGGCCAGCTGGTTCTGGTGCCGGCGGCAGGCGCCCGTGATCCGCCGCGAGCGGATCTTGCCCTTGTCGGACAGGAAGCGGCGCAGCGATTGAAAGTCCTTGTAGTCGATGTGATCGACCTTGGCGCGGCAGAAGTTGCAGCTCTTCCGCCGCCCCGGTGCAAAGGACTGGCTCTTGGGGCGTCTGGTGGTCGTGCGTTTTGCCAACTGCTTGCTTCACCTACCTCGTAATCGGTGCGGGCACCCGGTGTGCGCCGGTGTCTAGAACGGGATGTCGTCGTCCTTGCCGGCGCCGGCCGCCGCCGGCTGGAAGTCGGAGGTGTCGGCCGGTACGTCGGACTCGACCACGCCGTTCGACTGAGGCGCGTCACGGGAGCCCAGGAACTGGACAGTGTCGGCAATGATATCCACCGACTGCCGTTTGGCCCCGTCCTGCGCCTCCCACTCGCGCCAGTTCAGGCGCCCCTCGACCGCGACCGGCCGGCCTTTCGCGAGATATTGGGCGCAGTTCTCGCCCTGCGCGCCGAACACGGTGACGTCGAAGTAGTTGGGCTTGTCGACCCACTGGCCCGACTCGGCGTCCTTCTTCCGGCCGTTGACCGCAACCCGGAGGCTGCAGATCGACATGCCGCCCCCCGTGGAGCGAAGCTCCGGATCACGTGTCAGGTTGCCTGTGATGACGACTCGGTTGATGTTCGTGGCTGCCACGGTTGCTCCCTTCTGAGATCGAGTTGACAGTGTAAGCACGGTCGCGGGCTGACTCGGCGGCCCGACGCGGCTTCCTTTCCGCAAACGCGGCAGAGATTTTTCGAGGCGCGCGCGACTCGCGCAGAAGCGCGTCAGGCGGGCTCGTCGGGCTGCTGCGCCGGCTCGGCTCCGGCCGGCTCGCTCTCTGCGGGAGGCGGCGGGACATCCGGTGGTGGGGCCGCGGCGGCAGGCACATCCGAAGGCGGGGCGGGCGCGGCAGGCTCCGGCGCGGCGGCAGGCTCCTCGGCGGGGGCCTCCGCGGCGGGCTCCGCGGCCTCTGCATGGGCGTCGCCGTCCGCGCTCGGCTCACGGCGGTCGCGGCCGCTGTCGCGCGACGGCCCGCGTTCCTCGCTCGGCCGCCGCGCGCCCTCCTCGGGCGCCTTGGGCGTGGTTCGGGAATCGCCTGGCAGGCGGATGATGCGGTGACGAAGCACGCTGTCGTCGATCGACAGCGAGCGGTCGAGCTGCGTCAGGACCTCCGGCGTGCCCTCGAACTGGAACAGGTGATACTGCGCCTCGCGCCGGTGGTCGATCTCATAGCTGAGCCGCCGCATGCCCCAGTCGGCGTCTCCCTTCAAAGACGCGCCACCGGAGTCGATCTGGCTTTTCACCTGCTCGACGATCGCGGCCCGGCGCTCCTCGGGCGCCTCCGGGTCGAGCAGCACGAATAGGTCATAGAAACGGATCATCGCGACGGCCGAGGATAGCCGATGGGCCTTGGCAGAGGGGTGAATGGGCGCTCCCACAGCCTTCACGAACAGATGCAGCCGACCCGCCACGAGCCCGAAGACGCGGACCCTCGCGGGCCGGATTCGATGGGAGAACGTCGGCCGCCTGACGGCGGTGCTGCTCGCGATCCCTGGCGGGTGGTGCTCTGAGGCGGTCGACCGCCCGCGACGCGCCGGCCGCCCGCGCCGGAGGCGCCGCCCCGGCCCGCGCAGACGCCCAGACCGCCGCCTCGTCGGGCCGCGCAACCGCGCGACCGCGCCCGGGCAGAGCGCTGGGCGGCGAGCGCCCGCGGTGCGGGAGCGCCGACGACGGTGCCCGCCCGCCGCCCGCTCCGTCCACGCCGCCAGAACCGCCGTCGCGGCCATCCGCACCCCGGCGCCCGAAGCCGCCTCCGGGCGGTGAGTTCGCGCCAGGATAATCGGCCGCGAGCCTTCCCCCTAGCGGGCGCCTACGCGCGCCCGCTTGCTTTCTCTCGATGTCGCGCAGCTGGTCCTCGATCCAGTCGGACGGCGTGCGGCTGGTGATGATCGCGTGCAGGCGCTCCCACCGGCGGCGGCGCTCTTCCTCCGGGGCCGTGAGGGCGTGGTACATCGCATCGGCCTGCTCCTGGACGTCGAACGGGTTCACGGACAGGGCGCAATCGCCGAGCTCCTCGTGCGCCCCCGTGTTCTCCGACAGGATCACCATCCCGTTGTGCTGGTTCACCAGCGGCCCTTCCTTCGAGACCAGGTTCATCCCGTCCCACATCGCGTTCACCAGCAGCAGGTCGAAGTGCTTGTAGAGCGCCACCGCCTCCTCGAAGTCGTCTCGCAGGCGCAGGTCGATCGGCATCCAATCGGTGGTGCCGTGCCGGTGGTTGACGACCGCCACGAGCGCCTCGATCTTCTCGAGGTACTCGACGTACTCGGGGATGTCCTGGCGCGACGGCTGGAGGTGGGCGATGAACGTGACGCGCTCGCGGAACTCCGGATGCTGCTCGAGGAAGATGTCGAACGCGGTGAAGCCGCGCAGGACGTTCTTCGAGAGATCGGCCCGATCGACCCGCAGGATCATGTGATCGCGCCGCCGCCGCAGGATCTCCACTTCGTGCTCGGCCACCGCCGGGCTTGCCGCCGTCGCGCTCGAAGCTCCGGCAGTCGATCGCGAGCGGATACGGCCGGACCCACGTCTCGCGGTCGCCGTGCAGCACCGCCTGGCGCTGGAAGTCCGTCTCCAGCCCCATCAGCTCGCGACAGCACTGCAGGAAGTTGTTGCAGTACGAGCGGGTGTGAAAGCCGATGATGTCGTTCGCCAGCAGGCCCTCGAAGATCTCCGTGCGCATGTCGTTCGGCAGCACGCGCCAGGCATCCGGATGGGTCCACGGGATGTGGACGAAGTGGTGGAGGAACACGTCCTCGCGCCGGCTCCGGATGATCCCCGGGCTCGTGTAGAGGTGGTAGTCGTGGACCATCACGACCGGCTCGTCGAGGCCCTCGATCGCCTCGATCGCGGCCTCCGCCAGGTCGCGGTTCACGGCTTTGTAGCCGTGCTCCCAGGCCTCGTGCTCGGACTCCCGGATGTCGGGCACGTTCGAGAGGTCCCAGAGGTAGTGCTGGACGAACCACAGCAGGGGGTTCGCGATCACGTTGTAGTAGCGGTCGTATGCGAGCGGGTCCGACGAGACCAGCCGGATCCGGTAGGTGGACCGTCGAGCTCGACCTCGAATCCCTCGCCGCCATGGCTCCTGCTCGCCTCCATGTCCTCGGGCGTCATGGCCGACGCGATCCAGAGGGCGTCCCGCTGGCGCAGCAGCCCCGTGAGCGCGGTCACGAGGCCACCCCCGCCGCGCTTGGTCACGAGCTCGCCGGAGTCGTCGCGCTCGAAGGTCACCGGCCCCCGGTTCGAGAGCAGTATCAGCGGCCGCTCCATGGGAGTCAGGCTACCGCTTGGGTGATACCGGCCTAGGAGAGGTCGGTGAAGATCCGCAGCCAGTCCCGCAGCAGCCGCGGCATCAGGAAGTGCGTGCGCACGTACTCCTTGCCGGACCGGCCGAGCTGCTTTCCGAGCTCCGGATCGCTCAGGATCTCGAGCGAGCGCTGCGCGCATTCCTCGGGCGTGTTCACGAGGAAGCCAGAGACCCCGTCCTGGATCTGGAGCGGGATCCCGCCGACGTTGCCCGCGATCGTGGGGCGCACCTTCCACAGCGCCTCGGAGATCGTCAGGCCGAAGCCCTCGCGCAGGGACTTCTGCAGGATCACGTCGGCCTGGGACTGGAACGCGTTGACCTCGATCGCGCCCACGTTGTTGAGGTTGTTGAGGATCTTGATGTCCTCGTCCCGGAGGCGTGCTCGATCGTGCGCTGGAAGAAGTCCCAGCCCTCGGGGTCGTCGGTCGCCATCGACCCGACCAGCGCGAGCTGGACGCTGTCGATCTGCTGCTTGACGATGCGGTAGGCGTCGATCACGCCCAGCGGGTCCTTCCATGGATCGAAGCGCGAGACCTGGCAGATCAGCGGCCGGTCCACGTCGACGCCGAACTGGTCGCAGACGAAGGCCGCGTCCTCCGGGGAGAGCGCCATGTTCTTGGGCGACAGCGGGTCGATCGCGGGGGGCAGGATCTCGACCTTGCCGTCCACGCCCGCCGGCACGTAGGCCTCGCGGTGGAACACCTTCGCGTCATAGAGCTCGATCAGCGGCACCATCCGCTGGAGCACGTCCATGTTGGGCGTCGAGAGGTCGATGTGACAGCGCCAGATCCAGCGGCCCGCGCGCGTCGGGCAGGTACTTGCGCAGGGCGGCCGGCTGAGGGTCGTGGATGATGATGTAGTCGTATTCGCCCTCCAGCTCCTGCGCGTTCAGCTGGTTGTAGTGGTCGAAGATCTCCCAGTCCTTCTCGGTCAGCCCCTGCGGATTGCCCTGGAGCGCGTTGTGCATGAGCTTCGTGACGTTGAAGAACTCCTCGCGGCCGATCACGATGTGCCAGTCGACCTCGAGCCCGGCGTCGCGCATGAGCGGGACCAGCGCGTAGAGGATCTCCGAGACGCCGCCGCCCAGCGCCGTCGCGCTCACGTGCAGCACGCGCTTGCCTTGGAGCGGCTCGGCGAGCGCATGGATCTCGTCGACGAGCGTGCGCCCGATCAGGTGCCTGTAGTCACCTAGGGCCTTGTGGCCAACGCTGACCGGTTGTAGCAAGGAGGGGGCTCTTTCCCTGGCTCAGAGTGGTTGAAGAGGCGTTATGCCCCAAACGGTGATGAATCCCAACCGAAAGCGCGCAGATTATTCCAGCGCACTTCGGGCGGAGGCGCGCGAAGCCTCGCTCGAGGACCTCGAGAATCATTTGGTGCAGGGGCTCGTTGGCGGCCGCGACGCAGGACATCTGGTACTCGTGGCCCGAGCCCGAGCAGCGGCCGGGCGGCCAGCGGCGCGCCGTGGGCGTCCGTCACGATCGCGCCGGCCTCCTCCGCGCACAGCACCGCCGCGGCCAGGTCGTAGGGCGAGTTGTTCAGCACGGCGCCGCCCCCGACCTCCTCGAATCGGGCCTCGAGCGCGGGGGCCTCCTCGATGATGCGGCTGCCCACGTCGAGGTACGCGTCGAGCTGGCCTGTGACGAGGCGCGTCAGGTCATAGGTGGCCGAGCCCAGGTCGAAGACCGCGCCGCCCACCGAGGACGCGTCGATCAGCTCTTCGAGCACCGTCACGAGCGGCAGCGCCGGCCGGCCACGGAATCCCAGGGTCCAGAACATCTTCGAGAGATCCTCCGCCGTGCTCAAGGTCGCCTCCGCCGGGTGGCCGTCGGGCGTCCGGAGCCGGATGCCCTGGCCCCGCTCGGCAGCGAACACCGCGCCGGTCTTGATCTCGACCACCACGCCCACCTCGACGTCGCCCATCGAGGGCTCGCCGTCGCCGAGCGGCGCCGCCGCGACGGAGACGCAGGCGGACTCGAATCCGGCCAGCGCCGGCCGTGTGCCGTCGATCGGATCGACGACCAGAACATTGCGTGCGGTCGGGCGTCGTCCGCGGCAGCACCATCCCGCGGTCCTCCGAGTAGAAAGCCACGTCGGGGGCGTGCTCGGCGAGGTGCGCCTCGAGATAGTCCTCGGCTTCGGTGTCGATCGCGAAGGTCACGTCCCCGCCCGCTCCTGCGCGCACGTGCGCACGGGCGGCGTGGGCCCCAGCGACGGCAGCACGTGCTCCCGCAACCCGAGCGCCAGCTCGGTCACCAGCTCCATCATTGGATGAACGCTACTTCGACGACAAGCTGTTCGGCCGTTCGGTGAGCGTCACCTGCGCCGTGCGGCGGTCGCTGCCGCGGTACACCTCGACCGTGATCGTGTCGCCCGGGCTGAAGCGCGTGATCGAGCGAGCTGAAGTCGTTCCCGCGGCTGATGCGCTTGCCGTTCACCCTCGTGATCACGTCGCCCCCCACCTTCACGAGCGAGGACTGGAAGCGGATCTCCTTGCCGCCGCCCTTCAGGCCCGCCTTGTCGGCGGGGCCATCGTTCACGACGTCCGCGATCAAGGCGCCGCTGTCGACCGGCAGCCCCAGCTTGTCGGCCAGCTGCGGATAGAGCGGCTGGGAGCTGATCCCGATGTAGGCGTACCGGACCTTGCCGTCCGAGCGGATCTGGTCGATCGAGCGGCCGACGGTGTCGACCGGGACGGCGAAGCCGACGCCCACGTTGCCGCCGCTGCTGGAGGACGAGCGGATGCGGGTGATGATCCCGATCACGCGCCCGCGCTGGTCGAGCAGGGGCCCGCCGGAGTTGCCGCGGTTGATCGCGGCATCGGTCTGGATCGCCTCGCTGATCGAGAAGTCCGTCAGCGCCTGGATCGTCCTGTCCTTCGCCGATACGACGCCGACCGAGAGCGAGTTCTCCTCGCCGAACGGGCTGCCGATCGCCGCCACCGGGTCGCCCACCTTGACCGTGCCGGTCTGGCCCAGATCGAGCGGCACCAGGTTCAGGCCCTTCGGGTCGACCTTGACGACGCCGACGTCGGCATTCGGGTCGAACCCGATGATCTTCGCCGGCACCTGGTTCCCGTCGGCTGAACTGGACGTAGACCTCGTCCGCCTTCGAGATCTTGCTCCCGGTGCCGTCGGTGATCACGTGTGCGTTCGTGGCGATGTGGCCGTCGTCGTCGATCACGAAGCCGCTTCCCTGGCCGGCGCTCCCATCGCCGTTGAGCAGGTCGTTGACGCTCTGGCCGCCCCCGAAGATCGACGTGATCGTGACGACGCCCGGTGAGAGCTTCTGGTAGATCGATTCAGGGTGGAAGCCGTTCTTGCCGAGGCCCTCGACGACCTGCACGCGGGTGCGCTCGACGGTCTGGGAGCCGCTGTCCGAATTGGAATCGCCGCCGCAGCCGGCAAGCGCGAGCGACCAACAGGACGGCGGCGAGTGCCGCAAGGGCCTTGAGCGTAGGCCCTCACGCGCGCGCTCTCGGCCCCGCGGAAGCGGTCGTTTCACGGCCCACCGGCGGCGTCGGCGGAACGTCGCCGGCGAGCGGCAGCGTCAGCCGGAAGACGGTCTCGCCCGGTCGCGACCGCACCTCGAGCCGGCCGCGCATCTGGTTGGCGAGCTCGCGCGCGATCGCAAGACCGAGGCCGGACCCGCCCGTGTTGCCCGTGTAGAAGCGCTCGAAGACGTGGTCAAGCTCGCGCCGCTTGATGCCCGGGCCGTCGTCCTCCACCTCCAGGAAGGCGGTCGCCTTGCCGTTGCTGCCCGCGGGCTCGGTGCCGGTCCGCACGCGAATGTGAGTGCCCGGCGGCGTGTGCGTGCCCGCGTTGTCGACCAGGATCCGCAGGATCTGGGCGACCCGCTGCCCGTCGCAGAGCGCCTCGAGCTCCGGGTCGGCGGACTCGGCCACGTCGAGCGTGACGCCGCCGCGCGCGGCCGCGGCCGCGAACTCGAGCGTGATCTGGTCTGCCAGCGCCGGCAGGGAGACGGGCTCGCGCTCGAGCTCGAGCGAGCCGGCGTCGAGTCGCGACAGGTCGAGGAGGTCGGTCGCCAGCTTCTGCAGGCGGTCGACCTGACCGCGCATCGTGGCGAGGAACTCGGTGCGCGTGTCCTCGTCGAGGTCCTCGTCCTGAAGCAGCTCGACGAATCCGCCTAGCGAGAAGATCGGCGTGCGCAGCTCGTGGGAGGCGTTCGCGATGAACTCCTTGCGGGCCTCGTCGAGTCGCGCGAGCCGGCGCTGCATCTCGTTGAAGGCGACCGCGAGCTGTCCGAGCTCGTCCTCGGAGTCGATCGGGATCGGGCGGGAGAAGTTGCCGGCCGCGACCTCGCCGGCGGCGCGCTCGAGGCGCTTCACGCGGCGGGCGAGCACGCTCGCGGCGTAGTACCCGCTGGTGATCGCGACGATCAGCGCGATCGCGCCCGCGATCAGGATCTGCCGCCTGATCAGCCCGACGTTGTCCTGCACGTCAGCCAGCGGCGCCGAGAACACGACCACCCAGGAGGGCTTGCCGCGAAACGGGATCGGTCGCGCCACCTGGGCCAGATCGCCGCCGTTCTCGGCGGTCGTACCGGTCTCCAGGTGGCCCGAGCGGGCCGCGTCAAGCACGAGCGCATAGGACGGGTCGAGCGTGGTGTCGGCCTCCTGCGAGTCGGTGATCACGTACGGCGGCGCATCGCCGACGCGACCGGCTGCCCGCTCGTCCACGCGGGATGCCCAGCAGCGTGACGCGCGAGCCGCTCTTCTCACTCAGCGTGCGGACGACCGACTTCAGCTTGGACGCCAGCACGTCGCGCGCTCCGGTCTGCTGAAGCGGGCGCGAGTAGGTGACCGAGTCGCGCTCGAGCCCATCCAGTCGCTGCGAGGTGAGGCTGGACTCGAGCTGCGGCACGACGTAGAAGTAGATGACGCAGATCGCGCCCGCGGTGATCGAGAAGAACAGGAACGTGAGCCTGTTCTTGATCGAGTTCGACCAGATCCGGCGCCACATCATTCGTCCCGGAAGCGGTATCCCACGCCGCGCACGGTCAGCAGGTACTCCGGGTTCTTCGGATCCCGCTCGAGCTTCTCACGCAGGTGGCGGATGTGCACGTCGATCGTGCGCTGGTCGCGAAAGGCCGAGTCCCCCCAGACCCGGTCGAGCAGCATGTCGCGGGTGTAGACGCGGCCCGGATGACGCGCCAGCACGGCCAGGATCTCGAACTCGACGTAGGTGAGGTCGACCGACGTGCCATCGAGCTCGGTGGAGCGCTTGGCGAAGTCGATGCGCAGATCGCCGCGCACCAGCGGCTCCTCGTCGGCGTCCTGGTCGGGTGCCATCTCGGCCCGGCGCAGCGCGGCCCGCACGCGACTGCGGAACTCGCGTATCGAGAAGGGCTTGGTGATGTAGTCGTCGGCGCCGAGCTCGAGGCCGATCACCTTGTCGATCTCCTCCGCCTTCGCGGTCAGCATGATGATCGGCACCGAGCTCTTCGCGCGCAAGCGGCGGCAGACCTCGAGGCCGTCGACCTTCGGGAGCATGATGTCGAGCACCACCAGGTCGAACTGTCCCTGCTCGAAATTGGCGAGCGCCTCCTCGCCGTCACGGGCGGGCACCACCTCGTAGCCCTCCTTCTCGAGCGGGTAGCTGAGCAGCTTCTGGACCGGCTGCTCGTCGTCCACCAGCAATATCCGCGTGGTGCGGCCTTTAGTCGTGCCTTGAGCCGGGCCTTTCGGCCGGCCGTCGACATTACCTGCCATGGGAGTGATTCTAGGCAGCCTTCCTTGCTGATCCGCCGATCTCCGGGCACACGGCGCGATCCCTGATATACACGGCGCAGGTTGGTGGACCTGCGCATCTATCGGGCGGCCTTCGTGGCCACCCTGCTCGCCGTGCTGGTCGTGATGTTCTCGATCTCGGAACGGCCGGCGCCTCTGAGCGCCCCGATCGCCCCTGACGCGTTCAAGGGCGAGGTCGCCTACGGCGACACCGCGCGGCTCCTGAAGCTGTATCCGGAGCGCCGTCCGGGCAGCGCGGGCGACGATGGACTCGGGACCTTCGTCGAGGAACGTTTCCGCGGGCTCGGGTTCGAGACCAGCCGGGATGGGTTCGACGGCCGGTTCAAGGGCAACGACGTGCGGTTGTCGAACGTGGTCGGAGTGCTGAATGCGCCCTCCGACCGCCAGGTCGTGGTGATGGCGCCGCGGGACGCCGCCGGCCGCCCGGGCGCCTCCAGCGCCTCCAGCACGGCCGCGCTGCTCCAACTGGCTCAGGCGCTCGACGGCTCCAGCCGTAAGAAGACGTTCGTGTTCGTGTCGGTGGACGGCAGCGCAGCCGGCGGCGCCGGGGCGCGGCGTTTCGCCGAGAGCTATGGCGACCGGGACAAGGTCGACGCGCTGCTCGTGGTCGACGAGATCGGCGCCGCCTCGGCGCGCCGGCCGTTCGTGGTGCCCTGGTCGACCAACTCACGACGCGGCTCGCTGCAGGTCGCGCGCACCGCGGACGCCGCGCTCGCAAGGGAATCCGATACGTCCTCGCGCCAGGACTCGTGGCCTGCGCAGTTCCTCCGGCAGGCCTGGCCGCTGACCCTGCGGGATCAGGGCCCGCTGGTCGCGCACGGCCTCGATGCGGTCACGATCACCGCCCGCGGTGAGGTGCCCCGCGGCGACGGACCGGACACGATCGACGCGATCTCGAGCGACCGGCTCACGCTCTTCGGGCGGGCCGCCTTCGGAGCGGCGCTCGCATATGACGGCACCCGCACGATCGAGGCATCACCGCGCCGCTACCTGGTCGCCGGTGAGCAAGCTGATCCCCGACTGGGCGATCGCCCTGCTGGCCGTCAGCCTCGTGCTGCCGGCCGTGATCGCCGCGTTCGACGCGTTTGCCCGCGCCCGCCGGCGCCGGTTGCCGGTCGGGGACTGGATCCGCTGGACGCTGGCCGGGGCTCTGCCGTTCGCGCTCGCGGTTGCGGTCGCGCGGCTCTTCGAGGCGATCGGCTGGCTTCCCGAGTCGGTAACCGCGGCGCTGTCGCCCGCGGCCGCTCCCAGCGCCGGCGAGGCGATCCTCCCGCTGCTCGGCATCCTGGTCTGCTTCGCGGTCGGCTGGGTCTTCCGTGCGCCCGGCCTTCGGGGGCCGCCTGCGGGCCGAATCCTCCACGCTCGGCCTCTCGGCGCCCGCGGCGGCCGTGGCGTTGGCGCTGGTGCTGTCGATCGAGGTGCTGCTCGTATGCGTGGTGGACCCGTTCACGGCGTTGATGCTGGTGCCTGCCGCGCATCTCTGCCTGCTCGCGGCGCTGCCGGCGCGGCCGCGCCGGTCTTTCCTCGCGGGCGGCATCCTGGCCGGAGCGCTGCTGCTGCCCGTGCTCGCCCTCGGCTACTACGGCGTGCGGCTCGACCTCGGCGCCGACCCGGTCGCCTACGCGTTGTTGCTCGTGGGGTCTGCGACCGCGTCGGTCTGGACCGCCGCGCTCGGCTCGCTGCTGGCGGGCACCCTGCTGTCCGCGGCGATCGTCTGCCTCGCGCGGGCGCCGGTCGAGGAGTTCGACGACCCCGTGACGGTCCGGGGGCCGGTCACCTACGCCGGCCCGGGCTCGCTGGGCGGGACGGAGTCGGCCCTGCGCCGTTAGGGCTGCTCGGCCGCTGCTCGTGGGCTTACGGGTGGCTCGAGAAACTGCAAAATCGGGCAATATCGAGAAACTGCAAAATCGGGCAATAAGGGGAGGGGTTCGAAGGCGGGCCGGTTCCTTGCGGCGGAAGTGCGGGTTCGGTGGCACCCTGACTGTCTTCCGTACCTCCTCGCGAGCCGAGGTGACCCTGCGAACCATGCGTTTCGGTTTGAGCCCCACATAGGGGCCCAATCCAGGAAGTGCCGATACGCATTAGGCCTCGATGGCCTTTAGTTGGCCGTCTCGTTCATTCCGCGTCGCGGACGACACAGCTGGGACACTCGGATCGCCCCGAACCCGATCCCCTACTTGCCCGGTTTTGTTGTTTTGCAAGGCCCACCCCGCCCTACCCCGGAATCTCGCCCTCCCCCTGGGTGGACGGATGGAGGAAGCGCGAGCAGCTCACGTTCCGGCGCTTCACGATCGTCTGGCCGCCGAGAAACGCGTAGTCCGCTCCGAACGCGACGTCTCCACCACGGGGACAGGCCGGCACCTTCAGCCAGAACGTGCGCCTGGTGCGGGTCCGACGGGCGGTGCAGCGCCCGCCCGAGCGCCGCACGCAGACGCGCACCTGCCGTTTGTCGGCGAGGCCCACGATGCGAAGCTTCATCTCGATCAGGCTGAGCGTCACCTGCGGCAGCAGCGGCTGGAGCGTCGTGGGCAGCTCCAAGCGGTACCCGAAGCGAGCCGCGCTGCGCGGCTCCTTGACCAGATAGCCGTCCAGCACGTCGAAGTTCCAGGCGGGCGATTGCTGGTTGGCGGCCACCAATGCCACGATTTTGGCTCTGGAGCCCCGTTCGCCGCCCGGCGCGAGGAACAGCCAGATGCTTGCCGGGACCGGCTCCTGGATCGCGGGCCGGGCATCGAGCAGCAGCGACCCCGAGGCGAACTGAGCGCTGCCGCATCGGGCAGGGTCGGGATCCGCGAGCAGCTTGGCGCGGTCGCAGAAGTAGCGGCTCCGCAGAAAACGCCCGCGAAGCGAGGCCCCGCGCGGGAAATGGACGATCGCGCTGGCGAGACGGGGGGCCGGCACGCCGGTCGTGTCGTAGACGCGGGCCGAGGCGACGACCGTGTATGCGCCCCACGGCCGCACGTTGCGGATCGCCGCGTCGAACTCGCCCACGAGCTTCCCCTGGGCGTCGCCAGCGGGAATCAGGAGGAGGAAAAGCGCCAGCGCCCAGAATCGTCTCATCGTCGAACCCCTTGGACGCCAATCGTATGCGGCTCGGCTCAGCGTGCGCCGATAAAGCACTCGGTGAGACGATGACGACCACGGTACGGGACCTCAAGCAGCGTCAGCTGAAGCGCCAGCTCCAGAGCCATTCCTATGCGGTCGACCCCGAGCAGGTGGCGGTCGCGATCATCATCAAGCTTGCGCAGGAGGGCCCGCCCGACGGGCCAGGTGATCCCAGCCCCGGAACGAACGTTCCGTTCCGTCTTCGCCAAGCAGCCTGACGCCGCTTCCCTCGCGCACACGGCCGATCCAGGTCAGGGACGTGCCCGCCTGCGTCGGCGGCCGCCTCGGCCTGCGGCGCCGCGTCCTCGGGCGCGGTCACCAAGAGCTCGTAGTCCTCGCCCGCCGTGGCCGCAAGCTCGATCGGGTCCATGCCCGCCAGCTCCGCGACCGCCGCGACCCCGTCCTCGACCGGCAGGTCGGGGAGCAGCACCTCGACCAGCACGCCGCTTCTGTCCGCGATGCGCACGCAGTCGGAGGCGATCCCGTCGCTCACGTCGATCATCGCGTGGACGCCGGCCCGGGCCAGGGCCCGTCCGGCCTCGATCGCAGGCCTGCGGGCGCAGCTGGCGGGCGATCAGGGCGGCGCCCGTCTCAGCGTCGAGCCCGCCGAGCTTGCGCTCGAGCAGGATCAGCCCGCGCCCGCGCCGCCGAGCGCGCCCGTCACGCCGACCAGGTCGCCGGGACGCGCGCCGTCGCGGCCGACGAGCTCGGCCTCGTCGCGGGCGTGCCCGACGGCGGTGACCGACGACGAACAGCTCGTGGCTGCGCGACAGGTCGCCGCCGCAGATCGCGACGCCGAGCTCGGCGGCGAGCGCCTCCGCGCCCTCGGCGAAGTCGGTCACCTCTTCCGGCGCCAGGTGCTCGGGCAGGGCGAGCACGAAGTAGGCCTCGCCGGGCTCGGCGCCCATCGCCGCGAGGTCGGAGGTCGCCGCGGCGAGGCACTTGTGTCCGAGGTCGCGCATCGAGGTGGTCGCGAGCCGGAAGTGGACGCCCTCCACGAAGCCGTCGACGGAGGTGACGGTGACCCCGTCGCGCGCGTCACGGCCGCGTCGTCGCCCGAGCCCACGCACGACGCGCTCGCCGCGGTCGCCGAACCGGCCGCGGATCGCGTCGATCAGCTCGAACTCGGAGGTCATAGCGGCACGGCGATCACGAGCATGTACGCGCACAGCATGACCGTTGCGGCCACAGGGCGCGGGAGCGGCTGAGCGCCGCCAGCGGCAGCAGCCAGATCGCATACCAGGGCACCAGCCAGGCGGTGGCGACCAGCAGCGCGAGCGTCGCCCAGCCGGCGGCCGGCACCCATGCCCGGGGGTCGGGCCGCGCTCGCCAGGCGTAGCGCAGCAGATAGGCGAGCGCGACGCCAGCAGCACGCCCGAAGCGCTCGCGCGCGTGAAGTCGACGATCGAGTCGGGATCGCCGCCCGTGAGCGCGCCGATCCCGTCCGCGCAGCTTCTGCGGCATGCTCCAGCGCGTCGTGCGCTCCTGGTTCTGGCCGATCAGGACGAACGCGTCGAGCGCCTTCCAGCCGAAGGCGGCCAGCGCGCGGCCGCTGCGACCGCGACGATCGCCGCCAGCGCGCCGAGCAGGAACGCCGGCGATCGCGGACGCCGATCAGCATGAACGGCGCCGTGACCGCGCCGGAGGCCTTGACGCGGCGCCGGCCGCCGCCAGTGCGCCCGCCGCTCGCGGATTGCGCTGACAGCACCGACGAGCACGGCACCCATCACGAGCAGCATCACCAGAGCGTCGTTGTGCGCGCCGCCGACGACGTGCACCAGCACCAGCGGGTTCAGCCCGACCGCCAGCGCGCGAACACCGGGTCGCGCGCCGAGCCGGCGGGCGCACGCCCAGGTGAGCGCGACGATGCCGAGGCTGGCCGCCGCGATCACGGCCTTGAGCGTCCAGAAGGCGCCCGGCACGCCGAGCTTCGCGAGCGGCAGCGTGCCGAGCGTGAAGAGGGGCCCGTAGACGCTGGTCGCGTCCTTCGAGCCGGCGAACGCCGAAGGCGGCGTCGCCCGGCACGGCGTCGGGGCTGTGGTGTACGGGTTGAGGTCGTGCACCACCTCGAGCCGCGCGTAGGAGATGTAGCTGAACACGTCCTGCGACAGGAGCGGCGGCGCGAGCAGGAACAGCACGTGCGCGACGGCGATCGCGCCGACCGCGAGCCGCGGGCCGATCGACCGGGCCATGCAGCAGCACGGCGACGTACGCGACCATCGCCAGCCACAGGCCGAGGTAGAAGAGCGGCCCGGCCGCGCGCGAGTCCGCGACCGACCCGCCGAGCCAGCGGCAGGGGCCCGAGCAGCCAGCCGGGCGACCCGCCGGCGGTGGCGAGCACGACCGCGCGAGCCAGCCGCCGCGAACGGGACCGCGAGCGCCGACGTAGACGAGCGAGCAGCGCGGCGAGCGCCACGACCGCGCCGCGCGCGGTGCGGCGCGCGCGGTCGCGCTAGGGGACTCCGCCCGCGCCGCCGGTGCCGCCGCCTGTGTCGCCGCCGCCTCCGCCGGTGCCCTCGCCGCCTGTTCCTGCCATCGGATGGAGTGCCGCCTCCGCCGCCGTAGAGGCGGGGGTCGTAGCCGTTGTAGCCGCCGCCGTAGGAGTCGCCGTAACCCCCCTGGTCGTACGAGTAGGAGCGGTTGTAGCCGGAGTACTTGCCGAAGAACGGGGACCAGGTGATCGGTGCTCTTCGGGGCCGGGAAGTCGTCGCAGAAGTTGCCCTTTGCGACCTGCATGAACTTGTTCCAGATCTCGCGCCGGGAAGGTTCCGCCCGCGACCGAGATGCCGTGGACGCTGCGCATCTCCCGCAGCGCGTCCGGGTAGCCGACCCAGACGGCGGCCGAGAGGTGCGGCGTGTAGCCGACGAACCAGGCGTCGTTGAAGTTGTCGGTGGTGCCGGTCTTGCCGGCCGCGGGGCAGCCGATGTTGGCGCGCGTGCCGGTGCCCTGCTCGCACGTTCATCTTGAGGATCTTCGTCACCTCGTAGGCGACCGCGTCGGAGAGGACGCGCTCGCGCTTGGGCTTGCCGAGGTCCTCGACCTCGCCGTCGGGGAACATGACCTTCGTGATCGCGATCGGCTTGTTGCGGATGCCGCCGGAGGCGAGCGTCGCGTAGGCGTTCGCCATCTCGAGCGGCGAGACGCCGCGCGTCAGGCCGCCGAGGCCCTCGGCCGGATAGCCGTCGAGCTTGGTCGTGATGCCCATCTCCTTCGCCGTGTCGGCGACGCTCTTCGGTCCGAGGTCGAGGTCGAGCTGCGCGTAGACGGTGTTGTCGGAGCGCAGCGTCGCGCGCACCAGGTTCATGCAGCCGCCGTAGGTCTGGTCGTAGGTCTGGACCTTCCAGGGGCCGTAGTCCTTGGTGTTGAGGTCGAGCGGCTGCGACACGTAGCCGGTCGAGTTCGGGTTGATGCCGCGCTTGATCGCCGTCGTGAGCACGAACGTCTTGAACGCCGAGCCGGGCTGGCGGTGGCCCTGCGCGGCGAGGTTGAACTGCTTGTGCCTGTAGTTGGAGCTCGACGCCATCGCCCGGATGTAGCCGTTGCGCGGGTCGATCGCGACCACCGCCGAGCTCGGGTCGCCCGGCGTAGTAGAGCGTCGAGTCGATCGCCTCGCGGCCGGCCTTCTGGAGCTTCGGGTCGATCGTCGTGTAGACCTTGCAGCCCGCCCTTGCGCACGGTGTTGACGCCGAACTGGTCGATCAGCTGCTGCTTGACGTAGTCGAAGAAGAACGGCTCGCGGATCTTCGTGTAGAGGTCGCCGCGGCGTACGCCGCAGCGGCTGCTCGATCGCCTCGTCGGCGCGCTGCTTCGAGATGTAGCCGAGCTTCGCCATCTTCTTCAGCACCTCGTTGCGCCGCTCGAGCGCGCCCTTCGGGTTCTGGAACGGGTTCAGCTCGCTCGGCGCCTGCGGCAGCCCGGCCAGCAGCGCCGACTCCTCCAGCGTCAGGTCCTTCGCCGGCTTGTCGAAGAACGTCTGCGCGGCGGCCTGGACGCCGACCGCGGTCTGCCCGTCGACCGTGCCGTACGGGACCGAGTTGAGGTAGCTCTCGCAGGATCCAGCGCTTCGAGTGCTTGTCCTCGAGCTCCTCCGCGAGCTTCGCCTCGCGGATCTTGCGCTGGAGCGTGCGCTCGCGGCCGACGTAGAGGTTGCGCACGAGCTGCTGGGTGATCGTCGAGCCGCCCTCGACCGTCTTGCCGGCTTCGAGGTTCTTGACCGCGGCGCGCACGATCCCCTCGTAGTCGACGCCGCCGTGCTCGTAGAAGCGCTCGTCCTCGATCGCGATCGTGGCCGCCTGCATCGACTCGGGGATCCGCGTGAGCGGGATCGGGGTGCGGATCTCGTCGGACTGGATGAAGCCGAGCCGGCTGCCGTCGGCCGCGTAGACGGACGAGCTCGTGCCCTGGTCGACCGGCTTGAGCGACGCGAGCGGCGGCGCGGAGGCGGCGACCGAGAGCACGTAGCCGGCCACCGACAGCACCGCCGATCAGCGCGCAGATCGCGAGCACGACCAAGGGCGAGCAGGATCTTGCTGCGCCTTGCGCCCGCGGCGGTGGCGCTTTCGCTCGCGGTAGGTCATATGAAAGGGCCGGAAGCGAACCGAGCAGGCCTGAAGGCGCCTGCGGGCCGCTTCCAGGGGGTTCCGCCTGGAAACGGCGGTCCCTGCCAAGGGAAAGGGTACCGTCGTCACACTTGCGGGGCCGCGCCTTGGCGGTAGACTCGGTCGCTCGATGGCGGTCGAGGAGAGGGTCACTTTCTGCCGCATCTGCGAGCCGCTGTGCGGGATGGTCGCCACGGTCGAGGACGGCCGCCTCACGAAGCTTCGGCCCGACCAGGATCACCCGCTCTCGCGGGCTACGCCTGCCCGAAGGGGATCGCGATGACCGACGTCCAGAACGATCCCGACCGCGTGCTCTATCCGCTCAAGCGCGTCGGCGGCCCGGGCGAGTTCGAGCGCGTGACCTGGGACGAGGCGATGGCGGACATCGCCGCGCGGCTGCAAGCGTGCTCGATCGACCTGCACGGGCGCGGCAGCGGTCGCCTGGTACATGGGCAACCCGGGCGCGTTCAGCTACAGCCACGTGCTGTGGGTCAAGGGCTTCCTCGACGGGCTCGGCTCCCCGCACTACTACACGGCCGGCTCGCAGGACGTGAACAACCGCTTCGCCGCCTCGGCGCTCCTGTACGGCATCGCCGCTGGTCGGTCCCGATCCCCGACCTCAAGCGCACCAGGCTTCCTGCTGATGGTCGGCGCCAACCCGCTCGTCTCGCACGGCTCGGTGCTCTCGGCGCCGCGCGTGCGCGAGCAGCTGCACGCGATCATCGAGCGGGGCGGCCGCGTCGTCGTCGTCGACCCGCGCCGCACCGAGACCGCGCGCCAGTACGAGCACCTGCCGATCCGGCCGGACGCGGACGCCTGGCTGCTGCTGTCGATGCTCCACGTGATCTTCGACGAGGGGCTCGACGGACCGGCGTTCCTCGCGCGGCACGCGCGCGGAGCCGAGCAGCTCGAGCGGCTCTGCGCGGACTTCCCGCCCGAGCGCGCGGGCGAGGCGACCGGCATCGCGCCGGAGCGGGTGCGCGAGCTCGCGCGCGCGTTCGCGGCCGCGCCGAGCGCCGCCGCCTACGGGCGCACCGGCTCCTGCCTGGGGCGCTTCGGCACGCTGGTCGCCTTCCTGCTCGACGCGCTGAACGCCGTCACCGGCAACCTCGACCGGCCCGGCGGCGCCGTCTTCGGCCGCCCGCCGATCGCGCTCGACGAGATCGGCGAGAAGGTCGGGCTCGCGACCTACGGCAAGATCCGCTCGCGGTTCGGCGACTATCCCGACGTGATCGGCAACATGCCGGCGACGCTGCTGCCGCGCGAGATCACGACGCCCGGCAAGGGCCAGATCCGCGCCTTCTTCGTGTCGGCCGGCAACCCGGTGCTCTCGGTCCCGGACGGCGACGCGCTCGAGGAGGCGTTCGGCGAGCTCGACCTGATGGTGTCGCTCGACTTCTACGTCAACGAGACCAACAGGCACGCCGACTACGTGCTGCCCGCGACCACCTTCCTCGAGCGCGAGGACGTTCCGGTGGCGTTCCTGGGCTTCTTCTCAGCACGCCGTTCATCCAGGTCACGGAGCCGGTGGTGCGAGCCCGCCGGCGAGGCGCGCCAGGAGTGGCAGGTGATCGACGAGCTCTCGCGCCGGATCGGCGTCGCGCCCTACAGCCTGCCGGCGCTGCGGCTGCTCGCGAGGCTGGGCATGCGGATCTGCGCCCGCGGCGGCTGATCGACCTGCTGCTGCGGATGGGCCGGCCGGCGACCTGTTCGGGCTGCGCCGCTGCGGGCTGTCGCTGCGCGAAGGTGGCGCGCCAGCCGCACGGCATCGTGCTCGACGACCAGATCGCCACCGGCGTGCTCGACCGGAAGGTTCGCCACGACGGCGGCCGCGTGCACCTCGACGACCCCGCGGCGGTGAGCGAGATCGAGCGGCTCGCGTCCGCCAACGGCGCAAACGCGGAGTTCCCGCTGCGCCTGATCGGGATGCGGGAGCTGCGCTCGCACAACTCCTGGATGCACAACGCGCCGCTCCTGATGCGCGGAGGGCGCACGCACGCGCTGCGGATGCATCCCGACGACGCGCGCGAGGCGGGCATCGACGACGGCGATCTCGCGCGGATCACCTCCGCGTCGGGCTCGGTCGAGGTGCCGGTCACGGTGACCGACGAGATGACGCCCGGCACGGTCGCGCTGCCGCACGGCTGGGGCCACAGGGGCGGCTGGCGGCTCGCCAACGAGGCGGGCGGCGTGAACGTCAACCTGCTCGCCCCCTCGGATCCGGACGGGCTCGAGCGGCTGGCCGGCATGGCGCACCTGAACGGAATCCCCGTGCGCGTCGAGGCGGCCGCGCCGAGTCCCGCGCCGAACGGGCACCCCGCCGCCGAGGCCGTCACGGCTCCGGCCTGACCTCGGCGCCAAGCTTGGACACTGCGCCTCCCCGCCACGAGGCCGTGCTGTTCGACGCGCTCGGCACGCTGGTGCGGCTGGAGCCGCCCTGGCCGTTGCTGCGGCGAACGCTTGCGTCGCGGCACGGGATCGAGGTCGCCGAGGACGACGCGCGCGAGGCGATGCTGGCCGAGATGGCCTACTACCGGGAGCACCACACCGAGGGCCGCGACGCGGCCTCGCTGGCGGAGCTGCGCGCGGCGCTGCGCAGCGGTGCTCGGCCGCGCGCTGCCACAGGCCGCGGCCGGCCTCGACCAGCAGGAGCTGACCGAGGTGCTGCTCGACTCGCTTCGCTTCACGCCCTATCCCGGATGCGGCGGCGGCACTCGGCGCGCTGCGAGCCCTCGGCCTCCGCGCCGCGGTGGTCTCGAACTGGGACTGCTCGCTGGGCGAGTGCTGGCCGAGCTCGGGCTCGGCGGGCTCGTGGACGCGGTCGTCACGTCGGCCGAGGTCGGGGCGCGCAAGCCGGACCCGCGCATCTTCGAGGCGGCGCTCGCGGCCGTTCGATGCCCAGCCGCGCGCGCGCTCTTCGTGGGTGACTCGCTCGGCGTGGACGTCGCCGGAGGCCGCGCGGCGGGCATCCGCTCCGTGTTGCTGGATCGCAGCGGCTCGGCGCGGGACGCCGAGGACGTCGAGCGCATCGTCACCCTGGACAATCTCCCGGCTTTGCTGAGCGGCTCCCCTATCGTCTGACGGCTTGATGGACGCGCGCCCGCCCGACGCACAGCTCGGCCTGCCAGGTACAGGCGAGGGACCGGCCGACGCCGGCGACCGCTTTCCGGTCGGCGCGGGGCGAGGGCTGATCGGCCTGGCCGTGGCCGCGATGATCACGTTGCTAGCGACGCTGGTGATCGCGATCGCGTTCGCGGCAGTGGGCGTCGACGACATCACCGACAACCACGCGTTCCTGCTGATCGCAACGCTCGCCCAGGACCTCGCGTTCGTGATCACGGCCTATGTGCTGACCGCCGAAGGCGGGCCGGTGTCACCCGCCACCTTCGGGTTCAGGCGGTTCGATCTCCGCCTGGCAGCGAAGACGGTGGCGATCGCGTTCGCCGCCTACTACGCGCTCTCGCTCGTCTACAACGCGCTGGTCGGGCCGCCCTGCGACCGGCTGCCGGACGAGCTCGGCGTGCACGAGAGCGTCTTGCTCGCAGTGCTGGCCGGCGTGTTCGTGATCGGGATCGCACCCTTCGCGGAGGAGTTGTTCTTCCGGGGCTTCCTGTTCCAGTCGCTGCGGCAGAGCTGGGGCATCTGGCTCGCCGCGCCGGCGAGCGGCCTGATCTTCGGTGCCATCCACTTCGAGCCCGACAAGCTGGTGCCGCTCGCGATCCTGGGCACGGCGCTGGCATGGGTCTTCCACCGCACCCGCTCGCTCTGGCCCTGCATCTTCATCCACGCGCTGAACAACACGCTCGCGTTCGTCGTGCTGGTGAGCGACGCGAACCCCTGCTGACGCAGGTCGCCGCGTCACGTGGAGCCAGATCGAGAGCCGGCGGGAGGCGCTCATCGCGCGGCTTGCGCAGGCCCTCGTGCTCTAGGTGGCGGCGGCCACGGGCCGCGGGCGCGTACGCCGCTTGGTGCCGCTCGAGCGGCGATAGCGGTCGAGCACGTCGGTCGCGTGCTCGTAGCCCTGCATGATCAGGCGCGGCCACTTGCGCCGGTCGATGAACAGGTCGTAGAAGCGCCAGCCGTGTACCTCGGTGTAGTCGACGGGATCGATCAGGATCAGCTTGCGCCCCAGGCGGCGCACGCTGCGCCGCGCCAGCTCGAGGTGGCCGGCGTAGCTGATCTGGCGGCTGGCGGTCATGAATCCGAGCGGGCGGTCCGACCAGCCCGAGATGTCCTCGCCCTCGAAGCCCCGCGGCAGGATCGTGTTCACGCCGATCGTGAGGTCGAGCTTCTCGTTGTCGAGCAGCGGCTGTGCCGGGAAGACGTCCACGACGCCGCCGTCGGCGTAGAGGTGGTCCTCCACTCGTACCGCCTCGACCAGCAGCGGCAGCGCGATCGCGATGCGCACGATCTCGGCGACGGTCAGGTGCGGAGTGAGCTTCGACCCGAACGTCTCGAGCCGCCCGTAGTCGATGTTGTAGACAGGCGCGTAGACGGGGATCGCGGTCTCGCCGAGCGACATGTGCCAGAGCTGGCGGTCGAAGAGCTTCTCGATCGCCTCGCCCTTGGCGATCCCGGAGAAGCCGCGCATCGCGGCGAACGCGAAGCGTGGGAGCGCGGTCCACTGGATATCGAGGTAGTCCTCGGGCTGCCAGTTGAGCGATTGGTCGACCATCTCCTGCGCCGACAGGCCGGCCGCCATCATCGACCCCCAAAGCGCGGAGCCGGAGCAGAACGAGATCGCCTCCGGCTCGACCCCCGCCTCCTCGAGCGCGCGCGCCACGCCGCAGAACGCGACGCAGGCGCCGCTCCCTCCGGACAGCACGAGCCCGATCTTCTTGTTGCGAAGCGAGGGGATGGGGCGGCCCTTGAAGGGCGGGAACACCTTCGTCTGCGCCTTTTTGTGGCGGTCCACGACCGGCAGAGGCAGCAGCGCCCGCCGTGCGGTGCGCACGGCGTCGAAGTCGGACACCATCCGCCGGCCCAGCGCGCCGACGTCGTTCAGCCGCGAGAGCTGCACCTTCATGTTGAAGGGATCGAGCGTGTCGAAGGGCGTGGGCATCGCGATAGAGCTTTGGAGACGTGCCGCGCGGCGGGGAGGGCGCGACGGGGGGCTAGCATAGCGGCGCCTTGCTCCCCGGCAGCGCCACACCCGAACAAGCTCGACATACGTTGCTCCAGGCCCTTCGCGAGCACTCGCTGGTGATCGGCGAGGTCACCCTTTCGAGCGGCCGCACGGCGCAGTACTACGTCGACGTGCGCCGGACGCTCTTGCGCCCGGAGCCGTTTCGAGCCGCGGGCGTGCTGGTCGCCGAGGAGGCCGCGCAACTGGGAGCGGGCGCCGTCGGCGGGCCGGTGATGGGCGCCGTGCCGATCGCCTGCGCGGCGATCGGAGCCGCCGGCGATGGCGAGCTGCAGGCCTTCTTCGTGCGCAAGGATCGCAAGGAGCACGGCCTCCAGCGCTGGGTCGAAGGTCCCGAGATCGAGCCCGGCACGCGCGCGCTCGTGGTCGAGGACACGGTCACGACCGGGGGCTCGGTGATCGAGGCGATCGAGCGCTTGAAGGAGGAGGGAATCGCCCTTGCGGGCGCGCTCGCGATCGTGGACCGCCTCGCCGGCGGTGGGGCGGCAATCGAGAGCGCATTGGGCGAGGGCTTGGCCTACCGCCCGTTGTTCACGATCGACGAGCTGTACCCAGACCGGCCCGATAGGTGACCGGCGTGCGCCGGACCGCGCTGTCAGAGCGGCTTCGGCTTGCCGATCGTGAGCTTGAGCCTGTTGGTGGGGCCGCCGGGCCGGTAATCGTGGACGTGCAGTCCCTGAAAGCCCGCGGATCCGCTCATGCACCCGGCGCATCCGAGTCTGATCTGGAGAAAATCCTCGCGATGAAGGGGCAGGTCGGACAGCACCCACACGGCCGCCTTGTCACCGCCCTGCACGCTTGCCCCTGACGGGTCCTGGCTGAAGACGGTCCCCGAGACGCTCGACACGACGGCGTAGAGCTTGAGCCGGATGTCTCGGAGGACGTTGCGGTACTCGGCTGTCAGCAGCTGCAGCTTGATCTCCCCCTCGGGGAACTCGAATGGGTTCACCGGCGACTGGAAGACGTCCGTGTGGGTGAAGACGCCGGCTGCCCTGCCGACGGAGGTACGGCCCTCCTTCGGTTTGGCGTTGAAGAACACCCTGCCCGTGGCCGTCGTCTCGCTCTTGACGAACTGGCCTCGCGGGTTCGCGTGAGGGGGGGTCCGGGAACGTGCCCTTGGGAACGCCGTCCTGGGTGATCTTGAAGTCCACCGCCCAGTGACATCGGCTCGAGGCATGGGCGCTGCTGTTCTTCGTTGCCGGACAACCGGTCACGCGCTTCTTCCGCTTCTTCGCCTTCTTGGACGACGTGCCGTAGAGCTCGATGTTGAACGAGCCGACCGGTTTCAGCGCGGGCAGGATCGTCGTGACGAAGTTGAGCTTGGTCGTACGCGGCGCCTTGAAGTCGAGGACGTACCGGTGACTCTCTACTTCGTCAACGCCGCGAGACAGCCCTCGTAGACCTGCTGGCGCAGGGCGAGGGGCGCATTGCGCTGCGCGTACTCTCGCGCGACGGCGGCCGGGTCGGTGCTCGAGACTCGGAGGCGAGTGGCCACGGCCTCCAGAGGCACCGCACCGCACGCGCGCCTGGCCGACTCGAAGCTGAGGGACTTCCGGACCTCGAACGATTTCGGAGAGGTGCCGGTGGTGGTCGCCGACTCGTCGTCGCCACAGCCGGCCGCTACGAGGCCGACGACGAGCAACGACATGCACACGAGCTTCACAGCGCCCCGAGCAGGATTCGAACCTGCGGCCTACTCCTTAGGAGGGAGTCGCTCTATCCAGCTGAGCTATCGGGGCCGAACGAGTAGATTCTATGGCCGCGTGGGAGGTGAATCGGTGAACAGCGCGGCGGGATCGCGTACCGCGAGGCGGTCCCGGAGGGCTGGGACGGGTCTGGTCCGACGGCGCTGTTTCTCCACGGCTATCCGACCTCGTCGTATCTCTGGCGGAACGTGCTGCCGGCCGTCGCGGCCACCGGCGCTCGCGCGCTCGCGCCCGATCTCCCGGGCTTCGGCGACTCACCACCCGACTCTACCCGGCACCTGGGAGCGCCAGGTGGAGAACGTCGAGCGGTTCCGGGGCGCGCTCGGCATCGAACGCGTGATCCTGGGTGTGCACGACTGGGGCGGCCTGATCGGGTTACGGTGGGCGTGCGACCACCCGTCTGCGGTGGAGGCGCTCGTGCTCACGGACACGGGGTTCTTCCCCGACGGCAGGTGGCACGGCATGGCAAAGGCGCTGCGCACCGAGGGCGAGGGCGAGCAGTTCCTCGCGAACGTGAACCGGGACCTCCTGGCGATGGCGATGCGACAGATCAGCCCGGCTCTCCCCGACGACGCTGTGGACGAGTTCTGGAAGGCCTTCGGCGACGAGGATCGCAAGCGAAATCAGCTCGACCTCTACCGCTCCGGCGACTTCGAGAAGCTCGAGCCGTACCGTGGAAAGCTGGGTGCGCTCGGCGTGCCGGCCAAGATCGTCTGGGGGGCGAAGGACGAGTTCGCGCCGATCGGCGGCGCCTACCGCTTCAAGAAGGAGCTTCCCGACGCCGAGCTGGTGGTGCTCGACGAGGCGGGCCACTTCCTCATGGAGGACGAGCCGAACCGCGTCGCCGGCGAGATCGCGGCGTTCGTCGCGACGCGGACGCCAGAGAGACAGCCGGCACCGTGAACTCGATCGTGGTGGGAACGGATGGGTCCGAGACGGCCTCGCGGGCGCTTCGCGAAGCGGCTGACCTCGCCAAGACCACCGGCGCGACACTGCATGTCGTGAGCGCCTACGAGCGTGCCTCAGGTGCTCACGTCTCGGGCGAGGACACGCCCGAGCGGGCCACCTGGATGGTCGGCCCCGACGTGCAGGTCGACTCCGTGCTCGACACCGCCGCGGGCGGGCTGCACGCGGAGGGACTCGAGGTCCAGAGCCACGCGCGCCCGGGCGACCCGGCGAACGCGTTGCTCGACGTCGCGGCGGAGCAGGATGCGGACCTGATCGTGGTCGGCAGCAAGGGCATGACCGGCGCCAAGCGATTCCTGCTCGGCAGCGTGCCGAACAAGATCTCGCACCACGCTCCCTGCTCAGTCCTGATCGTCCGCACCACGGGAGTACCGTCGAGCCCCTGGTGAAAAAAGGGCCGCCATTCTGCGAGCAGAATGGCGGGTTTGCCTAGGGCTCGCGTTTTACTTCAGCGATGTGAAGCTCACGTCCCAGGCGGCGTTCCACTTGCTGATGACCGCGTTCACGTTGGTCGACTTCACCAGCACCGTCTTGTCCCACATCCACGGGATCGGGCCCGCGGTGGCGGTCACCTGCTTGTCGATCTCGGCCCAGGCACGCGCGCGCTCGGCCGGGTCGATCAGGAGCTCAGCGTCGTCCATCGCCTTGTTCAGCTTCGGCTCGTCCAGCTGAGGCCAGTTCACGTTGTTCGCCGGCACGATGTTCTTGCCGTTGAAGACGGGGTCGATCATCGTCTGCGGGTCGGCGAAGTCCCTGAGCCATCCGACGCTCGCGCAGATCGGGGTTCTTCGAGGACGGGACGCCGCAGAACTTCGAGTACATGGTGTCGCGGCTGACAGGCCGGAAGTTGATGTCGAACCCGAGCTTCTCCAAGCTGCTCGAGCACGACCTGAGCGGCCGCTTTCTGGTTCGCGCTGTTGTCGACGATCATCAGGAGCTCCGGCCCGCTGTACTTGCCGTTCTCGAACCCGGCCTTCTTGAGGTACTCGGCAGCCAGCTGTGCGTTGCCGCTGGCGCTCTCGAGGAAGTCGAGCCCGGGCCCGGCGTCACCACCCGCCTCGTCGAAGCCATTGAGGTCGGGCGTGATCAGGTGCGTCGCGACCTGGCCGACCGTCTCGCCGCCGAATTGGATGTTGCATCGACGCGCGGTCGAGGCCCGCCGCGACCGCTTTGCGCACGTTCGGATCGTCGAACGGCTTCACGGTCGTGTTGAGTGCGACATAACGGACGCGCCCGGTGAAGGGGCCGGGGATGAGGTTGTCCTTCTTGGACAGGTTCTGCTTTCAGGAACGCGGGCGGCGGCGAAAGGTCGGTGGGATTTCCGACCAGGTCGTCGTCTGTCAGGATCCTGCCTGTTGCCGACGTCGGGTCGATGCCCTCGTCGAAGACGAACCTGTCCAGGTAGGCGGGGCGGAAGTCGGTGGACTGGTCCCAGTTCGGGTTGCGCACGAACTCGATGCGCCTCCCGGGCTGGTAACCGGTGACCTTGCCCTTCGCGTCGTTCTTGACCATGTATGGGCCGGTCGTGACGAGGTACTGGCCGTAGGTGGAGCGCTTGCCCTGGTCGTACTTGGCTGCGTACCTCCTTCGGCACCGGCGCGGATGCCGGCAGCGCGAGCGCCTGCGCGGCGACGGCCCCGGTTCCGCGGGAAAGCTTCATCACGACGGTGGACTTGTCTGGGGTCGTCGATGCCCGTGATCTCTTTGGCATCCCCGTTCTGTGTAGGCCTCGCTGCCGATCACGTCGGCCCAGTAAAGGCTCGAATAGCCGTTCGCGACCTGTGGGAGGAAGCTGCGCTCGAGCGCGTACTTGACGTCTGGCCGAGGTCACCTCGCGGTTCACGGGCGGACTGAACTTGATGCCCTTCTTGAGCTTGATCGTGACGGTCTTGCCGTCCTTGGAAACGGTCGGATATTCGCTTGCGAGATCGGGCGACGCCTTGCTGAGGTCGTCGGGCTTGTAGCTGAGCACCGTGCGGCTGGACGGCCATCGAGTAGATGAAGTCGAGCTGGTAGTACGAGTAACCCGGATCGAGGGCGTCGTCGACGTCGCCGTTGGTGAGCATCGTGAGCGTGCCGCCGCGCTGGCCCTGGCTGTCGCTTCCGCTGCTCCCGCCGCCGTCATCGTCGCCGCAGGCGGACATCACCAACACCGAAATCGCCACCGCCAGGGCGGCCAGGGTTACCACCAGCACGCGTCGCATCGATTCCCTCCTCGTCACCCGGGATTTCCGAATTCCCGGACATGTCAGGTTCCTACCCCGCCGAGGCGGTTGCCACTCGCTCGGCTGCCTCCTCCTGCGTGAGCGGGAAGTGGCATGCGGCGACCGTGCCCCGGCCCTTGGGCTCGAGCGGCGGCTCCTCCTGCGAGCAGATCGTCCTGCGCCTTGGGGCAGCGGGGGTGGAAGCGGCAGGCCGGCGGAGGGTTGGTCGGGCTCGGCACGTCGCCGGGCGGCACGTCGCGCCGGCGCGCGTTCGCAAGGCGCGGGTCTGGCACCGGCACCGCCGACAGCAGCGCGCCGGTGTAGGGATGGCGCAGGATGCGCGTAGAGCGCCTCGTTCTCGGCGAGCTCGACGATCTTGCCGAGGTACATGACCGCGATCCGGTCGCACATGTGGCGCACGACCGAGAGGTCGTGCGCGATCAGGATCAGCGTCAGGCCGAGCTCCTGCTGGAGATCGCGCAGCAGGTTGAGGATCTGGGCCTGGATCGAGACGTCGAGCGCCGACACCGGCTCGTCGGCGATCACCAGCTTCGGCTTGAGCGCGAGCGCGCGCGCGACCCCGATCCGCTGGCGCTGCCCGCCGGAGAACTCGTGCGGGTAGCGGTTGTAGTGCTCGGGGTTGAGTCCGACCTGCTCCATCAGCTCCTGGACCGCCTGGCGCCGTCGCGTTCGGCCCTTCTCGATGCCGTGGATCGCGAACGGCTCGGCGATGATCGCGCCGACCGTCTTGCGCGGGTTGAGCGACGAGTAAGGGTCCTGGAAGATCAGCTGCATCTCGCGCCGCAGCGGCTTCAGCTCACGGCGCGAGATGTGCGAGATGTCGCGCCCGTCGTAGCGGATCGTGCCGCTCGTCGGCTCGAGCAGCCGCATGATCAGGTCCGCGCGGTGGTGCTCTTGCCGCAGCCGGTCTCGCCGACGAGCCCGAGCGTCTCGCCGCGCATCACGTCGAAGGACACGCCGTCGACGGCGTGCACGGCGCCGATCTGGCGCTGGAAGAGGATCCCGCGCGTGATCGGAAAGTGCTTGACGAGGTCGCGCACCTCGACGAGCGCATCGCCGTCATCCGCTGTCCTTCAGCTTCGACCCTGTCCCGCACGGTCTGCGGGAGCTCGCCGGACTTGAGCTCGGCCCAAAGCTGCCGGCGCGTGGCTCGGGTCGAGCAGGCAGGCGACCAGGTGGCCGTTCTGGTCGGGCACCGGCTCGAGGCCCGGCTCGACCCGCCGGTGCCGTTCGCGCACGTAGGGCAGCGCGGGTGGAACGAGCAGCCGCTCGGCAGCGAGATCAGGCTGGGCGGGCGGCCGGGGATCGGGACGAGCGGCTCGTCGCGGCGGCGGTCGAGGCGCGGGATGGACTGCAGCAGCCCCCAGGTGTACGGGTGCTCGGGGGCGTCGAAGATCACGTCGGTAGGAGCCTGTTCGACCACCTTGCCGGCGTACATGACCGCGATCTCGTCGGCGTGCTCGGCGACCACGCCGAGGTCGTGGGTGATCAGGACCACGGCCATGTCCAGCTCGCGCTGCAGGCGCGCGATCAGGTCGAGGATCTGGGCCTGCACCGTCACGTCGAGCGCGGTGGTCGGCTCGTCGGCGATCAGCACCTTGGGGTCGTTGGCGAGCGCCATCGCGATCATCGCGCGCTGGCGCATGCCGCCCGAGAACTCGTGCGGGTAGGCGTCGATGCGGCCCGGAGGGTCGGGGATCCCGACCATGGCCCAGCAGCTCGATCGCCCGCTCGCGCGCCTGCTTCTTGGGGACTCGTTGTGGGCCAGGATCGCCTCGATCAGCTGGTTGCCGACCTTGTAGAACGGGTGCAGCGAGGACAGCGGGTCCTGGAAGATCATCGCGATGTCGTTGCCGCGGATCTTGCGCAGCTCTTCGTCGGGAAGGTGCAGCAGGTCGCGGCCGTCGAAGCGCGCGGCGCCCGGAGATCGTCGCGTTCTCGCCGCGGGTGAGGCCCATCACCGTGAGCATCGAGACGCTCTTGCCGGAGCCCGACTCGCCCACGATGCCGAGCATGCGGCCCGGCTCGACGTCCAGCGAGATGCCGCGCACGGCGTGCACGACGCCGTCCTCGGTGGCGAAGTCGACCTTCAGGTCTTCGATCTGGAGCAGACTGGTTCCGCCATTACGAGTAGCGCACCCGCGGGTCGAGGAAGGCGTACAGGATGTCCACGACCAGGTTGGCGATGATGATGAAGAACGCGCCCAGCAGCACCGTGCCCTGGATCATCGGGCAGGTCGGCAGTTCTGGATCGAGTCGTACGCGAGTCGCCCGACGCCCGGGGATGTTGAAGACGGTCTCGATCAGGATCGTGCCGCCCAGCAGGATGCCGATGTCGAGGCCGGCCGCCGTGACGATCGGCGTGATCGCGCTGCGCAGGCCGTGGCGCAGCACGACGCGCCGCTCGGAGAGGCCCTTGGCGCGGGCGGTGCGGATGTAGTCCTCGGACATCACCTCGATCAGGTTCGCACGCAGAAGGCGGGCGTACAGGGCCGCGAACGCAGCGGCCAGCACGAACCACGGCAACAGCAGCGACTGGAACCAGAGCGAGGGATCCTGCGAGAACGGCACGTAGCTGCCGGCGCCGTGGAAGAACGGCACCGGGAACTTCCCGATGTCGGAGGCGAACAGGTAGAGGGCGACGAGGCCGAGCCAGTAGACCGGCGCGGAGATCGCCACCAGCGACAGGCCCATCGTCGTGCGGTCGAGCAGCGTCCGGCTGCTTGACCGCCGAGATGATCCCGACCGCGATGCCGCTGATCAGCCAGATCACCGCCGCGCCCAATCGCCACCGAGATCGATCGCCGGCAACCGGTCGAAGATCTGCTCTTTGACCGAGATGTTGTTCTGGTAGCTGTAGCCGAAGTCGAAGTGGAAGACCAGCCGTTCCATGTAGTCCCAGTACTGCTGGTACCACGGGTCGTCGAGCCCGAGGTTGTGGCGGATCTGCTCGACCAGCTCGGGGTTCGGTTGCCGGCCGGCGCGCAGCGCGGCGGGATCGGCGGTGGGCAGCAGGTAGAAGATGATGAAGGTGACGAAGCTGACCAACAACAGCAGCACGATCACCCAGAGCAGGCGGCGGATGATGTAGCGGACCACGGCTGGCTTTTACCCTCTCCTCGGCGCTGAGATTACAGCTGCAAATGACGCAGAGGCCCCGGCGCGTGAGCGCCGGGGCCTCTGGTGATTCATCACTCGTTATCGCTTCGCGTGCTACTTCAGTGAGCTGAACGCGAAGTCGTAGGCGCCGGAGTTGAACGCGCTGCTGACGCCCTTCATGTTCGGCTCGACTGGAGGCCGACGTTGTTGTCCCACAGCCAGAGGATGAAGTAGGACTGGTCGGTGACCTCCTTGTCGAGGTCGCCCCAGGCCTGCGGCCGCCTCCACGGGCTCGGTGATCTGCTCGGCCTCGTCGATCTTTGCGTTGAGCTTCGGGTCGTCGACCTGCGCGGTGTTCACGTTCCCCGACGGCACGATGTTCTTGCCGTTGAACAGCGGGTCGAAGAAGCTCTGCGCGCGCGAAGAAGTCCGCGCCCCATCCGAGGTTCGGGCAGATCGCCACCTTCGACTTCGGCACCTGGCAGAACTTCGTCAGCATCGTCGCGTGCGGCACCTCGCGGTACTGCAGCTTGAGGCCGATCGCCTTCACCTGCTCCTGGAACGCCTCCGCGGTCTCCTTCGCCGGGAGACTCGTTGTCGGCGATCGTGAGCAGCGGCGGGCCGTCGTACATGCCGTTCTCGTAGCCGGCCTTCTTCATGTACTCTTGGCGAGCGCGACGTTGGCCGTCTCGCTCGACATGAAGTCGAAGCCCGGGCCCTTCTCGCCGCCCGCCTCCTCGAACCCGCCGATGCCGGGCGGAAGGAAGTGCGTCGCGATCGTGCCGAGCGTCGGGCCACCGCGCGTCTGGCGCAGCGCGGTGCGGTCGATGACGGCGCTGATCGCCCGACGGACGTTGACGTTGTCGAGCGGCTTGACTGGTCGTGTTGAGCGAGATGTAGCGGTTTCCGCCGCTTGACTCGATCGACATCTGGTCCTTCTGCGAGGACAGCGCCTGCTTCAGCACCGGCGTCGGCGGAGCCGCGTAGTCGCCGCTCAGGTAGTTCTGGCCGCTCAAGCGTCTGCTTCGCCGCGACGGTCGCGTCGATGCAGCACCTCGAACTCGATCCGGTCGAAGTAGGCCGGCTTGAAGTCGGTCGACTTGTCCCAGCTCGGGTTACGGACCAGCGTCAGCTTCTGGCTCGGCTTGTAGCCGGTGATCTTGCCCTTGCCGTCGTTCTCGATCATGTAGGGGCCGGTGAACACCTGGTGCTGGCCGTACGTGGACTGCTTGCCCTCGTCGTACTTCTGGGCGTAGTCCTTCGGCACCGGCACCGTGCACGGCATGCCGAGCGCGCCGCCGCTGGTCAGCACGCCCGCCGGCTTCGTCGTCTTGATCACGAGCGTCTGGTCGTCCGGCGTCTCGATGCCGGAGACCTCGTCCGCCTTGCCGTCCTGGTAGGCCTTCACGCCCACGATGTCGGCGTAGTAGAGTCGACGAGTAGCCGTTCCCGACCTGGGGCAGGAAGCAGCGCTCGAGCGCGTACTTGACGTCCGCCGCCTTGACGGTCCGGTTCTGAAGCGGCGGGCTGTACTTGATGTCCGTCTTGAGCTTGATCGTGAGGGTCTTGCCGCCGTTGGAGACGGCTCGGGCAGGTCCTCGGCGAGGTCGGGTGTCGGCGTGGTCTCGTCCGGCTTCCAGCCGTAGAGCTGGCGCTGGGTCGTGTTGCCGACCTCCTGGTAGTCGGTCTGGTAGTACCAGTAGCCGGGGTCGAGGCTGTCGATGCCGCCGGCGGTGTCGAGAACCTTGAGCGTGCCGCCGCTCTTGGCCTCGCCGCCGCCGCCGCCATCGTCGTCCCCGCCACAGGCGGCGATGGCGAGCGCGAGCCGCGACGGCCGCGATCACCGCGATCGAAGCTTTCAGGAACGGGAGGGCATGAAATTCCTTTCTGCTAGCAAGGTTCTGCTTTGACTATCGCCGCCGTTGCGGCGCGACTTGAGGACGCCTGAGGGCGCCTGCTTCCTTAATTTGGTCCGTTTCTCATTTACTCCTGCCCGCGGGTTGAGCGCGTCGTGGAGGCCGTCGCCCAGCAGGTTGAAGGCCAGCACGGTCAGAAGTAACGCTGCGCCGGGGAAGAACATGTACCACCAGGCCGAGTCGAAGATCGTGGTTGCGTCGGCGAGCATCTGGCCCCAGCTCGCATCCGGAGGCTGGATTCCGACTCCCAGGAACGAAAGCGCCGCCTCGAACAGGATGTTCTGCGGGATCACGAGCGTCGTGTAGACGATGATCGGCGCGACCAGGTTCGGGAGCATCTCGCGGAAGATGATCCGCGCGTTCGGATGCGCCCAGCGACCGCGATGCGCTCGACGAACTCCTTCTCGCGCAGCGACAGCACCTGGCCGCGGATGATTCGCGCGATGTAGGTCCAGTTGACGAGCACGATCACGAAGATCACGACCGTGAGGCCGGGCTCGATCAGGCCGCCGAGGCAGCCGTTTCCGAGCGAGCAGGCGGAGGCGAGCCCGATCCCGAAGAGCAGGATCGGGAAGGCGAGCACGCACGTCGATCAGCCGGGAGAGCCCCGTGTCGACCCAGCCGCGGAAGTAGCCGGCGATCATCCCGACGGTCGACGCCGATCGCGACCGAGAGCGCGGTGGCGATGATCGCCACCTGCAGCGATACGCGCGCGCCGTAGAGCACCCGCGCGAAGATGTCGCGCCCGAGCTGGTCCACGCCGAACGGGTGATCGGCGCTCGGGCCGGTGGGCGTCCCGAACGAGTCGAGCGCGTCCGGGTTCTGGTCGGTCGGGCCCGGTGACGCCGACGAGGTTGACGATCAGCGGCGCGAAGATCGCGGCCAGCGACCAGGAAGCACGATGAAGCCGGCGGCCGCGAGCGCGACCTTGTCGTCCGGAGCCGGCGCCAGAAGAGCTCGAGCGGCGAGCGCGCCGCGATCGCAGTGCCACCGTCCTCCGGGAGCTCGAGAGCCTCTGGCTGCTCGCGGGTCGGGTCGTACGCGGTGGT
>CAVWYB010000032.1:0-27215 GCA_963759145.1 uncultured Solirubrobacterales bacterium
CCCATGCCCTGGTCGCCGCGCCGCGGCTCGCAGTGGCCTGGCTCGCGCCGGCCGCCCGCTGGCTCGGCGATCCGCGACGGGCCATGACCGGCATCTTCCTGTCGGTGTCGCGGGTTCTGCCGAACCTCTATCCGTTGGACGGTGAACTCGATGACTACATCGCCGACGAGCACACCGTCGGTCGGCTGCTCGACCTGGGCGTCATCGCTCCACGGCTCGGCGAGCTGTACCGGTGGTCGGCCGACGAGTTGCAGATCCCGGACATCACCGACCTCGTCCGCGACGCGACGCCGGCATATGCGTGGGATCCTCAGGACCGTGAACCCTGGACGCCACCGCCGACACGGCTCGTCCGCGCCGTGCGCCGGGCACTTCCGCCACCCCGCCGACGCCGAACGAGGTTGAGCGTGGACAAGCGCCGGATCAGCACGAACCTCGCGACCCGGGTCGTCAACCCGCTCGTGCGCTGGGCGGTGCGGCACGGTCTGGCACCGCGCAGCTACGCGATCCTCGAGACGACCGGCCGGCGCAGCGGCCTGCCGCGCCGGACACCGGTCGGCCACGTCGTCGACGACGACACGGTCTGGATCGTCGCCGAGCACGGCCCCGAGCGGGCTACGTCCGCAACATCCGCTCGAACCCGCGCGTCCGTATCAAGCTGCGCGACGGCTGGCGCAGCGGGACCGCGCGCGTCCTCGACGAGGACGATCCGCGGGCACGCCTGCGCCGGATGGGACTGCGGCTCAACGCGCTCGTCGTACGCCTGATGGGCACCGATCTGCTCAGCGTCCGCATCGATCTCGATCCGCCCGACGCCGGCTGAGCGACCGTTGACGGACGACCGTTCAGCTCGCGCGGCTTGAACGCTTCGATCAGCGGCCCACCCCGCCGCCGAAGCGGTCGCCGGCCTCGGCGGTGTCGGTGATCCCGGCGGAGTTCTGGTTCCAGTACTGCGAACCGGTCGCCGTGAGCCCGGACGCCGAACCCGGAACGACATGCACCACGCCGGCGTCCGACAGCGCGCCGGGTCCTCATCCGGAGCGCCGATCGCGAGATCGCCCTCGCGCGCTGCCGCCGAAGTTCGCCGATCGCCAGCGACGCGCCGAAGTGATCCCCCGGCTCCTGGGAGTCGGCGATCCCCTCGGAGTTCTGCGACCAGTTCTGCTGACCGGTGGCCGCGAGCCCGGACGCCGAGCCGTAGATCGCGTGCACGACCCCGGCACCGAGTTCTCGCCCGTCGCGCCGATCGCGAGATCGGCCTGCGCACCGTTGCCGAGGTTCCCGGCCGCCAGCGTCGCACCGAAGCGGTCGCCGGCCTCGGCGGTGTCGGTGATCCCGGCGGACGTTCTGGTTCCAGTACTGCGAGCCGGTCGCGGTGAGCCCGGAGGCCGAGCCCGGCACCACATGGACCACGCCGGCGTCGGTCACGGCGCCCGACGTCCTCATCCGGGGCGCCGATCGCGAGTCGCTCTCCGCGCTGCCGCCGAAGTCGCCGATCGCCAGCGACGCGCCGAAGTGATCCCCCGTCTCCTGGGAGTCGGAGATCCCGCCGGAGTTCTGCGACCAGTACTGCTGACCGGGGCCGAGAGCCCGGCACGCCGAGCCGTAGATCGCGTGCACGACCCCGGCGCCGAGTTCTCGCCCGTCGCGCCGATCGCGAGATCGGCCTGCGAGCCGTTGCCCAGGCTCCCGGCCGCCAGCGTCGCGCCGAAGCGGTCGCCGGCCTCGGAGCTGTCGCTGATCCCGGCGGTGTTCTGGTGTCCAAGTACTGCGAGCCGGTCGCGGTCGACCCGGACGCCGAGCCCGGCACGACATGCGCAACGCCGGCGTCGGTCGACGGCGCCGCGGTCCTCATCGGGGCGCCGATCGCGAGATCGCCCTCCGCGCTGCCACCGAAGTTGCCGATCGCCAGCGACGCGCCCGAAGTGATCGCCCGGCTCCTGGGAGTCGGCGATCGCCACGGAGTTCTGCGACCAGTACTGCGACCCGGTGGCCGTCAACCCCGACGCCGAGCCGGTCAGCACGTGCACCACACCGGCGCCCGGCGTTCTCACCCGGCGCGCCCACCGCCAGATCGGCGATGCCGTCGCCCGTGAGATCGCCGACCGCCAGCGACGCCCCGAACAGGTCCCCCGGCTCCTGAGAGTCCGCGATCCCGCCCGTGTTCTGCGTGAAGAACTGCGAGCCCGTACTCGAGAGGCCACTCGCCGAACCAGGCAGCACATGCACCGCACCGGCAGCCGCGTTCTCGCCCGGCGCCGCCACCGCGAGATCGCCGAAGCCATCGCCGTTGAAATCACCCTTCACCGACGCCGGCGCCGACCAGCCGGCGCTGAGCGGGCCCTCGGTGCCGCCGAACACATGCTCGAGCGTGAACGTACCTGTCGAGCCGCCATTGCCGTCGACCGCGATCCGGTACGTCGTGCCCGCGACTGCGTTGAGCGAGGCCGACGTCGCTCCGCTGCCGACTGACGTCAGCGCCCCCAGGCTGGTGCCGGTGTAGACCCCGATTCCGGGTGCAAGCCCGCCCGCGACGTCTGCCGAGCCGCACGACGCGCCGGGCCGCTCTCGGTGGGCGTCCAGCTGAACCACGCCGAGTTGTCGGCGGCCGCGCCGCCGTGGTAGTCGAGCTCGCCGGGCTCGCCGGTGGCGCGTACCGTCGTCGCCGACGTGATCCCCGAGGGCCGTCCAACACGCTGGGGGCGGCGAAGTTGTCGTTCGCCGGCGGGTCGATCGACCACTGCAGGCCGACGGTGCCGGTCGTAGCACCGAAGCCGTCGACGGCGATGCGGTACGTCGTCCCGGCGGTCACCGGGAAGGTGATCTTCGACTGGTTCGTCCCGTTGAACTGGTCGTTCGACGCAAGCTGCGTCAGCCCGGTGATGGTCGTGCCGGTGTAGGCCGCAAGCACCGTGTCGAAGTTCGACTCGCGGGTGTTGAAGACCGCCGAGCCCGGTTTCCGGCGCCGTCCACGAGTACCAGACCGACCTGTCCGGAATCGATCCGTGGTTCGGCTCGCCGGGCTCACCGGTCGAGCGCGCGCTGTTGGCGAAGTTCTTGCCGGTCGCGCCGGTGATGACGGCGGGAGTCGCGAAGTTGTCGTTGGCCGGCGAGTTCTGCGCGTACTGGAGCGAGAACGGGCCGTGCGCGGCGCCGAACCCATCGACCGCGATCCGGTAGGTCGTTCCCGCCGTCGCGTTGAACGTCACCTTCGACTGGAGAGCGCCGTTGAAGTCGTCGTTGGACGCGACCGAGGCCAGCGTGCCGAGGGTGCTGCCCGTGAACACGTGCAGCGTGGTATCGAACGCCGCATCGCGAGTGTTGAACGTGGTCGGGCCGTTCTCGGGCGCCGTCCACGAGTACCAGACGCGTGGTGTCGGCCGGGCTGCCGGCGATGTTCGGCTCGCCCGTCTGCCCGGTCGCATCGGTGTTGCTGCCGAACACCGTTCCATCGGCGCCGGCGATCCCCGAGCCGGCGAAGTTGTCGTTCGCGGGACGGCCCGACGAGGCCGTTGACGAAGGTTCGCAGCGCGCCCTGGTAGACCTCGCCGTAGATGCCGGGCTTGTTCGGCTGGGCGCAGCCGCTGCCCCAGCTCGTGTCGCCGACGAGCCGGACCTGGCCACCGGCGATGAACAGCGGTCCCCGCTGTCGCCCTGACAGGTGTCCATGCCACCCGCGAGCGGGCCGGCGCCGATCATCACGGCGCCGTGGAAGCTGCGCGCCGTACTGGGCCGCGGTCCGACATCGTGGCGTCGGACTGGATCGGCAGGTCGACCTGCCTCAGGTCGTTGGAGGCGACCCCGCCCTGGGTCGTGTGGCCATGGCCGATCGCCCGCACCGTATTGCCCGGGTTGACCGGATCGACCGGTTCCGCCATGCGTGCCCAAGCCTTGGTCGAGGCGGTGTTGAGGCGAAGCATCGCGACGTCGTTGTCGAACGTCGACGGGTTCCAGCTCGGGTGGAGGTGGATCGCGGTGACCGACCGGATGTCGCCCGGCGCCTCGTTGTTGAGCTGGTTGGCGCCGATCACGAGCTTCAGGCTCGCCGCCGTCACGCCGCCGTCGACGCAGTGCGCGGCGGTGAGCACCCAGACGGAGGAGACGAGCGTGCCGCCACAGAAGGCGAAGTTGTCGCTGGCGCGCTTTACCGAGACGAAGAAGGGATAGGCGCCGGCCGGAGCGATCGTGCCGCCGACGATGTCCGTCTCCGGGCCGGGCTCGACCTCGATCTCTTTCGCCTTCTTCTCCCGCAGCGATCGGCGAGTTCAGCCGCCGTCGACGCCGTCCGGACCTCCCGGGCCTCTCGTCTTCGCCTGCCGGTCGAGACGTCCTACTCCACGCGCCTCATCCGTGCCCGCACGCGGCGTCGCCACTTTGCCTGCGGCGCTCACGCCGCCCAGGCAGAGGCCGCCACACACCAAGACCGCCTGCCAGACGACCCGCGCGCCCGGGAAGTCCTGTCCAGACTCGCCCTGCCCGGTCCGACCGCACGAACATTCGTGTTCCTCCGGTATTCGGATGTTCGAGCGACCGTACAGGCGCCCGGGTCGCCGCGGTGGATTTCTTGGGTGGGCCTCTCCGGAAGACACATGCGCGCACGGTGTTCGGCGCATGACCGCGCTGAGAGCCTGCGTCCATGGCCACCAAGACTCCCGTTCGCCCGGGCCTGAGCGACGCGCAGCTCGCGGAGATCATGAGCCTCCTGCGCGGCTCGGACACGGTCGAGCTCAAGCTCACGGTCCCCGCCGCCCAGCAGCGTGACGCGATCCGCGCGCTCGGCCTCGACGCGCTGGATGCCCAGATCCGGCAGGTGATCTTCTTCGACACGCCCGACCTCGCGCTCGACCGGGCGGGCGTCGTCGTGCGCGCGCGCAGGATCCAGGGGCGTGTGGGCGATTCGGTGATCAAGCTGCGCCCGCTCGACCCCGATGACGTCAGCAAGGACGTCCGCAAGCTCAGCGGGTTCGGCGTCGAAGTCGACGCCATACCCGGTGGATTCGTGTGCTCGGGACGGCTGAAGTGCGAGGCCGACTCCGACGCGATCCGCCAGGCGGTGCTGGGCGAGCGCCCGCTGCGCAAGCTCTACACCAAGGAGCAGCGGGCGCTGTACCGGGCTCACGCTCCCGACGGGATCGAGCTGGACGATCTCGCCGTGCTCGGGCCGATCTTCGTGCTCAAGCTGAAATGGCAGCCGCGCGGCTTCGCGCGCAAGATGGTCGCGGAGATGTGGCTCTACCCGGACGGCGCCCGCATCTTCGAGCTCTCGACGAAATGCCTGCCGGGCGAGGCGTTCCAGGTCGCGGCCGAGGCGCGGGTCTACCTCAGCGAGCACGGGATCGACCTCTCCGGCGAGCAGCAGACCAAGACACGCACCGCGCTCGAGTTCTTCGCGGCCGAGCTCGCAGCCGGCTGAGCACGGACAACGCGGGAGGACCCAGTGAGTGAATACGTGACGATCGAGCAGGCCGGCAACCAGGCGATCGCCGATCTGATCAAGCAGCGGTTGGATCAGAGCGGGATCCCGTGCATGTTGGTTCCGAGTGGCGCTGCCGCCGTGACCGGCGCGGGAGCCTCGTACGCGGTGACCGTGCCGGCTGAACGAGCCGACGAAGCCAGGGAAGTGCTCGGCAACTGATCCGCGCCGACGGGCGGGTCGATCAGGCGAGGGCCGCTGCTTCGACGGAGGCCGAGGGCTCGATGTCCGGTAGGCGCATCATGCGGAACGAGTCGAAGAGCCCGAGGAGGCCCGCGAGGATCGGCACGAGCAGCGCGACCTGAAGGGCGAGGTTCGTCGCGTCGGTGTTGATGGCGAGGATCTCTTCCTGGACGGCCGGGGGCTCGTCGGCGAGCAGTTCGTCGAGCTGCGTGTTGCTCACGACCTGCGCGTCGTCTTCCAGCGTCTGCGCGATCTGCTGCTGCTGCGTGGAGGGGATCACGGGGCTGGCGTTCGTCATGTTGGTGAAGGCCAGGGAGAGGGTCGCGAGCAGGACGCCGCCGGCCACCGCCAGGCCGAACGACAGCCCGAACGACCCCGACGCCGAGTTCACCCCGGCCGCCTCGCTGATCCGCTCGTCATCGATCGGGGCGAGCGAGTAGTTGTTGAGCTGCGACACCAGCAGGCCGAGCCCCGCTCCCGCGATCACCAGCGGGACGAGCAGGTACCAGCCGGAGTCGGCTTCCGGGCACGATCGGGATGATCAGCGCCATGCCCAGCGTGCTCAGCGCGAACCCGGTCCGGATGATCTTGGCGGGCCGCCGGCCGCCGGACTTCCGTCCGGCGAGGATCGCGACGGCGAACATGGTCAGGGAGAGCGGGGCGAGCGACAGGCCCGTCTCCAGGGCGTCGTATTCGAGCTTGATCTGCAGGAAGATCGGCAGCGCGATCATCGCCCCGCCGAGCGTGATGTTCTGCAGCATCTGCCCGGTGATCCCGGGCCTGAAGTGCGGGAGCCGGAACAGGTCCGGATCGAGCAGCGTCACCTTGCCCTCGCGATGGCGCCGCACGAGCCAGCGGGAGAGCGCCCAGAGCGCGAGCGCGCCGATCGCGATCAGCAGCACGACGTAGTCGCCGCCCTCCTGCCACACCAGGATGCCCAGCACCACGCCGCCCATCCCCAGGACGGACAGGACCGCGCCGACCGCGTCGACCTGTCGCTCTCCCGTGTACGGGACGTCCTTGAGGAGCCCGATCTGCGACGAGCACGACCGCGATGACGACGGCCTCCAGCAGGAAGCCGACGCGCCAGGACAGGTAGGTGGTGACGAAGCCGCCGAGGAGCGGCCCGACCGCGGCGGCGATCGCGGCCGCCGCTCCGACCAGCGCGTAGGTCTTCTTCTGCGCCGCTCCCTCGAAGTTGCCATGGATCAGCGACTGCATCGCCGGCAGCAGCAGCGACGCGCCGAGGCCGCCGATGATCGCCCAGAAGATGATGATCGCCGTCAGGCTCTGGGCGAGCGTCATCGCCAGCGCGCCGATCGCGTACCCCAGCAGACCCAGCACGTACGCCCGCTTGCGCCCGAACAGGTCGCCGATCTTGCTGCTGATCAGGATGAACGCGGCCGAGACCAGGGCCTCGAGCGCGATCGCGCTCTGGACCGAGCTCACCGTCGTGTCGAGATCCTCGACGACCGCCGAGATCGACACGTTCATCAGCGACGTGTCGACGACCAGCACGAACATCGCCGCCGCCAGCAGGAGCGACAGCCGCGTGCTCCCCGCTTCCTTGGGTGGGCCGTCGACGATCGCTTCCCCGGTCATGGCGACGCAGCGTAGTCGCGCTCGTTCTGTCGCGCTACGCGAGCGCCTTGGCCTTGATCGCCTCGAACTCCGCCTGGTTGATCGCGCCGCTGTCGAGCAGGGCCTTCGCCTTCTCGATCTCGGCTGCCGCCCCGCCGCCTCCGCCGTCCTTCGCACGCTGACGTAGTCGTCGATCTCGGCCTGCTCGCGCCTGATGCTGCTTGATGTTGCGGTCGGCCATCCCGTCGTGGTTGGCGATGAGGTAGATCAAGCGCCCAGGAACGGCAGCACGATCAGGAACACGGTCCAAGCCGCCTTGCTCCAGCCCGAGATGTCGCGCCGGCGAAAGACATCGGTCAGGATCGCGATCATCATCCAGATCCAGACCACCCAGGTGAAGAAGATGATCATCGTCCAGAAGACGTCCAACAATGGATAATCCGCTGCGAACACCATGTTCAGGGCTCCTCTTGGTTCGATCTGTCTGTCGCCCGACATCCTTTCCCGCCTGGTGCACGCCGGACAAGGATGCATCCACCTCGATCAGCGGAGTGCATGCCCCTCCACACGCGCGTACTGTTGCGCGGGAGGCGGCCACCCGCAAGGATCCGCATGCTCGGCAGAACAGGAGACGTTGTGAGCGACGCGCAGCTTGAAGAGATGGGCCCGATCGATTTCATGGTCTTGGAGTGGGATGGTGAGCAGCCGGTGACCGGTGAGGTGATGCCGTTGTTGTTGGAGCTCGTCGATCGCGGTGTGATCCGGATTCTCGATCTCGGTTTCATCGTCAAGGACAGCGACGGTTCGGTCGCGGCGAGGGATTTCACCGAGGTCGCGCAGCAGAGCGACGGCCTGGCTGATTTTCATGGTGTGTCGTCGGGGCTGCTCGGTCAGGAGGATCTGGTGGAGGCTGCCAACGCGATAAAGCCGGGTACCGTGGCGGCGGTGTTGGTGTGGGAGAACCGCTGGGCGGCGCCGGTCGCGACGGCGCTGCGGCGCTCGGGCGGTCAGCTTGTCGCCAGCGGCCGGATTCCCGTGCAGGCCATCCTCGCTGCGCTCGACGCGGCCGAGGCCGTTCGCTAAAGAGGAGGGAACACCATGCCTGGACTACTTCGCGGCATTGCCCGCACGGCCGCTGTCGCCGGTACCGCGACTGCGGTCAGCAACCGTGTCTCGCGTCGCCAGGGCCAGCGTTGGGCCCAGCAGGAAGCGCCGGCCTACGCCGAGCCCGAACCGACCTACGCCGCGCCCCCGCCGGCCGCGGCACCGGCAGCGGACCCGATCCAGCAGCTCAAGGACCTCGCAGAACTCCACAAGCAGGGCATCCTCACCGACGAGGAGTTCGCAGCACAGAAGGCCAAGATCCTCGGAAGCTGAAAGGCGGTCAGGCGCCGGCTAGCACGCGGTGCGGAGCATCGCGTGCTGCCGACAGCAGTTCCAGCGCTTGCGCATAGGGTGGCGACCAACCGTCGCTGCGAATGTATGGAGGAGGGACCGATCCTTCAGGTCCGCGGTCTTCACAATGCGTGCCAGATGACCGGAGTCGCCGGTCGCGTGCGCGATCAGGTCCAGATGAGCGAGGTACCAGCGGTCCGAACGTGAGTCGGTCGTACGGCTGAGCAGCCTGAGGGCGCGCAGCTCATCGTTGGTGAGGCCCGCGATGAGCAGTTCCTGCTCGGTCACGGTGGTCCACTCGAGGACCTCGTGCAGCCACGCCACAGCACGAGCCTCCTCGGGCACGGTGGTCGCGACACGTTGCACGTGCCGCATGACCGGCGTTCCGTCCTCCTCGCGGTCGGCCAGGTGCAGCCGTTCGGCGATCGCCCGTGCATGCGCTGTCTCCATCGTGACGCGATCCTCCCACAGTGCGGCCACGCGCGTGGACTCTCGTACGCCCGCTACATCAAGCGATCGCGCCTGGCCAATACTCGGCGAGGTTCGCGGAGGCAAGCCGGGATTTGCGCACGAACCCACGAGCGTGGTCGTCCCGCACGAGCTCTTCCCAGCGGGGGTGATCCTCGGCGGACACCAGCAGAACCGCTGGTGCCGGGCGCGTTTTGCTCAACGCTCGCGCGAGAGCGAGACCGCAGTCCTCGCCGAGGTGGATATCGAGCAAGACGCCGTCCGGCGCGAGACGGTCGACGGCGTCTCGCGCGGAGGAAGCGTCATGCGCCTCGCCCACGACGGTGTACCCCCGGCATTCGAGCAGCTCGCGCGCGACTTCGCGAAAACACGGCTGATCGTCGACGATGAGGACGCGCACGGACGGCGCAGTACGGTCCTCCGGGGCGCCTGCAGAATCGGTGTGTGACGACTCGGGAGTGCTGGCCATCGCAAGGGCCTGGCTCTACACGACTTCTGTAGGGAGCCCTCGCGTTCCCTGGGCAAGAACGCGCCTACTCGCCTTGTCATTGAGCGCCCGACCGAAGTAGCCGACACCTGAAATCCATACTATCGGCTCCTCCGAGGCTGAGCGGCACAGGAGCGCACGACCTAGGCGATGTCGGAGATCAAGAGTGTGACCGGAGGCGGGTCGGGGGCGGCGGCGGGCGCGACGTTGGTCCTGCTGACGCTCGCCGCGGGCCAGTTCCTGATGACGCTCGACACCTCGGTGATGAACGTCGCGATCGCGACCGTCGCCGAGGACGTCGGCACGGACGTCACCGGCATCCAGACGGCGATCACGCTCTACACGCTCGTGATGGCGACGCTGATGATCACCGGCGGCAAGATCGGCGGGCTGATCGGCCGCAAGCGGGCGTTCGCGATCGGCTGCGTGATCTACGGCGCGGGCTCGTTCACGACCTCGATCGCGCCGTCGCTGCCGGTCCTGATCATCGGCTGGTCGTTCCTCGAGGGCGTCGGCGCGGCGCTGATCCTGCCGGCGATCGTCGCGCTCGTGGCGGCCAACTTCGGGCCGGCGGGCCGGCCGCGCGCCTACGGCCTGGTGATGGCGGCCGGCGCGGTCGCCGTCGCGGTCGGCCCGCTGATCGGCGGGCTGTTCACGACCTATCTGAGCTGGCGGCTGGTGTTCGCCGGCGAGGTGCTGATCGTGCTCGGGATCCTCGTGCTCACGCGGCGGATCCAGGACGAGCCGCCCGGGAAGCGGCCGAAGATCGACCTCGTCGGCGTCGTGCTGTCGGCGGCCGGCCTCGGCCTCGCGGTCTTCGGCGTGCTGCGCTCGAGCGTGTGGGGCTGGGTCGCGCCGAAGCCGGACGCGCCGGAGCTGTTCGGCGTGTCCGCGACGCTGTGGCTGATCCTCGGCGGCGCTGTTCCTGATCTGGCTGTTCTTCGCGTGGGAGTCGCGGCTGGAGGAGCGCGGCGCCGAGCCGCTCGTGCGGCCGTCGATGCTGCGCAACGCGCAGATGGTCGGCGGCCTGCGGATGTTCTTCTTCCAGTACTTCGTCCAGTCGGGCGTCTTCTTCGTCGTGCCGCTGTTCCTGTCGGTCTCGCTCGGGCTCTCGGCGATCGACACCGGCGTGCGCCTGCTGCCGCTCTCGATCACGCTGCTGATCGCGGCCGCCGGGATCCCGCGCTTCCGCCCGGACGCCAATCCGCGCCGCGTCGTGCGGCTCGCGCTGCTCGCGATGTTCGCCGGGCACCGTCGTGCTGCTCGCCGCGCATCGACGAGGACGCCTCGGCCGAGATCGTCGACGTGCCGCTGCTGCTGCTCGGCCTGGGGATCGGCGCCCTGGCCTCCCAGCTCGGCAGCGTGACCGTGTCGGCCGTGCCCGACGAGCTCAGCCCCGAGGTCGGCGGGCTGCAGAACACCGCCACCAACATCGGCGCCTCGCTGGGAACCGCGCTCGCCGGGTCGGTGCTGATCGCCAGCCTCACCGCGACCCTCCTCGCCGGCATCCAGCAGAACCCGGCCGTCCCGCCCGAGGTCCGCGAGCAGGCCGACGTGCAGCTGGCCAGCGGCGTGCCGTTCCTCTCCGACGAGGACCTCGAGGCCGCGCTCGACGAGGCCGGCGTGACCGGCGAGGCGGCCGCGGCGATCGTCGACGAGAACGCCAAGGCGCGGCTGCGCGCGCTGCGGGCGCGCTCGCGATCATCGCGCTCGTCGCCGCGCTGGCGCTGTTCTTCTCCGGCGGCATCCCGACGCGGCAGCCGGGATCAGCGGCCGCCGATACCAAGCGCGGGCCACCGGAACTCGATGCATAGAGGCAGGCACGCCGTAGATTTAGGTGGACGCATCCTTGTCCGGCGGACCCCACGCCGGGGACGATGTGCGCGCGGCACGGCACTCAATACTCGAAAGGAGCCCCAACATGGTGTTCGCAGCGGATTACCCATTCCTGAACGTCTTCTGGACGATGATCATCTTCTTCTGCTGGGTGTGCTGGATCTGGATGATGATCGCCATCCTGAGCGACGTGTTCCGCCGTCGCGACATGTCCGGCTGGGGCAAGGCGGCTTGGACGGTCTTCCTGATCGTGCTGCCGTTCCTCGGCGCGTTGATCTACCTCATCGCCAACAGCGAGGGCATGGCCGACCGCAACGTCAAGCAGGCGCAGGCCCAGCGGGCGGAGATGGACGACTACGTCAGGTCCGTCGCGACGAACGGCGGCGGGGCTGCCGCCGAGATCGAGAAGGCGAAGGGCCTGCTCGACAGCGGGGCGATCGACCAGGCCGAGTTCGACGCGCTCAAGGCCAAGGCGCTCGCCGCGTAGAGAGGAACCGTCATGTCCCTGTTCTGGATCCTTGTGTTCTGCCTGGTGGCGCTGGTGTGGGTGCTCAGCATCGTCGACATCGTCCGCCGGCATTACCCGGCCTGGAAGACGGCGGCGTGGATCCTGCTGATCGTGATCCTGCCGTTCGTCGGCTCGATCATCTACTGGTTCGCGCGCGAGTCGACGAGCGACGAGGCCGAGTTGCAGCACATGGCCGAGGCGGATCGGCGCCACAGCGCCGGGTCGCGCGACTTCGGGCCGTAACCGGCCGAAGCACGCCGCTGATGTGTCGCTGGAACGCCTATTTCGGTCAGCCCGTGCTGATCGACGAGCTGCTGTTCCACACCCAGCACAGCCTGATCGATCAGAGCCTGCACTCGACGCATGGGCGTGGAGACGACCAACGGGGACGGCTTCGGCCTCGGCTGGTACCGCGACGGCGACGGCGGCGCCCCGGCCCGCTACCGGAGCGTCACGCCGGCGTGGAGCGACACGAACCTGCGCGACCTCGCCTCGCACATCGAGTCGCCGCTGTTCCTCGCCCACATCCGCGCGACGACCGGGACCCCGGTGCAGCAGACCAACTGCCATCCGTTCCGGCACGGGCGCTGGCTGTTCGTGCACAACGGCGTCATCAACGGGTTCCAGGCGATGCGCCGCGACCTGCTGTACGCGGTCGACCCCGCGCTGTTCGACGGCATCGCCGGCTCCACCGACTCCGAGGCGCTCTTCTACCTCGCGCTGACGTTCGGGCTCGAGGACGACCCGCTCGGCGCCGTGGAGCAGGCCGTCGGCTTCGTCGAGGCCACCGGCCGCGCGCACGGGATCGAGAACCCCGTCCAGATGACGCTCGGGTTCAGCGACGGCGAGCGGCTCTACGCGGTGCGCTACTCCACCGAGCATCAGTCGCGCACGCTCTTCGTCTCAGAGGACATCGAGGCCGTGCGCGCCCTGCATCCCGACAACGAGCGGCTTCAGCGGATGACCGACGAGGACCGCGTCGTCGTCTCCGAGCCGGTGTCGGATCTCCCCGGGGCGTGGCGCGAGGTGCCCGAGTCCACCGCGCTGATCATCCAGCGCGGGCCCGACGAGCAGCGGGAGTTCCACCCGCGGCCTGCACGTACCGGCGCGGCCGCGCGCTGAAGTCCGTCAGATCAGAGGGCGGCGAGCTCCTCGCGGGACATGCCATCCAGGCCGAGCGTGCTCAACGGTCCGCACCGCCTCGCGTCGGAAGTCGCGCGCGAGCACGACCGAGGCGATCGTGATCACGGCCTCCATCACCGGAGTGGGTACGCCGAGGCGCGCGGCCAGGTCGGTGAGGAAGATCAACGAGTAGCCGACGTCTTCGGTCAGATAGCGGTGGTCCAGCTGGGGTCTGCGCGGCGATGCCCAGGAAGCCGGGTGCGGTGCTGTACCCCGTCGAGTAGTTCTCCTCGCGCATGTATCCCTGCCGGACCCCGAGGGCGGGCTCGGACAGGATCGTGACTCCCAGCGCGCCGGCGATCGCCAGCCGCTCGTTGTCGACCGCCTCGATCAGCCGCCCGACGCTCTCGGTCACACCCTCCTCGTAGAACAGGAAGTCGCCGCCGGTTCGCTCGAGCAGACCCGCGTTGAGCAGCGTGACCGCCGGATGGATCACCGGGTTGCCGTTCTGGAGCGTGGTCTGGAAGACGCTGTCGGCCTTCTCGACCGCCGGCCAGACATCCTTGACGAGGTCGTACAGCCGGTCCGTCCCCGCTCGCGGGAGCCCGGCGAGGTACACCCCGGTCGTGAGCTTGAGGAAGACGTTGACGACGCCCGGCTCGGTGACCCGCACCGCGTACGGCAGCGTGCTGGTCTCGCCGACGATGCAGCGCTCGTCGTCGAGCTCGAGCCCGGCGGCGCGCTTGAAGGCGATCGCGCCGGCGCACGACCCGGGGCAGATCAGCACGGCCATGCCGTCGGTCAGGTGGGGCGCCGGCCGAGGCGGCCAGCGGCTCGGTGCTGTACGCCGGGCCGACGAGCACGCACGAGCTCGGCGCCGGCCATGGCCTCGGCGGCGTCGTTGCCGGCGTACCGGATCGGGGCGAAGCCCTGGAGATCGCCGCTCGCGGTGATGCCGCCGGCCTTGTCCACCGCGACCAGGTTGTCGCCGAACTCCGGCGGCGCGTACAGCGACACCTCATGGCCGTGCTGGGCGAAGTCGAACGCCGACGCAAGCCCTCCGTTGCCCGCTCCGAGCACCGCCACGCGCATCCCGACCTCCCATGTGAACTCTTGCCACTCCGTGAGCCCGAGGCATATTCCAGCAATCGCTGCGGGAGCGTCGGACGATCGACGAACGCGGTAGCGTCGCGCGAGATGTCTCTCACGATGGGTTCCGGCCCGTTCGGCCACCGGCCCGCGGGTCGCTTCAACGTCGAGATCCCGGTACGCGAGGTGCTTTTCGTCGACCGTCTCCGCGCTGGATCCGCGCGGCTCGAGCGGGCGAGACGGTGATCGACAGCCGCCGGGCAAAGATGCTGCACCAGCACGGAGCGCTCGCCCGCTACTTCGTCCCGCGCGAGGACGTCCGCTTCGACCGGCTCGGCGGCGTGGAACCGATGTCCCCGCCCGCTGGCGCGCCCGGCCTCGATGACCACGTCGCCTTCGCTTGGGACGACCTCGACGCCTGGTTCGAGGAAGACGAGCAGCTCATCGCGCACGCGATCGACCCGTATCACCGCGTCGACGTTCGGCGCACGTCACGGCACGTCGTCGTCTCCGTCGATGGCGTCGTGCTCGCCGACACGCAGCGCCCGCGCGCGCTCTTCGAGACCGGCCTGCCGACGCGCTGGTACGTGCCGCGCGAGGACGTCCTCGTCGAGCTCGAGCCGAGCGACCTACGGACGGAGTGCGCATATAAGGGTGTCGCCTCGTACTTCTCGACTCGGGTCGCGACGACCTGTTCGAGAACATCGCCTGGAGCTACCCGGAGCCGCGCCACGACGCGGCGGCGGTTCGGGATCTCGTCTGCTTCTTCAACGAGGCGGTCGACCTTGACGTCGACGGAGAGCGCCAAGAGCGCCCGCAGACGCCATGGGCGCAGCCCGGTTGGTGGCGCGCCTGCCGCGGTCAGCCCGCCAGCTCGAACGACTGCGTCCGGATCACCGGCTCGCCCACGGCGTCCGAGGCGTCGAGGTCGACGGTCGCCACGATCGCGCAGTCGTGGTGGCCTTCGGGATCGTCGATGATCTGGCGCACGACCCAGGTCCGGCCGTCGGCGCCCGGCGGTGAGCGATCGATCATCAGCAGCTCCGGTGCCCGCGCCGCGGGGCCGGAGCCCATGGTCTCGTGCTCGTCCCAGTAGACGCCGAGTCGCTCCTCCCACGTCGCCGCAGTCATCGTCACCCGCGCCGGGGGCTCGCTCAGCGCCGCCGCTGTCCTCTCCAGCTCGCCGAGCTCGGTGAAACGGTCGCGCGCGGCCAGCTGCACCTTCTGGAACATGGCATTGCGGACCATCACCCGGAAGGCCCGCTCGTTGGAAGTGATCGGTCGCGGCGGCGGGGGCGGCTCAGCGGTGACGTGGGCGGCCGCGGCCCGAGAGAGGGCGTCGGGATCGGTCAGCGCCTCCCACTCGTCGAGCAGGCTCGAGTCGATCTGGCGCACCGTCTCGCCGAGCCATTCGACGATGTCGTCGAGTTCCTCGGTGCGGATGCGCTCGGGCACCGTCTGGCGCAGCGCCCGGTAGGCGTCGCTCAGGTAGCGCAGGACGAGCCCTTCCGAGCGGGAGACGCCGTAATACGAGATGAACTCGGTGAACGTCCGGCCCGACTCGTACATGTCGCGCACGACCGACTTCGGCGAGAGCTCGGTCTCGAGCACCCACGGGTGGGTCTCGCGGTACAGCCGCAGCGCCTGCTCGAGCGGCTCGGCCAGCGGCCGCGGGTGCGTGACCTGCTCGAGCAACTCCATTCGCTCCTCGTACTCGATGCCGTCGGCCTTCATCTCGGCGACGGCCTCCCCGCGCTCCTTGAACGCCTGCGCCATCAGGACCGGCGTCGGGTCGTCGAGGATCGACTCGACCACGGAGAGCACGTCGAGCGCGTAGGTCTCGGCCTCGGGGTCGATCAGGTCGAACGCGACCTGCGCGAAGGACGCAAGCGGCTGGTTGAGCGCGAAATCGGCCTGAAGCGCGGGCGCCAGCCGGAGCGTCCGGCCGTGCTCGTCGGGCTCGGCCAGCGCCTCGAGCACCCCTGAGGCGAGCAGCTCCTCGCTCAGCGACCGGGCCTGCTCGGCGAGGCGCGCGCGGCCACGCTCGTCCTCGTGGTTGTCCTCCATCAGCGCGCGCAACGTCGCGACGGGATCCGCGGGCTGGTTGATGACGTTGAGGATCATCGCGTGGTTGACGCGCATCCTCGAGACCAGCGCTTCCGGCGTCGCGTTGCGCAGACGCTCGAACGTCTCCTCCGTCCAGCCCACCACGCCGTCTGCCGGCTTGGAGCGCTGGAGCTTGCGCCGCTTCTTCGGGTCGTCGCCGGCCTTGGCCGCCGCCCGCGCCTTCTCGATCACGCGCTCGGGCGCCTGCACCACCACGTAGCCGGACGTGTCGAACCCGGCGCGCCCGGCGCGCCCGGCGATCTGGTGGAACTCGCGCGCCTTCAGGATCCGCTGCCGCGAGCCGTCGAACTTCGCCAGGCCGGTGAAGACCACGGTGCGGATGGGAACGTTGATGCCGACGCCGAGCGTGTCCGTCCCGCAGATCACCTTCAGCAGTCCGGTCTGCGCCAGCTGCTCAACCAGCCGGCGGTACCGCGGCAGCATGCCGGCGTGGTGGACGCCGATGCCGCTGCGGATGAGGCGCGACAGCGTCCGGCCGAAGCCGGCGGTGAAGCGGAATCCGCCGATCGCGTCGGCGATCGCCGCGCGCTCCTCGCGCGTGCACAGCTTCGCCGACACGAGCGCCTGCGCGCGCTCGAGCGCCGCGGCCTGCGTGAAGTGGACGACGTAGACCGGCGCGCGATCCGCCCGCGACGAGCTGCTCGAGGAGCTCGTGCAGCGGCTCCAGCGACCAGGAGAAGGCGAGCGGCACGGGCCGCTCGGCGTCGTCGACGAGGGCCGTCTCGCGGCCGGTCCGCCGGGCCAGGTCCTCGCGCAGCACGGAGACGTCGCCGAGCGTCGCCGACATGAGCAGGAACTGCGCGTGCGGCAGGCCGAGCAGCGGCACCTGCCACGCCCAGCCGCGCTCCGGCTCGGCGTAGAAGTGGAACTCGTCCATCACGACCTGGCCGACGTCGGCGCCGGCGCCCTCGCGCAGCGCGATGTTGGCGAGCACCTCCGCCGTGCAGCAGATGATCGGGGCGCCGCTGTTGACGGCCGCGTCGCCCGTCAGCATCCCCACGTTCTCCGCGCCGAACGTCGCGCACAGCGCGAAGAACTTCTCCGAGACGAGCGCCTTGATCGGCGCGGTGTAGAACGTCGTCCGCGCCTCCGCCATCGCCGCGAAGTGCGCCGCGACGGCGACGATCGACTTCCCCGAGCCCGTCGGCGTGGCGAGGATCACGTTGTTGCCACTGAACAACTCGATCACCGCCTCGTCCTGGTGCGGATAGAGGCTCAGCCCCTGCTGCTCGGTCCAGCCCACGAACGCCTCGTAGAGCGCGTCGGGCTCCGGCGGATCGGGAAGCAGGCCGGTGAGACTCGCGCCGCGGCGCGCGGGTCGCGGACCTCGCTCGAGCATCGGCTCAAGTATGGCGAGGGCATCCGCTACGTCGGAGCGTGGCGGTGGCGCTCAGCAGGCGGGGTCGTACTCGCGGCCCGGGAGGAACTCGGCCCACTCGGCGCGCGTCAGCCGTCGGCCGGCGACCGTGCACGCCTGCCGCAGCAGCCGTTCGGGACGCAGGTCCCAGAGGTACGCGCGACCGCTTTCGTATGAGGCGATGAGCCTGCTCCCGTCGCGCGTGAACTGGGCCGAGGACGTTTCGCCTCGGCACGCCCGGCAGCGGCCCGCCGATGGTCTGCTGGGTCGGGATATCCCACAGCCGCACCGCCCCGCTGTTGCTGGCGGTGGCGAGCGTACGCCCGTCGCGGCTGACCACGGCCGCACTCGATCCCCGTTGCGTCAGCCGCGAGGGAGCGCGTGACCGGTTTCCAGGTCTCGACCGACCATACGCGCGTCCCGCGGGTGCGAGTACCGACTGTGAGCAGCCGGCTATCGGGGCTGAACCGCGTCGAGGCCGGGCCGCCGGTGAACGGCAGCCTCCGGACGCGGCGGCGGGTGACGCGCGTCCCAGATCTCGACGTCCCCGGTCCCGTAGTCCGGGTTGACGAGCACGACACTCACCCAGCGGCCGTCCGGGCTGAGCTGGGAGCTGAAGATCTCGCGGGTGAAATGCAGCACCCCGCGGCTTGTCCCGTCGAGGGAGCGACCAGAACCGGACGTTGCTTGGTCGCGCCGCCGTCGTTCCCGTAGGTGGTGGTCAGCAGCCGGCCGTCTCCGCTGATGCCCGGCACCTTGATCGCCTCGCGGTTACCGGCCAGGCGACGGATCACCCCACCCGAGTCAGCGTCCACGAGCGCCGGGTCCTCGCCCTCGCCGCCGACGACGATCAGATGGCTCCCGGGGACAAAGCCGATGGGGTCCGCCGGGCCTGAGTCGTTCACGGGGAAGGTTGCTCGCCGTTTCAGAGAGCGCGCGTCGACGATGTTGATCGCACCGTCGAACCTGACCCATCGCGATCAGGCGGCCGTCCAGTCTGGGAATCCACGGACTACCGGAGCCCCCGGCGGAGAACGGCCGGCCGAGGCGGCGATCGCCGCCGACATCCCATACGAACACCGTGCCGTCGGAGCTGGCGGTGTATAGCGTCCGTCCGTCCCGTGACAGCTGCAGATCGGTTATGCCGTTGGCGTGTCCGGTCAGCTTCTCGCCGGCCGATGCCCGCTCGACGTCCCAGACGATGACGTCGCCGTCATCGCCTCCGGTGAGCGTGCGGCCGTCGGAGCTGAAGGCGGCCACCGAGACCGGGCCGCTGTGCCGTCCGGATGCGACCCGCGACACTCCACTTCTGATGTCGAGGAACCGCACCGCGCCGTCGTCATCGCCGATGGCGAGGGTGTGGCCGTCCGGGCTCAGCGCGTACGCGTCGGGAGATGCCGAGCCCGCCCCGGGAACGGCGAAACGCTTCGACGTGCGTAGCGTCACGGCATCGCGGACGGTCACCTCGTTCTTTCCCGCGGTCACCACCTGGGCCGCATCGCCGGCGCCCAGCAGGGGCGACGATGTGCTGCGGTTGATGGGCTTCGGACCGAACACGCGGCGGCCTGAGCGGGTGTCGAAGCGCGTGAGCAGGGACGGTCCCGAGTCCGGGTCGTGCGGGGCCGCGATCGTGTCGAGCGTAGTGCCGTCCGCGGAGTAGCGGAGGGCGACGATGAACCGGTTCGGCGGTGGCATCATCTTCGCGACGACACGGCGGCGTTCGCTGTCGAACACCGACACCACGTTGCCGCGGTCGGCGTCATGGGCGATCGCGAGGCGACTGCCGTCCGGGCTGTACGCGAGAGCCACGATCCACGAGTAGCTGTTCCCGGGCTTGATGGTGGCGACGCGTCGGCGCGTCGCAGTGTCGAAGATGAACACGTTGCCGGTTGGATCGCCGGCGGCGAGCGTGACCTCGTCCGGGCTGAGCGCGACCGCTGACATTCCCTCGCCGTCGCCGCGCAGCACGCGATGGCGGCGGGGGCCTTGAGCAGCGCGGCGGCGAAGGTCCCCGCGTTGCTCCCGCACCTTCACCGTGTCGTCGAGCACGACGGCCTGGGCGCGCGAGCAGTACGGCGCGATCGAGGCCGCTCTCGACGAGCGCGCGCGAGCCAAGCCGCTGCGCCTCCGCCGCGGTCGCCTTCTCGCGCGCGGTCTCGCGCTGCTCGAGCGCGATCACCCCCGCGATCACCGCGAGCACGAGCAGCGCGGCCACGCCGGCGAGCGTGGCGCGCAGGCGGCGCTGCGAGCGCTCGCTCGCGGCTTTGCCGTCGGCGAGGAACGCGCGCTCGGTCGCGGTAGCTCGAAATCGTGCTCCGCCGACCAGTCGAGCGCCGCGGCGAGGCGCGCGCCGCGGTACAGCTCGCCCGGGTCGCGGCCATCCGCGACCCACTCGCGCGTGGCAGCGCTCAGCTGGTGGCGCAGGCGGCGACCCTCGGCGTCGTCCTCGAGCCACGCCTGCAGGCGCGGCCACTCGCGCAGCAGCGCCTCGTGGGCGACCTCGACCTCGCCCTTGCCGATCGTGACGAGGCGCTCGTCGGCCAGTACCGAGAGGACGGCGGCGGCGTCGACTCCCTCGAGCTCGGCCAGGGGCACGCGCCGCGCACGACGCGTCGCCGTCGCCCTCGCCCGCAAGGCGCAGCATGATCAGCCGCGCGACGTCCTGGCGCGCGGGATTCAGCCGTTCGTAAGCACGCTCGGCCAGGCGCGCGACGGCTCCGTGCACACCGCCGGCCTGGCGGTAGGTGCCGAGGCGCAGGCGACGGCCGTCGCGTTGCTGCCACAGCTCGAAGCAGCGACGTCGAAAGCACCAATTTGCAGACACGCGGCAGGTCTGCTCGAGGTCAGAAGCGCTGGTCCGGTTGCCGCCTGTCCAGGATCATCTGAGATCATCGCCGCAGTGAAAAAGCCGCCGCACAACAAACGTCTGCTTTCTGAATTTGCGTCGCGCACTGGGAACGGCGAGGATGGGCGCATTCCGGACAGGTTACCGACTGAACATGGCCGAAAGCGGAAAGACAGCTTTCGAGACGGAAGGTGTGGAAGCTGCCTTTCGCTCGGCATAGATTCAGCGGGTCTTTTCCGTCCGTCTCGCTCATTCAGATCCGCTCGGAATGTCCGCCGGCTGCCATTGTCTCCGCAGCCAGGCGCAGGCGCGTTCGCAATGCTCGACATCCGCCGGGCTCGTCGTCGGGCTCGCCCTCAGAGCGGTTCCGGCGTAGCATGGCTAATCACCGGCTTCGTCCTCCTCAGGCACTGGTGGCTGAGAGACGTGCGCTCCCGCCTGTAAAGGAGAGTGCGATGTCAGGCGGCAGCTTCCCCGAGCCTCGGCTTAGCCGCGACGCAACGACGGGACGGCAAAGGCGCTTGGACTGAATGTGCCCGCAGCTCTGCTCGCCCGCGCTGATGAGGTGGTCGAATGAAGCGGCGGGAGTTCATCGCCGCTTTCCTTGCGGGTCTCGTCTTCTACGCGGCTCCGGTCCCGGCGCAGCAATCCGCGCCCGCGCCTGTTCCGCGGGTCGGCATTCTGACGCCGGCCGAAAGCGACCAGACGCCGATTTTCGAGGCCTTCCGCCGGGGGCTGAAGGATCTCGGCTATACGGAAGGCCGCAACATCGCCGTCGAGTTCCGCTCGGCCCGTGGCAACTCGGCCCTGCTCCCTAGGCTCGCCGCCGAACTGGTTGCGCTGCCGGTGGATATCATCCTGACGGACGGCGCCGCCGCGGCGCGAGCGGCTCAGCAAGCGACCCAGCGAATCCCGATAGTGATTGGGACCAGCGGCGTGGATCCCGTGCGCATTGGGTTGGCCGCAAGCCTGCGCCGGCCCGGCGGCAATCTCACCGGCTTTACGCTGATGCACGGACAACTCGGGGAAAAACGGGTCGACTTGCTGCGAACGCTGGCGCCAGAAGCCAAGGTGCTAACCGTGCTCGTGAACCCTGTTCCCGGATCCGATATCTCGGTTTCGATCATACAAAGCAGCGCCCGCACGGTTGGCGTCGCGGTGAGGCCGATCGAAGCGGCAACGCCCGAAGCCTTGCGCGCGCTTCGCCCCGGCGATCTCCTGGCCGACGGGAACACACCGCTGATGGTGATCGGTGATGCCATGTTTTGGAACAACCGGCATGTGATCGTTGACCTTGTCAACGCCGCGCGCGTCCCGGCCCTGTACCCCGAACGGGAATATGCGGAGAGCGGCGGGTTGATGGCCTATGGCGCCTACGTTCCGGATAATTTCCGCGCCGCGGCAGGCTACGTGCACCGCATCCTCAAGGGCGAGAACCCCGCCGACCTGCCCATTCAAGAGCCGGTCAAGGTCGAGCTCGTCATCAACCTGAAAACCGCTAAGGCGCTCGGGATGGAAATTCCGGTCTCGCTGCTCGGTCGCGCCGACGAGGTGATCGAATGAGAAGGCGGGAGGTTATTGTCGGGCTTGGCACCGTGCTCGCAACGCCGCCCGCGGGGCATGCGCAACCACCTTCGCCGCGGCGGAGCGTTGGGTTCTTGCACCCAGGGCGCTCGCAGGTAGCGAGCATGCGCGCCGCTTCATTCGGTCATGGGCTTCTAGCTGGTGTCGGCGCTCGCGAAGGCTTGGAGGTCGTGTCGCGCATCGCCGAGGAAGAAAATGATCGGTTGCCGGGAATGGCGGCTGAACTCGTCGGCCTCGGGGTTCAAGCTATCGCTGCCGTCAGCCCATCAGCGGTGCACGCCGCTTATAGGGCTACAACGACTATTCCGATTGTCGCGGTCGACCTTGAGTTGACCCGGTCGCGAATGGCTGGGCAGCGAGCCTGGGGCGTCCTGGCGGAAACGTCACCGGCATCTTTCTCGATCTGCCAGAGCTCAGTGCGAAGTGTCTGCAGATGCTCAGGGAGACCGTGCCCAAGCTGGCCAAACTTGGCGTGTTGTGGGACCCGGCGACCGGCTCCGTCCCGTTGCAGGCGCTCGAGAAAGTCACGGGCTCGCTCAGCCTTGAGATGGTGTGCAGGAGGTCAGGCGCGCCGGCGACTTTGAGGGTGCCTTCCGCGCGATCGGACCGGCGGAGGGGACGGGCGTATTGATGTTGCCGTCTCCTCTCTTCACAAGCAATCTGCAGCTCCTCGCTGATCTCAGCCTCGCGCATCGGTTTCCCTCGATTACCCTCTTTCCGGAGTTCGCGCGCACAGGCGGGCTTCTCGCCTATGGCCCGGACCTACCGAGGCTCTTTCGCCAAGCGGGGGCGCTGACGCGCAAGATCCTTGAGGGCGCAAATCCGGCGGAGCAGCCCATTGAGCGGCCTGCTCGCTTCCAGCTCGTGGTCAATCTGAAGACCGCTGAGGCGCTCGGCGTGACCGTCGCGACTTCGGTTCTCCTGCTGGCGGACGAGGTGATTGAATGAGCTGCGAGAACGCGTCGACGCGTGTTGGACCCATCGGCCGTGCAGAGGAGGGCTGATTGGCATCCATCATCAACTCGATACGGTCCGATGATCATGCTGCGCAGGCCGCAGGTCACCAGACCAAACAGCGATTCTCTCGCGACACTAAGGTTCGCGGCCGCCTGTTCCGCAAGTATGTTGGCCTCTTCGTTTCCGTCGTTTGCCTCGCCCTCTTCGCGAACGGGCTTTTCGACATCTGGTTCTCCTATCAGGAGCACAAGGCCGCGCTGATCCGCATCCAGCGCGAGCAGGCTGAGGCTGCCGCCGCGAAGATCGGCCAGTTCGTCAAGGAGATCGAGGGCCAGCTCGGCTGGACCGTGGTGCAAGTCCCCGACCTTGCGGACGAACCCCCCGTCCCCGATGAGGATCTCGTGCTGCTGGCCGGCTATCGGGGACTGCTCGTCGTACCGCTCCTGCGGCCAAACCGCATCATCGGGGCCCTGGTGGTGCGCCGCCGGGAACCGGGCTTATTCCCCAAATCGACCATCGATCTCCTTCAGACCTTCGCGGCGCAATCCGTGCTCGCGATCCAGAATGCACGCCTGTTCAGCGAGATCGAGGAGAAGAGCCGCGAAATCGAAATCGCGAGCAAGCACAAATCACAGTTCCTGGCGAACATGAGCCACGAGCTGCGCACGCCGATGAACTCCGTCCTCGGCTTCACCGAATGCTGGCCGACGGCCTGGGCCCGTTACCGGAAAAGCCATGAAGGCGCTCGAGCGTGTGCAGTCCAATGGCAAGCACCTCCTAGGCCTCATCAACGACGTCCTCGACCTCTCCAAGATTGAAGCGGGGCAGCTCACGCTCGCGCTCGAGGATTACGCCCTCGGACAAGTGGTCCAAACGGTCAGATCGACTGCTGAATCGCTCGCCAAAACCAAGGGCATCGTGCTCACCGCAAGCGTGCAGGACGGGATCCCGATCGGGCGCGGGGACGAGCGGCGACTAACTCAGGTGCTGTTGAACCTCGTTGGGAACGCGATCAAGTTTACGGACCATGGCTCGGTCAAGATCAGCGCCAGGATGGTGAACGCTAGCTTCGAGATCGCGGTCAAGGACACCGGGCCGGGTATTGCGCCCGAAGATCAGCGCAAAATCTTTGAAGAGTTCCAGCAGGTCGACAACAGCAGCACGCGCCAAAAGGGCGGCAGCGGGCTCGGACTCGCGATCTCCAAGCGTATCGTCGAGATGCACGGCGGCACGATCGACGTTCAGTCTGTTCCGGGTGAGGGCTCCACGTTCCGCATCTTGATACCCGTTCGGGCCGAGGAACAGATGGAGGCGGCATGACCCGGCGCATCCTGTTAGTCGAGGATACAGAGGACAACCGGGAGATCGTTCGCGATCTTATGGACAGTGTCGGCTACGAGCTCCTCGAGGCAAATGACGGCGCAGCCGGACTCGCGATGGCGACGGAACACAGGCCTGATCTGATCCTGATGGATATCCAGCTGCCGGTCATGGATGGGTACGAGGTCACACGCCGGATCAAAGCTGATCCGGCATTGTGGCACATCCCAATCATTGCAGTGACCTCCTATGCCCTTTCCGGAGACGAGACGAAGACCCGAGAGGCCGGGTGCGACGGCTACGTCGCGAAGCCCTTCAGCCCACGCCAGCTGCTCGCGAAGATCAATCAGTTCCTGCCCTAACACGAGGGCTCCCGAATCGTCGCATCACAGGGTGGCATCCTCAGACCTGAAGGACCGCTTTGGGTCACGAATCGCCGCCCTGAGGAGTTTGCCTAGTTCGAGAAGGGTCTCGAGCAGCGAGGGGAGCCGGCTTTCTGAACCTAACGTCCGGTTTAGGGCGCAGCATCAAGCAACGGGAACGGCCAGAGCGGGCGCGATCTGGCCGAAAGCAGTCCGACGGCTTTTGCGCGAGCGGATCGGAAAGCGGTCCCCCTCGCATGGGCGTTTCCGACCCAACTCCTTGAATTCAGCGGAAAATGACACGTCCCCACATGCCGAACAGGTAGTGCTTGGGCGCCCAGAGCAAGTCGAGCGTCGTCGTAAGCTCGCCGGGCCACAGCTGGAAGGTCCGCGGAGGGCTGTCCGCGCTTCAGCACGCCTCATACGTTCTTACGGCCAAGACCCCTTTTCGGACGTTCGGCTAGATCCTGTCGAACTACCGGAGCTGATGCTGCGGACGGCTCTCCACCTCGCGGGACTCCCCTGTGAGTATAAGCAAAGGCTGTGCCCGCTCCGGTAGCGTCAAGGAGCGGAATCTGGTCCCGCGCCTGCCGCGAGTGGAATAGAGGCGCCGCGATCCGCTACCCGCAGGCCACCTCGCGCAGCCAGAATGACCATGTGTCGTCTCACCGCCTCCGAGTTGATTCTCAACCGCCTCGCTGTGCAGGAGCAGCTTGCGTCAGCGCGGCATTTGATAAATCATCCGGCTCAGCGCAGACGTTCGGGCAACCGCATGTGGCGGCGTCAATTCCTGATGGCCCTTGGCACGGCGGCGATTGCGGCATCCACAGGGGCGTCGGCTCAAAATCCGGGCCGTCAGAAGACGATCGGCGTCTTGGGGGTCGCCGATGACGCCGAGGGCCAATCCCGGTGGAGGGCTGTTCTCAACGCCTTCGAAGATCTTCGGCTGGCGGGGGCATTAACCTTGTCGTCCATTTGCGCTGGGGTGCGGGAAACAGGGAGAGAATACAAACGTATGCGCAGGAGTTGACGGCTCTCAAGCCTGACGCCCTCTTGGTTAGCACTACACCAGTGGTCGCCGCGCTGCAAAAGCTGACCTCCTCCATTCCAATCGTTTTCGTGAATGTCGCTGACCCTGTGGGGAGCGGGTTCATTTTAAGTTTGGCGAGCCCTGGCGCAAATATCACCGGTTTCAGGAATTCAAAATTGATCCCTAGTAAATGGTTAGGTTTGTTAAAGGAGCTAAGTCCAAATCTAACGACAGTTGGAAGCTTGTTTGGAATCCGAGAACCTCTCCAAGCGGCGGTAACTTTTTTGGCGATGCTACGAACGCCGCAGCGGCACAAGCAAACTTGGAACACAAGAGGCTTCATGTAAGCTCAACCGAAGAAGTCGAACGGCAAGTCAGTTCTCTTGCTCAAGAGCGTACAGCCGGCATAATCGTTATGGCTGATCCCTTTACGATCAGTAACCGGCGTCCGATCATCGACGCGGTGCGGCGCTCCACGTCCCCCGGCAATGTACGGGTTTCGTCGGTTTGTAGACGAAGGCGGCCTAGTTTCCTATGGAGTAGATGCACCCGACCTGCACCGCCGTTCGGCGTACTATGTTGATCGTATACTGCGAGGCAAGTCGCCAAGGCTCCTTCCCGTGCAAATGCCGATCAAGTTCGAGTTGGCGGTCAATCTGAAGACGGCCGCGGAATTTAACCTGAAAGTTCGAGAGACGCTGATGATCTCGGCAGACGTGATCGTTGAGTGAAATTTGCGATCATGCTGCCAGACACGCCTGCGTGTGGCTCGAGAGACAGCGCGGAAGCGTTGGCGATCATGGCGGATGCAAGCTTCTTCGCGGATGGACCTTCGTTCTCATTCGGCTTGCGGGCGAGGCCCGGCTTCCGAGGGTCTGCGAATGGCGCGAGATGGCGGGATCTCGGCTGCGTGCTGGGCTACGGCCCGAGCCGGCGGGTGCTGTTCAGGCGCATCGCCGATTACGCCGCCCCGTCTTGCGCGGCGCGAACCCGGCGACCTCCGATCGAGCAGCCGATGGCGGTGAGCTTCGTTGTCAACCCGAAAGTAGCGAAGGCTCTGGGCCTGACCCTCCTGCCCACTCTCTTCTCGTCCGTGCCGACGAGGTGATCGAATGAGCTCATCGGGCCTCATATGATGGATCATCCGGAGGTAATCACCTGGACTGCAGCTCCGAATAGAGGCGCGCTGCGAGCGAATGTCTGCTTTGGGTCGATACCGTTGAAAAAGTCTCAGCCGGCCCAATTTGCGACATATTGATTAGGGCCACTCCCTCGGGCGCAACAATAATTCAAAGGTGCGACCAGGCGGCTTTTCGAAGGGCCGAACGTCCGCTGTGGGTCACAAATAGCCGTCGCCTGAGGAGTTTGCCTACTTCGAGAAGCACATCGAGTAGCGGGAGCTCGCTTCCTGAAAGAACGTCCGGTTTAGGGCGCAGCATCAAGCGACGCGAACGGCGAGGATGGGCGCGAAGCAGCCGGGCGACGGGAAGT
>CAVWYB010000033.1:0-6909 GCA_963759145.1 uncultured Solirubrobacterales bacterium
CCGTGGTCACGGTCGGCACGCCCCGCAGCCGCGGAATCGGGACGGTCACGGGATGATGGAGGGCGTCGATTCCGTGGGGCAGTTCGCGCGCGAGCCGGCGGCGGCGCGGCGTGGCCGCGAGCATCCCGGCCGGCGCGGGTGAGCGTGCCGTGGCCGGAGCGATAGGCGGCACGGCGTGCAGCCGAACAGGCCCCCCGACGCGGTCGCGATAGGTCCGCATGACAGCCTCGTTCGCGAGCACGCTCACTTGCTCGGGGCCGTTGCCGGCGGAAAACTCCCGCAACAGACCCTGGACATTGGATTCCGAGCCCCCCACGCGCCCGGGGAGCAGCGTCAGCAGGGAGAACGCGACGTGCACGGCGCCGATGGTACGTGCGTGCGGCCGCGCCTTGACTATCTTTCCGCGGATCCAAGCTGCGCTGACCCAGCAGATTCGGTCCGATCCGCCGAAGCTCCACGGCGCAGGGGATGCCTACTTCGGTCTCGCGTGGGACGCGCTCGAATGGCTCGAGCGGACCGTGCAACCCGACATGACGACTCTGGAGACCGGGTCCGGCGCATCGTCGATCGTGTTCGCCGCCCGCGGATCGGCGCACACGGTGATCTCACCTTCACCCGACGAGCACGATCGCATCAAATCGTGGTGCGACCAGCGCGGGATCTCGACTTCGCGGGTGACGTTCCTGGCCGAGTCGTCGGACACTGCGCTCGTGGCCCGGACGCCCGAGCCGCTTGATCTGGTGCTGGTGGACGGGGCTCATCTGTTCCCCTTTCCAGCGCTGGACTGGTTCTACGCGGCCCGGAACCTGAGGGTCGGCGGTCGCGTGGTGCTGGACGACGCGTTTCTGCCGTCGGTCAATATGGTCGTGCGCTTTCTGAGCTCGAGTCCCTCGTGGGAGTCCGAGGGAGCGATCAGCTACAGAACGGTGTGCTTTCGCAAGCTCGACGACGAGGTCGGCTATGACGCGACCGGCCAGCGTTTCGATCGCTTCCCGCGCTTCGGTTACCTGCCTCCGGCGGCGCGGGCAGCCGCTTACGCCCGGCATTTACTCATCGACCGCTCGCGGCTCGGGCAGCGCGTCGTCGCTCGGCTGCGCCGCTAGCGGTGGTCGCGTGGAGCCAGCAGCATCCCCGCGGCGAAGGCCGGGGCGATGAGCGCCTGGAAGATGCGGTCCGCTGGTCGCGTCTCCCGTGGCAAGGGGTCCAGCCGTCGGCCCAGCCGCCGTGCCTCCTGGCCCGCGTGAAAAGCCCGCCGAAACATCGATGGCCAAGTCGCCCGGCCTGGCCGGATCGTGTGCAATGCCACGGCCGCTGGTTCATATCTCACACGCCAACCCTCGCGCCGGGCCCGTTCGCAGAGCTCGACCTCCTCTCCCGCCAGGCGCGAATCCGGTCCGAATCCGAGCTCGACCGGGAAAGGGTCGGGGGGCACGCGTTCGAGGTCGATCGCATAGCTCGTGCCCATGATCCTTGGGACGTCGATGGGCTGGTCGCCGAGCTCGAACAGCGAGAGAAAATCACCCGCCAACGCCGTGCCAAATAGACGTGGCGGCCGGTCAGTCCACTTCGCCGGACATCGCGCGCCCACGATCGCCACACGCTCAGCCCGCTCAAAAGCGCCCCGCATCGCGGCTGCCCAGCCGGGCATGGGGAGCGCGTCGGAGTCCAGGAAGAGCAGGTACCGGGTGCGCGCGCCCGCCACGGCCCGGTTGCGCGAGTCGGACACGCCGCGCGAGTCCGGCGCCGCGACGTATCGGATGGCATCCCCGCGCTCGCCGCACACTTGGCGAACGCCGTCACCGCGCGACATGTCGATGACGAGGACGGGCTCTGCCATGCCCTCACCGATCACCGCGTCGAGGGCCGCGCCGAGGTATCCAGGATGATCGTCGCAGGTGACCATCGCCGGAGTGGTGTCGGCCAAGCCTTGCGATAGGGTCGCCGAATCGGCGTCGAGAGATGCCGGTGAGCCTGCGTCGGGCATCGCCTGAGTGTAGTTCCGCGCCGGCGCCTGAAACCGTGCTGTCACTCCTCGATGCGCCTCCTCGGCCTCACGAACACCTATCCGCCGGTCGGTCGCGGCGGCTACGCCGAGATCTGCGCGGACGTGATGGAAGGTCTCGCTGGTCGGGGACATTCGGTGACCCTCTTGACCTGCCGGAACGAAGACGAGCTTCCCGATGTCGAGGGGCTCCGGGAGGTCACCGTCCGCCGGGAGCTCGACTTCGTTCTTGGTGCCTGGCGCCGGCCCCGGCGGGCTCGCCTCGCGGAGAGGCGGGACGCTGCGGTGATCGGCCGTGAGCTTGCCGCCGGCGTCGACGCTGCGTTCGTCTGGCACCTTCGTGGCGTGGTGAAGCCGCCTGTCCGACTACTTCACGACAGCGGCGTGCCGGTGTTCTACATGCTGCATGACCGCTGGGTGCTCTACGAGCGCCCCGGGTCGGTGTTCGTACTGTGGGCGCGCGCGGAAAGTCTGGCGACCAAGGTGCTGCGTGAGCCGCCCATCGCGCGCGAGGGCGTCGTTTGCTTCAACAGTCACTGGCTGCGTGACGAGCACGCGCGGCTTGGATGGCACCCCGCTGAACACCACGTGGTTCGTTGCGGCTTGCCGCCGGCGCTCATCGAGCGAGCTGCGAACGACTCCGTTGAGCGCGGGGCCGACCGGTTGCTGTTCGCGGGGAGGATCGACCCGAGCAAGGGACTTCACGACGCCATTACCGCATTGGCCGAACTACCAGAGCAGGTGACGTTGTCGATCGCTGGACCGGCGACCCACGAGAAGTACGCTGAGGGCGTCCGGACGCTGGCCGGCGAGCTCGGCCTTGCAGACCGAGTGCACTGGCTCGGGGAGCTCACCCGCCCGGCGCTCGTCGATGCCTTCAGCGCCCATGACGTGCTGGTCTATCCGTCACGGGAGGCCGAGAGCTTTGGTCTGGGGATCCTTGAAGCGCAGGCGGCGGGACTTGTCGCGGTCACGAGTGCAGCGGGAGGTCCGCGTGAGTTCCTCGTGAGCGACTCGAACTGTCTCCTGCACGCTGCCGGAGACCCGGCGGGGATTGCCCAGTCGATCCGTCGGTTGCGAGACGAACCCGGACTCGCGCAGCGCCTGCGAGCCGAGGGCCGGCGCACGGCCGCATCGATGCCTGTGACCGAGGTGATCGATCAGGTCGACGCCATGTTGGCGTCGCGTGTGGGACGGGTCGAATGACGGGCGACGCCGTTGACCAGACGGTTGAACAGGAGTCACTAGCGCTCGAGACAGCCGGACCTGAGTCGGTTGGCTCGAACAGCTTGCTCAGCGCGGCCATGCTTGGTTTGGGCGCCACGGCTGTGGTGGGATTGCTCGGGGTCCTGCGGACGAAGGTCCTGGCGGTCGGCCTCGAGCCGGCCGGGCTCGGGCTCTACGGGCAGATTCTGACCTTGCTTACTGCGCTCAGCGTGGCATCAGGGCTCGGCCTGGGGCTTGGGACCACGCGCGTTGTGGCCGAATGCCGCGCGCGAGGTGACAAGGATGGCCTGAAGGCTGCGCTCGAGGTCTCGTTTGCATTGCCGCTCGCGATCGGGTCGGCGCTGGCTCTGACAATCGCCGCGGCCTCCGGGCTCCTCGCTCCATGGTTGCTTGACGACGACCGCTCGCTGCTCATCATCCTCGCCGCCCTAACGGTGCCCATCGTTGCCCTCCAAGGTCCGCTCGTCCATGCGCTCCAGGGCTTCCGCGACGTTGCCGGAGCCCAGGGAGCGAACATCTTCTTCGGCGTAACGCTGACGCTCGCCTCTGTTATCGGGGTAGTAGTGGCCGGGCTCGAAGGAGCCGTCCTCGCGCTCGCGGTAGGGAACTTGGCCTATGCGGCAGCGGCGGCGTGGAGGCTCCGTGGGCTCGTTCGGGGTCTTGGAGTGCGGCTTGCCCTCCGCGCGGGCATCCGGCGTGAGCGCCTGCGCGAGCCGCTCGTCCGCGCGATGCTTGGCATCGGGTTCGTGTCGCTCCTCGTAGGAGTCTCCTCGGCGCTGGCCGAGCTAGCAGTGAGGACCCTTGTCCTAAGGGGGGATGGCGCAGCTCAAGCAGGCATCTTTCAGGCACTCCAGCTGATCTCCGTGCAGCTTGTGGGCGTCGTCGTGGTGTCGGTCGCCTTCCTCAGCTTCACGGCGATCTCTGAGGCCCATGCGATGGGTGATCGAACGCGTGTGCGCCGGACGATCGACGACACCTTGCGGCTCGCGCTCCTACTCGTCCTGCCGCTGCTGCTGGCACTTGCGTTCTTTCGCGAGGACGCCATCCGGGTGTTCCTCAGCGCTGGGTTCGGCGAGGCGGCGGACCTGCTTCCGCGTCAGCTGATCGGGGATGCACTCCGAACCGTGGCCTTCGCACTCGGCGCTGCGCTGGTGCCGCTCGGGCTTACGCGTCTGTGGGCCGGCATCTCCGGCGTCGCGGCGGCCGGCTACGTCGGGGCTGCGGCGGTGCTGGTGCCCGCACATGGGCTCGACGGCGCGGTTGCCGCGTACATCGCGGGATGGGGGATCGCGGCAAGCCTGACCGTCGGCGTGCTGGTGAGCCGCGGTGACTTCGCTCCGAGCGCCCTAACGTTGCGGACGCTGCTCTGTGGCGCCGTTGCACTCGCGGTCATGGTTGTGGCCGAGCCACCATGGCCGCTCGCCGTCCTCGGCATCGTGGCCTTCGCTGGTGTGCTCGTGCTCGTCGGGACCGCCCGGGAGGAGCGGGTCGCGCTGGTTGCTCGCGTTCGTAGCGCGCTGGGTCGCTAGCCCGGCTTTCGCGCCATGAAGAACGCTTGCCGCATGCCTCCGACCTCGAACACGCCCAGCTCCGCGTCCCGCAGTCCTCCGCGCTCGAGTTGATTGAACACCCAAGCGGGATCGAACAGTTGGAACCGCATCGGCGGGACCGTGCGTCCGATGCGATGACCGAACCGGAGCACTGACGCTCGTACCGGCGCGAACCGTTTCCACCGTCGGGCGATGTCGCCAAAGTAGGTGCCGGCGAGGTTGGTTCCGGCGATCGGGACATGCAGCATCACCGTGCCGCCGGGAGCCAGGACGCGCCCGCAGTCGGCCAACAGGGCCCCCACGACCTTGGGCGGCAGATGCTGGAAGACGTGGGTGGAAAACACGGCGTCGACCTCCGCGGCAGCACCGGGCAGCTCGGCCCCTGCGGACAGCCGGAACTCAGCCTCGGCCGGGGCGTCCGCCACGGCCCCGCGTGCTAGATCGAGTTGTTCGCTGGAGACGTCAAGAGCGATGAGCGCCGCGAACGTCTCGCCGAGTTGGCGAGACAGCCGCCCGGCGCCGCACCCGACCTCCATGACGGTGCCCTGCAGTACTCCGGCGTAGTCCTCCCAGTGAGGTCGTATCTGCGCCCATTCTGCGGCTCCGGTCGCGTAGAAGTCGGCCTCCGTCCACGGGTTGGGCCCCTCCCGGTGGCGCCCGGGGATGCTGGCAACGGCGTAGAGCGGGTCGAACCTGCCCCACTGCTGCCAATCACGCTTGGCGTCTCCCATCGGAGGCAACGATAACCACGTGCAGAGCCCTCAGGTATGTGGCGCGGGCTGGCTCAGCCGGCGACCGATCAGGTACGCGTGACCGGGCAGGTGTGAAATCGCCAGCCTGGACCATGCATGCGACCGCACGCGGGTTTGCAGAGCCCCGAACCATGCGTCGTTGCCGACGTCCTCGAACTCGGCTTGATACGCGATCAGCACATGCCCCGCGGCTGCGATGCGGCCGATCCAGAGTTCACGTTCGTGGAGCGGGGTCTCGCTCAAGGACCAGAGGGCGACGAAGAGAGAGTCGTCCGCATGCACGGTCGGAAGCGCCAACCGGTCGCTGGTTGAGACGAAAGTGTCTGGAAAGGCCGCGCCACCATCGGCGGCCGCGACGGAGTTCACGTAGTAGCGCTGGAGAGCATTGAGCTCGGGAAAGTCGTACACGTGATACCTGCCATCAAACCCGAGGCCGTACACGAGGCGAGCAAAGCTCCCGTAGCCGCCTCCGAACTCGACCATCTCGCGCAGGTTCTCAATACGGCGTCCAATGGTCCGCTCGAGGATGAGCAGGTGATAGGCGTGGTGGATGAGTGTTCCGCTCGATGCCTTGAAGCCACGGTATGGGGCGGGGCATCCTGCGGGGCTCTCGAGCAATGCGTGCGACCAGCGTTCCTGCCAATCCCCGGAAGCCTGCAACTCGGCGAGCTCGGTGGCCACGAATTCCTCATCTGGCGAGATGAACATCGTCTGTCTGATGGGTTCCCAATGGAGGAAGGAGCGCGGGTCGTCCCGCTCGATGTGATCCACCAGCTGCGTTCGGACTTCCTCCCACCACGGGCTCACAGCCTCCTCATGACCGCGTTGGGGAAGGCGAGCGATGTCGGCGCGGAGCTCATCGACCAGACGCTCCTGGTCCGAGCTCTGCAGCGCTCGAAGTTGCTGACGACGGGAACGCCACCCGAATGACATCGCGGGCTCAGAATGGCAGACCATTGGGCTCTACGTCATTCGAATTCGCACTGCTAGCGTGCCGTCGACGTGGGGACCGTCGATCTAGCGTTGGCTCGCCGTCTAAGGGGAGAGCTCGGCCTCGAGCGCGCAGTCGAGACAGGCACGTACCTTGGGATCACAGCTCGCCGGCTGGCGGGAATCTTTCCCACGGTTGTGACAGTCGAGCGCTCGCCAGAGCTGCATGGCCAAGCCGCCGCCGGGCTTCGAGACCTCCCAAGCGTGCAGGTGGTGCTTGGCCATTCCGCCGACCGGCTGCCTGAGCTTGCGGATCCCGAGCTGACGACGCTCTATTTCCTCGATGGTCACTGGAGCGCCGGCGTGACGGTGGGTGCAGACGACGAGTGTCCTCTCCTTCGAGAGCTCGCCGCGATCGGATCGGGCAACCCGAAGGACTGCCTAATCA
>CAVWYB010000034.1:0-8514 GCA_963759145.1 uncultured Solirubrobacterales bacterium
ACGTCGCTCGGGCCCTCCTCGGCGACGCGGCCGGACTCGATCAGGTACGCGCGCTAGCACAGCGACCGCACGGCGTCCATGCCGTGGCTGACGAAGACGACCGTCCGGCCGCCTGGGCGGCCGTCGCGCATCTTGCCGAGGCACTTGCGCTGGAACTCGGCGTCGCCGACCGCGAGCACCTCGTCGACGAGCAGGATCTCGGGCTCGAGGTGGGCGGCCACGGCGAACGCCAGCCGCACGTACATGCCGCTCGAGTAGCGCTTGACCGGCGTGTCGATGAACCGCTCGATCCCGGCGAAGTCGACGATCTCGTCGAACTGCGCGCGGCGATCTCGCTGCGCGCATGCCGAGGATCGCGCCGTTGAGGAAGACGTTCTCGCGGCCGGTGAGCTCGGGGTGGAACCCGGTGCCGACCTCGAGCAGCGAGCCGACGCGCCCGCGCAGCGTCGATCCGCCCGTCGGTCGGCTGGGTGATGCGCGCGAGCAGCTTCAGCAGCGTGCTCTTGCCCGCGCCGTTGCGGCCGATGATGCCGACGACCTCGCCGCGCTCGACCTCGAGCGAGACGTCGCGCAGCGCCCAGAACGCTCCTCGCCGGTGCGCGGCCGCCACGGCGCAGCGGCGCAGCGCGTCGGCTCAGCCGCTCGGACAGCGCGCGCCGCTGGCGCGTCTCGCCGAGCCGTGTAGCGCTTGCGACGTCCTCGACCGTGATCGGCGGGCGGCCACGTTCAGATCACGTCCGCGAAGTTGCGCTCGGCGCGGCGCGAAGTAGCAGGCAGCCCGTAGCAGCAGCGATCGGCGCGACCGACGAGCGGCACCAGCGACGAGCCAGCCGGGGAGACGGGGCCTCGGGGAACAGCACCAGCGGTAGCAGCTCCAGCACGCCGACCATCGGGTTGAGCGCGTAGAGCGGCTGCAGCGACTCGGGGACAGCGAACGGGTAGATGATCGGGGTGATGAACAGCCCGACCTGGAGCAGGAACGGCACGGCGATGCTGACGTCGCGGTAGCGACGTTGAGCGCCGCGAACCAGAACCCGACGCCGAGCGCGACGAGCAGCACGAGCGGCATGAGCAGCGGCACCAGCAGCACGCCGGCCGCAGCACCACGCCGTAGAGCAGCATCGCGACGAGGACGACGACGAACGCGATCACGAAGTCCATCGGGGCGGGAGCGACCGCAGCGAGCGGGATGACGATGCGCGGGAAGTAGACCTTCGAGATCAGGTCCGCTGATGGCACCGTGCTGTCGCGACGCCCGCGAGAGCGAGGTCGCGAAGAACAGCCACAGTGACCAGCCCGAGACCGCGAAGACCGGGTAGGGCACGCCGTGCCGGACGGCACGTCGGCGAGGCGGCCGAGGAAGACGCTGAACACGGCCGCCAGAGGAGCGGCTGGAGCACCGCCCACAGCGCGCCGAACGGCCGACTGCTTGTAGCGGACGAGACGTCTCGGCGCGCGAGAAAATAGGCGAGCTCGCGGTAGCGCCAGACGTCTGCGCGCGCACGGGCTCGACGGCGCGTCCGGCGTCGATGACCGTGACCGGCTCCTCGATGTGCGCCCCGCGTGCGTCACGCGCTCCCTCGGCCGGCCTTGAGCGGAGCTCCGGCGGCCGCCATCCGCTCCGCGTGGCGCGATGCACGCGTCGATCAACGCCAGGTTCTCGCGCGTCCACGCGATCGTGCGCTCGAGCCCGTCGCGCAGCGGCATCGTCGCCTCGAAGCCGAGCTCGCGCCGCGACTTGTTCGGGTCGCCGTAGCGCTGCCCTGAGTGGTCCCAGTCGCGGGCCGGCGTCAGCGCGATCGGTGTCGGGTTGCCGGTCAGCTCGTTGATGAGCTCGGCCAGCTCGCGGATCGTCGTCTCGACGCCGCTCGCGAGGTTGTAGACCTCGCCTGCCTCGCCGCGCAGCGCGCACGCGATCAGGCCCCGGGCCATGTCCTCGACGTAGATGAGGTCGCGGCTGGCGATGCCGCCGTTCTCCACGGGCAGCGCCTCGTGCTTCAGCGCCTTGTAGATGAAGGTCGGGGTGACGTTGCGCCAGACCGTGTTGACGGTCCCGCGCCAACGGCCGGCGCCGAGCACCTCGCCGGGGCCGTAGACGTTCTGGAAGCGCGCCTTGACGACAGGCAGGCCGTGCCGGGTGAAGTAGTAGTTGGAGTAGAACTCGCCGATGATCTTCGAGATCTGGTATGGGCTGTCCAGCCAGAGCGAGACCGGCGCGTCCTCCTGCGTAGCCTCGGCGCCCTCGAACGTCTTCTCGGCCACCGTGCAGCCCGCCGAGGCGTACACCACCCGCCTGAGGGGTCGTGGCCCTTGAGCGCCTCGTAGAGCTTGAGCGTGGTGAGCGTGTTGTGCTCGTGGTCGGCTAGCGGGTCGGCCATCGAGCTCTGGTTGCCGTGGTAGGTGGATAGGTGGAAGACGTACGTCGAGGTCGCGCGGGAGCGCCGCCGAGCACGTCGTCGTCGTTGATCGAGGCCTCGACGAGTCGGACGCGCTCGTCGTCGGGCAGGTTCTCGCGCTCGGCCGACAGTAGGTTGTCGACGACAGGACCTCGCGCGGCGCGCGCTCCAAGCAGCGCCCGCACGAGGTTGGAGCCGACGAAGCCGGCGCCGCCGACGACCAGGATCCGGCTGCCCTCGAAGCTCACTCGCCGACCTTCAGGTGCGTGAACGTCTGCGTCACGCCGTTCTCGCGGTAGTAGTCGATCGCGTTGCGCACGCCCTCCTCGAGCGGCGTCTTGGGCTCCCAGCCGAAGTCCTCACGAATGCGTGACGGGTCGAGCAGGATCGTGTAGGCGTCGTCCTCGCCCTTGGGGCGGACCTCCACCTCCTCGTCGAGCTCCACCTCGGGCAGCGCCGCGATCGTCGCGTCGAAGAGCTCCTTGATCGAGAAGTCGGAGCCCGAGGAGGCGTGGTAGATGCCGTGGCCCTTCCCGTCCACCACCGCCTGCGTCACCACGTCGATCAGGTCGTCCACGTAGATGAAGTCGCGGCGCGTATCCATCACGAACACGCCCTTGCCCTCGGTAAGGCGGTGAAAGAACGTGGGCAACGGGCCGGAGATGTTGCGCGGCCCGTAGGCGTTGGCCAGGCGCAGCGACACGAAGTCGAGGCCGGACATCTCTATGTACTGCTCGCCGGCGGTCTTGGAGATCGCGTAGCTCGAGTCAGGCCGGATCGGATGCGAGAGCGACACCGGCTGCTCTTCCGGCGTGCGTGCCGTAGCAGAGCGCCGTCTGGAAGTAGAGGAGACGGTCGACGCCCGCAGCCTTGGCGGCCTTGACGACGTTGGCCGTGCCCAGCGCGTTCGTGCGCACGTCCTCGCCCCACGCGTCCGGGTCCTTGTACGACGCCGCGGCGTGCACCACCACGTCGGGACGAAAGCCCTCGAAGGCCTGGTCCACGGCGTTCGCGTCCTCGATCGTCGCTTCCACGATCGTCAGGCCGTCGCGCTCTGAGAGGTTGTCGCGGCGGCCCGTCGCGTAGTTGTCGATTACGAGGACCTGGTGGCCGTCAGCCAACAGCCGATCGGCTAGATGGGAGCCGATGAACCCGGCCCCCCCTGTGATCAGGGCTTTCATTGCCGGTTCCTTTCCGGGTCAGGAGATCTTTGAACTGCTGCTCGCGGTCGTGGAAGGCGCGCTGCCACAGCTCGAGGCAGAGCAAGCCCCAGGTCTGGCGGCCGAAGCGATTCTCGCGCTCCAGCCCGGCGAGCACCTTGCCGTTGTCGAAGAGGTCGCGTGCCTGCGCGCGCTCGCCGGCGAACACATCGCGCACGAACTCCCGAGCGGGCCCGCGCATCCATTCCTGCAGCGGCACCGGGAAGCCCATCTTGTCGGTCCGGTTGGCGATCGAGTCCGGGACCATCGAGCGCGTTGCTCGCTTGTAGACGTGCTTCATCGTGCCGTTGCTGAACTTCACGTCAGCGGGGATCGTGGCGGCGAGCTCCACGAGCTCGTGGTCGAGGAGCGGCACCCGCGACTCCAGGCCGTGGGCCATGCTCACCCGATCCTCCACCTGCAGCAGGGCTGGGAGAAGGGTCTTGAAGTCGAAGTGGGTCATCTTGTCGAAGTAGGACTCGTGACCGACGTTGTCGCCGTTGAAGATCGTCCTGAACGTCTCGAACGGTGAGTAGTCGCCGAGCGCGTCGAGGTCGACCTCGCCGCGCAGCTGCGGCGCGCGGTTGATCAGCCGGAAGTAGCGGGCGTCCAGATCCTCGAACAGCCCGTCGCGCCAGAACTCCTTCATCAACGGCTTGTAGTTCTGCAGGGCGACCAGGTTGGGGATGATCGACTCGTAGGTGACCACGAAGTTGCCGCTCTGCGTGGTCCCGTCGATGGCCGCCTTGATGCACTGCTCGAAGTAGGCGATCAGATAGCGCGTGTAGCCGCCGAAGATCTCGTCGCCGCCCTGGCCGCCGAGGATGACCTTGGCCTCGCGGCTCGCCGCCTGCGAGACCATGTACTGGGGAAACGACCCCGGTCCGGCCGCCGGGTAGTCCATGTAGTAGATGACGTCCTCGATCGTGCCGAGGAAGTCGTCGACGCCGATGTCCACCTGGCGCAGGTCGAGCCCACGCCACTCGGCCAGGTCGCGCGCGTAGGCGCTCTCGTCGTAGCGGTCGTCCTCCGGGAAGCGTCCCGTGAAGGCCTTCATGGTCTCGCTCGAGCTGGTGCTGGCCAGCGAGGCGACGGTGCTGGAGTCGAGCCCGCCGCTGAGGTAGGCGGCCACGGGCACGTCGGAGCGCAGGTGCAGGGTCACCGACTCGGCCAGCAGGCTCTCGATCCGCTCCTCGTAGTACTTCGCCGTGTGGTCGAAGTCGAGGTCGTAGTAGACCTCCCAGTAGCGCGTGGCCTGCGCCACGCCGCCGTGGACGCGAAGGAAGTGGCCCGGCAGGAGCTCCCGCACTCCCTTGAAGAGGGTCTTCCCGGCCAGGCAGAACTGGAAGGCCAGGTAGTCCTTCAGCCCCTCCATGTCGGTCTCGATGGCGGGGACGAAGGGCAGCAGCGCCTTCGGCTCGGAGGCGAAGTAGAGGATGTCGCCGACCTGGGCGTAGTAGAACGGCTTGATGCCGAAGCGGTCACGCACGCAGAGCAGCTCATCGGCGCTCTCGTCCCAGATGGCGTAGGCGAACATGCCGCGCAGGCGGTCGAGCGCCTCGGCGCCCCAGCGGTCGTGGGCCCGCATCACCACCTCGGTGTCCGTGCCGGATCGCCACGAGCCTCCCAGCTCCGCACGCAGCTCGGGGTAGTTGTAGACCTCGCCGTTGTAGGTCAGCCAGCGACCCGCGTCGTCGCGCATCGGCTGGTGGCCGGCCGGGGTGGGGTCGATGATGCTCAGCCGGCGGTGCCCGAAGCCCACGTGGCCGTGCTCGTGCGCCCATGTTCCGGCATCGTCGGGACCACGGTGGGCGATGAGGTCGCTCATCACCTCGAGGCGGGCAGGTAGTTGGGGGATGGGCTCCCCGCGCAGGTTGATGGCTCCACAGATTCCGCACATGGCAGAGGCGCTCGCCGGGGAGAGGCCGCCGGAGAGCAATCCGTGAGGGTACAACCCGCGCCAGCGATCGAAGTTTCCTGCGCTGCTGGACCGCCCGGCAGCTACTCCGAGGCGGCCTGAGGGTTCTCTAGGATCCGAGCCATCGGCGCCGCGCAGCCCGCGGCTGATTCTGCGCAGGTCGCCGCGGCCGCGCGCGCCACGCCGTGATCAGCAGAAATGGAGACTCTCCTCGCCTTCATCTGGGCGCCGTTGGTGCTCTACGGCCTTTCGGTCGGCCTTGCGCTGCTCGCCGAGCGGGTGCTGCGGCTGGAGCTGCCCAACGCCCTCCTCCCGCCCGTCGGGCTCGCGGTGCTCATCTCGCTGGTGATCCCGGTGTACCGGCTGGGTGGCGACTCGGCGATCGTGCTCGCCATCACCTTGCCGTGCGTCCTGCTCGGCTTCGTCCTGGCCCGCGGGTCGCTTCCCGCTCGGCTGAATCCGGGCCCGGCGGCTTAGCTGCTCTCGGCGCCTATGCCCTCTATCTGGCGCCCGTGGCGTTAAGCGGTCACTGGAGCTGGCCGGGTTACAACTTCGTCAACGACACCGCGCCGAACTTCCTTTTCACGGAGCTGCTGTCGCGCCAGGGGATGAGCCTCCCGGCCGCCATCGACTCGACCACGGCCGTGATCCAGGCGGCCCCGGTGAACCTCGGCTATCCGATGGGCGCCCACGGCCTTCTGGCGACCGTGCAGCCGCTCACGGGCGGGGACCTGCCGCGGTCTATCACCCGATAATCGCCACAATCGCCGGCCTGGCGGCGATGGCGATGGCCCATTTCGCCCGGCGAGCGGGGCTGGCGCCCGTGCGCGGCCGCGGTGGCCGGGGTGCTGCCGGTCGGGGCCGTGCTCCTCTATCGCTACGGATTGCACGGTTCGATCAAGGAGGAGCTCGTGGTCGCTTGATGGCCGCCGCAGCGGCCCGGCGCGGGAGGCGCTCGACGGCGAGCTGAGCGTCCGGCTCGCGGTGCTGATCGCTCTCTGTGCCGCCGCGCTCCTGCACGTGTTCAGTGCGGTGGGTGCCGTCTACGCGCTCGTCCTGGGGGTGCTGTTGCTGGCGGTCGCGCTCGTCGAGGGCCGAGGCATGGTGGCCATCGGGCGCCTCGCGCCCGCCGGGGTGGCGGTCGGTGTCGTGGCGGTGGCGTTGAACCTCTCCGACGTCACGAGCTTCGCCGAGCACGCCGGGGACGCCTTCGCCAGCGAGGGCGGGGCGAGTACGGCGTACCTCGGGCATCTCATTCGTCCGCTTCCTCTCGCTCAAGCTGGGGGCACCTGGTTCGCGCCCGACTACCGCGCGCCCGTGTCGTCTCAGCCGAGCCGGAGAACATCGTCGTGATAGTCGTGATCGCGCTGCTTGCTGCGGCCGGCATCGTTCTGGAGGTGCGCCGCAGGCGGCCGGCCGGGCTGTTGCTCCTGATCCCGATGGCGGCGGTGGCGGCCCTTCTCGCCCCACAGCTGTCGCCCTACGCCGGCGGCAAGCTCCTCGTCGTCCTGTCACCGGCCGTGGTTCTGATGGCCGCGATCGGCGGCTTCGCCCTGCTCGCGCAGCGAGTGCGCTGGATCCAGGTGGTCTGCGGGGCTGGGGCTGACGGTCATGATCGCCGGCGTGCTCGTGTCGGACGGTCTGGGCTATCGCCAGGCCACCCTCGCCCCTCCGGATCGCATCGACGCCATGACCGACGCGGCCGCCCACGCAACGGCGGCGGTCTCTGGCTGGTCAACGAGTGGGAGGAGTTCGCCAAGTACTTCATGCGCGACATCAAGGTCAACGCAGCGTTCGAGGCCGAATCGCCGCGGCCGGCCGAGATGCGCAAGCCGCGTCCGATCTTCGGCCGCTACTACGACCTCGATGCCCTGACGCTCGAGTACATGGACAGCTTTCCCGGCATCATCAAGCGGCGCTCGCCGGAGGCCAGCCGGCCGCCGGCGTCCTTCAAGCTGTCGTACGCGAATGACTACTACGAGGTCTGGAGACGACAGGACAGTCCGGCCGTGATCGAGCACCTCCCCCTCCAACGACGTCACACGGCCGCGGCCACGCCGGGTTGCGCCGCCGTGCGCGCCCTGGCCTCCAGGGCGCGGCCGGCGACCGGCTGATCGCGGCGTCCCGTCCAGAGGTCGTTCTCGCCGACCCCCTCCACGCGGGTCTGCGTCCCCAGGGCTGGGTCGAGAACGTCGACCCGCCCGGCACCGTCACGCCGACCAGCCCCGGGACGATGAGGTTCGCGCCGCGCACCCCGGCCGGACGTTTCCGGGTCTGGATCAAGGGCAGCTTCGGCCGGCCGACCGCCGCCTACGTCGACGGCCGCAAGGTGGGAGCGGCCGATGAGATCAACAGCCCCGGCCAGTGGGAGCAGGTCGGCGAGGTCAGGCTCGCCGAGGGAGAGCATCGTGTCGAGCTGGAACGCCCGGGAGCGTCCCTGGCCCCAGGGGACGGCTGGCGCGGAGTGCTCGGACCGGTGGCGCTCGAGCGTGTCGGGCAGTCGCGGCTGACCGCGGTGGCGCCCGGCCGCGCTGAGCGTCTGTGCGGGCATGACTGGGATTGGATAGAGCTGGTGCGCTCGTGACCGATCAGGCGGAGGGCCGGCCGCTCGAGGCCACCGGCGAGCGTCTGATGCCCGAGCTCCAGCACGGGGAGGTGGTGCACGCCGAGCACCTCGTGCGTTACCTGGTGGCCGCCGAGCTGGCTCGGGATCGCCGTGTGCTCGACGCGGCATGCGGCGAGGGTTATGGGACCGCGCTCCTCGCCTCCGCCGGCGCGCGCTCGGCCACGGGCGTGGACGTCGACGAGGCCACCGTCGCCCACGCGCGATCTCGCCATCCGGGCCGGAGTTCCTCGCGGGCGACGTGGGCGCGCTGCCTTTCGGCGATGGCTCCTTCGACCTCGTCGTGTGCTTCGAGACGATCGAGCACGTGCCCGATCCAGAGCGCGCTCTGGAAGAGCTGCAGCGGGTGACGACGCCGGACGGGCTGCTGATCGTGTC
>CAVWYB010000035.1:0-101525 GCA_963759145.1 uncultured Solirubrobacterales bacterium
GCGCTATGTTTTCAGGGTGAAGTACTTAAGCCTGTTAGCCCGTCGCATCCGTGTGTTTCGATCAGGCGACGATTTAGCCTGGACGTCCGTTGTTCTCTCCCGCCTTCATCACGCCGCAGGGCGGCGAGCGGTACACGGCGAGCGGCACAGGGTAATGGTGCCGCCTGGCACGGCTCCTACACACCGGACCAGGAATGATGGGCGCCCGCGCCTTGGGCCGGACACCCGCGACAGCATTGTGATTTGGTTCTGCACCAAACAATGCTTGCCGAGGTAGATCTGGTCGCCGTCTCGAACTTCGCGGTCGCCGCGGGGACTGGAGTGTTGGCGGTCTTCACCTGGCTCGGGCTGAAGAAGGCCGACCATGCCCTCGAAATATCTCGGCGGAATGCAGAAGACGCCCGGCGCGCCGCGGATGCTGCCGTGGAGTCCGCACGTGTTAGCCGGGAGCAGGTTGTGGAGGCACAGCGCGACCTAGACGAGCGAACGGCACCGAGGCTTGTCCCACAGGACTATCTCTCTCGAGTGCGCGAAGGCGATCCTTACACCATGCGGCTCTCGAATCGCGGTGCCGCGATTGCCTACTTCATCTCGATCCAAGTCTTCGATGAAGAAGGCAATCTCATCTATGAGGGGGAGCAAGATAGGGCAGGCCAGGCTCGCCCGATGCAAATTTCGGGGCCCCCGGTCGAGGTGCCAGGCGGCCGGCCGATCGCGGGTGAACTGTATCTGAACGCACTATATTCGTCGGAGGGGGGCATCCAGTTTTGTACGCGGGCCCGTCTCGAGCCGGCCCGAACTGGTTGGAAGCTGGCGGACCAAGAGATCGGCCGCATTCACTCGGTCAGGCTTGCGCTGCCTGGGGAGAGGAGCCCTTAGATTCTCCGCGTGGTAGACAGCCGCTCGTGGTCTACCTGGGCAGGAATGATAAGGGTCATCGCGTGAATCGGGCACATGGCAGGACCTCTGGTCTTGGTGCTAGCGCTGGCGACTCTTAGTCCGGATCAATCACGGCGACCAGCATCGAGCGCGCGCCAACGGACCGAGCACCTGCCCGGAGCGCGGGAGCTAAAGCCGAATGCTTATCGCTTGACCTGACAGGTCGAATACGCGACAGCTCCGGGCGGCCGTCCCGACTGCACTTCCCCTAGGATCGGGCAAATGAAAGCGACGCTGTTCAAGGAGGTCGGCTACTCGCTTCCAAGCTGATCGAGGACATCGACACGGCGAGATCGGGCTGCCCGACATCCAGCGGCCGTTCGTCTGGACGACGCGAAGGTCCGCGACCTCTTCGACTCGATGTACAGGGCTTCCCGGTCGGCTACTTGCTGTTCTGGGCAACGGCGGCGACGCCGGCGCACGCCAGATCGGCGTCGGCGACAAGCAGGCCGTGCCCCGGCTGCTGATCGTCGACGGCCAGCAGCGGCTGACCTCGCTCTACGCCGTGCTCACGGGCCACCCGGTCGTGCGCGAGGACTACTCGCGAGAGCACGATCCGGATCGCGTTCCGGCCGCGCGACAGCACGTTCGCGGTCACCGACGCCGCGATCGAGAAGCGACCCGGAGTTCATCGCCGGACATCACGGAGCTCTGGGTCGGCAAGCCGACGCGCAACCGGTTCGTCAAGCGATTCCTCGAGCGTCTGCGCGCACGCCGCGAGGTCGACCGACGACGAGGAGGACCGCTCTGACGAGGCGATCGACCGGCTCTACGACCTGCAGGCTACCCGTTCACGGCGCTCGAGCTCGTCGAGCACGATCGACGAGGAGCAGGTCGCCGAGGTCTTCGTCCGGATCAACTCCGAAGGGCGTCACGCTCAACCAGGCCGACTTCATCCTCACGCTGATGTCGGTCTTCTGGGACGAAGGGCCGCACGCAGCTCGAGGAGTTCAGCCGCGCAGCCGCGACGCCGTCACTCGGCGGCGCCGTCGCCGTTCAACCACTTCATCCAGCCGGAGCCCGACCAGCTGCTGCGCGTCGCGGTCGGCGCTCGGCTTCCGGCGCGGCCGGCTCGAGCACGTCTACTCGCTGCTGCGCGGCAAGGACCTCGAGACCGGCGAGTTCTCGGCCGAGCGCGCGAGGAGCAGTTCGACCGGCTGCAGAGCGCGCAGGACGACATGCTCGACCTCACCAACTGGCACGAGTTCCTCAAGGTGCTCGTGCGCGCCGGCTTCCGCAGCGGCGGCGATGATCACGTCCGCAGAACGCGATCCTGTACGCGTACGTCTTGTGGCTGATCGGCCGGCGCGACTACGGCGTCGACCCGCACCGGCTCCGCGAGGTCATCGCCCGCTGGTTCTTCATGGCGGCGCTCACCGGGCGCTACACCGGCTCGCCCGAGACCCAGGTCGAGGGCGACCTCGCCCGGCTGCGCGGCCAGCGGCGACGCCGACGAGCTTCGTCGCCACGCTCGACCAGGATCGTCGACGACACGCTCACCGACGACTTCTGGCAGATCACGCTGCCCAACGAGCTCGCCACGTCCGCCGCCCGAAGTCCCGTCGCTCTCGCCTACTACGCGGCGCTCAACATCCTCGACGCGCGACGTGCTGCTTCTCCAAGATGCGCGTCGCCGAGCTGCTCGACCCGGCGATCAAGCGAAGCGGCGGCCATCGAGCGCCACCACCTGTTCCCGCGCGCCTACCTCAAGGCGCTCGGGCATCGAGCGACATCAAGCGACGTCAACCAGATCGCGAACATCGCGCTCGTCGAGTGGCCGGACAACATCGCGATCTCAGGAGCCTCCCCGGCGACCTACTGGCCCGAAGTACTCGCCGCGGCACACCGATGCAGAACTCGAGCGGATGCGCTTCTGGCACGCTCTCCCCGACGGCTGGGAGCACATGGCCTACGACGAGTTCCTTCCCGCCGGCGCCGACTCATGGCGAAGGTCGTCAAGGCTGGGTTCAACCGGCTGAAGATGGCGAGCAGAGCAGGACGACGACAAGTCCGACGTCGACGAGTCTGATCGCCGCCGGCGAGACCGACAACGTCGAGTTCAAGAGCCGGCTCGCTACAACCCGCACACCGGCGAGCGCGACCCGAAGATCGAGATGGTGATCGTCAAGACAATCGCGGGATTCGCGAACGCCAAAGGCGGCACGTTGCTAATCGGGGTAAACGACGCGGGCGAGGCGGTCGGCCTCGACAAACGACCTGGCGCTCGTGAAGAGGGGCGACCTCGACGGCTACCAGCTGTGCCTCATCGACCTGCTCGAACGAGGGATCGGCGACCGGCGATCGGGAACGTCGGTCAGCTTCCCAGCCCTCAACGGAAACGTGATTTGTCCGCCTCGACGTCGCGCCCGGGGTGTCGCCGGTATTCGTCGATCCACCCGGTGGCGACAAGCCCGCCGACTTCTACGTACGGATCGGGAACTCCACTCGCGAGCTGACCACCGACGAGGTACTCGACTACCAACGCTCGCGGTGGGGTTGACGACTGTTAGGGTCGGCGCTCAAGTGGAGCACCTAACCAACCTGCTCGACGGCGACATCGCCTTCGACCCAATTCCGGAGCGCGCGGGAAACATTGTCGTTAGAGGAAATGATCCCGAGTAGAGGGCACCGAGAGAGCGCCTGCGGCATACAACTCGGGGTCTTCAACTTCCTCTTGGCTCACAAAGAGCCTCTCGGCATCAGCACGGTAACGCGGTACTCAAGCTTCCTCGTGGACGGCGCGGTCGAACTCGCAGACGGACGTCGGCAGAATGAACTGGGAGAAGGCTTGCCCGGCAGGGTGGCAGATCATCGGGTACTTGAAGAAAGGGACGCTTACAGGTGAGCCCCACGGTGGTCTCGTGTTCGTCGAAGAATTCTCAGCGGACTGGGGGCGGAAATCAGGTGGAAGACATTCTCAACGCTTGGTACTGGTGGTATGCGGGACATCTTGAAGCCGGCGATGAGTTTCGCGCACACCTCATCCGGATTCGCGATAGTTGCTACGAGACGTTTCCGATGGCACTCGAGGCGGCTCGCGCTACGCCGCCATCCGGTTAGCCAACACCGATCACGGCCGTCTCCAAGGATCGCCAGAACTCTGGTCCAGGGTCACGTGGTATACGCGACCAGCTTCTTGAGCGTCGGCCTGGCCTTCGCGATCGCCTCTTCCTCGGTCCGACCTTGTACTAGTTCGATCAGACTAGCGCCGCCCTGCTCTCGCCGGCATGAAGAAGGCCAGAACGTTGGTGTCGACCATCCACAGCTTCGCCTGAACGACGATGAGGTCGTTGTCCTTCCCCCGCAACACGGTGCCCGTAGTATTGTGCTTCCGGCCCGCCATCGTGGTTTAGGCGGGCGTGCCCTCCGCCTGCGCACCGCATCTTCTCACCCTTCATGGAGTCTCCTTCCCCTTCCCCGATCGCCCGGGGCGCGCCGGTCGCGATTGATCTCTGCCCGGTCCCGGGCACCTCGTGCCCGAGAACCCCAGAAGCTCGGTTGCGCCGACCCTACTTGCCCTCAGCGAGCGGAGACTGTGCGGCAACAGCTTCCCGGCCCTTAGGTTGGCGGCTCAATCAGCCTAAGGCGAGCGCAGACGAGCGCCAGAGGCGCCCAGTCGCGCAGCTGCCTGACGCTCCTGCAGCGATCCTAATACGCCTCCGAGGCTTCTCGCGCCTCTTACTCGGCCTCCTCGATACTCGGCAGCCTGATATAGCCATCCGACCTCACGAACAGGGAAGGCGGGGGAGCCCCGAGACTCAGGTTGCGCCGAGGAGGGGGCTTCCTCTGCGCAGTGTTCAAATCGACGGGGCTTCCATGCCGGCGCCCGACGATCCCGAACCCCACGGGTCCCATCCCGTCCTCGGGTTTCCCCAACGCTCACGACCAGACCGCAAATCAAGGCGTTCGCGTATCATCCTCCGGCTCCTTAGAGTAGGGTTCCGGCAATCGCCGTACTTTCGATCTGCCTGGGCACGGTCCAGTCACACGTGTTCTCCATCGTCGACAAGTCACCAATAATTCTGCCCAGTGGCTTCACCCTTGGAGATCACGTTATCGGAGGCCGTGCTAGCGGCCAACGCGAAATTCAGAGCCCTGGCCGCGACCACTTCGGCCATCGCCTTCAACATCTTCAAGGTCCTAGATTTCCGCATGCTCAGCGGGATCGTCGGCGAAAGCCTGGTCTCGACCTAGCCGCAGCGTGACCAACTTCAGAAGAATCCCAACATCGACGGATACCCAGATCTGATGGACGTATCGCGCCCAAGTATCGATCTGATGTGACCGTTGGCAGAGTCGGACATGTGGCGGTTCATAGCTTATCCTCATGGCGGGCATCGAAGATCAAGAATACCTTTGGCACCAAGAAGAGCGGAAGCCAACTTCTCCCTGGTAAGCAGCCAAATCAGCGAATCAACAGAAGCTCAACTGGAAAGCCCACCATAGGACGACCAACCGCTTGCTGGCGACGTTAAGCGACTTCATTGAGCGAGTGTCCACAGATAATCGCAGTGATGTACGCGGACACGCTGGACGGAAGACGATTGGGCCAACAAGCAGAACCCGAAAGGAGGGAAGCCCATGACCTCCTTCTCGGTGATCAAATCTTCGGGATGCGCCAAGCTTCGCGCGGGCCTCGCTTCTGCTTGACGAGCCTCCATATCAGGCTTCTTGGGATGCGACGTGACGCACCCACCTTAGACCCGCTGGGTTCTCCCGCTCGCGCCCGTCGTGTTTGGCTCTAAAGCGTCAGGGCTCGACACCTACCATCCCCCTGACAAGATCGTCAAGGTGATCGTCACACGAACAGCGTACCTCTACAGCCTCGCCGCATACTTTGAGGACGCGGACTTCGAGTTCTACGACGCCGTGGGCCAGAGAAATCTGAGCGGCTTCATCGGCGAAGTATTCGTGAAGATCATTCGAGAAATCGATTGTGGGCTACGCCTCAAACCCCCACGGGGACGGTAGACCCGACGTCCTCGACCTAACAACAACCCAAGCGGCGTGTAGTACTACGAGCGCGCAGTGCTTCACTAGGAGCGACGACGGACCCGTCCCTGTTCGCAATCGCCTCGCCCCTTTCAAGTATGGCGGCCTCGAGGTAAAAACCTCCATCGGGAGCCCAGTCGCCAGGTACAAGGCTAGGCTGATGGAAGAGCTCGGGCGTGGGGGCTTCCGGTCGGCATGCCGAGGGTTGAACTACCTGAGCTAGATCACCTACTGGGGCCATCATGCGAGCTGCGAGAACATCATCGGACATCTACTATGACTACGTCCCCGAAACTAGACCGGTCCCCCAGGTCTTCCTGGCGATGCACCCGAGCTGGACGGTAGAGTTGATTGGCAAAAAGTGAGCGTCGGGACGCCTACATCCAAGAAGACCGGCGATACGTCGCTCACGCCGGACGGCAGTGCAAAGATGTACGAGCACCGTCGTTGCGACGACCACCGACAAGCGCTACTGGAGCGATTCCGACAGATAGGAGTCGACGTCGCCGCGCCCGCGGCCTTGAGCCCCAATAAGCTCCAGCTGCACCTCCGCCTCAGGCTGCCGCTGCTCAGCGCGATCATCTTCTTAGCGATCAGCTCAATTAAATTGGCGGCACGCTCTCTCCGATAGCTTGGGCGATGACGCTCTCGGTCACGGACCTTCCCTCACTCATCCACTCGTACTCATATCTGGTAACGGTCTGTAGCAGGAGCGCCTCATAGACTGAAAGCACGCGATTCTGCGTCGGGTGGACCTTGTTGCTCCGAGACGCCTCGAAGGGGAAGTTGATTGTGATGGCTCCGAGCCGGCTTGTTCCGCTCCATCCGCCGGTAGGCGGAGTGGAAGCCGCTAATCAGTCTTCTTGCACCGGTGGCCTTGTCGACCACTGGTCGGGCGGGGTAAGAGCTCTCCACATCGTGCGCAATAAATCGGAGTGGTCTTACTAGCAACGGCCCGACCATTCTCAACCTAGGTCTACATGTCGCGGATTGCCCTGAAACGTGCACTCAGGGTTCACACACTGATTGTTAAAGGCGGTCTCGCCCTCGGGCGTGATGAGCGACCCACGGGTATCTCGCCCGGGTCTGCATCACGCCAACGCGATGAAGGGGATGATCTCACCGGGGCCATCGTTCCCCTTGGACCGCGTCCAAAGGGGGAGTGTTGCCGATCGCGTCCCAGATATCGAGCGGCTGGACTTTGTCGTCGTCAGTCAAAATCGCGATTCCCATGAGCGCCGCAAGATATTCCTTGCCCCGCCGCTCGTCCCGAGTGAACACGGTAATGAGCCCTTTCGGAGCTGTGGCACCCCGAAGTCGGAGCAGGTCATAACGGCTGACCTCCCTGGTATTCGGCGACCAGCCGGGCAGAAAGTATTCAATGATGTTCCACGGCCGTCGTCGTCTGAAATGACGGTGTCCTTCATCCCGGGCACGTTCTCAAAAAGCACCCATCGAGGCTTCAAATCGGCGATTATGTCCATGGCCGGGATGACCAGGCGGTTGCGCTCGTCGACGGGTGGGCGACGGCCCACGGCGATCTCCACCATGGCTTCCAGACGCCGTTTGTCGACATGCCCTGGCATGGAGGCGTCGCGTACGCTAGGAAGGCCGCGAGCCAAGGCGGTCCCGGCAGCGGGACACGATCTCGCCGCGAAGATCCCAGATGTCTCCTTCGAGCAGATCGGTGCCGGGATGGTTCGCTCTATAGAGGCCGCAGCGGTCAGGGCGCAGCTCGCTGGCCACGACGATTTCGATCCCGGTTGCTTCGACTCCCAGCTCGCCGATCCCAGCTGAAGAAAACAAACTGAGGCATTTCAGCGAGCCTTGGCCCTCTTGGGCGCTCATGAGATGAGGGGATATCGCGGTCGATATGGCTCTGCCAAGAAGAGGCGGGACAGCGTTTCCTAGCTGAGCGGCAATGTGCGTCATGGGCCCACGAAAGACATAGTCGTCATCGAATGACTGGATCCGAGCAGCCTCCCGAGGCGTGATCGTCCGGTCCTGGGTCGGGTGGATGCATTTGCTCGAGGCGGGGCTCTGAAACTTGACCGTGATCGTGTTGGCCGGCTCATCGCTAGGGAGCCTCGAGTAGCTTGAACTGAAGCCGCTCGTCACCGATCCGGGAGGAAGTGAATGGATGCTTTGGCCCGCACGCTTGATGACGTCCAGCATCTTGTCTGAGTGGTCGCTCGCAACGTGAAGCGTCAGGGGACGTTCGGTTCGGCGTTCTCTTTGGTACTCGGAATCAGGCGGCCGCTCATACTCCGTGGCGCTCTCACCTCTTCGAGGGGAGGGAGGTCGCTGATGGCGTCGTTGACCGTCAACGCCCGCGGAAGATCTCCCATGGGAAGTACGAGCTGCTCACGCTTTATGTAGCCTTCGCGCCTTCCCCGTAGTTGGACGTGAGTTGGCGCCGGGAAGCTAATTGGCCCATTGTTACGGGACCCGATCAAAATGAACCGCTCCCGCTTCTGGGGGATTCCAAAGTGCGCTGCGTTCAAGATTCGCCACTCAACTGAATATCCGAGTGTTTCGAAATGCTCAAGCAACTGTGACAGCGTCTGCCCCTTTATCGTGCGTCACGATGCCGACGACGTTCTCAAGAACGAACATGGTGGGCCTAAACTCGTGAACAAATTCACCAAACTGTACAAAGAGATTGTTCCGAGCATCGTCAGTGTTTCGTGATCTGTGCGGCCGAAGTGAAGAAAACCCCTGACATGGTGGCCCCCCAACAATCAGGTCGACCTCGGGAGCATCAAGTTCTTCCTTCAGCGTCTTTACGGAGATCTGCCGGATGTCCCGCAGGTCGACCCGACTTCCAGGGTGGTTCGCGGCGGTCGTTGCGACGGCGTGCGGGTCGGAGTCGATCGCGTAAACGAGCTGGTATCGAACGCCGGCGGTGTTGAAGCCATGCGCAAAGCCACCGGTCCCGCAGAACAGGTCAATTAGGCGCAATTTGCGAATCATCCCACCGTGCATGATGACCCGCCCATCGGCTGGCACGAAACCCTCGATGCCCTTGCCGCCGCGGAGATTCCGCACTTTTCCCTCGCGTGCGCTACCCAAACAAGACAGACAAGAAGCAGCTGTGCTTCCCGATCACGCGGCCAAGCGTCGTGGAGCCGAGAAACGTCGATTGGGCCCGCAATCCCGCTCCTGTACAAGACCGTCATGGGGCCGAAGGCCGTTTCGACGCAATCGGACCCGTCCATTCGTGTAATGGCCAAGCGAATTCGTGGTTCGCAACACGGCGCCAAGCATCAATCAGGCTATGGCTTCGAACCCGATGGCTCGGGCCACCCCGGAGACTTCACTTAGGCGTTGAAAGACCTCGCTGAGATCTGTGGGTGGGTCTCCCCATGTCATTCCTCCGGTAACGAATAGCGTCTCGTGAGGCCGTTCGGCAACGGCCAACTCGCGACTACCGAACCGAACGGCGTCATGCAGAATGTCAAGGTCTGCTTGTACTAAACGATGAGTCAGGTCGGGATCGGTTGACGACCGCGCAGCCTCGGCGCCATCGTCCTTATTCAGCAGGGCAACTTCTGCGCTACCTGCTTCCCAATCAGGCGAAGAGCCGCGGGGCAGCGACAAGATGTAAACAAACATTTCAGCTCCCACAAGACCTCCTAGTGGAATAGTCCTAACCGAAGTTCCCCTTCACCGTACCCGGTTAAAACGCAAGCGAGAAGCTCTATTCGTCATTTAATTGAGCTTTCATGGTGCGGCAATTCACACCTCGAAGTAACTAACTTGCAGGTCTGACCCACGATGGGGTCTGCCCACGGTTGCGAGGTTGTCGACCCACTACTGTCACCTGCTCGTCTCTCTCCGGCGGAGCGTCGGCGGAGCCATCCACCAGCGTCAGGCTTCCAGTACACGCTTGTTGGGCGCGAACAGTGGGGGAATGCTCGATGGACAGCAACCAACTGGCCGGGGCGGCTATGTCGAACTTGGCCGTCAGGCCAAGGGCAAGCGGATGAAGGACCTCTACGTGTTGTACGACTTCGCAGCGGCCCCAGCGCTCGAGCCGGCAGTACGAATACGGAAGTCGCTAGAGATGCATTTCAGAGTTCAAAATAGCGAAAGCCCGCCGAAGCGGGCTTTCGATCAAACGCTCAAGGACGGTGTCCCTAGGCCACTCTGACGTTCGCGGCCTTCGGACCCTTGTCGCTCGGCTGCGTCTCGTACGACACCTTCGCGCCTTCGTCCAGGGAGCGGTAGCCGTCCCCATCGATGGCGCTGTGGTGGACGAACAGATCCTTGCCGCCGTCCTCGGGCGTGATGAAGCCGAAGCCTTTGTCGGCGTTGAACCACTTAACGGTTCCGGTTGGCATTTTGCCTCCACGGGTTATGTGCTGGCCTACGCGGAGGATGCTCACTGAACAGCGACTACGCCAACCTGCACTGCTGAGGCCGAACGTGTGTCCGACCCTTCTAACTATCCGAGTCTAGCGACCGGAACCCGCGTTCCCGCTCTCCGTAGGCTCCAACGACACGATGCGCCCAGCCGCTCAGCCCGCAGCGACCGGCTCACCGCGCCGCTCCGCGAACACCCGCTCCGCGTACTCACGCCCGGCCTCGGCATCACCCAGCGCCAGGCCGGCGATGTCGGCCAGTCCCACCACGCGGCCGCCGCCGCCCCAGGCGCCCTCGGGCACCTCGAGCGTGAACACCCACACGCGCATCGGGTCGCGCGGGTGGGCGCCGCCCTCGGCGTCGAGCACCGCCTCGGTGATCCCCTCGGTCATCGCCTGCCGGCGCTCCTCGTTGAACTGGCCCTCGGGGACCGAGGCGACGAAGCGGTAGCGCGGCACGGCCGCCGGTGCGCCGCCCACATAGACCGTCTTCGGGACGGTGCACGAACACCCACGCGATCGAGCGCACGGTCTCATTCGTGGGGTCGGCTCCTTCATGGCGGATGAGCAGATCCGTCAGCTGCGCGATCAGGTCGCGCTCGGCGTCGGGGGAGAGGGCACCGGCGGGGATGTAGGCGTCGAGCTGCGGCATGGAGGCCTCCAAGAATCTGGGTTTCAGAACGAAACCGAGCCTATCGAGCTAGGTTGCGACTGTCAACCCAGCTAGTATGTGCGCATGGACACGGTTGCGGAACGCCTGCGCTACACCGACGAGAACTGCACGATCAAGGGCACGCTCGAGATCGTGGGGGAGAAGTGGTCACTGCTCGTGCTGCGCGAGGCGTTCTTCGGCATCCGCCGCTTCGACGACTTCCACCGCGCGCTCGGCTGCGCCCGCAACCTGCTCAGCGAGCGGCTGGCAAAGCTCGTCGACGAAGGCGTGCTCGAGCGCGTCGCCTACCAGGAGCCCGGCCAGCGCCGGCGCCACGAGTACCACCTGACCGAGAAGGGGCTCGACCTCGAGCCGGCGCTCGTCGCGCTGATGCAGTGGGGCGACCGCTGGACCGCCGACCCCGACGGCCCCCCGGTCGAGGTCCGCCACCGCGGCTGCGGCGCCAAGGTCAACGCCGTGCTCGCCTGCGAGCGCGGCCATACGGACCTGAAGTCGCAGGAGACACAGGCCGTGCCGGGCCCCGGCGCGCGCCTCGCGGCAGCCTAGGTCTAGGCCAGCTCAGCCCGGGGCAAGCCGCGAGAGCCCGGCGTAAGGCTCAGGTCTGCTCGAGATCGTCGGTCGCCTCGGAAGAAGGCTTTTTTGCCCCCGCCCCCGCTTGCGGGAAGCGCGCCATCGCCGCCTCGGCGATCTCGATCTGCTCGTGCGCGACCGCCCGCATGTCGTCGATCAGGCGCCGCCGCTCCCGCCAGACCATTTCGGCGTTGCGCTCGAGCTCCTGGACGCGCGTCTCGGTCGCGGCGCGGAGCTGCTCGACCTCGCGCTTCGTCTTCGCGCGTAGCTCCTCGGTTTCGCGCGTAGCCGTCTCTCTCAGGTCTTGTGCGTCGCGCTGCGCAGTCGCGCGCGTCTGCTCGGCCTCGCCTGCGACCGCCTCGCGTAGGGCCTCCGCCTCGCGCTCCGCCTGCTGAAGCCGGTCATCCGCCTTGGAGCGTGAGCGTGCCTGGATCTCCTCGGCCGTCTCGTACGCGCGCTGAAGGAGACCGCTCGTCTCCTCGCTCACCTCGTCGAGCGCGTGCCTGACCGCCGCTTCGGGCGACCCGGAAAGCTCCAGCTCCGCGATCACTTGTCTCGCCTCCTTCACATAGCGATCTACCGCGTCGCGGTCGTAGCCCCGCAGCGCGATCGGAAAGTGGGCCTCGCGCAAGTCCTCCTGCAGGCGACGAAGGTCCGCGCCGTTCGGGCGCGACCTCTGAAACCGCCTCGGGGTGGGGCCGTTCTCGCCGGCCGCCGGCCCGGTGGGCATCTCGTTCCTCACCCTGCTGAGTATTACCTCAGCCATCTGAAGGCGCGCGAGAAAAGAGCGCAATTTGCGGAGAGAGAACGCGCATTTTGCGCAATTCGGGCGGAGACTTGCGATCGCCTCGGCCGGATGGGAGGGTTGGGTCCCCGCAAACCGGAGGTAGCTATGGCATCCCTGACCGCGTACGAGACCCTTCACCGAAGCGCCGCTGACCTACCGGCTGTGCCCTTCATCCCTTACTCGGAGGACGTCTTGATCAAGCTGCTCCGCGTCGATCCGGTGAGCGGACAGCTCTGCGTGATCCTCTCGGCCCCGGGCGGCACTCAGCTTGGCACGCACAGGCACTACGGCTCCGTGGTGGTCTACACGATGAAGGGAGCTTGGAGGTATCTGGAGCACGACTGGGTCTCACGCGCAGGAGACTTCGTCTACGAGACGGCCGGCTCGTCGCACACCTTCGTGGTGGAGCCGGGCGAGACGACCGAGGCCTTCATCATCGTCGAAGGCGCGCTCGAGTTCATCGACGAAGACGGCAACACGATCGCGATCGAGGACTGGCGGTCGATGTACAGCCGTTATCTCGACTATTGCGAGCAGGAAGGGCTCGAGCCCGTCGACATGGCCCGATTCGACGACGTCAAGGTCGCCTAGAGGCTGAGTCACCTTGGCTGACAAGAACTGCCAATGGGTGCTCTCCGCGCGACCGAAGGAGATGGTCGAGCGCGAGAACTTCGAGTGGAGGGAAGAGCCCGTGCCGTCGATCGGCGATGGCGAGTTCCTGGTGCGAAACCTCTGGCTGTCCTGCGACCCGGCGCAGCGGGCGTGGATGGAGATCGACACCTACATCCCCGTGCTTCCCCTCGGCGAGGTGATGCTCTCGGGGTCGGCCGGCGAGGTCGTCGAGTCCAAGCATCCGGACTTCACCGAGGGGGATCTCGTCACGGGCGCCTTCGGCTGGCAGGAATACGCGGTGAGCGACGGCGGCAGCGGGTTCTTTGCGGTGAACAAGATCCCGCCCGGTGTAGACCTCCCGACGGCGCTATCGCTCTTCGGCATCTCCGGGCTCACCGCCTACGTCGGCCTGCTCGATATCGGGCAGCCGAAGCCCGGCGAGACTGTGCTGGTATCGGGTGCGGCCGGATCGGTCGGGTCGCTCGTCGCTCAGATCGCCAAGATCAAGGACTGCCGGGTCGTCGGCATCGCCGGCGGCGCGGTCAAGTGCGAGTGGCTGAAGAACGAGCTCGGGATCGACGGCGCGATCGACTACAAGGGCGAGGACGTCCCCACCCGAATCAGCGAGCTCTGTCCGAACGGCGTCGACGTCTTCTTCGACAACGTCGGGGGCGAGATCCTCGATGCGGCGCTCGATCAGATAACGCTCGGTGCGCGCGTCGTCCTCTGTGGCGCGATCTCCGGTTACACGAACTTCGAGCAGCGGGCCGGGATCAGGAACACCCATCAGCTGGTCGTTCGCCGTGGCACCATGCGCGGTTTCCTGGTCTTCGACCATCTGGATCGGGCCCCGGAGGCGATCGGTGAGCTGGCGGCCTGGGCGGCGGCAGGGAAGATCAAGAGCGAGGTCGACGTGGTGGAGGGACTCGAAAACGCGCCGGACGCGCTGAACCGTCTCTTCACCGGCCAGAACCTCGGCAAGCAACTGGTCAAGGTCGCCGACGGCGCTTGATGCTGCCCAGCGCGCGAGTGCAGTCGCCGGCCTCCCGGCGCTCGAAGATCAGTTCCCGAGCTTCTTCTGCTGGCCCGGCGGAAGCTCGTCGAGCGTGCGCTTGCCGCTCTCGAGCTGACGCTGGATTCCCGGCGGTAACTCGGGCGGAATCGGCTCGCCCGACGGCGTGGTGAGCGGCGGCTGCGGGTCGGCCGGCTGCTTCTTGGTAGGAACGTTCTTGGTGGGACTCTCCGCGCCCGGCGTGGAAGCGGGCTGATTGCTCTGGGGCGCGTTGGACCCACTACTCGGGGCCGTGCCCGATCCCGCCGGGGACGAGGTATCCGGCGTGGTGGTCGGGGCAGCAGGATCACTGGCAGTGGGCGCGCCCGGGTCGCCGACAACCGACGTTGGCGTATTCGAGATCGGCGCCGCGGCGGCCGGTGAGGATCCGTCGCCAGTCAGAGCGAACTTTGCCTGGTCCCCGCGGCCGGGTGGCGCCAAGTTGTCGCGCGTGGTCCCACTCCCACCACGATCGCCCGAGCCGGCCGTGGCCGGAGGCTTGCCCTGCTCCTTCTTGCTCGCGCTCGACTCGAGGACGCCGGACTGCTGGACCGCGACCGTCCCGCCGCCGAGGACAGCAACCGCGGCCACCACCGCGGCGGCCTTCTGGGCCAACGTGACGGCGTGGTCGCCGCCGACCACGCTCAGCTGCGCCGCCGCACCCTGCGCCTGCGCGCCGAACGAGCCGGCGCTCGAAGACTGCGCGCCCGACCCGCGGCGCCCTAGGAAGGCGGGCAGCGGAAGGAAACCGGCGACCCGAGTGGCCGCCCGCTTGACGCCGCGCCGCGCGCGAAACAGGACGCTTTCAACCGCGGCAGGCGTAAGACTCATCCGGCGTCCGATCTCTTCGTAGGAGCGGCCCTCGAGCTCGCGCATCACGAGCGCGTCGTGCTGGGCCGTCGGGAGCTCGTCGATCGCATGCGTGACGTCCGCGAGCTCCTGCTTCTGCGAGAGCTGATGCTCCGGGCTCGGGTTGTGAGTGACGATCCGCTCGTCGGGCGGCGGGAACTCGTCCCAGCCGAGGATCAGCGCGTCGGTGCGGTTGCGGCGCCGCGCCTCGTCGAGGCAGGCGTTCTGCGCGATCTGGTAGAGCCAGGAGCGGAAGGCACGCGGCCGGCCGAGCGTCGGGAGGCTGTTGTGCGCCGAGAAGAAGATTTCCTGGACGATGTCCTCGGTGCGGCCGTCGTCCCGCACCCGCGCCCGCACATAGCCGGTGATCGGCTCGCGGTAGCGCCGGAACAGCGCTTCGAACGCGTAGGGGTTCCCCTCCTGGGCGGCAGCGACGAGTTCCTCCTCACGCGAAGGAGTCGACGTAGCCGCTGTGATCAACGGTTTCAAGCGACCTCCAATCCCGTCCGGCCACCGGGATCCACAGACCGCCCCTGGGGCCGTTCAAACGGGGTCGCTGGATGTTACCCCTACTCGTCGGTCACGACGCCACTATCGCGCAGGCGCCGGGCGCAGCGGCAGCGTGAGCGTCGAAGCATCGCCCATTCGCAGCAGACCCCCTGCCGAGGCGGGATAGGGCTTGTAGAAGCCCAAGTTCCCCGCCATCACCCACGCGACCACGCGGTGGCCCGCCGCCAGCCGGATGCTGAACGCGTTGCCGTCGACCCGCACAGCGCCGCTCGATCCCCGGCACGGCGCCCCGCAAACCCGTCACCCCGCGGCTGAACAGCGTGAGCGTCCCGTCGGGCGCCTGGTCGAAGAGCTCGAGCACCAGCTGCGAGTCGGGTGCCGCGGGGGTCCACGCCAGGTTCGCGTGAGGCGTGCCGCTCAGCTCGGTGTCCGAGGAGAAGGCGGGCGTGCGGAAGCTCTGGATGAATCCCGGCAGGTCCGTGGCCGGCACGGATGACAGCGGCGAGGTGCCGAGCGGCGTGGCCGACATCGCGGCCGCGGCGACCGGGTCGTTGCGCTCGTCCTCCGTGAGCGGCGACAAGTACGCCGTCCCCGGGTCGAAGCGGTACGTCGTCTCGGCGACCCCGGCCGGCGGCCACGTGTCCGCCGTCTGCCGGTACCACGCCCCCGCCGGATACGCGTACGAGTCGCCCGGCACGGCGACCGCCGGATCGCGCGTCCAGTAGACGACGTTCGGCTTCGGCAGCGATCGGCCCTGGATGGCCGCGTCCATGAAGCGCATCTGCGTCTCGAACTTGTCCTGCTCGACCGCCGCGTTCGCCGCGGGCGCGGCGTGGCCGCCCATCGACAGGTACAGCCGGTGCTGCGAGCGGTTCGGCGCCCGGCCATACATCGAGGTCGCCATGTCGGGCGTGAACAGCCCATCGTCGAAGGCCTGTGCCCACAGCCACGGAAGTGCGACACGCTCAGGCTGGCATCCGACCGACCGCCAGCCCAGGTCCTGCTGCATCGTGCTCGTCGCCGTGTCGTGCGTGGAGAAATCGCACAGGTTCCCCGAGCCATAGGCCGCTGGCACATCGGCGACCGTGGTCGCGATCCACTTGTCCACGACCGGCGCGATGTGCGCCGACGCCCCCACCAGGTAGGTCTGGATCAGCCCCACGCCGAACGACAGCTTCACCACCTGGTTCGTAACCAGCGCGGAGAACACGGAGTCCGGCGTGTTCCCCGGCTCGAGCGCCCGGAACGAGATCCCGTACGGGTTCACCGACGGATCGCTGCTCCACACCTGGCCCAGATTTGTATGCAGGCCGCCCTGCGAGTACCCGGCGAGCGCGATCCGCCTCCGGTCGATCTGGAAGTCCGGATGCGCCGGAGAGGTGCGGCCGCCGATCGCAAGCGCCCACGCGCTCACGTCGAAGAGGTCGCGGATCTCGGCCGGGCCCGCCACCGACGTCTGGCCGCCCGAGTTCCCATGACCACGGGCGGAATACATCAGCACCACATATCCGTGCTCCGCGAAATCGCGTGCATGCCCCGCGTCGTAGCCGTTGTCCTTGGTCGAGCCGCCGCCGTGGAAGATCTCGAGCGAGCGGGAACCCGCCCGCCGGCACCTTCCCGTCCGGCACGTACACGTCCGTGTCGAGCTCCACCGGCGCGCCGAGCGTGTCCGGCGTCGTCACCGGAACGCTGTACGTGCTCACCGTCACCGCGGCCGGCGCGGCGGAGCAGAGCGCGAAGAACACAGCCGCAACCGTGGCGGCGACGAGACGCAGATGCATCGATCCTCCCCTGGATCGGACTGACGGCCGCGGAATCTACACGGGACAGCGGCGTTTTGCAACCGAGAGTTAAAACTTCGTATAACCCCGGTCGGGCGGGATACTTGATCGGCAAGTCGTCAAGCGCGGGATGGAGGTTGGAATGGCGACCTCGACGGCCGGAAAGCAGAAGGTCGCGGTCCTGGGTGGGGGCGTCGCGTCGATCGTCGCCGCCTATGAGCTGACCAGCACGCCCGAGCTCCGCGAGCGCTACGAGGTCACCGTCTATCAGCTCGGCTGGCGATTGGGCGGCAAGTGTGCGAGTGGGCGCAACCGCCACCTATGGCGAGCGCATCGAGGAGCACGGGCTGCACGTCTGGTTCGGCTTCTACGAGAACGCCTTCCGGGTGATGCGCGACGCCTACGAGGAGCTCGGCCGCGATCCCGATGCGCCGCTCGCCACGTGGGAAGACGCATTCAAGCCGTGCGACGACATCGTGCTCTACGAATGCTTCGAGGGCCGCTGGCGGGGTTGGAACTTCGACGTCCCGCGCAATCCGCTCACACCGGGAGACCCGAACGACCTGCCGCAGTTCTGGGAGGTCGCCCAGACGATGCTCGATTACCTGCTGGCGCGCTGGGGTGCGCTGAGGGCGACGAAGCCGCAGGTCGCGGAAGCGCTGGCGCGCTCGCCCATCGACCTGCCGTTCGGGATCCGCCTTCCCATCCACCTGCCTTTCGGGCTCGATCGCCTCGCGGGCGACCTGCTCGCCTGGATGCTCCGCTGGACACATCCCGAGCGCGCGATCGTGGAGGCGCTGCGCATCGCCGAGCGCCTCGCGGAGTCGGGCGTGGCGGGCCCGGAGGAGCGCTACTTCCGCTCGTTCCTGTGGAAGGCGATCGAGGAGTTCAAGCGCTGGCTCTGGAACGAGGTCGTGGAGCCGAATCTCGATGACGACGATCTGCGCTTCTTCTTCACGATGTTCGATGCCGGCACGACGATCCTCCAGGGCATCATCGAGGACGGGCTGATCGAGCGCGGCTTCGACGTCGTCAACGACGAGGACCTGCGCGAGTGGCTGCGCCGGCACGGGGCGCAGCCGATCACGGTCGACCAGAGTCCGTTCGTGATCGCGCTCTACGACATGGCGTTCGGCTACAAGGACGGCGACATCCGCACTCCCAACATGGCGGCGGGCACCGCCGTGCACGACATGCTGCGGGTGTTCTTCACCTACCGCGGGGCGTTCACCTGGAAGATGCAGGCGGGGATGGGGGACACCGTCTTCACTCCCTTCTACGAGGTCTTGAAGCGGCGCGGCGTGCGCTTCGAGTTCTTCCACTGGGTGTCGAAGCTCGGGCTCTCGCCCGACCGGCGCTTCGTCGACACGATCGAAGTCATCCCTCAGGTGCGCCTGAAGGACGGCGACTACGAACCGCTCGTCGACGTCAACGGCCTCGGTTGCTGGCCGGCCGAGCCCCACTGGGACCAGATCGTGCACGGCAAGGAGCTGCACGCCCGCGGCGTCAACCTCGAGTGGGACGCCAATCCGCGCGGCCACGAGCCCAAGGTCCTGCAGCAGGGGCAAGGACTTCGACCTCGCCGTCCTCGGTATCTCCGTCGCGGCGCTGCCGCCGATCTGCCAAGAGCTGATCGAGGACGAGGGCAACCCTCGCTTTCGCGCCATGATCGACAACTCGCACACGGTCATGACGCAGGCGTTCCAGCTCTGGCTCAACCGTCCGCTCCACGGGCTCGGCTGGCCGTTTCAAAACAACTCGATCATGACGGCGTTTGTCGAGCCGCTCGACACGTACGCAAACATGAGCCACCTGATTCCGCGCGAGGCCTGGCCTCCGGAGGCTCGCGTCGAGAACGTCGCCTACTTCTGCGGAGTGCTCGAGGACCGGCCGGACGATACGCAGGAGCGCGTCAACGAACGAACCCGCGCCAATGCAGTCGACCTATCTCCAGCGGGATGTGGAAGTCATCTGGCCGGGTAGCAACGACCGCGAAGGTTCCTTCGACTGGCGCCTGCTCGTCGGCGGCGACCGGCACGGACTCGAGCGCTTCCACTCGCAGTTCTGGATCGGGAACTACCAGCCGACGGAGCGCTACGTGCTCACGCCGGCCGGCAGCGTGCGGCACCGGCTTGGTGCCGACGAATCCGGCTACGAGAACCTCTTCCTCGCCGGCGACTGGATCAAGACGGGCCTCGACGCCGGCTGCGTCGAGGCGGCGGTGATGTCGGGCATGCAGGCCTCGCGAGCGATCTGCGGATCCCCGAGCGTGATCGTCGGCGAGGACCAGACGTGGCTGAGCGGTGGAGCGGGCGCGCGCCGCCGGGTGCGCCGGCAACACATCCGTCCTACGTCGAGTACGGGGGCCTCGCGACCTGTCCTTCGCCGGTGGATTGCGATGACTCGACGCTCTACAGCTTCTTCCTCGAGGCGGACCACGAGCGCTTGACGGCGCTTTGCGACAGGGTCTTTTCCCAGCCGTCAGGTGGTGAGGTCGACCTGCGGCCGCTCGGGCGCCACGTGATGTTGAGCTTCGGCAACGTCGAGAAGATCAAGCCTCGACTCGAGCCCTGGTGTCACATGGGCTTCGTGACCGAGCGGCAGGTCGCATTTTGGATTCCCGTCGTCGCGGTGCGCAGCCACGAGGGTGTTCCGGTCGCGGTCTCGCTGGGGTGGTTCGTGCCCTACATGTGGGTCGACAATCCGATCTCGCTCGCGGGCGGCCGCGAGATCTACGGCTTCAACAAGAACTGGGGCTGGATCGACATGCCCGCCGACGGCGACGTGGACGGCTTGACGCTCGACGCGTACGGCGGGAACTTCGGAGCCGGGGAGCGAGCGGGCCGGCACCGGCTGATCGAGGTCACGCGCGCCTCGACCGGCCCGGCGGCTCGCGGGGATGTCGAATGGGAGGACCTGGGCGGGCTCGCGCGAGAGGTGCGGCGCGTACTGGACGGAGGGCGCTCCGAGCTGGTCCTGTCCGAGCTCGAGCTGCCCGACAGCCTCTTCGACGACATCGTCAGCCGTGGCGGCCCGCCGCAGATCTTCCTCAAGCAGTTCCGCTCCGTCTCCGACGGCGAACGCGCGAGCCAGCAGGAGATCACCGACGGCGGGGTCACGGTCAAACGAATCCGTGTCCGGCCGATCCTGGGTGATTTCCAGTTCAAGCTCCACCACCTCGACAGCCACCCGATTGCGAGCGAGCTCGGCCTGCAGGACCAGCCCACAGGCCTCGCGTTCGAGATCGATATGGACTTCGTCCTGGACGACGGCCGGGTGCTCTGGGGCGGGACGCCGAGCTAGCGCCGCACCCCTTCGTTCTCGACGCTGCCCACCCGTTTGAAGGCTGCGTCCAGGTCCTCGCAATAGTCGATGTGGATCACAAACTCGCCGCGAAACGTGTAGACCGCGACGACATGCTGTTCGATGAAGGTCTCGCTGTCCTGCAGCGCGCCTCGCCAGAGGGTCGGCACCACGACCGCGTCTCCGCGCTCGATGTACTCCTCCGCCACCAGCTCGACACGCTGGAACATCTCGCGGATCGACGCGAAGGCGGCGATGATCGCCTCCGGGCCGGTGACCTCGCCCCCGGCGGGCCACAACGCACCGGCGTTGGCGGTCACGTCGGGCGCGTAGAGCCCGCGCACTTCATCGAGGTCCCCTCGATTCCAGGCCTCATAGGCTCGCTCGACCGCCTCGATCCTAGTCCTCGACACGACCCGCTGATTATCCGCCCTGCTATCTCGCATTGGAAGGGGTGGGAAGCGGCAGGCGGCGCGACCAAGACTTTTGCAACCGAGAGTTAAAACTTGATATAACTCTCGCGAACGCGGCCCTGGGGAGGTCGCCGCGCCACAACACAATCGATGGGGAGGACGGATGCAGCTGAGAGCGCTTGCATGTCGCGGTCTGGTGATGGCGGGACTGGCCCTCGTGGCAATTCCGGCCACAACGAGCGCCTATCAGGTTCAGGACGACCAGCGCGCGACCTCGTTCGACGGCACGCAGATCGCCTACACCACGTTCTTCCCGGACAGCGCCTCCGCCTCCAACCCGGTTCCGGTGATCATGCGGACCCACGGCTGGGGCGGCTCGCGCGAGACCACCGCGACCGGCTTCGTCCAGCAGCTCCTCGACAACGGCTACGGCGTCCTCACCTGGGACTCGCGCGGCTTCGGCGAGTCGGGCGGCACGGTCGAGATCGACTGCGCCCGACTTCGAGGCCCGCGACGCCTCCGCGCTGATCGACGTCCTGCAAGCCGACCCCCGCGTCGCCAAGAAGAAGGGCGACCCGCATGATCGGCATGAGCGGCGGCTCCTACGCGGGCGGCATCCAGTGGGTGACCGACGCGCGCGACCACCGCGTGGACGCGATCGCGCCCGAGATCTCCTGGAACAACCTGCTCGAGTCGCTCTACCCGGAGACGGTCGTGAAGACCGGCTGGGGCACGCTGCTCTACGGCGCCGGGCAAACAGCCGTGACAGGTGGCCTCACCGGCGACCCGACAAACCCGGAGACCGGCAGCTACGACCCGGCGATCCACCAGGCGTTCGTCGAGGGCGCCGGCACCGGCACGTGGTCCCAGCAGACGCAGGACTTCTTCGCCCACCGCGGGCCCGACTATCTCCTCGGCAACGTCACCGCGCCCGCGTTCATCATCCAGGGCACGATCGACACGCTGTTCCCGCCCTCGCAGGCGGAGGACAACTACGCGTCGATGAAGAGCCTGCACCCGCGCCAGCCGCTCAAGATGGCGTGGTACTGCTCCGGCCACGGCACGTGCGACCCGTTCGACCCGGGTCCGGCCGGCTACATCGAGGGCCAGATCGTCAAGTGGTTCGACCGCTACGTGAAGGATCAGAAGGTCGACACGGGCTCGAAGTTCGAGTACGTCACCGACGACGGCGTCTGGCACGGCGCGGCCGAATACCCGGTGCCCGCGCACGACCAACCGCAGCGCATCCGGCAGCGGCCTGGTCGCGATCAACGGCGGTCCGACGGCCACCGGCCTCCTGCCCGGCACCGACGCGCCCGCCAGCCTCGAGATCCCGCTGCCGAGCCAGCCCGGCACGCTGATCGGGGCGCCGACGGTGACGCTCACCGAGAACGCGATCGGCACCGCCACGGACCAGCCGAACAAGGCCACGGTCTTCTTCCAGATCGTGAACAAGACCAAGAACGAGGTGCTCGGCAACCAGATCACGCCGAAGGTGTTCGCCGCCGACGGCCTCGATCACACGTACACGTTCAAGATCGAGCCGGTCTCCTACACGGTCGACCCGGGCGACCAGCTCGTGCTCCAGATCGCATCCACCTCGGCCTCGTACGAGCCGTACCGCGGCGCCGCGCTCGTCAACTTCAAGTACGTTCGGGTCAATGTTCCGCAGCTGCCGTAACTGTTTCCTCGGCGCGTGCGCGGCGCTGGCCCTGCTGCCGGCAGCCGCGCACGCCGCCTCCCTCTACAGCGGCATCGCGCCGCGGCCCGGGCCCGGACATCCTCTACGCGCCGCTCGCCACCGCCCCGCAGCTCACCAACACCGGCTTCTGGAAGGCCGAGCCGATCCTCGTCTCCGGCGCCGAGCGCCTACCGCAGGCGGCGAGTACCTCTACCAGGACTTCCTCTACGACGACCACGGCGCCGCACGAGCAGCCCGACCCGGCCGACCCGCGCACGACCGGCGGACACCTTCTCGAAGCCGAACGGGACCTACACCTACCCGACCGACGCCGCCTACGCGAACAACGCCGCCGACTTCGTCGAGCTGCGCGTCCGGCCGCTGAAGCCGTCGACCGCCTTCCGCGTCACGCTCAACACGCTGAAGGACCCCTCCAGGTCGCCTTCTCGATCGCGCTCGGCGGCACGCCCGGCACCACGCACCCGTTCCCGGCCGGCGCGAACGTGAGCGCGCCCGCGGACCTGTTCCTGACCGTGCACCCGGGCGCGACCGGCCTGGTCGCCGACCTCACCGACGCGGCCACCGGCGCGCCAGCTCTCAGCCCTCGCCGCCCGTCACCCTCGACACCACCCGCCGCCAGGTCGAGGTGCGCGTCGCCGCAGTCCGCCTGGGACCCGACCGGCCAGGTCGTGCGCCTCGCGGCCGGCGTCGGCCTGTGGGACAGCGCCAACAACCGCTACCTGCTCCCGCAGCAGACCGCCGACGCGACGCACCCCGGCGGGAGCGGCGACAGCCGTCGAGCCCGCCCGCGTTCTTCAACGTCGCCTTCCGCTTCGACGAGCCGATGCCGCAAGTCGGCGATCCGGCCGGCACCGCGCGAGAACCCCGCCTGGTGGCGCGACCAGGACCAGGGCGCGGCGCTCGCCGCCGGCGACATCAGCGACTTCTACGCCGAACGTCGACTTCCGCAAGCTCGCCGCGAACGCCGGCGACGAGAGCGGCGTGCCCCAGACCGGCCCGATCGACCGCATCCTCGCGAGCCACTTCGAGCCCGGCCAGGGCGCCGACTACTCGCAGTCCTGCTTCCCCGGCGGCGGCCCCGAGTGCACCGGCCCGTACCAGGGCCAGCTCCAGCCCTACGCGATCTACGTGCCGCAACAAGCCCGCCGCCGGCCACCGGCTACGGGATGACGCTGCTGCTGCACTCGCTCGGCGCCAGCTACAACCAGTACCTCGGCAGCCGCAACCAGTCGCAGTTCGGCGAGCGCGGCTCGGGCTCGATCGTGATCACGCCGCTGGCGCGCGGCCCCGACGGCTTCTACGACAACCTCGCCGCGGCCGACGTGTTCGAGGTGTGGGCCGACGTCGCCGCGCCGCTACAAGCTCGACCCCGACGTGGACCGTGATCACCGGCTACTCGATGGGCGGCGATCGGCACCTTCAAGCTCGGCCGAGCAGTTCCCGGACCTGTTCGCGCAGCGCCCAGCCGACCGTCGGCGACGCGAGGACACGAACATGCTCGCGTCGCTTCGCAACATCCCGGTGCTGATGTGGAACGCGTCCGCCGACGAGCTCGTGCCGCCCACGTCCTACCTGCCGACCGCGGACGAGCTCGACCGGCTCGGCTACCGCTACGAGCTCGACGTCTACACGGCCGAGCACCTCACGCTCGCGATCCACGACCAGTACGCGCCCGCGGCCGAGTTCCTCGGCACGACGAAGGTCAACCGCAACCCGGCGCACGTCACGTACGTCGTCGACCCGAGCCTCGACCACGCCGGAGCTCGGCTTCGTCGCCGACCACGCGTACTGGGTCTCGAACATCAAGACCCGCGGCGCCGGCCAGGGCACCGTCGACGCGGTCTCGCACGGCTTCGGCACCGGCGACCCGACCGCCTCCGCGCACGCAGACCGGCGCGGGCACGCTCGGCGGCGGCAACCTCGGCACGCTCGCGTTCACGCGCCAGTACAAGACGTGGGGAGCGGCGCCGCCGATCCCGAAGGCGAACCGCATCGACCTCACCGCCACGAACGTCTCGTCGCTCACGATCAACCCGGCGCGCGCGAAGGCCGCTCTGCAACGTCGACCTGCGGATCACGAGCGACGGGCCGCTCACCGTCTCGCTCATCGGCTGCAACCGGACCTTCCAGGTGCCGTGACGAGACCAATCGCCTTCCTGGCGGCCATCGTCGCGCTCGCTGCGAGCGTGGCCCTGGCGTCCGGAGTTTCCGCAGCCGCGCCGCCCGCCGGCAGTCCGGGCAAGGTCGTGCCCGTGCTCTTCGTCGGCAACAACTGGGACGGCACGGCCGACGTGATCAAGCAGGGAGGGACGTCGAGCGCGCCCACGTTCTCGCGCGTGGCCCGGCTCAACATCATTCCCGACATCCAGGAGCGGATGGTCGAGATCGCCACCGACCCCGTCCGGCTCGCCTACTTCCTCGCCATCCGTGAAGCGATCGGCGAGGGCCACGATCAGTTCGTCGATGACATGTTCGCCTCGAAGGACGGCCGGCTCCTGGTCGTCTCCAGGCCGAGCCTCGCCGACGTCATCGGGCTGGACCTCAACTCCGGCGCGATCGTCTGGCGATTCCGTGTCGCCGGCCAGCGCTCCGACCACATGGCGATGTCCCCCGACGGCACGCGCGTCGCGGTCTCGGCCTCGACCGGCAACGTCGTCCACATCCTCGACACGTTCACGGGCCGGGAGATCGGCCAGTTCCCGTCCGGCGACTCGCCGCACGAGAACAACTACTCGGCCGATGGCCGGCGCATCTATCACGCCAGCATCGGGACGGTCTACACGCCGACCGACCAGCCCCAGTTCGACTCGACGAAGGGCGATCGCCGGTTTCAGATCGTCGACGCGAACACGAACGCGATCGTCAAGCAGATCGACATGGGTCAGAAGCTCGCGGAGGCCGGCTACCCGAACATGAGCTCCGCGGTGCGGCCGATGGCGCTTTCGCCGGATGAGCGGGTCGTGTACTTCCAGGTCTCGTTCTTCCACGGCTTCGTCGAGTACGACTTCGCCCAGGACCGGGTCACCCGCGTCGCCAACCTTCCCAACGAGGTCCCGGAGACTCCGCGGGAGCAATATCTGCTCGACTCCGCGCATCACGGCATCGCCATGAATCCGGAGGGGACGCGACTGTGCGTCGCCGGGACGATGTCGGACTACGCGGCGATCGTCGAGCGGTCCACGTTCGCGTACAAGCTGATCCATGGCGGCCAGAAGCCGTACTGGTCCACCAACAGCGCCGACGGTCGCTACTGCTTCGTCTCCTGGAGCGGGGACGACAAGATCTCGGCGATCTCCTACAAGAGCAAGGCGGAGGTGGCCCAGGTTCCGGTCGGGGACCACCCGCAGCGGATGCGGATCGGCAACGTGACCAGCAGCTGGCTGCTGGCACGGCAGTAGGAACGGGCCCTAGAAAGACGAAAGCCCGCCGAAGCGGGCTTTCGCTCAAGTTCGTCGCCCGGACCTAGGCCAGGTTGACGTTGATGGCCTTCGGACCCTTGTCGCTCGGCGTGGTCTCGTACGAGACCTTCGCGCCTTCGTCCAGGGAGCGGTAGCCGTCCCCCTCGATCGCGCTGTGATGCACGAACAGATCCTTGCCGCCGTCCTCGGGCGTGATGAAACCAAAGCCCTTGTCGGCGTTGAACCACTTAACGGTTCCGGTTGGCATGTATTGCCTCCACGGGTTATGTGCACGGCCTACGCGGAGGGTGCTCAGTGAACAACGACTACGCCAACCTGCACTGCTGAAGCCGGACGGTGTCCGGCCTGTCTGACTTTCCGAGTCTAGCAATGGCGCCCCCTCCAACGAGGCTCCGTAGCGGATACAAGATCGCGCCCCGCGGGGTGCGGTGCGACGATGAAAGGCAGGCTGGGTAAGGGGTCGAGGGTCGGGCCGGCGGTGATTGCAACGGAAGGGCCAAGTCGTGCGGGTTGAGCGATACCGGTTGGAAAAGTCGTGCGGGTGCCCGGGAGCAAAGCCGACTTTTAGTCCTCCTACGGTACAAAACAGGATTGCTCTGACAGGGCCCGTCACGTCTTCCGGCACGAGAGCCATTAATCGACCCTTCCGCCCGACCCACCGAGCAAACGGCACGGTTCCTCATGAACTCCGGAGCCGCCCCACAACCCCCACCCCTACATGCCGCAGTTTTCAAAAGGCCGCCCGAGGCGGAGCAGACCCCCCGGCCCCACCCACCACCGCATCGCCGGTAGCGGAAACTGACCCGTCACCGAACGCGCCCCGCGGGGGCGATGATGTGCGGGTATGAGCCCGCGCGCACGAATCATCACAGTCAGGGCGCTGATCGTGCTGGCCTCGGTCATGCCTCGTGCTCGCCCTGGTCGCCGGCTATGTGCGCAGGGCGGCCGTGAACTCGGACCAGTTCGCCAACCGCGCCACCGTGGCGCTTCGCGACGACAGCGTGCGGTCGCTGATCGCGGAGCGGATCACCGACGAGGTCGTGCTCGAACGCGAGCGGGATCTGATCGCGGCGCGCCCCATGATCCAGTCGGTTGCCTCGTCGATCATCGGCAGCCGCGCCTTCACGAGCCTGTTCCGGTCGGCCGTCCGGGACGTCCACAGCGCCGTCTTCGACCGCAACGCGGACAGCGTCACGCTGACGGTCGCCGACGTCGGCACGGTGCTCGCCGCGGCGCTCGAGGAGGTTCGCGCCCGTCGCTCGCGGCGAAGGTGGAGTCGACGGGCGGGGCGGAGCTCGTCCAGCGAGACCTGGGCAGCGTCGGCGGCGACTCTCGTGCGCCTCGCGGACGACATTCGCCTGCTCGCGTGGATCCTGCTGGTCGTCACGCTCCTGGCCGACGGCGGGCGCCTTGCTGCTCTCGCCCGACCGGCGGCGCACGGTGGTCGAGCTCGGCATCGGGACCGCCGCCGCCGGCGTCGTCCTGGTCGTCGCCTACGGCGTCACGCGCTCGATCGCGATCGACCAGGTCGAGGGACCCGAGAACCGGGCCGCGGCCGGAGCGGTCTGGGACGCGTTCCTCGGGGACCTCCGCACCGCGGCGTGGATCCTCGCCGGGTCGGGAGCGGTGATCGCGGCGGCCGCCGCATCCCTGATCAAGCCCGTCGACATCCGCGAGCCCCTGCGCCGGGCGGCCGGCTGGGTGACCACCGAGCCCGAGCAGCCCGGCGCTCAAGGTCGTGCGGGGCCTCTGCTTCGTCGCGGCGGGACTGCTCGTGATCGTTCGCCGCGACGCCGTCCTGCGGCTCCTGTTCACGCTCGCGGGCGTCTACCTGATCTACGAGGGCGTGCAGCGTGATCCTCAGGCTCGTCTACCGCGCGCCGGTTCCGGGCGAGCCGCGGCCCGCCCCGGCTGCCGCCGCGCGCGGTCTCCGCAGACGGCGGTTCGCGGTGCCGGCGATCGCGGCCGTGCTGATCGTGGCCGCGATCGCCGTCTTCGTCGGCTCGGGCGGGACCACGACCGCGGCGCCGGCGGCGAGCGCCTGCGAGGGTCACGACGCGCTGTGCGACCGGCCGCTCAACGAGGTGGTGCTGCCGGCGACCCACAACTCGATGTCGGTCCCGCTCCCGGGCTGGTATTCGGCCGTGCAGGAGCGGCCGATCCGGGATCAGCTGTCCGACGGCATCCGCGGCCTGCTGATCGACACCCACTACGGCGACCGCCTGTCGAACGGCAAGGTGCGCACCTACTTCGGCAGCCGCGAGGAGCTCGTCCGTGCGGTGGAGCAGGACGGCGTGAGCCAGGACGCCGTGGACGCCGCTTTGCGCATCCGCGAACGGCTCGGGTTTCGGGGAAAGGGCGAGCGGGGGATGTACCTCTGCCATTCGTTCTGCGAGCTCGGGGCGACGCCGCTGGCATCCGTGCTCGACGACATCAACGAGTTCCTCGTCACCCATCCCGGCGCCGTGCTCGTGATCGTCAACGAGGACTACGTCACCCCGGAGGACTTCGTCGGCGCGGTGAAGAAGGCGGGCCTCGGCGACCTCGCCTACGACGGCCCCACGCGATGACTGGCCGACCCTGCGCGAGATGATCGACGACAACCAGCGGGTCGTCTTCCTGGCGGAGAACGACGCCGGCGCGGCCCCCTGGTACCGGCTCGGCGTACGAGCAGATCCTCCAGGAGACCCCCTATGGCTTCTCGAAGGTCGCGCAGCTCACGGAGCCGCGAAACCTGCCCGCGAGCTGCAAGCCCAACCGCGGCCCCAAGGACGCGCCGCTCTTCCTCCTCAACCACTGGATCACCACCGACCCGCTGGCGCTCCCGTCGAACGCGGCGAAGGTCAACGCCTACGGGCCGTTGCTGCGCCGGGCCCGGGAATGCCAGCGCATGCGAGGGCTGCTCCCCAACCTGCTGGCGGTGGACTTCTACCGGGAGGGCGACGTCTTCGGCGTGGCGGACACGCTGAACGGCGTGCCGTGAAGGGGGCAGGCGAATTCCGAGACGTTCGTGCGGCGTCGCGCACATGGAGGTGTAGGAAAGCTCGTCCGGTTAGGGGTGTATCGTCGTGTGTAACGTGCGCAACCGGCGAACATCGAGATCAGACGACGACCTGATACGCGAGGTGCTGCGTTATGCTGACGGGCGTCGAGCGCGGAGCGCGATCGGCGGTCGGACTGCGCCGGGGCGTGCGTGAGCGGCCGTGGCTCGCCATCTCACTCGGCGTGCTGAAGCTCCGGCGGTCGCGGTCGACCTCGCCCGAGGGCGATCTCGACGGCAAGCAGAGCGGCGCGCAAGCTTTGATCTCGTTGACACGAGCGTCTGGATCGACGTTCTGAGAGGCGCCGAGTCGCCCACGGCATCCCGCTGCGTGGAGCTGATCGAGGACGGCGCGCCGGTCGCGCTGACCGACGTGATCCTCACGGCGATCCTCCAGGGTCTGCGATCCGAGCGCGAAGCCCGTCTCGTCGAACGCCAGCTGCGGGCATTCCCCACCCTGCGACTCGAGTCGCTTGACGACTTCGCGCTCGCCGCGCAGCATGATCGCCGCGCGAGGCAGGCAGGCGTCACGATCAGCAAGACGATCGATTGCCTGATTGCGGCGCCGTGCGTACGGACCGGCGCCGCGCTCCTTCCCGCAGATGCGGACTTCGACAGGCTTGCCACCTGCACGCCGCTCAAGCTGTTCCGCTGAGGAACCTGCTTCACGCCTTCGGCTCGATGTTCTGGTTCACCCGGAAGGTGTTGTCGGGGTCGTAGGTCGCCTTGATGGCGGCCAGGCGGTCGTAGTTGTCGCGGTAGCTGGCGCGCACCCGCTCGTGACCCTCGTCCATCATCATGTTCACGTAGGCGCCGCCGGCCGAGTGGGGGTGGAGCGCCTCGTGGTAGCCGACGCTCCAGTTCCGGATCGCGTCGACGTTGGCCGGGTCCGGGTCGACGCCCGCGAACACCGAGCCCCAGCCCGCGTCGCGGTAGCTCCAGGCGGTGTCCGACGAGTCGACGTCGTGCACCGCGCCGTCGATCGGGTACAGGTGCATGGTCGACTGCGGGGTCGGCATCTCCGCGCCGTACCGGGCGTGGATCTGCACGGCCTCGTCGGGGATCTCCTTGACGAAGTCGGCGCGCCAGTACCACTGGTCCCCGCGCGGGTAGACGCCGTCGAAGGCGCCCTGCAGCGCGGGGTGCGGCATCGCCTGCACGCCGTGCATGAGCGGCTCGGGCACGTTGTCGAGCAGCGGGGCCATCGCCTTCGCCGCCGCGTCCTCGTCCGCGCCGGCGTAGCACCACACGATGCCGCTGACCTTGCGCCCGTGCAGCTCCTCCGGGAAGGGTGGTCCGGGCGGCACCGAGTTGTAGGCGAAGAAGCCGTTCAGCTCGCGCGGCGCGTCCGAGATGAAGTCGCGATAGACCGAGAGCACGTCGGAGGAATCGTCCAGGGACCAGAACGTCGGCCCGCCCACGATCGTGTCCACGTCGTGCAGGCGGAACTTGAACGAGGTGACGACGCCGAAGTTGCCGCCGCCGCCGCGGATCGCCCAGTAGAGGTCGGGGTGCTCGTCCGCGTTCGCCGTCACGCGCTCGCCGTTCGCGAGCACCAGCTCGGCCTCGAGCAGGTTGTCGATCGTGAGGCCGCACTTGCGCGTCAGGTGGCCGAGGCCGCCGCCGAGCGTGAGGCCGCCGACGCCGGTGGTCGAGATGATCCCGCTCGGGGTCGCCATTCCGTGCTCGTTGGTGGCCGCGTCGACCTCACCCCAGGTGCAGCCGCCGGCGACCCGCACCGTCCGCGCCTGCGGGTCGACCTCGACGTCCTTGAGCTGCGAGAGGTCGATCACGACGCCCCCGTCGACCGTTCCGAGGCCGGCGCCGTTGTGGCCGCCGCCGCGGATCGGCCAGGGTCAGGTCGTGGTCGCGGGCGAAGGCGATCACCTTCGCGACGTCATCGGCGTCCGCGACTTGCGCGATCAGCGCCGGCCGCTTGTCGATCATCGCGTTGTAGACCTGGCGCGCCTCCTCGTAGGCGGCGTCGTCCGGCCCGATCAGCCGCCCGCGGAACCCGGAGAGCTCCTGACTGGCTGCCTGCGCTGGCGTGGTGACGGTCATTTCTTCCTCCTGATCGTCGAGAGAGTCGTGCAGCGCAGAAGCTAGAGGGCGGCCGGCCTCCTGTCATGACCTGTCCTGACCCACTTCTCGCCCGCGCTCGACCGTGCATGCGCGCCTCGGAATAGTCAGATCTGACTATCGTGAGACTATGGTGAGGCCGGGGTTCCATATGCACGACCTTCCCGGCTCGCTGCGTCTCACATCGGCGTTTCCCTTCGTCGGCCGCTCGACCGAGCTGGAAGGGCTCCGCGCGCTCATGCCCAAGGCGGAGGGCGACGGCCGGCGGGTGGTGCTGCTCGGGGGCGAGCCCGGCTCCGGCAAGAGCCGCCTGGTGCGCGAGTTCGCGCGGCGAGGTGGCGAGCGACGGCGCGCTCGTCCTCTACGGCGCCTGCGACGCGGTGGTGCACACGCCGTACGGGCCGTTCGTGGAGGCGCTCGATCATCTCGCGCGGGTTATGGATCCGGCCGAGCTGCGCGCGGCGCTGGGGACCGGCGGCGGCGAGCTCACCCGCGTGCTGCCCGATCTGCCGGCCCGGGTCGGCGATCTACCGCCTCCCGTCGCAGGCGGACCCGGATACGGAGCGCCACCGCCTCCATACGGCGGTGACCGACGTCCTCACGGAGGTCAGCCGCGGCCGGCCGGTGCTGCTCGTGATCGAGGACGGGCACTGGGCCGACGCGCCGACGCTGCTCCTCCTGCGTCACCTGGCCCGCGCCGCCGGGAGCGCGCGCGTGCTCCTGCTCGCGACGTTCCGCGACACGGATTCCGACGTGCCGGGGACGCTCTCGGAGACGCTCGCCGACCTGCGCCGGTCGGACGACGTCGTGCGGCTACGGCTCGCCGGCCTCTCCGGCGAGGACGTGTCGGAGTTCGTGCTGCGCGCCGCGGGCGGAGAGGTCGGGCGAGGGCGTGCCCGCACTCGCCCAGGCGATCGGCGACCTGACCGACGGCAACGCGTTCCTCGTCTGCGAGCTGTGGCGCGCCCTCGTCGAAACCGGGCGTCGTCGAGGTCGCCGACGGCACGATCCGGCTGACTCGGCCGCTGAGCGAGCTCGGCACCCCCGAGAGCGTCCGCGAGGTCGTCACCGAGCGGCTCTCCCGCCTGTCGCCGAGGACGATCGATCTGCTCGAGCTCGCTGCGGCCGCCGGACCGGAGTTCGAGCTCGACGTCGTGCGCCCGGCCGCTCGGCTCGCGGAGGCGGAGCTGCTCACCGCCCTCGACGAGGCGGTCCGCAGCGGGATGGTCGAGGAGGTTCCGTCTCGCCGGCTCGCCTATCGGTTCACGCACGAGCTCGTGCGCCGGGCCCTCTACGACCGCCTCACGGGGCTGCGGCGGGCGGAGCTTCACCTCGCCGTGGGCCAGGCGCTCGAAGCCGATGAGGACCGTTCTCCGCGCGCCCTTGCCGACCTGGCCCACCACTTCGCGCCGCCGCGCCGTTCGGCGGGGCGGAGCGCGGCGTCGAATACAACGTGCTCGCGGCCCGGGCGGCGATCGCCGCGCTTGCCTTCGACGAAGGGGCGGCTCGCCTCCGCACGGCGCTCGATCTCGGGATCGAGAGCCCGCCCGTGCGCGCGGAGGCGTTGCTCGAGCTCGGTACGGCCAGCCATCGCGCGGGAAACGCGCTCGCTGCGCTCGAGGCCTTCACGGCGGCGGCGGACATCGCCCGCGAACTGGGGAACGCTGAGCTGCTCGCTCGCGCCGCGTTCGGCTACGAGGATGCGTGTTGGCGCCCGGGCATCACCGATCAGGGAGCGGTCGAGCTGCTCGAGGAGGCGGCCGCCGCGCTCGGCGACGGAAGCTCCGAGCTGCGCGTCGGAGTGCTCGGCGGGCTCGCCCGTGCGCTGGACTTCCAGGGCGACCACGAGCGCGGCGCGATCGTCCGCACGAGCGCCGTCGACATGGCCCGGCGGCTGAACGATCCGGCCGGCCTCGGGACCGTGTTGATGCGCGCCTACTGGTCGCGCGGGACGAGCTCCCTCGAGGAGATCCTCGACGATGCTCACCGAGGCCAAGGACCTCGGCGAGGAGCTGGGCAACACCGAGATTCGCGCGGAGGCGATGGCCTGGCGGGTGCCCACGTTCGTGGCGCTCTGCGACGTCGACAAAGCCCGGCGGGAGATCTCCACGCTCCTCGAGACAGCGGAGCAGACGGCGCAGCCATTCATGCTCCATGTGGCCGAGCACTACAACTCGGCGATCGCGCTCGGCGACGGCCACTTCGCGGAGGCCGAGGCCGCCGCGGGGCGCTCTCACGAGTGGAGCCGCCTGTTGACCGGGCGGGATGCGTCCGGCGTCCATGGCATCCAGATGTTCAGCATCCGCCGCGAGCAGGGGCGTCTGGCGGAGCTCGCCCCGGTGGTCAGGATCCTGGCCGGCGAGTCCCGGGACGAAGGGTCGTGGCGACCGGGCCTGGTCACGCTGCTCGTCGAGCTCGGCATGGACGCGGAGGCAAGGCGGGAGCTCTCGCGGGTCACCGCCGATGGGCTCGACCCCTTCCGCGCGTCGATCTGGCTCGGCTCGCTCACGTACCTGACCGACGCGTGCGCGGCGCTCGGCGACGAGGCCACGGCTGCGCTCGTCTACCCGGAGCTCGCGCCGTTCGCGGGTGGGAACGCAGTGGTCGGCCACCTGGTCGCCTGCTACGGGGCCGTCGATCGTTACCTGGGCATGCTCGCCGCGACGCTCGGCGAATGGGAGCGCGCCGAGGATCACTTCGAAGGGGCAATGGGGCTGGACCGGCGGATGGGAGCCGTGACGTGGCTGGCCCACACCGCCTACCAGTACGCGCGCATGCTGCTCGCGCGCGGCCAGGGCGAGCGCGACCGCGCCGCGGCGCTGCTGGGCGAGGCGGCGGCGCTCGCGGAGCAGATCGGCATGCCCGCGCTGCTCGCCCGCATCCACGCGCTCGGATCGGCTGCGCCGCCGGCGCCCCTGCCCGCCGGCCTGTCGTCGCGCGAGGTGCAGATCCTGGGGTTGGTCGCGCAGGGCATGAGCAACCGCGAGATCGGCGGCACGCTGTTCATCAGCGAGCACACGGCCGCCAACCACATCCGCAGCATCCTGCGCAAGACGGGCTGCGCCAATCGCACCGAGGCGGCCTCGTACGCCCATCGCCACGGCCTGATCGAGATACGCTGAGGGCCGCACGTGACCGAGACCCAGGACATGCTCACGCTGCCGGGCGGCTCGAGCTTCGTGATCAGGACGTCGGCCGCGGACACGAATGGCGATCGGGTCGAGCTCGAGATCACGATTCCTCCGGACTCAGCTGGGCCGCCACCCCATTTTCACCCGCGGCAGGAGGAGCAGTGGCAGGTGCTCGCGGGAACGCTCGAGGTGCAGGTCGATGGGGAGTGGCGCACGCTGCGCGAGGGAGAGTCGGCGACGATTCCCGCGGGTCACGTGCACACCCTTCGCAATCGCACGAACGAGACCGTGCGCGTGCTCGACGTCCACGTCCCGGCGCTCGACTTCCAGGACTACATGCTGGACCTTCACCGCCTTGCGCAGGAGGGGAAGATCACGAGCCTCCGCAGCCCGCGCAGCCTGATCTACCTGGCGACGGTCCTGCGCGCGCACCGTACGACTCAGCTCACCGCGAGCCGGCTGCAACGCGCCGCGGAGTCGGCACTCGCCGGCCTCGGCAGGCTGTTCGGCATGCGCGTCCGCTGACCAGCGCTACGATCTCCGCACGATGCCGCTCTACGTAATCGAGCGCACCTTCGCCGAGCAGCTCGAGCTGACGAGCGAGGACGTCAGGCTGATCGAGGAGATCAACGCCGACGAAGGGGTTCGCTGGCTCTTCTCGTTCCTGAGCGCGGACCGGCGGCGCACCTACTGTCTGTACGAGGCGCCCTCCCCTGAGGCGATCATCGCCGCCGCGAAGAGCGCGAACGTCCCGGTGGACGAAGTCGTCGAGGTCGGCCCGGCGACGCTCGAGCTCTCAGGTCGCCTGCGCGACTGGGCCGACTCCCAGACGCCCTCGTAGCCTCCGGGCCGGCGGGCCGGGGGGCGAATCCCGGCGCCGTCCTGACTTTTCCTCCTGGTGGAAGGAAAAGTCAGGACGGCGGTGGAGGCGACGCTTGCGCGGATGGCAAGTCGTGCGCATGGTGTTGTGACGCGGGCGCAGTTGCTTGACGCTGGTGTGACTTCCGGGCAGATCGAGCAGCGCCTCGAGACGGGGGCGCTGACTGCGCGAGCATCGCGGCGTTTATCGGGTCGGCCATCGCGCGCCGAGCATCGAGGCTCGTTACATGGCCGCTGTTCTTTCGTGTGGCGATGGAGCGCTCCTGAGCGGACGCGCGGCCGGTCATCTCCTGGGAATCGTGAAAGGGCTCGCCACCGGCGCCCGAGGTGACGGCCCCCACCGAGCGGCGAGTCGAAGGGGTCAAGGCCCGGCGCGCACCCGTGCACGCAGAGGAAGCGACGACCTGGCGCGGGATCCCCGTCACCAGTGTTGCCCGCACGCTCGTGGACCTCGCTCCTTTACTTGCCGGTCGATGACCTTGCGCGTGCATGTCACGAAGCAGGCGTCCGTCACCACACCACGCCGGCGATGGTCGAGGCCGTGCTCGCGCGGCGCCCGCAACAGCCCGGGCGCGGCGAAGCTGCGCAAGATCCTCCGCGGCGAGGTGCGCGTCACGCTCAGCAAGCTGGAAGCCCGGTTCCTCGAGCGGCTGCGCGAGGCGGGACTCGCTGCTCCCGCAGACGAACCGCCCGGCCGGGGGCCGGCGCGTCGACTGCCGCTGGCCGAAGCAGCGCCTGACGGTCGAGCTCGACAGCTACCGCTATCACCAGTCCCGCCACGCGTGGGAGCAGGACCGGCGCCGCGAGCGCGAGGCCCGCGCCCGTGGCGACGAGTTCCGCCGCTACACCTACGGCGACGTCTTCGACCACCCGGAGATGATGCTCTCCGAGCTGCGCGCGCTGCTCCCCTAAGGCGCGAGACCAAGCGCAGAAATCTGACAGCCCTGTCGCACTTGAACCGCCGCGGCGCTGGTGATAGCGTCGCCGTCGCCCATCCCCGCAGAGGCTGAGGAGGAGAGATGCGTCGCACGCTACTCGTGGCGGTGATCGCCACCCTGACGATGGCACTCGCGGCTCCGGCCGCGCACGCGAAGCAGGTCAAGCTGGAGGTGCTCTCCAGCAAGCCGCACATCGGTGAGCGGCGGGGACGCGCTCGATCCGCGTGACCTCGAAGGACGAGCCGCTCCACAGCCTGCGCGTGCAGGCGCAACGGGATGGACGTGACGGACGCCTTCTCCGAGCAGGACGGCGCCCTCGTCGGCCTGGTGGACCGCCTGCGGCTCGGCAAGAACGAGCTCACGGTCACGCAGCGGCACCAGCCCGATGGTGCTCGCGCGGCAGAAGCTCACCAACTACCCGAACACCGGGCCGATCTTCTCGGGACCGCACCAGGAGTTCTTCGTCTGCAACACGATCCAGGCCGGGCTCGGCGAGCCGCTGGTCGACAACCAGAACGGCGAGGGCTTCCGGGTGCAGAACCCCGACGGCAGCACGGCCGGCTGGAGCCTCAACTGCTCCGCCAACACCCGGGTCGACTACCAGTACCGCACCACGAGCGGCACGCTTCCAGCCGCTGCCGACCGACGGCTCGCGTCCGTCGAACATGGCGCAGACCACGCTCACTCGACGGCCGCACCGTCGACTACGTCGTGCGGCGCGAGCGCGGCACGATCGACCGCTTCATCTACTCGTTCGCGATGCTGGCGCCGTTCGGCGAGCAGCCGGGCGACGAGCCCGGACACCTCGCTCTGGAACAAGCGCGCGATCTACACGTTCGACGGCGGCGTGCAGATCGGCCACCGGCAGGGCACGCCCGGCGGGAGCTGCGCTGCTCGACACCGGCCTCAGCAAGGGCTACGCGATCATCCACTCCTCCGGGCACGCGCACGAGCACGCACTACAACCTCGCAGCTCGGCGGCGAGACGGCGCTGATGACGAAGGAGGAGTTCATCGAGCGCTACGGCGTGCCGCTCTACACGGTCGGCCTGGGCGGCTCCGGCGGCGCGATCCAGCAGTACGTCTACGGGCAGAACCACGAGAGGCTGCTCGACGCCGGCATCCCGCAGTACTCGTATCCCGACATGGTCACGCAGACCATCCACGTCGGCGACTGCGAGCTGCTCGAGCACTACATGGACGTCACGGACGGCGTCGAACCCGAAGTGGCAGAACTGGGACAACCGCGAATGGCTCGAGGGCCTGAACGCGCACGCCACGCTGCCGAACCCCTACCGCGGCGGCGCGCCCGGCAACAGCGAGTGCGTGCAAGGGCTGGCGCGGGCTCACGCCGCTGGCGCTGAACCCGCTCTGGTTCCAGGCCTTCAGCGGGCTCGACCGCATGGATCCCGCCGGAGATGGCGCAGGTCCACTGGACCCACTGCCGAGGACCTGCGGAACATCTACGGCGTCGACCCGGACGGCTACGCGCGCAACACGTGCGACAACGTCGGCGTGCAGTACGGGCTCAAGGCGCTGAAGGACGGCAACATCACGCCGGCGGAGTTCCTGAACGTGAACGCGCGGATCGGCAGCTGGAAGGAGCCGAAGCGACATGGTCCAGGAGGCCTTCCCGTTCCCGTCGCCGCCTCCGCCGATGCCACCGGCAGCGACCGGGCTTCGACCCGTGGAGCGCGGCGCAACCAGAACCTCAGCCCGGATGGCGGCGTGACGCCGGCGCCGCGGCGCGCGGGTGACATCGCCGCGATGAACGCGGCCTACAACACGGGGCTCGTACTTCGACGGCAACATCGACATCCCGCTGATCGACTGGCGGCACTACCTCGAGGAAGAGCTCGACATGCACAACAGCCACCAGTCGTTCGCCTCGCGGCAGCGGATGCTCGACCGCGACGGCGACGCCTCCAACCAGGTGATCTGGTTCACGGACGCGCGCCCGGCGCGCCAGTCCGACCCGACGCCCGAGGCGCTCGAGGTGATCGACGAGTGGATGGCGAACATCCGCGCGAACCCCGACGCGGGCGTGGCGGCCAACAAGCCGGCGCTCGCGACCGACCGCTGCTTCACGACCGCGGGCACGGAGATCGCGCACGGAGCGCGACGTCTGGGACGGGATCCTCGACAGCGGGCCCAAGGGCGCCTGTGCGCAGGAGTTCCCGCTCCACTCGACCTCGCGGATCGTGGCCGGCGGCCCGCTGCGGGGCGGCGTCTACAAGTGCGCGCTGCAGTCGGTCGAGGACGCGATCGCGAGCGGCGTGTACGGCTCGTGGACGCCCTCGGCGGCCGAGGTCGCGCGGCTGAAGCAGATCTTCCCGACCGGGGTCTGCGACTACAGCCAGCCGGACGTCGGCCGGCCCTGATCTGAGGGAGGTTCAACCAGCTCATCCCCCGGCGGCGCGCGCCGCCGGGGGATGGCTGCGCTCGTGCCGGTTACTCGACGAAGCAGTACGAGTCGCTCGAAGCGTCCCCGCCCTGAAGCCGGGCCTGATGCACCCGCAGCCCGCGGAACGCGTCGCCGTGCGGGAAGAACCGCGGGTCGACGGTCATGCCGCCGCTCTCCGTGTCCGCGTCGATGCGGGCCATCCAGGCGCCCACGCCGTCGGGATAGAAGACGTCGTCCCAGGACGCGTAGAGCGAGTTGGTGAAGTACACGCGGCGCCCGTCCCGGCTGATCTCCACCATCTGGGGCCCGCCCGCGAGCGGCTGGTCGGGCGCGGCCGGGTGCGGCGCTCGGCCGACGATCCCGCCCATCCGCACTGAGCCCGTCTCGCGCGGGTTGTGCGGGTCGCTCACGTCGTACTGCTTGAGCTCCCCGGTTCCCCAGCACGACACGTACAGCCAGCGGTCGTCGACGGACAGGTCGATGTCGCTGATCAGCGGCGGAACCGCGCCGAAGGGCTGCAGCGCCGGCGGGAGCTGGTCGGCTTCAGCCGGCTCCGCGGGGATCGTGATCGCCTTCTTGGCCACCCACTCCTCGCCCTCTCGGTGCCACAACCACACCGAGGCGGACAGGTCCTCGACGCTGATCACCACGCCGACGAAGCCCCAGCTCTTCCGGGGATCGTGGGCCGGCCTCAGCTCGAGCACCATCTGATGCTCGTCGCCCAGGTCGATGCGCTGGATCAGCTTGCCCTCGGAGAGCTTCCAGAAGTCGAGGTGGTGGCCGAACCGCTTCCCGAGCAGGTCCTCGGGGTTCAGTCCGCCCTCGATCATCGACGGGCGTCGCCCACTCCGAGGTGATCGCGACGTCCTCGTTGAGGTGCCACCACACGTCGTAGGCGAAGTTGCTGGTCGCCCCGGTCGGTCTCCCAGGCGCCGATCACCTCGAAGGTGTCGTGGTCGATCAGCGCCACCCCGCCCGGGCCCTTCGCTGCCGTTGGCGCCGCCGAGGTTCGACATGAAGATGCCGCCCGGCCCGCAGTGCACCGTGTGCGGGCGGGAGTAGCCGGCCTTGGCCGCGAGCTCGTCGGGCTCGATCGTGCGGACGACCTGCGGTTGCCGCGGATCCGGCTTGGTGTCGAGCACGTACGTGCGCGAGGACCGGATGCCGGGCACGATCAGGTAACGGCGCTCGAGCGGATGGTCGTGCGCATGTCCCTCGTGGCACAGCGCGCTCGAGCAGGCGTTCCATCCGAAGTGGTGCAGCTCATTGCCCGCGGTGGGAAGCTCCGTCCATCCGACGACCTCGCCGTAGCTGGGCGACTCGACGTCGCAGTCGATGACGGTCATGGCGTCGCGCTGCTTGCCGGCCGGATCGAAGGCCGCAACGTAGGCGAGCGTCTCGGGCGGTGCGGCTGCGGCAGCGGCAGGTGACCGGTAGAACGTCGGGTCTGCGACCTGGCTCACGGGAACCCCTCTCCTCGGATTCAGGGAGACTACCGCGCCCACAAAGCTGCAAGACGCCTTGCATTTCGTGATTTTGCAACGCGTCTTGCAGGCTAGGCCTGGACGGAAAACCGCAACCGTGCGCGCTCGAAGCGGTCGATCGAGCCCGTGCCGAGCGCGGTGGCCGGCGTCAGGCATCCCGCCCGCTCCGGCGTCGCGCCCGGCTCGGCGAGCAGCAGCCCCGCCTCGCCCAGCATCCGCGCGGTCGCGAGGTAGCCGGGGTGGCCGTCGGCGTCGACGTCCGACGCGCACCTCGTGTCCGCCGGTGGTGCGGGCGTCGACCGACATGCTGCCACTTCCAGCTCTCGAGGCGATCGCCGGTCGGGCCGAACCCCGACGAGGGAAGGATCTTGCTCAGCGCGCGCCCGACGCGGCGCCGCACCGACGGCCGCGCTGCGCGGCGGCGCGCCACCGCGGCCTGCGTGCCCGGCGAGCACGCCCGCTGCCGCGTAGCGCAGCGGCAGCGAGGCCGCCGGGCCCCCGCAGCGCGATGCCCTCGCGGTAGCGGAACGGCTCCGCTGGCCCACCGTTGTCGGCCGCGACCAGCGCCGCGGTGCGCTGGATCACGGCCGGGTTGATGAACGCCGCCGGCGCCATCGGCGCGATCACCGCGCCGCCCGGGCCCCGCCGCGGCGCGACGTTGATCGGGCTGCGGCGGCGGACCTCCTCGGCGCGCGCCGGGTCGGTGATCAGCGCCGCCGGGTCGGTGACCGCGGATGCGTCGTCGCCGCCCGCCGCCGCGGCAAGGCTCTGGAAGGTCCCGCCCGAGATCATGTCCGAGGGCCGCGGCAGCCCGGGCGGGCCCGTGACGCTCACCTCCAGGTCGGCCTCCGCCAGGCCCTCGCCCCAGCGCTCGCGCGCGGTCTCGGCGGCGAGCAGCACCGCCAGGTCGGGCGGCAGCGCCTCGAACCCGCACACCTGCACGACCTTCACCCCGGCCTCGCGCGCGCGGGCGTCGTAGGCGTCGATCATCTGGCGCACGAACGGGATCTCGCCGGTCAGGTCGACGTAGTGGGCGCCGTTCGCCACGCACGCCTCGATCACCGGCTGCCCGTGCAGCGTGTAGGGGCCGCAGAGGTTCAGCACCACCCGCGTGCGCGAGGCCATCGCCGCGAGCGAGCTCGGGTCGTTCACGTCGGCGACGATCGTCTCCGGCGCGGTGACGCCGACCTCGCCCAGCACCTGCTCGCAGCTTCGCGGGGTCGCGCGCGGCCGCCGCCCAGCGCGCGCCGTCTCCGGCGCTCCGCTCGGCCAGATACGCGGCGACCTGGCGGCCGGTGATGCCCGTGGCCCCGAAGACGACGACGTCGAAGTCTCGCTCGCTCACTGCCGCGCACGATATATGCCTTTTAAGATCGCGAGATCGGGTAGATGTCCTGACAAGGAGACTGTGGCTGCGGTAACCTTCAACCACGTCAGCAAGGTCTATCCGGACGGCACGCGCGCCGTCTACGGCATGGATCTCGCGAGCGAGGACGGGGAGTTCATCGTCCTCGTGGGCCCTTCGGGCTGCGGCAAGACCACCGCCCTGCGCATGGTCGCGGGCCTCGAGGAGATCACCGAGGGCGAGATCCGGATCGGCGAGCGCGTCGTCAACCACGTGCCCGCCCGCGACCGCGACATCGCGATGGTCTTCCAGAGCTACGCGCTCTACCCGCACCTCACCGTCCGGGAGAACATCGCCTTCGGGCTGAAGCTCCGCAAGCTCGACAAGCAGGAGGTCGAGCCGGCGGGTCGAGAACGCCGCCCAGATCCTCGGGTCTCGAGCAGCTGCTCGACAAGAAGCCGCGCGCGCTCTCCGGCGGGCAGCGCCAGCGCGTCGCGATGGGCCGGGCGATCGTCCGCGAGCCGCAGGCCTTCCTGATGGACGAGCCGCTCTCGAACCTCGACGCGAAGCTGCGCGTCCAGGTGCGCGCCGAGATCAGCGCGCTCCAGCGCAACCTCGGCACCACCACGGTCTACGTCACCCACGACCAGGTCGAGGCGATGACGATGGGCGATCGCGTCGCCGTGATGCGCAAGGGCGAGCTGCAGCAGGTGGCCGAGCCGGAGGAGCTCTACGACCGGCCGGTGAACCTGTTCGTCGCCGGCTTCATCGGCAGCCCCGCGATGAACCTGCTCGACGCGACGCTCGAGCGCCGCGACGGCGGACACGAGGCCGTGATCGGCGACCAGCGGATCGCGCTCGACGAGGAGCTGTCTCTCAGCACCGGCCCGGCGCTGCGCTCGTTCGAGGGCCGCGAGGTGATCCTCGGCATCCGTCCCGAGAGCCTCGAGGACGCCTCGATCGCGAGCGACGCCCCGGCGGACCGCCGGCTCAAGGGCCGGCTCGAGCTGCGCGAGGCGCTCGGCTCGGAGATCGTCGCGCACGTCGGCGTCGACGCCCGCCAGGCGGTGACCGAGGACGTCCGCGAGCTCGCGGGCGAGATCGGGGCGGAGCCGGGGCGGCGCGGGCGCGGCTCGCCGCGGAGGGCGCGAGGCGGTGGTCGTCGCGCGCTTCGACCCTCGCTCGGAAGCCCAGGAGGGCAGCACGGTCGAGATGGTCGGTCGACACCACGCGCGCCTGCACTTCTTCGATCCGGAAACGAGCTTGGGGATCTACGACGGCGGCTGAGGGCCGCCAAGAAGGAGAGGAAGCGATGAGGAAGCGATGTCAAGCCTGTACGTGCTCGCCGTTGATCGTGGCCGCGCTCGGCCTCGCGATCGCCGGCTGCGGCGACGACGACGGCGGCGGGGGCGGCGGAGGCGGGAACGTCTCGGGCAATCTCTCGATGAGCGGCGTCTGGACCGGCCAGGAGGCGCGGTCGTTCAACGCCGTGCTGGACGGCTTCACGGAGGAGAACCCCGACGTGACCGTCAAGTACCGCCCGGTCGGCGACGAGATCCCGACCGTGCTCTCGACGGCGGTCCAGGGCGGCAACCCGCCCGACCTCGCGGCGGTCCCGCAGCCGGGCCTCGTGCGCGACTTCGCGGACAGGGGCGAGCTGAAGCCGATCGACTTCGCCAAGAGCACGATCGACGACAACTTCTCCGAGGGCGCGATCGACGTCGGCACGGTCGACGGCAAGCTCTACGGGCTGCTGTTCAAGGCGGCCAACAAGTCGACCGTCTGGTACAACGTCCCGCTCTTCGAGCAGGCGGGCGTCGAGCCGCCGGAGGACTTCGACGCCTTCCTCGAGGCCGCCAAGACGCTGAGGGCATCGGGCACGCGCGCATACTCGATCGGCGCGGCGGACGGCTGGACGCTCACGGACCTGTTCGAGAACATCTACCTGCGCCAGGCCGGTGCGGAGAAGTACGACCAGCTCGCCGAGCACAAGATCCCCTGGACCGACCAGTCCGTGAAGGACGCGCTCGAGGACGATGGCGAAGATCGTCGGCGATAGCGAGCAACATCGCGGGCGGTACCGCCGGCGCGCTCGAGACGGACTTCCCGACATCGGTCACCAACGCCTTCAAGGAGAACCCGGACGCGGCGCAGGTGATCGAGGGCGACTTCGTGGAGAGCGAGATCACCGACTCGACCCCGTCCAAGCCGGAGACGGGCTTCAACTTCTTCGACTTCCCGGCGATCGACGGTTCGGGGTCCACGGTGGTCGGTGGCGGCGACACGATCATCATGTTCAACGACTCGGAGGCCGCGCAGGCGCTGATCGAGTACCTCGCCACGCCCGAGGCGGCGGAGATCTGGGCCAAGCGCGGCGGCTACTCGAGCGCGAACAAGAACGTGCCCGACAGCGCCTACGAGGACCCGCTGCTGCGCAGACGGCGACGGCGATCGGCGACGCGGAGACGTTCCGCTTCGACCTCTCCGACCTCCAGCCGGCGGGGTTCGGCGCGACCGTCGGGCAGGGTCTCTGGAAGCAGTTCCAGGACTTCCTGCGCAACCCCGACGACGTCGACGGCACCGCGCAGGCAGATGGAGCAGTCGGCGAGCGAGGGCGTTCTGACGGTGGCGGCACCGATCGTGCCGATGAGTGGAGGAGCCGCGACGGCCCAGCCGGTCGCGGCTCCGCCGCCCCAGGCGGAGCCCGGCCGCTGGCGCAGGCACCGCGTCACGATCGCGTTCCTCGCCCCGGCGGCGGTCCTGCTCGGCGTGTGGATCGTCTATCCGACGATCTACACGATCGTGCGCAGCTTCTTCGACCGCGACGGTTCGAAGTTCATCTGGCTCGACAACTACCAGGAGCTGTTCTCCCAGGACACCCTGACCACCGCGATCAAGAACAACGTCCTGTGGCTGGCGATCGTGCCCGCGCTGGTGACGGCGATCGGGCTCGTGTTCGCCGTGCTCCTGGAGCGCGTGCGCTGGTCGGTGGCGTTCAAGACCGTGGTCTTCATGCCGATGGCGATCTCGCTGTTCGCCGCGGGCGTGATCTGGCGGGTGATGTACGAGAAGGATCCGGAGATCGGCGCGGTCAACGCCTCGCTCAACGTGGTCGCCGACACCTTCGACCCGCCGGGCGCGCTGTCCGACGCGCAGCCCGTCGACCGACGACCTCACGGGCAGTCCGCAGCAGCGGGCTCACGCTGCAGCGGCCGGTCGAAGCCGGCGACGTCGCGCGGCTCGGCCTCACCGGGATCCCGCCGGACGAGGTTCCCGAGGGCGCCGTGCAGGCCCGGGCGCCCCCGGCCGCGGCGGGCGCGATCGACGGGCGTCGTCTGGCGCGACTTCAAGCCCGGAGGCGGCAAGCCCGGCGTCGTGGAGCAGGGCGAGCTCGGGCTGCCCGGGGTGACGGTCGAGCTGCAGCGATTCCGGCGGAGACAACGTCGCCAAGACGGAGACACGTGACGACGGCAGCTTCACCTTCGAGCAACGTGGAGGCCGGACCGCAGCGGGTCGCGATCGGGAAGGAGACGTTCGAGGAGCCGTTCTCGGGCGTGTCGTGGCTCGGATCGAGCCTGATCACGCCCGCGATCATGCTCGCCTACATCTGGGTGTGGGCGGGCTTCGCGATGGTGGTGATCGGCGCCGGGTTGGCGGCGATCCCGCGCGATCTGCTGGAAGCGGCGCGCACCGACGGCGCGACCGAGAGGCAGGTCTTCCGCCGCGTGACGGTGCCGCTGCTGCGCCCGGTGCTCGTGGTCGTGTTCGTGACGATGCTGATCAACGTGCTCAAGGTGTTCGACATCGTGCTGTCGGTCGCGCCCGGCATCGAGTCAGGACGAGGCGAACGTGATCGCACTCGCGATGTGGCGCACCTCGTTCGGCGGGGTGAACGACTTCGGCCTCGGATCGGCGATCGCGGTCTTCCTGTTCCTGCTCGTGATCCCGATCCTGCTGCTCAACATCAGGAACTTCAGGAGGGAGTCCTGATGGCGGCCTCCGCCTCCCGGGTATTCGCTCGAGCCCCGCTCAACCTCCTGCTCCTCTTCATCGGGCTGCTGTGGCTGGTGCCGACGCTCGGCCTCTTCCTCGACTCGCTGCTGGCTCCGGACGTGATCGGCACGACGGGTTGGTGGAAGATCTTCACGGAGCCCAGCCTGGCCACCTTCGAGAACTACTCGAACGTGCTCGACAACTCGACGCTCACGTCGGCGCTCGGCACGACGCTGCTCGTAGCGGTCTTCGGCACGGCGATCCCGATCTTCGTGGGCGCGCTCGCAGGCTATGCGTTCGCGTGGATCGAGTTCCCGGGCCGGGAGTGGCTCTTCCTGGGTGTGGTCGCGCTGCTGGTCGTCCCCCTCCAGATGGCCCTGATTCCGATGTTCTCCCTCTACAACAACCTCGGCCTCTTCGACACGGCGCTGGCGCTGATCCTCTTCCACAGCGCGTTCGGGCTGCCGTTCGCGATCTTCCTGCTACGGAACTTCTTCGTCGGGATCCCGAAGGATCTGCTCGAATCGGCGCGCATCGACGGCGCCTCCGAGCTCACCATCTTCTTCCGGCTCATCCTGCCGCTCGGACTGCCGGCGATCGCCTCGCTCGCGATCTTCCAGTTCCTCTGGACCTGGAACGACTTCCTCGTCGCGCTGACCTTCGGCCGCGACACGCAGGTCATCACCGTCGCGATCTTCTCGGAGTTCCGTCAGTTCGGCGCGAACCTCGAGCTGATCGCACCGGCGGCGTTCATCTCACTGGTCGTGCCGCTCGCCCTCTTCTTCGCCTTCCAGCGGTACTTCGTGGAGGGCCTGCTGGCGGGGTCCGTCAAGTAAGGACAACCGCGCTCGACAGTCGAACGCCGTTCGGCGCTAGGCTCTCGACGCATGGCCCGGCCGTTCCCCCACGTCGAAGGCACCGAGCACCGATACGTCGACACCGGCCGCATCACGCTGCACGTGGCCGAGGCGGGCTCGCCGGACGCGGACCCGATCGTGCTCCTTCACGGGTGGCCGCAGAACTGGTACCTGTGGCGGCACCAGATCCCGACGCTGGCGCAGCACTACCGCGTGATCGCGCCCGACCTGCGCGGCTTCGGCTGGTCCGACGCGCCGCCCGACGGCTACGACAAGGAGAACATGGCCACGGACGTGCTCGCGCTGCTCGACGCGCTCGAGCTGGACCACGTGCGTCTCGTCGGCCACGACTGGGGCGGCTGGATCGGGTTCCTGATCTCGCTGCGCGCACCCGACCGTATCCGCCGGTTCCTGGCGCTCAACATTCCCACGCCCTATGGGGGCAAGGATCCGCGCACATTCGCCCAAATGTGGCGCTTCTGGTACATGGCGGTGATCGCGTCGCCCGCGGGGCCGAGGCTGATCCAGGGCAACCTCGTCGACCGGCTGTTCGAGCGATCCGTCAAGCCCGGGAGCCTCTCCGAGGAAGAGCGCCGCGAGTTCGTGGAGTCCCTGCGCGAGCCCGACCGGGCCCGCGCGAGCCAGCAGCTCTACCGCACCTTCCTGACGCGTGAGTTCGGGCCCGTGGGCGCCGGTCGCTACAACAAGCGGCGCCTCACCGTGCCGACCAAGCTGCTCTTCGGCGTGGACGACTTCGCGATCCCGAAGCGCATGGTGACCGGCGACTTCAGCCGCTACACGGACCGGTTCGAGGTCGAGCTCGTGCCCGACACCGGGCACTTCATCGTGGACGAGCAGCCCGACCTCGTCACCCGGCGCACGCTCGACTTCTTCAGCGGCGTGGACCGGCCGGCAGTCGTCGGTTAGTCAGGTCGCTGGGCGCTTCTCCGGCACGATCGGGTCCCGCTCGAGCCCGCGCCGGTGGAAGAACGCGCCGAACGAGCCGGCCAGCGTCGCCACCACGCTGATCGCCCACAGCTCCAGGAAGACGTCGAGGATCCTGGCTCCCGCCGAGATCGGGTTTCTCAGCTGCGAGCTGACAGTCAGCAGCTGGCACGTGGTCCAGAACAGCGAATCCCAGTAGGAGTGGATCTCGGTTTGCGGCGCGTTGCGCTCAAACATGTAGATCGCGACGCTGCCGACGACGGCGACCACGAACGTGGCGCCGAGAATCCAGACGAGCCGGCTGCGTAGATGGATGTGGGTCGGCGTGGCGCCGCGCATGATTTTGCGGATCTCATGCATGAGGGACCGCACGCTAGCGTCAGGGACAGATGGCGCAGCTCGTCTCTCATGCGTTCGCGGACCGGCCCGCCTACGACACCGCGATCTCGGCCGCGATCCTCCAGCGCGTCGCGCGCGGCGAGCTGCCGGACACGATCCGTCTCGCCCGCCCGGGGGCGATGGTGGCGTTCGGGAAGCAGGACGTCTCGAGCGCCGGCTACGAGCAGGCGGCCGCCGCGGCGCGCGCTCACGGGTTCGAGGCGGTCAAGCGCCTCGCCGGCGGGCGCGCCGCCGTCTTCCACGAGCAGACGGTGGCGTTCGCGTGGGCCGAGCGCAATGCGGACCCCTGGCCCGGCACCCATGACCGATTTCGCGCGGTCGCGGGCGTTCTAGAACGGGCGCTCCAGTCGCTCGGCGTGGACGCCCGGACGGGCGAGGTGCCGGGCGAGTACTGCCCGGGCGAGTACTCGATCAACGCCGGCGGCCGCACCAAGCTGGTGGGGCTCGGCCAGCGGATCATCAAGGGCGCCACTCATATAGGAGGCGTGATCGTGGTCGGCGGCGCCGATCGCATCCGCGACGTGCTGATCCCGGTGTACGACGCGCTCGGCCTCGAGTGGGACCCGCGAACGACCGGCAGCATCGAGGACGAGATCGGGCCGGTCGCTTTCGAGGACGTGACCGCGGCGATCAGGGCCGAGCTCGGGAGCCTCGAAGACGCGACCCTCGACGATGCCACGCTCGCGCTCGCCGAGCGACTCGAGCCGGACCACTTGCACTAGCCGTTCGGCCCATTTAGGGTCGGTTCTCCGAGCAGATCACGGATGAGGAGGCAGGGATGACCAGACGACTCGGAACACTGCTGGCTGCGGCCGCGCTGTTCGCAAGCATCAACGGCACGGCAGCGGCGGCGCCGAACGCCGATAACGCCAGCTGCATGGGCCTCGGCTCGTCCTTCTACGCGCACGGCGCGGGCTCCGCGGGGGTCACCGGCGCGCGGGCCGACGTCGCGCACCTCGTGAAGGAGTTCGCGCCGGCCCCGGGCCAATATCTGCGGGGCTTCGCGCAGGAGAAGGAAGGCGGCTCGATTCCGGCGCCGTGCGGAGCCCGCATCGAGTAGCCGCGGCCACATAGCCGCAGCATTTAGGCTGGGCGGCCATGACTACCGCCGCCCAGCAGATCCGCGACCTGGTCGCGAGCGACACGATCCTGATGCCCGGCGTCTACGACGCGCTGACGGCGCGCATCGCCGCCCGCATCGGCTTCGACATCGTCTTCATCTCCGGCTACTCGGTGTCCGCCGCCCGGCTCGGCGAGCCCGACTTCGGCTTCCTGACCGAGTCCGAGATGGCCGACGCGGCCCGCTCGGTCACGCGCGTCAGCAACGCGCCGGTGATCGTCGACGCCGACACCGGCTACGGCAACGCCGTCAACGTGATGCGCACGGTGACCGACTTCCAGGACGCGGGCGCGGCCGGCGTCTTCCTCGAGGATCAGGTGTGGCCGAAGAAGTGCGGCCACTTCCAGGGCAAGCAGGTGATCCCCACGGCCGAGCACGCGGCCAAGATCCGGGCCGCCGCCGACGCCCGCGGCGAGCGCGACCTCTTCATCGTCGCCCGCACCGACGCGCGCCAGCCGCTCGGGGTGGACGAGGCGATCGAGCGCTGCCTCGCCTACAAGGAGGCGGGCGCGGACGCGCTCTTCGTGGAGGCGCCGCAGTCTGTGGCCGAGCTCGAGCAAATCGCGCAGGCGCTGCCGCCGCCGCTGGTCGCGAACATGATCGAGCGGGGCGTCACGCCGCACCTCTCGCGCACCGGAGCTGAAGGACCTCGGCTACCAGCTGATCGTGTGCCCGCTGGCCGCGCTCTACGCCGCCACGAAGGCGGCGCAGAAGGTGCTGACCGAGCTGAAGGACAAGGAGACGACCGCCGCGCTGTACGACGATCTCACCACCTTCGACGAGTTCGGCGAGCTCGTCGAACTCGAGAAGCGCTACGCCGACGAGGCGGACTACGCGACCTGACGGCCGTGCTGAGGCTCGCTAGCCCTCGAACTATCAGGCACGAAAAGTGACGGCCGATTTCCGCAAATTGCGGGAATCCGGTCTGTGGGACGTCGGACCGGCCCGGTAGTCCTTCCCGCTCGGCCGCTAGCGCTTTAAGGACGAATCGATCCAACGGCGGCCGAACCGGATCGGATGTTCCGGGCTTCCAAGGACACCTGGGTTCGCTTCGCGCGAACCACCGCGTGCACAGTCACGCTCACGGCGATCACGAGCCTTGCGCTTGCGACCGCTGCGTCGGCCCCTGCCGCCCCGCCCTGGCGCGCGTTCGCGCCGTCGAGCCCCTGGAACGTCCCGGCCGCCCCCGAGCAGCATCGCCGCGGCGAACCCCTACGCCGACCAGTTCGCGGGATCGTCCGGATTCACAGATGAAGCTGTCGGGGACCCCCGACAACCCCAGGTACGCGAACCCGATCTTCTTCGCGCAACCGGGAGATCCGCTCGCGCCTGTGAGCGTCGGTCAGCCGGATTGGGCGCCCAGAGGAGCCACGAAGTACGACGGGAAGCCCATCCCGGTGCCGGCCGGCGTGGGCGCCGCGGCGGGGTCGGACGGACACCTGACCGTGGTCTCGGCGGACCGGCGCACGTCCTGGGAGTTCTGGCGCGCGACCGCCGCCGGCCCCGGCGGCTACACCACCGAGGTGATCGTCCAGTGGGACCTGACCGGACCCGGGGTCTCGACCCACGTCGGCGACAACTCGGCGCGCGGCTCCGGCACACCGCTGATCCCCACGACGCTTCGCGCGGAGGAAGCCCTCAACGGCATCAACCACGTGCTCGGGATCACGGTGCCGTCGGTCTCGAGCGACCACCTGTACCCGCCCGCGAGCAAATCGGACGGCAACGACGGCGCCGAACGCGATCAAGTACGGGATGCTGTTCGTGCTCCGTCCGGACTACCCGGTGCCGCCCAACGCGGGCATCGGCGAGCGCAACGTGATTCAGGCGCTCAAGACCTACGGCGCCTACGTGATCGACCAGGGCGCCGACTTCGAGATGGACGCGGATTTCACCCATCCCGAGATCTGGGCCCAGACAGGCCTCAGCCTGAACAGCTTCGACTTCACCGGGGCCGACATGCGGCCCGCCAAGGCGGGCCCGGTGCCGCCGGCGGCGCCTCCGGCCCGGAGCACCACGGCAAAGAAGAAGAAGAAAGGCAAGCGGGTCCGGATCAGCGTGAACCGCCGCAGCCTGCGGCTCGGCGGGCAGCTGCGCCTCTCCGGCAAGGTGCGTGGGACGGTCCGGCGCAGGGCGCACGTGCGGGTCCAGGTCCGCACCGCGGGCGGCAAGTGGCGCCGCCTCCGGCGGAAGCCGGTGAACGCCGACGGGACATTCGCGACCTGGCCGCGGTACCTGCCTTCGGCGCGGGCCGCGCGAGCCGGGAAGGCCCGCCGCTACAAGCTGCGGAACCTCCACCTGACGCGGCGGGCGCGCGTGATCCGCATCCGCGCCGTTGTGACCGGCGCCGGCCGGTCGAACGTGTTGCGCGTGCGGCTGCGGCCCGGCGCGGGGCCGCGCCGAAGCCCAAGCCGGCGAAGCCCGGCAAGAGCGCCGGCGAGCGCGCGTTCACCGTCTAGCCCCGCGAGCGCCCCGTAGAGCGGGACAGCACGGCGCTCGCACTCCTCCGGGTCGAGACGCGCGCCCCCAAAACACATCTCCTACTTGCCGCTTTTCAGGTCCTTCCGAGGGGCTCGCACCCTGGAACTTTCCGAGGCGCCCTACACCCGAGCCCCGTATTGCTTGCGGCGCTTCTTGCGTCCCGGCAGCCGCACCGGCGAGACGACGTCGCCCAGCTCGGCCGCCAGCGCCCGCAGGTCGAGCTGGCGCACGTGGTCGATCAGCTCCCGCCGCTCCTCGCGCGTGAGCTGCCCGGGCCGGCCCTTCGACCTGGCGACCAGCTCGCGCAGGCGCCGCCGCGAATGGGGATGCAGGGAGCCCCAGTGCCGTCGCAGGACGAACACGGCCTCCGCCATCACGAGTGCCCAGGCAATCGGTATCGCGCGCTTTCCGACCATCGCTTGACACATACCCCGGCCGGTGTGGTTTAATTGCGCCGCAGAAGAGTAAACGTTGGTTCAACCATTCGTTTAATCATCCGTTAGCGTCGGATCCAAGGGGGAGGAATCCATGCGGCGAGTCTCCGTTTCGCTCGTCCTGCTGGTCGCCACGACGGCACTCGGCCTGATCGCCGGGATCGCCAGCTCGACCGCCGCGCCGGGGCAGCTGATGGCGGGCGCCGCGAAGGTGGACGCCTCCTGGCACGTGGGCGCCTCGGCCGGCCAGTACGCCGACAACGGCACGTTCGTGGGAGTGCACGGCGTCGACCCGGGCCTGCACGCGACTCGCAAGAACGCCTCCTACGGGATCCAGTCGCGGCTCGAGGCACGCGCGCTCGTGATCGAGGGCGACAACGGGGAGAAGGTCGCGATCGTCAAGAACGACCTCTACATCCCCCAGGACCTGCTCTACCGGCGCACCGCCCAGATCCTCGAGCGGGCGACTCGGGATCACGCGGGCGAACCTCACGATGGCCGTCACGCACGATCACTCCTCGCCCTACTACTCGTCGACCTCGTGGGGCGCGTGGGCCTTCCAGGACGTATTCGACGTGCGCTTCTTCGACTACTACGCGAAGAAGATGGCGGAGGCGGTCGAGCACGCGAACGAGAACCTCCAGCCTGCGCGCGTCGGCGCCGCCGTGACCGAGTTCGACAAGACGCATCGCCACTCGTTCGGCCCCGCGCTGGCCGACGACGGCACGCCCGCCGGCTACCCGCAACTCGGACGCGGACCACGACATGACCGTGCTGCGCTTCGACGACGTCTCCGACCCGGACCACCCGAAGCCGCTCGCGAACCTCGTCAACTACTCGCTGCACCCTGAGTTCCTCGAGGGCAACGACCTGATCAGCGCCGACTACGTCGCGCCGCTGCAGCGGATCGTCGACCGCAAGACCGGCGCGCTCACGATCTACACGCAGAACGCGGTCGGCACGGCCGAGCCCGAGCGCAGCACCTACCACGGCATCCACGAGCGGCTCGAGTTCTCGCACAAGGAATACGGCCAGGCCGAGTACGCCGCCTACCTGATGTCGCAGGCGATCCTGCGGACCACCAACAACATCGAGCAGGGAACGCCCGAGGACCCGGCGCGCTACGTGCCGTTCGCGGACTCGGCGCCGGTCGCGATGGAGGACCGCTGGTTCCCCGGCCCGACCTCGCACCCGTACCCCGGCGTCTCGAACTGCCGCGCGGACAAGGCGTTCGACGGCGACCCGCAGTTGCCGATCGTGGGCCTGCCGGACTGCGAGAACGGCGTCGGCGTGCTGCAGAGCATCGCCAGCCTCGCCGGCCTACCGGGCCCGCCCGATCCGCCGAGCTCGCCGGTCGACCCGGGCATCTCCACCGACGACTTCCAGCGGCTCGGCATCCCGCTGCCGGAGAACTACTCGGCGCCGTCGTACACCGGCCTGGCCGAGGACGTGAGCGTTCACCTCCAGGCGTTCCGGCTCGGCGACATCCTGGTCACCGTGTGCTCGTGCGAGCAGTGGAAGGACCAGGCGCTCGACATCAAGACGCGCACCGACCGGATCGCCGGCAACCAGTACATCGGCTACGACTGGGCCAAGCAGTGCACCGACAACGGCAACGGCACGTGGAGCTGCCCGAACCCGCAGAGCCCGGGCCAGACGCTGCCGCCGATCTCCGACCAGAACTTCCAGCGCATGAAGGCACAGGTGAACAATCCCGCCAACGGCTGGAACGATCTCGCGAACATCCTGTGGGCCGAGTCCGAGCCGACCGACCCGACGCAGATCAAGGGCAACTTCACCCACCAGGAGCTGCCGCCCGAGCTCGGCTACCGCCTCACGGTGCCGATCTCGATGGCGAACGACTACAACGGCTACATCGCGAGCTACCGCGAGTACCAGCGGGGCGACCACTACCGCAAGGCGCTCACGGCCTGGGGCCCGCACTCGAGCGACTACATGGCGACGCGGCTCGTGAACATGGGCGGTCACCTGAACGGCGGCCCGGACCTGCCGGCCGAGGTCGGCCAGGAAAAGGTCGCGCCGGACATCGCGCTGAACGACCAGCGCGCCACCAACCTCGGGCGGGTCGGCGAGACCAGCGTGGCCGCCTACGAGGCGGCGTTGCCCGACGACGGGGGCCAGGCCGAGGTGACGCAGCAGCCCAGTGACGTCGAGCGCTTCTCGGCGGCGTTCCTCAAGTGGAACGGCGGCTCGAACTTCACCGACAACCCGGTCGTGAAGGTCCAGCGCCAGGTGAACGGCGGGTGGGTCGACTTCGCCGACCAGTCGGGCGAGATCCCGGTGACGGTCAAGTACCCGCAGGGCGAGGAAGTCCAGAGCTATCTCGAGGGCAACCAGCACTGGGAGTGGACCGCGCACTTCGAGGCGTTCGCGTCCAACTACGACCTCGGCATGGGCGGCGGCGAGCTCGCGACCCCGCCGGGCGCATATCGCTTCGTCGTCGACGGCGAGCGCCGGCAGGGCGGAGCGCGGCTGCCGTACCACCTCGTCTCGAACCAGTTCGAGGTGAGGCCCTGGAGCGGGATCACCGCCAGTGACCTGCGTGTCGAGCCCGGCGGGCGCATCACCTTCAAACTCGGCCCGCGCCACACCTACTCGGTGAACGGCATGAGCGCCGAGGTGGGGCCGATCGACTATCCGGACAGCTACTCCTCACCGGCTCGCTTCATCAAGAACCAGCGCACGCCCTACGTCGACCCGACCGCACCGAGCGACCCCCAGAAGATCGAGTGGTTCTGCTTCACCTGCTCGTTCCGCTCGTGGGCCGATACCGGTGACGCGGCGATCGCGTACCTCACGATCGTGGACCCGCAGGGCAAGCTCTTCCGGTACAAGGCCCGCCCGCGCGGCGACCGCTGGTCGGTGACCCGCAGGCTCCGGCCGCGCGAGGCCGCATACGTGCGCGCCGGGGACGTCCGCGACGACTTCGGCAACTTCAACGGGACGGACTCGGAGCGGCTCCCGGGCAGCGCCGGATAGCGCCCGGCCGTGCGGCGCGGAGATGTGCGAGAGTAGCGCGCACGTTCACGCCGACACGAGGAGGAGATGACATTGGCCGACAGCGTCTATCGCGTTACCGAGGTGATCGGAAGCAGCAGCGAATCGTGGGAAGCGGCGGCTCGCAACGCCGTCGAGACCGCGGCCAAGTCGGTCCGGGACCTGCGCGTCGCGGAAGTGATCCGCGAGGACGTGACGATCGAGAACGGCTCGATCTCGAACTACCGCGTCCGGCTCGGCATCTCCTTCAAGTACGACACCGGCGACTGAGCGGGGAGCTCAGTCGCTAGCGGTAGGGGCGGCAGCCGCCGCCCGCTCCGCGTTCGCGACGATCTCGTCGACGAAGCGCTGCCATAGCTGCGGCGGCCAGTCGTGGCCCATGCCCGCGATCTTGACGAGCTTCGCGCCCGGGATCGCCTTCGCGGTCGCCTCGCCGCCGTCCACCTGGATCAGCGGGTCGGCCTCGCCGTGGATCACGAGCGTCGGCACGCCGACGCCCGCAAGGGCCGCGGTGCGGTCGCCGGAGGCCATGATGCACGGTGAGCTGTCGCAGGAAGCCCTGCGGGTAGTACATGCGGTCATACGACTGGCCGATGATCTCGCGTAGCTGGTCGTCCGGCATCGGGTAATCAGGTGAGCCGATCAGGCGGAACAGGTTCGCCTGGAAGTCGATGAAGTCCTTCGCTGTCTTCAGGCGCCGGCGTGACCAGCGCCATCATCACGTCCTGCCGCGGCTGGCCGACGGCCTGGTCGCCGGTCGTGGACATGATCGAGGTGAGTGAGAGCACCCGATCGGGATGCCGGATCGCGAGCGTCTGGCCGATCATCCCGCCCATCGAGACGCCGACCAGGTGCGCCTTCTCGATGCCGAGCTCGTCGAGCAGGCCGGCCGCGTCGTCGGCCATGTCGTCGAGCGTGTAACTGGCCGAGCTGGTGTCGCCCGCGAGCAGCCTCATCAAATCCGGCTCGGGGCCGTCCTCGATCTTGCTCGAGAGGCCCACGTCGCGGTTGTCGTACCGGATCACGAAGTAGCCCCGCTCGACCAGCATGTTGCAGAACAGCTCGTGCCACCCCAGCAGCTGGATGCCCAGCCCCATGATCAGGAGGATCGCCGGGTTCGACGGGTCTCCGAAGGTCTCGTACTCGAGCTCGATCCCGTTCGCCTGCGCGCGTGGCACGTCCCGAAGCCTACCGATATCGAGAGGGCGAGAAGAGCCGCTACGGAATCGGACGCGGCTCGCCGTAGAAGAAGTCGTCCATCACGGCGGCGTCATAGGTCGGGCTGTCGCTCGGCCCGAGCGGGCCGCTGCCGTACCTGATGCGCACGCGCGCCACGCGCAGGCGCTTGACGAAGACACGCCGAGGAAGGAACGCTTGCCCTTCGACACAGGGGCAGAGAACTTGCCGAGCGAGCGCCCGCTCGGGCTGAAGTACTCGAACGCGGTGTTCTTCGCCTTGTCGATGTCCGTGTACACCGCGCCGAACCCCTTCACGAACGGCACGCGTGTTGGTGCCCGGCACGCGGAAAGTCAGGTTGACGACGTTGCTGCCGATCGGCGAGAAGAGGCGCTCCGGGCTGAAGGTCGCGAACTGGCTCACGTAGCCGGGGTTGATGTTGCCGAACCGCACCGCGGCGCCCGCTGGATTGGAGCTGTCCGCGCTCACCGCGACGTTGGTGCCTGGCGTGCTCAGCACGGCTCCGCGCGCCCGGGGTGCGACGGCCGCGTTGAAGAAGTCGGCCGGCAGCGCGTTCGGCGAGGCGAACTCGTCCGGCACGGAGTCCCAGTTGATCTCACGACGCCCGTTCGGGTTGCCGCCGGGGGCGCCGCCGTTGTTGGGCCCGAGCAGCTGCCGGAAGCGCTTGACGGCGGCCTTCAGGTCCCCGGTGCCGGTCACCACCCGTGCCCGCAGGAACTTCTGTGCCGCGGCCTCGGCGGAGTGGTCGTCGCCGCTGCGGCCGCCGAGCGCGATCAACGCGCCGGTCGCCAGAAGCACGACCGCGGTCAGGGCTGTCGCGAGCCGGGGCATGACTCGCGCGAGTCTACCCCCGTTTAGCCGTACAACGCCTGGAATTTCTCGGTGAGGTAGGTGACGTAGGGGCCTACCTCGATCGGCCGCCCGGTCGCCCGCTCGACCACCTCTGCCGCCGAGTACTTGCGGCCGTGGCGGTGAACGTGCTCGCGCAGCCACTCGCGCAGCGGCTCGAACTCGCCCACCTCGATCTGGCGGTCCAGGTCGGGGAGCGCCTCGCGCGCGGCCTCCCACAGCTGCGCCGCGATCACGTTGCCCAGCGAGTAGGTCGGGAAATAGCCGAACTCGCCCGCCGCCCAGTGCACGTCCTGCAGCACCCCGTGCGCGTCGTCGGGCACGTCGATCCCGAGGTACGTCCGCACACGCTCGTTCCACGCGGCCTGGAGGTCTCGCGGCTCGACAGTGCCGTCGATCAGCTCCCGCTCGAGCTCGAAGCGCAGCAGGATGTGGAGGTCATAGGTGAGCTCGTCCGCCTCGATCCGGATCAGAGACGGCTCCACCTTGTTGACGGCTCTGAAGAAGCCCTCCGGGCCGACGCCGTTCAGCTCGTCCGGGAACGCCTGGCCGAACATCCCGTAGAAGCGCTGCCAGAACGGCAGGCTGCGCCCCACCAGGTTCTCCCACATCCGGCTCTGCGACTCGTGCAGGCCGAGCGACGTCGGCCGCCCCAGCGGCGTGCCGTCCAGTGCGGGATCGACGCCGTTCTCGTAGAGGCCGTGACCGTACTCGTGGAGCGACGAGAAGATCGCCGATTCGAGGTCGTGTTCGTCGTAGCGTGTCGTGAGCCGCACGTCGGTCGGCGACAGGCTGGTCTGGAACGGGTGCGTGGTCTCGTCCAGGCGCCAGGACTCGCCCGGCATCGGCAGCAAGCCCAGGAGGCGGCGTACTACCGCGCGCTGCGGGTCCGCCGGGAAGTCGCTGCGGAGGAATGAGTCGTCCACGCCGGCCGCTCGCTCCGAGACCTCCGCAACCAGCGGCAGCAGCGCCTCCTTCAGGTCGTCCAGGATGGCCGCGATCTCGGGGGTCTTCATCCCGGGCTCGTAGTCGTCGAGCAGGGGGTCGTAGGCATCCTCGCGCTCGAAGCAATGGGCATAGCGGAGCTTCAGGTACACGTTCCGTTCGAGGTGGGGCAGGAAGAGCTCGAAGTCGTTGCGCTTCTTCGCCTCGCGCCAGACCTGCTCGGCCACCGACGCGGACCGCGCGATCTCGGCGTGCAGCTCGATCGGCACCCGGCACGCCTTCTCGTGGTCGCGCTTCGCGACCCGGATCAGGGCGGCGTCGTCGGAGTCGTAGGAGAGCTCCTCGCCAAACGGCTCGAGCTCGTCCAGCAGCCGCCCGAGCTCCTCGGCCGCGAGCTTCTCGTGGCGAACGCGCACCAGCGCCCCGATCTGGTCGGTCCGCGCCTCGGCGCCGCCCGGCGGCATCATCGTGCGCTCGTCCCAGTCGAGCAGCGCCTTCGCGCGGCCGAGGTAGTGGATCTCGGCGAGTCGCCGTCGCAGCTCGTCGAACGTCGACGGCGCCTGGTTCACGACGACACCCGCTCGCGAAAGCGCGCGAAGTCCGGCGCGCGCTTCTCGGTGAAGGCGCGCACGCCCTCCTCCGCCTCTTCGGTCTCGACGAAGAGACCGAGTCCGGTGAAGGCGAGCTGGCCCACAGCCGGCGAGATGCTCGGTGTCGGCGTTGAACGACTGCTTGAGGAACCGCAGCGCGGTCGGGGAGAGCTGCAGCATCTCGTCGGCCCAGCGCCGCACCTCGGCGCGCAGCTCGGCCGCCGGCACGACGCGGTTCACGAGTCCCCAGCGCTCAGCGGTCTCGGCGTCGTACTGGCGGCAGAGGAACCAGATCTCGCGCGCCCGCTTCTCGCCCACGACCCGCGCCAGGTAGGCGGTGCCGAAGCCCGCGTCGAAGGAGCCGACGCGCGGGCCGGTCTGACCGAACACCGCGGTGTCGGCCGCGATCGTCAGGTCGCACAGCACGTGCAGCACGTGGCCGCCGCCGATCGCGTAGCCGTTCACGGCCGCGATCACCGGCTTGGGGATCTCGCGGATCAGCCGGTGCAAGGTCTCGATCTCGAACAGGCCGGACTCGGTGGGCCCGTAGTCGCCGGTCTCGGCGCGCTGCTTCTGGTCGCCGCCGGTGCAGAACGCGCGGTCGCCGGCGCCGGTCAGGCAGACGACGCCGACGTCGCCGCTCGGCCCACGCGCGCTTGAAGCAGTGGATCAGCTCGTCGACCGTGCGCGCGCGGAACGCGTTCATCCGCTCGGGGCGGTTGATCGTGATCGTGGCGAGGCCGTCCTCGACCTCGTAGAGGACGTCGGTCAGCTCGTCCATGTCGCTCCTTTCCAGATGCTGCTATTCCGCGTCGAGCCTCGCTGCCCTTTCAAGAGGCTCAGACCATCGTCAGGCCGCCGCTGACCGAGAGCGTCTGGCCGGTGATGAGTCCGCCTCCTCCGATGCGAAGAACGCGACCGCGGCGGCGATGTCCTCCGGCATGGCCGAGCCGCTTCATCGGCACCGCGCGCTTCATCGCCTCGATGATCTTCTCGCCCTGGTCCGTCGGCGACCTCCGCGAGCATCTGCGTGTCGGTCGGGCCCGGGCAGACGGTGTTCGCGGTGACGCCGCTGCGCGCGTGCTCGCGCGCGATCGTCTTGGTGAACGCGATCACGGCGCCCTTCGCGCCCGCGTAGACCGACTCGAGCGAGGAGCCGACGCGGCCCGCGTCGGAGCCGATGTTGACGATCCGGCCCCACTTGCGCTCGACCATTCCGGGCAGCGCCGCCTTCGTCATCCGCAGGCAGCCCTTGTAGTTGACCTCGATCACGCGGTCCCAGAACGGCTCGTCGGTCTCGAGGAACGGGTGCATCTCGTCCCAGCCCGCGTTGTTGACCAGAATCTCGACCGGCCCGAGCAACCCGAGCGTCTCCTCGACCGCGCTCTCCACAGAGTCCGAGTCGGTCACGTCGACGAGGATCGAGACCGCGCGGCCGCCGAGCTCCTGGATCGCGGTGGCGGTCTCGGTCGCGTCGTCCTCGTTGATGTCCCCGACCGCCACGGCGTCGCCGTGCTCGGCGAGCCGGAACGCAATCGCGCGGCCGATTCCGCGCCCGGCGCCGGTTACGAAGGCGACTCGCCCGATGCGCTCCATGGGCGTAATCTAGTCAGCCATGGATGCATACCTCGCGATCGTCAGCAAGCGCGAGGTCCGCGACTACGCGGACCGGCCGATCGAGCCGGAGGCACGCAGGCGCATCCTCGAGGCGGGCGCGGATCGCCGGCAGCTCCGCCAACAAGCAGCAGTGGCGCTTCATCGTGGTGGAGAGCCAGGACAAGCGCGAGCGGCTCGCCGACCTCGTCTACACGCCGAGCAACGTGCGCGGCGCCAAGCTGATCGTCGTCGTCGTGACGTTCGGCAAGGGGCCAAGCGGCTTCGATGCCGGCCGCACGTCCCAGAACATGATGCTGGCCGCCTGGAACGAGGGAATCGGATCCTGCCCGAACGGCATGCCCGATCGCGAGGCGGTCGGGAGCATGCTCGGCCTCCATGCCGGCGAGGAGCCCGCGATCGTCCTCACCTTCGGCTACCCGGCACGGCCGGTCGAGCCTGTCCAGAGCCGCTCGCCGGAGGAGTGGATCAGGCGCGCGAACCGCAAGGACTTCGACGAGGTCGTCGAGACGGTCTAGTCAGTCGCGCCGCAGCTCGTCCGCGAGCAGGTCCATCAGCAGCGCGTCGCGCCAGTTGCCGTCCGGCGCGCGCTCGGCGCGGCGCATCACCCCGACGGGCTGGAACCCGAGCGCCGCATAGGAGCGGATCGCGCGCTCGGTTCGCGGTGGCCGGGTCGATCGTGAACCGGTGATGGCCGCGTTCGCGGATCAGGTGCTCGATCGCCACGCGCAGCGCCTCGCGGCCGAGGCCTCGCCCGTGGTGGTCGCTGCGGATCGCGATGTCCAGCGCCGCGCTGGGATAGTCCGGATCGGTCTCCTCGCTCACCTGCACGACCCCGATCAACTCGCCTTCGAGCTCCACGGCCAGCATGTACGAGTCGCCGGCCGGCCATGTCGGCGCGCACACGCTCTTCGTCGTAGTTGCCCCACCACGGAGTGATCTCGGGATCCGCCAGCACCGCGGCGAGTGGCGCCGCATCGGCCTCGGTCGAGCGAGCGCAGCACCAGGCGCTCGCCGCGAAGCTCTAGGTCCGCTCGAGCACGATCACCGGGATGTCTCGCTCCGTCTTGCGCTGGTACTCCTCGTACGGAGCGTAGACGTCGACGCACACCGGCCAGAGGCGCTGCTTCTCGTCCGGGGTCGCCTGCCGCGCGCGCACGGCCCGCCTCTCGGACCCAACCTGTACGGTCGTCTCCGGCTGCTCTCGCAGGTTGAGCCACCACATCGGGTGTTTGCGCGCGCCACCGAATGAGGCGACGATCAGGAGGTCGTCGCCGTCGCGCGCGTAGATCAGCGGGCTCGTGTGCCGCTTGCCGCTCTTGCGCCCGACGTGGTCCACGAGCATCACTGGACTGCCGCGGAAGGTGCGGCCGATGCGGCCGCCGGTCAGCCGGTAGGCGCGCACGTGGGCCTGCGTGAACTGCTGCCAGAGCGCGCAATTGGAGCTTCTTCATGCGGGCGACCCTATCTCCTCACGTCCTCGCAGCCAACGACCTGGTCGAGCGCGTCCACGTCGGCGCGGTCCCTTCCGGCCCCGCAGTCGATGACATCGCGCAGGCCGTTGTTGGCGGCCTGGACGTAGTCGTCGCCGGCTCCTCCCAGGAACTGGTTCTGGCCGAGGTTGTCCTCCAGGTAGTCGTTGCCGCTTCCGCCCTCGAGCACGTCGTTGCCGAAGTTGCCCTCGAGATGGTCATTGCCCTCGCCGCCGAGCAGGTGATCGTTGCCCCGCCGGCCGTACAGGCGGTCCACGCCGTTGCCGCCGTCGAGCGTGTCGTTCCCCTCGTCGCCCTCGAGATGGTCGTTGCCGTCGAGCCCGGACACGAAGTCGTCGCCGGGGCCGCCAAGCATCAGGTCGGCCGCCGGCGTGCCGGTCAGCACGTCGTTGCCCGGGCCGCCGATGATCACGGAATCGTTCGTCTCGTTCGGGTCGGTGAGCTCGGGCGGGACCGGCGTGACGGTCTCGCAGCCCTCGAGCGCATCGACGGTGGGCATGGCGTCCGACACGTACACGGTGTCGCTGCCGGATCCGCAGTCGACCGTGTCGCGGTCGCCGTCGTTCACGTAGATCGTGTCGTCGCCCGCGCCGCCCAGGACCCGGTCCACCCCGGTTCCCGCCCGCACCGTGTCGCTGCCGTCGCCGGCGCTCGCGTAGTCGTCGCCGGAGCCGCCGTCGAGCTGGTCGTCGCCCGCGCCACCGTAGATGCGGTCGCGGTGCTGCTGGCCCTGGATCACGTCGTTGCCCTCCTGGCCGAGCAGCCGGTCGCCCGCGCGACCGCCCTGCAGCGCGTCGTCGCCGGTGCCCGCGTACATGCGGTCGACGCCGCCGCGGCCAATCAACGTGTCGATGCCGTCGTCTCCGTAGATGAGATCCCCGGCGCTGTTGCCGTCGATCCGGTCGTTGCCGGGGCCGCCCGCGAGCTGGTCGCGCCCGAGCCCGGACTCGATCAGCTTGTCGTCGCCGTCGCCGCCGAAGGCCTTGTCGTCGGCGTCGCCCGGGTCGATGTAGTCGTTCCCGGCGCCGCCCTCGAGGAAGTCGTTCGAGTTGCCGCCGGTCATGTAGTCGTTCCCGTCGGAGCCGGTCACGCGATCGCGGCCGAACCCGCCGAACGCCCGGTCGTCGCCGGGACCGCCGTCGAGCTGGTCGTCGCCGATGCCCCCGGTGAGGAAGTCGTTGCCCTCGCCGGCGTCGAGCACGTCGTTGCCGCGAAATCCGTCGAGGCGGTCGTCGCCCGCGAGGCCGCGGATCAGGTCCTGCCCCCGGTCGCCCTTCAGGATGTCCGGGCCGGGTGTGCCGACGATCAGGGAGTACCCGCCCTGCGTCGCCATCGCGACGATCCGCCGGCCCACGCGCACGCTGCCGGGCAGGCGCCGCAGCGTGTAGCCGCTCGCGAACGTGATCGTGCCGCTGCCGCCGTTCGCGATGTAGATGCGTGCGCCCGTCGGAGAGATCGCGACCGCGCCCGGTCCCCTGCCGGCCGCCACGCGCTTGACGAAGCGGCGGCGCCTGGTGTCGAGCACGAGCGCTTTGCGCGAGCGCCTGCCCGGCGCGACGATCGCGCGGCGACCGCCCGCGAACACCGCAATGCCGCCCACAGGGCGGCGCGCGCGCACGGCTTTCACGACGCGCAGCCGCCGGGCATCGACGATCGACACGGACCGCGCGCCGGCGTTGGTGACGTACGCGCGCGTGCCGGAAGGACGCGACCGCGACGGCGTGGGGGCCGCGCCCGACCTTCAACGTCTTCAGCACTCGGAAGGCGACCAGGTCGACCACCGCGAGCCGGCGGGCGCCTGCCGTCACGTACGCGCGCGTACCGTCGGGAGAGAGCGCGATCGCGCCGGGTTGCCCGGCGATGCGAAGGCGAGCGGCGATCGTGCCGGTGACGAGATCGACGACCACGAGTCTTCCGCGCGCGCCGCCCGCGGTGACGTAGGCGCGCGCACCGTCGGCGGAGAGCGCGACCTGGCGCGCCAGCGCCGGCAGCGGGATGCGCTGCACGACCGTGTTGCCGGCGAGCTCGATCGTGCTCAGCAGTCCGGCCGAGCCGTCGCTCGCGACCACGTAGGCGCGCATCCCGTCGAGGCTGAGCGCGACTCCGCGCGAGGGCAGCCCCACGCCGGACGCGCCAGCACCTGCTTGCGGCCGAGATCGACCACGGCCACCTGCGGCTTGCCGGTGGTGACGACCGCGAGGCGCGCAGCGGCCGGCGCGCGGGCACGAGCAGAGCAGCACACGCCAGCAGCGTTGGACCTGAGAGCCGAGCGAGTCTCACGGTCACTCAACGTAGCGGCGGCCCACCGGCGGGGCGTCGATTCCACATGGGTACGATGCTTCGCCGTGCGTGCCGCTCGCCTCATCTTGTTCACCGCATTGTTCGCCGGGCTGGCTGGTCTCCGGCTGCGGTGACGACGAGCAGAGCAAACCCGCTCCCGTGCCCGACACGATGCGGCTCGAAAGCCCCGCGTTCAAGAACGGCCAGACGCTGCCCAGCGCGGTTCACCTGTGACGGCAATCTCGGCGGGGTCAACCCGCCGCTCGGATGGTCGAAGCGCCCGCGGGACACACAGAGCCAGGCGCTGGTCGTCACCGACCCCGACGCCCCCGGCGGCACGTTCGTGCACTGGACCGTATGGGGCATGATGGACAGGACGAGCGGCCTCGACGCCGACATCCCGCCGCTCGGCCTCCCGCAGGGAGAGAACACCGATGGCGACAGCAAGTACGCGCCGCCGTGCCCGCCCACGGGCGACCCGCCGCACACACTACGTGTTCACGATCTACGCGCTCGGGGAGCCGATCGATGCGAAGCCGGGGGCGCCGGCGGACGAGGTGATCGACAAGATCGAGCGCGCCGCCCTGGCGCGCGGCGTGCTCACCGCCACGTACGAGCGCTAGCGAGCCCCGAGAACGCAAAAGAGACGCGCCGTCCTTGGCCTTGCGGCTTCCGGTCGGCGCGTCGTGGACGGGATTATGTCCCCTCACGACGGGGAAATCAAGTGCTGTTTGAAACTTTTTCACGCTCCGAGCGCGCGGATCCACGCCCAGACGTTCTAGCTGCCAAGCACCACGGGCGGGTTGTGCCCGGGAATCACCATGTATGGGTCGAGCGCGCGGATCCGCTCCCACTGCTGCAGCAGCTCCTCGCGCTCGTCTCCGAAGTCCTCGGGCAGGTCCATCTGCTCGAAGTACTCGGGCAGCGGGCCGACGCAGTCCGAGGCGATCACGACCAGGCCGTCGTCGGTGTCGACCAGGAGCGAGATCAGCCCGCGCGAGTGTCCGGGCGTCAGCATCCACCGCAGTCCCGGCTCGATCTCGCCCTCCTCGCCGGTCAGCTTCGTGGTGCGCACCATGTCGAGCACGCCCTTCTCGATCGCGGTGTAGGGCGCCTCGAGCTCGATCTCGTGCACGTACACCTCGCGCTGCACGAACTCGATCAGCGCCTGCACGTGGTCGAAGTGGGTGTGCGTGAGGATCACCTTCGTCGTGTGCGGCTCGATCCCGCGCGCGCGCAGCGAGCCCGTCACCGGCGCGCCCTGCATCATCACGCCGGGATCGACCACGTAGTTCTCGCCCGCCCGCACGAGGCAGGCGTTCGGAATCGCGATCATGCCCGCCACCTTGCCCTCGGCCTGCAGGCGCTTGTAGACCTTGAAGCCCTCGGCGGAGCTCGACGACCGGCTGCGGCTCGGCGCGCCCGTCCTCGAGCGCGAACACGAAGCGCTGGGCGGGAAGGAGGATCTCGACGGAGTGGGCCAGGGCGGCAGGAAGCCTATCTGCCCGAACGACCGAGGGCGCCTTTCGGCGCCCTCGGGTGCTGATGCAAACGTGTCGCCGGGCTAGCTCGGCACGGCGGCGTGCGGGGCGGTGCTCGAGGTGTACTCGAACTCCTCCTCCGCGCCGAAGATCCGGTCGAGGAGGCCTTGCGCGCCCCCTCGGAAAGGATCAGCGCCGCGGCGGCGCCGAGGATCACGAGCATCAGAAGCTTGCGGCCCCGGTGACGGCGCCGCTTGCCGCGGAGCTGCTCGGTCGCCTGCTGCAGCGAGTCCGCAGTCTTCCGTAGGTCCTTCTGGAGCTTCTTGTCCTCGACGAGCGCCCGGGCGGGGCCCTTGCCGTTCTGCATCCGCTTGTACGCCTTTCGAGCGGACTCGAATGCGGAGCGGACGTTCTCGCGCAGCTCGGGGTCTTCGACGAACCGCTGCACGTATGCGTTCTGACGTGCCTGGTACGCCGCCCTGCCCGCCTTGCCGGCCGTCTGTCTTGCGGCCTTCGTTCTTCCTGCCATGCCTCTCCCTCGTCGTTAGAAAGGTGGTCGGGGGAGCATATACCCGTTAAAGGGGTGGACGGCAACCCGCCGAAGTAGCCTTGGAAGGTGACCAGCAGGGATTCGGACAGAGGACGCAAGTCCGTCCGCAGGGTAGGACTCGTCCTGTCGGGGGGCGGGGCGCGGGGCGCATACGAGGCCGGCGTGATGTCGGTGCTGCTGCCCGCGCTCGACGATCGCGGGGAGCGGCCGAACATCCACGTCGGGACCAGCGTCGGCGCGATCAACGCCGCCTACTTCGCCTCGAGCCGCCACCAGCCTCCCGACGAGGCCGCCGAGGGAGGCCTGGAACGCTGGCGCGAGGTCACCAAGGGACGCGTGGTCCGCCCGATCCTGATGCGCCAGGCGCCGCTCACCTTGCTCCGCTATGCGGGCGAGATCCTGTCGCTTCCGGGCATGCGCCTGCCGAGCCTGCTCGACCCCAAGCCGCTCGTGCGCAATCTCAAGCGCTGGATCGACTGGCAGGCGGTCCACAAGAACGTCGACGCCGACGTGACCCAGTGCCTCGCCTGCGTCGCGACCGGTGCCCGCACCGGGCGCACGGTCGTGTTCCTCGAGGGACACGGCGAGCGGGTCAGGCACAAGTCGCACGCGATCGACTACGTCGAGACGAGGCTCGACGACCAGCACGTGCGTGCGTCGGCGGCAATCCCGATCCTGTTCCCGCCGGTGCGGGTCGAGCACCCGCGTGAGGCGCGCGGTTGGTACTTCGACGGCGGCACGCGCCTCAACACGCCGATCAAGCCGGCCCTCGACCTGGGGTCGGAGCGCCTGATCGTGATCGCGACCGACTCGGTCGCCGAGCCGACCAAGCGTCCCGGCCGCCACGAGTCCTCGCCACCCGACTTCGGCGACGGCGCCTTGCACGTGCTGCAGGGCATGCTGGTCGACCCGGTCGTCGAGGACATGCGCATCCTCGGGCAACATCAACATGTTCTTCGCCGAGAAGAACGGCCGCTCGCGAGAGCGCCGCGGGACCGAGGGGCGGCGCTCGCTCGACGCGTCCGCGCGCAAGTACCGAGAGGCCCGCGGCAAGCCGCCGTACCGCTGCATCCCGTACATCTTCATCGCCCCCGAGCGCCGCGGCGAGATCGGCCGCGTCGCGCACGCTGTCTTCAACGACCGCTACGGCGGGCTGAAGGGCCTTCGCTCACCGGATTTCCCGTTCCTGAACCGCCTGATCGGCGGCGAGAGCCCCACCCATGGCGAGCTGCTGAGCTACCTCTTCTTCGACCGCGAGTTCACCGAGGAGCTGATCCGCATGGGGCAGCGCGACGCCCGCCGCTGGCTGCGCGCGGCGCCCGGGCCGGGGGACCCCTGGCAGATCGAGCCCCTGGATGCCTTCATGTCGCCCAGCGGGCGGCGCACAGGCGCGCGAGGGAAGCTCGCCGCCGCCTCCGGCTGAGACGGCCGGACTTGACGTAGTGTCAGGTTTCAACCCGGGCGCGAGTAGCGGGCGCGAATTCGGGTAGCCTAGAACCGAGCTCATCAGCTAGGTACCCGAACGGAATTGGACTTCGGGTGGATCCGCACTGTGAGCGTTTCGCGTTTGCCGGTGGTCGGCGCGCGCAAGAAAGACATTCGGCATCGAGGTGATGCCCAACCCATTGGCCGAACCCGATACTCAACTGATCGCGCTCGTCGCTGCGCCATTGCTGATCGTGGTGGTGATCGCGCTCGCAATCTTGCTGACGCGACGGCTCCGCAGCAACCGCTTGCAGGTCACCGCTCTCGACCACGAGCTGTTCGTGCACGGCCGGAGCGCCGACCGCAAGATCGGTGAGTTCAGCGGGTTCGCCCATGCGGTCGCGTTCGCCGACCGGCAGAACGGCAGGGGGCCGAAGCAGACGATGTACCTGGTGAGCGACCCGGCCAAGCCGGCTCCGATCTGGATCAGGGTGGAGGAGATCGAAGGCCTCAACCACGACCGCCGCCGGGTGGTCGGCTATGCGACCGGGACCGGGAGCGATCACGATGACCCCGCCGCGCTGAGGTCCGAGTGCCGGCGGCGGGGCTGGCATCTGGTCGAGGTGGTGCACGACGCCGGGGACCGTGCTGCGCTGCAGTTTGCACTCGAGCTGATCTCTGGCGGCGAGGCGACGTGCCTGCTGACCGTTCACCTGGACCGGCTCGCCTACACCGCTTTCGAGTTCGCGAACCTGCTCGAGTGGTTCGAGGAGGCGAACGCCTCGCTCGTGACGCTCGAACCACCGCTCGATACCTCGACCGACGAGGGCAAGCGCATGGCCCGGGTGATCACGTCGCTCGGAGAAGCCGAGCGCGCACACGCCTTGCAGAGTCTCGAGTCCGCTCCGAGCGAGCCCGCTCCGATCGAGCCCGACGAAGTGATCGTGGAGCCCGACGGCTCTGCGCTCGAGCGCAGGCTCCTCGGGTTCGGTGAGCGCGCCGTGCGCCGCTACAGGCGGCTCTCGGAAGATTGATGAGCAACCGCACCGAGACAACGATTCCGCGTCCGCGCGGTGCCCGCTCTCACTTTGCGCCGGTGGGGTCCGCTAGGCGTGCCGGAGGCAGGCTTGCGCCGCGCCGTCCGTCCCTGCGCCAGGGCGTGACGGCAATCGTTCCCGCGTACAACGAGGCGGGCATGATCACGGACACCGTTCGCTCGCTGCACCGTCAGACCCATCCGCCCGAGGACATCATCGTGGTGGACGACTACTCCGACGACGGCACCGGAGACATCGCGGCGGTGCAGGGCGCTCACGCCGAGGTCCTGCGCCTGATGCGCTGGCGGCAGGTGACCGTCGTGCGACCACCTTCCAACACGGGGTCGAAGGCCGGGGCGCAGAACTTCGCGCTTCCCATGGTGGAAACCGAGTACTGCATGGCGCTGGACGCGGACTCGGTGCTGGAGCCGCATGCGATCGAGCTCGCGCTGGCCGCGTTCGAGGACCGGGAGGTTGCGGCAGCCTGTGGCTTCGTCGCCCCGCGCTATGTACGCACCCTCTGGGAGCGCGGGCGCTATCTCGAATATCTGTTCGCTTTCAGCTTCTTCAAGCCGATCCAGGACTATTACGGTAAGCCGCTGATCTCCTCGGGCTGCTTCTCGCTCTACCGCACGGACATCCTCCGCGAGTTGGGCGGTTGGTCGACGCGCACGCTTGCCGAGGACATGGACCTCACCTGGAGCCTGTACGAGCGTGGCCACAAGGTGCGCTTCGTGAGCGAGGCGGTCTGCTACCCGATCGAGCCGCACAACTTCAACTACATGTGGAAGCAGCTTCGGCGGTGGTCCCATGGGTTCGTGCAGAACGTCGTGCTTCACTGGCGTGGTCTCAGCCGGATCAAGTACATCCGGTCGGCGGTCGCGGTGTCGTTCACCGACGCGGCATTCGCCTCCATCGTCTATCTGGTGCTGCTGCCGCTGCTGGCGCTGCTGGCGAGCCCCTGGTTCCTGCTCGGCTATGCGATTGACATGCCGGCGATCCTGGTGCCGGTGCTGGTCGCGGCCAGGCAGAGACGTGAGATGAGGAAGGCGCTCGCGAGCATTCCGGCGTTCATCGTGCTGCGCACGGTGAACGGCATCACGATTCTGATGGCGCTGGTCCTGGAGCTCGTCCTGCGACGCTCCCACACCGTCTACGAGAAGGGGCACTAGTGAACGGCAGCCCTCCGACCCTCGGGATCGGCGTCCTGTTCTTCGTCTTGTGTGCCCTGGCGATGCCGCTGATCGAGTTGTGGCACACGCTCCATGGGCGCAGCAGCGCCGCCAGATGGCGTTTCGTCGTCCAGCAGGTGTTGGTGGCGCTGGGCATCCTGGCCGTCGTGGTCGTCGGGCTCTGGGCGCTCCAGCACTACACCGATCTGGCCATCGACAGCCATACCGGCCTGATGGTGGCGCTGGTCGTGGCATTGGTACCGCCGGCCTTCGTTGCGCTTATCCTTGCCGGCGCAGGGCTCGCCCTGATCGGGCGAAGCATCACCCGCCGCGCCCTCTAGAAACTCTGCGTCTCGCGGAGCGAGGCCTTTTGAAACGGATTACGCTCAAAACGGATTGGGGGACCGGCGTCGGGCTGGCGTGTATCGCCTTTGTGCTGTGTCTCGTCCTCGCGGCGGAGACGTCAGCGGCGCCCAAGGTCGTGGGCTACGTCTCCTACTGGGACCAGGCCCGCGCGATGCAGACGCTCAGTGCGAATCCGGGCACGTTCTCGACGATCAGCCCGTCCTGGTTCGCGCCGGGGCCGCGCGGAGGAGTGATAGTCCAGGAGCCCTCCGTCGACGTGGACCCGGCGCTCGTGCACCTCGCCCACAGCCAGGGCGCGAAGGTCATGCCTGCGATCGCCAACTATCAGGACCGCGAGTGGAGCTCAGTGGTCGTGAGCCGCGTGCTCAACGATCCGGAGCTACGCGATCGTCATGTCGGGGCGATCGTGGACCTGGTCGACTACCTCGGTTACGACGGGATCGACGTCGACTACGAGCATCTGCCGGCCGAGGACCGCGATGCGCTCACGACGTTCGTCACGGAGCTCTCCGCCGCGATGCATGCCAAGGGCAAGCGCGTCTCGGTCGTCGTGCACCCGAAGCGGTCGGAGCCGGGGCCCCAGCCGAAGAACCAGGCACAGGACTACGCCGCGCTGGGAGCGGTCGCCGACGAGGTGCGCGTCATGCTGTACGACCACAGCTGGGAGACCTCGCCACCCGGACCGGTCGCCCCGCTCGACTGGGTGGAGGACGTGATCCGCTTCGCGGTCACCCAGATTCCCGCTCACAAGGTCGTGCTCGGCGCGCCGCTCTACGGCTACGACTGGCCGTTGGGGCGTCCGGGCGAGTCGGTGATGTGGCAGGACCTGCCGTTCGCGCGCCTGGGGGCGCTGTGGCCGCAATTGGACCCGGCCAGCTCGTCGCCGTGGTTCACATACGTGAGCGGCCTCACCATGCACACGGTCTGGTTCGAGAACGCGCAGAGCACAGCCGCGAAGCTGTCCCTCGTGCGGCGGTACGGCCTCGGCGGCGTGCATTTCTGGCGCCTCGGTGGAGAGGATCCGGCCACCTGGCCGACCGTGCGAGCCGCGTTCGCTGCCCCTTAGCGCCGGCGCGAGCGAGCATGCTCTCGAGGTCGGCGGCGAGCGAAGCCGGGTCGTCATGGAGCTGGCGCGGGGTGACTCGGATCACGCGCCAACCTGAGGCCTGGAGCGCGCGGTCGCGTTCACGGTCCTGCTCGAACGCGGCGCCGGTGTCGTGCGTTGCACGCGCGTCGAGCTCGACGACGAGCCCGTGGTCTGGCCAGACGCAGTCGCATTCGTAACCGAGCACGTTGAAGTTGGTGCGTGGAGCCGGCAGGCCCGCGTCGCGTGCGAATTCGAGGAAGAGCGCCTCGAGGTCGCTGCGGGTGAACTGTGGTCCGGTGTCGAGGATGGCCCGAATGGTTCCGACGCCCTTGCGCCTGGGATAGCGGGCGATCAGGTCCGGCACTGAAAGTGCGTCATCGAGTCGCCGCATCTCGGCTTCGTTGAACGCTTTTGCGAGCTGGTACGGGCGGAGCACCGCTGCCAGATCGAGCAGGGTGCGGGGGACCGAGGTCGTCGGGATGCCATTCACTGACATCGCCTCATCTTCTGGCAATGAGGATCTGTAAATGGTGATGCCCCGCCGGGAGCGACGGCCAGGTGCAGTGACCTCGAGGCCGGTGTAGGGACGCAAACCCAGGTTCGCCGCGGCCGACCGGTGGCTCAGCACCGAGCGAGGACCGCATGCCAGGACCGCGGCCATCCACAGCCCTTCCCTCTTCAGAGAAGAGTGCCCGACTGCATAGACGCCGCGGTACAACCGATGCAGCCAACCTCGATCGAGCCGGTGTTGAATTGCGTCACGACTAGCACCAGCATCAACTAACTGCCACCGGGCGATCACGCCATGTTGACGCCTGGCCAATTCGGCGATCGCCGACTCCACACAACGGCAATTTGTACGGCCTATAGCCCGTACAAAATGACTTTGCTCGGGCATCGGCCGAGCATGGCACCCAGATCGACCCAGGTTGCGCTCGGAAAGGGCCGTAAGTCAGCGCGGATCGTGCCGAGACCGCGACGAGGCGCCCAGACCGCCCAGGCCGACCCCCTTACTGCCGGTTTTCGTCCCGCGCGAGCCTACAGCGGGCGCCCGCAGGAGAGCTACGAAGCCTGCGCCCGCGCCGGCTCGGCGTCCTCGGCCACGACCCACTCGAGCGTGCGGCGCATGCCGTCCTCGAGCGCGATGCGTGCCTCGAAGCCGAGCACGTCGCGGGACCGGTTGACGTCGAGCGCCGAGCGCTGCACCTCGCCGGCACGGGCCGGCGCGAACTGCGCTTCGAAGGGATCGTTGGGGCCGATGATGCCCATGTCGCGGCCGAGCCTTCCCAGCACGTCGACGAGATCGAGCACCGATGACTCCTTGCCGGTGCCGACGTTGAACGGCCCCGTGACCTCGTTGGAAGAGGCGATCAGCGCGGCGCTGACGACCTCGTGCACATATATATAGTCGCGCGTCTGCAGGCCGTCGCCGAAGACGGTGGGCTGACCGCCGTCGCGCAGCTTGCCGCAGAAGATCGCGACCACGCCGGCTTCGCCGAGCGGGTCCTGCCGCGGGCCGTACACGTTGCCGAACCGCAGGCTCGCGGTGGAGAGACCGTGCAGGCGACCCCAGAGGTCGCAGTAGCCCTCCGCCGCGAACTTCGACTGGCCGTACGGAGCCTCGGAGTTGATCTCGGTGTCCTCGGGTGTGGGGAGCACGTCCGTCTCGCCGTAGATGGCGCCACCGGTCGACGCGAAGATGAAACGCCGGGATCCGCATTTGCGCGCGGCCTCCAGCATGTTGATCGTGCCGATCACGTTCACCTCGGCGTCGTAGACCGGCTTCGCCGCGGACACGCGCACGTCCATCTGGGCGGCCAGATGGAACACGACCTCGGGTCGCTCCTGTTCGAGCAGCGAGCCCACGAGGGCGGCGTCGCGGACGTCCTCGACGACCAGTCTCGCGCCCTGCGCGAGTGCCGAGTCGAGGTTGGACCTGCGGCCCGTCGCGAGGTTGTCCAGCACCACTACGTGGTCCCCTCGTGCGAGCAGGGCATCAACGAGATTCGATCCTATGAACCCGGCTCCGCCGGTCACCAAAGCCTTCAAGCGCGGTGCCTCCTAACTGGCTCTTTTACAGCTTTTTCAGAGGGCTGCCGACAAACACTGCTGCTACCCTCGCTTGACGTTTCGGCCGCCTGACGCATTACCTAAAGCACCGCAATGAGACTGATCGTCACAGAAAAAGACAACAGCGCCAAGAAGATCGCCCAGATCCTGTCGGGGGGGAAAGCCAAGCAAGGTAAAAGCTACGGCATCCCGTTCTACGAGTGGCAGGATGAGTCGGATCACGTGTGCGTGATCGGCCTCAAGGGCCACCTGATGAACCCCGTTTTCCCGGAGGGCTACTCGGAGTGGCGCAAGGTCGAGCCCCGCGAGTTGATCGATGCTCCGCTGCAGAAGGAGCCGATCCAGAAGAGCGTCCACAAGGCGCTGCGCAAGCAGGCCAGGGACGCCGACTCGGTCGTGATCGCGACGGACTTCGACCGTGAGGGCGAGCTGATCGGGCTGGAGGCGCTCGAGGAGATCCTCGACGTCAACTCCAAGATCGCGGGAGAGAACGGACGCGTGACCGGCGCCAACATCAGGCGCGCGCGCTTCTCGGCGCTCACGCAAGGAGGAGATCGAGGAGGCCTTCTCCAACCTGGTCGACCTGTCCGAGCCGCTTGCCCGCGCCGGCGAGGCGCGTCAGGACATCGACCTGATCTGGGGTGCGACGCTGACGCGGTTCGTGTCGCTCGCCACCGGCCGCCTGGGCTCGAGTTTCCTGTCCGTCGGGCGCGTGCAGAGCCCGACCCTCGCGATCGTCGTCGACCGCGAGCTCGAGCGGCGCGCCCACGTCGCCAAGCCCTACTGGGAGGTGTTCGCGGCCTTCGAGCATCCCGACGGCCGGTTCACGGCACATCACAAGGTGGACAAGTTCTGGGAAGAGGCCGAGGCCAAGGCCGCGCTCGCCAACACCAAGAGCCCGGGCATCGTGCGCAAGGTCGAGTCCAAGCGCAACACTCGCCGTCCGCCGGGGCCGTTCAACACGACCGCATTTACGAGCGCAGCCTCGAGTGTGGGTGTCTCGCCGGCGCGCGCGATGCGGATCGCCGAAGACCTCTACATGGACGGATTCATCTCCTACCCGCGGACCGACAACACCGTCTATCCGGACTCCCTTCCGGTGCGCGAGCTGCTGCAGTCGATCGCACAGGTCGACGCCTTCGACGCGGCCGCGCCGATCGCGTCGAAGCCCGAGCTCACGCCCACCCGCGGCAAGAAGCAGACGACCGACCACCCGCCGATCTATCCCACGCAGGCGCTCGACCCGAAGGTGCTGCCGGACGACGGCCACCGCAAGATCTACGAGCTCGTCGTGCGGCGCTTCGTCGCGACGTTCGCAGATCCCGCGGTGTCGGAGTCCACGCGCGCCGATATCGAGGCCGGCACCGAGGGTTACTTCGTGCGCGGCAACGTGCTGATCGAGCCCGGCTTCCTCGCGATCTACCCGTACGGGCGCTCGAAGGACGAGGAGATCCCGAAGGTCGAGGAGGGCCAGGAGCTTCCGCTCGCCGCGGTCGAGGTCTCCGACGAGGGCCCGACATCGAACCCGTGGTTCGACGCCAAGGAAACGCAGCCGCCGTCGCGGATCGGGCAGGGCACGGCTGATCGAGATGATGGAGGAGCTCGGCCTCGGTACGAAGGCCACCCGCCACGACATCATCCAGAAGCTCTACGACCGCGGGTACGTGCAGAACAACCCGATCGAGCCCTCGGAGACCGGGATCGCGATGGTGAAGGCGTTCACGCAGTACGCCAAGCGCGTCGCAACGCCCGACATGACCGCCGAGCTCGAGCAGGACATGGACCGGATCGCCGCGAGCGAGGTCACCAAGGACCAGGTCGTGGACACATCCCGCAGCATGCTCCGCGAGTCCTACGACCTCATGGACGAGCACAAGCGCGAGCTCGCCGAGATCATCTGGGAGGGCATGAACCAGGACCGGATCCTCGGTCCCTGTCCGCAGTGCCGCGACGCCGGCCGGGTGAACGAGGAAGGCCAGCCCAACCGCCTGAAGATCATCCGCGCGAAGAAGTCAGGGAAGCGCTTCGTCGGATGCGAGGGCTACCCCGAGTGCGACCAGACCTATGGGATTCCGCAGCGGGGTGACCTGATCCGCCTGGAGGAGAACTGCTCGATCTGCCACGAGACGCCTCGCCTCAAGGTGTGGACGGGCCGCCGGCCCTGGAATCTTTGCCTGAACGAGGACTGCCCGTCGATGGTGGAGATGCGCGAGCAGCGCGCCGAGCGCGAGGCCGCCCGGGCGGCCAAGGAAGCGGCTGAGGCCGAGGCTGCGGGCGACGGTGCGGCGGACGGCGCCGCAGCGTCGGACGGCGACGGCGCGGAACAGGCGCCGGACGAAGCGGCTCCGGCCAAGAAGGCCGCCCCGAAGCGCCGCCGGGCGCCGGCCACCACCTAAGCGGACCGCGCCCGAAAGGGGCACCTGGCCGGCGGGCCTGGTACCCACCAATTCGTGCGAGTATCAACCCCATGGACCTGCGGGCCCAGCAGAAGCCCCTCAAGGAGCGCTACCGGGCCGAGCCCGACGCGGCCCGCATCACGCTGACCGCCCGAGGTAGTCAGGGCGACGCGCCGGTCGCCTGTTCGGTCGATCTGGGGCGAGCGATTCAGCAGGCAGAAGCGCACGTCGGCGTCGGTGGGCCCGGCACGGCCGCCTGCTCCGGCGATCTACTGCTGGGCGCGCTCGCCGCGTGCGCCCAGGTGACGTGCCAGATGGTTGCGACCGCAATGGGGATCGCGGCCGAACGCATCGAGGTCGTCGTGGAGGGGGATCTCGACCTGCGCGGGACGCTGGGCGTCTCGAAGGAGACGCCGGTCGGCTTCGAGAGCATCCGGCTGCGTTTCGAGATCGACGCGCCAGACGCGACGCCCGAGCAGATCGCCGACCTGATCGCTAAATCCGAGCGCTACTGCACGGTGCTGCAGACGCTCAACCACCCGCCACGGGTGGAAGTGCAGCTTCACGATTAGCCCATGCCCGAACCGGGAAAGCTGCCCCAGGAACGCGATCGGAGGGGAAGTGGCATGGGAATCGCGGGTCAGAGCGCGCTGGCGCCGCAGCTCGACGCGCTGATCGAGCACGGAGTCGAAGAAGGTTGCCTCGAGCTCTCGGAGATCAGCGAGCTGATCGCCGAGCTCGGCTGGAGGAAGCCAACGTCGACGAGCTCTTCATCCGGCTCGAGCAACGCGGAGTCGAGATCAGCGACGACTGCGGTCGCGAGGTCTCCGAGCAGGTCGCCTATGGGAACGACAGCCTCGCGGCCAAGACGACCGAAGCGCTCGACCTGTTTTTCGCGGAGATGCGCCGTTTCAACCTGCTGTCCGCTTCGGAAGAGGTGTCTCTCGCAAAGCGCATCGAGAACGGAGACGAGCGGGCGAAGGAGCGGATGATCAACTCGAACCTGCGGCTGGTCGTCTCGATCGCGCGTCGCTACCCGCGCACGGAGCTGTCGCTGCTCGACCTGATCCAGGAGGGAACGCTCGGCCTGATCCGCGCGGTGGAGAAGTTCGACTGGCGCCGTGGTTTCAAGTTCTCGACCTACGCCACCTGGTGGATCCGGCAGTCGATCGATCGCGGCGTTCAGAACAAGGCGCGCACGATCAGGATGCCGGTCCACGTGCTCCAGCGCGAGCGCAAGGTGGGCAAGGTCGAGCGCGAGCTGACGGCGAGATTGGAGCGCGCGCCGACGGACGAGGAGATCGCCGAGGCGTGCGAGTTCTCGCCGAAGCAGGTCCGGGAGGTGCTCGACGCGCCCCGCACCGTGACGAGCTTGGACAAGCCGATCACCGAGGGAGAGGAAGGGACGCTCGGCGAGGTGCTGCCGGGTGAGGGCCCCGACCCCGAGCGGGAGGTCGACATCAGGCTCGAGCAGCGCGTCGTGCGCGAGGCGCTCGACCAGCTCCCGGCCGAGGAGCGCGAAGTGCTGATGCTCCGCTTCGGGCTCAACGGCTCGGCGGAGCCGATGACGCTCGACCAGGTCGTCACGCAACTCGGCATCTCGCGGAACCGGGTCCGGCGCCTGGAGGCGGAAGGGCTCTCGAGGCTGGCGCTCCTGCGCGAGGTCCAGGGGCTGCGCCGCTTCGGCTGAAGGGAGGGCCGCGGCGGCTCGCCGTTAACCTGCGGAAGGTGTTCGTCACCTTCGAGGGAATCGACCGGTCCGGCAAGACGACGCAGGCCAAGTTGCTCGCGGAGGCGCTCGGCGAGGAAGCGGTGCTGGTGCGCGAGCCGGGCGGCACACCGGCCGCCGAGCGGATCCGGGAGCTCGTGAAGGACCCCGGCGTGACGCTTTCGCCGATCGCCGAGACGCTGCTGTTCGGCGCGGCCCGCGCGGAGCTGATCGAGCGAGTGCTGAGGCCTGCGCTCGACGAGGGCAAGACGGTGATCTCCGACCGCTACATCGACTCGACCGTCGCCTATCAGGGCGGCGCGCGCGGCCTGGGCATCGAGCGCGTCGAGCAGCTCAACGACTGGATCGCGGGCGGGCTCTGGCCGGACGTCACGTTCCTGCTCGAGATCGAGCCGGCCGCCGCCGGCGGCCGCCGCGGGGACGCGGACCGCTTCGAGCAGGAGGGGCAAGACCTTCAGCGGGCGGTCGCGGCGGCCTACGAGCGGCTCGCCGAGCGCCACGCCGAGCGCTACGTGCGGATCGACGCCTCGCGGTCCCCGGAGGAGGTTCACGAGCAGGTGCTGGCAGAGGTCGAAGCTCGCCGCACCGGAGCGATGCGATGAGCGCCGTGCTCCCGGGCACCGAGCATCAGCCGCTGGCGCGGCTCGCGCTCGAGGCGGCGCTGCGCGGGGACGGGTTGAGCCACGCCTATCTCTTCCACGGTCCTCCGGGAACCGGCAAGCGGGAGGCGGCGCGCGCCTTTGCGGCCGCCCTGATCTCGGAGGGTGCCCCGGATCCCGCCGACGCCGAGCGGCGGGTGCTGTCGGGTGTGCATCCGGACCTCGCGTGGGTCGAGCCACGCGGCGCTCACGAGGTGCTGGTCGACGACGTGCGCACACAGGTCGTGCGCCAGGCCGCGCTGCGGCCGTTCGAGTCCGAGCGCCGCGTGTTCGTGATCGTCGAGGCCGACCGCATGAACGACGAGTCCCAGAACGCTTTGCTGAAGACGCTGGAGGAGCCCGCCTCGTTCGCTCACATGCTGCTCGTCAGCTCGGCGCCGGGCAGGCTTCTGCCCACGATCGTCTCGCGACTGCAGAGCGTCCGCTTCGGCCCGGTGCCGGCGGCGCGGATCGCGGAGCTGCTCGAGGCCGACGGGATCGAGCCGCGCACGGCGCTGGCCTGCGCGCGGCTCGCAGGGGGCAATGCCCGGCGCGCCCGCCACCTGGCCTCGCCCGATGGCGCCGAGCAGCGCGCGGAAGCCGTGCAGGCCGCCCGGTCGACGCTGCAGCGGATCGATGATCCACAGTGGGTGATCGCGGAGCCATGGCGACCGCTGCTGGACCGGGCGGCGAAGGCCGGCGCCGCGGCGGAGGCCGCGGTCAAGCAGGACCTCGCCGAGCGGCTCGAAAACGAGCCGAAGCGGGGCCGGCAGGGGTTCGTGCGGGAGTTCGAGCTGCAGGCGCGCCGGGCCCGGCGGCGCGGGCAGACCGCGTCGCTCGATCTCAGCCTGGAGCTCGTCAGCCTCTGGTTCCGGGATCTGGTCGCGGTGGCGAGCGGGCGCGAGGCTCAGGTCTTCAATCTCGACCGTGCCGACGAGCTCGCCGCGGACGCGCGCGGCCGCAGCCCCGAGCGGCTCATCGACTGCCTCGAGCTGTCCGAGGACACGCGCCGCCGGCTCGAGCGCAACGTGCTCGAGGACCTTGCGCTCGAAGCGCTCTTCAACCGGCTGCGGCGCGTGGCGGCGGCCTAGCGCTCGGCTTCATGAGCAGCCGCGGGAGGAACAACGGGAGGCGGCGACCGCTTCGAGCGAGACCGGTGACCGGTCCGGCGCCGGTCACGATGCCGGCCGAGTTCAACCCACGGATGCTGGCGAAGCGGGCGGCGCAGGTGGCGGTGGTGATCGCCGTGCTGTTCCTGATCGTGATCTTCGCGCCGGGGCTCGGCGAGGTGCGCGCCCGCCTGGAGGGCGCGAAGCCGCGAGTGGATCGCGCTCGGGGTCGCCTTCGAGGCCCTGTCGGGCATGTCCTACGTGCTCATGTTCAGGCCGATCTTCTGCCCGCGGATGCCGTGGCGCACGAGCTGGGAGATCAGCTGGTCATCGCTCGGGATGGGATCGATCGTGCCGGCCAGCGGCGCCGCCGGTCTGGCGCTCGGCGCCTGGATCCTCCACGAGGGCGGCATGGACGCAGACCACATCGCGCGCCGCTCGGTGGCCTTCTTCCTGATCAAGAGCATGGTCAACTTCGTCGCCGTGGCGGTGCTCGGCACGCTGATGGCGCTCGGCATCCTGGGGCCGGACCAGCCGCTCTGGCTGACGGCGCTCCCGGCTGCCGCCGCGGTGATCGTGATCGCGCTCGTGCTGGCGATTCCACGCCTTGGCCCTGGGAAGGACCCGGGTCCCGACGCGGGCCGCGTCCGGCGCGCGTGACGACGCGCGCGCCGGGCAGTTGATCCGGGGCACCGGCGAGGCGGTGCAGCTTCTGCGTTCGCGCAACTGGCAGGTGCTGCTCGGCTCCTTCGGATACTGGGCGTGGGACAACGCGGTGCTGTGGGCGACCTTCAACGCGTTCGGCTACTCGCCGCCGCTCAGCGATCCTGCTGATGGGCTACCTGATCGGGCAGCTCGGCGGACTGCTGCCGATTCCCGGCGGCATCGGCGGGATCGACGGCGGACTGCTCGGCACCTTCATCGTCTACGGGGCGCCCGCCGCCACGACCGCCGCGGCGGTGCTCGCCTACCGCGTGATCCTCTTCTGGCTGCCCGCTGGTCGTGGGCGCGGTCGCGTTCATCCGCCTGCGGCGCGGGCTCAACGACCCGGACCGCCCGGAGCTGTGCGTGGTGCCCGCGCCAACCTAGCGCGTAGGGCGAGCACGCGACGAGCCGCGGCCTCGAGGTCGGCTCGCGGGATCGCACCGGCGGAGGCCGCTCGTTCGAGGCCCGCGGCGGCCAGCGCGCCGGCGCGGTAAGTGCGCGCGAAGAGCAGCAGGTCGGTGCCGGCGGCTGCCGCGCGCCTCGCGACCTGCTTCGGCCCTCCATATCGGGCCAGCGCCGGGCTCTCGAGCGTGTCGGTGATCGACACTCCTTCGAAGCCCAGGCGGCCTGCGCAGCTCGCCGGTCGGCGACCGCGCGCGAGAGCGCCGCCGGCAGGCGGTCGAGGGCCGGGTAGACCGCCGTGCTCAGCATCACCATGCGATCGCCGCCGCGGATCCCGCGCGCGAACGGCGGCTCGTCGACGCCGCGAATGGTCCGCGCGGAAAGCGGGATCCGGACGGGGCCGTAGTCCGTGTTGGTGGCGGCGGCGCCGAAGCCGGGGAAGTGCTTCAGGGTCGCGACCACGCCGGCGTCCTCGATGCCTGCCGCAAACGCGTCCGCAAGCGCGGCCGACTGCGGCCGGCTCCTGCCCGTATGTGCGCTCTTCCCTCTGCAAGGCGCTGCCGGGGCGTGCGACGTCGGCAACCGGCGCCAGGTTCACGTTGATCCCGAGCGCGCGCAGGTTCCGTCCCGCGCTTCGCCCTTCCGCCCGGGCGAGCCGCGGATCGTCGGCGCGGCCGACGCTCTCGGCGGACAGCTCCGGTGGCCCGGGTACGTGGTTCGTCTCGCCTCCCTCCTGGTCCACCATCACGAGCAGTGGGGCGTCCAAGGGCGAGGCAGCGTTGAGGCGCTGCGCGCGGCGGATGAGCGCGCGCAAGCCGCGCCTCGAGCGGAAGTTCCTCGAGAAGATCACGATCCCGGCGGCCTCGCCCGCCCGGATCCGGCGAGCCAGCCCGCGGGGCAGCGTGCGGCCGGGGAACGCGAACACGAACCGCTGCCCGACCAGCTGGGAGATGGACAGCGCGGGCCCGCTCGCCCGCGGTGAGCTCTCGCCTTCCCCGCATGCCGCCGTCCCGATCGCCAAGACCGCGAGAGCGGTCCGGACGGTCGCGCGCCCGGTCACCGGACCTCCTCCGCGCGCGCACGTCGAAGCGCCTCCACGAACGGCATCGGCGCGACGTCGAAGAGCGCCGCGCCGGTCGGATCGGTGACCACCGTGGTGGTCGAGAGCCCTTCGACCAGCGGCCGCGCGACGCCGGCGTCGACGGGCGTGACGAGTCCGATCCAGAGCGACGAGAGGCGGGGCGACAGCAGGGGCACGGGCAGCTTCGGCCGGCGCCGCCGGTCCAGCACATCGGCCATGCGATCGAGCATCTCCCCATAGGAGAGGACGTCGGGACCGCCGATCTGGATCTCCCGCCCGGCGGACGCCTCCACGCTCGCCGCCGCAACAAGATACGCGAGCACGTCGTCGACCGCGATCGGCTGCGTCGGGGTCCCGAGCCAGGCGGGCGCGATCATCGCCGGCAGGCGCTCGACGAGGTAGCGAAGGGTCCGGTAGGACTCGCTGGCGGCGCCCACCACCATCGCCGCCCGGAAGTAGGTGAGGGGAGGTCCTTCCGCGCGCAGGACCTCGGCGGTCTCGTGGCGGGAGCGCAGGTGCTTCGAGCCCGGGCGATCGCCGAGGCCGCCCAGGTATACGACGCGCTCGATGCCCTCGTCGCGCGCCATCCGCGCAAACGCGCGAGCAGCTTCACGGTCGCGCTCGCCGTAGTCGCGATCCCCGCCCCGGCCCATCGAATGGATCAGGTAGTAGGCGATGTCGACGTCGCGCCCGGCGCCTGCGAGCGTCTCGGGACGGGTCACGTCCCCTTCGTGGAGCTCTACGCCGCGATGCTCGAGCTCAGCCGCGCGGGCGCGGTCGCGCACCAGTCCCCGGACGTCGTAGCCGGCATCCGCAAGCGCAACGGCGAGCTTGCCGCCGATGAATCCGGTCGCGCCTGTCACGAGGGCACGCATCTGAGGTCCGGCATATAGCACCATCTGATGGTTCGGAGCCGGGTCGATTCCGGCTCAGCGCCGGTGCGGGCGGCTAGCCCAGGCCGATCGCGGGGGCGCGGAGCCTTGCGACCACGCGCGGGAGCGGCAGGTGGTGGAGGTGGGGCTGGAAGGCCGCATCGCCGTAACCGCTCAGATGCTCGCGCGCGACGACCTCGACCGCGGCTTCGACCACGCCGGGGTCGAAGTGGTAGCCGGCGCGCGATACCAGCATGCTCAGAGCCTGCGGATGGGTGAGCTCTGCGGAGTCCGCCGCGGTGACCCGCGCCCAGATGTCGGCCACTGCCAGGATCCGGCTCGTGAGCGGGATCAGCTCGCCTATGAGCGCGCCCGGCGTGCCGCCCGGCGCGTCCCAGTGCTCGCGATAGAAGAGCAGCGTCTTCCTGCACCTCGCTCCAGTGCTCGAACTCACCGGCCTGCAGCTCTCCCTGGACGGCGTGGAAGACCTTTGCGTCGAGGAATGTCGCGGCGTCCTGGAGCACCGCCCGGTCCCTTCGCTCGAGGCGCAGGACGTGAGCGATGGCACGCGCATAAAGCGCGACCGCCTTCTGGTAGGGCAGCTCGCGCACCGGTCGCGGCCGCAGCAGCACCGGCAGCACGGCTTGCGGGATCACCACGATCACCGAGAACAGCACGAGCGCGAACACACCGATGTGCTCGAAGAGGAACGCCGTCGTGACTCCGACGGCGATCATCAGCAGCGTCGCGGGCGCGGGGCGGATGAGCTCTTCGCGCACGATCGCGCGCATCGGCTCCCCGTTGAGGATCACGCCGATGATGGCCCGTGCGATGGCGAAGTTGACGCACAGCATCGCGATACCCGCGAGCGCGAGCGCAGCGTATGAGGAGCCGAGCAGGTGCAGCACGAATGCACCGGCGAGCACCGCCCATCCGTAGGAGGCGATGTTCGCCACGTGGGCCTCGATCGTCCTCCTGCTGAGCACGAAGTACACGGCCTCCGTCGCGAGCCAGATGCAGGCCGCGGGCAGTGGGCCGAGGAAGTCGAGCGCCAGCAGCACCGCCACGAAGCATGCGTCGAGGAACAGGGCCGGCTTGATCGCGACGAGGCCCCAAAGGCTTACGAGCGCGATCGCCGTCAGCGCGACCAGCAGCACAGGGTCGCCCCACCGCTCCGCGCCGGGGGCGAGCGCGAATGCGGGCACCAGGGCCGCAATTGCAAGGACCGCGACCCAGCGCGCGAGGAGCGTGCGGCCGGCATCGCCGGCAGCTGGTGGCGTGGGGACCTGGATAGGCGCTTCCGTGGCTGAAACAGACTTCGGAGGAAACGGTACGCGCGGTCGCGCCGGCGCGCAACCAACGTTCGTCCAGATGCCGTTTAGGCTGACGCCCCCGGCAGAAGGAGAGGAGAACCATGAGCTACGAGACGTTGCTCTATGACACAGACGGCGCGATCGCCACGATCACGTTGAACCGGCCCGACCGCCTGAACACGATCGTCCCCCCGATGCCCGACGAGCTCGAGGCGGCGATCGACGGCGCGGTCGCCGATGGAGACGTGAAGGTGATCGTGCTGCGTGGAGCCGGCCGCGCCTTCTGCGCGGGATTCGACCTCGGCGGCGGCTTCCACCACTGGGACGAGGGCCTGACGACCGACGGGAAGTGGGACCCGGGCAAGGACTTCGTGATGGCGACCTCGCCGACCTTCGGGCCCGTCCCCAAGTTCATGAGCATCTGGCGCTCGCCCAAGCCGGTGATCGCGCAGGTCCACGGCTGGTGCGTCGGGGGTGGCAGCGACATGGCGCTCTGCGCCGATCTCGTGATCGCCTCCGAAGACGCCCGGATCGGCACGCCCTACTCGCGGATGTGGGGGTGCTACCTCACCGGCATGTGGATCTACCGCCTCGGCCTGACACGCGCGAAGGAGTACGCGCTGACCGGCAAGCCGCTGTCGGGCCGCGAGGCGGTCGAGGCCGGCCTGATCAACGATGCCGTGCCGTTCGACCGGCTGGAGTCGGAGGTCCGCGCCGCCGCCGAGCGCCTCGCGAGCGTGCCGCTCTCGCAGCTGGCCGCGATGAAGCTGGTCGTGAACCAGGCGTACGACAACATGGGCCTGGCCTCCACGCAGAAGCTCGGCCCGATCCTCGACGGCTTGATGCGAAACACCCCGGACGCGCTGCGCTGGATCGAGGTTGCCGAGCGCGAGGGAGTGTCGGCAGTCGCGGCTGAGCGCGACCGGCTGTTCGCCGACTACAGCGCCGGGCCTGCCGAGGAGCAGCCCGACCCGGAGCACGTGATCGAGCCGTGAACAATCGGCGTGGCTAGCGCGCCGCGGCCCGAGCGCTGATCGAACGGCGATCCCGACATGAAGAAGAACCAGAACTCGAACACCACGACTGCACCGATCACGACCAGGACGAGGACGCGCTCGGGCTGCGGTGACGCGCGGAGCCTCGTCCGGGTACACCGGGCGCTCGCCGCGCATGCTGCGCAGCCACGGCGTGTGCGCCCGGACGTTGGGGGCCTGTCCGCTGCTCTTGTTGTAGGCCCGCTGCAGCACCGCGATCAGGCCGGACCAGGGTGAGGCTCAAGGTGAGCAGCACGATCACGAGGACCAACAGGGCGGTCATGGTCAGCGGGCCACTCCCCTGGGCATGCGACCCGACCCACAGCGCGAACAGCGGCCCGCCGGTCCAGAGGTTCAGGGACGGCGAGCCCGATCAGCGAGAGGAGAGCGACGCGCCACAGCTTCTCACGGACCTGGTCCAACGAACCTCCGCCCTCTCGGATACAGTACGTATTTAAATACATTATGAATCCGAGATGTCAAGAGCGGGCCCAAGGGAAGGCCGCGCCGGCAACCACGGCGCACGCGGGCCGAGAAGCAGGCAGAGACGCGCCGCTGCTCCTCGAGGCAGCCGAGGAGCGTCTTTCGCCGCCGCGGATTCGCGAGCGCGACGGTGGAGGAGATCACGGAGCGCGCCGGCTTCAGCCGCGGCGCCTTCTACTCGAACTTCGAAAGCCGCGAGCAGCTCTTCATCGAGCTGCTGCACAAGCGCGTCTACGACGAGTTCACCCGCATGCTGCAGCGGACCCCGCGCAAGAAGACGGCACGCGCACAGATGAAGTCGACGGCGCGCGAATTCGCTGCGCGCTACGAGCACGGCGAGCGCTGGCTCTTCGAGCTGTGGCTCGAATGCCTGGCCTATGCGGCGCGGCACCCGGAGTTCGCATCCCTGCCGGCGACCTTCTGGCGTGGCAACCGCGCCCTGACCGCGCAGCAGATCGACGCCACCTACGGCCAGGTGGGACAGCGGCCGCCGATCGAGTCGAAGCACCTCGCGACCGCCTTGACCGCCCTCGACATCGGCCTCGCGATCCAGAACCTGGTGGACCCGGAAGAGGTCCCGCTGGACCTCTATCCGAAGCTCTACGACCTGCTCTTCGGCCCCCTGCTTCCCGAGGACGCGCCCGCGGTTAGGTAGCGGGAAGCCGTGCCTATACTTGGCGCCTCAGCGCCGACGTAGCTCAGCTGGCCAGAGCACTTCACTCGTAATGAAGGGGTCCCCGGTTCGAATCCGGGCGTCGGCTTGACGAGAAAGCGCTTGGCGAAGCCGTTTGCGGCAATGCTTCTCCCCTTTGCTCGCTTCTCGATCCGGCGGTGGGCAATGGATTGGGCAAGGCGCTACCGGCTTCGGGGTGCCGCCAGTTCCATGGGCACCCGAGCTTCGCTTTGATGTCGTACCGAGTGGCGAGCCAGTCGTCGCGTGTCGGCGGTGGAAGCGCGCCCAACGCGGACGGGCTGTTGTCGGGCCGCGGAACGCGGTTAGCCCTGCCGACACGCATTCGCTCTCACCGGATGTGCTCAGGCACCCACCAGCCTTAGCGCACACGCGGGTCCTTCCCGGATCGGAGTAGGTCGAGCGGAAGCAGCCGCTGGTGCGGTCGTCCCGGCCTGGGTGTGGGGTCGGGTCGCTTGACATCCGCGGCGAGGTCGCATTAGTGTCGCGATGCACGGCCGCAACAAGTAGGACCAGGGCAGGCCCGCTGATTTGCGGGGGCCAATGCAGTCAGAGACCGCAGGCAGGTCGGGCGTAGTTCGGCCCGTAGGCCGGGCTCACAGTGCGCACGCCAACGGCATGGCTCAGTCTGTGCCGGGCTCGGCGCTGTGGCGCCTGCGGCACCTGGCATCAGACGTTCGCTTGCGACAAAGCCTTCGCGGGCCGCTCGATCCGGGCGGCGTTGCAGACAGACGCTCAGGCTCCGTGCCGTCACCAAACCACCGTCCCCTAACCAAGGAGGACCCACATGGCTGTCAAGACTGAAAAGTCAGCGGACGCCACAGCGATCCGGCCGTTCACAATCGACATCCCCGAGGCGGACCTCGAGGACCTGCGCGCGCGCATCGCGGCCACGCGCTGGCCCGAGAAGGAGACCGTCGACGATGACTCGCAGGGCGTGCAGCTGGCGACGATGCAGGCGCTCGCGCGCTATTGGGTCGACGAGTACGACTGGCGCAAGTGCGAGGCCAAGCTCAACTCGGTGCCCAACTTCATCACCGAGATCGACGGGCTCGACATCCACTTCGTCCACGTTCGCTCCAAGCACGAGGACGCGCTGCCGGCCGTCATCTGCCACGGATGGCCCGGTTCGGTCATCGAGCAGTTGAAGATCGTCGACCTGCTCACCGACCCCACCGCGCATGGCGGTAGTGCGTCGGACGCCTTCCACGTGGTGATCCCCAACATGCCGGGCTACGGGTTCTCGGGCAAGCCGACGACGACCGGCTGGGGCCCGGAGCGCATCGGGCGCGCCTGGGTCGAGCTGATGAAGCGCCTCGGCTACACGCAGTTCGTGGCGACAGGCGGCGACTGGGGCGGGATCGTCGTCGATCTGATGGCCGCTGAGCCGGCGCCGCCGGAGCTGCTCGGGATCCACAGCACCTTCGCCGGGGTGGTTCCGCCCGCCATGGACAAGGCGATCCCGACCGGCGCCCCGCCGCCGTCGGATCTCTCAGACGACGAACGACGCACGTACGAGATGTTGGCGGGCGCCTACGGGTACGCGGGCCAGGCCGAGATGGCGTGGCACCCGCAGTCGCTGTTCGGACTGGCTGACTCACCCGTCGCCCTGGCGGCCTGGCTGATCGACCACGACCCGGTCAGCTACAAGACACTGATCGCCCCCGCCTTCGTCGACGGGCGCGAGGGAGGCCTGACGCGTGACGACATCCTCGACAACATCACCCTGTTCTGGTTGACGAACACCGGCGTTTCCGCGGGGCGCATCTACTGGGAATTCAAGGGCAGCTGGGCCGGTGTCAGGAACGTCTCCGTTCCAGTTGCCGTGAGCAACTTCCCCGACGATGTCATCTACTCCGCGCGGAGCTGGGCGGAGGAGGCGTACCCCAACCTCGTGCACTTCAACGACGTCGACCGCGGCGGGCACTTCGCCGCCTGGGAGCAGCCGGAGCTGTACACCTCCGAGCTCCGCACGGGGTTGCGGTCGCTTCGCTAGATGTCCGTATTTGCACGTGCGCGCATTCCCTCGCTCGGTGGGGCGACCGAGTGGCTCAACTCAGAGCCACTCGGCCCCGCCGAGCTGCGTGGACACACAGTTCTCGTGAACTTCTGGACGCTGACGTGCATCAACTGGCTGCGCCAGGAGCCGTTCGTTCGCGCGTGGTCGCAGGCCTACCGAGACGACGGGTTGGTCGTGATCGGAGTGCACACGCCGGAGTTCTCGTTCGAGCACGAGGTCGACGGCGTGCGGCGGGCGACGCAGGAGCGAGAGATCGACTACCCGGTCGTGGTCGACAACGACTACGAAATCTGGAGCGCCTTCGACAACAACTACTGGCCGGCGCTCTACTTCGTCGACGCGGACGGCGTGATCCGCGACCACCACTTCGGCGAAGGACGCTACGAGCAATCGGAGCGCGTCATCCAGCGGCTGCTCGACCTCGAGCGCGAGCTCGTCGCCGTCGAAGGAGTCGGCGTGGAGGCCGAGGCCGACTGGGACCACCTGCGGACGCCCGAGACGTATCTCGGCTACGGGCGCGGCGATCGGCCCGCGTCACGGGACGGCCTGGGGTTGAACCAGTGGGCGCTCGCCGGCGAGTGGACGACCAGCCCCGAGAATGTCGTGCTCGACCATGCCAGCGGGAGCATCGCCTACCGGTTCCACGCGCGCGACGCGCATCTCGTGCTGTCTCCGGGAACGCGAGAGCCGATTCCCTTCCGGGTGCTGCTCGACGGCGAGGCTCCGGGCCCGTCACACGGCGTGGACGTCGACGAGGACGGGAACGGCTTGCTCCGGGAGGGCCGCCTCTACCAGCTCGTGCGCGAGCACGACGCGGTCCGCGAGCGGACGCTGGAGATCACGTTCCTCGAGCCGGGCGCCGAGGCGTACGTGTTCACGTTCGGGTAGGAAATGGCCTCTGCGCCGTCCAGGAGACCAGGGAGTAAACCAGGGCCTCCACGGGCGCGACAGCCAGACGAGACGACCAGGCTTGGCGTCGCCCAAACCAAACGCCGCCAAGCGTTGTCGCGTCGCCGCGAGTCGCCGCTGCCTCGGCAGCTACCTGACAGCTCTGTATCGAACGAGGAGGCCTCATGCCTGACATACAAGGAGCCACGCAAGACGGTCCCCGGGATGCTCGGATCGTCGAGGAGCACCACGTCACCGGTCCGCACGGTGAAGACGAGATCGAAGGCATCGACGATCGCGGACGGCGGTGGTACCACCTCCGGCCGGAGCCTCCCCGCCGCACCGATTTCATGGGCTTCAACTCCACGTGGTGGATGGCGGTGGGCTGGGTCCTCGTGATTCTCGTCCTTCTCTTCCCATTCCCTTGGTGGTGGTAACGGAAAGGATGAAGTTGACCTCATGACGGACGCGCTGACGTCGTCACAGCGAGTCGGCGAGGACGGGCAAACAGCCGAGCGCCTGAGCGATCAACTCGAGCGGTGGTTGGGCGAGGGTCAGCAGCAAACGCTCGGCAGCTTGAACGACCTGTTCGGGAGCAAGGCGTTTGCGGTCTTCTTCATCGTCTTGATGGCGCCGTCCGCGCTTCCCCTCCCGACGGGCGGAGTGACGAATGTGCTCGAGCTCGTGGCGATGTTGCTTGCCCTCGAGCTGATCGTCGGTAGGCGCACGGTATGGCTACCCGAGCGCTGGAAGCGTTTGGACCTTGGGGGACCCAGGAGAGAACGGTTTGCGAGTGCGCTGGTGCGACGGGTCCGCTGGGTCGAGCGGTTCTCGCACCCGCACTTGCGCTTCCTTTTCGGCCACCGCCTTACCGGCGTGGTCGTCGGGATACTGGTACTGGCACTTACGCTCGCGGCGTTTGTGGCGCCGCCGTTCTCCGGCTTGGACACCTTGCCCTCCCTCGGGATTGTCCTTCTCGCGTTCGGCGTGCTGTTCGAGAACTTCTACCTGGCCATCGCCGGTCTCGTGATCGGAGCCCTGGGGACGTTGCTCGTAATCGTCCTCGGACGCCAGGCGATTGAGCTGGTTCTGTAGATGCCCGTACGCGCTCCTATATCTACGCGCACGGGCTGAACGAGACGGCTTTGACTTCGTCGTTCTCTGTGGCGAGGGTCATGTGATGCACGAGCTGACGCTGACTGGGCTTGACGAACTCCTTCCCGTAGTCAATCCCTCAGCGGTGCTTCCAGAGACGATTAGTGCCCCGTCGTCTGGAAGCGCCTCGAGAAGGCTGGGCACGCCGAGCGGATAGGGAAGCGCAGCTACCACGTCATCAGCGTCGTCCCGAAGGCCGCGATGGCGGCCGCCCGCGCTCGTTGACGGGGTTGCGCAGGGTTCGATACTCCTGCATTCCTGACCTTCGGCTCTCGTGGGCCGTATATGGGCCGTACGGATTTGACCAACGCAGTCATATCGGGTCCGCCTGGGGCAGATGGATCGGGTCTGGACTGCCCCCGGAAGGACTCAACTGGACAGACTCGTTTCACTCGTAATGAAGGGGTCCCCGGTTCGAATCCGGGCGTCGGCTTACTCCGTTGTGGCATGCGTGCCGCCGGGCGATAGCGCTGGCAGTAATTGTGCGCACACAGGTAGGAGCCACCCGTCATCACCTTCCGTGGGATTGGGACGTTGGGCAACAGTGGATCATGACTTTGCTCCCGCGGCCTTCATGGCCGACCGCTACGCGAGCTTCCGGGCCGCATCGGTCCCGTTCGATTCCGAGCACTGGGCGGAGATGCCGGTAGGCGACGGGTAGCAAGCGGAGCCTGTCAAGTCCGACGAGCCTGCACTCAACCGGTCCATCACCGGGTCCCACACACGGCGGTCAGCGCCCAGCGCGTCGAGCAGGATGAGCGGCGGGCCCGCTCCACGGCTGTCGAAGGCGAGTTGCACAGCCGGCCTCAGCGGTGGGCGGCCCGGCCCACCGCAGCGCTGATCAGCGCCGAGCCGCCTGCGACGACCACAGTTGCGGGCGCAGAGCCCTCGGGGAGGCCGCGGCGGCCCGCCAGGGTTGCCCCGATGTCCGCCAGGTCCCCGGCGATGCTGGCCGCGAGGTACGGCCGCACGGGCGCGCTGCGTAGGGCAGCCGCGATCGCCAACCCATGCAGCGCCACCTCGCGCGCTCCCAGGCCGCGGAGCGCGACCTGCGCAGCAGGCTTAGCGGCGGTTGGCCCGAGCCACCTGCGGGTGAGACGTGCGGGAACGGCGATCAGCGCCGCCCCATAGGCGACGCGTAGCGTCAGCACGGCAAGGGCGGCAGTGCGGGAAGGCGTGGACATTCCGGTCAAGATACGGGCGAGCGGGCACCGTCGATCAGTGATCGGCGCTCCCGCGGCGCGCGTAACCTCGTGTAGACATGGATCTCTCCGGCGCAACCGCCCTCGTCACCGGGGCCAACCGCGGCATCGGCCGCGCGCTCACCGAGGCCCTTGCCGCACGGCCGCTGCGAATGGTGCTCGCGGGCATGCGCGACACTGGGAGGTTCGAGCAGGTGGAAGGGGGGCCGCCGAGGTCCGCCCCGTGTGGCTCGATCTCTCCAGCCGTGAGTCCATCGACTCGTGCGTCGACGCTCTGGGGGACGACCTCGGGAAGATCAACGTGCTCCTGAACAACGCCGGCCAGATGACCGGGGGGCTGCTCGAGGAGCAGGACATGGGCGAGGTCTACTCGATGTTCCAGGCCAATCTGATCGCGGTTGCCCACCTCACGCATCGATTGCTCCCACACATGCTCGCGAACGGGCACGGCAAGGTCGTGAACAACGCTTCCATCAGCGGCTATGCGTACTTCCCCGCCGCCACCACATACGCTGCGTCCAAGGCTGGCGTGGTGGCGCTGAGCGAGTCCCTGCGTCGCGAGCTGAAGGGCACCGGCGTCGACGTCCTGCACCTGGTCACACCCGGCGTGAACACCGACATGCTCGATGCGACCGAGGATGTCTACGGCCGCCACATAGATACCTCCCGCTGGGAGAAGGTCGAGCCCGCGGAGTGGGCAGCGAAAGTCCTCGAGGCGATCGTGAACGACGACCACGTCCTCGGTCCCGGCGGCCGGACGGCCGTCGCCAAACTCGCATCGCGGGGCCCAGCGTTCCTGCTCGACTCGCTCAGCGCGCGGATGTTCAGCCGCCAACCGCGCTCATAGCCGAGGGAGTCGTTACTGCCGTCACCGCCGTCCGCGGGTGATGGCCTGCCCAGCGTGGCTTCGCCAGCAGCGCCTGGATCAGGCCGATCCTGCGCTCGGCGAAGCCGGCCTCGCAGTAGGACAGGTACATCCGCCAGAGCCTGCGGAACCGCTGGTCGTATCCAAGCGACTCCAACTCCTCGGCGGCTGCTTCGAAGTTCGCCCGCCAGCGGCGCAGCGTCTCGGCGTAATGGGGAGTGAGGTCATCGAGGTGCTCGGTGGCGAAGTCGGTCCGGCGCGCAACGCACTTCGCGATGACCTGCCGCGAGGGTAGGCAGCCGTTCGGGAACACGTAGGTCCGGATGAAGCTCTTCGATGCCTTCTCGACCTCGTACGCGTCGTCATCCATCGTGATCGCCTGCAGCAGCATCACGCCGTCTGGTGCGAGCAGGTCCGAGCAGCACTGGAAGAACGTGCCGAAGTCCTTCCATCCCACCGCCTCGATCATCTCGATCGACACGAGCTTGTCGTAGCTGCCGCGCAGATCGCGATAGTCGTCGAGCAGCACCTCGACGCGGCTCTCGACACCGGCCTCCCGCACCCGCGCGAGGGCCATGTCGTGTTGTGCCTTCGAGATCGTCGTGGTCGTCACCCGGCAGCCGCGCGTGAGGGCCGCGTGCACCGCGAAGCCGCCCCAGCCGGTGCCGATCTCGAGCACGTGGTCGGCGGGCCCCAGATCGAGCTTGTCGCACACCATGTCGAGCTTGGCGATGGACGCCTGCTCCAACGTCATCCCACCGTCGTCGAAGACCGCGCACGAGTACATGAGCGTCGGATCGAGCATGTGGGAGAACAGCTCGTTCCCCAGGTCGTAGTGCGCCGCGATGTCCTTCCGGCTCCGCGTCGGCGTATTGCGCAGAAAGGCGGCACGCATCCTCTGGTAGGGGGCGCGGGCGAACGTCAGCCGGCGGCGAATCCGGTCGATCCCGTCCACGTTGCGCGCCGCGACGCGGATCACCGCCGTGAGATCGGGCGTGTCCCACATTCCCGCCATGTAGGACTCTCCCAGACCGCGACTGCCGCGCAGCAGAGACACCCATGCACGGGTAGAGCGCACGTGGATCGTCGCCCGGGGCGCTCCTTCGCCGAACACCTGAGGGCGGCTGTCCTCGATCACCGTCAGCTCCCCGCAACGCAGCCGCGACAGCACCGCCGAAACGATCCTGCGCGCGACCCACTCGATCACGACGGCTGTACTCCCGGATGGGGCTGGACCGGCACTCCCTTAAGCTTCAGCGCGACCGCGTGCCCGTAGATCAGCGCAAGCATCCGCACCGTCGCGGCGGGGTGCCGGGCGGTCACGCGAGCGAGCGAGCGCCGCGTGAGCGACACGTGGCGAAGCCCGAGCGTGGCGTCGAAGGCGACCCTCCCATCCTCGCTGCTCTCGATGTGCACCGAGAGGGTCTCACCCGGCGCGGGAGCGCGCCACGTATAGCGCTGGTCCATGCGCATGAAGGGAGAGACGTGCAGTGCCTTGTCGAGGTCGCCGCGGATTACGGGGCCACCGCCGTGCGGCAGCACGTATGCGTGGCGCTCGCCCCAGGGCGTGCTGGTCACTTCGGCGAGGACCGACTGCACCTGCTCCCCGTCTGCCGCAAAGCAGTAGTAGAAGCTCACCGGGTTGAAGCAGTGCCCGAAGGTGCGCAGATGGGTCAGGACCCGGATCGGCCCCTCGGGGCGCGACCCGCAACGGGATGCGACCAGCGACCGCACGGCCTCGTCGAGCGGCTGCGCCGGGTCGCCCAGGTAGTCGCTGCGACGGAAGCGCACAAGGCCGGGCGCCGGTGCGGACAAGCCTCCCATCCAGCAGCCTGGGCAGCTCGTCCAGGTCCACGTAGGCCATCGCGATGCGATGACGGAACTCGTGGGAGCGGACCGCGAAGCGGCGGTGGCGGATCGTGCCTTCATAGAGAGCGCTGTGCATCAGATACTCCCTACCCCCAGGCGCTCGGCCACCCGCACCGCGCTGGTCACGCCGTCCTCGTGGAAGCCCCAGCCCCAATAGGCGCCGCAATAGTGCGTGCGGTTGCGGCCGCTGATCTCGCCGTGGCGAGCCTGCGCGGCCTGGCCGGCCGCGGTGAAGACCGGATGCGCGTAGGGAATCGTGCGGATGATCTTGCCGGGGTCGATCGCGCTCGTGTGGTTGAGCGTCACGCAGAACTCGCGGTCGGCGTGCAGCGACTGGAGCCGGTTCATGTGGTAGGTCACTGTGGGCTTGCCTCGGGGCGTAACAAGCAGGTGGTAGTTCCAGCTCGCCCATGCGCGCCGGCGCCGCGGCAGCAGTCGGGTGTCGGTGTGCAGCACCGCTTCGTTGGGCTGGTACGGGATCGCGCCAAGCAGCTCGTGCTCCCGCTGCGTAGCGTCGGTGAGCAGTGCGAGTGCCTGGTCGGAGTGAGTCGCGAGGACCACCTCGTCGAAGCGCTCGACCTCGCCCCCGCGCGGGGTGATTGCGACGTGGCCCTCATGGCGGTGGATGGAGTCGATCGGCGTCGACAGGCGCAGGCGGTCGCGCCACGGCCTCACGAGCGCCTCCACGTAGCGGTGCGACCCGCCGTGGACCGTGCGCCACTTCGGCCTCCCGCGGAAGTTGAGCATCCCGTGGTTGTGGAAGAACTCGAGCAGGAACCGTGCGGGGAAGCTCCACATCTGCCGCGGGTCGGCGGACCAGACCGCGGCCGCCTGGGGAACGATCAGCCGGTCGACAAACGCAGGGGAGAAGCGCCGGGCCTCGAGCCAGTGACCGAGCGACGGGCCCGTGTCATCGGATCGCAGTAACTCCCGGGCCTCGCGGTTGAAGCGCACCAGATCGGCCACCATCCGGTGGAACCACGGTGACGCGAGATGCGCGCGCTTGGCGAAGAGCCCATTCGGTGATGCGCTGCTGTACTCGAAGTCGCTCGCCTCATCGGCGACGGCGAAGCTCATGGTCGACGACTGGCTCGCCACACCCAGACGCTCGAGCAGGCGCTCGAAGTTCGGGTAGTTGCGGTTGTTGAAAACGATGAACCCGGTGTCGACCCAGTGGGTCTCGTGGTCGGTGTCCACGCGGACGGTGTTGGTGTGGCCGCCCGGGTAGGAGCCGGCCTCGAACACCGTCACCTCGTGCCGGCGCGCGAGCAGGTGGGCCGCGACCAGGCCGGACACTCCCGCGCCGACGACGGCGATTCTCATTGGCGAAGCTCGGAGTCCGCAGCGTGCACGGACAGTTATACGCGTCGGCGAGGGTGTTCAGATCACCGAAAGAAGGTCGGGGCGACTGGATCTGAACCAGCCACCGCTCGGCTCCCAGCAGCCGAGTGCGCTAGCAGGCGCCTCCCGCCGCAGCCAGGCAGCTGTCGACGGTTTCGTCACGACTGGCATTCGAAATGCGCCACTCACGCAGGCGTTTCCCGAGCTCGCGGGAAGCTGCGCGTGCGATGGCGGAGGACAAGATCGACTTCCTCAGCGGCGGCACCTACCGGCAGAAGCATGCGAGGCCGCTGGAGGGTTTCTGCCGAGACGCGTCGAGCAAGACCTGCACCCTGCGGGTGTGCCCGAGAGGACGTCCCTGGAACTCAAAGAGCTGGGACCCCGACAACGGGGGGCGCGGATGGACGCAGGCTTGCCTCGCTCACCTCGAACACGACGGAGAAGACATCCAAGCGGCCCTGCGTTTCGAACAACTCCCAAATAACAACAAACTGGAGGTAGCTCGTGACGCACAGCTTCTCACTCTCCCGAGCCCTGTGGGCTCTACCCGTGGCGCTTGGATTGATGGTCGTGATGCTGGTCGCCAGTCCGGCCGCCCAGGCACACGGGAAGTCGTGGAAGCACTGGGACGGCGGCAAGTGGGGTCAGTGGCACAAGACGCACAACCACAAGCCCAACACCGATGGTAGGACCGTATCCGTGGTCGGCGGGAACACCAAGCTTTTCGTCGACGAGGGCACCGGGGTCGCGCTGGGGTCGCTCGGCATCGCAGTCGAGCCGGTCGATTCCGCCAGTGTCTCACGCGGCGACGGGTTCCGGTTCCCGATCACGGGCGGTGAGGTGAACGCCAAGACGCTCGTGGGCCAGATCAGGCACAGCGGAGGGCTTGCTTTCGTGAAGGGCTCCACCCGTGTCGAGTTGACCGACTTCTACATCAACATTGACGCCCAGCCCGACCTCACGGCGGTGGTGGGCGGCTCTCGAGTCTCGATCCTGTCGTTTGACGTATCCGATCTGGAGCGCAAGGACAGGGGCAACAAAGTCCGGCTCAGCGGCATCAAGGCAAGCCTCACTTCCGATGCGGCGGCAGCGCTAAATGCTGCGTTCTCGACCAGCGCGTTCCAGGAAGGGCTGCTGATCGGCACGGCCCGAGTGAAGGCGTACGCCCACAGCAGCGACGGCCGCCACGGCGACGACGACGATGAGGACGACGACCGCCACGGCGACCACGATGGCAAGCGCGGGTCCGACCGCTAGCGCAACGCCGTAGCGGCATGCACACGACGACGGATCCTCTGAGGGCCGGCTGCTCGGCGGCCGGCCCTCCGACGGAAACGTCGTCATCACCAAGGAGGAACTGCTGCGGGGCCTGGCTTTTAAGCCGGGGCGACGCCAAACGGGACTACGGCTACAAGGAGCCGTTACCCCACCGGGAAGGTTGCGCGGGTTCGATACTACCGTCTTGACCCTCGACTATTCGTGGGCCGCATATGGGCCGTACGGAATTGACCAACGTAGTCATGTGGGGTTCGCCCGAGACACATCGATCCGCCTGCCCTGCCCCAGCGAGGACCCCACCGGACAGACTCCTTTCACTCGTAATGAAGGGGTCCCCGGTTCGAATCCGGGCGTCGGCTTTGGCTCGCAAAGACGAATTCAGGCACTCGGTGAGCAGTCCCACTGGTGGGAGAGGGGTAGACGCAGGCCTGGGGTATCGGCGCCTGTCCCGCTTGATGTGGCGATCAAGGCGTGATCGGATATCTTCGGTTGGCCACAGTGGGCTCATGCCTGTTGAGTGATCGGAGAGGAGCGAAATGACTGGTCCTGACTACGATGACTTGGTCGCCGGGCCGGCGCGCCTACTTCCTGGAAGGCAACACACGCACCGTCGCGTGGCCGGGGGAGCAGCTGAACGCGATCACCACGGTGATCGACGAGAGCCGCGACGCCACGTACGACGCGCTCTGGCATGACCTGCGGCGCAACAGGACCGATGCCGACCTCATGGATGTCGATTCGGTCCACGGCTACGAGAAGGGTGGCGCAGCGGCTGGTGACGACCTGATGGCGGGCCACGGCCGCTGGCCTAGGCCCTGGATTGCCTCATGACGATCGGAGGTTCAATCTTCCTGATCGCCGTCGGGGCGATCCTCAACTTCGCCGTCACCGCGACGGTCGCCGGGATCGACATTCAGACGGTCGGCGTCATCCTGATGATCGCCGGCGGAGTCGGCCTCGTGATCGGACTGATCTTCATGGCAAGCGCGAGCCGTGGCGGACCACCGCCGCCCGCAGGTCCTGGTGGCGCGCCTCCGGGTGGACCACCTCCCCCCGGCCAGTACTGAAAGCCATGAGCGCGACGAAGGCCAAGAGGTTCGCTTCGTCCACTGCGAAGGCGACGGCCCCAGCCCAACCACAGAGCGCAACGGCGCCATCGCCCTTCCCGCCGATCGCCAACTACGCGTTCCTCGCGAACTACCACACGGGCGCGCTTGTAGCCCCCGCGCGCAAGCCAGCTTCCAGCCCACAGACGACGCTTGGAGTGGGGTCCCGCGTCGTGTAGCGTCGGCTCAGGCGACACGAACGGGAGGTATGGATGGAGGCTTCACGGACACGCGTTCGGGGAGAGGGGTGGGTTACGTTCGCGGCCGTCCTGTTCCTGGTCGTAGGCGCGTTCAACGTCATCGACGGCATCGCGATGCTCGTCGACGACAACTACTTCCGGGCCGACAAGCTCCTGTTCGGCGATCTGTCGCTATGGGGCTGGTTCGCGATCTTCATGGGCGCCGGCCAGATCCTGATCGGCTTCGGCATTTTCAGCGGGAGCATCGTGGCGCAGATCGTCGCGGTCTTCTGGGCCGGTTTCAACGCAATGCTCCATCTCCTGGCGATCGGGGCGTACCCGGCATGGTCGATCATCATCATGGCGATCGACGGCCTCGTGATCTACGCGCTGATCATGTACGGACGAGCGTTCAACGAGGCATAGCTGCGCGCCCAGAAGGCGATTTCGCTATCGAGCGGGCCATCGCGCGGCTCGATGAGTTGGGCGATCTGGCAGGTGTCGAGCGGCTACTCCGGGCCCGCGCCTCAACAAAGCCGGACACGCGGGTCGACGATTCGCCGAGAGAACGTCATACACTGCCGCCGATGGAGGCAGTTTCATCCCGGGAGCGTGACAACGGTCCACGTAACGCGGCCATCCTCTCGTTTGCGACTGTCATCGTGCTCTTGCTGGTCGTCTACGTCGCGGTGTTCGACGTCAGCTCTACGGTGGAGCACATCATCTTCGGCGTAGTGGTGGTCGGCGCGATCGCGGCGGCGGTCGTCGTGCATCGTGTCTCAAGGCCAACCGGGCAGCTGTCCCATCCCGAAAAGGTCCGCCGCGAACAGCGTCACGTGGGCATGCTGAACGGGGTACTCATCGCGGTCTTGCTGCTGCTTGTCTACACCGCCGCCTACGACCTCGACTCGGCGGCGGAATGGACCGTCTTCGGGGTGATCGTGCTAACAGCGGTGGGTATGGGTGTCGCAGTCCAGACGCGCTCGTCGTAGCGGGCCTACTCCTCAGCGCGAAGCGCGTCCGAGTCCGTGGGCCAATAGTGGAGCCCTGGTCAAACAAGGCGTTGCGCCCTGAGTGACCTATGCGCGAGCGCGTTCGTAGCTGACCCGACGGCGCAGATTGCCCTTGTCGGCCAGGTCGACCAGATCGAGATCACCACCGCGCCACGCGTTGCCGGGGGACTCCAACAGCTCCGCGTACTCGAGCCAGCGGCTGTGCCACGGTCCGCGATCGCCGCGAGTGCCTCGGCGTTCGCTGCTCGCTCGGCAGCGGCGTGGGCCTTGTCCCTGGAGTAACGCCGTAGAAGTACGCACCAGCCCTGCGGTCAAAACCCAGTGGGCCCCCGCCTCGCGCCTCGTGGCGACACATTGCGCCGTCGGTGGCTTTCGGGCTTGGGCCGAGCGTCTTGACCGCAGGACTAAGCGCGTCCAACGTTACTCCTTTGGGGGCGTTTGTGTGAAAACCCTCAAAGACGGTGGCAGTCGTTCATTCGTTGCTTAGCAGTGCTCCCGTGCCGCACCGGACTGCGAGCAACTGGCCGCGCGAAAGCGGAAGGCAACAAGGGCGCGGGCACTTCATCCGTCACCTCGATCGGCACGAGTGCTAGGCCCTCGTCGGATACGCCCACCCACTAAGGAGGAGGTGCTGCGGGACGTGTGGGGGCTCAAGGATGGGCACGCCGGAAACGGGACGACGGCCACGAGCGAGCTATTACCCACGGAACGTTGCGCCGGGTTTGGATTCCTGCCGCCTTGACCCTCAACTACTCGTGGGCCGTATATGGGCCGTATGGATTTGACCAACGCGGTCATCTGCGGTCCACCCGTGGCACATCGATCCGGTCTGTGATGCCCCTGCGGGGACCTCACCGGACAGACTCCTTTCACTCGTAATGAAGGGGTCCCCGGTTCGAATCCGGGCGTCGGCTTCTCGGTTTTGCGGGGGCCTTGTGAGGACCCCCAGGAGGACGAGGTCGTTGCGGGGTCCTTTTGGGGTCCACCAGCCAGCGGCAGAACCGTCAGGAGACCACTCACAAGTCAGTCGCGGCGCGCCTTACGGCGCCGATGACGGCGAAGCACGCCCAATCCGAACCACACCAGCGCCCCGACCAGCGCCACCACGAAAGTAAATAGCCAGAGCGGCCAAGTAAAGCTCCAGAACAGGAAGTCGAGCCTGACATCCTCGGTGTTCTGAATCATGAAGACAAGCAGGAGCCCGACTCCGATGAGCGCGGCGATAGCTCCCCCGCCGAGCCCGGGCTCCTGTCGTTCCGTGGCAGCGCTCCGGCTGTCGCCGGACTCTGTTGAACCATGAAAGCTTCCCGGGCCTCAGGCCGCCGCACCCTCCTTTGACGCCGCCTCGATCTCGCGCTTGAGCTCGTCGGCGTCGGCATCGATCTGCTTCTCGATCAGCTTGTTGGCGCGCTTGGTCGCCTGCTCGAGCTGCTCTTCGATCTTCGACTCGCCGAGCACGATCACGGCGGCGGTGCCAGCCTCGAGCTCGTCGCCGAGATCCTTGAGATCACCGCGCGACATGCCACGCGAGAGGTGCCCGGTCAGGCCGCCGGCCCCGGCACCGACAATCGCGCTGCCAAGAATCGCGGGCGGGAACACGATCCCGACCAGCGCCCCAACTGCGGCCCCGGTCCAGGCGCCGTGCTGGGTGGGCTTCTCTGTCTTCGTGACGCGGACCTTGCCGTCCGCTTCCTTTCGTACCCCGCGGAGTCGAAGGTTCCGATCGCTCCGGCCGCGTGGAGGTCGAACACTGCCTCGTAATCGGCCTCGGCGTCGGCGATGTCGTCGTAGATGGCTGCATAGAGAAATACGGGCCTGTCGCTCATTTCAAGCTTCCTTTCAGGACGTCCGTTACCCGCTTTGCCGTGAAGATCGGCGACGGTGTGAGTGCCATTTGTCCTGCATTGTCTGCCAGCCGGTGGCGGCCTCGTCCTTTGCTTCCGCTGACTTCGCCTTGATCTTGTTCGGCTGTTTGCTCGGCGCCCATGATTCGGCCCTCGACGGTTAGTATCCCGCAGCGATGAGGGGGCGGCTTCCTGTGACGCTGATGTTCCCAGTGGTGCTGGCAGCCGCGGCGTTGCTAACCGCCGGGTGCGGGGAGAGCGACAAGCCGGACTACTGCTCGAATGTCAGCGATCTCCAGCAATCGGTCGACAACCTCAAGGACGTTCCACCCGAAAGCGGCGCCCTCTCCAACCTGCAGACGGACCTTCAGGAGGTGCAGACCGACGCAAACGCGGTCGTGAGTTCGGCGAAGCAGGACTTCCCCAGCGAGACCAGCGCGCTGAAGTCGTCCGTCTCGAGCCTCTCCAGTGCGATAGAGCAGCTGCCCTCGTACCCGACGGCGCAGGAGCTGGCCGCAATCGTGCCGGACATCAACAGCACCGTGACGGCTGCGAAGAACCCTCGAGCGCCACCAAATCGGCCTGCGACTGAGTCCAGCCGACCCCGTGGGGCGGCCAGTTCTTTGAACTAGGCTCGCCGAGACGCAGAAAGACCTCCGTCGGATGACCGCCCGGCCGATGGTCGTAGGCCGCGTTGTCACAGCGACCATCGCTCTGACCTGTGTGTTGATCGTCTACGACGGATGGGCCGATCTGCGTTTGAGAGACGCCATCTACGTCGTCGGCGGGCCGGTGCTCACGATATTCATCGCGCACGTGTTCTCCGCCAGCCTAGTCCTGGAAATGGAGCTCGGGAGGCGACCGACCAGACGCGAATGGATCACCCGGGCCCGCTTCGAGTCGGGGTTTCTCCTTGTCGCCGTTCCTCCGATCGCGATCCTGATCATTCTCGATCTCGCCGCCGTCTCGCTCAACGACTCGATCCAGGTGATCATCTGGCTGGAAGCGCTGTCGCTCAGCTTCTGGGCAGGCCTGGCCGCCTATCGCGCGGGATTACGTGGACGATCGCTTGCGATGGCCGTCGTCGCCGGTCTAGTCGTCAGCGGCATCGTCCTCGGACTACTCGTAATTCCGGAGCCCGGGAAAGCGGCGCCAGAACGTCGTCGCCGCCGCTACCATTCAGCTCAACTGATTCGCTGGCCAACTGGCGCCGGCGCACGCTTAGTTGGAGCGGCCGAACAGGGGCAGGAAGAGCAGGAAGACGTTGAAGACGTCGAGGAAGATCGCGGCCGCCAGCGGTATCGCCTCCTCGTACCCGCCCGCCGCGCGCGCAAAGCAGCACTCAGGTAGCGACGGCTCCTTCGCATGGAAACCAGCACCCGGCTCAGCGCGACCCCGACTTGTGCAAGCAGGCGGAAGCGGCACTCGGCGGGTCTAGCCTCGCCGCACCGGGTCAGGCAGGCGCGGATCCAAGTGCGTCATCGGTCGCGAGTCGCGAAGCACTCGCGGGTCCTTCTGGGGTCCACAAACTAGTCCCGCGGGGGCTTCAGCTTTCCATCGGAGTCAACGATTTGCAGCCCTCTCTGTTCCCGAGGTGACTGCTTGGGACGCCTCGGCTTCACTCGTAATGAAGGGGTCCCCGGTT
>CAVWYB010000036.1:0-55670 GCA_963759145.1 uncultured Solirubrobacterales bacterium
TGGCCGACTACGTGCTGCCGTCTCCCTCTCAGTTCGAGAAGTGGGAAGCGAGCTTCTTCTGCTTCGAGTTCCCGAAGAACGCGTTCCAGCTGCGCCGGCCGGTCCTGCCTGCGCCTCCCGGGCTCATGCCCGAGGGTGAGATCCATGCCCGGCTCGTGCGGGAAGCGGGAGTGCTGGACGACATCGACCTGGATGGCCTGCGCGCGGCCGCCGAGCGCAGCCGCGAGGAGTTCGCGGGCGCGCTGTTCGGCCTGGTGGCCGAGAACCCGGAGCTCCGCCGGCTCCTGCCGGTGATCGTCCACGAAACGCTCGGGCAGACCCTCCCCGAGGGTGCCGCCGCCGCGTCGTTCATGTGGCTGCAGGCCCACGGCGTCGCGCAGATGATGCCCGACTCGGTACGGCGCGCGGGCTTCGAGGGCGAAGGGCTTGCGCTCGGCGAGGCGCTCTTCGAAGCGATCCTCGAGCAGGAGTCGGGAGTGGTGTTCACCGTCGACGACTACGACGAGACCTGGAAGCGAGTCGCCAACCCGGACAGGAAGGCCACCCTGTCGGTCCCCGAGCTCCTCGAGGAGCTGGCGGGACTTCCCGCCGAGCCCGAGGCCGCCGACCCGGACTTCCCGTTCGTGCTGTCCGCGGGCGAACGTCGCGCACACACCGCGAACACGATCTACCGCGATCCCACCTGGCGCAAGACCGACAGCGAGGGCGCGCTGCGGGTGCATCCGGTTGACGCCGAGCGGCTCGGCATCGCCGCGGGCGGCCGGGCCCGGCTGACGACCAAGCGCGGCAGCGTCGAGACGGTCATCGAGATCACGGACACGCTGCAGCCCGGCTATGTCACGCTCCCGAACGGGCTCGGCCTCGCGTATCCGACCGGGGACGGGGGCGAGCAGATCCACGGCGTGGCCCCGAACGAGCTGACCGCCTCGGAGGATCGGGACTGGTTCGCGGGCACCCCGCACCACAAGCACGTGCGGGCGCGCGTCGAAGCGGCCTGACTCCACCCGCGCGCCACGAGAAATGGTTAGTCTGGGCGCTCGATGAGCGAGGTGGCGCTGGTCACAGGCGCGTCGGCGGGAATCGGTGCGGAGTTCGCGAAGCAGCTCTCGCAGCTCGGCCACGAGGTGATCCTGGTGGCCCGCCGCGCCGAACGGCTGAACGAGCTCGCGTCGCAGCTGCCGGGGCCGACCCACGTGATCCAGTGTGACCTGGCCAACGAAGCCGCTTCGCTGGCGCCCAAGGTGGCCGACCTGGGTCTGCAGGTCGACCTGCTCGTGAACAACGCCGGCTTCGGGACGCACGGGCGGTTCACCGAGATCGATCCGACCGCGAGGCGGAGCTGGTGCGCCTGAACTGCGAGACGGTGGTCAGGCTCACGCACGCGTTTCCTGCCGGGAATGGTCGAGCGCGGGCGCGGTGGGGTGATCACGGTGGCGTCCACCGCCGGCATGCAGCCGATCCCGTACGAGACGGTCTACAGCGCCTCGAAGGCATTCGCGCGCACGTTCAGCGACGCCCTGAACGCCGAGCTGCGCGGCACCGGCGTGCGGGCGCTGTGCGTGAATCCCGGCCCCGTGCCGACGGAGTGGCAGGAGGTCGCCGGCTACGCCCCGGGTACCTGCCGTCCGTGCCCGGAAAGATCTCGGCCGATCAGGTCGCACGCGAGTCGCTGCGCGCTTTCGCACGCGGCCGGCGCTCGATCATCCCCGGCTTCGTGATCCGCTCCTACATGCGCATCAACAAGCCCGCGCCAGTGTCGATGAAGTTGCGGGTGCTCGAGCGCATGTACCGGCCGAACCGCTAACCCCCCGCGGGCGCCGTTGGCCGGGCTCGGCTCCCGCTCACCGGCCAGGCCGCGGCCGGCGTTCGCGCCGCTGCGGCGATCCGGCTCCGCCGCGCCTGCGCCAGGGCATCGAGGAGTTCAACCGGGGAGAGTTCTTCGAGCAGCACGAGACGCTCGAGCTCGAGTGGCTCGAGGAGCGGGACCCGGTGCGCTACCTCTATCAAGGGATCCTCCAGATCGGCGTGGGATTCGAGCACCTGCGACGCGCCAACGCCTACGGTGCGCGCCGGCTCTGGCGCCGGGGAATCGTCTATCTCGATCCGTTCCGCGGCGGATGCATGGGCGTCGACGTGGACCGTTTGATCGGGGACACCGAGCGTTGCCTCGCGGAGCTCGAGCGGATCGGCGAAGGGCTCGAGCGCTTCGACCGCTCGCTGGTCCCGCAGGTCCAGTGGCTCGCCGAGAGCGACTAGACCAGCGGGTACAGCGGCGGCAGGCCGGGCTAGCGCCCGGTGGCGGAGCCGCCGTTGCTCTGGCCGGGTTCCTTCCGCACGGGCTTGGGCCAGACGGTCACCGAAGGCCCAAGCTCCGCTCGGAGCCCCGCGCCTTCTTCGTCGTGGCTGGTTCCCAGGCCGGCCGACGCCCGCTCAGCGGCCATCGCCCCCTTGCTGGGAACGCGCCCCTGCTCCCGTTTGATCCAGTCTTCGTTGCCCTCGAACTGCTTGGTCATCCTGCTCCCTTCCCCGCATGGGCCGGCTTTTCCCCCAGCCGGCCGCCAACCTCGGCACGCGCGTGCCGCAGGCGTTGCTCCGTGTGGTCGCTTTCCTGTTCGAGCTTTCGCAGGCGATCGGCGCTCGTGGTCTGAGAGCCGTAGCTCCTGGCCCGGTAAAGCGCGAGGCGCTCACGGCGATAACGAGCTTCAGCTTCGAGCTCGTCGACGAGCCGATCGGTCACCGAGTCAGGCTCGTGTCGTGCTCGTGGGCTTCGACGGATTCGAGCCACCGCTCGCGCGCCGCGACCTGATCATCGGCCGCCTGCAGCGCTGCGTCCACCTTCAAAGCGTCGGACGTGCTCTTCGCCGTCTTTCGGTCGTCACGCAGGCGACTGCGAAGCGAAACCGCATCGTCGAGTCTCTGTATCGCGCGCCCGTGCTCTGCGCCCGCCGATGCGGCGGGATATCGGTTCGACATCGAGACTCCTTTCCTGCCTCTCTACGTTGCTGCTGCGCGCGGAAGGAAAGAGAGACAGACCTAGCGAGCACTCGAGAACCTGCTCCACCACGCTAGCACGGCGGACTCGCCCATGGGAGACGTGCGATGCGCGGCAATGTGAGTCGCATCCCCCGGAATCGGCCGATGCCAGTGCTGCTACTTTCGGCACAGGGACTGCTTGAAGCGCTTTGACGTCGAGATCGAACGGTGCGGGCACTACGCCGTTGTGAGGCCGGTGGGTGAACTGGACCTTGCGGCCGTGGAGATCCTGCAAGCGGCGCTCAGCCCGGCTCGAGACGGAATTCGGCAAGGTCGTCATCGACCTCCGCCAAGTGGAGTTCCTCGACTCCACCGGCCTGAGGGTGATCCTGTCGGCCGACGCGCGCTCCCGCAGGGACGGCTTCAAGCTCGAGGTCATCAACGGCCCAGAGCAGGTCCGCCATGTCCTGGAACTCACCGGGATGGACAAGCATCTGCCGCTGATCGACGCCGGCGAGCTGGACAGTCCCGCCGACCAGGCTTAGGACTGCGCCCAACCCGCGCCGCCGTGCCTACAGTTGAGCGGTGTCCGCGCGGACGAGATTCGCGCTGCTTGGGATCGTGCCCCTCGTGCTGGTGGCGACTGCCGCCGCCGGGCTCACGCTCGGCGACGATCCGCCCGCCGGGCCGGCCGATCCGTCGGCACGGCCGGCACCCGCCCCGCCTGCGCCACAGCTCCTGCTCGTGCGCCGGCGCGGAGGCGTGCCCACGTCATGGGACGGTCGTCTGCGCCGTACGCCGGGAGTCACGGCGGTCGCGCGCACGGCCCGCACCCAGTCCCTGCTGCGGCGGAGCCGGCGGGCCGGCGGCGCGGTCGTCGACGCGGCCCCGCCCGGCTATGCGATTCCGCTCGACGTACTGGTCGTGCAGCCGCGAACGTATGCGCGGGTGCTGCCACAGATGCGTGCGGAGCTCCGCCGGCTGCGCCGCGGTACGGCGCTCCTGTCGCGCACGTCGGCGCGCGTGCGGCGCCTCGGCGTCGGCGACCGTCTGATCCTCGCCGGCGGGGCCGACCTACGCGTGGCCGGCATCGTGGACGACGACCTGGCCGCGCTTGGGGAGGTCGTGCTGAGCCGCGGCCAGGCCGGCGGTCGCGACGGCACGGGGCAGCTGCTGGTCGCCACCACACGTCCGCAGCGGATCATCGGGCGCTTCGCGGGCAGCTCCGGCGTGCGCGTGCGGAGCGTGGCGCCGGGCGTCGGTAGCTCCCCGGCGCTGGTCGCACGCGCGGTCGAGGTGAAGGCCCGATTCGGCGAGTTCGCGGTGCGCCTGCCCTACGGCGAGGACTGGATCGGCGTCGAGCCGGGCTGGCTTCGCCGCAACGTGGTGACGCGCTCCGTGCCGATCTTGGGGCCGGTCACGTGCAACCGGCGGCTCTTCCCGCCCCTGCGACGCGCCCTGCGCACGCTCGAGCGCCGCGGGCTTTCGCGCCTCGTGGACCGCGCGGACTACGCCGGCTGCTACGCGCCCCGGCGGATTCCCGGTTCAGGGTCGCTGTCGCTGCACGCCTGGGGCCTCGCGATCGACCTCAACGCCGCCGCCAATCCGCGGCTGCGCGGCTCTCGTCAGGATCGCCGCCTGGTGCGCGCGATGGAGGACGCCGGCTTCACATGGGGAGGCCGCTGGCCCACCGTCCCCGACCCGATGCACTTCGAGCTGCACGCGATCCCTCGAGCGCGCTGAGCGGGGCGCGCTACCGGCCTGATACGCGCTCGGCCGAGCGCACGAAGTCGCGAGCGTCGACCTTGGCCCGATCGCTCCCCTTTCCACCAAGGACGCGATCCCGCCTCCGGTCACGGGACGAGATCGAGTCGGCACCTCGGTCTCCGTACAGTCGATCCCTCCCCCGACCGCCGACCAGGCGGTCACGACCACTTCGCCCGCGGAGCAGGTCGTTGCCGGCGCCGCCATAGATCCTGTCGTTGCCTCCACCGCCGAAGAGCCGGTCCCGGCCGCGCCCACCTCGGATCAGGTCGCTGCCACGAAACCCGCAGATCACGTCGTTCCGCGGCGTCCCGAGCAACCGGTCGTTTCCATCGGTGCCGCGGATCGTGCAGCGTGTGCGGGGAAGCGCCTTGGGGCCGGGGCCGCCAGGTGGGGCGAAGCCAGGCGACCGGCCGTGGCAGAGTCCGGCACCGGCATCCGTGAATTGCCTTCCGGCCTCCGGAAGGAACCTCCACTCGAAGCTTCCGGCATGAAGTTCGAGCACCAGCACGCCGAACGTGCGGTTCTGCCGAACCTCGCTGTTGGGCTTCACGCTGCTCCAGGCCGTGAAGAAGGCTCCACCGGTCCCGACGACGAACTCGCGGATGCCCCTTGCGCCGTCGAGGTTGCCGTTGGGATCCTGCGGAGCGAAGCGCTCATAGTCGTGCGCGTCTCCGTTGAGAACGATGTCCGCCCCGGCTTCATACAAGGTGTTCCAGAACGGCAGCGACACCAGGGAGTTGCCTCTGAAGCCCGAGTTGAAGCGCGGTGAGTGCCAGTAGGCAAGCGTGCACGAGTTGCGATGAGTCGCAAGATCCGATCGAAGCCATCGCTCCTGCGGGGAGCCCGCCGCACATCCATCTGCTGCGCCCCCCGGGTCGATGCGATCGCACATCGAGTTCAGCGCGATCAGATGCCAGGCACCGACGTCGAAGCTGTAGTAGCCCTTGTCGCGATCCCCCGCGGGACCGCTGAGCCTTCCCCGCCCGTTGAAGTAGTCGAAGTAGCCTCGCGCGCCGCCTGTGAAGTACTCGTGGTTTCCGGCCTCCGGATGGATGAGCTGCTTGAAGCGACCCCACGAAGGGTCGAACGAGGCATTGAAGTCGGACAGCGAGCCGACGTGGTACTGGTTGTCACCCAGGGTCAGCACAGCGGCGGGCTGGACGGCCGCGATCACGTCTGACGTTGCCCGCTGCCGGCAGTGGCCCGGGGTGCCGATCCCGTCGTTGAAGAAAGCGCTCGTGGTATCGCATGCGATGTCACCGGCCGCCGCGATCAGCGGATCCGCCTGTACCGGCGCGGCAGCACCTGCGAGACAGGCAAGCTGGATCGCAGCTGCGGCGAGCAAACGGGTGCTCACGAACCTCGTGTTCACCTTGCAGCCGTCCGTGGCCGACTCGACTCCTCGCTGCGGTGGTACCGCTCACCGTCTGGCGAACGGCGCCAACGCGATTCCCACAGTCGGGTCCAGAGTACTCGGCTCGATTCGGCCCGTTCGGCTCATTGCGCTGAACTCGACATTTGTTCGAGGGTAGGCTTCGCACCCCAGGAGGAAGGAGCAGGAATGGCCGTCACGACCCCGGCGCTGAGCGAGTCGTACTACCCCGCCGATCAAAGCGAGCGGGTTCTGGACACAACGGTTGGGGGAATCCTGCGCGACGCGGCGCAGGCTGTGCCCGATCAGCCGGCGCTCATCGGCGGACACCCCGATCCGGCGCAACGCCGGCGCTGGACGTACGCCGACCTGCTGCAGGACGCGGAGCGTTGCGCCTGTGCCCTGCTCGGACGCTTCGCGCCGGGCGAGCGCGTGGCCGTGTGGGCGCCGAACATCCCGGAGTGGGAGGTGCTGGAGTTCGGCGCGGCACTGGCCGGTCTTACCCTGGTGACGGTCAATCCGGCATACAAGCCCGGCGAGCTCAAATACGTCTTGGAGCAATCAGACTCGGCAGGGGTCTTCCTGCTGCCGGAGTTTCGCGGAAACCCGATGGCCCAGTCGCTGGAGGCGGTCCGAGGGGACCTTCCCGGGCTTCGCGAGGCGATCGCCTTCACCGACTTCGAGACATTTCTCGCGTCCGGGATTTCCACTGAGCAACTCCCCGACGTCGGTCCCGACGACCCCGTCCAGATCCAGTACACGTCGGGCACCACCGGCTTTCCCAAGGGAGCGCTCTTGCACCACCGCGGACTGACGAACAACGCCCGGTTGACGCTCGGCCGGTTCGAGTTCTCGCCGGGCGAGGCCTACGTGAACCCCTTTCCGCTGTTCCATACGGCAGGGTGTGGCCTCGGTGCGCTGGGCTGCGTCTCACATCAGCTGGCACACGTCCCGGTGCTTGCGTTCGAGCCCGGCCTGATGCTCGACCTCATCGAGACGGAGCGGGCGGCGGCGCTGGCCGGCGTTCCGACAGTCCTGATCGCGCTGACCGAAGACCCCGGCTTCGAGACGCGCGACCTCTCATCGGTGCGCGCGGCGTTGTCCGGCGGCGCGATCGTGGCGCCGGACCTCGTCAAGCGCATAGAGGACCGGCTCGGCGTGCGTTTCTCGATCATCTATGGGCAGACCGAGAGCTCGCCGGTCATCACCCAGGGCCGCCTCGACGACAGCTTCGAGGACCGCGCCACCACCATCGGCCGCCCGCTACCGCAGACCGAGGTGCGCATCGTTGACCCCGTCACAGGTGAGACGGTGCCCTGCGGCGTCGTGGGTGAGCTGTGCACGCGGGGCTATCTGGTGATGCTCGGTTATTACGAGATGCCCGACGCGACCGCCGACGCGATCGACGGCGCCGGATGGCTCCACACCGGCGACCTCGCGTCGATGGACGATCGTGGCTACTGCCGCATCGAAGGCCGGCTGAAGGACATGATCATCCGCGGCGGCGAGAACATCTTCCCGCGCGAGATCGAGCAGCGGCTGTTCACCCACGCCGCGGTGGGCGACGTGGCGGTGGTCGGAATCCCCGACGAGAAGTGGGGCGAGCAGGTGTGCGCATTCGTCCGGGCGGCGCCGGGGGCGCTGCCGGAGAAGGACGAGCTGGACGCCTACGTCCGCGCGGAGCTGGCGGCGTACAAGGCTCCACGCGTGTGGGTCTTCGTGGAGGAACTCCCCATGACGCCGTCGGGCAAGGTGCAGAAGTTCGTCCTGCGCGACCGTTTCCTGGCCGGCGAGCTGGGCCCGGTCTAGAGCGGCGCGGCGCGAAGCTCGGCGTCCCGTTACTTCACGGACGCTACGAAGCCCCGCACGTCGGCCGCCGGCTCCGAGTAGGCGTCGCCGAGGGCCGACTCCACACGGGTCATGTAGTCCCTTGCCCACTCGGGGAACTCGTAGTCGATCGCATGCAGGAACTCGAGCGTCACGGCCAGGCGGATGTCGGCGATCGAAGGGGACTCGCCGCCGATGAACGGCTTCCCGTCCAGGAAGAAGGTCCGGTAGACGTCGAGCGGCCCGGCGATCGCGTCCGCGGCGTCCTGCTGTGCTTTGGCCTTCAGCTCGTCATCGGCGTCGGAGGTGGCGACCTCGCCCGGGTACTGGGGGAAGCCGAGCGCCGGATAGGTGGCCCGCGCGACGAGCGGATAGAGCGTGCCGATCAAGTAGAACATCGCGCTGTCGACCGTCGCCCGCTCGCTCGGTTCCGTGGGATAGAACTGGTCCAGACCGTGCTTGTTGCAGAGGTACTGCATGATCGCGCAGCTCTCCCACAGCGAGCCCTTCTGCAGCCCCTCTTCCTCGAGCAGCGGCGTGAGCGTCGCAGGATCCTTCCGCACGAATTCGGTCTCGTCCTTCTTGCCCCACACGTCCAGTTCTTCGAAATCGAGCCCGGCGGCTCGCACGAATACGCGCGCCGACAGGTTGTTGACGCTTGGCTTGAGAACGCTCAGCGTGTTGGCAGCCATCTTCTCCTCCTGTCTGTTGCTAGTAGGGGTCCTTCGGGGATCGATCGTCCGAGAGCGACGCCCGCGACCGTTTGACGAGCGCCTCGATGGCATCCGCAAGATGGACCTGGGAGATGTTGTAGTCGCCACGATCCACGCGGATCTTGTGCGCTTCGAGCAGCACCTCGGCGTGCGTGTAGCCGGCTGGCGGCTCGAATCGATAGGACGCGAGCTCGATCAGGAGGCCGAGCGGATCCTCGAAGTAGATCGAGTCCATGAAGCCGCGGTCCTTGACGCCGCTGTGCCGGATCTTGCGCTCGTCGAGTCGCTCCACCGCCTGCTGGAAGGTGGCGCTCGAGAGCGAGAAGGCGATGTGGTGCACGCACCCCGGGTCCGTCGGAGTGCGGTTCGGATCGGGCTCGCGGTCCTCGTTGGTGAAGATCGTGATCAGCCGCCCGTCGCCCGGATCGAAGTAGAGGTGGCTCTCCGAGTCGTTGTCGAGATTGGGCTGCTCGAAGACGAAGGGCATGCCGAGCACGCCTTCCCAGAAGTCGATCGACGTCTGCCGGTCGGCCCCGACGATCGTGATGTGGTGGACACCCTGGCTCTGAAGCTTTTGCATCGGCTCCCTCGACCTCCTCAGTGCTCGACGAGTCTCGACTTGTATTCGCTGCGCTCCAGGCTTCCCCACGGCACGAGATCCACGCGCGTCTGGACCACGAGCACGTTGCGGAGTCTGTCGCGGATCGATTCCGCAAGCGCCGCATCGGCCGTCGCGTCCCGCGCCAACTCGACGCTCACGGGCAGCGGCGGTTCCTGCTTCACGCCCGCCGCCTGCGGCTTGACGAGGATGTGGCCGCTGACCTTGGGGGCGAACGCGCTCACCACCTCGCGGACAGCCGAGGGGAAGACGTTGACGCCGCGTACGATCAGCATGTCGTCGGTGCGCCCGATGCACCGCACGCGCGGACTCGTGCGGCCGCACTTGCATGGGCTCGTCCGGACCTGGACGTGGTCGCGCGTGCGAAAGCGCAGCAGCGGCGCCGCGCGATGCTGGAGATGCGTCAATACCAGCTCGCCGGTTGCGCCGTCGTCCATCTCCAGGGCGACGCCTGAGTCGGGTTCGATCAGCTCGGCATGGACGAAGCCGCGCGCGCCCAGATGCATCCCGTCCTGCTGCTCGCACTCCCCCCAGAGCGACGCGCCGATGTCGCCGATGCCCATCGCCTCGGTGACTTTCGCGCCCCAGCTCTCTTCGAGCTTCGCGCGGAAGGCCGGCTCGCCGCCGCCGGGCTCGCCCGCCACGAGGAGGCGTTCGACGCTCGACCCCCGCAGGTCGAAGTTCCGCTCCGCTGCCCATTCGACGAGATGGGCCGCATAGGACGGCGTCAGCACCGCCGCTTCGGGCCTGAGCACCTCGATCGCCCGCATCAGCCGCTCGGTGTTCCCGCTGCCGACCGGAATGTGACAGAGGCCGATGCGTTCGAAGGCGGCAAGCGCCGCCCCCGCCACGAACGGCCCGGCGTTGTAGGTGGAGACGATGCGCTGGCCGGCGGCGATCCCCGAGGCCGCATAGCTGCGAGCCGAGCCGGTCACCCAGTTGTCGAGATCGCCCGCCGTCAGCGGGATGTAGCTGGGCGTGCCCGTGGTGCCGCTCGTGGAGTAGATCCGAACGATCTCGGACGGCGTCGCACACAGATGGGTGCCGATCGGATTGTCGTTGGTGCACGTCGCCTTGATGTCGCGCTTGTCGGTGAGGGGCAGCTGCGCGATGTCAGCGAGGCCGCCCGCCGCCCGGTCGGAGTCGAGTCCGGCCGCTGCCAGCTTGCCGCGATAGAAGGCGGAGCGCTCGAAGATGTAGGCCAGCTGGGTGCGATAGGACGCATCGTCGATCGCGAGCTGTGCTTCCCAGGGGCGGGTTTCGACCTCGGATGGCAGCGTCATCCGCGCTCGTCCGTCGCCTGGCGCTCGTACTCGACCGCCTCCTCCGCGCTCGCTGCCATGAGGAAGCCGAGGGGCTGCTGCTGCTCCTCGGCCAGATGAGCCAGCAGGCCGGCCGTGCGCGCAAGGATCGGAACGGCCTTCACGGCCGCGGATGCGAAACCGAGGTCGAGCATCACGGCCGCGATCGGCATAGAGACGTTCATCGGCAGCGGCTTGCCCCAGGCCTCTCGACGCCATCGCGGAAGCACCGCGCGAGCTGGACGTGGCGCCCGCTCACCCCGCGGGCATCGGCGAGCTCGAGAATCCGCTCCGCGCGCGGGTCGAGCGGCCGGTGAACCGGATGGCCGAATCCCGGCATCTTGCCGCCGGAGGCGCGGACCGCACTCGCCATGTCGCCGGCGGCCGCCGCGGGCTGGTCACCCGCCGCCACCCTTCCCTGCGCCTCCTCGAGAAGCCGCGCGCACTCCTCGGCCGTACCGAGGATCACCGGCCCGCACCCGAGGATCCCCGCCGCGACGGCTCCCTGCAGCGATCCCGGGTCGGCGGCGAGCGTCATCCGGGCGGCGACGTTGGTGGGCATCATCCCGTGCTCGGCGATCGCGACCAGCAGCAGGTCCAGGAAGAAGCGCTGATCGTCGGTCGGCTCGCGGCCCGTGAGCAGCAGGTGGAAGTACTCGGTGAAGCTCAGCCTGCCCATCACATCGCCGGTGAGGTCGCGTCCCCGCACTTCGACCCTGTCGGGATAGGCCTGGCTGATGTGGGTGACGGAGTTTTCGGCCTTACCGATCTGCATGGGCGATGGGCGCGATGCTACCCACCGGTGCGCGCGAGGACCTCCGCAGTCGAGACCGCGCTGGCGTGGCCGGGCTTGTCGGCACCGCCGAGGGCATAGAGCGAGCGGCCGATCGCGGCGACGGCCAGTCCATGCCGGGGCGAGCGCATGGAAGGTCCGCGAGACCACGACTTGTCCGCGACGTTGTAGGACTCCACCACGCCGAAGACGCCCGTCGCGCGCTCGCCTCCGACCGCCAGCAGGTGGCCGTTCACGAGTGCGGCCCCGAGTCCGCCGCGGGCGGTGGGCATGTCGGGCAGTCGCTCCCACCGGTCGGTGGCGGGGTCGTAGCGCTCGAGCGCCGCGACGTTCTTGTCGGAGGACATCCTGCGTCCGCCCACGGCATAGGCGAAGTTCTCGTCCGAGGCGGCCGCCAGGTGCTCACGCGGTGTAGGGATGTTGGCCCCGGGGCTCCACTGCTTGCCGTCGAACACCTCGGTCGTGTCGAGCAGACGGCCATCGGCCTGGCCGCCGAAGACCACGATGCGATCGCCGACCACAGCCGCCGCCCCTGCGGCACGTGGCTGGTCGAGGGACGGCAGGCTCACCCATTTCCCGTCCCGGAGCGCGAACACCCGGTTGGAGGTGATGGCGCTGGGATCGGACCCCTTCGGGATCCAGCCGCCGATCGCGACCAGCTCGTCCTTGTATGACACGACCATCTCGTGATGCAGCCGGACGGGCAGGTCCGGAGCGGATTTCCAGCCGCTCACCACGGGGTCGTAGCCCTCCACCCGCCGCGAGCCGCCGGAGTCGGCCCCGAGTCCACCCACCACCCAGATCGTTCCGTCGAGCACCGCTCCGGCCATGTTCTGGCGGGCCGTGGGCATCGGGGGCAGGGGGCGCCAGCCGGCAGCTGGTCCGCTTGCCCGACACCAACCTGACAGCCTCCGCAGTCGAAGACCGCGCTGGCGTGGCCGGGCTTGGGGGCGCCGCCGAGCGCATAGAGCGAGCGGCCGATCGCGGCCACGGCCATTCCGTGCCGGGGCGAGCGCATGGAAGGTCCGCGAGACCACGACTTGTCCGCGACGTTGTAGGACTCCACCACGCCGAAGACGCCCGTCGCGCGCTCGCCTCCGACCGCCAGCAGGTGGCCGTTCACGAGTGCGGCCCCGAGTCCGCCGCGGGCGGTGGGCATGTCGGGCAGTCGCTCCCACCGGTCGGTGGCGGGGTCGTAGCGCTCGAGCGCCGCGACGTTCTTGTCGGAGGACATCCTGCGTCCGCCCACGGCATAGGCGAAGTTCTCGTCCGAGGCGGCCGCCAGGTGCTCACGCGGTGTAGGGATGTTGGCCCCGGGGCTCCACTGCTTGCCGTCGAACACCTCGGTCGTGTCGAGCAGACGGCCATCGGCCTGGCCGCCGAAGACCACGATGCGATCGCCGACCACAGCCGCCGCCCCTGCGGCACGTGGCTGGTCGAGGGAGGGCAGGCTCACCCATTTCCCGTCCCGGAGCGCGAACACCCGGTTGGAGGTGATGGCGCTGGGATCGGACCCCTTCGGGATCCAGCCGCCGATCGCGACCAGCTCGTCCTTGTATGACACGACCATCTCGTGATGCAGCCGGACGGGCAGGTCCGGAGCGGATTTCCAGCCGCTCACCACGGGGTCGTAGCCCTCCACCCGCCGCGAGCCGCCGGAGTCGGCCCCGAGTCCACCCACCACCCAGATCGTTCCGTCGAGCACCGCTCCGGCCATGTTCTGGCGGGCCGTGGGCATCGGGGGCAGGGGGCGCCAAGTCGAACTCGCACGCAGGGGAGGCGACACCGCGGCAGCGGTCGTGGTCTTGTCGGGCGTCGACTCATCGGACCCGGACAGCGACACGATCGCCGCGATCGCCGCCGCCGAGAGGAGGAGCAGCGCGACCAGACCCACCAGGGGCTTCCGGCCGGCGAGCCGCGATCGCCGCGGCTCCGGCGACCGGGAGTCGGGCAGATCGCCCGATCGAGAAGGCGCGCCGGCCTGCCCGCCGGCAGGAGCCTCGGCGTCGCCCGCCGCGGCAGACACCGCGTGGCCGAACTCAGCCGCGGACGCGTAACGCTCGGCAGGGTCCTTGGCCATCGCGCGGCGCACGATGCCGTCCAACTGCGGTGAGATGTCCGGGTTGATCTCGCGCACCGAGGGCGGCGGCGCGTAGACATGAGCCCAGAGCGTGGCCAGGTCGTTCTCCCTCTTGTACGGGGTCTGGCCCGTCAGCGCCTCGAACATGACGCAACCAAGCGAGTACACGTCGGTGCGGGGAGTCACCGGCGCTCCTTCGATCTGCTCCGGCGCCGTGTAGTCGACGGTCCCCACCCACTGGCCGGTTCTGGTCAGGCCGCTTATCGAGCTGGCGCGTTTCGTGAGCCCGAAGTCGGTCAGGTATACGTGGTCCTGGCCGGTCACCAGGATGTTCGCGGGCTTGACGTCACGATGGATCAGGTCTCGCTGATGCGCGGCATCGAGTGCGCTCCCGGCCTGGAAGACGAGGCGCGCCGCATAGGCAGGCTCGAGCGCACCCCGATCGATCAGCACCCGCATGTCCGTCCCCTCCACCCACCGCATCGCGATGTAGAGGCCTCCGTCCTCCTCTCCGGCCTCGAATACGGGGATGACGTTCGGATGATCGATCGACGCCGCGATCATCGACTCTCGCCGGAACCGCTCTTGAAAGGAGGTGTCGCGGGCCAGCGCAGGAGTCACCAGCTTGAGCGCCACCGTCCTCATGAGCCGCAGCTGGACCGCGCGGTAGACGACGCCCATCCCGCCTCGCGCGGCGACCTCTTCGATGCGGTAGCCGGCGAACTCCGAGCCGATCTCGAGCTCGGCCGTGATCTGATGACTCACTGCCGACCTGCCTCGCGCGCCTCGGCCCGGAGCGCGTCCAGGGCCTTGTCCTTGTCGCCGAAGATCCGCAGGCGCAGGACCTGCCCGTCGGTCATCGTCCAGACGTGGGCGATATGTCCCGTCACCTCCGCCCCGCTGCCCTTGCCGCGGATCCGCTGGTGCAGCGAGACGATTACGTGATCGCCGGCGTCGATGAACTCCTCAGGCTCGAGCCGTAGGGCGTCGAACGCCTCCATATAAGAGTCGAACAGCTGCTTTATCCCTTCCCTGCCGAAGCGAGTTTCCCCTCTGTCCGGAGAGCTTTCCCGGTCCTTGACCTGGAAGCCGGGCGCGAGACGCTCCAGGATAGCCTCCACGCCGCGCTCATTGAAGGCCACATAAGCGTCACGGAGCCTCTCCACGTCTTCCTGGAACACCCCCCACAAGCTACCGACCTGAGCAGCCTTCTCGAAGCCGGCTGCTTGGGAGCCGACTAGCCCTTCTGCCTCGCCGCCCGGAGGGCTTCGTCGCGGTCGAGATAACCCGTCATCTCGATGATCTTCTGCTGCCGCACCTTGATGATCACGGCCGTGTCGCTCTGCATCTCGGGCCCCCCTTGGCGGGACTGCCCCGTCTCGTGCATGAACGCGACCACCGCGTCACCAACCTCGATGAGTCGTTCGAGCTTGAAATCGAATTGCTCCCAAGGTTCCCGGATCTCGCGCATGTAGTCGATCACCGCTTCCGGCCCGCGAAGGACCTGAGCCTGGTCGAGGCCGCCCCGAGTGCCGAACCAGACCACGTCTGGATCGAGAATGGCCGACAGGCGTGCATAGTCCTCAGCGGGGATGTCGAAGAAGGCCCGTACGACGGCCAGCGCCTCAGAGGTCTCGGGTGTTCTCATGACTTCTTCGCAGCTGCGAGCGCCTCGTCCCGGGTCGCGTAATGTCTCACATCGGCGGTTTGACCGCTATGCAGCCGCCCCTTAGGCTTGGCGCCGCCCGATGATGAATTCGAACGAGCCCGTTGGCACGATCAAGGCCCTGTGGCGATTTCCCGTCAAGTCGATGCTGGGCGAGGAGCTCGAGGCAGCCGACCTCGGCGAGGGCGGGATGGTCGGCGACCGTGCCTACGCGGTTGTGGACAAGGAGACCGGCAAGGTCGCGAGCGCCAAGCACCCGAAGCTGTGGCCCGACCTGCTCGCGTGCCGCGCGGCCTTCGTGGAACCACCGAGTCCGGGCGAGGCTCTTCCGCCAGCGCGGATCGATCTCGCCGACGGCAGCTCTGTCCTGAGCGACGCCGCAGACGTCGACGCCGTCCTGTCGCGCTTCTTCGGCCGCGAAGTCGAGTTGTCGCACGCCGCACAGAATGGGTACACGATCGACCAGTACCACCCCGACGAGGAATACGACCCTGAGCATCGCGACGAGGTCACGGAGGCGCAGCTCGGCGCGGCGTTCTTCAACGCGCGCGGCCTCCCCTCCGCCGTCCCGGAAGGGTCGTTCTTCGACCTCTTCCCGCTCAGCGTCCTCACGACCTCGAGCCTCGACCGGCTGAGCGAGCTCGAGCCACAGAGCCGCTTCGACGCCCGGCGGTTCCGCATGAACGTGATCGTCGACACGGCCGCCCCTGGCTTCGTCGAGAACGAGTGGCTTGGCCGCACGCTCGCGATCGGCGACGACGTGCAGCTGGGCGTTGCCATTCCGGATCCGCGCTGCGTCATGCCGAGCCTTCCGCAGGAGGATCTTCCGAGGGACCCCGAGGTCCTCAAGGCGCTCGCGCGGCACAACCGACTCGACGTCGGGGGTGCGCTCTATCCCTGCGCCGGTGTCTACGCCGTTGCGCAAGCGACGGGCCCGGTCCGCAAGGATGAGCACGTCAGCGTGATCTGACTTCCCGCGATGACCGTGCTCAGCTGCGTCGGGGGCGCTCTCCTGGTCCTGGTGGCGCTCCGCGACGTGTTCTACACGCTGTTCCACCCGCATGGCCGCGGCGTCGTGGGCCAGGCGGTGGTTCGCGGCATCTGGCGGACGACGCGTGCCCTCGTTCGCCGAAATCACGCGGCGCTTTCGCTCGCGGGGCCGCTCGCGTTCATTGCCGTGATCGCCGTCTGGGGAACGCTGGTCATGGTCGGCTTCGCGCTCATCCTCCTGCCTTTCTTTCCGGAGGGGTTCGCGACCAGCAACGGGATGGCGGTGGAAGAGGGAGGTCACTTCGGTGACGCGCTCTATCTCTCGATGGTCAATCTGACCAGCCTCGGTTACGGCGACATCGTGCCGACCGCCGATCTGCTCCGGTTCCTCGGGCCGCTCGAGACACTTATCGGCCTCGGGCTCCTGACAGCCAGCATCTCGTGGATCCTGTTCCTCTACCGGGTGCTGTCGGACTACCGCTCCCTCTCGCACGAGATCCTGCTGCTGGGCGAAGCCGAGGAGGCGAGCGGTACAGGGCTCGCCGCGATCGACGCCACCGTCGCCGCCCGGGTGCTCGCTGACCTCACTTCACGAGTGATCGCGATGCGCGACGATCTCGTCCATTCCCCGATCGCCTATTACTTTCATCCGCGCGACGCCAGGCACGCCCTGCCGGTGCTGATGCCCAAGCTGCTCGAGATCGTCGAGCAGTGCTCCCGGCCCGAGCAGCCACCCGCACTTCGATTCCAGGCGGCGCTCCTGCGTGCGTCCCTGGAAGACCTGCTCGGCACGGTCGCGAATGACTTCGTCGGAGTTCGTGTCGACGGGCCCGAGGAAGCGCTCGCCGCATACCGGCGAGACCACCTGTGGGCGACCGCTTAGGTCTTCTCTTAGGTTCAGCGCACGGCAACCTCACGGCTGAGGGCGAACGGTGGGACGAGCTCTATGCGGTCACCGCTCCAGAAGCGGCCGGGGTCGTACCAGCTCGCGGGTCGTCGCTTCGGGAGCAGGCCCATGTGCTGGTAGGTCGTGGCCACGAGCTCGGCGCAGTAGACGGTCTCCAGCGATGACGACCGGCCGCGGAGCCGGCCGGTCGCCCACTGGCGGACGAGTCCCGGCGTTGTGGGAAACGGCCGGCCGTCGAAGCGTTCGATGGTCTCCATCAGCCGGTCCTCGTGGTGGCGCTCGATGTCCCCTTCGAGGTGTCGCACCCAGGCGCGTTGCCGGTAGCGCTGGTTCCATGTTCTGACAGCCTCGCCCAGCAGGTGTAGTTGGACGCCCCGTTGGCGCTCGCCGGTCCACACGTCGTCAAGGGATCGACCGAGCTCAGCGTGCCACAGCAGCGGGGGAAGGTCGTCGATCGCGACGACCATGCCGACGTGGTTGACCGGGCTGTTGGTCGCGGCGCGGATCGCCACGTCCGCAAGCGACCTGCCGCGAAACAGCCAGATGTCACCGGTCGATGCCGTGGCCACGGCATCGTCAAGCGCCAAGGTCGCATCGTTCACGAGCCGTAAGCTACGCGCCGGTGCGGGTGCCCTGGAAACTCATCGGACTCGCGGGGTTGGCGGGAGTGGCCGCCTCGGGTGTTGTGGTTGCCCGCAAGCGCCGTGCCCATCAGGAGCTCGACCCGGACGAGCTCCGTAGCCGCCTTCACCGACGTCTGGCTGATGTGCGCAGGGATGACGCTCGCCGAGAACCGACCGGAGGACCGTCGGATTGAGTTACGCGGCCTGCATCATCGGCAGGCGCTCCTGCGACGACGCTTCAGATGTCGCAGGTGCCGGCGACTGCGACGTGCAAACGAGCGCTGCCGCGGATGCTGCTTCCCGCACTCGGCTCGCTGTCGCAGACTTCCAGGATGCCGGGCACGACCACCTCGACGATGTCCGGCGCATCGGTCACGTACGCGATCTGGCGGCGCCGGAGCTCTCCTTCGGCCTCGTCGAGTGGCTGCCCGGTGACGCTGGGCATTGTCGGTAGGACCGGCTTGTGCGCTCGCGGTGACTTCGCGGCCTCTCGCTCGGCGCCCACCAGCGAAGGCACGAGGAGCCCGACCAGAATCCCGGCCGCGACCGCCGCGCCCACAAAGAGTCCCCCCTTCACGGCGTCAGGCATGGCGGAGCATGCTACTCCGGCAAAGTAGGCGGGCGCCTCAGTGGCCGACGAAGGCCGCCGCGCGCCCGTACAGCTTGTAGAGCTTGAATCCGCGGGCGAAATGGTTCGAGCAGTAGCTGGCGAGGACCTTGTAGGCGCTCTCGTCGTCCAGCACCGGCCCCCTCTGGATGCCCGCCGAGGACCCGACCGGCCCGCCCGCAAACTTGCGGAGGTAGAAGACCATGGTCTGCCGCTGATCTTCGCTCCCCTTCTTCCAGTCGGCGCAGTCAGCCTGTCGCACCGAACCGACGCTCGCGGTCTTGGGGTCCTCCGGGCCCTTGCTGGCGACGCTCACCCCTACGCCGCCTGCGAGCAGCCCGGCGCAGCAGAGGAGCACGAAGGCGGTACGGGCGTCGGGTCGTCGCATCGGCCTACGGCTTCGACGGGGTCGTGAACCACGGACACGTGCCCGTGTCGAATTCGATCGCGGCGAGGCAGTTGAGCAGCTCCGGTTCCTGCTCCGGGCCGATCGTGCCGATGCTCGAGCTGTCACACGCGGCCGGCAGGAGGGGCGCCGGCGGCGTGCTTGTGACGCTGACCTTGTTGCCGTACTTGCCCTTGTTGTCGTGCCAGCAGTTGCCGGTGTTGCCGAGGTACTGGTCCCACCAGAAGTCGGTGGTCACCCGACGGATTCGATACTTGGTGCGATGCGGACCGCAGTTACACAATCGATCAAACTTACGTTTACAGCCGTCGTTCCCACACGACGAGACGAGCATGGATGACGGTGTAGCCTCCGCGTCCCTCCACGTCGTGAAAGGAGCAGCGAATGGCGATTGACGTATGAAGTTCGTCGTCGCCGGGGGTGGTGTCGCAGGATTCGCGGCCTCGCTGGCCCTCGCGCGGGCGGGCCACGACGCGATCGTGCTCGAACGCGATCTCGTCGATCCCGAGGGATCGCCCGACGGCGCCTTTGGCGTCGAGCGCCGCGGTATCCCCCACTACTTTCAGCCACACGCGTTTCTCCCCCGCGGTCGGCAGTTGCTGGCGGATTGGGCTCCGGACGTCCTCGACGCGCTCCTGGAGGCCGGGGCGGATCCGCAGGACCTGGCGCTGAAGCTCACAGGACCGCGCCAGTCCGGTGACGAGGACCTGGTGTACCTCTGGGTCCGGCGGCCGATCATCGAGTGGGCGCTCCGGCGCGCAGCGGCGGCCGAGCCCAGGGGTGGAGATCCGAACTGGTGTCCAGGTGGAAGGGCTGCTGACGAGCGAGGACGGAGCACCGCGTGCCGTCGGCGTCGCGGTGAACGACGGTGAGCCGGTCCGCGGCGACGTCGTCGTCGACGCGCTCGGTCGCTACCGCTGTCCGCCCGGCTGGCCGCGGGCGCCTGGTGAACCGACCGACTCGGGCGCCATCTACTACTGCCGGTACTTCGAGCTTGCCGAGGGGGTCGAGCACCTCGACGCGCCAATCCTCAATCCACGCGGCGACCTCGGATTCATGGGCTTCAACACCTTCCGCGGCGACAACCGGACGTTCGCGGTGATCCTCCTCGTCCCGGGGCAGACCATGAGTTGCGCGTGCTGCGGCATGAGCAATCCTGGCAGGCAGCCTGCGCCGCGATCACGCCGCTGGACCTCATGAGCCCAGCCGACTACGCCCGGCCGATCACCGACGTAATGCCGATGGGCGGGCTCATGAACGTGGACCGAACCGGCGACCCGGGCGTGTCGGGGATCGTCGCAACGGGAGACGCCTTTTGCCATACCGATCCCGCCTTCGCGTACGGCCTGTCGTTCGCGCTCGCCCACGCGCAGGCGTTGGGGCGACGCTACGGCTGAAGCGCCCGACGCTGACGCAATCGTGGAGCGCTACCGGGCGGAGGCAGGCCCTGAAGCTCGCGAGCGGCATGGGCTCGCTTGCGCCACCGACGCGGCACTGATCCCTGCGCTGGAGCGGCGAGCCGCTGGACATCGCGCGAGCCGCGACGGGTCCTATCCCCTCTTCTCCTTCGTAGGCGCGCTGGCCGCTGCACCGCATGATGACCTGGTCCTGCGGCGCACCATCCGTCGTATCGGTCTCCTCGACCGCACCTCGGTCTTCGACGAGGACGACGCGCTGCATGACCGAATCGAAGCGATCCTCGGGCGGCTCGCGGCCAGTTCGCCCTCGCCGGCGGGTCCGCCCCGTGAAGAGATGCTGGCCCGCCTGGCAGAAGCCCCCGGTGGAGCCGCTCGGGAATGAGCGGGACAGGCGGTCGCCTTCGTGTAGCCGACCCCCGGATTCGCATCGGGGCGCGTGAGCTTTTCAGCCCGCGGCCGTCTCGTTGTTATCAGGCCCGGAATCAGGTCTTCTTTGTTGCTGTGCGGGATCGCGATCGCGATCCTCGCGCCTCCGAGTAACGCCGCGGCGTGCGGCGTCGCCGGCCTGACCTTCCATCGCACCGTGGGCGAGAAGACCGGAACGCTCTCGTGGCGGACCCCGGAGGGCTCCCGTCCCGTCTCGTACGAGGTCCTTTGGGACGGCCGCAAGCTCGGAGAGACCGCGGGCAGCTCATTCGCCGTTCCGGTGCGGCCGGGCCACCGGCACGTATTCGCGGTGCAGGGAATCGATGGGAGCGGCCAGCCGGAGCCCTGCGTCGCCCGGCTGACGAAGGACGTGCGATTCCACCCGCCGTTTCGCCCGCCAGGCCTCGCGGTCACAGGCGGCGGCACCCGTGTGCGGCTGGTGTGGTCGCGCGCGCCACGCGGCGACGGCCGCCTCGCCGGGTACCGCATCACCCGGGACGGCAAGCCCTTCCGCCGCGTCCGGGGCACCTCGTTCCCGATGCGAGTCCCGGCGGGCCGGGCCCACGGTTTCGCCGTCGCCGCAGCTGACTCGCGCGGCAACGTGGGGCCGAAGAGCAACCCGGTGCGGGTCGTCCGAGGCCACCGTGCGCCCGGCGCGCCGCCGAAAGTCCGGACCAAGCGCCTCGGCGAAGCTGGCGTGCGTCTTGTCGTGGTCGGCCGGCAACGGCGGTCGGGGCGCATCGGCGGCTACCGGATCTTCCGCGACGGCGCTCCTGTGACAGGTGAGGGCCTGCGGGGAAGCGATCGCAACCTCGCCCCGGCGACGAGGTACCGGTACACGGTCGCCGCGGTGGACACGCGCGGCTACAGAGCGCGCCGACCGCGATCGTCTCGATGCGCAGGCCGAGGCCGCCCCAGACGGTGGCGCGCATGCCTTCCTGCTCGCCTCGACCGGCGAGAGCTTCCGTGACCTGCAGCGTCACTACCGCAGATCGGCACGGTCTACCCGACCTACTTCGAGTGCCGCGCAGCGGACGGCGCGGTCACGGGGCGAGGACGACCGCTGATCACCAGCTGGTCGCAGGTGCGCGGGATCCGCGTCTTGCCGCGCTTCAACTGCCAGCGAGCCGGACACGGTTGCACCGCATCCTGACCGATCCGGACGCGCGCGCGGCGATCGACGAGATCGTCGCGTGGTGCGCGACACGGATACGACGGAATCAACATCGACTTCGAGAACGGGGCCGCGAGGGACCGCGACGCGCTGACGTCGTTCGTGTCGGCACCTGGGCGACCGGCTGCACGCGACTCGGCAAGCGGCTCGCGGTGGAGGTGTCGGCGAAGTACGAGCACACCACCACCGGCGGTCCGGGCTTCTACGACTACGCGGCGCTGGCGCGCGGCGGACACGTGTTCGTCATGAACTGGGGCTGGCACTGGGAGACGTCGGAGCCGGGCGCGCCGGACGACATCGAGCTGTGCCGCAAGGTGGCCGACTACGTCGCCTCGATGCCGAACCGGTAGCGGTTCGTGCTCGGCACGCACCTGTACGGGATGGACTGGCCGGGCGGCGGCGGCCCGGCAACCCGGCGACCGCGCTCGAGCACGCCGACGTGCTGGCGCTGACGCGCGGCACGGCGCCAGTCCGGTGCTCGACCCGGTGGCCGACGCATGGGCCTTCACCTACGCCGACGGCGCCGGGCGCCACGAGGTCTGGTACCCGACGCCGCCACGATCGCCCGGCGCGTGCGCTCGCCCGCGACCGCGGCCTGGCGGTCGGGTTCTGGCGCCTCGGCCGCGAGGACCCGGCGATCTGGAACGACCCGCGATCGCAGCTGGGACGAGCTGGCCGTAGGGACCGGCTATGACGGGCTGCAGCCCCCGCTTTTCCAGCGGCGGTTCTGCGACGCCCTGAACTGGCCGGCGTTCGCCTCGCAGGCGATATGCCTGCCGCCGTGGTTGCCTTGGACGATCTTCTCGGATGGCCCCGTGTTGCCTGCCACGATCAGGTCGCCATCTGGGAAGCGGTTACCGCGAATCACCAGTTGAACGTCAGTCCTGTTCCAAAGGACACTCATGTTGCCCCGCAGCACCGAGTTGCCTGCGCACCCACCGGACCGCCGGTCCCCGATCACGATGTCCCTGGCGCTCCGCATCACCCGGATGCTGCCGTGCTCGACTGTGGAGCCGCAGATGTAGACCTGGTCTGTGGCACGCTCGACCTTCACGTTCTTTCCCACGCGGCTGGCGAACAGAAAGACCTGCGCCACCCGCTTGGCGCGCACGCTGCCGCGGACGTTGGAGCCGGCATCGACGAAGAGGGTTTGCGCGCCGACGGCCGTGACGTCGCCCGCAATGCGGGTGCGAATCGACTGAAAGTACGAGCCGGCTGACACCGAGACCCCTCCTGTAACCGTCGAGTTGCGCAGCACGCACGTTGCGCCGTCGGGGACGGTGACGTTGCGGACGGTCACGGCGGTCAGATCGCCACTGCACTCGGCGTCCGGCGCCGCAGCGGCCGCCGGCCCCGCGGGGAGCACGATCAGGAGCATGCTGCAAATGAACCCAACGGTCAGGCGAGCGGGCACGCAAGACCTCCCTTGTCAGCGTGAAGAATCGTCGGATTGGGCGAGAGGTCCCGGGTCGACGATGACGGAATAGCCCAAGCGGGCCTGACGCAATCGTGCCACAGCCGCGAAGGACGTGTCAACCCTTTCGGCCGGCCCGGGTTGCAACGGGGGAACTCACCGGGATACGGTCGACCCAGAGATGAGCGAGGAAATCAGGGTCGGCGGCGACGAGCTCAGAGCGCGGGTGGGCGAGCTTCGCCGGCTCACATTCATGTACTGCGACGTCGTCGGTTCGACCGAGCTCTCGGGTCGCCTCGAGCCGGAGACCTATCGCGAGCTGCTGCGGGCCTATCGCGACGCGTGCCGCGACATCATCGAGACGCGCTTCGATGGTCACATCCTCCGCATCAAGGGTGACGGTGCGCTCTCGATCTTCGGCTTCCCGGCCGCACACGAGAACGACGCCGAACGGGCGGTCCGCGCCGGGCTCGCGCTCGTTCAAGCGGTGCGCGAGCTGCCAGGGGCGAGCTCGGCCGCGGGCGAGCCGCTCGAGCTTCGCGTGGGGATCCATCACGGCCCCGTCTACCTCGACTTCGACGAGGACGACATCTACGGTCTTGCCGCCAACGTCGGCTCGCGGCTGGAGACGCTTGCCGACCCTGGCACGGTCGTGGTCTCGGACGAGGTGAGGCAGCTCGTCGAGGACCACTTCGATCTCGAGGCCTGTGAACCGCAGCTGGTGAAGGGGGTTGCCGAGCCCCTGGTGCCGTTCCGCGTGGTCGGCGAGCGAGCTGTCTCGATCCCCGATACCGCGACGCCGCTCGTCGAGCGCGAGGACGAGCTCGTGCGGCTCCGGCAGGCCTGGGCGCTGGTCGCTGCCGGCGACCCCGACCGCGCGGCCGGCATCTTGATCCGCGGCGACGCCGGCGTCGGCAAGTCTCGGCTGGTCGCCGCGCTCGACGACGAAGTCTGCCGCGGCGGAGCTTGCTTCCTCGAGCTGCACGGCTCGCCGTTCCACGTCGACGCCGGCTTCCACCCGGTGCGCCGCCTGGTGGAAACGCGCTGCGGCATCCGTGACGACGCAAATCCCCGGGAGCGCCTCGAGTGCCTCAGCAAGGAGCTGACCGATCTTGGACTCGACCTTCGGGCGACGATCCCGTTCCTTGCTCCGATCCTCGGGAATCGATCCGAGTGCGGGATACGAGCCGGCCACGACCGAGGGCCGCAAGCTCGAAGAGCAGGTCTCGCAGGCGGCCTTCGACTATGTCGTCGCATGCACCCGCGGGGAGCCCGCGATCCTCGTCGCGGAGGACCTGCACTGGTTCGACGACGCAACGCGGGAACTGCTTGCCGAGCTGATGCGGAGTGGGCCGGGGAACCTGCTCATCGTCGCCACCTCGCGTACACCCGAGCCCGGTTCTTGGGAAGCCATCGAGCTGCGCCCATTGACCTTCGGCGGGCGGCTGGAGCTGATCGACGCGCTCGAGGGCGGCCTTCCGGAGGAGGAGCGGCATCGCACTTGCGACGCGCAGCGACGGCGTCCCGCTCTACCTCGAGGAGCTGGTGCGCGCCGGAGCATCCGCGTCCGCTCCGGACTCCACTGCCCCTGTCCCCGGGTCCGTGCCTGCCGCACTCTACGAGCCCCTTGTCGCGCGCCTCTATGCGACGCCGGATGCGCTGCCGGTCGCTGCGGCCGCGGCGGCCGCCGGTCAAGAGGTGGACCGGTCACTTCTTGCGGAGGCCATGTCGATCCCGGCGAAGGAGCTTGCCCCCACATTGCGTGACCTCGTTGACGCACAGATCATGCAGCCGGTTGCCGGCCGTGGCGCCCGGTACCAGTTCCGGCACGAGCTGCTGCGCGAGGTCGCCTACGAGCTGCAGCCTCCTTCGTGGCGCCGCAAGGTCCACAGCCGGCTCGGCGACCTTCTCAGCCGCGAGGAGGTGAGCGACTGGAGAGTCCTCGCGTCGCACTTCGAGCTCGCTGAGCGCTTCCGCGAGGCGGCCGAGGCGTACGAGCACACGGCGGAGGGCGCGCGGCGGCGCGGAGCGCTGACCGAAGCGCGCACCCACCTCACACGTGCCGCCGACCTTGTCGAGCTTGTCGCGCAGGAGGACGGACGCGACAATCTCGAGGTCGGGATTCGCCTTCGCCGCGGTTTTCTCGCGATGCTGGCTGAAGGCGTGGCCGACACGGACGCGTCGGCCGACTTCGATCGCTGCCTCGAGCTCGCCGCATCGAACCCGCGGGGCGAGGACATGGCGAGTGCGTTGGCGGCGCTGTGGGCGCGCGCCCTCTCGCGCGGCGAGCTCGAGCGCGCAAGACACATCTCCGAGACGCTCTATGCGGGCCTCGACGAACGAACCGAATACCTGCGCGCCGAGGTCCTGCACGGATTCGGGTTGCTCGACTGGTTCGAGGGCAGCTTTGACAGCGCCATCGAGACCCTCTCCGGATGCACCCAGGATCTAGCGCGGATCGAACGTGAGCACGAGTCGGAGACGTTCTGGTTCACCACCGGTTATCCGACCTTGCACATGAGGGCGCATCTCGCGATTGCGCAGTTCATGGCAGGCGACGTGGCCGAGGCCGACAGGCCGCTCGACGAGGCGATCGCAGCCGGAGAGTCAATGGACTTCCCGCGCGGTCCTTGGAGCGCGAACTACGCGCGGTGGCTCGGCAGCTGGATGTGGATGGAGGAAGGACGGTTCGACCGAGCCGGCGAAGCGCTCGCCGACTTGCACTCGTCGAGTGCTCGGCACGGATTCGACAACTGGGAGATGGTGGCCGTGACGCAGGACGCAGCCCTCGACGGTCTCCGCGCGCTGGGGTCCACGCCTTCGGATACCGCTGTGCTTGCCGATCACGCAGAGGCCCTCGGCGCCTTCATCGAGCTATGGCAGACGCTCGGTCTGAAGGTGCTCCTTCCGTTCTCCATTACGACGCACGGTGCTCTGCTCGCGGCGGCAGGCGACGGCGAGGGAGCACGTGTGCGCTACGACGAGTCGCTGGCGCTCGCGGCGGAAACGGGGATGCGCTTCTACGACGCGGAGACGATGAGGCGGATCGCACACTTGGCGCCCGATCGCGATCAGGCGATCTTGGAGCTGCGCGCCGCGCTCGAACTCGCCCGGTCGCAGAGAGCGCGGCCGTTCGAGTTGCGCATCGCGCTCGACCTGCACGAGCTTGTGGGCCGCGAGGCTGCGCCGCTTCTCGAGGAAGCGATGCGTCCGTTCGAGAACAGCCCATGGATTGCCGACCTCGAGCGATCGCCTAGATGACGACTGCGGGATCAGCAAGCCCTTGTGACGCGTTCGAGTACCCGGCCTGCGAGCTTCATCTTCGGAGTGCGCCATACGTGTCGCTGCTCGAAGGGCCAGGCGTAGATCGGGTTGCCGTCGCGCACCAGCTCGAGCAGGCAAGGTTCGCCGAGCTCCTCGACTGACCACTCGTACAGGGATTGCAGCCGCGGCGCGATCACCGCGTAGTCGAGTATCCGGCCAAGGCGCTGCTCGTCGGCGATATAGCGCTCCACGTGGAGTGCAAGCGGATAGCGGTTCGGCAGCACGGCGTGGAGTGAGAGGAACACTCCGGCCATCCCGAGCCTGGGGTCGCCGAGCAGGCGGCCGAGCGGAGCGAACCGTCCGAGCGCCAAGCGCGGCGCCGCGGCGAGTGCGTGCGCGTAAAGCACGCGCAGCAGCGCGACGTTCATGAAGAAGCGCTCCGGCGCGCCCTCTGCTTCGGCGAGGGTCCGGTGCTCCAGGTATCCGGCGACGATGCTCGCGTTGTGCGCTCGGTACCAGTTGCGCCCCGTCGGTTTCGCGCCGAACTCCAGCCAGAGGTGCACGGCCTGCGATGACGGCTCGCCGGCCAACCCACCGAGGAGCGCGACCGTTTCGCATCCGTCCCGCAGCAGTCGCTCGTTGACCGCCCGCCACCACGCGCTGCCGGGCGGCGACGCGTCGAGCGGATTGAGCACACCGCGGCCGGCCTGCCAGCGCATGAACGACAACGCCGCCCGCCGGAACGGCAGGTGTCGCGGTGCGCGGCCCGTCGGCCCGCGGAACACCCGCGCCATCAATGCAAGACGCGCCGCCGGATCGTCGCGCACGGCCGCGACCTGCGCCCCAGCCAAGGCGAGCGCGTCTGCGTGGTGGCTCATCGCGCGTAGTGATAGCGATACGCCGACGACAAGGGCACTCCGGGCGGGCAGACCAGGGTGCAGACCAGGGTCTTCACGGGCGCGACGTGCAGGCCCGGCGACCAAGCTTCGCGGCGTCACCAACCTAGGAGGCCCACATGTCTGTCGCGACCGAGAAGTCAGGCGCCACAGCGGTTCGCCCTTTCCACGTTGACATTTCGGACGACGCTCTGGAGGACGTCCGCGAGCGCATCGCCGCGGCGCGGTGGCCCCGCAAGGAGCTCGTCGCAGATCGGTCGCAGGGCGTTCAGCTGGCGACGACTCAGGAGCTCGCCCGGTACTGGGCGACCGACTACGACTGGCGCAAGTGCGAGGCGCAACTGAACGCGCTCCCGCAGTTCACGACCGAGATCGACGGGGTGGACATCCACTTCATCCACGTGGAGTCGCGGCACGAGAACGCGCTGCCCCTGATCATGACGCACGGGTGGCCCGGCTCCGTCATCGAGCTGCTCGAGTCCGTCGGCCCGCTCACCGACCCGACCGCGCACGGCGGAACCGCCGAGGATGCGTTCGACCTCGTGCTGCCATCGTTGCCCGGCTACGGCTTCTCCGGCGAGCCCACCGAGCTCGGCTGGAACGTTGGCCGCATCGCCGGCGCCTGGGCGGAGCTGATGCGCCGCCTCGGCTACACCCGCTACGTCGCCCAGGGCGGCGACGTGGGCGCAGCTGTCACTGACGCGATGGGCCGGCAGGCACCGGAGGGGCTGCTCGGCATCCACATGAACCTGCTCGTGACGATTCTGGCCGGCGGCCCGATGCCGGGGAATACCGAGGAGGAACGCGCGGCGCTCGACGAGATCAACACCTTCATGACGAGCGGCTTTGGTTACTTCCTCGAGCAGGCGACGCGGCCGCAAACGATCGGTTACGCCCTGCTCGATTCACCCGTCGCCCTGGCGGCCTGGATGCTCGACCACGACACGGACGCCTACTACAAGATCTCCCGGGCCTTCGTGGACGGGGAGCCCGCAGGCAACCTCACCCGGGACCACATCCTCGACAACGTCACGCTTTACTGGCTGACAGGCACCGGGGCCTCGGCAGCGCGGTCGTACTGGGAGAACGGACAAGCCCAGGCTGCTGCGACCGCCGCCGGCCAGGCTCCTCCGGACGTCTCGGTTCCAGTCGGGTTCACCACGTTCCCAGACGAGATCTTCCAGGCCCCGCGCAGCTGGGTCGAGCAGGCATACCCCACCCTGACCTACTTCAACAAGGCCGACAAGGGCGGCCACTTCGCCGCCTGGGAAGAGCCGGAGCTCTTCGCCGGCGAGGCCCGGGCCGCGTTCAGGTCACTCCGCTAGTCGCCGCGGACGAAGTCCTCCACCGACTGGTTGGCGAGACAGTCGCCAGACTGCGATGATCGCCACATGAACGCCAAATGGAGCGCCGATCAGATCGCCTAACCAGTCGGGCAGGACCGCCGTCGTGACCGGAGCAAACAGCGGCCTCGGGCTCGTGACCGCGCGTGAGCTCGCGCGCGCGGGCGCGCGCGTGGTGCTGGCGTGCCGCAACGTCCAGAAGGGCGAGGCGGCGGCCGCCGAGATCGGCGCCGCGGTTCCCGGGGCGCAGTTACAGGTGGCCGAGCTCGACCTGAGCAGCCTGGCGTCCGTGCGCAGGTTCGCCGGCGCGCTGGAGGTCGGCGAGCTCGACCTGTTGATCAACAACGCCGGGATCATGATGACCCCGCAAGAGACGACCGTCGACGGCTTCGAGCTCCAGTTCGGGACCAACCACCTCGGTCATTTCGCTCTGACCGGGCTGCTGCTCGAACGGCTGGAGAGGGCTTCGGATGCGAGGGTCGTGACGCTCTCGAGCCTCGAGCACAAGTCCGGCCACATCCACTTCGACGACCTCCAGCTCGAGCACGGCTACGCCCCGCGCAAGGCCTACCGGCAGTCCAAGCTCGCGAACGCAAGCTTCGGCTTGGAGCTGGATCGCCGCCTTCGCGCGGCGGGTTCGCCCGTGAAGAGCGTTCTCGCGCATCCGGGTTACACGGCCACGAACCTCCAGAGCACCGGACCGACCGGAGTGATGAAGGCGCTGCTGGCGGTGAGCAACCGCGTGGTCGCACAGGGCGCCGAGCAAGGCGCGCTACCGACGCTCTACGCCGCAACCGCCCCGGACGTCGAGGGCGGCGAGTACATCGGCCCAGACGGGTTCCAAGAGCTGCGCGGCCGCCCGACGAAGGTGAGCGTGATCGCCGAGGGAAGCGATCCTGCCGTGGGGCAGAGGTTGTGGGAGATCTCGGAGGAGCTGACGGGGGTGCGGTACGAGTTGTCCGCCGTCTCAGTTAGCCGGGCAGCTCGATCGGCCCCTCCTTCGGCTCCCCGATCCGGAGGTGGTTGCCGAACGGGTCGCGGAGCCCGCAGTCGGTGCCGTAGAAGCGCTCGGTCGGCTCCTCGGTGAACTCGACGCCCTTGGCGAGCAGCTCCTCGTAGGTCTTGTGGATGTCGTCGACGGTGAAGATGCCGACGACACCCATCGCACCCTTCGTCACCAGCTCGCGGATCTGCTCGGCCGTCGCCGCGTCGAGGGACGGCGGACCGGGCTTCTCCAGCAGGATCTGGTGCTCGGGATCCCCGGGCACGTTGACCGTCAGCCAGCGCATGAATCCGAGGTCGGCGTCGGTGTTCACCTCGAGTCCGAGCTTGCCAACGTAGAACTCGAGCGCCTCGTCCTGATCGAGGACGTAAACCTGTGAATGTGTGATTTGTTTGATCATGCGGGCGACGCTATACGACCGGCGGCGGGCCCGCTTCTCCAAAACTGCTCGGTCTCGTCCAGGCCTTCGCGAAGCAGGCGGGGACGGCCCGCAGGTCCGCCGCCCGGTCGCGGTACGTCGTCGGTGACTCGCCGACGATCTCGCGGAAAGTCCGGCCGAACGTGCCGAGGCTGGTGAAGCCGACATCGAGACAGATCTCGCTCACGCTGCGCTCGGTCTCCCGCAGGAGGAACATCGCTCGCTCCACGCGCCTGCGCTGCAGATAGCGATGCGGCGTCTCGCCGAAGGTCGCGCGAAAGGTCCGGATGAAGTGTGCCTCGGAGACGTAGGCGATCCTCGCGAGGGCCGGGATGTCGAGCGGCTTCGCGTAGTCGCGGTCCATCGCGTCGCGCGCGCGCAGCATGTGGCGGTTGGACTCTTCGACGGCTCGGCTCATCTGACCTCTCCCCGGCAGCTTCGTTTCCCTCGCCGCCCTGGCAAACCAACGTCCCGGGTGGAATACTCGGGCACACGACCACGCCCCGCTACAACTGCGCCAAATGTCCTGCCTACTGCTGCACGTATCCGCGAACGCCGGTCACCGACGCTGATATCAGGCGGCTCGCCAAGGGCCTCGGCAAGCCGGTCGCCTACGTACGCGAGAAGTACACGAAGCAGGTCCAAGGGGAGCGGGTGCTGCGCCACAGGCACGACGACATCTTCGCGACGCGCTGCAAGTTCCTCGACGGCGAGACTCGGCAGTGCACCGTGTACGAGCACCGGCCGCGGATCTGCCGCAGCTTCCCCGGCACCGCCAGGTGCGGGTACTACGACTTCCTCACCTTCGAACGCCGAAGGCAGGACGATCCCGAGTACATAGCGCTGACCTAGCTCTATCGCTTTCCTGGCAGTGGAGCGATGGCGCGATGGGGACTAACATGGCGCGATTCGACAGATCGCGGAGCAGCCTTTCCGCGACGACGCACTACAGGGGAAGCCTGAGTGGTTCAACAGAGTCCTGGTAACGGCAGGGGCGGTGCAGCGGAAGGACCGGGGCCCGGGCTCGGCGGGGGAGCGATCGCCGCGCTCAGCGGGGTCGGGCTCCTGCTCATCTTCATGATTCAGAACACCGAGGATGTGACGCTCAACTTCCTGTTCTGGAGCTTCACCTGGCCGCTTTGGCTGTTCACGTTCGTGATCGCGCTGGTCGGGGCCTTGGCGTGGTTCGGATTGGGCGTGATGCGCCGTCATCGGCGCCGCAAGGCGCGCCGCCAAGATCGGCGGGGCTGACTCCGGACGTGGGAACCGAAGCTTCCAGCGTCGAACCGAGAGTCGAGCCCGGTGATCCAGGGCTCCCAGGCCCTTTCCCCGTCGGCCAATGGGCTGCCGGCTTTCGCGACTTCCTGCGAAAGCGCCCGCGCGTCCTGCTGATCGGCGAGGTCAGCAACTTCAAGCGCGCCCGTGCGAACGCCTACTTCGAGCTCCGCGACGCGGATGGAGCCGTGCCCTGCTCCATGTGGACCTCGGACCTGGACAAGCTCGGCCTTCCCCGACGGCGCTCTCCGCGACGGCGCCGAGGTGATCGTCGCCGGCGGACCGGACTTCTACCCGGGCACGGCCACCGCCTCGCCCGGCTTCAGCTTCCGTGCCACCTACCTGCGCCTGGCCGGCGAGGGGGATCTGCTCGCACGGCTCGCTGCACTTCGCAAGCAGCTCGAGGCCGACGGGCTCTTTGCGCCCCAGAAGACTCTCCCCCGCCCGGCTATCCCCAAGACGATCGGCGTCGTCACCGCTCGAAACAGCGCCGCCTGCGCCGACCTGCTCGCCGGACTCGAGCGTCGCGGCTGGCGCGGGACGATCGTCTGGGCCGACACGCCGGTTCAGGATCGCCGCGCGGCGGGAGCGATCGCGGCGTCCCTGCGCAACCTCGCCGCGGTGCCTCAGGTCGAGGTCGCCGTGGTTTGTCGCGGCGGAGGCAGCCTGACCGACCTGTGGGCGTTCTGCGACGAGACGCTCTGCCGCACCGTGGCACTGCTCCGTCTGCCGGTGATCAGCGCGGTCGGACACGAATCGGACCGAACGCTGATCGACGACGTCTCGGCGGTCTGCTGCTCGACTCCGACACACGCCGCCAACGCCCTCGTGCAGGTTGATGTCAACACCGCGCGCGCCGACCTCCGCTCGTTCGCGACGCCTCGCGGCACGGTCGCCCTCGACCGCGATTCGTTCGCGGGGAACGCCGTCTGGCGGAGCTGGCTCGCGGGCCGAAGCGGAGCGTCCGCCTCGAGCGCAGGCGGCTGCACCAGCTCCTTCGCGAGGTGCGCGCGTCGGCGACGCGCGGGCAGTCTGCGCGAACCTCGCTTGCGTCTCGTCATGCCTTGGTGGTGAGCCGGAAGCATGAGGCGTTCGAAGCATCGGACCGCGCCGCCCGCGGCCAGCTCGCGCGCTTGGGGCGAACCATCGGCAGCAGGATGGTCGCCGCGGTCAAGAAGGAGTCACAGCGGCTCGACGGCCTGTCGCTCGCGGAGCGCGCCCACGATCCCGACCGCACCCTCGACCGCGGTTACGCGCTCGTCGCCGGCGACGACGGCGATCCGGTCACCTCGGCCGCCGCTGCGCGCGAGCGCGACCGGGTTGTCATCCGCTTCGCCGACGATGCGTGTTCCTGCGCGCGTCGATCACGCGGATCCGGATGAGCGAAAAGCCTGAGAGCTACGAGGTCGCGGTCGCGCGGCTCGAGACGATCATCGCCCGGCTGGACTCGGGTGAAGCCGAGCTGCGCGAGACGCTGCGGCTGTGTGTCGAGGCGAAGGAGCTGATCGAGTTCTGCAAGGGCGAGCTCGACGCGGTCTCGGGCAAGCTGCGAGAGCTGAAGCTCGACGAGCTGGTCGCGGAGCTCGAGCCGCCGGCGTCCGAGCCTGCCGACAGCTGAGGGTTTCCCTGCTGAGCTCGATCTTGGGAGGAGCTATGACCATTACCTCGCTGCACAGCGTGCCGGTGGCAGTCACCGGTGGAGGGCACGGCATCGGCCGGGCAATCGCCGAGCATTTCGCACGCGCGGGCGCTCGCGTCGCGATCGGTGACATCGACGCCGGCGCGGCGCAGACGCTCGCCGCCTCGATCGGCGGAGGCGCGATCGGCGTGGCGCTGGACGTGGCGGATCGAGACGCCTTTGCCGCTTTTCTCGACGCCGCAGAGAACAGCCACGGCCCGTTAGGCGTCATGGTGAACAACGCCGGCGTCGACTGGATGGGGCCGTTCCACGAGGAGCCCGACGACGTGAGCCGCCGTGAGCTGGAGGTCAACCTGATGGGAACGATTCTCGGCTCACGGTTGGCGTTGCAGCGAATGCTTCCGCGCCGACAGGGGCATCTGGTCAACATTGCCTCCGGCGTGGGCCGCGTGCCGCTGCCGCACAGCGCCGTCTACTCCGCAACCAAGCACGGCGTCGTGGGTCTGACGGAGTCCCTGCGCCTGGAGTACCGGGAAAGCGGCCTCGGCTTCTCGCTGGTGCAGCCCGCACAGGTGGAGACCGCGATGCTGGAAGGCCAGGTGCGGCCGCGCCTGCTGCCCGTGGTCACACCGGACGACGTCGCTTCCGCCGTCCTCGACGCGGTCCGCCGCGACCGTTTCGAGGTCTGGGTGCCGTCCTCGCAGGCGATCACCTTCAAGCTCAGCACCCTGCTGCCACGCCGAGCGCGCGAGAGCATCCTGCGCGCTCTCGGGATCGACCGGATCGCAGGGGAGGCCGATGCGAGCGCGCGCCGCGGTTACCACGAGCGCACGTTCGGATCGCGCGATTAGTGTTAGCGATTTCGCTAACATCGCGAACATGACTACGCCTACGTCGTCCCTGCTGCGCCAGATCCAGCGACGGAGCCGGCTCAGCCAGGCGGAGCTCGCACGACGCGCCGGCATGCCGCGTTCGGTCATCAACACCTACGTGCGCGGGCACCGCGAGGCGGGCGCGGATGCCCTGTCTCGGATCGCGGCGGCCGGGGGGTTCGAGTTGAGGCTCGCGCCTCGAACTCCTCCGGTCGACCCGCAACGAGCTGGTCGGAGACTTGCCCAGGTGCTTGATCTCGCGGAGGCGCTCCCGTTCAAGAGCGCGCGGAAGCTGCGCTATCCGAAACTGCCGGCGCCCGCCGCATCTCGCCGGCAAAGCCGGTGAGCGAACTCGTCACCAAGCTGTTTGCTATTCACGACACGCTCACGGCCGCTGGGCTCGCGCATGCCTTCGGCGGAGCGATCGCACTCGCGTATTGCACGGAGGAGCCGCGCGGCACCAGAGATCTCGACCTGAACATATTCACCGACTCCTCGCGGGCCGAGATCGCACTCGCAGCACTGCCCGATGGGATCTCGGTATCGACGGCGGACGTCGATGAGGTCGTCCGGGCAGGACAGACACGGCTTTGGTGGGACGACACTCCGATCGACGTCTTCTTGAACAACCATCCGTTCCACGACGCGGTCGCCCGCGGGGTCACCTGGGTTCCGCTCGAGCGCCGAGAGATTCCCGTGCTCGACTGTGCCTCGCTCGTTGTCTTCAAGGCGCTTTTCAATCGCACAAGGGACTGGGCGGACATCGAAGCGGTTTCCGAGCGAAGCCCCGGTGACATCGACAAGGCCGTAGCAACGATCGCGGAAATGCTTGGCGATGACGATCCCATCCACCGGCGGCTCGTATCGCTGACGAGCTGAGCGACAATCAGGGCGCGAACACGCCCTGTGTGGCAAACAAGCCTCCGCTCGAGTCGTAGACGCCGATCGCGCCCAGCTCCCAGATCGCGCGGTCGCCGTCGCGGACTGACCCCGGTATGACCGCATTCGCGCTCGTGCTGACCGCGCAGGCTGCGCCGGCGTCGCCGCTCGTGGCCGCGCATGGCATCGCGAACTTGAACGTTGTATCGCCGACCGTCGCCGGATCGGTTTGGGGGTCCCCCGTGACCGCGGCGTTGTAGCGATCGGTGATCCTCAGCGCAAACCGGCCCTCCAGCTCGCCGGTGTAGTCATCGAGGTTCGGCCGGTTCCGCACGTCCGTGATCGAGGCGTCCACCCTGACGTCGGCGGTCGGCAGCGGGCTCGCACAGGCGGTGCAGCTGACAACTCGCAGGAGCACCGAGCCTGTCGAGCTGACCGGCTTCTTGTTGGCGTCCGGGGTTCCGACCGTGAGGTCCTGGGATGTCTGTACGGGTGGTTCGCACGACGGGAATGAAAGCGGTGCGCCGTGCGTGCGGTTCGGCGCCGTGCACTCCCGTGCGCGGGCACGAGCGGCACTCGAAGTCGGGGTGGCGCCCTTCGGGCGCGGATAGCCGGAAGGCGCCTCGCTCAGCTCGATGCCCTGCAGCGAGAGCTCGAGCGGCGCCTGCATCTCGGCCAGCCTGCGCGGCCCGTCGGCCTGACCGGGCGCCTCGTAGTAGATCGAGCGCTGGTAGAAGAGGTTGGAGAACTGGCCGCCACCCCACATGACCCTGCCCGCCTCGTCGGTGTTGTTGATCGCCGAGTTGAGCTGGGGTCCGCTGGCCCCGTAGAGCTCCTCGTCATCGCCGGTGCAGAGGTTCTGGCCGAGTCACGTTGCCGTCACGGTAGACGAGGCGATAGGCCGGATCGGGGTTGTTCGTCAGCAGTCGCTGCGTCATCGTCAGCCCGCCCTGCGGGCCGTCCACCGACTCGAAGCCGTGGCAGCTCGCGGTGCCGGCGCCCGTGACCGCGTCGGGCTGGCCGTCGATCGTCACCCCGCCCGGCGGCGTGCCCGAGACGATGCCGCCCGGCGTCATGACGCCGTTCTCGTAGGTGAGCCCGACTCCCGGCCTCGCTGTAGTCGAAGAAGTCGATCACGCCCGGAATCGGGTGGACGCGCAGGAACGTGTTGATGACCTCGAGGCCGCCGTAGAAGATGTGCTGGCGCTGGACGTGCGGGCCCGGAGTTGGCGCCGACGAAGTCGCGGATCGCGCGCACGGGCCCGTCGGTGTTGGCGATGAAGGCGCCTTCGCCGCTGCGGAACGTGTCCTGGGTGCGAATACACGACGCATCCAGCGCGTCGAACTGGTCGTCGTGCCGGTCGAGGATGTCGACGCCGGTGGCGCCGCCGCGCAGGATGCGCAGCTCGCAGGCCAGGATCGATCCTCATCGTGCGCCCACCAGTCCCGACCGCCCATCGGTCGCGGTCCTGCCGGCTGGCGCGGTCAGCAGTTCCTCGACCGCCTCGGCCGCGGCGGGCGGGCCGCCGGCGTCCTCGAACGCTCGGGCCACGCGTTCGGCGCCTGAACGCTTGGCTATCGCCGTGTGCACGGCGACCCGAAGGCGTTCGGGGTTGAGACGTTTGTGGTGAAGGCGAATGCCTGCGCTGGTTCAGCTCGACGCGCCGGGCGACGTCGAACTGGTCACGGGAGAACGGCACGACGCAGACTGGGACTCCCGCGGCGAGCGACTTCTGGGTGATTCCCTGGCCGCCGTGGCAGACGACACAACTCGCACGCGCGAGGATCGGGCCGTGCGCCAGGAACTGCTCGACGTGGGCGTTGGCCGGTACCTGGAATTGGGCCGGGTCCTGGGCCGCAGTGGTCGCCACGACCGCAAGGCTCTCGCCTGCGAGGGCCTCGAGCGCGGTTGCGATCAGCTTCGCGTCGAGCTGGAACGCGGTCGATGCGGTCACGAGCACGATCGGGCGGCTCTCCGCTTCCAGCCAGGCGGGCGGCTCGGCCGGCGGCTCCCACAGGCCCGGTCCGACGAGCCGCACGTGCGGCGGCCAGTCGCTTCGGTGGTACTCGTATGGCTCGGCGGTGAAGGCGATGAACAGGTCGGACTTCAGGAACTGATCGTCGAACCTGCGGACGGCCGGTAATCCGAGACCGGTTCTGAGGTCGTTGAATTGCGCCAGCTCCGAGGCCAGTTGTCGATCGCCGAACTTCCTCACCAGGCGGTCACGGGCCTTGCCGAGCGGTCCGCGTGCGGGGCGCAATCCGAGCCCGTGCGGTGGAACGTCATCGGAGCGGAAGGGCGGCGGGTACGGACAGTAGACAGCCCAGGGCAATCCCGACGCCTCGGCAACGAACATCGCGCCGAAGCAATTGACGTCCACGATCAGGGCGTCCGGGTTGACTTCCGAGCTCGCCTGGCGCAGGTCGGGGATTTCGAGCTTCGCGCATTGCACGGTAGCAGCCCACCATCCGCATGAACGAGTCGACCTGCGAGCGCCCGCGCCAGTCGTCGAACTCGACCTGCTCGACGAGAGGGTCGATCGCCGCAGCGCGAAGTCCCAGCGCGCCGTAACCGTCGACGTCAGACGCCCGGCAACGCACGTGCACCTCGTGGCCGCGGCGCCGAAGCTCCAGCAGCATGTCGATCGCGGGAAACGTGTTCCCCGACGAGGCAGATAGATAAGCGAGCAGTCGCGCCATCAGGACGCCCCTTTCGTTGCGGTGATCATCTCGATCACGATCCGCTCGGCCGTCGCGCGACCGAGCCCCATTTCACGACGCAGCAGCTTCCAGACCAGCAGGTCGGTCGCTACGACCAACGAGACCAGCCGACGCTCCCGCGCGGCGCCCTTCAAGCCGGCGAGCTGAGGAGCGAATGTGCGCTGAACCCAGCCGCGGTGCCAGGCTCGGCCGGCGTCCGCCATCTCGCGAACTGCGGGGATCCGGTCCTCCTCGGCCAGCAGACGAAGAACCGCGTCACCCTGAAGCTCATACGAGTCGTAGATGATCGTCACCGCTCGGCGCACGTCGCCGACCGGGGCTCTATCGCGGCGAGCGCCCTCCGGGCCAATCGCCCAGATCCAAGCAGCGACGAACAGCTCATCCTTCTTGCCGAATCGTGAGTGCAGCGTCTGCACCGTCACGCCGGCGTCGGCCGCGACATCCGCCAGGCGGACCCGCTCGTAAGCACGCTCGGAGAATTGGTGCCACGCCGAAGCGAGCATCCGCTCCTGCGTCTCGGCAGCCGCCTCGGCCCGGGCGACCATCCGATATCTCCGCTTAGGGGGAGCCGCTTGGGCCATTTAACTTGATGCAATATAAAGCCAATATGCACCAAGGTCAAGATCGACTGGCTGGGCTCAGGCGCTCGCTCGGTCGAGAAGCTGCAGCAGATCATGGGCTGCCAGCTCGATCTCCTTATGCCGCCATTCGGCAGCCCGGTAGTGACATGCGATCAGGCCGGTCCGATGCAGTCGCCGGAAGTCCCCGTAGACGAACGCGTACCTACCCTTCGTCTCATCCGACGCGCCATCGGTGAGACCGAGGTGCCAGTCGGCGTATTCGTCCCACGAATGGGAGCCCAAGAACCGCGGACGGTTGCGGACACGGTGGTTCCTTTTCGCGATCAGCTTCCGGCAGGCCGGTAGGTTGCCATGACCACGCCGGTGCGGGTAGTGGCGGAGTCGGCCAGCTCGAAGGCGGAAGCTCTCGAGCCGGTGTCCGGGAACAGCCGACGCCCCGAACCCAACACCAGCGGGTGGATCAGGAGGACGAGCTCGTCGACGAGGTCGCGGGGCATCAGCGACCGGACCAGCACCCCGCTGCCGAACACCACCAAGTTCTCGCCCGGCTCCCTCTTGAGCGCGGCCACGGCATCCGCGACGTCGCCTCTGAGGAGGGTGGAGTTCTGCCAGGGGAGCGGCTCGGTCAGCGTCGTCGACGCCACGTACTTCTGGACGCGGTTGAGCGCCTCCGTGAACGGGTTCGGCTCCTGCTTGGGCCAGTAGTCCGCGAACCGCTCATACGTCGTGCGGCCGGCCAGCAGGGACCACGCACTCGACATGTGTGCGCCCATCACCTCCTGCATGGCCGGGTCCTGGCGCTGGTTCGCCCAACCGCCATGCTCGAAGCCGTCACGGGGGTCCTCGTCCGGAGCACCCGGTGCCTGCATTACGCCGTCGAGCGTCAGGTGCTCGATGACGATGAGCTTGCCCAAGCTCTTGCCCTTCGGCTCAAACTCAGGTCAGCCCTGGTGCTTCCTGGCGGCTGTCCCACATCCGCAGGTAGTCCTCGGCGCTGCGGAACAGCGCGCGCAGCCTCTGCTTCCTGACCGGCGGCGCGCAGCGCCTCGATCCAGTCGATCCAGAGGCCGTAGGTGGCGACGCCGTCGGTGTTGAAGTCGAACGTCCGATCGCCATACGTCTCGCGATCGAAGTACATGCGGCGGTCGCGTGATCTGAACGGGTACTGGATCGGGGTAGACCCCGGTCCGGGCTGACTCGAGAGCCCGTTGATGTCAGAGCCAAGGCCCGTGCCCGTGCTCGAGCTCTTGTTGAAGCCCGCGACCCCGCCGACCGCCCGGATCCGCTCGATCGTGGGGTCGGAGGACCAGTCGCCGTGGCTGTTGATGACGCCGGGGTACTGGCGCGCCTCGAGCGATGTCCATGGTCATGTCGGCCGTCAGCTCGCCATGTGGTCGACCTCGATGATGAAGTGCCGGTCGATCATCTCGTTGATCAGGTATGCGCCGATGCCCGTCAGACCGCGCTGGTTGCAGTGCGGCGGCGGGCCGTAGATCGGGACGGTCAACGTCGGCGGGAGCAGGCCGAGATTGTCGATGAGCTGAAGCCACGTTGGCCCCTATGGGCACCGTCGGCTGCTCCCTGTCCTCGCCGGGTCCGGTGCACTGGTGGACGTGCCAGAAATGCTGGGTCTTGTAGAAGTTGCCGGCGTTGACGACCGGCCCGAGCGCGCCGGAGTCCATCTTGGTGCCGCCGAAGGCGTTGTCGAATTTGTGCACCGGGAAGAACGATGTGATGCCCATGTCCTGGAGCTCGTCGAGGCCCGCGTCGACATGCGCCTGGTCGCACTGCGGTTCGGGATCGCTCGCCACCGTCTCGCCGCAGTCCAGAACGCGCGAGAGCTCGATGCCCTTGACCACGGCGAGCTTGCCCTGATCGATGACCTTTCGCGCCCTTGCGGGACTCGTGACGATCCGCAGCCAGCCTTTGCCTGGGCCGCCGTTCTGGGCGTCGACGTAGTCCTCGAAGTCCTCGAGATCCTGGTTCTGCTGCCGGACGCTGTCCATGTCGTTACAGAACCCCGGCGGCGCCGGGTCCCTGAAGGTCATGGCATCGCACAGCGCCTCGTTGTCGACGAACAGGACCACCAGGAGCCGCAGGCCACCGAGCCAGGCGCGTTCGACCGACGTGTAATAGGTGCCTTCCTCGGCCTGCCGGGTCGGGCCGGGCCAGTAGCCGAACGTCGGCCAGCCGACGGTGTCGTACGGCTGCCCGGGAACGCGGCCGTCGATGAAGGCGCGGACCTGGCCGTTCGTGCCCTGGTCGTACTGCGCGCAGTCAGGCATCGCGTAGGCGATGCCGTACTTGTGCCACGGGCGCCCGCAGTGCCATGCGCTGCCGAACAGCCTGAAACCCGTCCAGTGCATGTGGGCGTCGGCAAAGCCGTACACCGGGCCGCTGCTCCGCCGCGTGCGAGGGGGTGCCCACCCTCCACCCCGGTCGAGGCCTCGGGATAGACGGCGCAGCCTGTCTCCGAGAGGAAGGTGACCGGGATGACATTGTTCGTGGCTATGTTCCTCAACGTGTAGCCGGCGTTCGGGTTGCCGGTGACCCTCCATTCCGCTGCCGTGCTGGGCGCCGCGGCAGGTGTCGGAGTACCGGTCCCGGGGTCGGCGAGGAAGTCTTCGGTGAACGCCGTAGAGGAGGTATTCCCCCAGGGTGGTCGCCTGCATCCGGAACGGCCCCGACGCCGGCGCGATCAGTTGAGCGCTCTCGTCCTGCAACGAGTAGCAACCGTGGGCGAACCCGTACCGATCGGGCGGCACCGCCGCCTGGGCAGTCCCGGCCATCACCGCGATCACGACCAGGGCCACGCCCAAAGCCCGACCCATCGTCATCTTGCGAATCTCCCCCCCTTGGCGATCGGCCCGCCAACCCAAGCGCCGACAGCGTCAAGCAGCTACCGCCGTGCGTGCCAGAGCCGCCACCTTACCACTGCCGCCGGGGCAGCGAGGACTTGAAACCCCCGGCTTCCTACCACGCCGAAGCGGTGGCGATCGGCGACCTGACAGGGGATGGCCGCAGCGACGTGCTGCTCACGACGAGGCGTTTCAACGAAGGCAAGCTGTGGCTCTTCGCGCAGCGCGCGGACGGCACGCTGGAGCGTTTGCCGGCGCTCGCGATCAATCCCGTTCTCTTCAACGGCGGCGGCGTGGCCGTCGGCGACGTGACCGGCGACGGCCGCGCGGATGCCGTCGTCGCCACTTTCGCAGGAGTAGAGCTGCTTCGCCAATCCCCGACCGGGGCGCTGCTTCCCGCTGTGTTGATCACAGGCTCGCCGAAGCAGGCGAGCCACATCGAGCTCGGAGACTTCAACGGCGACGGCTTGAACGACCTGCTCGTCGACTCGCCGGACGTGGTTGGCGGCGGCGAGGAGGAGAACCCGCCCACCTACCCGGGCGAGGGCATCGTGTTGATGCTCGCCGACGGCACCGGCGGGTTCACACGATCAACCGTTTCGGCCGCGGCGCTCAACGAGGTCGAGGCCGTCGACCTCAACCGCGATGGGCGGCTCGACGTGGTCGGAGTGAACTCGACTGGCGCCGACCCGACCGCCTGGGGACTGCGGATCTTCCTCCAGCAGGCCGACGGCTCGGTCCGCACGCCAGTGGAGGTCAACGACCCCTATATCTGGCTCTCGGGCATCGGCGCCGGCGACGTCACGGCGGACGGGCGGCCCGACATCGTCCTCGCGCATGGCGGGCCCTACCGGCGGATCGCCGTCTATCCGCAGCAGCTCGATGGGGCGTTTTCCGTCACGCCCCTGCTTCTCGCGTCGGAGAGCAACACCCAAGGGGTCGAAGTCACAGACGTGGACCGCGACGGCCGCAATGACGTGGTCGTCTTGCACGATGGTGACGTCGGCGTCTACATCCAGCAGCCGGGCGGCGTGCTCGCACCGGAGCAGCTCTTCCGGATCGCCAGCACGAGTCACTTCAACCTCAAGGGCCTGGCGGTCGGCGACTTCAATTCGGATCGCTTCCCCGACGTGGCGGTCGGCGAGTACGACGCCGGGCTCACGTGATCCGGCAAGTGCCGCCGCCCAACCGGCCACCGGATTGCTCGAGCGCCTCCGCGCGGCCCGACGTGCTTCTGCCGGCGACCAGGAGGATGCGGGCGGCTCGGATCCTGGAGCCGGCCGATCCGGACGGGGATGCCGTCGATGTCACGATCACCGGCGTGACGCAGGACGAGCCCGTTACCGGACAAACGGATGCGACATCGCCGGACGCCGCCCTGGCGCGTGATCCGGCGCAGGTGCTCCTGCGCGCCGAACACGCCCCGCGCGGCGACGGCCGGGTGTACCGCGTTGCGTTCACGGCGGCCGACGATCGCGGCGGCGAGTGCGAGGGGTCGGTCCAGGTGGCCGTTCCGCGCAAGAAGCGGCGCTCCGCCGTCGACTCGGCCCCGCCGAGCTACAACTCGCTCGCTCCGTAGAGGGCCGACTCGACCAGGTCGGGCAGCGGCTCCGTTTATGCTCGGCGCCTGGCTTCGCTCCCCGATAGCGAACGGACGCGACAGAGCGGCGTGTCGCGACTGCTTCCGCAGGAGAATCTGGCTGCCAGCGTCTACGGCACGATCCTGGTCTCGTCCGTGATCGTCGGCCTCGCGCAGACGAATCTGCCGGCGGGGGCGATGATGGCCGCGGTGGCGGTTACCGCATTGGTATTCGCACTCGCACACGCGTGGTCGCTGGCGCTCGCGCGCAGTGCTGAGGATCGGCAGGCGCTAAGCCCCGGTCACGTGTTCGACGGCATCAGGCACGAGTGGCCGATGGTCGAGGCGGTTGGCCCAGCGTTGGTCGCACTCATCCCCGCCGCGCTGGGCGTCTACTCCGTTGAGGCGGGGCTCTGGGTCGCGATCCTCGTCAACACGGCCCTGCTGTTCGCATGGGGCGCGATCCTGCGTCATCGCGCGGCCGGTACGCCCGCGCAGCTGGTAGCGGCCGGCTTGACGACCGCCGCACTGGGCCTCGTGCTCGTTCTGCTCAAGGCCCTTCTTCACTGAGCGGAGCCGGGAGCCGGCTTCCAGCCGGCTCCCTGCCCTCGGATCAGACTCCTCTGCCGGCCCTGTCGTCCTCGCCGAAGACGATCAGCCCGGACAGGACGTAGAGGCACAGAGCGAAGACGCCCAGCGACCACCAGGGGTCGTTCCCGCCGATGGACAGCAGTGCTCCGATCGCACCGAGGCCTGCCCCGATGATGCCGATCACCCGGCCATAGGTGTTGCCGGCGATCAGCGAGAAGCCCCCCGTCAGCTGGATCACCCCGAGGATGATCAGGACCCAGCCCAAGGTGTTGAGGTCGTCGAGGATGAACCTCGTGTCGTTGACGAAAATCCTGGCATCGTCGAGCGCCCCGATGCCGTAGATGATGTTGATCGTGCCGGCGATCAGCAGCAGGATCGCTGCGAACATCGCACGTCCGGTACCTCTCACGTGAAACTCCTTTCGAGCCTTCACCGTTCGTTGCGTTCGCGCAGTCAAGTGAGGCCTTCGCGTGTCACCCTAATTCGCGGTCGACCCGAGTCCACCTCTGAAGGGGGGATTGCAACTTCCGCGACACTCGAGTGCGCTACCGTCGGGGGCATGGCGCTCCTCAGCGGGATGATCCGAACCGTCGCAATCACGGGACGCACGGACACCGTCAACGCATGGTTCGCCGACCGTCAAGGCGGGCGGTGGGCCGAGCAGACCATTCGTGCGGCCTTCCCGAACCAAGATCCCCACGCCCGGAGGACCCCGCTCCCGGACTCGACTCGGACGCCTGCGGACCACGAGCGGACGCTCGGCGAACTGGGGGACCTGCACCAGCGTGGCCTCCTGACTGACGACGAGTTCGACAGTCTCCGAGCCGGGCCGGCCGACTGAGCGAATCCGCCTGGCGAAGCCCGTTGCTGAAACGCATCGTCCTGCTTTCGGTGACCGGGGTTTCGCTTTACCTCGTCGCGCCGAGCCTGATCGAGCTTTTCTCATCTGCGCCGCGGGTCGCGAAGCTCGATCCAAAGTGGCTCGTCCTGATGGTCGCGATCGAGGGAGCAAGCCTTGCGACCGTCTGGGTGCTTCAACAGATTTGCCTCGACCATGCGGCGTGGAGGCCGGTGATCCTTTCTCAGCTGGCCGGGAACGCGGTTGCCAAGGTCGCTCCGGGTGGCGGTGCGGCCGGCGGCGCTCTGCAATACAGGATGCTTGTCGAATCAGGCGTCCCGAGCGCGACCACCGCGTCCGGCTTGACGGCCGCGAACGTGCTCACGTTCGCCACGCTCCTGGCACTGCCGGTCTTGACCGTGCCGGGTTTCCTCGCCGGCCTTCCCGTCGACAGAGGGCTGGTGCGGGCTGCGTTGCTCGGTGCAGGGGTGTTCGTAGCGCTCGCAGGAGTGGGCGGCGTTCTGCTCGCAAGCGACCGGGCGCTCGCAGCAGTCGGGCGGATCGCCCAGAGCGCCCGGAACACCATTCTGCGCCGCCGCCCGCCGCTGGTGGGACTACCGAGCCGGCTCGTGCGCGAACGAGACCGTGCCTTGAAAGTCGTCGGCGCCAATGCTCGCGAGGCGTTACTGGCCTCTGTGCTCCGGTGGTTGCTCGACTATTGCGCTCTGTTGCTTGCGCTCGCCGCGGTGGGTGCGGAGCCACGGCCATCGCTCGTCCTGCTCGCCTTCGTGGGAGCCCAGCTCCTGGCCTTGATTCCGGTGACTCCCGGCGGGCTCGGCTTCGTCGAGGCGGGCCTCGCCGGCCTGCTGGCGCTGGCCGGCGTGAACGCTGCGGACGCGGCGCTCGCGACGCTCGCGTACCGGTTCGTTTCGTATTGGCTGCCGTTGCCGGCCGGCGGTGTCGCGGCGGTGCTGCACAAACGCAGGATCTGATTTGTGGCGCCGACGCGACGACTAGTGTGATGCGGGTGCGGCTGAGACGTCGGAAGGGCAGCGGAAACCCGGAGGGGAACGACACCGAGTTCGTAGAGCTCGATCCCGGAGAGCTTTCGGGGATCTTTGCGGCTCCGCGGTGGCTGCGCGATCTCGGCTTCATGGCCTGGCTGCTCGTCGGGAGTGGCGCGCTTTTCTGGTCGGCGCGATCTGGTTGATGACCTTGACCCAGACGATCGTCCTCCCGGTCATCACGGCTGCGATCGTGGCGGCGGTCCTCTCTCCTCTGGTCGGCTATCTGGTGCGCCATCGTGTGCCTCGCGGAGCGGCCGTCGCGATCGTGTTCTTGCTGATCGTCGCGGCCGGCGGTCTCGTCGTCGTGATGGTCCTCGCCGGAGTCACCGGCGAGTCCGGCAACCTCAACGGCCACCTCCAGAGCGCCGCGGACAAGATTCAGAGTGCCGTAAAGGATCTCGGCGTCAGCTCGAACTCCGCCGAGCACGCGACCGACGAGGCCGGCTCAGACCTGACAACGGCATTTCATGCGCTGCTGAACGGCCTCGGCAAGGGGCTTTCGACGCTCGCGTCCCTCGCCGTGTTCCTGTCCTTCACCTTGCTCAGCCTCGTCTTCCTGCTCGCAGACGGTCCGAAGATCAGGAGCTGGACCGAGCGTCACCTCGGCCTCCCGCAGAGACTCGCCCACACGATCACGGGTCGCATCCTCACCTCGCTACGGGGCTACTTCGTGGGCGTCACGATCGTGGCGGCTTTCAACGCGGTCGTGATCGGCCTCGGCGCGCTTTTACTCGGTGTCCCGCTGGCTGGATCGATTGCCATCGTGAACTTCGTTGCCGCCTACATTCCATACGTTGGCGCGTGGAGCGCCGGTGCGTTCACCGTGCTGATCGCGCTTGGTTCCCAGGGAACCGACGCGGCGATCGCGATGGCCGTGATCGCGCTGCTGGCCAACGGGATGCTGCAGCAGCTCGTCCAGCCGATCGCCTACGGAGCCGCACTGGGCATCCACCCGCTCGCAGTGCTCATCGTCACGATCGCCGGCGGTGCGCTCTTCGGCACGATCGGCCTCGTCCTCGCAGCTCCCCTGACGGCGGCGGCGGTCAAGATCGCGGAGGATGTCGCGCGTGCTCGTGCGCCGGTCGGCGAGCGCCCATCGCCGGAACCGGGTCCGGGTGGGGTCGCAGACGCTCCATCCGGTTGACCCTGCTCGTCACTCGCAGCGCACTGCCTATCGTCATCCTGCCTCAGCCCGGCCGCCGCCGGCGTCGGGCAGCATCAGGGCGGCCACGAGACCGACCAGCGCAAACACGCCCAGGAAGACCATCGCCAGCACGTAGGTGGTGTTGCCTGAGGCAAGATCGGAAACCAGGATCGTGCCCGCGATCGCCGTACCGAACGACGAGCCCAGGTTGGACACGCTGCGCGACAGACCCGATATCTCGCCTTGCTGATCATCGGGGAAGCTCGACTGCACGACGTTGACCGAGGGGGTCAGCATCACCCCCACGCCCAGGCCGATCAGCGCCAGTCCGGGCACGAAGGCGACGACGCGCGACGATGCCCCGACCAGGGCGAGCAGCACTCCGATGCCCGCCGCGGTGACGACGAAGCCCGCCGCGATCAGGCTCTTTTGCGAGTACCGCTTGGCGAGCCGCTCAGCCGCAAGCGACGAGACCAGGACCCCCAATGTCGCCGCGGTGAAGATCACACCTGTCTCGATCGCGTTGTAGCCGCGAACGGTCTGGAGGAAGACCGCGACGACGAACGACGTCCCGATGAGGACCAGCCACTGAATGTTCTGGGTCACGAGGGCGAGATTGGTCGTGCGATTCTTGAAGAGCTTCGTGGATAGCAGCGCTTCCTTGCCGGCTCTCTCTCGAGAGCGGATATAGAAGAAGAACGACGCCAGGAACACGGCTCCGACCGCCAGCAACACCGCCATCAGCACGCCGTCGTTGTCCGCCTGCAGGATCCCGAACACGATGAAGAACATCCCCACCGCGGACAGAATCGCACCGACCGCATCGAAGGGGCGCGTCGGGTCCGGCGGTACTGGATCGACCACGCGGCGGCTGAGAAGCAAGATCACCACGATGACCGCGGCCTGGAAGATGAACGCCGCCCGCCAGCTGATCGCCGAGGTGATGAGCCCTCCGATCAACGGTCCTGCCGCCGCGCCGATGCCGCCCAGCCCGCTGATGACGCCGAACGCGCGGGCCCGTGACGTGAGGTCACTGAACGCCATCGTGGTGAGGATGTACACGGGCGGTATCAGGAACGCCGTGCCCACGCCTTCGAACACCGAGTTGCCGAGGATCAGCACGCCAAGGCTCGGTGAAACTGCGCTCACTACGGCTCCGATCCCGTACAGGACGAGGCCACCGATGAAGCACCGCTTGCGGCCCCAGCGGTCGGTCAGCTTGCTGCAGGGGATCATGAGGATCGCCATGATCAGCAAGAACAGGGTGATGGTGACCTGCACGCCCGTCACGGTGGTGTCCAGGTCCTCGCTGATGTCGTTGATCATCACGTTCATGTTCGAGCCCGCGAAGCTGCAGATGAACTGGGCAAGGGCGAGCGGGGCGAGGATCTTTCGCGACGACATCTGAATCCCGGCGACAGTACCGGAGACCGCGCGCCCGACATCGCCGCCGCGAAGCCGGGGGAGCCGTAGCGGGGCTCAGGCTACGGCGTGCCGTTCGCTACGGGCCGGTAGTCGCGGCAGGGCTCGCCGCGTAGGCCCGGGCAGGGTGGAAGCGCGGTCGGCGCGCTCACGCCCGGCACCACCGGGAGGACGAGGCGCGACGGCCTCTTTGCGCCGTAGCCGATCGCGACCTCCGCCGGCCCGGCGGGCTCCGTCTCGCCGAAAGACCAGATGGGCTGGTCGCCGTTCGGCGCGGCGATCCTGACGCGGATGCGCGAGCCCGCGCGGTACATGTGCCCCTCGTAATAGAGAGGGATCGTGACCTGCACGAAGCTGCGAGGCAAAGGCGAGACGTCCGCCTCTCGGAGGCTGAGGACGGGCTCGAGCAGCGTGCTCTTGGCCGCGTCGAGCTTGCGCATATTGCCGCGCACCCAGCCGTTCTGCACGAACGTCTCCTTGCCGTCCGGCCGCACCTCGCTGATCGTCGCTTGCAGGTCGACGTTCGGAGTCGACGAGCGGACCCAGACGTCCACGCGCCCGGCGCCCACCACGGCCGCGTCGGCGCTCAGCGGCGCGGTCACGTAGGACACGGCGCTGCGGTCGGGATCCTGGGTCCACTGGTAGTTGGGCGTCGCGGTCCACAGCCCGCCCGCACCAGCGCCGGTGTCGCCGGAGAAGTCGGTCAGCGGCCGGGCATGGGCGTCCCAGGTGAACGCGTCCGCAGCGGTGTCCGCGCGGGGTCTGGTTCGCGAGCGCGCCGCTGGGCGCGAGGTACCAGGAGCGAGCCGTGGTGCCCGGGATCGGAAAGCTCGAGAACGACCGCTCGAAGCCCGGATAGGGCCAGCCGGCATTTGAGTTGCCCGCGCCGTTGTCGAACAGCACGCGGATCGGCGGCTGCGCCTCGAACGCCGCCTTGGCGAGGTCATAGGTCGGCTGCAGCTGGATCGGGTCGGGCGGCAGCGTCATGCCGTCGATCCCGAACACCGCCTGGAAGACCGGGACTGCGGTGGCCTGGATCAGCGCCGACTTGGTGATCGGCGCCTCCCGCGCCACGTAGAGCTCGAGGAAGTCGTAGAGGCGGTTGAAGATCTCGGGAGACAGCGAGTCGACGTGCGTGCCGTTCGTGAACGTGAACCACTTCTTGTCGGTGCCGGTCATGCGCTTGGCGAGCGTCGGGCAGTGCCCGCCCGTCTGCTCGTCGGTGAACTGGCAGGCCATGAAGACCGGGACGTTGATCTTGTCGACGAACGTGATCGGGGACACCGGGTCGGCGACCTCGGGCACGTAGTGGTCGTTCGTCGCGGACCTTGCCGACCAGGTCAACCGCCTCCGGGTGGAGGACCTGGTTGTCCGCGCAGGTCTGGTCGCCCTCCTGGATCCGCTGGTAGGCCCAGGGTTGCCCGCTGTCGGGACCGGCCGGCTGCGCTTCGTGGATGCGCTCCTGGGCCCAGTTGAAGGCGAATCCCGTGTTCAGGATGCCTCCCGGGTAGAGCGTCGTCTGCGTTTGGTCGATCACCGAGAGGGGCGTGATCGCGGCCAGGCTCGGCGGCTGGGTCTGGGCGGTGAACAGCTGGCTGATGCCGCCGTAGGAGATGCCCAGCATCCCGACCTTGTGGTGGGCGACCCAGGGTTGACGGGCGACCGTCTCGATGATGTCGTAGCCGTCGAGGTTCTGCAGCGGCTCGAAGAAGTCGAACGCCCCGCCCGAGCACCCCGTGCCGCGCATGTTGACGTCGACGACCGTGAACCCCATGAGGTTGGCGAGGGCCGCGATCCCGCTCACCGGTCCGTCCGGCTTCGCGTAGCCGTAGCCCGAGTACTCGATCAGGGTCGGGGACGGCACGCTGTCGACCGGCCGGGTTGTGTGGAAGGTCGACGCCTCCGACGTTCGACAGGTCCGTCGGCGGATGCACGGAGTAGGCCAGCTTGGTTCAATGAAGGGGTACGAGCGGGGGGACGCGGGGGCCAAATAAAGGCGCGGCTCCCGCGCATCGGACTCAAGTACTGCGGCCCCGACGGCGATACCTCCAGAGAGGGTTATGGAGCACGTATCGCGCCCGCTTGGGGGCCTGATCTGGCGTCCGCGTCCGAGGGTTGGAATCCGGCCGACCCTGCGGTTCGTGGTCGCGTTTGCCCTCACCCTGGCCTGGGTCGCCTTCAGCATCTACGTCTCGCAGCCATGGCGTGCGGAGCTCGCAAGGGCGATCGGACCCGTGATGGCATGGGTGATTCCGACTCTGCTCGCATACATACCCGGCGTGCTGATCGGCTTTCTGGCCTTTACCTTGATCACGGCCCGGTACCGCCCTCCGAGCCTGACGCCGCCCGACGGCCCCTGGCCGGCGGGCCAGTGGCCGGCGGTGACCTTGATCGTGGCGGCCCGAGACGAGGAGGACGCGATCGTCCCGACCCTCGAGCGCTTCGCCGAGGTCTCCTATTCGGGCCCGCTCCACATCGTGCTTGCGGACAACGACTCCTCCGATCGCACGGCGGAACGCGCCCAGGCGGCCGCGCTCAGCCTCGGACTGCGCTATCGCCGCGTCTTCGAGCCGACACCCGGCAAACACCGCACGCTGAACACCGCGCTGGCCACCGTCACGACACCCCTGGTCGTGACGGTCGACGCGGACACCACGCTGCACCGCGAGGGCCTCATCCGCCTGATCGCACGGGTCACGAGCCGTCCGCAGGGTCAGCACATATGTGCTTGTGCGGGAGCACTGGTTGCTCGCAACGTCCAGGCCAACTTCCTCACCAGGATGCAGGGCTGGGACTACCGGCTCGGCATCAACGGAGTCAAGCGGATGCAGGCCGCCTACAACACTGCGCTGGTTGCGCAGGGCGCGTTCTCGGCGTACTGGACGGATGACATCCGGGCCGTTGGTGGCTGGCCGGACGCAATCGGCGAGGACATCGTTCTGACGTGGAGCCTCATGCTCTACGCGCGGCGTCGTCCAGTACGAGCCCACCGCACTCGCGTTCACGACCGTGCCCGACAGGGTTTCGGACTTCATGCGCCAGCGATCGCGCTGGGCGCGCGGAATGTTCGAAGGTGTCCGAACCAATCCGCCGATTCGCCAACCCCGCGTGCTCGCGAAGTTCGTCGCGGGAATCGACTACCTCGTGCCCTTCCTCGACATCGGCTACATCTTCTTCTGGATACCCGGAGCCGTTCTCTTCCTCTTCGGCTACCCCCTCATCGTCTCGTGGTGGTCGATGCTCGTCATTCCCTTCACCCTGCTCCTCTATGGCTGCTGCGGCGCTGGCAGGAGCGCTACGTCTTTCGGCCGCTCGGGGTCCTGACCGATCGCGACAGGAGCGGGTTCCTCGGCTACCTGTTTGCCTACCAGGCGCTGAGCTCGTCCGCCGCCCTGCGAGGCTATTGGCAATACCTGACGGGAGCCGCACGGCGCTGGAAGTAAGCCAAGCCGACGCCCGGATTCGAACCGGGGACCCCTTCAGCGTCAGGATCTCGCGGCGTTGCGCCACATGGTTGTGATGACCGGACCTCCGGGCGGGCCGAACTCGCTCCGGCGCACGAAGCCGAGCGCCTCGTAGCGCGACAGGTTCGCCGGATTGGTCGACTCGAGGAACGCCGGCTCGCCCCGCGCGTCGATCTCGGCGAGGTTCTCCCGGATCAGACGTGTCCCGAGGCCGCGGCCGGCGTGATCGCGGTGGGTCGCCCACCACGCCAGGTAGAAGTGCGGCTCGTCGTGGGGATGGTGCTCGTCGAACTGGTCGAACAGTGCTCGCAACTCTGTCGCACGGTGGCCGAACAGGTCCTCGACCAGCGGCCAGAGCTCTTCCTCTTGCTCAGGCGTCAGCTCCGGCTCCCCGGGAGGGTGCCAAAGAGCCACAGACTCGCAGTCATCCGTCATCCGTACCCAGGGGTCGCGCACGGCGGTCGCGGCCCAAAAACGCATGAACACGTCCATCTTCCCTGCGCGGCTAGGCTCGTCCGGGAAGGTCCAGTGGCCCCACAGCGGGTCGTCGAAGAAGGCGCTGGCCAGGCAAGCCGCCACGGCGGGGACGTCGGTGGAGGTCGCCGGGCGGCTCACGTCGGAGGTGGATGTGTCTCGGGCCGACGGTCAGCGCCCGGTTTGACCAAAAAGTTGGACGTTCGCCGCTTCGACTATGGCCTCGAACTCCATGCCCTCTACCTGCTCAGGCAGCTTGATCCGAGCGCGGTAGTGGGTGAGTCTGTTGTCGGTTTCCTGCGTTCCCGTGATAGTGCCGACGTAGCCCTTGTAATCACCTGCGCTGATGTAGATCGGTGCGCCTATTGGCAAGGGGCCGCCTGGCGTGAGTCGTGGCATGGTCTCGGCAGCCTAGCGCCCCGTTTTGCGCCCCGCGGATCGGAGACGCGGCAGAATCGAACCCGCGCAGCCTCAGCTCACGTAGCGCGCAGCGCCGGCTCGGGGCGCGGCGGCGCGGCTTCCTGGACCCGGACGCGGGCGTCCACGACGATGGCGCCATCTCGCGACACCGTCACGGGATTGCAATCCATCTCAGCGATCTCGGGATGGTTCTCGACGAGGGCACCGACTCGCAGCACAACGTCCTCGAGTGCGCCGACGTTCGCCTGCGGTGCCCCTCGGAATCCGTCCAGGAGCGCAAAGGTCTTCAGCGACCTGATCATCTCCCTCGCGTCGCGGTCGGTCAGTGGCGATATCCGCACCGCCACATCCTTCAGTAGCTCGGCCTGGACACCGCCGGCTCCACAGGCGACGACGGGGCCGAACAGCGGGTCGTGGACGACGCCCACCAGCATCTCGACTCCGGTAGGCACCATCTGCTGGACCAGGAAGCCGCTCGGAGGATGCCCTGTTTCGCCGACCTGCCGTGCCATTTCCTTGGCCGCGGCCGTGGTCGCGGCTGCGCCCTCGAGCGAGAGCTCCACGCCACCGACATCGGTCTTGTGGAGGAGCGTTGGCGCTATCACCTTGAGCGCGATCTTTCCGCCGAACTCCTTGGCCGCCCGCCCCGCCCCCTCAGGCGTGTCGACCACCTGCGACTCAGGTTGCGGTATGCCGTAGCAGGACAGCAGCCGCGCGACGTCTTCTTGCTCGAGCCAATCCCGCTGGCCGGCAAGGGCACCCGCAATCACAGCGGCCGCCTCCTCGACGCGCGCGTCTTGGAAAATCGGTATCTCTCCGCCGGGCGTCGAACGCCACACACCGTAGTCAGCCGCTCGCGCGAGCGCCCGGGCGGCGTCTTCAGGAAACGCAAACGCGGGGACGGTTTCCTCCTCGGAGCTCAGGTTCGCGGGGGCGCCGTCGGCGCTCATGAACACGGCAAGCACCGGCACGGATGCGTCGATCTCGCCGATGCCCTCCCGGATGGCGGCCGCAACCTCTGCCGGCTCGGTGAGCAAGGGCGGGATGAAGATCGCGATGATCGCGTCGGCAGCCTTGTGGCGACCCACCACGCTCACGGCGCGTCGGTAGTGCTCGGCCGGCGCGGTCGCGATCATGTCCACGGGATTCGTGAGCGCGGCTGCCGGCGGAAGGAACTTGGCAAGCTCGGCTTTCACGTCGTCACCCAATGGAACGACCTCGAGACCGCGGGCCTCGCACGCGTCCGCGCACATGATTCCCGGCCCGCCCGCGTTCGTCACTATTGCCACGCGCCTGCCGGACGGTATGGGCTGGCTTGCGAGCAGCCTCGCCACGTCGAACAGCTCGGCGAGCGTGTCGGTCCGTATGACGCCCGCCTGCTCGAAGAGGGAGTCGACGGTCACGTCGGATGAGGCGAGCAGCGCGCCGGTGTGAGATGAGGCAGCGCGTGCGCCGGCCGCCGAACGGCCGCTCTTGACCGCAAGGATCGGCTTCGTGCGCGCGACCCGGCGTGCGATGCGCCCGAACTTTCGCGGGTTTCCGAAGGACTCCAGATACAGGAGCATCAGGTCCGTGCTCTCGTCGGCCTCCCAATACTCCATGAGGTCGTTGCCGGAGATGTCGGCCTTGTTACCCACGGACACGAACGAAGACAGCCCGAGGTCGAGCTTCGCCGCATAGTCGACTATGGCCAGGCCGAGCGCGCCGCTCTGCGAGAGAAATCCGACCCGCCCGGCTGGGGGAAACAGCGGGCCGAATATCGCGTTCAGCCGCACGTCTGGAGCGGTATTGAGGACCCCAAGGCAGTTGGGCCCGACCAGCCGCATGCCGCCCTCCCGGCAGATCCTGACCAACTCGTGCTGTCTCGCAGCGCCCTCGGCATCCGTCTCCGCAAAGCCGGCGGAGATGACGACCAGCGCCTTTACACCTTTCTCCGCACAGTCACGCGCCGCGCCGATGACGGCAGCCGCCGGTACCGCAACGATCGCCAGATCGACGTCACCTGTCACGTCCAGCACCGACTTGAAGGTGCGCACCGACTGTACGACGTCGGCACGTGCGTTGACCGGATGGACCGGGCCGTTGAAACCGGTGGCGAGCAGATTGTGGAAGACCTCCGCTCCGACGGTGCCGCGCTGTCGCGAGGCGCCGATCACAGCCACGGACGCCGGCTCGAGGAATCTGCGCACAGCGACAACCGCGGCGGCGCGCTCCCGGTCTTCGAAGCGCTCTCGCGCAGCCGGGGAGATCGTTGTCGGCATCTCGACCGAGATCAGATCCGGCGCGGAGCGCATCCGCACGGAGAATCCGCTCTCGCGAAAGACCCCTGCCATCCGGTAGTTCTCGGGAAGCACACTGGCTTCGAAGATGGCCACTCCCTGCTCTTCAGCGGCCTCCGCGAGGTGCACGAGCAGAATGGTGCCCAGGCCCTGGCCCTGAAGGTCGTCCGCCACCTCGAAGGCGACCTCGGCGCGGTCGCCGTTCGTCACCTCGTAACCGGCGTGCCCGACGATGCGGTGCGTGGCGCCGCTGGTCGCGACCAGGCCGAAGCGGTGCTCGTAGTCGACGTCGGCTGCCCACTTCGCGGCCGCCTCCAGATTTGCTCCGCCCGAAAAGAACCGGAAGAAGAGAGAGTCCCGCGACAGCCCACGGAGGAAGGCGAGGAGCGACTCACGGTCCGATGGGCGTGCCGGCCGCACATGCACGGTGCTCCCGTCGCGCAGTGCGACGTCCGCCTCGCGGTGCGCGGGATAGGCGATCGGCATTCGCGGTCAGCCTAACTATGGAGTGAGTGCCACTTTGACGACACCGTCCTCCTGGTTGCCGAAGAGCTCGTAGGCGTCCTCGATCCGGTCCAGTGAGAAACGGTGCGTGATCAGCGGTGCAAGGTCCAGGCGCCCGCGCCGCACGAGCTCCATGAGGTCGTGCATCCGCTTCTTGCCGCCGGGGCAGAGCGTCGAGAGGATCTGCTTGTCGCCGATTCCGTAGACGTAGGACTCGAGCGGTATCTCCAGCTTGCCACCGTACACGCCAAGGCTCGAGACGATTCCTCCCGGACGAGTCGCGTCGAGGCAGGCCTGGAAGGTCGCTTCACTACCGAACGCCTCGATCGCCACATCCACACCACGTCCCTCCGTCAGGCGCTTGATCGCGGCGACCGGGTCCTCTTGAGTGAAGTCGATCACCTCGTCGGCACCCATTTGACGCGCCAGCTCGAGGCGCTTGCCGATCGCGTCGACGCCGATCACCAGCGACGCTCCTCTGAGCCGTGCACCCGCGGTGGCGCAGAGTCCGATCGGGCCCTGGGCGAATACGGCGACGGTCTGACCGATCTGCACGTCCGCACGCTCGGCAGCCGAGATTCCGGTGGACGCGATATCGGCCAGCAGCAGACATTGCTCGTCAGAGAGATCCGCCGGGATCTTTGCCAGGTTGGCCTGCGCATACGGGACACGAAAGTAGTCGGCCTGAACGCCGTCGATCGAGTTTCCGAGCCGCCAGGCGCCGATCATCTCCCAGTCATCGTCATATCCGGAGCACTGGGACTCGGTGTGTGACTGGCAGTAGAAGCACGTTCCGCAGGGCGTGATTGCGCCGACCAACACTCGCTCGCCGACTTCGTAACCGCTGACCGCGCCTCCGAGTTGATGGATGGTGCCCACCGGCTCGTGACCGACGATCCTCCCCTGTTCGACGGGATATTCCTCGCGCCAGATGTGCACGTCGGTCCCACAGATCGTCGTCAGGCTCACCTTGACGATCGCATCGGTAGGCCCGCAGTGAGGGAAGGGTTTCTCCTCGAGCACGATTCGTTCGTGCCCCTCGAAGACCGCCGCTCTCATCGTC